>NZ_BCTA01000001.1 GCF_001570485.1 Mycolicibacterium novocastrense
ACCGTAGAGAAGTCCAATTATTCCTTGCAGGACAGGCACTTTCGCTTATCTACACACCCCCACAGTCAACATTCCACGAAAAATCCGGGCTAGGTGGCTTCTCTTGTCGTGGTGGGGTCGGGCAGCGTGCGGTGCGAAACCGCGAGCTGATCGTCGACGGTGTGGTCGAACCGCGGCGGCGTGGATAGATCGAAGTGGCCGATGGGGTAGCGGCGCACATCGCCGCGCGCAGCGCATGCTCGGCCACCGTGATCGCGGGCCCCGGTGGCGCGATGCCGTCGCGCTCGCAGACGCAAACCGGAAGCGGGCATGTCACCAGAGCGGCACGCCGGGTCGCGCGGTCGGCGCGCATCTGCAGCACGGTTCGGGTCGGTCGAATTACATGCACCTTTCGGACCAGGTTCGCATGAGGGAGAATCTCCGGGGCGGGTGGTTCAGCGGAGCTTCTTGCTCGAGTGCTCGCCGGCTTCGGCCCAGGTCTGGTGTCCGGACCACGCCGCCAACCCGGCGACGAGGAGCGCCACCACCGGGTCGGCCCACCACCATCCGACCGTGGCGTTGAGGCTCAAACCGACGAGCAGGCTGACCGATAGAGAGTTGGACAACCACGTTTCTTGTGCCTGCGCGGTGAGCACCGGATTTTCGAGCTGGGATCCGGTGCGACGCTGGGCGATCGCGACGGGAACCATGACGGCCAGCGCAACGATGTTCAGCACGATCCCGACGATCGATTCGCCGGCCTTGTCCTGGCTGATCAGGTCGCGGGCCGATTCGAATGTCACGTAGGCGGCCAGGGCGTAGAAGCTGACTGCTATCAGTCGCAGCGCCGGACGGGTACGGCCGTGGCCATGGCCGCGTAGTTGCCAGATGACGATGGCGGCAGCGAACACCTCGATCGTCGAGTCGATGCCGAACCCGATCAGGGCGATAGATCCCGCGGCGATTCCGGCTGTGACGGCGACGGCGCCCTCGATGATGTCCCAGACAACGATGAGCCACGCCAACGCCAGTCCACGCCGGATCAGACGGGCCTGGTCAGACAGCGATGTCATGCGGGTACCCCTGGCGCAAAGTCATCCAGAAATCCTCGGAAGGCTACTCAACGGACACCGCTGGCTTGATCGTGGTGGTGAGAATGGCCGAACACGGTCAGGACGATCAGGGTGAGGGCGCCACCAACAATGAACGTGTCGGCGAGGTTGAACGTCGGCCACCACCCGGTATGTAGGTAGTCGGTGACCACCCCGTCGGGTGCCCGGTCGATCACATTGGCCGTCGCGCCGCCGAGGATGGCGGCCAACGCGATTCGCCACGGGAGCTTGGCGGTCGGGGCGGTGCGCCACGCAAATACGGCGACTGCGGCGGTGACCACCGTGGTGACGGCCAGCAGCAGCCATCTGGGAGCATCCGCGGCCAGTGAGAACGCGGCACCCGGGTTGTATGCCAGCCGCAGAGCCACCGGCCACCAGTCGATCGGACCGGTACTCAAAGCCGTTGCCGCCCAAGCCTTCACCGAGAGGTCGAACACGGTGAGGGCGGCCGCCGCGGCCAGCAGTATGCTGCGGCGACGCACGGCGAGCGCCCTCACCGTTGTCACGATGCCGCGCGGGCAACCGCGGGCGCGGGCCGCGCGGTTGGTCCGGGCGCGTCCGAGAGCGGTTTCGCGCGGCCAGCGCGCACCCCGTTGGCGATGACTACCACCTCAGCTAGTTCATGCACCAGCACAACCGCGGCCAGCCCGAGCACCCCGAACAGGGCCAGCGGGATGAGGATGGTGATCAATCCCAGCGACAGTCCGACGTTCTGCAGCATGATCGCCCGCGCGCGGCGAGCGTGTTCGAGCGCTTGGGGCAGGTGACGCAAATCCTCACCCATCAGCGCGACGTCGGCGGTTTCGATGGCGACGTCGGTGCCCATCGCGCCCATCGCGACCCCGAGGTCGGCGGTGGCCAGCGCGGGCGCGTCGTTGACGCCGTCGCCGACCATCGCGGTGAACCGCTCGCGACGCAGTTCGGCGACGATGCGGGACTTGTCTTCCGGGCGCAGGTCGGCGTGCACGCTGTCGATGCCGGCTTGGGCGGCCAGCGCGCGGGCGGTGGTGTCGTTGTCGCCGGTGAGCATCGCGACCCGGCAGCCGCTTTCGTGTAGCC
Source organism: Mycolicibacterium novocastrense (assembly GCF_001570485.1). Lineage (GTDB taxonomy): Bacteria > Actinomycetota > Actinomycetes > Mycobacteriales > Mycobacteriaceae > Mycobacterium > Mycobacterium novocastrense. The sequence goes on from NZ_BCTA01000001.1 coordinate 2,151, forward strand.
GGGCGATCACTTCGGCGGCCTCCGGGCGAAGTTCGTCACGGACCGCGACCGCGCCGATCAAGCGTGCGTCGTCCTCGATCAGCACGGCGGTGGCGCCGCCCTGCTGCATTCGCTGCACCTCACCGGCGAGCGGGCCCGGGTCGATCCAGCCGGGGCGGCCCAGCCGGACAGGCCGCCCGTCGATGCGGCCGGTGAGCCCGGCGCCGGTGACAGCTTCCACCTCGGTTGCGGGTTGCACGTCGTCGACGGCGGCGAGGATGGCCCGGGCCAGCGGGTGTTCGCTGCGGGCTTCCAGCGCCGCGGCCATCGCAAGTACCTGCTCGCGGCTGGCGCCGTTGGTGGCGGCGACGTCGACGACGGCGGGCCGGTTGGCGGTCAGCGTACCGGTCTTGTCCAGCGCGACACCACGTACCGCGCCCAGGGCTTCCAGCGCGGCGCCGCCCTTGACCAGCACGCCGAGCTTGCTCGCGGCGCCGATCGCAGCGACCACGGTGACCGGCACCGAGATGGCCAGCGCGCACGGTGAGGCGGCGACCAGCACCACCAGGGCGCGTTCGATCCAGGTGGCCGGGTCGCCGAGCAGGCTGCCCACCGCGGCGATCACGGTGGCGGCGATCATGATGCCGGGCACCAGCGGCTTGGCGATGCGGTCGGCCAGTCGCTGGCTGGCGCCCTTGCGGGCCTGTTCGGCTTCCACGATGCGCACGATGCGGGCCAGCGAGTTGTTCTCCGCGGTGGTGGTGACCTCCACCTCGAGCACCCCGGTGCCGTTGATCGACCCGGCGAACACCTCGTCACCCGGCCCGGCTTCGACCGGCACGGATTCGCCGGTGATCGCCGACACGTCCAGGGCGGTGTGTCCGTCGCGGATGACGCCGTCGGTGGCGATCCGCTCGCCGGGCTTGATCAGCATCCGGTCACCGACCTGCAACTCCGCGGGTGAGACGACGCTTTCGGTGCCGTCGCGCAGCACGGTGGCCTGGTCGGGCACCAGCGACAGCAGCGCGCGCAGTCCGCGGCGGGTGCGGGCCAATGAATACTCTTCGAGGCCTTCGCTGATCGAGAACAGGAACGCCAGCATCGCGGCTTCGCCGACCTCGCCGAGGATGACCGCGCCGATCGCGGCGATCGTCATCAGGGTGCCGACGCCGATCTTGCCCTTCATCAGCCGCCGCAGCGTGGAGGGGACGAACGTGTAGGCGCCGACCGCCAGCGCGGCCGCCTCCAGGGTCAGCTGAACCGGATGCGATGCACCGGCCCAGCCGGCGATCAGCGCCGCCAGCAGCAGAACACCCGAGACCGCGGCCGCCCGCAGTTCGGTTACTTCCCAGAACCGTTCGGGTTCGTGCTCCTCGCCCTGCTCGCCGGTGGCCGGGTTGTCGCGCTCGCAGCCGCAGGCGTCACTCATCGGAGGCTCTCCTTCGTCTTCGTCTTCTTCGTGGTGGCACCGGTGCGGGTGCTGGTTCCGTAGTTGGGGCACAACGCCACCGCGTTACCTGTCGCGGCGAGCAGCGTCTCGGCCGAGGCCAGCAGGTCCATCAACTCCGGTCGGGTCAGGCTGTAGAACACCTGACGGCCCTCGGGACGGCCCACCACCAGTTGACAGTCGCGCAAGCACGCCACGTGCGCGGACACCGTCGACTGCGCCAACCCGAGTTCACCCATCAGGTCGACCACCCGGGCCTCCCCGGATGCCAGCCGCTGCAGGATCGCCAACCGGGTGGCGTCCGACAGCCCGTGGAACAACGCCACCGCCGGGTCCAAGGCATTCTCGGTTGCGACCGGCTTGCCGCGGCCACGCGTATTAATCGTCATGCAGCGATGATAACTGATGGTGGCGATGCGGCAAAGTGGGGGCGCTCACGGTGCGCTCGGGCGCACCCCGAACCGCAGCCGAAACGGGCTCACTACTGCGGGAACCCGCGGTGTCAGCGGCGGGCCGGCGAGGACCTCGAATCGGTGCCGCTGCAGCAGGGCGGCCAGCGCGGTGCTGACGGTGAGCAGAACGACGTTTTGGCCCGGGCATACCCCGGGCCCGGCGCTGAACGGCACCAGTTCGGGGTGTTGGCGGGCCCGGCCATCCAACCAGATGTGGGGTGCGAACCGGTCGGCGAAGTCCAGCACCCCCGCGTCGCGGTGAAACAACGGTGCGTATACCAAAAATGTTGTGCCCGTGGGGTACTCCATGTCGTGCCAGACCGTGGGGGTGGTGCTTTCCCGCAGGATCACCGGGGTGGTCGGCCACAGCCGGACGGTGTCGAGCGCACACGCGCGCAACCGCTGCAGAGACTGAGGCTGGCTCAGGTCGGTATCGAGTTCCTCTCGAACCCACGCGGTGTGGTCCGGATGAGTCGATAGCAGCGCCAGGGCGCGGAAGGTGGTCATGCCTGCGGCGTCGAACGCGAACAGCCAGTGCGCCACCTGATCGGCGGCGTCGACCTGCGGTGTGGGGTCAGCCTGGGCGATCGCTTCGGCCAGGCTGCCGCGCTCGGCCCGGTCGAGGTACTGCTGTACTGCGGCATCGAATCGGCGGCGGGTCCGCTTGTCGCGGTGCCCCACATACGCCCAATTCGCGCGGCGACGCAGGCGGGCAAGGTTGTCGGTGAGTTGCTCATCGGGGCGCGCCGCGTCCCCAAGGACAGTGCCGCGCACGATGCGCCACCAGCTCGGCGCGAATTCGTTCCACGACAGCGAGCCGGTGTCTTTGATGCGATCCAACAGCGCGGCTACTTCACGCAGGACCCCACCCACGATGGTGGGGGCAAGCGGATGGACGTGCTGCTGGGTCTGCAGCGCCGCCTCGTTGAATGCCCGCCGCTTCTCGCGCAATTGGCCCGCGCTTGCCAGGACGCCGTGCGGCTGAAAATGCGCCAGCGCGGCCCGCTTTTCGGGCGTGCTCGGCGCGAACGGCTCGGGCGCACCGCGCAGCAGGCCAGCGACATCGCCAGCATCGAGCAGGATCGCCACGCTGCGGCCAGGGATACGCAGCAGCAGCGGCGCCCGGCCGTGACGGGCCCGCAGCCAGCTCAATATCGCCACCGCCCGCCCGTCCAGCTGTAACCTTTCGGCGACCACCATTGCCGCAGGGCGTCGGATGATGACGCCCTGGGCCAGCGTGGGTGCGATGACCTGAGCGACGACCCGCAGGGTGTCGGGCACCGATATCGCCGCCGCAGGGCCCGGGGTGGTCTGTTGCGTATCCGTCGATGGCTCAGCCATGGCAGCTGCCTACCCGGCGCCCTAGCGTGCGAAACGCCTATGACATCGCGAATCGCCGATTACATCTGTGTCCAGCCTGCGAGCGTGTCAGGCGGAACGCGGTGTTCGCCGGCGAACGACGATTGGCGGGCGTGATCGCTGCAATTCCTTGTGTTTGCAGCCCCGGCCAGGCCCGCGACGATCACCCAGGGTTCGGCGCCTTTGTCGGGTTGCCAGACCCCGATGCATCGTGTTGTATCGATGTTAACGATGTCGACCGTTAGAAGCGGTTCCCGGCGATGTGTTGGATCGGGTAGCGGCGGGAATGCAGCGTAGCGGGCGATCGAAGGGGAAATCTGCGTGAGAAGGCAGCCAGGCATTGCCACAGTGGGGACCGACGAGCTTGCGGCCCCGGGTCTAGGTGCGCCCAGATCGATGCTGTACCGATGGGGCCTCGCAATGGCACGCCGCCGGCGGCTCGTGCTGTCGGTGTGGGCAGCGCTGCTGGTGGCGTGCGCCGCGCTGTATCCGATGCTGGAAGACCGCCTCGGTGGGATGGACTTCGGTGTTGAAGGCTCCGAGTCTGCCGAGGTGGACCGCGTGCTGGCGGAGCATTTCCCCCAGGTCGGTGCCGAGCAGGACGTCATCGTCTTTCAGTCGCAGACACTGACCGCGGATAATCCGCAATTCCGCACCGCGGTCGAGCGCACGCAGGCCGCCGCACAACAGGTTTCGGGTGTACGCAGTGTCGTCGGCCCGTATGCGGGGGATCCCCGGACGCAGATCTCACCGGATGGGCGCGTCGCGATCGCGATGGTGGGCCTCGATGGCGACATGGCCGACCGCGCAGCGGTTGCCCGCGCGCTGCAGGACGCCGTTGCGGACAGCGGCGACGCGGACGTCGACGCGGCGCTGACCGGCTACTCTCCGGTCCAAAACGATGTGACCGACGTTCAGAACTCCGACGTCAAACGTGCCGAGATGATAGGTGTTCCGGTCGCCCTGGGGCTGCTCGTGCTGGCGCTGGGAGCTGTTTTGGCGGCCGTCGTGCCGATCGGGGTTGCCCTCGCGGGGTTGCTGCTCGCCGCCGGTGTCATGTTCGCGCTGACCACCGTCACGGCGTTCGATTCCCTGGTGGTGTCAACCGCGACGATGATCGGCGTGGGCGTCGGCATCGACTACGCGTTGTTCATCGTCAGCCGGTTCCGTGAGGAGCTCAAGCGCGCCGGCGTCACGCACCGCGTCGACCCGAGGATCGCCGAGGCCGTCGGTCGGTCGCTGGCAACGGCCGGCAAGACCGTCATCGCATCGGGCATCATCGTGATGATCTCGCTGTGCGCGCTGGTGGTCATGCAGGCGCCGATCTTTCGCGGCATCGCGCTGGGCGTTTCCACCGCGGTGAGCAGCACGTTGGTCGTCGGCCTCACCCTGCTGCCGGCGCTGCTAGCCACGCTGGGTCCCGCGGTCAACCGGGGTGCGCTGCCGACCCGGATGCAGCCGGCCGAGGTCACCTCTGTTGCCGCCGGGCAGTCCGGTCGATGGGCGCGGTGGGCGTATGCGGTGATGGCGCGGCCGGTGATCTTCGGTGGGCTTGCCGCCGCCATCCTGGTCCTTGCCGCTATGCCGATCTTCGGTATCCGATATGGCCTGGACATGGGGACCTCCGCACTCGGCGACAAACCATCCGGGCGGGCGTCGGCGGTGTTGAGCACAAGCTTTGCGCCCGGCATGTTATCGCCCATCGAGATCGTCGCCAGCGGGCCGGCCAACACCGCGTTGACCGCCGACGACCGGACGCTGGTGGAGCAATTCCTCGCCGATGCGTCGCGAGACGAGCGCATCGACACCCTGCTGCCTGCCCAGCACAGCGACGGACGACTACTCGTGGCGGCGGTGACGACTGTGCCGTTCGATTCGATGGCCGCGACCGAGCTGGTTCGTGACCTGCGGGCCAGGGCCGCCGAGGACGGCCGCGACGGGGGACCGATGATCCAAATCGGTGGCAGCACAGCCGAATTCGTCGACCTCGACCAGGAAATGCTTTCCAAGCTTCCCCTGGTCATCATCCTGGTGCTCGGCGCTTCTGTGCTGTTCCTGATCGCCGCGTTCCGCAGCATCGTTTTGCCGATCAAGGCGATCCTGATGAACATCCTGGCCACCGGCGCCGCGCTGGGCATCACGGTGGCCGTCTTCCAATGGGGCATCGGCGAGACACTGCTGGACTTCACCAGCCCAGGCTTCCTGCAGGTCTATCTGCCCACCGTGGTGTTCGCGGTCCTGTTCGGCCTGTCCATGGACTACGAGGTGTTCCTCATCCGCCGCATCCGCGAATACTGGGAATCCAGCAACGACAACCAACACGCCGTCGCGGCCGGGCTGACCCACACCGCGCGCCCGATCACCGCCGCCGCGGCGATCATGGTCGTGGTCTTCGGCAGCTTCGTGACCGCCGATGTGCTGGAACTCAAACAACTCGGCTTCGCCCTCGCGGTGGCCGTCGCGATCGACGCCGTCATCGTCCGCCTGGTTCTGGTGCCCGCCCTGATGCGGCTGTTCGGCACCTGGAACTGGTGGTTCCCCCGGTGGGGAAAAGCAGCTGCCCAAAACGGTAGTCACCCAACCGACACTGTGCGTTGACTGAGGCCGACATGTCCATTTGGGGTGGCATCTGCAGAAACCCGAAACCCCCCGGTTGTCGGGCGTCCTGCGTTGATATTTCGCGGGCAGCAGGCGCCGGCGGATAACAGGATATGGTCGGCGCTCGTGGTCCAGACAGGAGAGCGGGTGCTCGTTTCAGGCGTTGATCCAGGCGCAGATGTCGATGTTGAGGTCACGCACCGATGCGCGGTGTCGTGGCGAGGCATCTATCGCCACGCCGCGACGACCTGCGCCGCTGTCGGTTCGGGCACGTGACTTCGCTGCGTGCGGCTGCGTTCGCCGGGGTGCTTGCGCTGATCGGGTGGCTCATCGGTGTGGTTGATCTCGACCTATTCAGCCCGGATAGCGCCGCCGACCTGGAAACGGACCTCTACGTGGCGGCGCTGCTGGTCGCAGCCTACGGTGCTTTCCTACGCTGCAACGCAGCTGGCCAGGCGTCGAACCCGCCGCCACCGCCGTGCCGACAATCGCCGCGGTGAGGACAACGCCACCCAGTGACGACGCAGCCGGGATCCCACGTTCACGGCCTATCTGCAAGCACCGGCGTGGTTGCCCAAGGTCTGGCCGTGACTCGATTTGCCCCAACACTTGATATGCGCGAACCACGCCGGTCACCGGACCCACCGTGAAACTCGCTCTTCGCCAGGCACGGAGGAACCGCCCCCCGCGTTGCCGTCGACAGCTGACGACACGTTTGTGCGAATCGCTGCCGGGGGACCGGCTTACTTCAGGCCAGGAATGACCCGTCCGGTCCTGCTCAGGTATGCGCGGTACTCGTCGCCAAACTGATCGAGCATCAAGTCTTCGCCGCGCGGCACTACGCTTGAGCGATGCCGATTAGCCAGCCGAAGGCATACAGGGGTGCCCGATGCGCCTTACCGCGTCAGTACGACTACGCCGACGGCGACCCATCCCACGCTGGTCGCGGAGAATAGGGCGGCCTCAAGTACCCGGTAGGCCGGGGCCTGCTGGATCGAGGCGCGAAACGCCAGCGGCAGGAACGTCAGCGGCTGGCCATACGCGCCGGCCACGATCAGCGCCACGATCCACGGTGGCATATCGCGAACCGCGGCGCCGACGGCCACCAGAATCACGCCCATGAACAGTAGGTCCAGATGGGCCTGGCGGATCCGGTGCAAGTGAGTGATACCACGCTTGCGCAGCGTGTCGGGCATCTCCACGGTGGCGATCATCAGCCAGCCAGAAAGCACGGCGACCGCAAGTTCGATCACGCCGAACTGAACGAGAACAGGCACGAAGCTCCTCCTTTGTGCAGGTTGTTAGCAATATTGCAGAGTAGCTGCAATATTGCTAACGTACTGCACATGTTAGGTCAACCGATAGCGGGGGCCACCAGGCAGGACCGGCGCAAGGCCCGTACCAGGGCGGCCATCCTCGATGCCGCCGAACGGCTGTTCCTGTCCCGTGGTTATCAGCCCGCGACACTGGACCAGATCGCCGACGCCGCAGACGTCGCGGTGCGCTCTATCTATGGACATTTCGGCGACAAGGCTGGCGTCTACACCGCGCTGGTCGACAAGGCGCTCGAACTCGACCGGCAGTACTGCGACGCGGGATGGAACTCCGGCACGAACCCGGTGGAAAGACTGCTCGGCCTGGCCGACGGGTACCTGCGCTTCTACCGCGACCATCCCGGGCTGTTTCGGATCTTCCGGTTCCCTCCGTCGGATGCCACCGGAACCGACGGGCTCGACCACGCGGCCAACCGGGTCGCCGAACGAATCAAAACCGAAATCGAGCGGATGTCCGGCGCGCTGCGCTCCGCGGTCGAGGCCGGTGTCGCTCGACCCGTTCCCATCGAGGCGACCGCGACCTTTCTGTGGGCGGCCTGGGATGGCGTCATTGCCTGCCACCTGCTGCCTGGCCACATGGGCCTGTCCGACGCCGACTTCGATGCGGTCCTCGCGCAGGCGCGCGAGGTCCTCGCAATCGGCGTACTCGACCGTCCGATCGAAGGAGACCACTAGAAATGACCGCGCCTGCGCGATGGAACACCGTTGCCTACGACGCCGACTACGGCCGACCGGCCCGCAAGAGCTGGCGTGACATCAACTGGACCCAGTTCCAACACGACACCGAGATCAATGGTTCGCGCCTGCACTACGTTGACTACGCTGCCGAAGGCCGACGGTCGCAGACTTTCGTGCTGGCGCACGGGCTCGGCGGGCGCTGGCAACACTGGATGGAAAACATTCCGGCGCTCGCCGAGCACGGCAGAGTGATCGCCGTCGACCTTCCCGGGTTCGGGCGCTCCCAACCCGCACCGGGCCGTTACTGCATCGACACCATCGCCGACACGCTGGCCACCTTGATCCGGCAGCTGGGACAGCACAAGGTGGTGTTCCTCGGGCACTCGCTCGGCGGCCCGCTGGCGGTCCGGTTCGCCGCCCGCCACCCCGACCTGGTCACCGCGATCGTCCTGGTGGCCGGCACCGTGCAGACTTTCGCCGACACCCTGGGCCTTCGCCGCGTCGGCCGCAATCTGCACCGCAGCCCCGCCTCGGTGATCTCGACCTACTTCGAGGTAGCCACCGCGGGCCTACCCGCACCGGGCTTGATGCGCAAGCTCGTGATCACCAACCCCGCGCTGCGCCGACTCCTGCTGTGGCCCTACCTACACCGCCCCACCGCCCTGCTCCCGGACAGCGTCGCCCTGCTGGTCGATGGCGTTGGCGCTCGCGGTGTGCTGCCGACCGCCGCCGCCGTCGGCAGGCTTTGGCCAGACCGCTGGCTCACCGACCCCGGTGTGCCCACGCTGGCAATCGGCGCCGACCACGACGCCATCTCCCCACTTTCCGACCTGGCGGCGTTCTTACAGGTTGCGCCGAACACTCGTGCGGTCGTCATCGAAGGAACCGGACACATGCTCATGCTCGAGCGTCCTGACGCGTTCAACGACGAAATCATCCAGTTCGTCGGGGGACTGCCCGAAGACTGAACTGACCGCGCATCACTCCTTCCGCGCCTGCACATTGTGCGCGGCACAGAAGGAAGCAGGGCAACGTGAACGACGCCAGCGCCGCCACCGCACTACGCCTGGGCCGATGCTTGTGATCCATCATGCGATCGATTTGTCACGGTCGCAGGAGGTGACGGCGTCGCCGAATGAAGTTGGCAGCCACCGGCATTGGTGAACGGGTAGATCAGCTGCGCAAGGTAGCCGTTCGGATAGTCGGGTTTGGCGGCCATGCCGAGTTGAGTGGAGTCGAATCGTCGAGTCGGATCATAGGAGTAGGTCCGCATCAGGTGGTCCCAAATCAGAGTGAACAGGCCAAAGTTGACGTCGCCGATCCCGGCCCATTTGAGGTGGTGGAAGCGGTGGCCCTCGTTGAGCGCGAGTAGGTATTTGGCGGGGCCGATGCGGTAGTCGGCGTTGGAGTGTTGCAGCAGCAGCTGAATCGCAACCGCCAGCGCGAGCACGGAGGCGACGTCGACGGGTAGTCCGATCAGGATCAGCGGGGCCACCCCGGCCGCCATTTCCACGCTTTGGTGCAGGGGGTGTTTCATCAGCCCGTTGAGGCCGTAGAAGCGGGTGATGCTGTGGTGCACCGCGTGGAAACGCCACAGCACCGCGATTTTGTGGCTGGCCAGATGCACCACGGTGATGCCGAGGTCAGCGACCAGAATCGCCGTCAGGACCTGCAGCACGAACGGCCAACCGGTGGGCCAGATTCCGGGGCCGGGAACGATCGCGGCGAGCAGCGGGATGGCTGCGACGCTGGCCAGAATGAGGGTTTCATTGACCACGACATGGATGCGGTCGCGGGTGCTGTCGCTGCGGTCGTGATTCCAGTCGCTGTCATACGGGATGAGCCGCTCGACTAGAAAGGATGTAACGATCGCCACGGCGAGAATCACGAGCAGCCAATATTTCGGTGCCCCTGCGGCTGCCAGGGCGATGGCGGCCCCATTCAGGCCGAGCAGCATGAACGGCACGTAGCCGTAGCGAGCCAGGGTATGGGCCGATGTGTGCGTCAAAGTGCTCATGGCTCGATGGTCGTTGCCGCCGGCCGGTCCGGCTTGAATGATTCGGCTAACCCTCGTCGATATCCCAGGACACGTGCCGGCTGAGCACCGAGGGCGCCAGCCCGAACATGTCTCGGGTGGTCCGGGTCAAATGCGCACTATCAGCGAAGCCGGCGGCGTGCGCGGCGTCGGTCAGATCATCACCGGCCCTCACCCGGGTGATGGCGATCCGCAACCGCATCCACAACACATAGCGCCGCAACGGGATGCCGACCTGCTCGGTGAACAGATGGGTCAACCGGCTCGCCGAAACGCCTACTAGCGCGGCGACCTCGGTGCCTCGGACCGCCCCGGCGCCGATCAGATCTGGCAGGAGGTCCAACGCGGTGATGACCGCGGGATGTCGGTGCTGGTCCTCGGCCGCGATCGGTGCGGGCGCCAGCCGCTCAACGAGGTCGGTGACCACTGACGCCAACGGCTGCAGATCGGTATGGCCCAGGTCGGATCCGCCGGTCCAGCCGGATCGGACGCTTCGCTGATGTGCGGCCCGCCCGGGCGCGGATTCGGGCTCCAAGAAAACCACGCTGCCCCTGGCGGCACCGGTCTCGATGCGGTGCGCCGCATCGGCGGGCACGATAACACTGGTGCCGCGGTGCACGGCCCCGGCGTCGTCGACCAGCGTCAAAGGTGTTGTGGCGGTCATGATCTGCACCGCGTGATGGGCGTGCCGGCCGGTGGGGCCGATCGAGCCGCTGAACGCCAACACGCCCGGACGCAACAGCGCCGCACCCTGCCACCTGGGCTGTGTCATGGCGGGGTTAGCGGGATCGAGAACAGTCTTGTCATCGTTACTTCCCGATGATAACGTCGAAACTAATTGATCGGCTCAATCCGGCGTTATCGGGTATTAACGATCATCGGCCCCGCTTTTGCGGTGGTGGATGGGAGGAGACGGGCGCGATGAGTGACAATTCGAATCGGCGTTGGTGGGCGCTTGCGGCGTTGGCGCTGGCTGTGCTGGTCTTCGGATTCGATATCACCATCTTGAATGTGGCGTTGCCGACCATGGCGACGGCACTGTCGGCGGGAACTGAGGCGTTGCAGTGGATGGTCAATGCCTACATTGTGGTGTTGGCGGGGCTGATGCTGACCTGCGGCGCCCTGGGCGACCGCTACGGCCGCAAACGGTCAATCCTGCTGGCGCTGGTGGTGTTTGGTGCCGCATCGGCGGCGGCGACGTGGGCAGATTCGGCCGGGATGGTCATCGCCGCGCGGGCGGTCATGGGTATCGGTGCCGCGATCCTGATGCCGGTGGCGTTCGCGGTGGTGGCAGCGCTGTTCGCCCCGCGCGAGCGGGGCAAGGCGGTGACGGTGGTGGTGATGGCCGTGTCCATCGGCATGCCACTGGGCCCGTTGATCGCCGGGTATCTGCTCGATCACTTCTGGTGGGGCTCGATCTTTTTGATCAACGTCCCGATGGTGGCCCTCGCGCTGGTCGCGATCGCCGTCTTTTTGCCCGAGTCGCGCGACCCCGACCGGGGCCGACCCGACGTGGCCGGCGCGGTACTGTCCACCGCGGGGCTGGGGGCTTTGGTGTATGGCATCATCGCCGCGCCCGACCGCGGCTGGACGACCGCGGTCGTCGGCGGCTGCGTGGGCGCGGGCCTGCTGCTGCTGGCGGTGTTCACCTGGTGGGAGCTGCGGATCGCCGAGCCGATGATCGACCTGCGGCTGTTCGGGCGCCGACAGTTCCTGTGGGGCAGCATGGCCGGCGTGCTGGTCAGTTTCGGGATGCTCGGCATCTTGTTCGTCGTGCCCCAGTACATGCAATTCGTCGGCGGCCATGATGCCCTCGGCACCGGGCTTCGGCTGTTACCGCTGATGGGTGGGCTGATCGTCGGCGCCCCGGCTGGGGAACGGCTGGCTGCGCGGCTTGGCTACCGTGTCCCGGTTTCGGCCGGGTTGGCGGTGCTGGCCGCCGGCCTGGCGATCGGCGCGACCACCGATACCAGCAGCGGCTACGGGTTCGTCGCGCTCTGGCTCGCCGTGGTCGGGGCGGGCATCGGAGCGGCGCTATCACCGGCGATGGACGCCGTGCTGGGCGCCTTGCCCACCGAGCATGCCGGCGCCGGCACCGCCATCACCATGACGCTGCGCCAGGTCGGCGGCGCGCTCGGCGTCGCGCTGCTTGGCAGCGTGCTCTCGCAGGGCTACACCGATCGGATCGACACCCGCGGACTTCCGGCCGATGCGGCGGACGCGGCGCGCGACTCGATCGCCGCCGCGCTCGCGGTGGCGGCGCGCCTGGCGGATCCGGGCCTGGCCGCCAGCGCGCACGCCGCCTACATGCACGGCATGGCCCTGGTCCTGGCGACGACCGCGGCGATCGGATTCATAGCCGCCGCGCTCACCGGGGCCTTGTTGACTGGGCGGCCCGACAAACACGCCGTCGACCGAGCCGACTCGGGATGGGACGCGTCGCCGACCTACCGCGCCGCCCGATCCTCAGCGGGAGCTCAGCATCGGTCCCGCGGCGACGCCGGAAGGTAGCGATCGATGTTGATGAACCGGGTCGAGACCCTGCTGGTGAACTCGGCGCCCCGGCGGTGGCTGCAACGGTGGTACGAAGTGCCGGTGCTGCTGGGGTTCGGCGGCCGGCTGATGCCGGGCGCGCTCGCCCTGGAGATCGGGTGCGGCTCTGGGTATGGGTCGCAGCTGGTGCTGGAGCGGTTCGGCGCCGCCAGCGTGGATGCCGTGGACTTGGACCCGGCGATGATCCGCCGGGCCAGCCGGCGCCTGGCCCGCTACGGGGACCGGGTGCGGCTGGCGCAGGGCAGCGCCACCGACTTGCGATCGGCGGTGTATGCCGATGACGGCAGTTATGACGCGGTGTTCGACTTCGGGATCGTGCACCACGTCCCGGACTGGCGCAAAGCCGTCGGCGAGGTTGCCCGCGTGCTCACACCCGGTGGGCGGTTCTACTTCGAAGAGGTCACCGCCCACGCTCTGGCCCGCCCCACCTACCGGCGGTTGTTCGATCACCCCACCGAGGACCGGTTCAGCGCCGAGCAGTTCCTCGACGAACTGGCCCAGCACGGCCTGGTGGTGCTCGGCTCAACGACCCGTATCCGGGGCGACTACCTGCTCGGCGTGGCCGCCAAACCGATCCCAACAGCAGGTGACAAATGATGGCCATCACGGCCCTGTTCGCCGTGATGATGCTGCTGAGCGGCGCGCTCCGCGCACTAATCCAGCGGCGCCGCACCGGCGAGATCGGCAACCGGCGCACGTGGCGACCGGACGGCTCTCTGGAATGGTGGGCGCTGGCTGGCACCGACCTCGGCTATCACATAGTGGGTGTCGGCGCGCCGCTGGCCGATTTGGCCGGGCTGGCGCCGGTCATCCGCCCTGAGCGATGGCATCGGGTTTTGCCTTTCACAGCCCGGGGTAGTAGTGCGTCGTGACGCCAACTGTGAGATCTGTCTGGCAGAGGGGGCGGGCCGCCTCCGCGGCTGCTGTGGCCGACACGGTGCGTGTCGCGATGGATGAAGGTCATGCCCCGACGCTGGCGAGGGTGAACTCATTCGCCGCCCTGCCATGGTGGCGTTGGCGGAAATGATGCAGTTCGACCGCGGCGCGGTTGCGACACTGGCTGGTTGCGTGCCCGGCGTGGTCCCGGCCCGTTGCCGCCACGGATTGCGGGCCGTTCGGCAGCCCCGCTGGCACCAACCGTGCCGGCTAACGTCGACCATTCCCGGCTGCGGTTTGGGCTGCGCGGATAGCGACGTGTCGAGGGAGATGTTGCGATGAGCACGGCTCAACCGGGATTTGACATTGCTCCGTGGAAGCTGCGGTGGTGTGGACTGGATCTGGAGGCGCTGCCCCGTACCGAGTCGATTTTCGCGCTCTCAAACGGCCACATTGGCCTGCGCGGAACGTTCGAGGAGGGGGAGCCGGTTGGTAAACCGGGCACCTACCTCAACGGGTTCTATGAGCGACGCGAACTGCCCTACGCCGAGGCCGGATACGGCTACCCCGGCGACAGCCAGACGCTGGTGAATGTGACCGACGGAAAGATCATCCGGCTGTTCGTCGAGGACGAGCCCATGGACATGCGCTACGGCAAAGCGGTCGAACACGAACGCGTCCTGGACTTGCGGTCCGGCACGTTGCGCCGTACCACGGTGTGGGCCTCCCCGACCGGGCGGTGTGTGCGGATACGGTCGGAGCGGCTGGTGTCGTTCACCCAGCGCGCCATTGCCGCGATCCGATACGAGGTCGAGCCGCTCGACGCCGAACTGGAGCTGGTGGTGCAATCGGATTTGCTGGCCAACGAGCCGGTGCCCACCCGCCGCGATGACCCCCGCCTCGCCGCGGCGTTGGATCGACCCCTTGTAGCGGATTTCGCGGCGGCACGCGGTTTCCGGGCGGTGTTGGCCCATCACACCAAAGAATCCGGGCTGCGCATGGCCGCGGGCATGGATCATCAACTCGACGTCGCGGGCCGCCCGGAATGCGACATCGAAACCGAGCAGGATCTGGCGCGGTTGACGATCGCGGTCGACGTGGCCAAGGGTGAGGTGCTGCGGTTGACGAAGTTCATCGCCTACGGATGGTCGAGCCGACGCTCGACGCCGGCGCTGCGCGCGCAGGTGGACGCCGCGCTGGCCTCGGCGAACGAAACCGGCTGGGACACGCTGGCGGCGCGTCAGCGCGACTATCTGGACACCTTTTGGTCCGGCGCCGACATCGTTATCGACGGCGATCCCCAACTGCAGCAGGCGGTGCGGTTCGCGCTGTTTCACGTCCTGCAGGCCGGTGCCCGCGGCGAAACCCGCGCCATCCCGGCCAAGGGTCTGACCGGTCCCGGCTATGACGGCCACGCGTTCTGGGATTCCGAGATCTTCGTGCTGCCGGTGCTCACCCACACGATTCCCAGTGCGGCCGGTGACGCGCTCCGCTGGCGGCATTCCACCCTGGATAAGGCCAAACGCCGCGCGCACGAACTGGGCCAGGACGGGGCGATGTTCCCGTGGCGGACCATCAACGGCGACGAATGCTCGGGCTACTGGCCTGCCGGGACGGCGGCGGTGCACGTCGGGGCCGACATCGCTTATGCGACGGCCCGATACCTCGCAGCCACCGGCGATCACCGGTTCGAAACCGACTGCGGCGTGGAGCTATTGGTGGAAACCGCGCGACTGTGGGCGAGCCTGGGCCACCGCGACACCACGGGAAAATTCCGCATCAACGGCGTCACCGGCCCCGACGAATACTCCGCCCTCGCCGACAACAACCTGTTTACCAATCTGATGGCGCAACAGAATCTGACCGACGCCGCCGATGCCTGCCGGCGCCGCCCCGACGTGGCGCGCCGGCTCGACGTCCGCGACGACGAGACCGCGCAGTGGCGCGACTGCGCCAAGCACATGACAGTGCCCTTTAATATGAGCTTCGTGTGCATGAGCAGGCGGAGAATTTCACCCGACAGGCGCGCTGGGACTTCGCCGCGACGCCGACCGAGAATTATCCACTGCTGCTGCACTATCCGTATTTCGAGCTATACCGCACGCAGGTCGTCAAGCAGGCCGATTTGACGTTGGCGATGTACCTGCGCGGCGACGCGTTCACCGTTGAGGACAAGGCCCGTAACTTCGACTACTACGACGCGTTGACCGTGCGCGACTCATCGCTGTCGGCCTGTGGTCAGGCGATCGTGGCCGCCGAGATCGGTCACCTACAGCTCGCCTACGACTACCTCGTCGAAACCGCGTTCATCGACCTGCACGACCTGCATCACAACGTGTCCAACGGGCTTCACATCGCCGCGCTCGCCGGAACCTGGCTGGCCTGTGTGGCCGGGTTCGGCGGCATGCGCGATCACCGCGGCGAACTGTCCTTCGCGCCGCGCCTGCCCGCGGCGCTGAACCATCTGGGATTCCGAATCGTCTGGCGCGGCTGCCGATTATCGGTGGACGTGACCGCCCGCGAGGCCACCTACCGGCTGCTGAGTGGACGGCCCTTGCCGCTCAAACACCACTGCCAGCCCTTCACACTCGGCGATACCGCCGTGACATTGCCCGTGCCGCGACGACCCACGCCGAAAACCCCCGCGTTGCCCGATAATCGTGGCCCGTACCGCCGCGAATAACTGGCGCATACCGTTGAGGCGCGGTTCAAAGTTGCACGCCGATCCCCCCGGCTCGGCGCCGAGCAGTTCCTCGACGAACTCGCCCAGCACGGCCTGGTGGTGCTCGGCTCAAACTACCCGTATCCGGGGCGACTACCTGTTCGGTGTCGCCGCCAAACCGATCCCGACGGGAGCTGACAAATGATGGCCATCGCGGCCCTGGTCCTGTTCGCGGTGATGATGCTGGTGCTCGGCGCGGGCCGCCGGCACATTCAGCTGCGTCGCACCGGCGATAGCGGCAACCGGCGCACGTGGTGCCCGGATGGCTCTCTGGAGTGGTGGGCTCTGGCTGGGGCCGACCTCGGCTATCTCTTGGTGGGTGTCGGCGCGCCGCTGGCCGATGTGGCCGGGCTGGCGCCGCTCGCCGTCATGGATCATCCGCTAGGGCGCGGTTTGGGTGTCGCGGTCGCGGTGCTCGGCATCCTCTTAGCCCTTGTCGCTCAGCTGTCCCTGGGTGATTCCTGGCGGATTGGGATCGACGAGACAGAGCGCACGCCGCTGGTCACCACCGGCGCGTTCGGGGTGGTCCGTAATCCGATCTTCACCGCCGCGATCGTCGCCTTCTGCGGTCTGGCGTTGATGGTGCCCAACCTGGTCGCCGTCGCCGGCGTGGCGGTGATGCTGATCGGAATCCAGGTGCAGGTGCGCCTGGCCGAAGAACCCTATCTGCGCCGCGTCCACGGCCCTGCCTACACTGACTACGCCTCGCGTGTCGGGCGCTTCCTGCCCGGCCTCGGGCGCCTGCAGCGCGAGCACGACACGCGCCGTGGCGCGGCGACCCGGTCACACCACAACGATGACGCACGTGGGTGAACCGCACGACGAATTGAGGATCATGGCCACTGGCGAAGCTGTCGCAGCGACGTTCGCGTTCGTCGACCTGTCCGGATTCGGCGTGCTCACCGAAATCTGCGGCGACGAGGAGGCGGCCCGCCTGGCCGACCGCCTGGTCGGGCTTACCCGCGACTCGCTCGCGCCGGGTGTCGCGATCGTCAAGACGATCGGCGATGCGGTGATGCTGCGGGCGAGCACGCCCGAACAGATGATCGCCACTATCCGGGGCCTAGCCGAGCGTGCCGCCGATGAGGACGGCTTTCTGGCTCTGCGGGCCGGCGTTCACCACGGCAGCGCGGCCCGACTCGGCGACGACTACATCGGCCACGGCGTGAATGTGGCGGCCCGGGTCACCGCGCTTGCCGCCGCGGGGCAGGCGGCCGTGACACAACAGGTTCAAGCCGCATGCGAGCAGCTGGGGCTTTCCGTGCATCCGTTGGGCGCCCAGAAGCTGCGCAACGTCGAGGCACCGGTCGAGGTGTTTTCGCTGCCACTGGCAGCGGCGCAGTATCCCACCGACCCGGTGTGCGGCACGCGGGTCGACCCCGGCACTGCGCCGAGTCATCTGCGCCACGCCGACCGCGACTGGTGGTTCTGCTCGCCCGAATGCGCCCGCCGATTCGCCGCAGCACCCGCTAGATACGACAGCTGACGAGCCGATGGATGCGCACTCGGGCTCGATTCGTCAGCCCGAACGCAAGCGCCCTATGCCGGGCAGGAACCGGCCTACCCGCGCGGCGTAGTCCGCATACGCGGCGCCGTGCAGCTGCCGTAGATACGGCTCTTCCACCAGACGCACTTGTGCCTGGTTGCCGATGAGCATGACGACGAAGCCGACGACCGCGATCAGGTTGGGTACCATCAGTGTCAGGCCGAGGAAAGCGAGCACCATGGCGCTGAAGATGGGGTTGCGGACCACCCGGAACGGGCCGCCGGTGATCAGGGTGGTCTGCTCGCCGCGGTCCACGGCGATGCGCCAGGACGCTCCCATTGCCAATTGGGCGGCAAAGGTTGCCAGGATGCCGAGCACGGCAAGGGCCAAGCCCACACCGCGGCTGATGGGGTGGTCGAGAAACCCGAGCGGCGCCAGACCGATCAGCTCGGCCAGGGGTGCTCCAATTCCAGTTGCGAGGCCGCCGACCGCGGCGCCATAGTGGGCCCACCATTGAATGTCGCTGGGGCGGGCGGAGAACCCTCGGATCCCGGTGTCGCCGGTACGGCGGCGCTGAAGTATTGGACGCGCGCCGCCGGCGAGCACGATGAACACTGCGAAGAGGATGAGCGCGGCGATGGCCATCATCGATCACTCCGGACTAGATATGGCTTTGTCGGCCACCGGCAGACCCGCCGGCCGCGGCCAATCGGTTGTCCTGACCCGACATATCATCACCTCAGATAGCTGTCACCGGTCTACACCGATCGATCTATATAAGAGGCTAGCATCGTCGTAGCCCGATGGTAAATCCTCTGCTCAACCAGCTGTCGATTTGACGGAGCTGTGACGTGTTCATTGCCGTGGTCGGCATGGAGTTTGGGGTGCGCCGACTACACCGCCCGGGTCGGCTGTGTCCTAGCCGGTTTGGGCCGAGTCGGCACCCAGCGCGCCGCGCCAGGCGCCAAAGATGCTCCACCCCAAGAGAATCGACCGACCCCACGATCGGGGCGGTGTTCGCCTTCGTAGACGTTGCCGCATCAGGCGTGCCGGGCAACATCTGCGGCGACCACGAAGCCGCCCGGCCCCGCTGTTAGGCCAGTGCGAGGAACAGCTTTTCCAGTTCGGCCTCGGTCATCGGTGTGGCTCCGTCGGCCGCTTCACCGGTGACGCATTCGCGCAATCCGGTGGCGACGATCTTGAAGCCGGCCCGGTCCAGTGCGCGGGATACCGCGGCGAGCTGGGTAACGACGTCCTTGCACTCGCGGCCCTGCTCGATCATCGCAATCACTCCGGCGAGTTGGCCCTGGGCGCGGCGCAGCCGGTTCAGCACCGCGGCAATCGCGTCTTCGTCACCAACCATGCTGTGTAGTCCTCTCTGGGTAGTAGCTCCACAGTACCGGTGGGGGTATACCTAACGGCTTAGCCGCGGCGGCGACGCGCGGCCGGCTGACGAATCGCCGCAACGGGCAGCGCATATCGGGTGCACGCGAACGTGATTGCGGCGGCGAGCGCAGTCAACACGGCCGCGGCGGTACCGGCGGCTGGGTGAATCTCCTGGCCCAGGATGACCGAGGACATCGCCAACAGGAACCAGCCAAAGGTCTTGTGCAGCGCGTCAGGGTTGACTCTCGCGCTCACGCGCGCGCCGATCACACCACCGGCCAGCGCCGCCGCGGTCACCGCGCCCGCCAGGGCCCAGTCGACGGGCACACGTGCCAGCTGCCCGGCCAGCCCGGCGAACGAGTTCATTGCGATGACTGCGAGCGAGGTGCCGACCGCGACCGGCATGGGCAACCCGCCGAGCAGCGCCAACGCCGGCACCATCAGGAAGCCGCCCCCGGCGCCGACCAGCCCGGTCACCAAGCCGACCGCAAGCCCCACCCACATGATCGTGACGACCGGCATCGATCCTGCAGCGTCGGCAGGGCCAGCTTCCCTGCGTCCGCGCAGCATTGTGGCCGCGGTGGCGATCATGATCACCGCAAAGCCGATCAACAGCGCGGTTCCCGAGATGAACTGGGCCAACAAACCTCCGGCAAGGGCACCGGCCATACTGGCTGCGCCGATCACCAGGCCGGTGCGCCACTGGACCATTCCAGCCCGCGCATGCGAGGTCGCCGCCACCGCGCTGGTGACACCGACCACGAGCAGGGATGTGGCGATGGCCTGCTTGGTCTCCATCCCTGCCACGTACACCAGCAGCGGCACGGTCAGGATGGCGCCACCCCCGCCGAGCAGGCCCAGCGTGACGCCGACGAGAACCGCCAGGGCGATGGTCAACGCGATCATGGCCGTCAGCGCGCCTTCGGATGGGCAGCGACGTTGTCGGTGAGTTGCGCGACGATGGTGCGCGCGTCGCACGTGGCGCCCCGGTTGTAGGACAGCTTCGACAGCATCGTGCCCATCGCGCAGGTGTCGGTCAGTGCCGCTGCGGCCAGCCCGCCGCCGATACCGGCGGCCAGCCACTTGAGCCGGGGCGCGACGATGCTGCTCACAACGCTCGACAACACCAGGCAGCCGGCGACCAAGCGGACCTGACGCTCCAAGTCCCACCGCTGAGCGGCCCGCTCGACCGGGAATCCGAGTGCCTCCCAAGCGGTCATTCCGCCGTCAAGGATGTGCACGTTCGTCACGTCGGCCCCGCGTAAGGCCTGGTCGGCCGCTGTGGCGCGCTGCCCTGAGCGGCACACCAGCACCACCTGCTGGTCCAGGCGCTTGGCGATCTCGTCACGATGCCCGCGCAGCATGTCGAGCGGCACGTTGTAGGCGCCCGGCATGTGCGCCGTTTCGAACTCGCCGGGCGTGCGCACATCGAGGACGCGCGGAGGGGCGGTCGAGTTCATGAGGGCACGCAGCTCCTGGGCATCGATCGCGGCCGGTGTCGAGGTGTTCATGAGGTCCTTTCGCGTGGGCCCGGCGGTCGCTGATTCCCGTTTGACAGGAATACCACCGGGGGTATAGTGGTTCCCGTCGTACACATACCCACGGGGGTATATGCAGCAGCGAGCAGTGAAGGAAACAGACGATGATCCTCGAGCAGTACTACATCGAGTGCTTGTCACACGCCTCGTACCTCATCGGCGACGAAACTACCGGCCGCGCAGTCGTTGTCGACCCCCGTCGCGACATCACCGAGTATCTGCAGGATGCCGCCAGCTACGGGCTAACGATCGAAGGGGTGATCAACACCCACTTCCACGCCGACTTCGTCTCTGGACATCTGGAGCTGGTCGAGGCCACCGGGGCGTGGATCGGATTCGGCGAGACGGCCCAGACCGACTATCCGATTCGCCGGCTCACCCACGGCGAGCACATCGCCCTGGGCCCGGTCGACCTGCAGATCCTGTCGACGCCGGGGCACACCTGGGAGTCGATCAGCGTCGTCGTGCGCGAGCACCCCGATGCCGAACCCAGTGCGGTACTGACCGGTGACTCCCTGTTCATCGGTGATGTCGGCCGGCCCGACTTGGTCAACATCGGCAACAGCTCGGCCGCCGATCTAGCCCGGGCGATGTATCGCACCATCCACGACACCCTGCTCAAGTTGCCTGACGCGGTGACGGTGATGCCCGCCCACGGTGCGGGATCGTCGTGCGGCAAGAACCTGTCGACCGAGCTGACGTCGACCATCGGCGAACAGCGCCGCACCAACCCGTCGGTGCAGCCGATGAGCGAGGACGACTTCGTCGAGCTGATCACCCATGGGCAACCGGCGGCGCCGGACTACTTCTCCGTCGATGCGGCGATGAATAAGCGTGTCCACCCGCTGCTGGCCCGTGACCGCAAGATTCCGGCGCTGACGCCCGCGCAACTCCGCGCGGCGCTGCACGACGGTGTGCGCGTCCTGGATGCCCGCAGCGTCGAAGACTTCTCCGCCGGTCACCTTCGCGGCTCGATCAACGTCGGCTTCGACGGCCGCTTCGCCGAAACCGGCGGAATGGTCGCTGGCATCGGAGACGACATCGCGCTGATCGCCTACCCGGGCGAAGAACAAGACGCCGCGCTGCGACTGGCCCGCGTCGGCTCCGATAACACCATCGGCTATCTCACCGTCGAGCGCGACGGGGGCTTCCCCGCCGAATTGGCCGACCTGGTGCAGACAGCGCCAAAGACCAGCGCCGCCGAGGTGGACCGGATGCTGGCCGAGGACGCGGTGACGCTGATCGACATCCGCAACCCCGGCGAGTTGGAGACGGGCACCATCCCCGGCGCGATCCATATACCGCTGGCCCAGTTGCGAAACCGGCTCGACGCGGTGCCCACCGGCAAGCCGATCGTCGTGCACTGCGCCGGCGGGTGGCGTTCCAGCGTGGCCGCCTCCCTCCTACGCGCACACGGCCTCGACAACGTGTCAGACCTGACCGGCGGCTACAACGCCTGGGTCCACACCCACGCCCTCGCCTAACCGGCCAGCCGGCGCGTCGGCTACGACCAGAATCCCGATCGTCGGGATCCGGCTGCACCCAGTACCCGCGCCGAGGCCCACAGGTCATCGACTCAATCACCGGACTCGGCGGCATGGTCACCGCCAGCAGCGCCCAGTGGTTTTCTAACTGACGAGATGGAGGTTGGCGGCCGTGTCGAATTCGTCGTTGACCAGGACGAGGGTGCGGCCGGCCCGGTCGATGATCGATGCTGCGATCGATGCGCGATACCCGGAGGTGCAGTGCACCCACACTTCTCGGTCGGGAACTTCGTCGATGCGGTCGATGAGCTCGTGCAGCGGGATGTTGAGGGCGTCGCGCACGTGGCCCTTCGTGTGCTCGTCGTGTCGACGGACGTCCAGGACAGTGACATTGTGCTTGGCCAGCACGCCGGCCAAGTCAGTGAAGTTCGCGACGCGGTAGGAGCGCAGCTCGGTGCCGGCGCAAAGAGTATTGATGTCGCCCACTGCGGCGCCGTCAAGCTCGTCGATGCCGATGCGGACGAGTTCTCTTCGGGCCTCGGCGATTTGATCGAAGTCCTCACCGATGAGGGTGAGCGGCTCGCCCCACTTGTGCAGCCAACCCAGATAGGCAACGAACGAGTTCGACAGCTCGAAACCGAGCGTGCCGCCGAGGTGGCCGGCGGCGAACGCCGTGCGGGTGCGAAGATCAACGACCCATTCGCGCGCCTCAATGCGTCTGCGTAGCTCATCGGGATCAACGGGTTGAGGCAGCGACAGGTCGACCGGGTCGGGGCCGGTGCTGTTGATAACACCCATGTGCGCGTAATAGGCGGGGTAGTCCGATAGCCCGGCGAGCAGTTCGGTGACGAAGGTCTGCTCATCCCGGGTGAGGGCGGGGTTGCTCTGACGCTGTTCACCGATGGTCGATGAGTCACCGCTGCCGGGGGTGGCCGAACAGAAGCTGCCAAATCCGTGGGTGGGATACACCGCGGTGTCAGCGGGCAGCTCGTCGGCCAGCCGTCGCACCGAGTGGTACTGCGCATGGGTGAGTTCGCGGGTGTGCTCGGCGCCCACGAGGTCGGTCCGACCGGTGGTGCCGTGAAGCAAGGAACCGCCGGTGAACACACCAACGGTGGCGCCGCCGCGGTCGCCCAACACGTAGCTCAGGTGATGGTGGGTATGGCCGGGAGTATGGATGACCCGTAGCCGGATAGTTCCGGCGTCGATGATGTCGCCGTCGGACACCGCACGTCTGTCGTAGCTGACGTCGTCGCCGGCCGGCACGACGTATTGCGCTCCGGTGGTGCGAGACAGCTCCAGTCCACCAGTGACGTAGTCGTTGTGGATGTGGGTTTCCAGCACATGGGTGATTCGAACCCCGCGATCGTCGGCCAGCCGCAGCACACGGTCGATGTCGCGCTGCGGGTCCACAACCACCGCGGTATCACCGTCGGCGACCAGGTAGCTGCGGTCGCCCAGTCCCGAGGTTTCAATGATCAGCACGTCCATAGGGGTTACCTCCTCAGCCCGGTTGAAAATCGTTGGTCAGCGGATAGCGATGGTGTCGATGAGCACATAGGCGGCGACGGCGATCACGAGATAGGCGAACCAGCGCTGAAGACGGGCCGTGGCGACCGTGGTGCCGAGGTGCCCGGCGATCAGCGATCCCGCGATCGCGGCGCCGACGAATGCCACCGTGATCGTCGTGTCGACGGTCATTGCGTTGGCGTGTGCCACTAGGCCAGCCGCGGAATTGGCGACGATGATCAGCAGTGACGTGCCGATCGCCATGGGCATTTCCACGCCGAGCAGCACGACCAGCGCTGGGATGATGAGGAATCCGCCGCCGACGCCGAACAACCCGGTCAGCAGGCCCACCAGGAACCCGATGGGAATAGACCGCGAGGCGCAGCGGCGCCAGTTGATCCCGAGGTCTCCCACTGTGCACGGCGTGCCGGTGCCGCCACGATCCAGCAGCATTCGCGCGGCCGCGACCAGCATCACCGCAGCAAAGCCGATCATGATGATCGGTTGTGTAAGACGGCCTCCGATGGCAGCGCCGACGAAGGCAGCCGGGATACCGGCGGCTGCGAAGATCCCGGCCAGACGCCAGTGCACCTGACCGACACGGATTTTCGGTAGGGCGCCCGTGGCCGACGCGATAGTGACCACGATGAGCGACATGGGTATCGCCTGCGCGATGCCGAGGTTGAGCCCATAGACGAGCGCCGGCACCGTCAGGATTGACCCGCCGCCGCCGAGCAGGCCCAACAGCACCCCGATGACGGCTCCGAGGCCCAGCGTGGTCCAGACAGTCATGATGTCGGTGACACGCCGGCTTGCCCGACGGTCGCCCGTAGCGTCGGTAGGTGCTCTGCTCCGGCGCGTCGATCACACCGAAGCCGTTGTGAGCCGGTGCTTTTCGTCTTCGTCCGACGGCGTCGTCGAGCAGGGAGGTGCGCGCAAGCGGGAGTGGAAATGCCGTCATTCCTTCCTCTTTCAGGTGTCAGGCCAGCGCGAGGAAAAGCTTCTCGAGATCTGCCTCGCCGATCGGCTCGGAGTTCTCGGCTGTCTCACCGGTCAGGCAGTGCCGCATGCCGGTGGCGATGATCTTGAAGCCCGCACGATTGAGTGCCTTCGAGACCGCCGCGAGCTGGGTCACGACCTCCGAGCACTCCCGTCCCTGTTCGATCATCGCAATGACGCCGGCCAGCTGCCCATGGGCACGCCGCAGCCGGTTGAGCACCACCGTGATGCTTTCTTCATCGCCGATCATGCGCCATCCCTTCGAAATACCCCCTGAGGTATAGGGTAAC
The DNA here is from genome assembly GCF_001570485.1 of Mycolicibacterium novocastrense. Lineage (GTDB taxonomy): Bacteria > Actinomycetota > Actinomycetes > Mycobacteriales > Mycobacteriaceae > Mycobacterium > Mycobacterium novocastrense. The sequence continues at coordinate 26,876 of NZ_BCTA01000001.1, forward strand.
ATACCCTCCAGGGTATCGGCCCTTGTGGTCGGGCGAAAGTCGACGACCCACATCTCGCCTTCGTCATCGAGATAAAGCGATGATGCAGCTAGGCGTGGTCGCCGCGGTGGCAACGTGACCCGTCACGGTCTGGCTACTGGACAGCGCTGGGTCGCAAAGATTGCCGCGGGTGCGGTGCGCAGGGCTGTTCGGGCCACATGACAGATGAGAGCGCAGGTCGCCGACGACGGACATCGATAGCCGCGGGCGCACGGGCAACGTCAGCGAACTATTGGCTGAACTACGTGTCGCCCAGCCCGGTGTGCAGTTCCTGTTCGGATTTCTGCTCGCGGTGGTATTTCTGCCGGGGTTTGAGCATGCCCCCACCTGTGAGCGGGTCATTCACCTGGCAACGATTAGCACCGCGGTAACCGCCTTGATTACTCGCAGCGCCGGCAGCCTGGCACCGGTTGCTACTTCGCCATCAGCCCCGTATCAATCGTCTACTCAGGGTGATAGCGCACTTGACCGTTGGGACGGTACCATGATCCGAGTTGTCTAGCGTCGTAGTCCGGCGACTGAAGCGACACTGCGCCCCCCCGCGGCTCAGAGGCGACTAATTGCCCGCCGCAGACATGCTGGAAGTACGGGAAGGAAGTTCTTCTAATGACACTAACAATTGGCGACACTGCTCCTGATTTTTACGCCGAAACCACCGAAGGCCCAATGAACTTCCATGAGTGGATCGGTAGCAGCTGGGTAGTGCTGTTCTCACACCCCCGCGATTTCACCCCGGTGTGCACGACAGAACTGGGATACATGGCACGGATCAAACCCGAGTTTGA
>NZ_BCTA01000002.1 GCF_001570485.1 Mycolicibacterium novocastrense
ACGCCCGGACCCATCCCGAACCCGGAAGCTAAGCCTGCCAGCGCCAATGATACTGCCCAACCCGGGCGGAAAAGTAGGACACCGCCGAACACAAATTAAGCCCTGTGGCCCCCATTTCGATTGGGGGCCACAGGCATTTGTACGGCACGACCCGTGTCCGGGCGCTTGCGAATTCGGATTGGGAGTTGGCGCCGGTGATCGAAATTTGTGGTGCCCCGGCAGCCGGTTCACTCGAACAAGGTCAACGCCGGCGAGACGCGACTCTTCTCCATGTCGAGTAGCGCCCGCTTCCTGTCGAGGCCGCCGCCGTATCCCGTGAGGCTGCCGTTGGCGCCGATGACCCGATGGCACGGCACGATGATGCCGATCGGGTTGTGTCCGTTGGCCAAACCCACCGCACGGAACGCACCGGCTGCGCCGATCTGGCGGGCGATCTCACCATACGAGCGGGTCTCACCATAGGGAATGGTCAGCAGTGCCGACCAGACCTTCCGCTGGAACGGCGTACCGACCAATTCGAGGTCCAAGTCGAATTCGGTGAGGTCACCGGCGAAGTAGGCCTCGAGCTGCCCGACAGCCTCGGGGAAGGCTTCATCGTCGGGTATCCAGCCTTCGCGACTGGGCTCATATGTCTGGTCGACCATCCGTAGGTGCCTCAACCGCCTATCCGTACCCGCCAACGTGAGCGGGCCAACGGGGCTGTCGACGACACGGTAGTGTAGGGCTTTCATCGCTTCTCCTTCGGCAGCCACCGTTCGTGTGGCATATGACCGCCGATGTTCGCCACGGGTCGTTGCCGAATCGGACAGGCTTGTCGTGGTCGACTCACCACCGCGGATCTCGTGCACTCTCTCACGATGGCACGTGTCCACCGATCGAGCTGGCGGAAATCCGACATCGTCGTCACGCCGGCTCGTGGAGTCACCGGGCGACGGTGTGGCGCCGCGATGAATTCTGCGGTCCGGTGCAGTCTGATCAGCGTGGGCAGACTCATCTATGGCTTCAACGTCTCGATAGACGGATACATCGCTGACGCGCACGGCAACATCGACTGGTCGACTCCGAGCGATGAACTGCATCAGTACTGGAACGACTTCGAGCGCGAGACCGCCTTGTCGTTCTACGGGCGGCGGCTCTACGAACTGATGTCCGCCTACTGGCCGACCGCCGACGAGGCCCCGGACGCCACCCCGTTGATCGTCGACTACGCCCGAGTCTGGCGCGATATGCCCAAAGTCGTGTTTTCGCGCACCCTGGAGTTCGTCGAATGGAACGCCCGACTGGAACGCGGCGACCCGGTCGAGGTCGTAAGGAAGCTGAAGGCCCAAACCGACGGCAATCTGGAGGTCGCCGGTGCCACGCTGGCCGCACCGATCGTGCAGGCCGGCTTGGTGGACGAGTATCGGCTCGTGGTGGCGCCCACCGCTGTCGGCGGCGGCACTCCGTTCTTTCCGACGCTGCCGGGACGGATCTCGTTGCAGTTGTTGGAGAACCGCACCTTCCCGTGCGGCACGGTCCTGCTGCGATACGGGGCCGAACGAGACGGATGAAGGACAACTCCGATCGGCGACACCCGTATCGCCACACGCGCCATCGCCCTGAAATCTGAAGTCGGCCAATCGAACACCCACCACTGACGTCCTGCGTGAGTGGCTAAACCGTTCGGTGCGGAGCTAGCCCGCGGCGACCGCATCCGGAGGAGGCCAGTCGTTGACCGCATGATCGAGCGCGGTCCACAGATGCTGCGTCACATACGACCGCCACGGTCGCCAACGGACGCTGTGTTCGGTGAGCGACCGCACATCAGCGGGCAGGCCCAGCTGCTCGGCCGCCACCCGTACGCCAAGGTCGGTCACCGGGAACGCGTCGGGGTCTCCCAACCCGCGCATGGCGATGATCTCCGCGGTCCACGGCCCGATTCCCGGCAACGTCTGCAGTTGCTCACGTGCGTTATTCCAATCGCAGCCCGCATCCAGCACCACGTCACCGTCGGCCAGCGCGCGGATCAGCGACGTCAGGGACCGTTGTCTGGATTTCGGAAATGCCAAATGGGCGGGGTCGATCTCGGCGAGATGCTCGACCGTTGGAAAGACATGCGTCAGACCACCGTTGGCATCGGCGATCGGTTGACCGTACGCGGACGCGAGGCGGCCGGCATGGGTTCGCGCCGCCTTTACCGACACCTGTTGGCCGAGTACCGCTCGCACGGCCAGTTCCTGTTCGTCGACGGTGCGGGGAATGCGCTGCCCCGGAGCCTTGGCGACCAGGGCGCTCAAGCCGGCGTCGGCGCAAAGCGCATCGATGACCGCTTCGGGGTCGGCATCGAGGTCGAGGAGCCGTCGGCAGCGGGCGATGGCCGTGGCGAGGTCGCGGAAATCCTCGAGTGCGACGCGGCACTGCACATGGTCCGGCTGCGGTGTGAGACAGACGATTCCGTTGCCGTTGGGCAATCGCAGTGTGCGCCGATAAGTGCCGTCGCGCACCTCTTCGACGCCCGGCACCGCACTGGCCGCCAAGTGGCCGAACAATCCCTCGTACGCAAACGGGGTGCGGACCGGCAGTCGCAGCGATATGGCTCCGACACCGTCGTCGTTGCGGCCCAGGCGTGTTCGCGCGCGCTGGCGGAGTGCGGTCGGAGGAAGGTCATACACCGTTCGGACGGTGTCGTTGAACTGACGGATGCTGGAGAAGCCTGATGCGAATGCGACGTCGCTGAAGGGCAATTCGGTGGTCTCGATGAGCACACGTGCCGTTTGCGAACGCTGTGCCCGCGCCAACGCGAGCGGATTGGCGCCGACCTCTGCCTGTAGGAGCCGCTCGACCTGGCGGGTCGTGTATCCGAGTCTGGCGGCCAGTCCGGTGACACCTTCGCGGTCGACGACGCCATCGGCGATCAGCCGCATGGCTCGCGCAACGACATCGCCACGGAAGTTCCACTCCGGTGAACCGGGGGAGGCGTCGGGTCGGCACCGCTTGCAGGCGCGAAATCCGGCCTTCTGGGCGGCCGCCGCGGTCGGATAGAACCGCATATTGCGGGCGTACGGCGGGCGGACCGGACAGCTCGGCCGGCAATAGATTCCGGTGGTGAGTACCGCGGTGACGAACCAACCGTCGAACCGGGCGTCCTTGGACTGGACGGACCGGTAGCAGCGGTCGAAATCGTCGTACATGTCTCTCACCTTTACACGGGACCACCGACAGAACTCGCGGAAAACCGACATGGTCGTCGGGGGCCGAAGTGGGTACCGGCCATGCGGTCGCGAAACGGGATGCTTGACGGTGGAGCCGCGCCCCCCTTACGTTGATTCAAATAGTCGAACATTCGAGAACCGACGGAGACCGATGACGGGCGCGCAGCGGGTCGCAATGATCACGGGGGCGGCTCGCGGGCAGGGCAGGGCCCACGCCGTGCGCCTGGCCGCCGACGGCATCGACGTGATCGCGGTCGACATCTGCGCCGATATCGAGACCATTCCTTACCCCATGGGTACACGGGACGAACTCGAGGAAACCTGCCGACTGGTGGAGAAGGCCGGGCAGCGGGCCAGCCTCCAGATCGCCGACGTCCGCGAATTCGACCAAGTCCGACAAGCCTTTTCGGCCGGTACCCATGACCTCGGCGTCGACTGCGCCGACATCGTGATCGCCAACGCCGGCGGGTGCGCCTACCCCGCCGACGTCGACGAGGCCCGCGCCTTCAAGGACGCGATCGACATCATGCTCGCCGGCGTATGGAACACCGTGAAGGCCACCACCCCAGCACTCGTCGAGGCCGGTCGTCCCGGATCGGTGGTACTGACGAGCTCCACGGCCGCAGTCAAGGGCTTCACCGGCGGTTGGGGCGGCCTCGACGGCTACACCGCCGCGAAGTCGGGCATCCTCGGTTTGATGCGGGTGTTCGCGAACACACTTGGGCCGCACAACATTCGCGTCAACGCCATACTGCCTACCGGTGTTGACTCCGGGATGACCCGCAACGAGGCGTTCTCCAGTTGGATCGCAACCGTCGCCGAGCGGCCACTGGCCAACCTTCGCAACCTTCTGCCGGACGTCAACATCCTTCAGCCCGAGGACATCGCCGACGCGGTGGCCTGGCTGGTCTCCGAGCGGGGCCGCTACATCACCGGCGTGTGCCTGCCCGTCGACGCCGGATTCTGCAACGTGTGAAGCGCGGCCCGACCCGCGGGCCCGTCACTGCCAGTCGACAAGGTTGTCGGCCAAGTCCGGCGCAACCTCGAAGATCGCTTGCGACGCAGTGGTCATGTGCTCACGCATGAGTTCGCGCGCCGCGTCCGGATCGCCGGCTTCGATGGCATCGGCGATGCGGATGTGGTCGAAGTGCAGGCGGGTTCTCGTCATGTCACTGAAGAGGTTGGCGCCACCTTGCGCGGTGCGGCTGGAGAAGATGTGGCTCACCGACTCGGTGAGAAGGTCGAGCGCCGGGTTCGGGCAGATGTCGCGGACCACGATGTGGAAGCGGCTGCCCGAGTCGACGTAGTCGTGGCTGGACAGATTCTGCTCGGTCACTCGGGCCATCCCGCGGCGGCTCTCCTCGACCATCTGCGCGACGAGGTGCGGATCGGCCGAGCCCTCACGAACTCGCAGTGCGGCCCGTTCGGCCGCCAGCGGCTCGAGATAGATCATTGACTCGTTGACGTCGCGCATCGTCGCGTGGGCCAGCTGCAGATGCATCGTCATCGTCTCGCCGAAGCGTTGCGGGCCGCGGTGGCCGACAACCGGACCGCCGCCGTTGCCCCGGCGGATCTCGACGATTCCCTGTAGTTCGAGCACCCGCAGGGCTTCGCGGATCGAGGCCCGGCCGACGCCGAACTCGGCGGCCATCGCCTGTTCGGTGGGAAGCGGGCTCCCGGCCGACAGCTGATCCAGTGCGATGCGCCGAACGATGTCCTGGGCGATACCCAACGAGAGCTTGCCGCGACGGATCCGGGCAACCAGCTCCTGACGGGGACCGTCGGCCCGCCAGTCGTCAACCGTCATCCCTCATACCGCCTTGCCCGCAAGAACGCGTGAATACTCGGACATTCAGCGTACTCGTCGCGGCTCGGAAAGCTTGTACGTAGTCCGAATATAGGTATATTTGAGCAGTCGCCGTCACGACGGACATGGACGCCGTCGACGCCGGCATCGGGAGGATGCCATGCCGCTACAGGAACAGCACCAGATCATCTCCGTCGACGACCATCTGGTGGAGCACCCCTGCGTGTGGGTGGATCGCCTGCCCACGCGGTGGCACGAGGACGCACCGCAGATCAGGGACGTCAACGGCAGCCAGTTGTGGCATTACAACGGCGAGCGGTTCCCCACCATCGGACTCAACGCCGTGGCCGGTAAACCTCGCGAGGAGTGGGGTGTGGACCCCGTGCGCTACGAGGACATGATCCCCGGGTGCTACGACCCCGCGATGCGGGTCAAGGACATGGACGTCGACGGCGTCCATGCCGCCCTGTGCTTCCCCTCATTTCCCGGTTTCGCGGGAAGCACGTTCTTTCGTGGCAAGGACAAAGAGCTTGCGCGGCTGTGTATTCAAGCGTGGAACGACTTCTACATCGACGAATGGTGCGCCACGGCGCCGGACCGGTACATCCCGCTGGGGATGGTGCCGTTCTGGGATATCGACGCGGCGGTGGCCGAAGCCGAACGCCTCGTCTCGAAGGGCGCGCGGACACTTTCGTTCCCCGACACCACATCGGTTTTCGGTCTCCCGTCATTCCACACCGATCACTGGGATCCGCTGTGGCAGCTGTGTTCGGACGCCGACCTTCCGGTGTCGCTGCACTTCGGTGCCGGCGGCTATGTGCCCGGCTTCTCGTTTTCCGGTGCGCCGTTCGCGCCCAAGACCATGAAAAGCAAGGCGGCCCCCTTCGCTGTGGCGATCGCCGTGTTCGCCACGAACTCCTGGTGGACGACGGTCGATCTGCTGTTGTCCGGCAAGCTCCAGCAGTTCCCGAACCTGAAGTTCTCCCTGGCCGAGGGAGGCATCGGCTGGGTTCCCTACATGCTCGAACGAACCGATTTCACCTGGGAACGGCACCGCTACTACCAGGACATCGACTTCGACGCCCGCCCCTCGGAGTTGTTCCACCAACACTTCTGGACCTGCTTCATCGATGACGACCACGGTGTGGAAAGCCGGCACAAGATCGGCGTCGACCGCATCATGCTGGAAAGCGATTTCCCGCACTCGGATTCCAACTGGCCGAACTGCCGTAAACGCGCCGCTGAAGCCCTGGCCGCCGTGCCCGACGACGAGGTGGCGATGATTGCCGAAACCAACGCGCGCAACCTGTTTCACTTTCCGCGTTCGGACTGAGCCGATACCACCGGGGTCAGGTGATGGCGCCGCCGATCTTCAGGTTCATGATCGTCTCATCGTCGTATCCGCACGCGCGGAGCAAATCGTCGGTGTGCTCCCCGTGTCCGGGTGCGGGGCGCAGATCTCCCGGCGCCTCGTCGAACTGGACGGGGGCGGGCACCAACGGCAACCGGGCGCCGTTGTCGTAGTTCACCATCGTGAAGAAGCCGTTGTCCCAAGCCTGCTGGTCGCTGAGCGTCTCGCGGGGTGACTGCACGACGCTCCACTGACCTTCCTGGCTGTCGAGCACAGTCTTCCAATGCTCCAGTGGTTCTTCGGCGAACAACTCGTCCAGGAGTGCGACGCAGCGCTCGATGTTCTTGCGCCGGCACGAGGCGGTCGCGAATTGCGGATCGTCGATCCACTCGGGCCGACCGACGGCGCGGCAGAATCCCGGCCAGTACCGGTCGGCTTCGAGCATGGCGAGGAAGACGAAACGGCCATCAGCGGTCCGGTATACGTTGGCCAGGGGATTGCCGGGACGGCGCCGGTCACCCTTGACCAGTTGGTCGCGATCGGTGACATAGCTGCCAGCGATGCTGGATTGCATGGCCCACAGGCCCGCCGACAACAGCGACGCATCGACGACCGCACCCTCACCCGTGCGCTCACGGTGATACAGCGCCCCACAGATGCCGCCCGCCAGGTTCAGTCCGGCCTAGATGTCTCCAACGGCCGGACCCGGCAGATTGATCGGGTAGTCGTAATCGGCCGGCATGGCCGCGGTCGCCAAACCTGCGCGCGCCCAGTAGGAAATACCGTCGATGCCGCCGCGGTCGGCGTCGGGACCCCGGACGCCGTGACCGGTTCCCCTGGCGTAGATGATGCGCGGGTTTCGTGCCCGGATGTGTTCGGCGTCGATGTGCAGGCGCTGGCGCGCCGGCCCCAGGAAGTTCGTCAGGAAGACATCGGCCTGGTCGACGAGCGCCATCAGCGCTTCGTACCCGTCTGGATGGGCGATGTCGATTCCCGCGCAACGCTTTCCGCGATTGAGCACCTCCCACAGCATGGTTACCCCGCCGTCGCTGGGCTTGACCCCGAACGCCGCCAGGCCGCGAATCGGGTCACCGGTCTCGGGATGCTCGACCTTGATCACGTCGGCTCCCCAGTCGGACAGCGCGCTGGCCGCCGCCGGTACGAAGCCGTACAGGGCCACCTCCAGCACCCGCACACCCTGCAGCACCTTGGTCACGTCAATCCCCTTCCGCGTTCTCGGTGATGGGCGCCCACTGCGGCAGCAGCGCTCCGCTGGTATCGGGGCGCGTGAAGAACCGCATGCGCTGCCCCTCGTACAGGGGCGGGGCCCCGTCGAGGTGCGCGATGAGTCGGACCGCGGGGTGTGCGGCGAGAGCGACCAGCACGACGGTGTATGGAACCGAGAACGCGCGATGGACCGGATGATGTACCACCGCCCAGGAATACACGGTCGCCTCACCGTCGACCTCGCGCCAGGCCAGGGTCTCCGAAGCGCACCGAGGGCACTGTGGCCGCGGAAGGTGGACCGGTTGATCGCATGCGTCACACCACTGGACCGCGAGTGTTCCGCGTTGTGCTGCTTGCCAGAATCCACCGGTGTCCGGGTCATCGACGACGGGGGAGGGTGCATCGGTCATGGAAGTCCTATCGGGCGGCGGTGAGCATCAGGGCGCCGGTGGCGGTCGGTAGTCCCGACGTCACCAGGCACACCTCGGCGCCGGGCACCTGACTGGTCGAATGCCCTCGGATCTGCCGCACTCCTTCGACCACGTGGTTGAGTCCGTGGATGTAACCCTCCGACAGGTTTCCGCCTGCCGTGTTGATGGGCAGGGTGCCTCCGGCGCGCAGTGCGCCGCCCGCGGCGAAATGACCGCCCTCACCCTTGGCGGCGAAGCCGTAATCCTCCAACTGAAGCAGCACGGTGATGGTGAAGCAGTCGTACAGCTGTGCGACGTCGACGTCGCTTGGTCCCAAACCGGCTCTGCGATAGAGGGTTTCGGCCGTCCGTCTCGACGGTTGCTCGACCAGGCTTTCTCGCATCAGCGCCGGGAAGACCAACCCGGGTTGTTGGTAGGCATCGGCGCCCTGGGCCACCGCGCGGATCGACACCGGCGTGGAGGCGGTATCGCGCGCCCGTTCGCTGGAGGTCACCACGACGGCGCACGCACCGTCTGTTTCCAGGCAGTAATCGTAGAGGCGCAGCGGTTCGGTCACCGGCCGCGAGCCCAGGTAGGCGGCCATGGTCATCGGCTTGCCGTGCATCTGCGCGGCGGGATTGGCGTTGGCGTGCTCGCGACAGGCGAGTGCGATCGCACCCAGATGCTCGGGCTCGGTGCCGAATTCGATCATGTGCCGACGGGCGATCAACGCGAACATCTGACCGGGGGCCATCAGACCGTAGGGCAGGAAGAACTCGTCGTACGAGCCGTTCCCGCCGACGGGTGCGTTCTGGCGCCGCCCCCGGCCGAAACGAGCGCCCGAACGCCCGTTGAGCGAGCGGAACACCAACACGGACCGCGCCAGCCCGGCGGCGATCGCGGCGCAAGCCTGCGCGACCATCCCGGCCGGGGCCGAACCCCCCGTGCCGGTCGATCCCCAGTAGGTCAACGAAGGCAGGCCCAGAATGTCGGCCACGTCGTTGTGGCGCACTGTGTCTTGTTCGCAACGCACGATGCCGTCGACGTCGGCCGGTGTCAGGCCCGCGTCGGCGATCGCGGCGGTACACGCCTGCGCGGCCAGCGCCAGTTCGGTGCGTCCGGACTTCCTGTTGAAATCGGTGGTGCCGATCCCGACGATCGCGCAGCGGTCACGCAACGGGTGCGTTGACGGCGCGGACATGAAAAGCACCCTAGCGTCAAACACCTCAAATATGACAGTATTCGGGCTTGTCCGCCGGACGTGGGCGCGGTTCGCGACGCACGCCGGTGGCAGGCACACACCCGGAGGTTGTAGATGACCGACACACTTGACGCCGCACGCGCCGGAGATCCCCATCGATCTGTACTCGGCGAAGTCGTTCAGCAACGGCCACCCCTTCGAGCAATACCGATGGCTGCGGGCCAATGCGCCCGTCTACAAGCACCCTGCCCCGGACGGCGGCTTCTTCTGGGCGGTGACGCGCAACGCCGATATCCGCCACATAGAGCACCATCCCGAGCTGTTCCAGTCCTCACCGTCGGTCGGCATCGTGGACGCGGAGATCGAGGTCGGGTTCCTGTCGATGGACGCACCACGACACGCACACTTTCGCAAAGTGATTGCGCCGCGCCTGATCCCGGCGCGGGTCAAGCACATGCTCCCGGACCTGCAGCGGTTGGCCTCCGGCATCGTCGACGAGGTGTCCGGTCTCGGCGAGTGCGACGTCGTCGAGCTGGCCGGTCAGATGGCCGGCTACACGGCGGCGGCCCTGCTGGGCATACCCCGCGAACACGGTCACCGCCTGCACGAGCTGTTCATGATCACGCACAGCTCCCCGGACATCGTGGGGGAGGAGGCGTTTCACGCGGCGTTCATCGAGATGGCGGGCATGGGCTTCGAGGCGTTCGCCGCGAAGAAGGCCAACCCTGCCGATGACGTGTTGAGCGCCTACGCGAACATGGAAGTCGACGGTCGCCCGATACCGACATGGAGTTCATCGGCAACTTCATACTTCTCACCGACGGCAGCCTCGACACGTCGCGCAACCTCATCTCGGGCGGGATGAAGCTGTTGTTCGATCATCCTGACGTCCGTCGACGTCTGGTCGAGGATCTCGACGCGCTCCTGCCCGGTGCGATCGAGGAGATGCTGCGTCTGCTCTCGCCGGTCGTCTACATCCGCCGCCTGGCCACCGAGGACACGGAGCTAGCCGGCCAGCCGATCGCCAAGGGGGATCGCGTGGTCATGTACTACGGCTCCGGCAATCGCGACGAGCGGGTCTACGACGACCCCGAAGCCTTCGACATCGACCGCAAACGCAGCGAGCACATCGCGTTCGGTGGCGGCGGCCCGCACTTCTGCGTCGGCTCGCATCTGGGCCGGGCGGAAGGCACGGTGATGATCCGTGAGTTGCTCACGCGCCTACCCGACATCGAGCAGGCCGGCCCGGAGACATGGGCGGCGACCAGTCTCACCTCCGGTCTGTCGTCCCTTCCAGTGCGGTTCACGCCGAGGTCCAGCTAACGGGCCGGTTGCGGCGTGCTAACGATTCGGGCCAGTTGGCCTTTGTCAGGTGCGCAGATGCCGATGTCGTGGTGTCGTGGAAGCAATGTCGAATCGAGGATGGTTTCTGATCGGTGCCGTGGCCGCATGCTCGGCCGCGGCCGCGTTCACCCTGCCGTCGGCCCTCGCGGCGCCGGCCAGCGACACCCGCGGCTACGTCGACTCGACCGCGCGGTGTGCGGCGCCCTACTCGGCGGTGGTGTTCGGCAGCACCGCCACGTCGCGCGTGGCGATCTGTGAGACACCCAACGGCGGTTACGAATACCGCGGAGTGCGGTTGCGCGACGGCGCAAAACTGATCAAAACCGCTGAGAAATCAGGCAACACGTTCACGGTCGACAACAACGGGATCACCTACACCCTCTCCGAGGAGTCGCTGATCCTCGCGGAAGGCTCACGCGTCATCCGCGACGAGGCAATGCTGGATTTCCACGAGGGCTCCGCGTCGAGCCCCGGGATGTCGCCGCCCGCGGCAAGTTCGGCACCCACCACATCGCAAAAGCCGCTGCCACCACCGCTGCCCGCGGAAGTGGGGCACGACGACAGCTGACAGAGCCGCGGCCTTTTGCAGTCGGCGGTTTCGGAGGTTAGGTTCCAGATAGTCGACGGAGGGTTCGCCCGATGATCAACCTCGTGGACGCCGTCGCACCGCCGACCTCACTGGTCGAGGCGCGACAACGGCTGTCCGGACTCGGCGCGACGATCGCCGACAGGTGGCCGAGCCCCGACCGCCCACTGGCGGATCCGCCGGCCGGCTCCGGGCTCGCACCGGTGATGGGCAACTACGGTGTGCCGTACCTCGGCCATGTCCTGGCCGCACTCGCCGACCCGCTCGAGTTCGCCCGCCGCCGTTACGCGAAGTACGGACCGGTGTCGTGGGCCGGCGGGGTCGGATTTCGCGTCGTCGCCCTGATGGGACCCGAAGCACTCGAGGCGGCATGGGTCAACCGGGACAAAGCGCTGTCGAGCACCCGGGGATGGCAACCGGTGATCGGGCCCTTCTTTCATCGCGGCATCATGCTGCTGGATTTCGAGGAACACCGCGACCACCGGCGCATCATGCAGCAGGCGTTCACGCGCACCGCGCTCAACACCTATCTCGCCGACACTGCCGACGGCATCGACCGCGCCCTGGCGACCTGGCGGCCCGCGCCCCGTTTTCCGATGTATCCGTCGATCAAGCAGCTGCTGCTGCAGCAGGCCGCCGAGGTGTTTGTCGGCACCGAAATCGGCGCGGTGTCCGACCAACTCATCCGAGACTTCCACGACACCGTGCACGGCGGTCAGGCCATCGTCCGCGCCGATGTGCCGGGCGGCACGTGGGCGCGCGGACTGCGGGCTCGAAAACGCCTCGAGCGCTACTTCGACAGGCAGATCTCCGACCGCCGTCGCGGCGACGGCACCGATTTGTTCTCGATGCTGTGCCGCAGCGAATCCGAGGATGGTCAACGCTTCACCGACGCCGACATCGTCAACCACATGATCTTCCTGCTGATGGCCGCTCACGACACCACCGCCATCGCCCTGGCCATGCTCGTCTACGAGCTGGGGCGAAACATCCGCTGGCAGAACACTCTTCGTGAAGAGGCCGTCGACCGCCCGATCGATCTGCCCACCCTCGACGACCTGGAAGGGTTTGCTTGGCTGGACGCGGCGTTCAAGGAAGTGCTGCGCATGTACGCCCCAGCGGGCACCCTGTTCCGCCAGGCGATTCGCGATACGGAGATCTGCGGGCACTACATACCGCGCAAGGCCCAGATCGCGATCAGCGTGCACGCCTCGATGCGGCTGCCCGACTGGTGGCCTGCCCCCGACACCTTCGACCCTTCGCGGTTCACCGATGCGGCCAACCGCGCCGCGGTCAACCGGTATGCGTTCGCCCCCTTCGGCGGCGGCGCCCACAAGTGCATCGGCCAACAGTTCGCCGACATGACGGTCAAGACGGTCATGCACAAGCTGTTGCGGCGCTTCCGCTGGAGCGTGCCCGACGGCTACCGCGTCCCGCTCACGTGGGGGACCGGACCCACGCCGGCCGACTCGCTGCCGATCGAGCTCGAAACGGTCGGTTGAGATTTCGGTCCTCCACGGTGGTGAGCGCCTACGGTCCGGACAGGGTCGTCATGGCGGTCGTCAGCGACTGCATCGTGCGGTCGCGCTCGTCGCCCATTCCGACCAGGGTGTCGACGATCAACGGTCCGAGTATCTGAGTCAGGCCATGGCCCTCGTGCCCGAAGAACCCGGCGACCTCCAGCAGCACCGCACCGTGGCTGATGCTCCACAGCCGCCCCGCGACGGCCGCCTCCCCGTCGTCGCGGATGCGCCCGGCCGCGATCATCCGACGCACGCCGGTCAGCAGTGCGTCGAACGACGCGGCCCACTCGCTTCGGGCGCTGGCGCTGCCGGTGGCGGTGAGATCGGCGTGGTACCTGTTCAATGACTCGGCCGCGGTGCCGAACATCATCTGGTAGCGCTGCGGGTTCTGCAGCGCGAATTGGCGGTAGCGCGCGCCCATCACGAAGAAGTCGGCGACCGGGTCCTCGGTCGGTGTGACCTGGGTCAGGGCCCGCGTGAAGCGGAGGAACGACTCGCCGGCGATCGCGTCGATCAAACCCGACATGCCCCCGAAGTGGGTGTACACCGCCATCGTCGATGTTCCGGTCTCGGCGGCGAGGTTGCGCGCGCTTAGCGCGGCCAGGCCGTCGCGCTCGAGGATGCGGATGCCGGCCTCGACCAGCTGTTCCCGAGCGGTGCTCACCCTTGCCATAGTGCCATAACGGTGTTATACAGAGGGGGTCATAACACTGTTATAGGGATGTCCGATGACGAACCGTTACCTCGAAGGCGCCTTCGCGCCGATCCACGACGAGCACACGCTGACCGACCTCGACGTCACCGGGACGATTCCCGAGCACCTCGACGGCCGTTATCTGCGCAACGGCCCGAACCCGATCGGAGAGCTCGACCCCCAGCTGTACCACTGGTTCATCGGAGACGGGATGGTGCACGGGATCCGGATTCGCGACGGCAGGGCGGAGTGGTATCGCAACCGGTGGGTCCGAGGTCCGCAGACCGCGCGGGCTCTGGGAGAGCAGCCGCCAAAGGGGCACTTTCCGATCTCGGGAATCGGCGCCAACACCAACGTCATCGGACATGCCGGTAAGACGATCGCGCTGATCGAGTCCGGCGTCACCAACGTCGAACTCACCGACGAGCTCGACACCGTCGGTGCCTGTGATTTCGACGGGACGCTGACCGGTGGCTACACCGCCCATCCCAAGCGCGACCCGGACAGCGGTGAGTTGCACGCCGTCTCCTACAGCATGTACCGCGGCAACACGGTGCAGTACTCGGTGATCGATGCCGACGGGCGCGCGCGGCGCACGGTCGACATCGAGGTGGCGGGAAGCCCGATGATGCACGACTTCTCGCTGACCGAGAACCACGTCGTGTTCTACGACCTGCCGGTGACGTTCGACACCGGTATGGCGGTCCAGATGACGGTTCCGCGCGGTCTTCGTTCCGTGTCCCGGCTGGTGTTGTCGGCTCTCATCGGCCGGGTACGCATTCCCGACCCGATCAGCGCGCGGCAACCGCGGGGTCAGACAACCGATCGCCGGTTCCCGTACTCGTGGAACCCTCGGTATCCGGCGCGGGTCGGCGTGATGCCACGCGAGGGCGGCAATGCCGATGTGCGCTGGTTCGACGTCGAGCCCTGCTACGTGTTCCATCCGATGAACGCCTACGACGACGGCGACACCATCGTGCTCGACGTGGTGCGTCACCCGAAGATGTTCGACACCAACCAGCTTGGACCCGACGAGGGGCCCCCGACGCTCGACCGCTGGACGGTCGACCTCGCCGACGGGAAGGTCCGCGAATCGCGCATCGACGATCGCGGTCAGGAGTTTCCCCGTGTCGACGAACGCCGCGTCGGCAGGCGGCACCGCTACGGGTATGCGCCCAGCGTCGGCGAGGGCGAGGCCGCCGACGTCCTGCTCAAGCACGATCTCGTCGGCGGCAGAACCCAATCGCGGTCGTTCGGTGACGGAAAAGTGCTCGGGGAGTTCGTCTTCGAGCCCTCGTCACCGGACGCGGCCGAGGACGACGGCGTGTTGATGGGCTATGTCTACGACCGCCGGACCGACCGCAGTGAGCTGGCACTACTCGATGCGCAGACCTTGGAAGACGTCGCGACCATCCGGCTACCGCACCGCGTTCCCGCGGGGTTCCACGGAAACTGGGTACCGGCCTAGGATTGCGCCATGGCCGAACTGGTGCAGTCGCTCCTGGACCAGATTCGGGAGCGCCATGCCGACAACGACGAAGGGGCGCTGGCCGACTACATCCCCGAGCTGAGACGCGTGGACCCGAAGGGATTCGGCCTGTCGTTGTCGATGGCCGATGGCTATGTCTATGAATCCGGTGACACGGCAATCGAGTTCACCATCCAGTCGATATCGAAGCCGTTCACCTACGCGCTCGCGCTCGAGCGCATGGGCATGGACGCCGTCGACGCCAAGATCGGCGTTGAACCCTCCGGCGAGGCGTTCAACCAGATCAGCGTCGACGAAACCACCAAAACGCCGAAGAATCCGATGATCAACGCCGGTGCGATCGCCGCCGCCTCGCTGATACCCGGCGCCACGGCCGACGAGCGGTTCAACCAGATTCACGAGTTCTATTCGGCTTTTGCGGGCCGCGAGCTCGCAATCGATCACGACGTCTACGGTTCAGAGCAGGCCACCGGTAGTCGCAACCGCGCGATCGCCTACATGCTGCAGAGCTTCGGCGTACTCGACGGCGATCCCGACGAGACTCTCGACGTCTACTTCCGGCAGTGCTCGATCAAGGTGACGAGCAGCGATCTGGCCGTCATGGCCGCCACGCTCGCCCGCGGTGGCGTCGAGCCGGTGGCTGGGCGGCGTGTGGCCAGTGCGGCGGTCGTGCAACGCACGCTGAGCGTGATGGTCACGTGCGGGATGTACGACGCGGCAGGGGATTGGGCGAGTGCCGTCGGCATGCCCGCCAAGAGCGGTGTCGGCGGCGGCATCGCGGCCGTGCTGCCCGGGCAGCTCGGAATCGGTGTCTACTCACCGCGGTTGGACGCCAAAGGCAACAGCGTGCGAGGGACCGAAGTGTGTCGCAGCATGTCTGCGGAGCTCGGCCTGCACTTCCTCGCGCACACCCGGGAATCCCGGTCCACGATCCGCAACGCGTACGACGTCGAACCGGGTGTGCGGGTTTTCGAACTGCACGGCGACCTGTTGTTCGCCGGTGCCGAGCAGGTGCTGCGCAGGGTCTATCGCGAGCGCGACGCATTCGACGTCGCGATTCTGGAACTGTCACGGGTCGACGACATCGACGACGCGGCGCGCCGCATGTTCGCGGGCATGCGCGAATCGCTCGTCGCGGCCGGCAAGGAGGGCTACGTGGTCGACCCCGACCGGGTCCTGACGGCGAGCCACACCGCGGGCTTCGATGCCAGGGTGTACGGCACACTCGAGGATGCGCTGAGCGCTACGGCGCACCTCGGCTCGGGTGATTCAGGCGGGTAGGGCCAACCTCGTCGGCTCGTCGTGCCCCCGCAACGTCACCTCATCACCCAATCGCCAGTGGGCACACTCGGTTTCGCTAGCGCCGCGCAGCGCGTCGGCGCTGGCGAGAATGTGTCCGGGAGTCTCCTTGGCCAGTTCGCACAGCCGTGCCGCCTCGTTGACGGGCTCGCCGATGACGGTGTACTCGAAACGTTCCCGGGCGCCGACATTGCCGGCCACCGCCTCGCCGGCGGCCACCCCGATGCCGGCGTCGAACTCGGGCACCTCCTCGTGGATGCGCCGCGCGATCGCCCTCGCGGCGGCCAGCGCCGAATCCTCCGGGTTCTCCAGGCGCACCGGCGCCCCGAACACCGCGAGTGCGCCGTCGCCCTCGAACTTGTTGACGAAGCCGTGGTGACGATCCACCTCCTCGACGACCACGGCGAAGAACCGGTTGAGGAGGTCGACGACCTCGGTCGCGCGCTTGGCCGTGACCAGCTTCGTCGACCCGATGATGTCGACGAAGATCACTGCGACGTGACGTTCCTCGCCGCCGAGCTTGGGTCGCTGCTTCTCCGCCTCGGCGGCGACCTCCCGGCCGACATGGCGTCCGAAGATGTCCCGCAGGCGCTCGCGTTCCTTGAGCCCCTGCACCATCGAGTTGAACCCCCGCTGTAGCTCGCCGAGTTCGGTGCCGTCGAAAACGACGAGATTGCAGTCCAGGTCGCCCTCCTCGACGTGCTTGAGAGCCGTTCGCACGACGCGTACCGGGGTGGCGATGAGCCACGACAGCAGCCACATCAGGGTGAGCCCGAAGGCGAGGGCGATCACCGCGATGATCATCACGGCCACCGCGAATTGGGTGGCGGTGAGGTTCCGCAGCGCCAGGGCGAACACCGCAAGTAGAAGGATGCCCAGCACCGGCACCCCGGAACTGAGCAGCCAGACCGTCATCGTTCGCCCCATGACACCGTGCGCCAACCGCCGCGGCGGGCGACCGGCCTCGAGTGCTTGAGCGGCGATCGGGCGCAGCGCGAACTCGGTGATCATGTAGCAGGCGGTCGCCACCACGATGCCGGGAAAGCCCACCGCGAGCAGGAACCGCGGAATGAACGCCGGGTCCTGCATGCCGTACAGCACGGTCAGCAGCACCGTGCCGATGCCCCACAGCAGGAGAAGCTTCTTGGCCACCCGCCACGGCGCCAGGAACACGTTTCGCTGGTCCTCGCGGGTGGGTGCCCGCTCCTCGATCGCCCACCGCAGCGAGCCAACGGTGCGCGACGTGATCCAGGTCGTGCCAAAGATGAGCGCGACCACCATGTAGGCCGGAACCACGCCCCAGGTCAGCCAGGCCGGTGCGTCGGTGAAGACGCTGGGAACCGGGATGGCGACCCCGTTGAGCAGCAGCGAGACCGCGATGCCGAGGATGTTGGTGAACAGTATGAAGAACGTCAGGATCACCTGGATGCGGACGCGTCGGCGCGCCTGACTCTCCTGGGGCTTTCCGAGTAACCACGATCCGTATTCGGGGGTGCCCAACCGCCCACTCTGGCGGGTCACCGTCTCCAGGACGCGACCCAGCCGATGTGCGACGCTCCTGTTGGCGGTCATCGTCCCCTCAGCCTAAATCGCCGGGCGGCCGCCTAAGGTGGTCGGGTGCGTCTCGTGATCGCCCAGTGCACTGTCGACTACGTCGGACGCCTGACCGCACACCTGCCTTCGGCGCGGCGGCTGCTGCTGATCAAGGCGGATGGTTCGGTGAGCGTGCACGCCGACGACCGTGCCTACAAACCGCTGAACTGGATGACCCCGCCGTGTCGCCTCACCGAGGACACCTCCGGCCCGACGCCCGTGTGGGTGGTCGAGAACAAGGCCGGTGAGCAGCTGCGGATCACCGTCGAAGACATCGAACACGACTCGAGCCACGAACTCGGCGTCGATCCCGGCCTGGTCAAGGACGGTGTCGAGGCCCATCTGCAGGAGCTGCTGGCCGAGCATGTCGAATTGCTGGGCGCGGGTTACACGTTGGTGCGGCGCGAGTACATGACCGCGATCGGCCCGGTCGACCTGCTGTGTCGCGACCCGAACGGCGGTTCGGTCGCGGTCGAGATCAAACGCCGCGGCGAGATCGACGGGGTCGAGCAGCTCACCCGCTATCTCGAACTGCTCAACCGCGACAGCCTGTTGGCCCCGGTCGCCGGCGTCTTCGCCGCACAGCAGATCAAGCCGCAGGCCCGCACGCTGGCCACCGACCGCGGTATCCGCTGCGTCACGTTGGACTACGACAAGATGCGCGGTATGGACAGCGACGAGTTCCGGCTGTTCTGATGGCCCGCAAGCGGTCTCGTCGGCGTTCCGAGCGTCCGCCACCGCCGCTGTCTTCGTCCCGCCGTGTCGAGACGGGGCCCGACGGCTACGACTACGAGGTGCGTCCGATAGCCGCCGCGCGTGCCACCAAGACGTACCGGTGTCCGGGGTGTGATCACGAAATCCGGCCCGGGACAGCACATGTCGTGGTGCTTCCGGCCGATATGGGGGAGCGGGCGGCCGAGGACCGTCGGCACTGGCACACGCCGTGCTGGACGCACCGCGCCACGCGCGGACCGACCCGCAGGTGGTCCTAGTGACCGCCGTCAGTGCTTGTCGGAGGCCGGCTCGACGAGCTCGACGAGGACCCCGCCGGCGTCCTTGGGATGAATGAAGTTGATCCGCGAGTTCGCGGTGCCGCGACGTGGGGCGTCGTAGAGCAGCCGAACGCCGTCGGCGCGCAGGCGCTCGCTGAGCGCGTCGATGTCGCTGACGCGGTAGGCCAGTTGCTGAAGACCCGGGCCGCGCTTGTCGATGAACTTGGCGATGGTCGAGGTCTCGTCCAGCGGCGCCATCAACTGAATCTGCGCGCTGCCGACCGGGGCGCCACGCACCGAGAGCATCGCCTCGCGCACACCCTGGTCCTCGTTGATCTCCTCGTGAAGGACGATCATGCCGAGGTGATCGTGGTACCACTTGATCGCGGCGTCGAGGTCCGGAACGGCGATCCCCACGTGATCGATCGCCGTCACGAGTGCGCTGGCGAGCGCTGGACGTGCGTCTACGTGTTCGGTGGTCATAACGTAACGGTAACCTTGAGACAGATGTTTGCGGAATGTGTCATGGAACACACATCGCTATACCCACTTTTTGGAGGTAGTAAATGACCACGTCGGTGATCGTTGCCGGGGCCCGTACACCCGTCGGCAAGCTGATGGGCTCGCTGAAGGACTTCTCCGGCAGCGATCTCGGCGCGATCGCGATCAAGGGGGCGCTGGAGAAGGCCAAGGTCCCCGCCTCCGCCGTCGAGTACGTGATCATGGGCCAGGTCCTCACCGCGGGCGCCGGGCAGATGCCAGCCCGGCAGGCGGCCGTCGCGGCGGGCATCGGCTGGGACGTGCCCTCGCTGACCATCAACAAGATGTGCCTGTCGGGTATCGACGCGATCGCGCTGGCCGACCAGTTGATCCGCGCGGGCGAGTTCGACGTCGTCGTGGCCGGCGGCCAGGAATCGATGACCCAGGCGCCGCACCTGCTGATGAACAGTCGGGCGGGTTACAAATACGGCGACGTCACCGTGCTCGACCACATGGCCTACGACGGTCTGCACGACGTGTTCACCGACCAGCCGATGGGCGCGCTCACCGAGCAGCGCAACGAGGTCGACCAGTTCACCCGCGCCGAGCAGGACGAGTTCGCGGCCCGTTCCCACCAGAAGGCCGCTGCTGCTTGGAAAGACGGCGTCTACGCCGATGAGGTGGTGCCGGTGCAGATCCCGCAGCGCAAGGGCGACCCCCTGGAGTTCTCCGAGGACGAAGGCATCCGCGCCAACACCACCGTCGAATCGCTGGCCGGTCTGAAGCCGGCATTCCGCAAGGACGGGACCATCACCGCCGGGTCGGCCTCGCAGATCTCCGACGGTGCGTGCGCCGTCGTCGTGATGAACAAGGCCAAGGCCGAGGAACTAGGGCTGTCGTGGCTGTGTGAGATCGGCGCGCACGGTGTCGTCGCCGGCCCGGACTCCACGCTGCAGTCGCAACCGGCCAACGCCATCAAGAAGGCGGTTGCGCGCGAGGGCATTTCGGTCGATCAGCTCGACGTCATCGAGATCAACGAGGCGTTCTCCGCGGTCGCGCTGGCCTCGACGAAGGAACTCGGAGTCGATCCGGACAAGGTCAACGTCAACGGCGGTGCGATCGCCATCGGACACCCGATCGGGATGTCGGGCGCCCGCATCACGCTGCACGCCGCACTCGAGCTGGCCAAGGGTGGTTCCGGTTACGCGGTGGCGGCGCTGTGCGGTGCGGGCGGTCAGGGTGATGCACTGATCCTGCGCGCGCGCTGAGGGTCTACGACGGCGTGTAGTAATCGACGCGTGTTTCGGGCACAATGGCGGCCATGACTCGCCTGCTGAACCAGCGCACCGTCTCGGGATGGTTTCGTTTCGTCGCCCTGCTCGAGGCGGTGAGCTGGGTCGGACTGCTGATCGGGATGTACTTCAAGTACCTCGGCGCCCCGCGCACCGAGATCGGCGTCAAGGTCTTCGGGCCCGCCCACGGCGCCGTCTTCGTGGCGTTCGTCGCACTGGGGCTGCTGGCGGCCGTGATGTTCAGGTGGGGGACCGGTACGTGGTTGCTGGGGATCGTTGCGAGCATCGTGCCGCTCGGCAGCGTGGTCTTCCTCATATGGGTGGAGCGCACCGGCCGGTTGGGAGCGGAGTCCGTCGTCGCGCCCATCGCGCAACCGGGGCAGCCGGTTGCCGAAACGACGTGACAAACTTATGGGCGTGAGTCGTCCACGCCCTTCCATCGCGGCCTCGATGGCCGGTGCGGTTGATCTGTCCGCCCTCAAGCAGCGCCCCTCGACCGGCGACGGCGAATCGTCGGCCCCGTCCGGTGGAGTCGAAGTCACCGAGGCGAACCTCGAAGCCGAGGTGCTGGTCCGGTCCAGCCAGGTTCCCGTCGTGGTGCTGCTCTGGTCACCGCGCAGCGACGCCAGCGTCCAATTGGGCGATGCCCTCGGCCAACTGGCCGCAGCCGACGGCGGTAAGTGGTCGTTGGCCACGGTCAACGTCGACGTCGTGCCCCGTGTCGCGCAGATGTTCGGTGTGCAGGCGATCCCGACCGTGGTCGCGCTGGCCGCCGGCCAACCCCTGTCGAGTTTCCAGGGCATGCAGCCCCCCGAGCAGTTGCGCCGGTGGATCGATTCGCTGCTGAACGCGGTCGCGGGCAAGTTGCCCGGCGGTGCTGAGGAGGGGGAGCCCGAACAGGTCGATCCCGAGCTCGCGCAGGCGCGTTCGCACCTGGACGCCGGCGACTTCGACGCCGCGCGCACCGCATACCAGGCGATCCTCGACGCCAACCCCGGTCACGCCGAGGCCAAGGGCGCCGTGCGCCAAATCGATTTCCTGCAGCGCGCCACTTCCCGGACGCCCGACGCGATCGCCGCCGCCGACGCGGACCGCGGCGATATCGAGCTGGCGTTCGCCGCCGCCGACGTCGAGGTCCTTCAGCAGAACGTCGCCGCGGCCTTTGACCGGCTCATCGATCTCGTCAAGCGGACGTCGGGCGACGATCGCACCACCGTGCGTACTCGCCTCATCGAGCTGTTCGATCTGTTCGATCCGGCCGACCCCGAGGTCATCGCGGGCCGGCGCAAGTTGGCCAACGCGCTGTACTAGGCGCCCGGCTCTAGTGTGCGCACAGATCGACAATCGCCCCGAATCCGGCCGAAACGACGATCTGAGCGCACACTAGAGCGCCCCGGCACATCAGGCGGGCTCGTACTCGAACCACAGCGCCGACAGCGGTGGCAGCACCATGACCGCCGACGCCGGACGCCCGTGCCACGGCTCGTCGGTTGCCTCGACCGCACCGTAGTTGCCGATGCCCGACCCGTTGTAGATGTCGGCGTCGGTGTTGAGCACCTCGCGCCAGGTGCCTGCGTGCGGCAGCCCTAGGCGATAGCGGGTGTGCTCGGCGCCGGAGAAGTTGAACACACACGCAAGCACGGAGCCGTCGTCGCCGTAGCGCAGGAAGCTCAGCACGTTGTTCGCCGAATCGTTGGCGTCAATCCAGCTGTAGCCCTCCGGGCGGGTGTCTTGGGACCACAGGGCCCGCCTGGTGCGGTAGACGGTGTTCATGTCGTGCACCATGCGCTGGATGCCCGTCGAGAAGCTGTTCTCATCGAGCTGGTACCAGTCGACGCCGCGCTCCTCGGACCATTCGGCACGCTGGCCGAACTCCTGGCCCATGAACAGCAACTGCTTGCCGGGATGCGCCCACTGGTAGGCCAACAGGCTACGCAGCCCCGCGGCCTTGTTGTGGTCGTTGCCCGGCATCCGGCCCCACAGTGTGCCCTTGCCGTGCACGACCTCGTCGTGGCTGATCGGCAGCACGTAGTTCTCGCTGAACGCGTAGAGCATCGAGAACGTGATCTCGTGGTGGTGGTAGCTGCGGTGGATCGGATCGCGTTTGATGAACTCCAGCGTGTCGTTCATCCAGCCCATGTTCCACTTCATCGAAAAGCCAAGGCCGCCAAGGTTCGTCGGCCTCGTCACCCCCGGCCAGGACGTGGATTCCTCGGCGACCGTGACGATGCCCGGGGCGGCCTTGTGCACGGTCGCGTTCATCTCCTGCAGGAACTGCACGGCCTCGAGGTTCTCGCGACCGCCGTAGATGTTCGGGGTCCAACCGCCTTCGGGTCGGGAGTAGTCGAGGTAGAGCATCGAGGCGACCGCATCCACCCGAAGGCCGTCGATGTGGTACTCCTGCAGCCAGTACAACGCATTGGCCACCAGGAAGTTGCGCACCTCGGCCCGGCCGAAGTCGAAGACGTAAGTGCCCCAATCCAATTGTTCACCGCGGCGGGGGTCGGAGTGCTCGTAGAGCGCGGTGCCGTCGAAACGTCCGAGCGCCCACGCGTCCTTCGGGAAGTGGGCGGGCACCCAGTCCATGATCACACCGATGCCGGCCTGGTGAAGGGTGTCGACCAGATGGCGGAACTCGTCGGGGGAGCCCAGGCGCGACGTCGGTGCGTAGTACGAGGTCACCTGGTAGCCCCAGGAACCGCCGAACGGATGCTCGGCCACGGGCATCAACTCGACATGGGTGAAACCGTTCTCGACGACGTAGTCGGTGAGCTGGGTTGCCAGTGCGCGATAGCTCAGACCCGGGCGCCACGACATCAGATGCACCTCGAGGGTGCTCATCGGCTCGAACACCGGGTTCTGGGCCGCGCGGCGCGTCATCCACTCGTCGTCCGCCCACGTGTAATCGCTCTGGGTCACCTTCGAGGCGGTCTTCGGCGGCACCTCGGTGGCGAACGCCATCGGGTCGGCGCGCTCGCTGACCGAACCGTCGGCGCCGTGGATACGGAACTTGTACAACCCGCCGATCTCGAAGCCCGGCCAGAACACCTCCCACACGCCGGTCGAACCGAGCACGCGAAGCTGGGCTTCATTGCCGTCCCAATGGTTGAACTCGCCGATCAGGGCGACGCCCTTGGCATTCGGGGCCCACACCGCAAACGAGACACCGTCGACGACACCGTCGGGGGTGGTGTAGCGGCGGGGATGCGCGCCCAGGATCTCCCACAGCCGCTCGTGGCGGCCCTCGGAGAACAGGTGCAGATCCATCTCGCCGAGCGTCGGCAGGAATCGGTACGCGTCGGCCACCGTGTGCACCTGGGTCGACCCGTCGCCCCCCGTGTAGTGCACCTCGAGTCGGTAGTCGGCCAGCCCGGTGAACGGCAGTGCCACCGCGAAGAGCCCGGATTCGATGTGCTGGAACGCATACCGCTCCCCGCCGATGACCGCGACCACCTCGACGGCATGGGGTCGGTAGGCGCGGATCACGGTGTGGTCGTCGTACTCGTGCGCACCGAGCACCGAATGCGGGTCGTGGTGCTCGCCGGCCAGCAACCGGTTGAGGTCGGCGGTGTGCGGCCGCAGATGTGGGCTGCTCGCTTGTTTGGTCTGCGTCATGTTGTCACTCCCTACGCAGCAGATTGAGTCGTTGGTCGGCGGGCACCTGCGGCATGTTCAACACATGTGCCACCGCGCGCACCGGGTCAAGGCGGACGTAATTGGACTGCCCCCATTGGTATTCGTCGCCGGTGATCTCGTCGCGGACCCAGAACCGGTCGTAGGGCTCCATTCCGAGAGCGGGCATGTCCAGCCACAACGTGGCCTCTTCGGGTCCGAACGGGTTGAGCGTGACCACCACCAGAACCTGATCTCCCGTGGTGGGATCGAACTTGCTGTAGGCCAGCAGTGCGTCGTTGTCGACGTGGTGGAACGTGATGGTGCGCAACTGATGTAGCGCGGGATGCAGTCGGCGGATCTCGTTGAGCCGGGTGATGAACGGCTCCAGCGATTCACCGTCGGCCAGCGCTGCGTCGTAGTCACGGGGCCGCAACTCGTACTTCTCGGAGTTGAGGTACTCCTCGCTGCCTTCCCGGACGGCGCGGTGTTCGTAGAGTTCGAATCCGGAGTACACACCCCACGCCGAACTCATCGTCGACGCCAGCACCGCGCGGATCGCGAACATTCCAGGGCCCCCGTGCTGCAGGCTTTCATGCAGGATGTCGGGGGTGTTGACGAACAGGTTCGGGCAGGCGTAGTCGGCGTGCTCGGCGATCTGTTGGCCGAACTCGGTGAGCTCCCACTTCGCGGTGCGCCAGGTGAAGTATGAATACGACTGCGTGAAACCGAGTTTGGCCAGTCCGTACAGCCGCGCGGGACGGGTGAACGCCTCTGAGAGAAACAGCACATCGGGGTGCTCGTTCTTCACCCGGCCGATCAGCCAGGCCCAGAAGTTCGGCGGCTTGGTGTGGGGGTTGTCGACCCGGAAGATCTTGACGCCGTGCGAGATCCAGTGTCGAACCACCCGCAGCACCTCTTCGTAGAGCCCGGCCGGGTCGTTGTCGAAGTTCAGCGGGTAGATGTCCTGGTACTTCTTCGGCGGGTTCTCCGCGTAGGCGATGGTGCCGTCGGGCAGCACGGTGAACCACTCGGGATGTTCCCTGGCCCACGGATGGTCGGGGGCGCACTGCAACGCGAGATCGAGCGCCACCTCCATACCGTCGTCGCGCGCCGCGGCGACGAAGTCGTCGAAGTCGTCGATCGTGCCCAGGTCTGGATGGACCGCGTCGTGGCCACCCTCGTCGCTGCCGATCGCCCACGGCGAGCCGACGTCGTCGGGCGCGGCGGTGACGCTGTTGTTGCGGCCCTTGCGGTGCACCTTGCCGATCGGATGGATCGGGGGAAGGTAAACGACGTCGAAGCCCATCCGGGCGATGCGGGGCAGCGCCTTGGTGGCGGTCGCGAAGGTGCCGTGCACCGGGTTGCCCTTGGCGTCCCAGCCGCCGGTCGAACGGGGGAAGAATTCGTACCAGGCGCTGAACCGCGCCTCGGGGCGGTCGACCCAGACGCCGTACTGCTTGCCGCGGGTCACCAACTCACGCAGCGGATACTCATCGAGCAGACGGGTGACCTCCGGTGCCAGCGCGGCGCCGGCGCGGGCGAACGGGTCGCCGGGTTGGCGCAGCCGCGCCGCGGCCTCGATGAGCGGATAGCGATGCTGACGCGGCACACCGGTCGAGGCGCGTTCCAGCAGACTGGCTCCGATCAACAGGTCGTTCGACAGTTCCGATTCGCTCTGACCGGCGTCGAGCTTGGCGGTCACGCTCTTACGCCAGGTCGCCACCGGATCGCCCCAGCCGTCCACCCGAAACGTCCACAGCCCGGCGCAGTCGGGGGTGAACACACCGTGGAAGACATCGGGAGTCCGCCCGGTCGACATGGGCAGATGCTGAGGCTTTTTGCGCGGCGTCGTGCCGAGCACGGTCTCGATCGGCACCGCTTCGGCGGATACCAGCCCCGGCGGATCGTCAGCAAGCTGGGGATATGCCGTGCCGCGATAGCGCACCACCAAGGTGGCCGCGACCGCGTCGTGGCCCTCTCGCCACACGGTGGCCGCGACCGGAACGATCTCTCCGACGACCGCCTTGGCTGGGTACCGCCCCCCGGAGACGACAGGCGCGACGTCATCGATCTCGATTCGACCGGCCACCTACCACTCCTTCTTCTGGTCCTTCTTCTGGCGCGGCCACCGAGGTGCTCCGGCGGCACCGCCGACGGGACCGCTGCGTCGTCTTGGTCGCGTTCACAGTCACGATGAATAAGCCTCGTCGCGCCCTATACCCACGTTAGTGCGCAGCCCAACCCGAAGCGGGCCAAGCAGTTCGACCAGCGCCCTGCGAGCCGCCGGATTGTCAGTAATGTTGTCTCGCGTGATAGCCCGATGAAAGCGCTGAGAAGGTTCACCGTCCGAGCGCATCTGCCCGACCGCCTGGCCGCGCTCGAACGGTTGTCGATCAACCTGCGCTGGTCCTGGGATCGGCCGACGCAGGATCTGTTCGAGACGATCGAACCCGAGCTGTGGAAGCGGGTCGGCTGTGATCCTGTGGGCCTGCTGGGGCAGGTCAGCCCGCAGCGCCTGGACGCCCTGGCCGGCGACGAGGAGTTCCTGCGCCGCCTCGACGGGCTGGCCGCCGATCTCGACGACTACCTCAACCGGCCGCTGTGGTACCAGCAGGAGGTCGAGCACGGCGCCCAGTTGCCCAACGGGATCGCGTACTTCTCGATGGAGTTCGGGGTGGCCGAGTCCCTCCCGAACTACTCGGGCGGTCTCGGCATCCTCGCCGGTGACCACCTCAAGGCGGCGTCGGATCTGGGCCTGCCGTTGATCGCCGTCGGGCTGCTCTACCGCTCGGGTTACTTCCGGCAGTCGCTGACCGCCGACGGCTGGCAGCATGAGAGCTATCCGGCGCTGGACCCGCAGGGCCTGCCGCTTCGGCTGCTCACCGACCATGACGGGCAACAGGTGCTCGTCTCGGTCGCGATGCCCAGCGAGAACGGCTATGACGCCCGGCTGCAGGCGCGGGTCTGGATCGCCCAGGTGGGCCGAATCCCGTTGCTGCTACTGGATTCCGACGTCCCAGAAAACGACCACGATCTGCGTGGCGTGACCGACCGACTCTACGGCGGGGATCAGGAGCACC
The DNA here is from genome assembly GCF_001570485.1 of Mycolicibacterium novocastrense. Taxonomy (GTDB): domain Bacteria; phylum Actinomycetota; class Actinomycetes; order Mycobacteriales; family Mycobacteriaceae; genus Mycobacterium; species Mycobacterium novocastrense. Next base: position 27,175 of record NZ_BCTA01000002.1, read on the forward strand.
GGATCAAGCAGGAGATCCTCGCCGGTATCGGTGGGGTGCGGGCGATCCGCGCTTTCATCGAACTGGAGGGCAGACCCTCGCCCGAGGTGTTCCACATGAACGAGGGACATGCCGGCTTCCTCGGTGTCGAGCGCATCCGGGAACTCATCGACGCCGGGCTCGACTTCGACACCGCGCTGACGGTGGTGCGGTCTTCGACGGTGTTCACCACGCACACCCCGGTTCCCGCGGGTATCGACCGATTTCTTGTGGAGATGGTGCGGCGGTACTTCGGCGGTTTTGCCGACGGTCCATCGGGCGCGATGTCGCGGCTGCTGCCCGGCCTTCCGCTCGATCGCATCATCGCGTTCGGAGAAGAGGACGACCCGACCAAGTTCAACATGGCCCACATGGGTCTGCGCCTGGCGCAGCGCGCCAACGGCGTCTCGATGCTGCACGGCAACGTCAGCAGGCACATGTTCAACGAGCTGTGGCCGGGCTTCGATCCCGGCGAGGTGCCGATCGGGTCGATCACCAACGGTGTGCACGCGCCCACCTGGGCGGCGCCACAGTGGATGGAACTCGGCCGCGAACTTCTCGGCAGCGAGGACCTCACCAGCGCGCGCGAACCCGCGGTGTGGGGCCGCCTGCAGCAGGTCGACACCGGCCACCTGTGGTGGATCCGCTCGCAGCTGCGCGAGCAACTCGTCGAGGACGTGCGCGCGAGGCTGCGTAGATCCTATCTGGAACGCGGCGCGGCGGAAGCCGAGCTGGGTTGGATCGCAACGGCTTTCGACCCCGCCGTGCTGACCATCGGGTTCGCGCGGCGGGTGCCGACCTACAAGCGCCTGACGTTGATGCTGCGTGACCCCGAACGGTTGGAGCGGCTGCTGCTCAACGACGAAAGGCCGATCCAGCTCATCGTCGCGGGTAAGTCCCATCCGGCCGACGACGGCGGCAAGGCCCTGATCCAGCAGGTGGTCAAGTTCGCCGACCGGCCCGAGGTACGGCACCGAATCGCCTTTCTGCCCGATTACGACATGTCGATGGCCCGCCAGCTGTACTGGGGATGCGACGTGTGGCTGAACAATCCGCTGCGGCCGCTGGAAGCGTGCGGCACGTCGGGCATGAAGAGCGCACTCAACGGCGGGCTGAATCTGTCCATCCGCGACGGGTGGTGGGACGAGTGGTACGACGGCGAGAATGGGTGGGAGATCCCGACCGCCGACGGTCTGGCCGACGAGAACCGGCGTGACGACCTCGAGGCGGCCGCCCTGTATGACCTGCTGGAGACCTCGGTGGCGCCGAAGTTCTACGACCGCGACGAGCGCGGTGTCCCGGCGCGGTGGGTGGAGATGGTGCGGCACACGCTGATCGTGTTGGGGCCCAAGGTGCTTGCGTCGCGCATGGTGCGCGACTACACCGAGAAGTACTACGCACCGGCGGCGCACTCGCTGCGGCGGACCGTCGAGCCCGGCGGTGACGGTGAACCGTTCGGCGCCGCAAGGGATCTGGCCAACTACCGGCTGCGTGCCCAGGAATCGTGGCCCAAGATCCAGATCACCGACGTCGACAGCTACGGTCTGCCGGACACCCCGCTGCTTGGTTCGGAGCTCACGCTGACCGCCACCGTGTACCTGGCGGGTCTGCGGCCCGAAGAGGTTGCCGTGCAAGCGGTGCTGGGCCGCGTCGACACGAGCGATCAACTCGTCGAACCGGTCACGGTGCCGATGGTGCACACAGGAAGCGCCGACGCGGGCAGGGAAGTCTTCTCCGCGACCGCACCGTTGCCCGTCGCGGGGCCGGTGGGCTACACGGTGCGCGTGTTGCCGCACCACCCGCTGTTGGCGGGCGACAACGAGCTCGGCCTCGTCACGCTCGCGTGACACCCGCTCGAAAGGTCGCGCTCGACGGCGGGCCCTACGGGATCGCGGCGGGTCCGGACGCGGCGCTCTGGGTGACCCTCGTGCACGACGGCGCGATCGCGCGGGTGACCGACAGCGGTGAGGTTGCGGTTCATCCCGTGGCACCGGACTGTCGGCCCTCGATCATCACCGTCGGACCCGATGGGGCGTTGTGGTTCACCCGCAACGGCGACGACCACATCGGCCGCATCACCACCGCCGGCGAAGTGAGCGCATTCGAACTGCCTGCCGGAAGCGCTCCGTACGGCATCACGGCCGGCCCCGATGGGGCGCTGTGGTTCACGGCCATGGGCTCCGGCGTGGTCGCCCGGATGTCGGTGGACGGTGAAGTGACGGAGACCCATCCGGTAGGCGGTGCGCCCTCGATGATCGTCACCGGCCCCGACGGCGCGCTGTGGTTCACGCTGAATCAGGCGAGCGCCGTGGGCCGTCTTACGCTGGCCGGCGACCTGACCGTTCGCGAAACACCCACCGCCGCTTCGGGTCCCGTCGGTATCACCGCAACCCACGACGATGCGCTGTGGTTCACCGAGATCCTCGCCGAACGTCTCGGCCGGATACCGATCGACGACGCCATCCAGGAGATCGAACTGCCCGGCAAGCCGCACGCGGTGATCGCCGATCCCAGCGACGGCGTCTGGGTGACGCTGTGGGGTTCGAGCCAGCTTGCCCGCGTCAGCGGTGACGGTGACATCGTGACGATCGACCTCCCGCCGGGTAGTGAACCGCATGGCCTCGCGGTCGACGCCGAAGGCGCCGTCTGGGTCGCCCTGGAATCGGGCCACGTCCTGCGAATGCCCACCTGAGCGGGGCAATCGCAACGATTCTGGGAGCATCCGCACGCGGCACACGGCGGGCGCGGTAGGTTCCGAAGCGTTGCTAACGACGGAGGGTGGCCAGTGACGATTGGGATTGTGCTGCAGCGAGGCATCACCGTGATCGCGGTCGCGGGGGTACTCGGCAGCTTGGGCGCCGCATCCGCGTCGGCCGATCCGGAGGCCGACCCGGTCGTGGCCGAGGTGCCCGCCGAAGGGGCGCCTCCACCTCCTCCGCCGCCTCCGGACGGCGCCGTCGAATCCACCCCGCCCGCGGTGACCGAGACCCCCGATGGTTGGCGTCTGGAGATGGGCGCCGAGAAGGAGACCCAAGCGCCGACACCCCCGCTGACGACTGCACTGTCGTCGCGTGAATACGTCGTCGGCGGCACCTACAAGGGACGGCTGATCGGCCCGGGCGATGGTGAAGCGCCGGAGGGCAGCCTCGAAGTCGGTTACGAGATCGGCTGCGGCATCGACATGAGTACCTCGAACGGCGTCTCCCTGACCGGCACGGCGGGCATGAACCCGTCCATCGGACTCCTGGGGCTCACCGTCGTCGGTGGTGGAGAGGATTTCGGAATCCTGCCGAGCTCGGCGGCAATGTCGGCGGCGGTATCACCGTCGGCCTCAAACCGGGCCTGGTCAACGTGGTCCCGGTGACGAAGAAGAAGTTCACCGGCGCGGAGCCGTGGGTGATGGTGAGCAACTTCCGGGTCAAGATCGACGGCTGCGTCGGTGAGTCCTTCATCCGCTCGTATGCCTACCTCAGCCACACGACGGACCAGTCGGAGGCGATCGTCGCCTGGTACGGCGTGACCAAGAAGATCTGAGCCGCGTTCAGTCGAAGCGTCTGAAGCAGCGTTCGGTGTCGCCGAGGACGCCGACGCGGAACGCGTCGATGCGCGAGAAGCCGGAAGGCACCGATTCGCCGTTGACGTCGCTGGCCACCAGGCCGTTCATCAGGATGCCCGACACGGCTTCGTCGACGTCGCCCGCCGTCAGCGCCACGGTGTTGCCGTCGGGGGTGGTCACGCTTTTGGAGAGCTTGGTGGTCGCCACTCCGGTCAGGCAGGCGGTGCGCAGCGCGGCCTCGGCGTTGTCGAGCGCGACGCGGCCGTGCTCGTTCTGGATCGCCTGCATGTACCGCGACACCAGCACCGAATAGGCGGTGTTGTCACCGGTGGCCAGGCTGACCGGGTCCTCGATGTCGGGCTGAGCGCCCATCACCGCCAGCTCATCGAGGTCGACGGCGATCGTGTTGGTCGCCGGGCAGTAGGACACCGGCGGACTCGGCCGCGCGTTCGTGCACTGCGGGGGGTCGAAGCTCAGCTGTGGCGGGTTGGCAGGTGTGAAGAGGATGTTCATCGCGTCCATGACGGCACGCACCGACTCTTCGGAGACGGGCCATTCACCTGTCTCGTCCTCTTCCAGGAGCACCGGCAGATCGCCCCGGCGTTGGCCGATCTCGCGTAGGTCGATGGCCGCGCAGGCCGACGGGCCATCGGTGAAGCCGAACTGGAAGGCCGATAGGCGCTCGAACGCCGAACCGTGTTCGTCGACACCGACTTCCGGGTCGTCCTCGCTCAACAACGGATCCCGGAACGCGATGACGGACGCCAACACGTTGTTGAGTCCTTCGCCGGTCGACAGCGTGAATCGCGGCGAGTTGTCTTCCGCGACCCAGCGCATGTAGGCGCCCGCGAGGCAGTCGGCCTGCTGTTCGGATACCAGCGTCGGGGTTTCGTCGTCGACCAGGCCGGCCTGCCTCTGCACGGCGTGACCGTATTCGTGGGCGAGCACCATCGTCACACCCATGTCTCCGAACTCCTGGCGAAGGCTGGGCAGAAGCTCGCCGCGATCCCATCCGATGGTGTTGTCGGTGGTGCAGTAGCCGGCGTTGACCAGTCCGTAGGTGTCGGTGTCACAGAACCCGGTGCTGTCGAATCCGTTGGCGTCCCAGGAATAGACGCGGTCGACCGGCTCGAACCGGCCGTCGAAGGCGGTGCCGTAGGCGCCTTCCCAGAACTCCTCGATGTCGCTGATCGCCTGGCGGGCCAGTTCGTCGGAGTCGCTCCCGTCGGTGCCCACCACCGCTCGGGCCGGACCGCGCGCGTCCGGTCGCAGACCGGTGGGTCCGTCGGTCGCCGGCATGCCCGCGACACGGAACGGATCGTTGAACACCGACACGGGTTCGCCTCGCAGCGTGGTGGTGCATCCGGTGACGACGAGCACCGCCGACAACGCGGTCACGGCGCCGACCAGGTGTCGCCGAGTCATGGACGCCGCCTTTCGCGTCGAGGCGGCCGCAGGGCGCGCACTGAACCGTTGTCAGAATAGAAAACAATCACCGTGCGCGGAGACGTTCGAGCGCCTGGCGCACGCGCTCGGAGTCGGTGGTCGCCCAGAACGGCGGCAGGGACGCTCGCAGGAATCCGCCGTAGCGGGCGGTGGCCATTCGCGAGTCCAGCACGGCGACCACGCCGCGGTCGTCGACGGTGCGCAGCAGCCGACCCGCCCCCTGGGCCAACAGCAGTGCCGCGTGGCTGGCGGCAACGGCCATGAAACCGTTCCCGCCTCGGGCGGCCACCGCCCGTTGCCGGGCCGTCAGTAACGGATCGTCGGGACGCGGGAACGGAATCCGGTCGATGAGCACCAGTGACAATGACGGGCCGGGCACGTCGACGCCCTGCCACAGCGACAGCGTGCCGAACAGCGACGTCTCGGCATCGTCGGCGAACCGCTTCACCAACGCCGACGTGGTGTCCTCGCCCTGGCACAGCACCGGGGTGTGCAGTCGTTCCCGCATGATTTCGGCGGCCGCCTTGGCCGCACGCATCGAGGAGAACAGCCCGAGCGTTCGGCCGCCCGCCGCGGTGATCAGCGCGGCGATCTCGTCGAGTTGTTCCGCGGATCCTGTGCCGTCACGTCCCGGCGGCGGCAGATGCGCTGCGACATACAGGATGCCGGACTTCGCGTGCTCGAAGGGGGATCCGACGTCGATACCCTTCCACTCAGTCTCCCCGCCTGTCAGCCCCCACGCCGAAGCCATCGCGTCGAACGTGCCGCCGATCGTCAGCGTCGCCGACGTCAGAACGGTTGTGGTGTGCTCAAAAAGCCTGGTGCGCAACAGACCCGACACCGAAAGCGGAGCGACGCGCAGTATCGTCCGCACCGATCCGCGCGTGTCCTCGCGTTCGATCCACACCACGTCCGTGCGGTCGGGGATGGCAGGCAGGAAGGAGTCGAGGACTCGCGAGGCGGTGTCACCGATATCGGTCAACGCGGTGACGGCTTCGGTGCGCGCGGATGCGGCCGCCGGGTCGCTGGGTGCGGTGTCGATCGCCGACCGGGCCCGGAACGCGGCGTCGCGCACCGCGGTGAGGTAGGTCGCCAATTCGTCGTCGAGGACGTCGATGCGACCCGGTTCCGTGTCGTGGATGGCCGACGACAGCGTCGCCGTCGCGGCTTCCAGCCGTTGCGCCAGTTCCTGGTCGACCAGCCGAGCGGCCCTGCGGTGGGCGATGCCGAGCGATGTCGCGGACAGCTCGCCGGTGGCCACCGAGGTCACGCGGTCGACCAACTCGTGCGCCTCGTCCACGACGAGCAGGTGGTGTTCGGGGAGTACGGCGGCGTCGGAGATCGCGTCGATGGCCAGCAGCGCATGGTTGGTGACGACGACATCTGCACTGCCGGCGCGACTTCTGGCCTTCTCGGCGAAACAGTCGGTGCCGAACGGGCATCGGGCCACCCCGATGCATTCGCGCGCCGACACGCTGACCTGTGACCAGGACCGGTCCGGGACGCCCGGGGTCAGCTCGTCACGGTCGCCGGTGTCGGTGTCCGACGACCACGCGATGAGCCGCTTCACGTCTCGACCCAGGGCACTGGTCGCAACCGGTTCGAACAGATCTTGCTGGGAGCGGTCGTCGGGTTCGGTCGCTGCACCGTTGTGAATCTTGTTCAGGCACAGGTAATTTCCCCGGCCTTTCAACAGGGCGAACTCGGGTGCGCGCGGTAGCGTGTCGGCCAGTGATTCCGCCAGCCGCGGAAGGTCGCGGTCGACGAGTTGGCGCTGCAGCGCGATGGTCGCCGTCGACACCACGACGGGTTCGTCGGCGTCGACGGCACGTGCGAGTGCCGGCACGAGGTAAGCCAGCGACTTGCCGGTGCCCGTCCCGGCTTGGACGGCGAGGTGCTCACCGGTGTCGAAGGCATGGGTGACGGCCTTGGCCATTTCAACCTGGCCCGCGCGTTCGCGGCCGCCGAGGGCAGCCACGGCGGTGGCCAGCAGCTGGGTGATGTCCGGCGTGTCCGACGTGGTGACCACCTACGCGCCGGGAGGAATCAGCCGCGTCGGCACGGCGGGTTCGCCGCGGGACAGTTTCAACCCGTCCCACGGAAGGCTCGTCAGGCCGTCCCTGACCCGGGCGCGGGCCGCATCGAGGCCCAGATCGGCGACCGGTTCGCCCTGCTGTACCAGTGGAACGGTCAGAACCCGCGCGGTGAAGCCGGTGGGATCAGTGGGCGGGCGCTCGAAGGGGAAGACGACCTCTTCGACGATCGTGCCGGTCGTCTTGGCCACCCGCATCGCCTGCTTACGTCCGCCGTGGGATTGCTTGTGGCTGCTGCGTTTCTCCACCGGGAGCCCGTCCACTTCGGTCAGCTTGTAGACCATCCCGGCGGTCGGGGCACCGGAACCGGTGACCAGGGACGTGCCGACGCCGTAGGTGTCGACCGGTTCGGCGCGCAGCGCGGCGATCGCGAACTCGTCGAGATCGCCGGAGACGACGATCTTCGTGCCGGTGGCGCCGAGGTCGTCGAGTTGAGCGCGCACTTGGCGCGCGAGCACCCCGAGGTCTCCGGAATCGATGCGCACCGCACCGAGTTCCGGACCGGCGACCTCCACGGCCGTCGCCACGCCCGCGGTGATGTCGTAGGTGTCCACCAGCAGCGTGGTGCTCACCCCGAGCACCTCGACCTGCGCCCGGAACGCCGCGCGCTCGTCGGGGCCGTCGTGGGTGGTGTGGAGCAGGGTGAACGCGTGCGCGCTGGTGCCCAGCGCCGGAACCCCGTAGTCGCGCTGCGCCGCCAGATTGGACGACCCGGAGAAGCCGGCCAGGTAAGCGGCACGAGCGGCGGCGACTGCGGCGTGCTCGTGGGTGCGTCGCGAGCCCATCTCGATCAGGGGTCGCCCTTCGGCCGCGCTGACCATGCGGGCGGCCGCGGATGCGATCGCGGTGTCGTGGTTGAAGATCGACAACGCCAGGGTTTCGAGTACTACACATTCGCCGAACGTGCCGTGCACCGAGAGCACCGGTGAACCCGGGAAGTAGAGCTCGCCCTCGGGGTATCCGTCGACATCGCCTGCGAACCGGTAGTCGGCGAGGTACGCGAGCGTTTCGGCGTCGAGGAAATCCGCGAGCGACGACAGCGCCTCGTCGTCGAATTCGAACTGCGCCAAAGCATCCACAAACCGTGCGGTGCCGGCCACCACCCCATAGCGGCGTCCTTCGGGCAGTCGGCGCGCGAAGATCTCGAACGTGGTGCGTCGGTGCGCGGTGCCGTCGCGCAGCGCGGCCGCGAGCATCGTCAGCTCATACTTGTCGGTGAGCAGGGCCGGGGATGCGGCGGTCACAGGTGTCACCGTAGTAGCTCGAAGTGCCGGTTATGCGTTGGCTATCCTGAACGACATGGTTACGCCGGCGAAGGCTCGACCGGGGACTCGCGAAGAGCGGGGCGCCAAGTCCGTCGCGACGGAAGACGCCGCCGTCGACACACCCTGGGTGACCATCGTGTGGGACGACCCGGTGAACCTGATGACCTATGTGACCTACGTCTTCCAGAAGCTGTTCGGCTACCCCGAGGCGCACGCGACCAAATTGATGCTCCAGGTGCACAACGAGGGCAAGGCGGTGGTGTCGGCGGGCAGCCGCGAGGCGATGGAGATCGACGTGACCAAGCTCCACGCCGCCGGGCTGTGGGCCACCATGCAGCAGGACCGCTGACAGACACGTGCGTAAGTGGAAGCGGGTGGAGACTGCCGATGGAGCGCGCTTCCGGTCGGCCATTGCACCGCACGAGGCCGCCCTGTTGCGAAGCCTGGCCACCTCGGTGGTTGGCATATTGGAGGAGCGCGAATCATCTGCGCCCGCAGATGAACTCGAAGCGATCACCGGGATGCGGACCGGCAATTCGACGCCACCTGAAGACGACACGATGAAACGCCTGCTGCCGGACTTCTACCGGCCGCAGACAGAGCACCCCGCCGGCTCCAGCGCCACCGAGAGCCTCAACAGCGCGCTGCGCGGCCTGCATGAGCCCGACATCATCGATGCGAAACGTGAAGCGGCGCAGACACTTCTGGACACCATGCCGGCGCAGGGCGGCAAGTTCGAGCTGAGCGAGGACGATGCGCACGCCTGGGCCGCCGCCGTCAACGACATGCGCTTGGCGCTGGGCACCATGCTCGCGATCTCACCGGACGGGCCCGACGAACTGCCGCCCGACCATCCGATGGCCGGACACCTCGACGTCTACCAGTGGTTGACCGTGCTGCAGGAGTACCTGGTGCTGGGGCTGATGGGTAAGTCGAGATGAGTTCGATCACCGATGTGGCCGGTATCCGGGTGGGACAACACCATCGGCTGGATGCGGACGTGACGTTGGGATCGGGCTGGGCCAGCGGCACCACGGTCGTGTTGACGCCGCCGGGAACCGTGGGCGGTGTCGACGGCAGGGGCGGGGCCCCCGGGACACGGGAGACCGACCTGCTGGACCCGATCAATTCCGTTCAGCACGTCGACGCCGTGGTCTTGAGCGGCGGCAGCGCCTACGGGCTGGCAACCGCCGATGGGGTGATGCGGTACCTCGAGGAGCAGGGCCGCGGCGTCGCGCTGGACGGCGGCGTGGTGCCGATCGTGCCCGCCGCGGTGGTGTTCGACCTTCCGGTCGGCGGTTGGCAGTGCAGGCCGACCGCCGAGTTCGGCTACGCCGCGGCTGCAGCCGCGGGGACCGAGGTGGCGATCGGCACCGTGGGAGCGGGCACGGGAGCGCGCGCCGGGGTGCTCAAGGGCGGGGTCGGCACGGCGTCGATGCAACTGGACTGCGGCGTCACGGTGGGCGCCCTGGTGATCGTGAACTCCGCGGGCGAGGTGTTCGACACGGCGACCGGTCTGCCCTGGCTGGCGTACCAGATCGAGGAGTTCGGGTTGATCCCGCCGCCGGCCGACCAGATCGCGGCCTACGCCGACCGTCATCGGGAATTCAGCCCGCTCAACACGACGATCGCGGTGGTGGCCACCGATGCCGCGATGAGCCCCGCGGCCTGCCGCCGGGTGGCCGTCGCCGCACACGACGGGTTGGCGCGCACCATCCGGCCGTGCCACACGCCGCACGACGGCGACACGGTGTTCGCTCTGGCCACCGGCGCCGTGGAGGTGCCGCTCGATCCCACCACGCCGGCGTCGATGACGCCCGAGATGCCGCTGATCACGCAGGTGGGCGCCGCTGCGGCGGACTGTCTGGCCCGCGCGGTGATGGTCGGGGTGCTGGCCGCCGAGTCGGTGGCCGGAATACCGGCGTACCGCGACATGTTGCCTGGAGCGTTCGAGTAACCGCGAAACTGCGTTCCAGCAGCCGTTTACTCGATTTTTCGCTGCTGGAATACAGTTTCGTGCAGAAAGGGGTAGCTGCTGTGTTGGTGATCCGAGCGGATCTGGTCGACGCCATGGTCGCCCACGCCCGCGCCGACCATCCCGACGAGGCCTGCGGAGTGATCGCGGGACCCGAAGGCTCGGACCGGCCGGAGCGCTTCATCGCGATGACCAACGCCGAGCGGTCGCCGACGTTCTACCGGTTCGACTCGATGGAGCAGCTGCGGGTGTGGCGGGAAATGGACGACGCCGACGAGGTCCCGGTCGTGATCTACCACTCCCACACCGCGACGGAGGCCTATCCCAGCCGCACCGACATCTCATTGGCCCAGGAACCCGACGCCCACTACGTGCTGGTGTCGACCCGCGACCCCGGGGAGCACGAACTGCGGAGCTACCGCATCGTCGACGGTGTCGTCACCGAGGAACCCGTCAAGATCGTCGAGCAGTACCAGACTTAAAAGGAGCCCTTCGCATGTCCGTTTCAGTGTCCATCCCGACCATCCTGCGCACCCACACCGGAGGGGAGAAACGCGTCACCGCATCCGGCGACACCCTCGCGGCGGTGATCAGCGACCTGGAGGCCAACTACAACGGCATCTCGGAGCGCCTGATGGACAAGGACAACCCCGGCAAGCTGAACCGGTTCGTCAACATCTACGTCAACGACGAGGACGTGCGGTTCTCGGGCGGGCTCGACACCACGGTTGCCGACGGCGATTCGGTGACGATCCTGCCCGCAGTGGCTGGAGGGTAGCGGGCGTCTGATGGCGCGATACGACTCGCTGCTCGAAGCTCTGGGCGGTACACCGCTGGTAGGCCTGCGCCGCCTCTCGCCCGGCTGGGACACCGAGCCCCATGTGCGGCTGTGGGCCAAGCTCGAGGACCGCAATCCCACCGGCTCCATCAAGGACCGTCCGGCGCTGCGGATGATCGAGGAGGCCGAACGGCAGGGCCTGCTGCAGCCCGGTGCGACGATCCTGGAGCCGACGAGCGGAAACACCGGCATCTCGCTGGCGATGGCGGCGCTGCTCAAGGGCTACCAGATGATCTGCGTGATGCCGGAGAACACCTCGATTGAGCGCCGCCAGCTGCTCGAGTTGTACGGTGCGCGGATCATCTACTCGCCCGCGGAGGGCGGCTCGAACACCGCCGTCGCCCACGCGAAAGAGCTTGCGCTGCAGAACCCTTCGTGGGTGATGCTCTACCAGTACGGCAACGAAGCCAACTCGTTGTCGCACTACGAGGGCACCGGTCCGGAGTTGCTGGCGGATCTGCCGGAGATCACCCACTTCGTCGCGGGCCTGGGCACCACCGGCACCCTGATGGGAACCGGGCGGTTCCTGCGCGAGCGCAAGCCGGACGTCAAGATCGTCGCCGCCGAACCCCGGTACGGCGAGGGCGTTTACGCGCTGCGCAACATCGACGAGGGGTTCATCCCCGAGTTGTACGACCCGGACGTGCTCACCACGCGGTTCTCGGTCGGTTCGTACGACGCGATCCGGCGCACCCGCGACCTGGTTCAGGTGGAGGGGATCTTCGCGGGCATCTCCACCGGCGCGGTGCTGCACGCGGCGCTGGGCATGGCGGCCAAGGCGGTCAAGGCCGGCGAGCAGGCCGACATCGCGTTCGTCGTCGCCGACGCGGGTTGGAAGTATCTGTCGACCGGTGCGTACGCCGGTAGCCTGGATGACGCTGAAGACGCGCTTGAAGGGCAGCTATGGGCATGACCGGGTATCCGGGGACCACACCGTCGCAACCGCGCAAACGACCCGCGTGGGTGATCGGCGCCGTCACGGTCTTCAGCTTTGTCGTGCTGCTGTGGGTCATCGAACTGTTCGACTCGCTGTCGAACCATCGCCTCGACGACAACGGCATTCGGCCGATGGAGTCCGACGGCCTCGTGGGCATCCTGTTCGCGCCGCTGTTGCACTCGAACTGGGATCACCTGATCGCCAACACCGTTCCGGCTCTGGTGCTGGGTTTTCTGATGACGCTGGCGGGGATGTCGCGGTTCATCTTCGCCACCGCGATCGTGTGGATCTTCGGCGGTCTGGGCACGTGGCTCATCGGCAACGTCGGCATGCACTGCCCGTATGTGGGGGTGCGCTGCGAGGCCAACCACATCGGCGCTTCCGGGCTGATCTTCGGGTGGCTGGCGTTCCTCATCGTGTTCGGGTTCTTCACCCGCAAGGCCTGGGAGATCATCGTCGGCGTCATCGTGCTGCTCGTCTACGGCAGCGTCCTGCTCGGCGTGCTGCCCGGCACACCGGGGGTGTCGTGGCAGGGCCATCTGAGTGGGGCGGTCGCGGGCGTCATCGCGGCCTATCTGCTGTCCGGCCCGGAGCGCAAGGCTCGCGAGAAGCGCAGAAGTGTGGCGTCGAACCCGTACCTGACGTCGTGACACCGGCGGTGTCCGCCGACGCACCCGTCGGCATCTTCGATTCGGGTGTCGGCGGGCTCACGGTCGCCCGCGCGATCATCGACCAGTTGCCCTCCGAGAACATCGTCTACGTCGGCGACACAGCCAATGGCCCGTACGGGCCGCTGACCATCCCGGACGTTCGCGCACACGCCCTGGCGATCGGTGACGATCTCGTCTCGCGCGGCGTCAAGGCGCTCGTCATCGCCTGCAACACGGCGTCGTCGGCATGCCTGCGCGACGCCCGCGAACGCTACGCGCCGGTGCCCGTGATCGAGGTGATCCTGCCCGCGGTGCGCCGCGCGGTCGCGACCACCCGCAACGGTCGCATCGGTGTCATCGGCACCGCGGCCACGATCTCCTCGGGTGCGTACCAGGACGCGTTCGCGGCGGCCCGCGACACCGAGGTGTTCGGGGTGGCCTGCCCCCGGTTCGTCGACTTCGTCGAGCGCGGGGTGACCAGTGGGCGCCAGGTGCTCGGGCTCGCCGAGGGGTATCTCGAACCGCTTCAGCGCGCACAGGTGGACACGCTCGTGCTGGGCTGCACGCACTACCCGATGCTGTCGGGACTGATCCAGTTGGCGATGGGCGAGAACGTCACGTTGGTGTCGAGCGCCGAGGAGACCGCCAAGGACTTGCTGAGGGTGCTCACCGAACTCGATTTGCTGCGCCCGCACGACTCCCCGGCGCCGCAGCGGATCTTCGAGGCGACGGGCGACCCGGACGCCTTCACCGCCCTTGCCGCACGGTTTCTCGGGCCGACGCTCGACGGCGTTCGACCTGTTCAACGTCACGTCGGCGCGCCGAGATGATTTCGGTCGCTCAAACCGGCCATGTTTTCGTCAAGCGGGGACCGGGCATGGCAAGCTAGTGAGCGTGCGAATCACCGTACTCGGTTGCTCCGGCAGTGTTGTCGGGCCTGATTCGCCGGCGTCCGGATATCTCGTCACCGCACCCGATACCCCGCCGTTGGTGCTCGACTTCGGCGGTGGCGTGCTCGGTGCGCTGCAACGCCACGCCGATCCCAACGACGTGTACGTGTTGCTGTCGCATCTGCATGCCGACCACTGCCTGGACCTGCCGGGCCTGTTCGTGTGGCGGCGCTACCACCCGTCGCCGGCTCAGGAGCGCGGCATCATGTACGGCCCCGCCAACACCTGGGCCCGCCTTGGTGCGGCGTCATCGCCCGAGGGCGGCGAGATCGACGATTTCTCCGACGTGTTCGAGATCCGCCACTGGGTCGACAACGACACGGTCACCATCGGTTCGCTGAGCGTGACGCCGAAACTGGTTTGCCATCCGACCGAGTCCTACGGCATGCGCATCACCGGCCAGGACGGTGCGACGCTCGTCTACAGCGGCGACACCGGCTACTGCGATCAACTCATCGACCTCGCCCGCGACGCCGACGTCTTCTTGTGTGAGGCGTCATGGACACACTCGCCGGATCGGCCGCCCAGGCTGCATCTGTCAGGTACCGAGGCGGGCCGGGCCGCCGCCGAGGCCGGAGTCGGCGAACTGTTGCTGACCCACATTCCGCCGTGGACATCGCGCGAGGACGTCATCAGCGAGGCCAAGGCCGAATTCGACGGCCCGGTGCACGCGGTGGTGTGCAACGAGACGTTCGACATCGCGCGTGCGGCGGCCTGATGGTCTCGAGCGATGGGGTCGGAGCCAGCCGATAGGGTTGGCTGGTGTCCCGAAGAGAAGACGGCCGGCTTGACGACGAGCTGAGGCCGGTCCGCATCACCCGTGGTTTCACCACCCATCCCGCCGGTTCGGTGCTGGTGGAGTTCGGCGAAACGCGCGTCATGTGCACCGCAAGCGTCACCGAGGGTGTGCCGCGCTGGCGCAAGGGCTCCGGAAAGGGCTGGCTGACAGCCGAATACGCGATGCTGCCCGCCGCCACGCACGATCGGTCCGATCGCGAGTCGGTCAAGGGGCGCGTCGGTGGCCGCACCCAGGAGATCAGCCGGCTCGTCGGCCGGTCGTTGCGGGCGTGCATCGACCTCGCGGCGCTGGGCGAGAACACGATTGCGATCGACTGTGACGTGCTGCAGGCCGACGGGGGTACGCGAACGGCCGCGATCACCGGGGCCTACGTCGCGCTGGCCGATGCGGTGACCTACCTGTCGGCCGCGGGCAAGCTGTCGGACCCGCGGCCGCTGTCGTGCGCGATCGCCGCGGTCAGCGTCGGCGTCGTCGACGGGCGCATTCGCACCGACCTGCCGTACACCGAGGACTCGCGCGCCGAGGTGGACATGAACGTCGTGGCCACCGACACCGGCACCCTCGTCGAGATCCAGGGCACCGGCGAGGGCGCGACGTTCCCACGCTCCACACTGGACAAGATGCTCGACGCGGCGATGGCGGCGTGTGAGCAGATCTTCGAGATTCAGCGCGAGGCATTGGCGCTGCCCTATCCCGGGGTGCTGCCCGAGCCGAAAGACCCGCCCAAGAAGGCGTTCGGAAGCTGACCGAGCTGCTGGTTGCCAGCCGCAACTCGAAGAAGCTGGCCGAGTTGCACCGGGTGCTCGCCGCGGCGGGGGTGTCGGGGCTGAGGCTGCTCTCGCTCGACGACGTGCCCGCCTTCGACGAGGCCCCCGAAACCGGGGCGACGTTCGAAGAGAACGCGTTGGCCAAGGCGCGCGATGCTCATCGCGCGACGGGCCTGGCGACGGTCGCCGACGACTCCGGTCTGGAAGTCGCGGCGTTGAACGGAATGCCCGGCGTGCTCTCGGCGCGGTGGGCCGGCCGGCACGGAGACGACGCCGCGAATACGGCGCTGCTGCTGGCACAACTGGCCGATGTACCCGACGAGCGGCGCAGCGCGGCGTTCGTGTCGGCCTGCGCGCTGGTGCACGAGGGGGGCGAAATCGTGGTGCGAGGGGAGTGGCCGGGCAGCATCACCCGCGCGCCACGTGGCGACGGCGGGTTCGGCTACGACCCGGTGTTCCTGCCCGCCGGATCGGAGCGGACCGCGGCCGAACTCGACGCGGCCGAGAAGGATGCGGCCTCGCACCGGGGGCGGGCGCTGACGGCGCTGCTTCCCGCGTTGCGTGAGTTGGCCGCGCGAACCTGAGCGCGAATTTTGTATAGATCAACTAAGCGGTAGCATCCCCGGGGTGCGCCGCGCCCCCGCCCAAGCCGATGTCGGCAGAACGCGGCACCCGGCGATCGTCGTGGCGGTGCTCGCGGCGGCGGGCATCAGCGTGTCCCTGATGCAGACGCTGGTCATCCCGCTCATTCCCGAACTGCCCACGCTGCTGGACACCAGCGCGTCCAACGCGTCGTGGGTGATCACCGCGACGTTGCTCACGGCGGCCGTCGCCACACCGATGTTCGGCAGGCTCGGCGACATGTACGGGCCCAAGCCCATTTTGATCATCTGCGCCGTACTGCTCACGGTCGGATCGTTGATCGCGGCGACGACGACGGCGCTGGTCCCGGTGATCATCGGTCGCGGGCTGCAGGGCTTCGGGATGCCGATCATCCCGCTGGGCATCAGCGTGATGCGCGCATCGGTGCCGGCTCATCGGGTCGGCACCGCGATGGGACTGATGAGCGCATCGCTGGGTGTGGGTGGGGCGCTTGGCCTTCCGCTGTCGGCGATGATCGCCGATCGCTTCGACTGGAGCGCGTTGTTCTGGTTCGGCGCCGCACTGGGGGTGATGTCGGCGGTGTCGTTCGCCGCGCTGGTACCGCGGCTGCCCTCGGTGTCGGCCGACCGCTTCGACGCGCTGGGCGCGATCGGTCTCGCCGGCGGGCTCGTCACGCTGCTGCTGGGCATCTCCAAGGGCGGAAGCTGGGGTTGGACCAGCGCGATCACCGTGACGATGTTCGGCTCGTCGGTGGTGATCTTCGGGTTGTTCGCGCTGTGGCAGTTCCGGACGGCTGCCCCGATCGTCGATCTTCGCACCACGCTGAAACGGCCGGTGCTGACGACGAATCTGGCGTCGATCGCGGTGGGCTTCTCGCTGTTCGCGATGTCGTTGATCGCGCCGCAGATCCTCGAGCTACCCGCGGGCTCGGGCTACGGACTCGGCCAGTCGCTGCTGCAGACGGGTCTGTGGATGGCGCCCGGCGGGTTGGCGATGATGTTGACGTCGCCGGTGGCGGCTCGGATCGCCGATGTGCGCGGGCCTCGGTTCACCTTGTTCGTCGGGTCGACCGTGGTGGCCGCCGGGTACCTGTCGGGGCTGGTGCTGATGAACAGTGCGTGGCAGCTGTGCGTGTTCAACGTGATGGTCAGCATCGGCGTGGGTTTCGCGTTCTCGTCGTTACCCGCGTTGATCAATGCCGCCGTGCCGGTGTCGGAAACGGCCGCTGCCAACGGAATCAACGCGCTGGCGCGCTCGCTGGGCACATCGATCTCCAGCGCGGTGATCGGTGCGGTGCTGACGGTGATGACCACGACGGTGGCCGGGCACGAGGTGCCGTCGTTGGCCGGTTTGCGGGTCGCGCTGCTGATCGCAGCGGGTGCGGCCGTCGTGGCCGCGCTCACTGCGCTCGCGATCCCGAAACTCGGTGAAATGAACGAATCAGAACCGGATCTGGCGCTGGCTACAGACCGTAGCGGTCTTTGATCTCCCTGGTCTGGACCTGCTCGACGATGATGCCGACGAGCGGAATGGTGCCCGCGAGCAGTACGCCGATGGTCTTTCCGATCGGCCAGCGCACCTTGACCGCGAGGTTGGCGGTGAAGAGCAGGTACACGAAGTAGACCCAGCCGTGGACCACCGCGATCCAGTTCAGGCCTTCGACGTGGTAGACGTACTTCATCACCATCTCGTAGCAGAGCGCGATGAGCCAGATGCCCGTCGTCCAGGCCAGCACCCGGTAGCCCAGGAGTGCCTTGCGGACGTTTTCGGCGGAGGTGATCGGCGGTTCGGTCATGTGGCCGGGTGTTCCTTGTCCTTCTCGGCGAGCTCGGCCAGGTAGGCGTTGTACTCGCGCAGTGCAGGGTCGTCGACATCGTCGTCGAATCGGGTTGTCGCTGAGGGCTTTTGCGGGAGCAGATCCTCGGGGATCTCCGTGACTTCGCGTTTCGCGGGCTCGGGGGGAGCTTCCTCGTAGCGCACGAATTTGTAGTAGGCGTACACGACGAAGCCGGCGAACAGCGGCCACTGCATCGCGTAGCCGAGATTCTGGAAGCTGCCCGAGGCCGACTCGAAGCGGGTCCACTGCCACCACGCCAGCGCAAGGCAGCCGACGGCCCCGACGATCACCAAAGCGATGAGCGCCGGGCTCCTACGCCGTGTAGTGGACACCTTCCAACGGTACCGCGACGTGCTTGGGGCCGACGAACTCGTCGAGGCGGTCCGACAGGTGTGGGGGAGGCGCGGAGTAGCATCGACACTCGCTGCGGGCGTGGCGCAATTGGCTGACGCGCCGGCTTTAGGTGCCGGTGTTCGAAAGAACGTGTGGGTTCGAGTCCCACCGCCCGCACGAACTCACCTAGCGGCGAAGTACTTCTGCCCGTCGCCGGGAATGCGCCCGAAGCCTGCCTTGAGTAGCGGCGCCAATACTTTGACGGGCAGGGTCATCGCGTTCTTCGGTTCGATCGCGACGACCCAGGTGAACCGTGTCTGCTCGCCGTCGGCCTCGACGATGTAATCCTCGGCGAAGCGTTTGAACAGCGGCAACGTCGACTCGTAGACGTAGAAGGACTTCTGATGGCCCTCGTCCCATTCGAAGAAGCGTTCACGTAGGACGGCGCCGCCGAGGGCGGTCACGTCACGGGTCGTCCCGACTCCGAACGGACGCGGTGAGGTCCAGGTGACGTTCTTGACAGCGGGACCCCACGCCGCGAGCGACTCGTCCGAAGTCAGCGATTTCCACACCTGCTCCGGGGTCGCGGCGTAGCGCTTCTCGTAGCGGAAGACGTGGGGAGCCGATGCCAAGAAGTCAGCGTCAGCGGATACCAGGGGATACCAGCGGGCCATAACCGGCCATCATCGCAGGCGTGTACCGGCGCGCGTCAGTCGTCTGCGCTCTGCTTGCCGAAGCACAGCAGGCTGGCAGTGAAGCTGACCACGGCGACGAGCCCCGCGGCGGCGGCCAACGGTGCGTCGGAGGCACCCCAACTCGACAGGCTCACGGCGAGCGCGATGATTGCGGTGAAGATCAAAAAGAGGCCGGTGGTGGCGATCGCCTCGGCGGTCGGGTTGTCGGCGGGGGCGAGAGCGCGCTCGCGCATCGGGGTCTCCTGGTGGCTCGCGGAATCGGTTGCGCTGAGGTTGCCCGCTGGCAACGCCAGTGAAACCCGCGGCCTGAAAGATGCGGTTCAGCCCGCCTTTCGGACGGTGAATCCATTGCGTTCGGCCAGCGACTGTAGTTGCCGCAACGCGAACTGGCGTGCCCGGCCGGTGTCCGGAATGTAGATGCCGGCCCACACCCCGACCGCTCCGGGTGTCCGACACGCCTCCTGGGCGCAGAGCCAACGGCGAGGACATGTCCGGCACAGCTCCTTGGCGCCCTCGTCGGCCCCGAGGGCCCACCGGTCGGGGTCCTGAATGCAGGCGCCGATCGCCGTGTCCTGGGGCGCGTTGACCGCAACGGGGCGCGTCGTCCGGCCATTCAGCCGCTCGTCGACGGGCATCTGCGTTTCCTTTCGGTCGGGACGGTCCTCCGCCACGAGGGTGACAATACACGCGTATCGGTTTCCGACAATACACGCGTATTGGCTACTGTGTGGGGGTGAGCACTCAGACCTGCGGGTATCGATGACGGCGGCGTCGACGGGGCAACACGCCTCCGAGAAGCATCAGCGTTCGAGCGTCGAACGGATTCGCGATGCGGCGCTTCAGTGCTTTGCGGCTCGCGGCACGTCGGCGACGTCGCTTCGCGCAGTCGCGGCGGAAGCCGGCGTCTCGCTGGGGTTGGTCCAGCACCACTTCGAAACGAAAGCCAACCTGATCAAGGCCGTCGACGACCACGTGCTCGGGGTGATGAATACCGCACTCATGCAGCGCATGCCCGAATCAACGGTGGACTCCATCACCGACGTGGGGGACCGCGTGACGTCCCTGGTGGCCGACGAACCCGATGTGGTCGCATATGTCGTACGTGCGCTGACCGACGGGAGTTCGCTCGGCACGCAGGTGTTCGACTCGCTCGCCGCCGTCGGCGCTCAGCGCTGGCAGGCGCGCAGGGAAGCCGGGCTGACCCGCCCCGACCTCGACCCGACGTGGGGTGCACTCAACCCGCTGGTGTTGGCCCTGGGCGCCTGGATCCTGCGCGACCACATCGAGCGTCACCTCACCGAACCGTTCGACACCCCCGCCCAACTTCAGCGATGGGGGAGCGCGGTGAACGCGCTGCTTCGCGATGGCCAGATGCGCGACGAGTCGTGACGCTGCCTTTTACAGCGATGTGCCGCCCACCCGCTTGCGGTAGCTCGTCGGCGTCTCCCCGCAGAACTGAGTGAAGGCCCGGGTGAAGGAACTGAGGCTGTCGAAGCCGACCGCCGACGACGTCTCCTGCACCGACTGACCCGGCGCGGCCAGCAATGCCATGGCCTTCAGCATGCGGGCGTGCAGAAGGTATGTGCGCCAGGACAACCCGACCGAATCCTGGAACAGCCGCCGGAGCGTGCGTTCGGACACCGAAACGGCCCGGCTCACCTCTTCGGCGGTGACACCGTCGAGATGCTCCTTGGTGTAGGCCATTGCGGCGGCGACGATCGGATGCTCGGACGTGGGCAGGCTCAACGGCGCCTCGTGGTCGAGTGCCTCGGTCACGAGATTGGCCAGCGTGCGGAAGAACGCGTCGGAGATCTCGTCGCCTTCGGCGCGGTCGATGGGCCAGCGCAGCGCGTAGATCATCATTTCGCGGATCAGTGGGGACACCGCCAGGATGCGCGCCCGGTCGCCGGCATGCGGGATCAACTGCGGGTCGAACATCACCGCGACGGTCCGGACGTCGGGGTTCATGGTCGCCTGATGGTCGAGACCCACGGGAATCCATGCGGCCTGCTGCGGCGGCAGAAGGTAGTGCGCCGAGTCGGTTTCCACCTCGACGACCCCGCCGAGCGCGTACTCGATCTGGTGCACGTCGTGCGAGTGCCAACCGGTGATCAGCGCATCGCCCTCATATAGATAGCTGCCGCCCAGCGCTCGACCGCCTCGCCGCAGGTCGATGACGCGTCGGTTCGCGGCGACTGCCATGTTGGCCGGTTGGGCAAAACCTCTGTCCGATAGCGCAGAGACGGTCATGGGGCTAGACGGTACTACTGGGGTATGAACGTTGACGACCTGATCCTGGTGAGCATCGATGACCACGTCGTGGAACCGCCCGACATGTTCCTGCGACATGTGCCGGCGAAGTACAAGGACGAGGCGCCGATTGTGGTGACCGACGACAAGGGCGTCGATCAGTGGATGTATCAGGGCCGCCCGCAGGGTGTCAGCGGGCTGAACGCGGTGGTGTCGTGGCCGGCCGAGGAGTGGGGCCGGGATCCGGCCGGGTTCGCCGAGATGCGGCCGGGTGTGTACGACGTGCACGAGCGGGTGCGCGACATGAACCGCAACGGCATCCTGGCCTCGATGTGCTTCCCGACGTTCACCGGGTTTTCCGCACGCCATCTCAACATGACCCGCGAAGACGTCACCCTGGTGATGGTGTCGGCCTACAACGACTGGCACATCGACGAGTGGGCCGGGTCCTATCCGGACCGCTTCATCCCGATCGCGATCCTGCCGACGTGGACGCCGGAGGGGATGTGCAACGAGATCCGCAGGGTCGCGGCCAAGGGGTGTCGAGCGGTGACCATGCCGGAACTGCCCCACCTCGAAGGCCTTCCGAGCTATCACGACGAAGAGTACTGGGGCCCGGTGTTCCGTACGCTCTCCGAGGAGAACGTGGTGATGTGCCTGCACATCGGGACCGGCTTCGGCGCGATCAGCATGGCGCCCAACGCCCCGATCGACAACCTGATCATCCTGGCCACCCAGGTCTCGGCGATGTGCGCACAGGACCTGTTGTGGGGTCCGGCGATGCGCAACTACCCGGACCTCAAATTCGCCTTCTCCGAAGGCGGTATCGGCTGGATCCCGTTCTACCTGGACCGCAGCGACCGCCACTACACCAACCAGAAGTGGCTGCGACGCGACTTCGGGGACAAGCTGCCGTCCGACGTGTTCCGCGAGCACTCGCTGGCCTGCTACGTCACCGACAAGACCTCGCTGAAGCTGCGTCACGAGATCGGTATCGACATCATCGCGTGGGAGTGCGATTACCCGCACTCAGACTGCTTCTGGCCCGACGCGCCCGAGCAGGTGCTGGCCGAGCTCAACGCCGTGGGGGCATCGGATTCCGACATCAACAAGATCACGTGGGAGAACTCCTGCCGGTTCTTCAGTTGGGACCCGTTCAAACTCACCCCCAAGGAGCAGGCGACCGCGGGTGCGTTGCGCGCCAAGGCAACCGACGTCGACGTCTCGATCCGGCCGCGCAAGGAGTGGGCGCGGCTCTACGAGCAGAAGCAGCTCGCCAGGGCGTGAGACCTGACGTGCGCGTCGTTGGCTGACGCGCACTCAGGGGCGGCCGGCCGCGTCGCCACGCGGTGGGTCTCCGAGCCGGAGTCGTTGCACCGAGGCAAGAATCGATGCCACGCCGATGCTCAGGAAAAGCACACCCAGCACGAGGAAAATCAGGCCGCCGTGCGCGAAGAAGGTGTAGCCGCGCACGATGCCGAGCGCGATGGCGACGACTCCGCCGAGGATCAGCCAGCGGGCCTGGCGGACGGTGGTCGGAACGAGACTGTTCATCACTGGTGGCTGCGACCCTGCGCTCACCACACCAGTCCGCGGACCATTTCGGCCGGCGGGATGTCCTCGACGGCGATGATGCCCTGCGGGGCGCGGCACACCCAGTCGATGACGTTGACGACGCGGGCCGCGGTTGAGACGCATCCGGCCTCGGTGACATCGAGTAACGGATGAGACAGCAGCGTATTCACTTCGATGCGCGGCTCGCCTTCCACGATCACCTTGTGGACGCCGGAGTGACCCTCGGGTGGGTACTCCCAGTCCGGCGCGGCCGCCGGTGTGAGCCGGGTGGTGTGCTCGACGGCGATCAGGGGCGCGCCGCCGCGGATTCCCTCGGCGGCGAACCGCACCCCGGCGAGCCCCCCGGGTTCGACGGTCATCATCTTGCATTCGATGCGCCGGTCGGCGTACCAGGGCTCGAATCGCTGCGTGACATCGTCGAGTTCGACACCGAGGTGGTGGGCGATGTTTCGCACCAGCCCACCGAACATCGTGGTGATGACCCCGGGCTGGAACGCCATCGCGAGCTCGTCGTCGGCAGTGGTGCCGAATCCCATTGCGGTACCGGTGTACTCGTAGTCGTCGTAGTTGCCGTAGTCGAAGACTTCCTGCACCGTGACCGATTCGGCACGGGTCACCAGGCTCAACGCGGCCAGTACCGCGGTGTCACCGGAGTATCCCGGATCGATGCCGTTGACGTAGAGCGACGAATTGCCTGCCGCGCAAGCCTCTTCCAGTGGCACCCGCAGCCAGTCGTCGATCTGCCGAGGTGTCACCAGCCATACCATCGATGTGCCGACCACGTTGATCCCGGCGGCCAGGAAGCGCGACATCTCCTCGATCGCCTCCATCGGCCGCGTCTCGCCCAAAGCGGTGTAGACGACGCAATCCGGTTTCAGCGCGATCAGCGCGTCGATGTCGTCGGTCCCGGTGACGCCGGTGGGATCGCTCAATCCGCACAACTCGGCGGCGTCGCGGCCGATCTTGTCCGGATTGGCGGCGTGCACCCCGACAAGCTCGAGATCGGGCCGCCCGATGAGCGCCCGCAACGAGTGCTGCCCGACGTTGCCTGTGGAAAATTGGACTACTCTGCGCATCTCGCGTCCGTTTCTATCAGTAGTCGGGTATGGGCAGTGGCAGGTTGTTCGAGTCGATTCCGCCGTCGACGTGGAAGATGGCGTTGGTCGCGTAGCAGTCCTTGGTCGATAGGTAGACACAGAGCCGACCGAGATCCTCGACGTCGCCGAGTCGATGCAGCGGCGTGAGCGAGAGCATCGTGTCCAGTGCCCCCGGCATCATATCGAGGCCGCTTTGCAGTCCCTCGGTGGCGAATGAGCCGAGTGCGATGGCATTGACGCGGATCTTCGGCGCCAACTCCTGGGCCATCGCCCGGGTGAGCGCTTCGAGGCCACCCTTCGCGACGCAGTACGCGGTAAGCGCGCGGATACCGAAACGTGCTGAGCCCGAGGAGATGTTGACAATGTTGCCGTGTCCGGCCTCGATCATGTGACGGGCGGCGAGTTGACTCATGATGAACGCCGACGTGACACACCAGTCGAAGGTGTGCCGGAAGTCCTCGTCGGTGATGTCGAGAAACGACCCGAACGTCGAACCGCCCACATTGTTGATGAGGATGTCGATGCGCCCGAACTCTTTCATGGCCGTGTTCACCACGCGCTCACCGTCCGGTCGGCTCATCGCGTCGGCCACCAGGGCCAGCCCCTTGCCACCCGAATCCTCGATGCCCTTGATTGTTTCCACGATGTCTGATTCGGTACGTGCCGTGCCGACGACCGTGGCACCCGCTTCCGCGAGCACCCTCGCGATACCCTCGCCGACTCCCTTGCCGGCTCCGGTGACGATCGCGACCTGCCCGGCGAGGTTGAACTGTTCCAGCGCCATCGCAGACTCCTTCCGAAATTGACTGCAGTCAATCACACGTGTCAATACCCGACCGGTGTTGCTATCGTCGGGTCATGGCCGTGGTGGACAAACCCTCAGCGCGCGAGGCGAAACGCCTGCAAACCCGCGAGCGGCTGATGGGAGCCGCCATCGCCGAGTTCAAGCGGTCGGGGATGGCCGAGGCCGACGTGGGAGCGATCGTGGCCGCCGCCGGGGTCGCGCACGGCACCTTCTTCTTCCACTTTCCCACCAAACAGCACGTACTGCTCGAGCTGGAGCGCAGGGAAGAGGAGCGCATCGCCAAGCAGCTCGGTCGGTATGCCGATTCCGCCCGCAGCCTGTCCGCTGTGCTCCAGGAGGCCGTTCGACTGGTGCTGGGACTCGAGCGCCGTCTGGGCGCGATGCTGTTCAAAGATTTTTTGGCGCTGCACTTTTCCCAGACGCGACCCACTGACGAGAGCGATGAGCACCCGGTCATCGTCAGGGTCGCTCAGGAGATCGAACGTGCGCAGAACGCGGGTCGGGTCGCACCTGACGTCAGCCCGATGAACAGCGCGGTGTTCTTCCTGCTCGGTCTCTATGCGCTGTTGACCACCACGCATGAGTGGCCGACGCAGGGCTCGATGCTCGACGACTATGTGGCAAGGACATTGCGCGGCATCGAAGCCCGATGATGGTTGACTAAAGTCAGCCACACTGCAAAGCTCATGCGCTGAGCGATGCAGGAGGTGGCCCTTGACCATGCCCGCGAATGCTGCGACCACAAGCGGCCTCGACGAGCACATGGAGCGATCGCGCCAGGTGCAACGACAGGCCGACAAGTGGCTGATCGCGGGCAGCATTCTCATCGGCACGGCCGCACTCGGCGTGTTCGGCCTGCCGCTCTTCTTACGCGGTGTGTGGATTCTGCGTAACGCGGCACGGGAGGGCCTGACCGTTCGGCCGATGTTGGTGACGCTGCTCGGCTACTGCGTCATCGTCGACGCCGCGATCAACGTCTTCGGATGGGCGCTGGATCTGGTGGCCCACCACACGTTGTTGGCCCGAGTCCTGTTGAACGGCTGGGGCGCGATGTTCGACGCCGGGTATTTCTGGCACTACAACGAACTGTGGCTCGGCGGTGCGGCGGGTCCCGGCGAAAAGGCGCTCGAGGTCGGTCTCATCCTCACCGTCTTCTGCATGCGGATCGCCGCGGCGATCGGCTTCCTGCAGATGAAGCGGTGGGGGCACCAGTGGATGATCATCACCTGCTGGATGGGTGTGGTGATCTGGTGCGTGTACGTGTTCAACATGACCATGTACGCCGACGTGCGTTATGCCGGGGTGATCCTGCCGGTGGTCGGCTGGTGGATCTACGACATCTTCTACATCACGCCATTCCTGGCCATTCCCTACTTGCACTCGGTCAATCGCGAGATCTTCTCCGATTGACGTCTCGACTGACTTCACTCATTGACTTGGGTCAGTAACTACGTTACAAATAGCGAATCATGACGGCACAGGCGAACGCGTCGACGCGTGAAGCGCGGCGGCTGCAGACGCGGGAGCGCATCCTCGCCGCGGCGATCACCGAGTTCACGCGTGCCGGTATGGCCGGGGCGGACGTCAACTCGATCGCGAGGGCCGCAGAGGTCGCACACGGGACGTTCTTCTTCCATTTCCCGAGCAAGGAACATGTGCTCCTGGAGTTGGAGCGCCGTGAGGAATCGCGGATCGCGGACGAGTTCGCCGGTTTCCTGCAGCAGCGTCATGATCTGGCCGCCACCCTGACCGAGCTGGTGGATCTGGTCACCGGCCTGGAGCAGCGGTTCGGCCCGATACTGTTCAAAG
The DNA here is from genome assembly GCF_001570485.1 of Mycolicibacterium novocastrense. Classification (GTDB taxonomy): domain Bacteria; phylum Actinomycetota; class Actinomycetes; order Mycobacteriales; family Mycobacteriaceae; genus Mycobacterium; species Mycobacterium novocastrense. The sequence continues at coordinate 53,473 of NZ_BCTA01000002.1, forward strand.
AGATACTGGCGCTGCACTTCTCACCTACCCGTCCACACAAGGACGAATGGACCGACCACCCGGTCATCGTCTTGCTCGTCCGCGAGCTGGAGCGGGCGCGCGGCAATGGTGAGGTGCATCTAGAGGTCGACGCGTTCTACAGCGCAACGTTCTTCCTGCTCGGCATCTACGGGGTGCTCACCACCACGGACAACCCCGGTACGCGCGACACGATGCTCACCAAGCTCGTGGCGACCGCCGTTCATGGGCTGGAGGTGCGATGACCCGATCGCACAAACGACGACACGACAGAGGAGTGCACAGTGTGGGCCTGGATCTGGGAGATATTGCGATACGTCGGCGCCTGGGGCGGAGCCGCCCTTGTCATCTGGTTCTGGTACTGGATGTTCTCGAGTCTGGGCACGTTCTAGGGCCACGATGACCGAACTGTCCGACGCGCACGCGATGGCGATCGAACGCAGCTGCGCCGTGACCGCCGTCGCGCTGAGCGACAAACGTCGCGAGGGTGTGCGCCTGGTGACCGGCGAGCACCGCCAGTTCAGCCTGAGCGGATCGTTGGACTACGTGCAGGTGCCGTACCCGTCGCTGGGCCGCGACTGGACGCGCAGAACACTGACCTGCGGTGTGGCTCTGCAATGTTCGCCGTCCAAGGATCGGGTCGTCGAGTTCCGGATCAACGAATTGTCCGCACGCGAGATTCGGGCACTGACGCTCGTCGAGGCCGGCGTCGCGCTCGGGTGGGTCGGCGCCAACTGGCCGGGGCTGCTGGCAGAGATGCGGCGCCTGTTGCCCAATGTTGAAGCGCTGCCGCAGGACACCACCGTCGAGTCCATGCTCAACCGCGCAATCTCGTTGGCGCGCACGAGCGATCCGCTGTCGGTGCCGTCAGTGGCCGGCAGGTTGCCGTCGGTCTACACGGTGCCGCAGAGCCTGTCCGACAAGATGCGACGCACCTTCGGCCGGATGCCGTGGACCACGACGCAGAAACGCCTGCCGCGCCCGTACTCCGTTCCTGTCGGCGGCGACGGCGGTATGCGCAACCCGAACCTGCCCCCGCCGAGCCGGCCGCAGGACAACGATATGGACGTCACTCCCGAGCACCGGCCCGGCATTCCGTATCCAGAGTGGAACGCATGGACCAAGAGCTTCATGCGAGACCACGTGGCGGTCCTGGAACGCCCCCATCCCAGCCGGGAGCGCCAACCGGGCGCGGCGTCGGCGGACCTGCGGAAGTGGTTCACCGAGCACACCCATCGCGCGATGACGAACCGTCTCGAGGACGGTTCCGATCTGGACGTCGAACAGTACGTGCGCCACTACATCGACCTGACCACCGGTGAGGCCGTCGAACCGCGTATCTTCCGCGAACTCCTGCCCAGCAGCCGCGACGTCACGACCGCGCTTCTGCTGGACGGCAGTTCGTCGCTCGGTGTGCACGGGGGCCGGGTCTTCAAACTGGAGCTGGCATGTGCTGACGCGCTGTCGCGGGCGATGACGCATGCGCGGGAGCGTCACGGCATCTTCATGTTCACCGGCAACACCCGCCACCGTGTCGAGGTGAACTGCCTCAAGGACTTCGAGGACCGGCGGTTCGTGCCGCCGAGCCGGCTGGGACTGTCCGCCGGCGGCTACACCAGGCTCGGCGCACCCCTGAGGCACCTCACGAGCCGGTTGCTCGCGCAGCCCTCCGAGCGGCGACTGCTCATCGTCATAGGAGATGGCCTGATCTCCGACGAGGGCTACGAAGGCCGCTACGCATGGGCCGACGCCGCCCACGCGGTCGAAGAAGCCGCCGAAGCCGGAGTGTCCATCTACTACGTCGGCGTCGGGCCCACCCGGGTGGACCCGCTGCCAGAGGTCTTCGGACCGCGGCGATCCCAACGCATACGACGGGTCGAGGACCTCCCGCGCGTCCTTGCACACGTGCACCGCGAACTGGTCGCCGCATGAACCATCACCACCCAAAGGAGCTGCATCCATCGTGACAACCGACACCTACTACTCGAACGGCAACGAGGTTCAGCTGTTCGAGCAGGCATACCACCAGCGGCTGCCGGTGATGCTGACCGGTCCGACCGGGTGCGGTAAGACGCGCTTGGTCGAACACATGGGGGCGCTGCTGCGCAGGCCCGTCGTCACCATCAGCTGCCATGACGACCTGACCAGCTCAGACCTCGTCGGCCGGTTCATGGTGACCGGAGGCGACGTCGTGTGGACCGACGGGCCGCTCACCCGGGGTGTGAAGGCCGGCGCGATCTGCTATCTCGACGAGGTGGTGGAGGCCCGCCACGACTCGCTGGCCATCCTGCACTCTCTGACCGATCATCGCCGCGCCCTCTATCTCGACCGCGCCGGCGAGGTGGTCCGAGCGCCCGACACCTTCATGCTGGTGTGCTCCTACAACCCGGCCTACCGCAGTTCGCTCAAAGAGCTCAAACCGTCGTTCCGCCAGCGCTTTGTCACGCTTCCGATGACCTACCTTCCACCGGACCGTGAGGCCGAGGTGATCGTCGCGGAGGCGGGCATCGAGTTGGCGACCGCTCGACGACTGGTCGCCTGCGCCACCGCGATCCGCACCGCCGATGAGGCATTCCACTTCGAGCCGCCGTCAACGCGTGTCCTCGTCACCGCCGCGCAGTTGGTCGCCGCCGGCGCAACGGAATTGGATGCCGCCGAAGCGTGCATCCTTGCGCCGCTCTCCAGTGACGGCGCGGTCACCGACGGCTTACGTGAAGTGGCAGTGGCCAGCCTGACCACGGCTGACAACCCGAATTCCACACGCTAGGAAGGAGTCCCGCGTGGACCCGAAGGAGAAGCAGCGCAAGAAGGCGCTCATCATCCTGCAGATCGTCATCTACGGCTATCTGCTGGCAATGTTCCTGATCCAGCTCTATATGTCCTTCGACCGTGGATGGTGGTCGCTGTGACCACCACGGCGACAGTCAGTCTCGAGGACCACCACGAAGAATCCCGGCTCGCGCAACGCCGGGCCGACAAGTGGATGATCATCGGTGCCGCACTGATGGGCATGTGGGCGCCCGGCCTCATCGGGTTCCCGATCTTCATGCGCGGAGTCTGGCTGCAACGCCAGGCTGCGCGCGCCGGGCTGTCGGTGCGGCCGATGATCGTCACCCTCATCGGCTACCTGGTGTTGATCGACGGCATGCTCAACAGCCTGGGCTGGGCGCTGGATCTGGTGGCCAACCACACGCTGATCAACCGCGTGCTGATGATCGGCTGGGGCCACATGTTCGACGCCGCGTACTTCTGGCACTACAACGAACCCTGGGTCGGCGGATCCGCGGTGCCCGGCGAGAAGGCGTATGTCGCGGGCCTGATCCTCACCGTCTTCGCCATGCGGTGCGCGGCGGCGATCGGCTTTCTGCAGATGAAGCGGTGGGGTCACCAGTGGATGATCGTCACCTGCTGGATGGGCGTGGTGATCTGGTGTGCCTACGTGTTCAACATGACGATGTACGCCGACGCCCGCTACGCCGGTGTGCTGTTCCCCGTCATCGGCTGGTGGATCTACGACATCTTCTACATCACCCCGTTCCTCGCGATCCCGTATCTGCACACGGTCAATCGCGAAATCTTCTCCGACTGAACGCCAGGAGCACACCATGACGCCTTCACCGTCCTCGTCCACCGACGAAAAAGACCCCGCAGAGGATCTGCCCCCGGGCACCACGCCCTACTACGCGCGCATGCACAAGTACATCAAGCGCGCGGTGCTCGTCTGCCTCATCGCCCTTGTCATCGAGGGAGCGTTCACCCTGCCGTTCATGGCGGTGTGGTACGGCTACCCGACCCTGAGCCTGACCGAGATCTGCAGCGGTTTGCTCAAGGTCCGCTACTCCGACGACACGCTCGAGTGCAAGGTCCCGTACCCGATGCTCGGGCCCCCGGAAGGCGCCGAAGGCAAGGACACCGCGCGCGACGAGTGGGGCATCCAACCGGTTCCCAAGTACGACCGGATCGGATTCCGCGAACTGGTGCGCATTCACGAGGAGAGCGAAGCCCGCAAAGCGGCGCAACAGCAGCAGGATTCGGCCCCGTGAGTCGAAGGTCGCCGGAGCAGCACGCGGAGAACTGGGATCTGCGCCACGAGGACTTCAACGATGAGGAGTTCCTCTACGACGTGTACGCGGTGATGCGCCGAAACGGGCCCTTCGCCCATACCGATTCGCCGTTCCTGAGCGCGACGCCCGGCGGCGCATGGGTCGCGGTGCGCTACGAGCAGTGCTACAAGATCCTGCAGGATTGGCAGCACTTCTCCAGCAATCCGACACCGGAGGCCTCCGAGCACCTCGCGGGCGACCTGGTCATCACGTTGGATCCCCCGCGGCAGCAGAAGTTCCGCAAGGTGCTCAACCCGTACTTCTCGCCGGCTCGGATGAAGGCGCTTCGACCTCAGATACGTGAGGAGACGGACCGGCTGATCGACGGCTTCATCGAGCAAGGCGCAGGAGATCTGGCCGAGGTGGCTTGGCGGCAGCCCGGCGTCGTGTTCTTCAAATACCTACTCGGTATGCCGATCGACGATGTCCCGCTGTGCATCGAGCTGACCGACACCGCGCTCAACGGGGCGACCGAGGACTCGCGCATGGCGGCATGGGGCGGGCTCTATCAACACATCCACGACGCGGTCGCAGCGCGCAGCACCGAGCCGGAGCACGATGACATGATCGATGTGCTGCTGTCGGCCGAGATCGACGGTGAGAAGCTGCCGTTCGCCGATGTCGTCTCCAACGCGATGTTACTGGTGCAAGCGGGCCTCGAGACCACCGCCAATGCAATGTCATTCGCCTTTCATCACCTGGCCACTCACCCGGCGGAACGCGACCGGTTGGCCGGGGACCGCGAGATGCTGCCCCGCGCCGTCGAGGAGTTCATTCGGTTCGGGGGATCGATACATGGAATTCCCCGCACGGTCGCGAAAGAGGTTGAGCTGGGAGGGCATACGTTCCGCCCCGGCCAGTCGGTCATCGTCAACTACGCCTCCGCTAACCGGGACGAGCGTGAGTTCCGTGACGCCGGCCGGTGCATCCTCGACCGTCGCGAGAACCGCCATCTCGGATTCGGTGCGGGTGTCCATCGATGCCTCGGTTCGAATCTCGCGCGCTTGGAGTTGCAGGTCGGTATCGAGCAGGTGCTGGCGCGGATGCCGGATCTCGCCATCGACCCGGACGCTTCGCCACACTTTCACGGAAGTTCGGTCACGCGCGGTTTTCGTTCGGTGCCCGTCGTCTTCAGCCCCGCCGAACGGTCCGCGGCATGACGTATCGGATCGTTCAGTGGACGACGGGAAATGTCGGCAAGCGATCCGTCCGCGCTGTCGCACTGAACCCGCACCTGGAGCTGGTCGGGTGCTACGCGTGGTCGAAGGACAAGGTCGGCCGCGATGTGGGGGAGCTGTGCGGCATCGACGCGCTCGGCGTGTCCGCGACCGATGACATCGATGCACTGCTGGCGCTGGAGCCGGATTGCGTTGTCTACAACCCGATGTTCGCCGACGTCGACGACATGGTGCGAATACTGAGCGCCGGCATCAACATCGTCTCCACGTCCGAGTTCATCACCGGACATTTCTTCGGCGATGACCGCGACCGCATCGTCGGGGCCTGTCGGGATGGCGGCTCGACCATCTTCGGCAGCGGCATCAACCCGGGGTTCATCCAACTGTTCGCCGTCATCTCGGCCGGGCTGTCGGAACGTGTGGACAAAGTTTCGGTCGTGGAGGCCATCGACACCACCATCTACAACTCGCCCGCCACCGAAAAGCCCATGGGCTTCGGGTATCCCATCGACCTGCCGGAACTGAAGTCGATCACCGAAAAGGGCTCGGCGATCTTCCGCGACGGAGTTCTTCTCGTGGCCGACGCGCTCGGCGTCGAACTCGACGAGGTCCGGTGCGACGTCGCCTACGCCCAGACCACCGAAGACCTACACCTGCCCGGGGACTGGCTGATCGCGAAAGGCTGTGTCGCCGGGGTGGACGTCGCCTGGAAAGGCGTCATCGGCGACAAGGAGGTCGTCGAGATCCGCGGTCGGTGGCGCAAGGGGCAGACCCTGGAACCGGATTGGGAACTCGACATGGGCTACACCGTGGAGGTTCAGGGCACGCCGACGATCAAGACCACCCTGAGCTTCCTTCCACCCGAGGGATTCGTCGGCGAGACGTTGGACGACTACATCATGCTGGGCCTGTCGATTGTCGCGATGCCGGCGATCACCGCGATACCCGCCGTCGTGGCCGCACCTCCCGGCATCGCCACGTACAACGATCTGCCGCTTCTGCTTCCGAGGGGAGTGCTCAATGTCTGACAAAACGTACCGGGTCATTCAGTGGATGACGGGCGACGTCGGTCAAGTCGGAGTGCGACATTTCACGCAGTGCCCGATATTCGACCTCGTCGGCGTGTTGGTGCACAGCAAGGACAAGGTCGGCAAGGACGCCGGTGAGATCGCAGGCATCGGACCGACCGGAGTGGCCACGACCGACGATGTGGAGGCGATGGTCGCACTCGACGCCGACTGCGTGTTCTACACGCCGATCATCATGGACGTCGACACCGTGTGCCGGCTCCTACGCTCGGGCAAGAACGTCGTCACCACCAGTGGCTTCTTCCATCCGACCGAACGGTTTCGCGAGGGCGGAGACAAGATCCGGGCGGCATGTCAGGACGGCGGCACATCGTTCCACGCCGGTGGCATCCATCCCGGTTACGCGGGCGACATACTTCCGCTCACGCTTGCCCGCGTCGCCAGCAGGGTCGACAGGATCGAGGTGTGGGAAGTCGTCAATGTGCTGACCGATGCCCCCATGGACCACATCGACTGGATGGGGTTCGGCAAGGACAAGGGCCAGTTCCTCTCGGAGCCAACGATTCTCGGTCTGGGTGTGCCGTTCTTCGCGCAGTCGATGCACATGGTCGCCGACGGCCTCGGGGTGACCATCGACGACGTGACCGCCGCGGACGTGAAGGCCGCCGTCGCCACCGAGGACATCGCGCACGACGAAGGCGCGATCCCGCGGGGAACGGTTGCCGCACAACACCACGAGTGGACCGCCTGGGTCGATGGCAACCCGTTGATCGTGTACCACGCCATCTACCTGACCGCCGGCCCCGATCAACTCGACCCCGCGTGGGATTGGGGAAGGACCCGCTATCGCATCGTCATCGAGGGCGACCCGCCCACCGAACTCACGATGCACGGTCTGGTCTTAGCGGACGGGACCATGACACACCCGGGCTACACGTGGACCGCGATGGGTGCCATCAACGCCATTCCCGACGTCTGCGACGGCCCGCCCGGTTGGCTGACCCACCTGGACCTCGGCCTCGTCCGCCCGCGCGGATTGGTCCGGAAATGACCGCCGAACCACTGCAGTTGCACCACGTCGTGTTCGCGGTGGCACCGGAACGGCGGGTCGCGATGGCGTCGCTGTTCACCGACCTCGGCTTCGCATTCGAAGAAGCCGAACTGACCGAACTCGGCGTGCGCGTCCACCTGGATTGGAACCGGGGGATCGAGCTGATCAGCCCGGTTCCCGGCTCGACGGCCTCGGTGGCGAACTACGTCAACGACTTCCTCGAGCGTCGGGGTGACGGTGTCTACACGGTGGTGCTGCGGGTGCCCGACGCCTCGGCGGCGGAATCGGTCGCGCAGCGCTACGGCTCGACCACCCGCTTCCGCCAGGGCTTCTCCGGAGAGGGTTCGTATCTCGACGAGATCGACCTGTCGGTCCTGGGCCTTCCGCTGACGTTTCTGGCCACCAACGTGTCATGAGCGAGGGTTCGGGGTTGACGCAGGTCCTCTACGAGGACCTGCCGATGGCGCGGGACCGCGGTGCGGGCTGGGCCAAGCTGCGCGACCTCGGCCCGCTGCTCTACGGCGAGGGCTGGTATTACTTCACCCGCCGCGAGGATGTGCTTTCCGCACTGCGCGATCCGGAAACGTTCTCGTCGAGAACCGACTACGACGACATGATCAGCCCGGTGCCCCTGGTGCCGCTGGGGTTCGATCCTCCCGAACACACCCGCTACCGCCGGCTCCTGCATCCGTACTTCAGCCCCCAGACGCTGAGCGCGCTGCTGCCGTCGCTGCAGGCGCAGGTGATCGACATCATCGACGAGATCGCCGACCGTTCCGAGTGTGAAGTGATGGCCGATCTCGCGATCCCGTATCCCTCGCAGGTCTTCCTCACCCTCTTCGGCCTTCCGCTCGACGACCGCGAACGGCTGATCGCCTGGAAGGACGCGATCATCGCGGTCAGCCTGGCGACCGATCCCAACAGCGTGGACCTGACCCCGGCAGCCGAACTCTTCGGCTATCTCGCCGAAGCCGTTCAGGCACAGCGGGAGTCGCCACAGGTGGGCATACTGTCCGACGTGCTCCACGGCGAGGATGCGCTGTCCGACGCCGAAGCCACGGGGATGTCGCTGGTGTTCGTCCTCGCGGGCCTGGACACCGTCACCGCCTCGATCGGCGCCGCGATGCTGGAGCTGGCCCGTCGCCCGGATCTGCGCCGGCACCTGCGCGAGAACCCCGACCACGTCGGCGCGTTCGTCGAGGAGGTGATCCGGTTGGAGCCCGCGGCGCCGGTGCTCGGGCGCGTGACCACCCGGCCGGTGACCGTCGCGGGCGTCACCTTGCCGGCCGGATCACAGGTTCGACTCTGTGTCGGCGCGATCAACCGTGACGGAAGCGATCCACACTCCGGCGACGACCTGGTGATGGACGGCAAGTTGCACAAGCACTGGGGCTTCGGCGGCGGTCCGCACCGATGCCTGGGAGCCCACCTGGCCCGGATGGAGCTGAGGCTGGTCGTAACCGAATGGCTTACGCGCATATCGGATTTCGACCTGATCGAGGGCTACGTCCCGGAGATTACGTGGCCCTCGGCGACCTGCTCGCTGCGAGAGCTCCCCCTGAGGATCCGCGCGGGGACGGCGCCATGACCCTCGGAGCGGCCAAACCCAGCGTCTTCGACGCCGGACTGCCGACGCTGACCTACGACATCACAGCGACCCCCCAGGAGATCTACCCTCAGTTTCGCGCGGCGCAGCAGGAAGCGCCGATCGCGCTCGGCCCGATCGGCCCGGAGGTGCTGTCCTACGAACTGGCCAGGACCGTTCTGCGTGACCCGCGCTTCGGAATCCCGCAGGGCATACACCTGTCCGCACATGGGATCACCTCAGGGGAGTTGTGGGACAGGGTGACCCGCAGCATCCTGAATATGGACGGCGAGGAGCACCGCCGATTGCGCGGGTTGGTGTCGAAGGCATTCACACCACGCGGGACGGCGCGCATGGACCCCACCATCCACACCGTGGTCAACGAACTGATCGACCGAGTCGCCGCCCGCGGCCGGTGCGAATTCGTCGACGACATCGCCAGGCCGTACCCGATCCCGGTCATCTGCGCGCTTTTGGGCGCGCCCCGCCGGGATTGGCAGCGGTTCTCCCGGTGGGCCGAGGACATCTTCAAGATCGTCAGCTTCGACTGCGATCTGGCCGAGGAAGAGCCGGTGGTCCTCAAGGCGTGGGACGAATTCGACGCCTACATCGACGAGATGATCACCCACCGGCGCGAGGACCTCACCGACGATCTGCTCTCCGAGCTGATCCGCACCGAAGACGACGGCGACCGACTCAACGCGGGGGAGCTTCGCATGCTGGCGTTCAGCATCCTGATCGCGGGCACCGACACCACCCGAAGCCAACTGGCGGCGTCCATGCAGGTGTTGTGCGAGCATCCCGAGCAATGGGAGCTGCTGCGCGACCAGCCCGGACTCGCGATGTGCGCCGTCGAAGAGACGATGCGACATTCGCCGTCGATGTGCAGCACCGTGCGCAGCGCCCTTCACGACGTCACCATCGGTGAATACACCTTCCCCGCGGGCACATTCATCATCGTGAACACCTACGCGGCCAACCGCGATCCGGCCATCTACGATGATCCGACCCGTTTCGACATCACCCGTGCCGATCCGCCACCGATCCTCACCTTCGGCGGCGGCGCACACTACTGCCTGGGTGCCAACCTCGCCCGACGCGAGCTCTGCGAGGCCCTGGTCATCATCGCGCGACGCATGCCGAACCCGCGCGTCACCGGGCCGGCGCCGTGGAAGCCGCTGTTGGGCATGAGCGGACCGACGAGCCTGCCGATAGAGTTCGGCTGATGCGTTACCAGATCGACCCCGACGTGCTGCACGGCGTCGCTGCCCAGCTCGTCGGACTGCCCACCGGCGCACTGACCACCCGCGCCGTCGAATTGCTCGCCGAGGCGTACCCCGACCTCATCGATGCGGAACCCGGACGGTGGGTGGCGAGCAAAGCAGGCGGAATCCTCGGCAAGGTCCGGTTCGTGTACTTCAGTCCGCGCGAGTACATCGTGATCTTCGGTTCGCCGACGGGCACGCAGGGCTTCTCCGGACGCTACAAGCGGGTGCAGATTCACAAGTTCCTGATGGCCGGACGTATCGACTCCTACGACCTGGAATCCGACGACAGCGCCGCGATGACGTTGCTCCCCGGTGAACGCACATGCCTGGACAAGGGTCAGGCGCGGGGCCTGACGATCCATCCCGGTTCGTGGCACATCGAATACGGACGCGGCGCGGTGGCGACCACCCTGCCGTTCGCGATGGTCGACACGCTGCTGGTGTCACTCGAATGGGATTCGGTCCGCCGCTCGACGGTCGAGTTCGCGCGGTTGATCCGCCGCCGGCCGCGTCCACGTACCCGGTAGGAAACACGCCGATATCGCCGAGATCACCGAGACGGCAACCAGATAGGCCACGATCGAGTCGCTGGTCCTCGTCGCCGCGTACAGCGCGGTGGCGATGGTCGGGGCGAACGCCGAGCCCACCACTTGGGACAGCGTGTAGCCGATCGAGACCCCGCTGTAACGGACGTCGGGATCGAACGCCAGACTGAACAACGAGCCGGTCACGCCGGCGGCCGGCGCCATCGCGAACCCGAACACCAGCAGAAGCGCGACACCGAAAAGCAGCGCGCTGCCGGTGTTGATCAGCGCGAAGGCCGGGCCGATCGACATGCCCATCAGGATCACCCCGGCCAGGAAGACGGGCTTGCGGCCCAGACGGTCGGAGAGCGCACCGAACATCGGGTAGGTGGCGACCGCTACCACCGCCGCCACGGCCACCCCGAAAAGCGCTTGCGTACGGCCGATCCCGGCAACCGTCGTACCGTACGACACCAGATACGCCACGCAGATGTACGCGAACACCCCTTGAGACAAGTACGCGCCGGCGACCAGCAGGATCTGCTTCCAGTGCCTGCGAAACGCGTCGGCGATCGGCATGCGCACCACTTGTGCGCGCTGCCGCAGCGCCGCAAAGTCCGGGCTCTCCGATATCGACAGCCGGATCACCAGTCCGATGACGATGAGCAGGGCGCTGGCCACGAACGGGATGCGCCAACCCCACGCCAGAAACTGGTCGTCGGGGAGCCGCGACACCGCCCAGAACGCCAGCGTCGCGCACGCTGTCCCGGCAGGCGCACCCATCTGCGGGAAGGCCCCGAAGAGCCCCTTGCGCCGGTCCGAAGCGTGCTCGACGGCCATCAGCGTCGCACCGCCCCACTCGCCTCCGACCGCGAAACCCTGCGCCAGCCGCAACACGGTCAACAGGATCGGGGCCGCGAGACCGATCTGGGCATAGGTCGGCAGAAGGCCCATCAGCACCGTCGCGATCCCCATCACGAGCAGCGAGTAGACGAGCATCTTCTTGCGCCCCACCCGGTCCCCGAAGTGACCGAACACCGCACCGCCGAGAGGACGGGCGACGAACCCGACGCCAAAGGTCGCGAACGACAACAGCAATCCCGTCGCAGGGGACACGGCCGGAAAGAACAGCTCCGGGAAGACCAGCGCGGCTGCGGTGCCGTAGATGAGGAAGTCGTAGAACTCGACCGTTGTTCCGATGAAGCTGGCCAGCCCCACGCGCATCGGCGAGACCGGTGAAGACACCGTCGACATCCTTCGATTGTGTGCCATACCCGATTTCGGTGCACCCGGTTGCGGTGACCGCAACGAAATACCCCGAAATCGCCGCCCACGCGTGCGCTATGTGTGCACCGTCGCTCGCAGCGGCCGCCGCGCGGTTTCCCGCATCGTCAACAGCGTCGCAAGGGTGACGGCGGCGGCGGCGATCACGTAATAGGCGGGAGCGATTTCATTGCCGGTGCGGTCGACGAGCCACGTCGCCACATACGGCGCGGTCCCGCCGAAGATGGCGACCGACATGTTGTAGCCGATGGAGTATCCGCTGGAGCGGACTCTGGTGGCGAACAGCTCTGCGCCGGCGGCCAAGGATGCCGACACGAAGACCGACTCGAGCGCCGCCAGGGTGGCGTGGGCGGTGACCGCGGCGGCCAGCGAGCCCGAATTCAGCAGTAGGAACAGCGGATAGGCGAAGAGGGCGAAGCCTATGGCACCGGAATACAGCAGCGGCTTGCGCCCGATCCGGTCGGACAGCGCGCCCAGTGGCGGGATCAGGATGATGGCCACCATGCTGGCGACGGCGATCGAGACGAACGCGTCGACCTTGGTGAACTCGAGTGTCTCGGTGAAATACGTTGGCAGGTAGGTGAACACGATGTAGAAGCCGACGTTGTGGATGACCACCAGGCCGGCGATCTGCAGGATGGGCCGCCACGAGGTGCGCAGCGCCTCGCGCAGCGGTGACGTCGCGACCTCACCCTGCTCGCGCAGGTTCTCGAACTCCGGTGTGTCTTTCAACCGCAGCCGGATGTAGAGGCCGACGACACCGAGCGCGCCGGCGATCAGGAAGGGGATCCGCCAGCCGTAGGAGTTCATCGCCGGTTCGGACAGGAGGGTTTCGAGACCGGTGACCGTCAGCGCACCGAGAAGGAAACCGACGACCACCGACCACACCAGAAACGACACGATGAAGCCGCGGTGCCTGTCGGTGGCGTATTCGGCGAGGAAGCACGCCCCGCTGCCGTACTCGCCGCCGGCCGAGAAGCCCTGCAGGCACCGCAGGAACAGCAACAGCAGCGGTGCGGCCACCCCGATGGCGTCGTAGCTGGGAACCAGTCCGATGGCCAGAGTCGAGGCCGACATCAGCAAGATCACCAGCGCGAGAACGCGTTGGCGGCCGATCCGGTCGCCGAGTGGGCCGAAGAAGAACCCGCCCAAGGGCCGCATGAAGAACGCGGCGGCGAAGACGGCGAATGTGTTGAGCAGCGCGGCGGTCTCGTCACCCGGCGGGAAGAACTTCTCGGCGATGTAGGTCGCCAACAGCCCGTAGATGGCGAAGTCGAACCACTCCACGGCGTTGCCGATCGACGCGCCGACAACGGCTTTCCGAATGGCCTCCGAGTCCGCGGTGCGCGCAACCATGCCGCTGTATTCCCCGACGGTCCGCGTCTCTAACCAGGCTCGGCGGCCGGTGTCCACATCTGGGTGGGGGCGGATCGGCCGCGCAGGTTTTCCGATCCCTGTGCCTCCCAGCGCCGTCGTTCCGCCGTGCTGGCACGTTCGAGCGCGCTGCCTGAGCACAGCGCTCGCGCGGGAAACTCCTTGGCCCGGTCGGCCAGTCGGGCCGCCTCGTTGACCGCGTCCCCGACAACGGTGTATTCGTACCGGTTCTCCGCGCCGATGTTGCCCGCGAAGACGGGTCCGGCCGAGACCCCGATGCCGAAGTCGAGTGGCAGGCGCTGCAGATCGGTGACCAGATCGCGTGCGGTCATCAGCGCCGCCGACGCTGGATCGTCGACGCGCAGGGGAGCACCGAAGACGGCGAGTGCCGCATCGCCTTGGAATTTGTTGATCAAGCCGTGCCGCTGATCCACGGCCGCGACGACGATACGGAAGAACTCGTTGAGCAGTTCGGCGACCTCGGCGGGCTCGTGGGTGGCCGCCAACGGAGTCGACCCGACCAGATCGATGAACAGCACCGCGACGTCACGTTCGTCGCCGGACAACGACTCGTTCTCCTCGATGGCTCGCCGGACCACGTCCTCGCCGACGTGGCGGCCGAACAGGTCGCGCAGCCGGTCACGTTCACGCAGCCCGGCCACCATACGGTTGAAACCGCGTTGCAGACGGCCGATCTCGGACCACTCGTAGACCTCAACGGACCGGTCGATTTGCCCGCGCTCCACATCGGCCATCGCCTGGACGACTTCCTGAACGGGGTCGGAAATCGACATGGAGGTCAGGATCAGTGAACGCAGACCGAGCACGACCGCGACCAACGCGAGCACGATCAGCGCCAACTCGATGGCCGCGGTCTCCTCGAGAAGCCACCCGTTGTTCCGCATGATCAGCAGTGCGGCGATGGCGACGCCCGGCAGGGCGGTGCACACGGTCCACATCAGCAGCAGCCGCGCCCGGACTCCGGGCGCCGTCAACGTCGGCGTGCTGGAATCGACTGCCACGCTGGCCAATACGGGTCGCAACGTTCGTAGTGTGAACAGGAAGCCGGTGCACACCGTGGCGATCGTCCCGAAGAGCATGGCCGATCCGATCACCGCCAGCGCCTCGGATCCGGCGTCGAGGTTCAGTGGTACCAGGACCGCGGCAGTGAGGATCCACGGCGCCACCGTGGCCGCGGCCTGGCGGCGCATCATCGTCAGCGTCGAGCGTCGTTCGGCGGCGGTGGGCTCGCGCCCCGCGCGCAGATACCGCAACGCCGGGAGCAGGATGTAGGCGGCACTGACGCCGACGGTGGCGGTGCCGACCGCGAGCAGTGCCGCCGCGGTGATCACATTCTCGGGAGTGACCACGTCGCGACCGCCCAGCAATCCGACGATCGCGATGACCTCGACCGCAGTCAGCAGGTAGGCCGACGCGAGCCCGGCCACATACCGGGTGAGCAGGCGGCGCGGCCTCACCCAGAGGAAGGTATCAGTCGCTCGCGGGCAGGGGCTTGGCTTCTTTGAGAGACAGTGGCGTGGTGCCCACGCTCAGCGTTCCGGCACCGGCCTTCGTCACCAGGACTTCGGCGCCGTTGTCGTCGACATAACGCTTGCCCATCGCGTTGCCGTCGGAGAATTCGGGGTCGATCTGAACGTCGGTACTCTTCTCGGCATCCAGGGGCACCATCGGAACGCCGCCCGCGCGCAGATCGTCGAGGCTGTCCGAGCTGCGCACGACGATCACCTGGGTGTCGCACACCTGGCTCTGCAGTCGCGTGCCGTTCTTGATCATGCTGGGCTCCTTGCTATCTGGTGGCTGTCAACTCGGCGATCAGTTCTCGACGCAGCACCTTGCCGGTCGCATTGGTCGGCAACTCGTCGCGGAACACGACGCGGTCGGGGGTTCGCGATCCGCGCAACTGGCGCCGCACATACTCGCGCAGCTCCTCGGGGTCCGGGTTCGCGGGGCCGTCCGGACTGTCGGCCGGGACCACGACCGCGACGATGATCTGACCCCATTGCGGATCCTCGGGCCCCACCACGGCGCAGTCGCGCACCGCCGGATGTTCGACGAGCACGTCCTCGATCTCGGCGGGTGCGATGTTCTCCCCGCCGCGGATGATCGTGTCGTCGGAACGCCCGCCGATGAAGAGATAACCGTCTTCGTCGAGCATCGCGATGTCTTTGGTGGGGAACCATCCGTCACCGTCGAGCACCGAGCCGATCTCGGTGTAGCGGCCCGATACCTGCTCGCCGCGGACGAACAGTTCCCCGGTCTCGCCGGGGCCGAGCACCTCGCCGTCGGCGTTGCGGATCTGTACTTCGATCCCTGGCACCGGCTGGCCGACCGAGCCCAGCCTGCGCAGGACGGCCTCGTCGGACGAGGAGAGCGCCTCGCGGTGGTCGTCGGGCCCGAGCACCGCGATGGTCGAGCTGGTCTCGGTCAACCCGTAGGCGTTGACGAAGCCGACCTCCGGCAACAGTGAGAGCGCCTTGCGCACCAACGGAAGTGGCACCTTGGAGCCGCCGTACGCCAGGTTGCGCAGGGTGGGCAGGGCCACGTTCCCCGTTTCCAGGGCGGTCACGATGCGGTCCAACATCGTCGGCACGACCGTCGCCGACGTCACGCCCTCGTCGCGCACCAGCCGGATCCATTCGCTGGCGTCGAACTGCGGCAGGTACACCATCTTTCGCCCGGCGTAGAGGTTGGACAACGCGGCGCTGACACCGGCGATGTGATACGGCGGGACGCAGATCAACGCGGCGTCGCCGGGCTCCGCGGAATCGAACTCGACCGTGCCGGTGATGTAGCTGGTGAGGTTGCTGTGCGTCAGCTCAACGGCTTTCGGGCGCGATGTGGTACCGGAGGTGAACAGCACGACCCCGACGTCTTCGGGATCGGGGAACTCCGCGGCCGGATCGCTGGTGCGCGCGGCGCCGAGGAACTCGTCGGAACCGATGACCTGCTTGCCCGCGCCGGCGACCATATCGAGGTATTCGGCGTCGGCGACGACGAGCGGTTGGGGGAGGCGATCGATGAGCTCACGAAGGCCGTCGGCGCTGAGCCGGTAGTTCAGCGGCGTCACCGGCACCCCGGCGCGAGCCGAGGAGAACAGCAGAAGGGGCAGCATCGCGCCACCCATGCCGACATAGGCGACGTGGGAAGCACCGGACTCGGCGATGACGCCTGCCCCGCCGTCCGCCAGGGCGCTCAACTCACCTGTGGTCAGCCGCAATCCACCCGACACCACGGCGGTGCGGTCCGGATTGCTCGAGGCCATCTCGAGCAGCAGTGAGATGCTCATGATTTGTCGACGAAGATATCAAGGATGGGGTCGTCCCCACCGCCGTAGCGCGACAGGTCTGTCACGCCGGACTCGGCGAGCAGTTCGGAGTCGATGAAGCATTTGCCGTTCGCATCGGCCGGGGGGCGCGACAGGATCAACGCGGCCGCGTCACCCATGATCTGCGGGTCGCGCGACCGGTCCAGCATCTCCTGGAAGCCGGGAGCGTTGGCGACCGCAGACGTCGCGATGTAGGTCTCGGGCCACAGGCAGCTGAATCCGATGCCGGTTTCCGCGTACTCGGCGGCCCACCCCAGCGAGAGCAGAGTCATTCCGTACTTCGACAGGGTGTAGGAGGGGTGAGCGCCCAACCAGTGCGGGTTCATGTTCAGTGGCGGCGCCAGCGTGATCACGTGCGCGCCTGCCGGCTCCGCTCCCTGGGCGCGTGCCGCGGACTTGCGCAGGTACGGCAGCGCCGCCTTGGTGAGCAGGAACGTGCCGCGCACGTTGATGTCCATCATCAGGTCGAACTTCTTGGCCGCCAATTGCTCCGTGGGCTCGGTGGCGATGGCGCTGGCGTTGTTGACGACGACGTCCACCCCGCCGAAATGCTCGACGGCCGCATCGACCGCACGTTGCACGTCCTCTTCTTTTCGGACGTCGCCGACCACGGCCACACCCTTGCCGCCGGCGGCCTCTACCTCGGCGACTGCGGTGTGCACCGTGCCCGGCAGCTTCGGATGCGGTTCGGCCGTCTTGGCCAATAGCACGACGTTGGCGCCCCGCCTGGCCGCAGCGAGGCCGATTGCGAGACCGATGCCGCGACTGCCGCCGGAGACGACGAGCGTGCGGTCAGTGAAGGCGGACATGGACCTCCTTTGGCTGCGACCTGCGTCGCCCCACGATGCTAGCGGACCTCGAATACAGGCGGTATTGGCGTTCTCATTTTACGCAAGTGCCATATTCGCTGTGTACCGGGTCTTCGCAGGCTTTGGACGGTGGGCGACGCCCCTTCTCGGGTGCACGTTTCCGGCCTGCGGTATTGGCATTCTCATTTTTTGCAAGTACGTTATCCGTGATGAGCGAGCCAGTACAGACCCCGTCGGGGATCCCGCTCGAGCCGGTGTATGGGCCGACGGACCGGGCGACGGAACCGCCTCCGCCGGGCACATATCCGTTCACGCGCGGGAACTTCGCCACGGGATACCGCGGGAAGACGTGGACGTTCCGGCAGTACTCGGGGTTCGGGACGGCCGAGGAGTCCAATCGGCGTTACCGCTACCTGCTCGACCAGGGCGGAACCGGGCTGTCGGTGGCGCTGGACCTGCCCACGCAATGCGGCTACGACTCCGATGACCCCGAGTACGGCGAAGAGGTCGGCCGGGTCGGCGTCGCGGTCGACACTCTCGCCGACGCGGAGATCCTGTTCGACGGCATCCCGCTGGACAAGATCAGCACCAGCTTCACGATCAACGGCACCGCCGCCATCCTGCTGGCGTTCTACGTCGCCGCCGCAGAGAAGAAGGGGGTGCCGCGGGCCAAGCTCACCGGCACCATCCAGAACGACATCCTCAAGGAGTACGCATCGCGCGGCACGTGGATCTGGCCGCCCGAACCGTCGCTGCGGCTGATCGCCGACACCATCGAGTTCTGCGCGGCCGAGGTGCCCAAGTTCAACGCGATCTCGGTTGCCGGTGCGCACTTCCGCGACGCGGGCGCCAACGCGGTGCAGGAGATGGCGTTCACCCTCGCCGACGGCGTCACCTACTGCGACACCGTCGTTGAACGCGGGCGCATGACGATCGACCAGTTCGCACCGCAGATCTCGTTCTTCTTCTACACCCACGGTGACTTCTTCGAGGAGATCGCCAAGTACCGCGCCGGACGGCGGCGCTGGGCGACGATCGTGCGCGAGCGCTACGGGGCCTCGTCGGACAAGGCGTCGATGTTCCGATTCGGCTGTGTGGCCGGTGGCGCATCGCTGTTCGCGCCGCAGGCCCAGAACAACCTCGTCCGCGTCGCCTATGAAGCGATGGCCGCGGTGCTCGGTGGCGTGCAGTCGATGTTCACCGCGGCGTGGGACGAACCGTTCGCACTGCCCAGCGAGGAATCGGCGACCCTGGCGTTGCGTACGCAGCAGATCCTCGCCTACGAGACCGGCGTGACCAAGGTCGCCGACCCGCTCGGCGGGTCGTACTTCGTCGAGGCGCTCACCGACGCGACGGAGGAGAAGATCATCGAGATCATGCACGATCTCGAAACCCACGGCGGCATGGTCCGTGCGATCGAGGACGGATACCTGCAGGGCCTGATCGCCGACGAGGCGTTCAAGATCCACCAGGAGATCGAATCGGGCGAGCGACCGGTGGTCGGGGTCAACAAGTTCGTCTCCGACGAGCCGCCGCCCGAGATCGCGACCTACGAACTCGATGCCGAGGGCCGCGATCTGCAACTCAAGCGGCTCGCGAAGGTCAAGGCCGAGCGCGACGCCAGCGCGGTCTCCGCATCACTGGCGGCGCTGGCGCGCGCGGCCGAAGGTGACGACAACCTGATGCACAAGCTGGTCGACTGCGCCAACGCCTACTGCACTGTGGGAGAGATGGTTTCGACGTTGAAGTCGGTGTGGGGCGAGTTCCAGCAGCCGGTGGTGTTCTGATGGCGGACTCTTCTACGGCCGGCCCGGTGCGGGTCCTGGTCGCCAAACCCGGCCTTGACGGGCACGATCGCGGCGCCAAGATCGTCGCGCGGACGCTGCGCGACGCGGGCTTCGAGGTGATCTACACCGGAATCCGGCAACGCATCGAAGACATCGTGTCGATCGCCCTGCAGGAAGACGTTGCGCTGGTAGGGCTTTCGATCCTGTCCGGCGCGCACGTGGCTCTCACCACGCGCACGGTCGAGGCGCTGCGCGCGGCCGACGCCGGCGACATCGCGGTCGTCGTCGGTGGCACCATCCCCCAGGGCGATGTGCCCAAGCTCCTGTCCGCGGGCGCGGCTGCGGTGTTCCCCACGGGCACTTCGCTGGACACGCTGGTCGACGAGGTCCGCAAGCTGACATTGAGCGAGCAATGACTCCCTCGCCGCTGAACTCCCGGAGGAAGAACTGACATGCGCCTTGGCGTGATGATCGGGGCCGAACGCGGCGATATGGCGCGCAAGGTCAACAAGCTGGTCTCCGATATCGAGTGGGCCGAATCTGCGGGAATGGATACCGCATGGATGCCGCAGGTGCCCAACGACTTCGACTGTCTGACCATGGTTGCGCTGATGGCCGCGCACACCTCGAAGATCGAGCTCGGCACCGCGGTGGTGCCGCTGCAGGCGCAGCACCCGATCGCGCTCGCGCGTCAGGCGCTGTCGGTGCATGCGGTGGCCGGCGGGCGGCTCGCGCTCGGGGTGGGACCGTCGCACCACTGGATCGTGCGCGACATGCTCGGCATCCCCTATGAGAAGCCGGCCGCGTACACCCGCGACTATCTCGAGGTGCTCAACGCCGCACTCGCCGGCCCCGGTGACGTCGACGTCGAAAACGACACCTTCACGGTGCACAACCCGACGGTCCTCGGCGCGGAGAACCCGCTGCCGGTCCTGGTGGCCGCGCTGGGTCCGGTGATGCTGCAGATCGCCGGCGAGCGCGCCGACGGCACCGTGCTGTGGATGGCCGACGAGAAGGCCATCGGCGAGCACATCGCCCCCAAGATCAACAAGGCTGCCGCCGAGGCAGGCAGGCCCGCTCCCCGCATCGTCGCGGGGATACCGGTGTGCCTGTGCGCGAATTCGGAGATCGAAGCCGCCAAGGACCGGGCGAACCGCATCCTCGCCGAAGCCGAGACGTCACCGAACTACCAGCGACTGCTGGACCGTGGCGACGCCCGCGACGTCGGCGATCTCTGCGCGGCCGGTGACGAGGAAGCGATCCTGGCACGCTTCAAGCGATTCGCCGATGCGGGGGTCACGGACCTGTCGGTCCGGCTGCTGCCGATCGGCGACAACCGCGACGAACTGATCGCGTCGAAGTACCGGACGCGTGAGGTGATCGCGGAATTAGCCAAGCAGGTGCAATGAGCGGCCCGCCGCTGGCCGGCATCCGCATCATCGAAGTCGGAGTCATGCTGGCCGGACCCTACGCCACCATGCTGCTGGCGGACCTCGGCGCGGAGGTCATCAAGGTCGAGCCGCCGGGCGGCGAGATCTCACGGCAGGTCGGGGACAGCTATTTCGCCAGCCTGAACCGCAACAAGAAGAGCGTCGTCCTCGACCTGCGCTCGGAGGACGGCCGACGGCGGCTCGGCGAACTCGTCGCGGATTCCCATGCGCTGCTGGTGAATATGAAGCCGTCAGCGATCAAGAAACTCGGACTGACATACGACTCGCTCAAGCGGTTCAACGAACGCATCGTCTGTGTGGCGCTGACGGGATTCGGGCTCGAGGGCGGCGACGATCCGGCGTTCGACTACGTCATCCAGGCGGCGACCGGCGTCGCGGCCATGACGGGACATCCGGACGAACCGCCGACCTTGCCGGGATACTCCTCGGCCGACAACTCGACCGGGCTGGCCGCGGCGCTGGGGCTGCTGGCGCAGATCGTGTCGGGCCGTGGTGGTCAGGTCGACGTGTCCCTGCGGGATGTGATGTTCTCGCAGCTGAACTACCGCGCATCGGCGTACCTGAACGACGGTGCGGCGCCGTTGCGTTATCCGTTCGGGGCACACTCGTATTACGTTCCGGCGCAACTGTTCGCGACGGCGGACGGCTATCTGGCGCTGTTCATCACCCATGATGGGTTCTGGCGCGCGTTCTCGGACGAAGCAGGTATCGAGGGCTTTCCCACGATGGCCGAACGGTCAGACAAGCGCGACGAGGTGCTGGCGGTCGTGGCCGCGGCGTTGGCCACCGATACCGCCGCGAGTTGGGAGTCCCGGTTGCGTCCCTTGGGTATTCCGGTCGCCGCGGTGCGCACATTGCCCGAGGCGTTGGAGCAGACGCCCGAGGTGATCGTGCAGGCGGGTGATTTCCGGTTGGTGCGCAGTCCGATTCAGATCGTGGGCTATGAACCGGAGTACCGGCCGGCACCCCGCGTCGACGAGCACGGCGACCTTGCGGTTCAGTCGTCGTAGGTCACGCAGATCGTGTCGGTGTCCGGGATCGCTTGGCAGGTGAGGATGTATCCCTCGTCGACCTCGTCCTCGTCGAGAGCGTCGTTGACCCGCATGGTGGCGCGGCCCTCGGTGAGCTTGCCCATGCAGGTGCCGCAGTTGCCGGCTTCGCACGAGAATGGCGGTGACAAGCCGGCCCGCCTGGCGCTCTCCAACAGCGTCTCGTCGGCGACGCGGGTGACCGACACCTTCTTGCGGTCGAGCACGATCGTCACCTGTCCGCCCTGTGCCGGCTGGTCAGGTATCGGATCGGCCGTCATCAACAACTCTCCTGGCACATCGGTTCTAACTGGACGAGAATATCATTCTCGTTAAATGATACGCTATTCTCAAAGCGAAATCCGACCCCCGGGGCACTAGCTAGTGAGGACAGGGTGTGAGTGAGGCGATCGCGCTCGCCTTCGAGCAGCGTGAATACACGCTGTCGCAGCTCGACGCGCTGAGTGCCGGGATGGCCGCAACCCTGAAATCCCGCGGCGTTCGCGCCGGCGACCGAGTCGCGTTGATGTCGTCCAATCGCCCCGAATTCGTCGTCGCGCTGCGCGCCGTATGGCAGTTGGGGGCCGCGGCGGTCCTACTCAGCCCCGCGTGGAGGCGCGCGGAGATCGAACATGCGCTGGCGCTGACCCGGCCGGCGCACGCGGTCGGCGATCATCCCCTGCTGGCCGAGATCATGCCGATGCTCTCGCTCGACGATCCGATAGAACCCGAGCAGCGGGAGGTCACCGCACCCGATCCCCAGGCCGACGCCCTGTTCGTGTTCAGTTCCGGCACCACCGGTATGCCGAAGGCGGTTCGGCACACCCATGCGGCGTTCGCCGTCGCGGTGCGGCACTGGCGCGATGCGCTGCAGCTGTCGTCGTCGGACCGCATGCAGATCATGACCCCGCCGTCACACATCCTGGGCCTGCTCAACATCGTGATGGCGCTCGACACGGGGACCTGGATCCGGCTGCACCGGCGCTTCGACATCGACACCATGTTGCGGCATATCGAAAGCGACCGGCTCACCATCGAGATGGCCGTGGCGCCAATCGCTTTGGCGCTGGCGGCCCATCCGGATCTGGAGTCCCACGACCTATCGTCGCTGCGCTACATCATGTGGTGCGCGACGCCGGTCACCGAGAGCGTCGCACAGGCCGTCACCGCCAGGACCGGGGTGAAGTGGGTGACCGCGTACGGCGCCAGCGAGTTGCCGGTGATCTCGTGTAACGAGCTCGACGGCCGCCACCTCGACACCGTTGGCCGGCCCGTGCCCGGTGCGCGCGTACGCGTGGTGTCCCTGGACACCGGTGCGGTCCTGGACTCGGGCGAGCCCGGCGAGATCGAGGTGCAGTCGGATTCGGTGATGGCGGGCTACCTGCCGGAGTCGGCGACCGCGGCAGCCTTCCACGACGGGTGGTACCGCACCGGTGACGTCGGCTATCTGGACGACGACGGTTGGCTGCGGATCACCGACCGGTCGAAGGAGATGATCAAGGTGCGCGGCTTTCAGGTTGCGCCCGCCGAGGTCGAGGCCGTGTTGCACGGGCATCCCGCGGTCGACGACTGCGCGGTGTTCGGGGTGCCCGACGCGGCCAACGGCGAGGCGATCGTCGCGGCCGTGAAGACGAATACCCCTGTGCCGGAGTACGAATTGGCGTCGTGGGTGGGGGAGCGGCTGGCGTCGTACAAGCGGCCCAGCCGGGTGGTCGTCGTGCCCGAGATCCCGCGGTTGCCTTCCGGGAAGGTTCTGCGTCGAGTGTTGAAGGAGCGTCTGTGGACGTCCGTCTGACAAGTGAACAACAACAGTTGAGGGCCGCGGCGGCGAGCTTGGCCGACGACCTCGGTCCGGGGTCGGTCGCCGACCTCGAGGATGCCAGCAGGGTCGCCAGACTGGAGAAGGCCGTGGACGCCACGGGCTTTCGCACGCTTCGCTCGGACGGGGCGTCGGGTGTCGAGGTCGCGATCGTGGCCGAGGAGTTCGCGCGAAGGCTCGTCGACGTGCCGTTCATCGGGCCCTTGCTGGCCGACGACCTTCGCATGCGAGGCGGCGGTGAGCCGGTTGCGGCAGAGGCGGCGGATTCGATCGACCTGACGAAAAGCCTTGCCGGCGTGGTTGAGTCACCCGCCGAACTCGACAGCCTCTCGGATGAGGATGCCGGCCGATGGCGGGCGCTGGCGCTGACGGTCACGTGCGCCGACCTGGTCGGGGCGGCCAGGGGAGCCCAGGATCTGGCCGTCGAGTACGCCAAGGTGCGTGAGCAGTACGGTTCGACGATCGGGTCGTACCAGGCGGTCGGTCACCTGCTGGCCGAGAGCCTGGCACTGATCGAGGGTTCGATCAGCGTGTTGCGGCATGCCGCATGGGCGGTCGACGAACTCCCGGCCGCCGAGGCCGTCGAGGCGGCCCGGGTTGCCAAGATCTACTGTGCGCGAGCGGCGTTGACCGTCTGCGAGACCTCGATCCAGGTGCACGGCGGTATCGGCAACACGTGGGAGTGCTTGGCCCACGTCTACCTGCGCCGGGTGCTGTCCGCCACCGAGGCGTGGCCCGTGAAGTTGGAGGAGTTGTCCATTGGACTTTCGTGACTCACCGGAGGAAGCCGCGTTCCGCGACCGTCTGCGCGGCTGGCTGAGCGAGCAGAAGGGCAAGTTCCCGACGTCGGGCGACGAGTACTGGGCCGCCCAGGGTGCGTGGCACCAGGCGCTGTATGAGGCCGGGTTCTTCGGCACCTCGTGGCCGAAAGAGTATGGCGGACAGGATCTGCCTCCGGTCTACGACGTCATCGTCGACGAGGAGATCGCCAAGGCCGGTGCGCCGGCGCGGCCGAGCCTCGGTTACCTGGTGGTGGGGCTGTCGCATCACGGAAGCGAGGAGCTTCGCCAACGGTTCCTGCCGGGAATGATCAACGGCACCGAGCGGTGGTGCCAGGGCTTCTCCGAGCCTGGCGCCGGCTCAGACCTGGCGTCGCTGACCACGACGGCAACCAGAGAGGGTGACGAGTACATCATCCATGGTCACAAGATCTGGACCAGCTATTCCGATGTGGCCGACTGGTGTCTGTTGCTGGCTCGTACGGACAAGGATGTGCCCAAGCACAAGGGCATTTCGGCGTTCATCGTGCCGATGCATCAACCGGGGATCGAACAGCGGCCGCTGAAGATGATCAGCGGCGTCACCAAGGAGTTCGGCCAGGTGCTGTTCGACGGGGCCCGGGTGCCCGCGGAGAACATGGTCGGCGCGCCGGGTGAGGGCTGGAAGTTGGCGATGACCGTCGTCAGCCACGAGCGCGAGCCGTCGACGCTCGGGTTCTCGGCCCGCTACGGAAAGCTGGTGCGGCAGTTGGCCTCACGGGTGGACGGCTCGGCTCCCGAGGAGCTGGCGTGGGCGTGGGTGCAGACCGAGATGCTGCGGTTGCACGTGCGCAGGAGGTTGTCCGAACAGCTCGACGGGATGACGCACGGGCCGCAGGGCTCGTTGGACAAGCTGTTGATGACGTGGACCGAGCAGTCCGTCGGTCACGCCGCGCTGGCCACCGTCGGCACCGGCGATCCCGAATTGTTCGGCGCCTACATGTACAGCCGCGCGCAGAGCGTGATGGGCGGTACCTCGCAGATTCAGAAGAACATCATCGCTTCGCGCATTCTCGGATTAGGAGTTTGAGTTGTACGACCTACCACCGGAGATCGACGTCCAGGCCGACGGCGCATTGCGCATCATCACGCTGAACCGGCCGGAATCCTTGAATTCGGTCAACGACGACCTGCATTGCGGGCTCGCCTGGCTGTGGCCGCGGCTCGCCGAGGACCGGGAGGCTCGCGCGGCGGTGATCACCGGTGCGGGACGGGCCTTTTCGGCCGGCGGCGACTTCGGCTATCTCGAGGAGCTGCGTCAGGACGCCGACCTACGCGCCAAGACGATCCTGCACGGCCGCGAGATCGTGCTGGGCATGGCGCGCTGCCGGATTCCGGTGGTGGCCGCCGTCAACGGTCCGGCGATGGGCCTGGGCTGCAGCCTGGTGGCCTTGTCCGACATCGTTTACATCAAAGATGATGCCTACCTTGCCGATCCACACGTTCAGGTCGGGTTGGTCGCCGCCGACGGTGGACCGCTGGTGTGGCCGCTGGAGATGAGCTTGCTGCACGCCAAGGAATACGCGCTGACCGGTGCGCGGATTTCGGCCCAGCGCGCCGCCGAGCTGGGGTTGGCGAACCACGTCGTCGAAGATCCGCTGAGCGAGGCGATCGCCTGCGCGAAGAAGATCATGGAGCTGCCGCGCCAGGCGGTCGAAAGTACCAAGCGGCTGTTGAACATTCACCTCGAGCGCTCCGTGCTGGCGGTGCTCGACTACGCCAACACCGCGGAGGAGCAGTCCTTCAAGACCGACGATTTCCGCGAGATCGTCAACCGGCTGAACGCCAAGAAGAAGTAGCGCACACTCAGTTTGGCGCGAGCGTGCGTGTCTGCTGCGCGACACGCCGCTCGCGCGCGCCGCTATGCGCACGCTCATGCGCGTGCGAGTGTGCGCAACCTGTCGAACCCGACCGGTATACGAAACGCACGGCCTCGTATGGCCCGTGCTGAGCACACGTGCCAGATGCAGACGCGCACCGTCGCGATGGCGCGATGGTGCGCAAACTGCTGAAATTGCGCGGCGTGTCGTGTGCAAACACGCACGCTCGCGGGACAGGGAATTACTTGGGCGGGAAGCGTAGAGCTCCGTCGAGGCGGATGATTTCGCCGTTGAGATAGTCGTTTTCGACGATGCTCTGCGCCAACTGCGCGTACTCCGTCGACCGGCCCATCCGCTTGGGGAACGGCACCTGCGGGCCCCAGTACTGCTCGAGTTGGTCGGCGGCCTGTCCATACGCCGGGGTGTTGATGGTGCCGGGCGCGATGGTGACCACGCGGATGCCGAGCGGCGAGAGGTCGCGGGCCGCATTCAGCGTCATCCCGATCACGCCGCCCTTGGCCGCGGCATACGGCAGCTGACCGATCTGACCCTCGTAACCGGCGATCGACGCGGTATTGATGATCACGCCGCGGGCGCCCTCGTCGAGCGGCTCGGACTTCGCGATCTCGGCGGCCGCCAGCCGCATCACGTTGAAGACCGCGGTCAAGTAGAACTCGATCGTCGTCTTGAAACCGTCGAGGTCCAGCGGGGAGCCGTCCTTGCCGATGAGCCGGCCGCCGCTGGCCGGGCCGCCGTGGGTATCCACCGAGATGCGCAGCGGAGCAAGCGCCGCGGCCTCGGCGATCGCCGCGTTGACGGAGTCCTCCGACGTCGCGTCGGTGCGGACGTAGCGCACGCCGAGCTCGCTTTCCAGCTTCTTGCCCTTGTCGTCGGCCATGTCCGCGACGACGACCTTGGCTCCGGCCCCGTGCAGACGCCGGACCGTCGCCTCGCCGAGGCCGCCGGCGCCGCCGACCACGATTGCCGAGCTACCCGCAATCTGCATATGGTTCCCCTTCTTGCAACTAGCACTCTCGGCTTGAGAGAATAACATTCTCATACGTCGAGACGGAGATACCCATGCCCGAAGCCGTGATCGTTTCTGCCCTGCGCACCCCCATCGGCACCGCGATGAAGGGCACGTTGCGAGACACCGACGCCTACGAGATGGCCGAGCATGTGATCGGCGCGGCCGCCGGTGAGGTGAACGGCCTGGCGATCGACGACGTGATCCTCGGCGAGGGGCTCTACGGCGGCGGGGTGATCGCTCGCCACGCCGCGATCACCGCGGGCCTCACCTCGGTGCCCGGGCTGTCGAACAACCGGCACTGCGCTGCGGGGCAGGCCGCGGTCCAGAGCGCCGCCGCCTGCATTCGCGCGGGCATGGATCAAGTGGTGATCGCCGGTGGCGTCAATTCCGCCTCGACCACGCCCCGCTTCACCCGCCGCGCCAGCAGCGCGAAAGACGCCGCGATGCTCGACTGGTTTCCCCCGACGCACCCCGACCGCGCCGACGCACCGAACATGGACATGTCGATCACCGTCGGCTGGAACGCCGCCGTGCGCGCGGGCGTGAGCCGCGAGGAGATGGACGAGTGGGCGCTGGGCTCGCACCGCAAGGCGATCCGGGCGATCGACGAGGGCCGCTTCAAGGACGAGATCGTCCCGATCGAGACGCCCTACGGGCAGTTCGACACCGACGAGCATCCCCGTCGCGACACCAGCATCGAGAAGCTCGCCGCGCTCAAGCCGCTGCATCCCGAGATCGAAGGCTTCTCCATCACTGCAGGCAACGCCTGCGGAGCCAACGACGGGGCCGCCGTGCTGACGTTGGCCAGCGACCGGCTCGGGCTGCCCTCGCTGGGCACCGTCAAGGCGTGGGCGTCGGTCGGTGTCGATCCCGCCTTCACCGGGCTGGCACCCGTCGAAGCGATCCCGAAAGCCCTCAAGCGCGCCGGCATTTCGCTCGCCGACGTCGACCTGTTCGAGATCAACGAGGCGTTCGCGGCGATGTGCGTGGCGACCGTCAAACTGCTCGACATCGACCCCGACCGCGTCAATGTCAGTGGAAGCGGCTGCTCGCTGGGGCATCCGGTGGCGGCCACCGGCGCGCGCATGCTCGTCACGCTCGTTCACGAATTGCGCAGGCGCGGCGGCGGAATCGGCGTCGCCGCGATGTGCGCGGGCGGCGGCATGGGATCGGCCACGGTCATCGAGGTGGCCTGAGCCGCCCGGCGGCGACACCAAGCAGGCGATCCGTAGACTGCCATAACGATGACCAGCTCAGACCGTCTTGCGGAACTCATCGAGGCGGCGCGCAACGGATCGGCCCGCGCGACCGGCCGATTGCTCAGCATCGTCGAAAGCCCCCGGCGCAGCGAACTTCTCGACACGCTCGGACCCGTCGACACGCCGCGAGTCGTGGGAGTGACCGGGCCGCCGGGCGCGGGGAAATCGACGACGGTCGGTGCGCTCGTCGGCGCGTACCGGGAGCGGGGCGAGCGGGTCGCGGTGTTGGCGGTCGACCCATCGTCGCCCTACAGCGGGGGAGCGCTGCTCGGCGACCGGATCCGGATGGCCGCCCACATCAACGATCCCGACGTGCTGATCCGGTCCGTCGCGGCGCGCGGGCATCTCGGCGGGTTGGCCGCGGCGGTACCCGCGGCAATCCGTGTTCTGGCGGCGCTGTCCTACGGGCTGGTGGTGCTGGAGACCGTCGGGGTCGGACAGTCGGAGATCGAGATCGCCGCGGTCGCCGATCCAACCGTCGTCATCCTCAATCCCGGCGCAGGCGACGCCGTGCAGGCGGCCAAGGCCGGGTTACTGGAAGTGGCCGACATCGTGGTGGTGAACAAGGCCGACCGCGAGGGCGCCGACCAGACCGTGCGCGACCTTCGTGCGGAGACCATGGCGCCGGTGCTGAAACTGGTTGCAGCCCAAGGCGACGGCCTGCCCGAACTCGTCGACGCGATCGAAATGCATCACCGTTCCGACAGTCCGGAACGACGCGCCGCGCGGGCCAGGGCGCAGATCTTGTCGCTGGCGCAGACGCTGCTGCGCACGCATCCGGAACTGGACCGGTTGGCCGCAGCCGTCGCCGACGGCGACGACGACCCCTATACCGCCGCCGAGCGCCTCTTCGTCGTACGGGGGGGGCCCTGAGCCCGCTCCGGTAGGTCGAGCAACCGGCGGGACATCCGAATCAACTGAGTGCGAAGCGTTTCGGCGTCGATATCGGAAACCAGTGGGTGCATCACGGCCACGCTGATCGCACTCGACAGCACCGCGGCGTGCAGTCGGGCCTCCGGACCGGCATGGGTGCCCAGCAGCGCGGCATACAGGCGTTCGATGAATCGCTGGAACGGCTCATGTTCGGCCTGCAGCCGAAGGATCACCGGATCGAACTGCAGCGCACTGACGACTCCGCGCCGTTCGACGGCCTGGTCGATCATCCGGTCGAGCAAGATCTCCCGAGATTTGACACCGTGGCCGGCCGCCTCGGCGACTTCGAGCGCGTCCTCGAGACGGCCCATCTCCCGTTCGGTGATCGCGATGACGATCTCTTCCTTCGTCTTGAACTGGCGGTACACCGCCGCCTTGGTCACCCCGATGGAATCGGCGATCATCTGCAGGGAGGTACCGCTGACCCCGTGTTCGGCGATCAATGCCAGCGCTGCGTCCAAGACCCTCGTCTGCGCAGCGGTGCGGGTGATCGCACTGAATCTCTGCTCTGCCGTGGCCATGACGTCGAGGGTAGCCCAGCATTGACCGCCTGGTTGCCGATCGGCTACCGTTCGAGTAGCCGATCGGCAACTAGCCTTGGAGCGCACATGAGACGAACTGATGGTGAGTTGATCATGCTGTGGGTCTTGCCCGCGATGGTGATCATCTGGGCGTCCGCGTTCTTCCTGTTTCCCGGTTTCCTGCATCCGATGTCGCCGACCATGTCCGCGGAGGAGGTCGCGGCTTTCTACCGCGACGAGACGGCCCGAATTCGGTACAGCATGATTCTGTTCAACTGGTTCGGGGTCGGTTTGATCCCGACGGTGATCCTGCTGGCGATGCAAGTGCGCAAGATGGCACACCGCACGCCGATCCTGACCTACTGCCTGATCGCCTGCGCGGGCGGTCCGCCGACGCTGTTCTTGATCGCGAACATGTTCTGGCTTCTGGGGTCCTTCCGGCCCGAACGTTCTCCCGAACTCACCCAACTGCTCAACGATCTGGCCTGGGTCACCTTCACGGTGCTGGTGCCCTATCTGATCGCCCAATGCCTGGTGCTGGCCCTGGCGATCTACTGGGATCGCCGAGACCAGCCGGTCTTCCGGCCGTGGGTGGCGCACTTCAATCTGCTCATCGCCGTCGCGCTGATGCCGGCGGCATTCGGGGCGGTGACCTTCGAGGGCCCGTTGGCGTGGGACGGCGTGCTGTCCTTCTGGGTCAAGAACATCGCGATCGCCGTCTGGATCGTGGTGATGGGAGTTGTTCTCGCCCAGAACATCCGCCGCCAACGCGCAGAAGTCGCGGTCCCCGCATGAGCGCGCTCAGCGCAGAGACGGTAGCGGCGCCCGATCCGCCCAACGATTCACGGCTGGGTCGCCTGGTGTGGAACTTCCGCTACCACCCCAAGCGTGAGCTGTGGTTCGCGTGGTGGGTGATGGTGATCTTCTACCAGTTGTACGGCGTGCTGTTCTTCCTCGTGACGCGGGTGCAACCGCCGCCGAGCCCCGACTGGGACACGCCGTTTGTGGTGCAGTGGTTCGCCGACCGCCATCTCGGCCTGCTCACCGGATTCGGCGTCGTATTCCTGATTTCGGGCATGTGCGCGCCGATGAACGCCCTACTCGCATACTCGATGTGGCGGATGTCGGTGAGTCGCGTCTTCGCCTATTCCTACCTGATCATGTACTCGCTCGCCGCCCTGCCCGGCATGCTGGTGATGGCCATCGCGATGACCGTCGGCGCGCTCCGCCCTGATCGCGATCCCGAATTGATCCTGTGGATGTATGACTTCGCGTTCCTGTCGTTCAGCGGAACGATGGGGGTGTTCCTGGTCGGCTCAGTGGTCTGGCTGGTGGCGATCCTGCTCGACAAGAACAACGTGTTCCCGAAATGGTTCGCGTATCTGGGGCTGTGCAACGCGCTGACCGAAGTCGTCGTCGCACCCGCCTGGATCTTTCAACGCGGCGCATTCGCGTGGAACGGTGCGATCGCGTGGTGGATCAACATGGTCGTGTTCATCCTCTACACCGCGGCGTTCATCGTGTTACTGCGAAAGATGATCGAGCGCGAGGATTTCGGCACCGGGCCGCTGCCCGACCCGCCGCCGAAAGGTGTAACCGAACCCTCGGCCTCGGTGGGGGCGGTGCGATGACCGACGTCGTTGGCGCCACGTCGAAACGGCTCGAGGACAAGCCGCAACGCCGTGTACCCGGCCAGCCGGACATGTGGTTGTTCGTGTTGTTCGAGGCCATGCTGTTCACCGGCTACTTCTCGGTCTACCTGGCGCTGCGCACACAGAATGCGGATCTCTTCCTGGCGTCTCAGGCGGATCTCGATCTGCGGATCGGTGTCTTCAACACCATTGTCCTGCTGACGAGTTCGTGGGCGATCGCCAGGTGCGTCCAGGCTTCACGCGGCGGTTCGTACCGCTCGGCGACGACGTACGCGTATGTGACCGTCGGTCTCGGTGTGACGTTCGTGGTCTCGAAGGTGTTCGAATGGATTCTGGAGATCCGACTGGGGAACACGTTCACCAGCGATGAGTTCTTCCAGCATTACTTCTTTCTCACGTCACTGCACTGCATCCACGTGTTGATCGGATTTATCGTGTTGGGTGTGGTCCTCTACCAGTTGCGGAGCCCGGCGCGACGCTCGCAGGAGCTGATCGAGACCGGAGCGACGTACTGGCACACGGTTGACTTCCTGTGGGTGCTGATTTTCGCGATGCTCTACGTGGTGAGGTGATCGGTGACCAACGCTGTGAACAAGAGACTCGTGATCGCCTGGGCGATCCTGACGTTGTTGACGTTGGTCTACGTCTGGATGGATGAAGCGGTCGACCAGAACAGCACGCTGAAGGCCAGCACCGTGGTCACCGTCAGCGCGATCGTCATCGCACTCATCAAGGTGCGCATCATCTTCCGGGAGTTCATGGAGGTGCGCCACGCCCCCGCCTGGCTGTGCCGCCTCACCGACGGGTGGGTGGTCCTCGTCGCGACCTGCCTGTTGAGCAGTTACTTCATCGGAATGGCGGTCGCCTGAACAGCGCTGCACCGACCGGCCCGCGATACCGAGTGCGCGGTTTCATACGCAACACGCCGCGATGGGCGTATCAGGATGCACAGTCGAGCACTGGCCGGCCCTGAACAGGCGAGCAACAGGCGAGCTACACGCGAGCTACACGCGAGCCGAGGCCGCACGTCCGGCGCGGTAACCGAACACCATTGCGAGCCCGATCGTTCCACCGGCACCGCCGTACGCCTTGCCGGTGGCCCCGGCCATCGCGTTGCCCGCGGCGAACAAGCCCGGGATCGCCGATCCGTTGACATGCAGCACCCGGCCGTCGCCGTCGGTGCGGGGACCACCCTTGGTGCCCATCGCGCCGATCGACACCGGCACGGCATAGTAGGGCGGCGTATCGATCGGGCCGAGGGTGCGGCCGGCGGGCGTCGGTGCTTTGTCGTCGCCCCAATAGCCGTCGTAGGCGCTCGAACCGCGCTCGAAATCCGGATCGCGGTCGTGGGCGACGCTGTCGTTCCAGGACTGCAGTGTGCGTGCCAATCCGTCGGGGTCGATGCCGGTCTTCTCGCCGAGCTCGACCAGGTCTTTGGACGGCGAGAACCATTCCGGCGCAGGGCCGTCCGGTTCGATGCCGAGGAAGCCGTACTTCTTCAGATGAAGCGAGTCGAAGACGATCCACGCCGGATCGTTGGCATACCCCAGCTTCGGATCGAGGTAGTGGAACGGCCCCGCCATCGAGTTGTACTCGCCGGCCTCGTTGAGGAACCGCTTACCCGCCCGGTTGACGATGATGCTGCGCGGTCGGGTCCGTTCCAGCCGAACGCTGCGGCTGCGCGGCTGGCCCTGATACGTGTCGCCGGGAAGTTGGACGATCGGCACCCACCAGGCCTCGCCCATGTTGGCCAGATCGGCGCCGTGCGCCATCGCCATCCGCAGGCCGTCACCGGTGTTGTTGGGCGGTGAGACGGGTCCGCGCATCGGTCCCCGCAGGTACGCCTCGACGAGTTGGCGGTCCCACTCGAACCCGCCGGTTCCCAGAATCACGCCTCGACGGGCCCGCACGGTGAAGTCGTTGCCGTCCTGCGAGATTCGCACACCCGTGATGCCGAGCGGATCGGCGAGCAGTTCGACCGCGCGCGCGTTGGTCCGTGGTGTCACACCGAGGTCCAGCAGGCCCTTCAGCAGTCCGGCGATCAGGGCCGTGCCCGCCACGCAGTAGTCACCGGATTCGTCGTCGACCGACGCGTGGATGCGCGCGCGGGTTTCGGCGTCGATGCCGACGTTGCTGAAATCCGCCGGGAACGACGTGATCCGGTCGCGCCACTCACCGAGTCGGCCCAGGTCGAACGGCTTGGCGTTGAGCGAACGCCCACCCGACGGCCGACCACCGGGCAGCTCGGGCTTGTAGTCGGGGAACCCCTCGGCAACTTCGAACCGCAGATCGCTGTGTGCCTCAACGAAATCGAGCATCTCGGGGCCGGTGCGCACGAATGTCTCGACCAGGTTGTCGTCCATGTATCCCAGCGATTGGGCGCGCAGGTAGGCCATCGCGTCCTCGACGGTCAGTTCGCCGTCTGCGGCCCGGTTGTGCGCGGGAATCCAGATGATGCCGCCCGACACCGCCGTCGTACCGCCCACGGTCGCGGCCTTCTCGTAGATCTCCACCGAAGCGCCATTGGCCGCCGCGGCGAGCGCCGAGGTCAAACCGGCCCCGCCGCTACCGAGTACGACCACGTCGACGTCATGATCCCAATCGGTCATGTGCTGCTCCTTCCGGCTGGAGTGCCCTTAGTTGAGGATCGCGGACAACTCGTCGGCCGCCCTGATGACCGCGTCTCGGCCGCGCGTCAGGACGTCCTCGCGATGCGAGATGAGGTTGATACATGTCGGCGGCGCCGGTGGCCGTCGGCGCACCGGGACCGCGAGGCCGTAGGTGTTGGGCTCGATCTCGCCGTGTGTGATCACCCAGCCCTGCTCGCGGGTCAGCGGCACCAGATCACGTTCGTCGGGACGAGGCGGCATGCTTGCCAGCAGCGCGATTCCGGCGGCGCCCCGGTCCAGCGGATAACGGCTGCCCTCATGGAAGGACAGCTGATAGAAGACGTTGGTCGGCACGACGACGGCGATCGCGACCTGCTGATCACCCTCGGCGACAAGAAGGGACACCGTGCTCGCGAGTTCGTCGGCGAGCCCCCGCAAGGTCGGCAGGCTCAGTTGCCGCACGTTGTTGTCGAACGACGCCCCGAGCACCGCCAGCGCCGCCGCCGAGCGGTAGCGACCGTCCTCGCCCTTGGCCAGCAACCGGAACTGCGACAGCGTCGACAACAACCGATAGGCGATGGTCCGGTGCACACCGATGTCGTCGGCGACCTGCTGAGCGGTGAGGCCGGTAGGGGAGCTGGCCACCAGCTGCAAGGCGGCCAAACCCCTTGCCAGCGTCTGCGAGCCCGGCGCCCCGTTGGGTACGACGCTGATCGGCTCCGTCCCCTGCCGGGCTCCGCCCTGCTCGACCCGATGTCGGGCTCCGCCCTGCTCGACCCGATGTCGGGCTCCGCCCTCCGAAGGCATGGCGTCCCTTCCTCGACTTCCCTTGACATCACGCTGTCGCGAGAGTGATGCTCTGACTATAGTGCACGTGGGTGTGCGATAAATGAGCAGAGTGCTTACAAAATACGAGAATTCGATTCTCGCGGTCAAGAGAGGGTAAGCGTGTCTGAGCCGGATTCGCTGGCGGCGTTCGCGGCCGCCGACGGGCGTGCGGAGGTCGCCGAATACGAGAGCGTGTGGAGCGATCTGCAGGGCGTTTCGTTCTCTCAGGGCTACCTCGACGCCGGTGGGACCCGCACCCGATACCTGCACGCCGGTGACTCCGATAAGCCGGTGCTCGTCTTCCTGCACGGCTCCGGTGGGCATGCGGAGGCGTACGTGCGCAACCTGGAGGCGCACGCCGAACACTTCTCGGTCTGGTCGATCGACATGCTCGGCCACGGCTACACCGATAAACCGGGGCATCCGCTCGAAGTCCGCCACTATGTGGACCACCTGCTGGCGTTCCTCGACGCGGTCGGGGCCGACCGCGCCCACATCAGCGGCGAGTCGCTCGGTGGATGGGTCGCCGCTCGATTCGCGGTCGACCACCCCGATCGGTTGGACCGGCTGGTGCTCAACACGGCGGGCGGCTCGCAGGCCGATCCCGAGGTGATGAAGCGGATCATCACGCTGTCCATGGCCGCCGCCGAGAACCCGACGTGGGAAACGGTGCAGGCCCGCATCAAGTGGCTGATGGCCGACAAGACCAAGGATTACGACGACATCGTCGCGAGCAGGCAGCGGGTGTACCGGCAACCCGGGTTCGTCGCGGCGATGCGCGACATCATGGCGTTGCAGGATCCAGACATCCGCGCACGCAACCTCCTCGGGCCCGACGAGTACGGATCGATCACCGCGCCAACCCTGGTGGTGTGGACCAGCGACGATCCCACGGCCGACGTCACCGAGGGGCGACGCATCGTCTCGATGATCCCGGGCGCCCGCTTCGAGGTGATGCCCGGATGCGGTCACTGGCCCCAGTACGAGGACCCCAAGACGTTCAATCGCCTGCACCTGGACTTCCTCTTGGGGCGGCTATGACGACGACCGACGTCGACGTCGCCATCGTCGGCGCAGGACCATCCGGTTTGACGTTGGCCAACATCCTTGGGCTGCACGGGGTTCGGACGCTTATCGTCGAGGAACGCGACACGCTCATCGACTACCCCCGCGGTGTCGGCCTCGACGACGAGGCGCTGCGGACGTTCCAGTCGATCGGCCTGGTCGACCGGGTGCTGCCGCACACCGTGCCCAACCAGATCTTGAGGTTCTTCGACGCCAACCGACGGCTGCTCGCCGAGATGGCACCGCCCGACGCCCGCTTCGGCTGGCCCAAGCGCAACGGCTTCGTGCAACCGATGGTCGACGCCGAATTGTTCGGCGGCCTGGACCGATTCGACAACGTGGAGGTTCGGTTCGGGTGCCGGATGGAGTCGTGCGTCGAGGCCGACGGCGCGGTGACGGTTCAGTTCGCCGGCGGCAAGCCGTCGGTCACGGCCCGATACGTGGTCGGGTGCGACGGCGGCCGCAGTGCCACCCGCCGGTTGATGGGTGTGTCGTTCGACGGCACCACGTCGTCGACGCGCTGGCTGGTGGTCGACGTCGCCAACGATCCGCTCGGCCATCCGAACAGTGAGGTCGGCGCCGACCCGGCGCGGCCCTATGTGTCGATCTCGATCGCCCACGGCATCCGCCGCTTCGAATTCCTGATCCATCCTCACGAGACCGACGAACAGGCCGACGATCCGGCGTTCGTCAGAAAGATGTTGGCGCAACGGGTTCCGTATCCCGAGCAGGTCGATATGATCCGCCACCGGGTATACACCCACCACTCGCGCATCGCGGGTTCGTTCCGCAAGGGCCGGATGCTGCTGGCCGGCGACGCCGCGCATCTGATGCCGGTTTGGCAGGGGCAGGGATACAACAGCGGTATCCGCGACGCGGCCAACCTGGGCTGGAAACTGGCAGCGGTGGTGAGCGGACAGGCCGATGACGCCCTGCTGGACACCTACGACGTCGAGCGCCGCAAACATGCCCGCGCGATGATCGACCTGTCCACCATGGTCGGTCGGGTGATTTCGCCGACGAACCGCAGGGTCGCCGCGTTGCGGGACCGGGTCATTCACGCCGCCTCGGTGGTGCCGTCGCTGAAGCGCTACGTGCTCGAGATGCGCTTCAAGCCGATGCCGCGCTATCAACAGGGTGCGGTGTTCCATTCCGCACCGGGTGCCGGTGCCGCCGCCGCGGTCTCGCCGACGGGCACGCTGTTCATCCAGCCGCGCGTCGACACCCGCACGGAGCAGAACGTGCTTCTCGACGACGTGCTCGGACCGGGATTCGCGGTGCTGTGCTGGAGCAACAACCTGCGAGCGATCCTCGGCGACAACGCGTTTCACCGGTGGAAGGCGTTGGGTGCGGAGTTCATCGAAGCGCGTCCGATGACACAGCTGCGCTGGCCGGGGCACGACGACGACGATGTGGTGGTGGTCGGCGACAGGACCGGCGCGCTCAAGGCGTGGTTCGACACCTACACCGACTCGGTGCTGTTCCTGCGTCCCGACCGCTGCATCGCCGGCGCCTGCATCGCCCAGCGCGCCGCCGAACTCAGTGAATCTCTTTTCGACGTTCTGTGTCTGACCCAGGGAGGAGGCTCCGGTTCTCATGGGCACACTGGCCCTGTGCTGCATGTCGCACAGCCCGCTACTGAACCTTCCGGGACCGTCACGGGAACTCCTTGACGACATCGAGGCGGCGATATCCGAGGCACGTCGGTTTGTCACCGCGTACGCCCCCGAACTCGTCGTGATCTTCTCGCCGGACCACTACAACGGATTCTTCTATCGGACGATGCCGCCGTTCTGCATCGGCACGGCCGCACAGGGTGTCGGTGACTACGGCTCGCACGCCGGGCCGTTGAACGTGCCCGAGGACGTCGCGACCGACTGCGCCCGAGCGGTTCTCGAATCAGGGATCGACGTCGCGATCTCGGCGAGCATGGACGTCGACCACGGGACCGTCCAACCGCTCCAGAGCCTGTTCGGGGATGCGGCGTCGGTGCCGGTGATCCCCGTCTTCATCAACTCGGTGGCCACCCCGCTCGGGCCGGTGCGCCGGGTGCGGGCGCTCGGAGCCGCGCTCGGCACATATCTCGCGACGCTCGACAAGCGTGTCCTCGTCGTGGGATCCGGTGGACTGTCCCACGATCCGCCGGTGCCCACGCTGGCGACCGCGCCGCCGACCGCGCTGGATCGGATCGTGCACGGCGTACCCATGACACCGGAGCAGCGGCAGGCCCGCCAGGTCGCGGTGATGGACGCCGCGCAGGCGTTCGCGCACGGCGAGAGTCCGTTGCAGCCGCTGAATCCGGACTGGGACGCGGCCTTCCTGGAGCTGATCGACAACAACCGGCTCGCCGAGGTGGACGGCTGGTCCAACGACTGGATCGAACGCGAGGCCGGCCATTCCGCGCATGAAGTACGCACGTGGATCGCGGCTTTCGCCGCACTTGCCGCGCACGGTCCCTACCGCACCGAACAGCGGTTCTACCGGGCGGCACCGGAATTGATCGCAGGGTTCGCGATCAGGACGGCGGTTCTGGATGTCTGACAGCAAGTTCGACCACACCGTCGATGTGCTCGTCGTCGGCTCAGGTGGCGGCGGAATGACCGCGGCACTGGCCGCCGACGCGTTCGGCCTGGACACGCTCATCGTCGAGAAGTCGGCGCACTTCGGTGGTTCCACCGCGCTGTCGGGTGGCGGTATCTGGGTGCCCGGCGCACCGGCGCAGCGCAAGGCGGGTTACGTGCCGGATCCCGACGGTGTCGTGGAGTACCTACGCCAGATCACCGGCGGCCTGGTCAGCGACGCGCGTCTGCGCCAGTACGTCGACACCGCTCCAGAGATGATGGAGTTCCTCGAAAAGCGCAGCCCGTGGTTCGAATTCGTGTGGAAGCCCGGCTACGCGGACTACTACCCGGAACTGCCGGGAGGATCCGCGCAGGGCAGCACCATCAACGTACCCGCCATCGACCTGCGCAAGCTCGGCGACGAGGAGCAGCATCTGCTGCAGCCGCTCGCGCTGGCACCCAAGGGTATTTGGTTCGCGCCCAAGGACCTTCGGTTGTTCTACCAGGTCCGCCAGAACTGGCGCGGCAAGGCTGTTCTCGTCAAGCTGATCTGGCGGATGTTCCGTGCGCGCGTCTTCGGGGACCGGATGGCGGCCATCGGCCAATCGCTGGCCGCCCGCATGCGGCTGGCGCTCAAACAACACGACGTCCCGCTGTGGCTCGACTCGCCGATGAGCGAACTGATCACCGATGTCGACGGAGCGGTGATCGGGGCGGTGGTGGAGCGTGACGGCCACCAGCAGCGGATCAGGGCCCAGCAGGGCGTGATCCTGGCCGCGGGCGGATTCGATCACGACATCCAGTGGCGCCGGCAGCACCTACCGCTGCTCGAAAAGGATTGGAGCTTCGGCAATCCGGCGTCCATGGGCGATGCCATCCGGGCAGGGGAGAAGGTGGGCGGATCGACCGATCTGCTCGACGAGGCCTGGTGGTTCCCCGCGATCTGCTGGCCTGATGGGCGGTTGCAGTTCATGCTCAACGAACGCATGATGCCGTCCCAGTTCGTGGTGAACGGTGCGGGTAAGCGGTTCATCAACGAGGCGGCGCCCTACATGGACTTCGCGCACGCGATGATCGAAGGCCACAACAGCGGGGTCACGCACATTCCGTGTTGGCTGATCACCGACATCCGGTCGTTTCACCGGTACGTGGTCGCCGGGCATCTGCCAATTCCGAAGATCCCGTTCGCACCCGTGCCGACCGGCTGGAAGGTGCCCAAGGCGTGGCTGGAATCCGGTGTCGTGCACGAGGGCAGCAGTTTCGAGGAGCTCGCCGGCAAGATCGGCGTCCCGCCGGCCCAGCTGCGCCAGACCGCCGAGCGATTCAACGAACTGGCGCGCAACGGCCACGACGACGACTTCAACCGCGGCGACTCGGCCTACGACAACTACTACGGTGATCCCACGCTGCCGAACCCGAACCTGCACCCGCTGGGTAAGCCGCCCTATTACGCGTTTCAGATCATCCTGGGCGACCTGGGCACCTCCGGGGGGTTGCGCACCGACGAGTACGCCCGGGTGCTGCGCGCCGACGACGGCGTGATCGAGGGCCTCTACGCGGTCGGCAACACGTCGGCCGCGGTGATGGGTCGCAGTTACGCGGGCGCCGGCGCCACCATCGGCCCCGCGATGACCTTCGGTTATGTCGCGGCCAAGCACATCGCCGAGCAGCTGTCCGGTTCTGGAATTCAGACCGGCACTAGTACCGATTCGACACTCGATACACATCGGAAGGTAACGAAATGAAGATCTCGCTGTTCTACGAATTCCCACTGCCGCGGCCGTGGAGCGAAGACGACGAGCACAAGCTTTTCCAGGACGGTCTCGACGAGGTGGAGCTCGCCGACAAGGCCGGCTTCTCGACGGTGTGGCTCACCGAGCACCACTTCCTGGAGGAGTACTGCCACTCCACTGCGCCCGAGATCTTCCTGTCCGCGGCGAGCCAGCGGACCGAAAACATCCGCCTGGGCTTCGGCATCATGCACCTTCCGCCGGTCGTCAACCACCCCGCTCGTGTCGCCGAACGGGTTGCGACCCTGGACCTGATCTCCAACGGGCGCGTGGAGTTCGGCACCGGCGAGTCGTCGTCGGTCGGCGAACTGGGCGGTTTCGGTGTGGACCCCGCCGACAAACGCGCGATGTGGGAAGAGGCGCTGGAGGTTTCGATCCGTTGTATGACCGAGGAGCCGTTCACCGGTTTCAAGGGTGAGCACATCGAGATGCCCCCGCGCAACGTCGTGCCCAAGCCGCTGCAGAAGCCGCACCCGCCCGTCTGGGTGGCGTGCACCCGGCCCGCGTCGGTGGCCATGGCGGCCCAAAAGGGCCTGGGCGCATTGAGTTTCGCCTACACGGGGCCGGGACCGCTGACCGAACGGGTGAACGGCTACTACAAGGAGTTCGAGGAGAACGGCGCGCCCGTCACCCCGCAGATGAACCCGAACATCCTGGCCATCGGTGGTGACTTGTCGATGATGGTGGCGCCCACCGACGAACAGGCCATCGAACGGCTCGGCAAGGGCGGCGGCTTCTTCGCGTTCGGCATCATGCACTACTACATGACCGGTATGCACACCCCCGGCCGGACCGGGGTGTGGAAGCGCCACCTCGAAGAGATCGAGAAGGACCCCAGCATCGTCTACGGGCCCGACCGCGGTCCGATCGGCAGCCCGGAGACGGTGCGCAATTTCCTGCGCGGCTACGAGGAAAGCGGCGTCGACGAGCTGATCCTGCTGCTGACCCCGCGCAGGCACGAAGAGACGATGGAGTCCATCGAACTAATGGGCAAGGAGGTGCTGCCCGAGTTCATCGAACGCGATGAGAAGGCGCGGGCGGCCAAGGCCAAACGACTCGAGCCGATCATCGAGAAGGTCGAAGCGCGACGGCAACCGTCGCAGGCGCCCATCTTCGACGAGAGCTATGCATTCGGCGGACTGCCGACCGGCCGCCAGAACTACACGGCCAACGAGGTGTCGCTGGCGATGGACGAGATGAACGCCGGTATCGAGGCGGCGGCCGCCAAACTCAAGTCGGGAGAAGGGTGGGCGAGCCGCAACCCCGATGCGGACGCCAAGAGTGCGCAGTGACGGGCGCCGGCCAGAGATGAGCCATGGGCCGAACTGACGAACTGTGGCGCTACGACGGGCGTCGGGTGGTCGTCACCGGATGCGCCTCGGGCATCGGTGCTCACGTCGCCCGTCAGGTCGCCGACCTCGGCGCCGAGGTGATCGGACTCGACATCAAACCGCCGACCGACCCTGTCGGCGAGTTCGTCGAACTCGATCTGTCGGATCCGGGGTCGATCGAGCGGGCGGCCGACGCCGTCGGCGAACCGATAGACGCGTTGTTCAACGTCGCCGGGGTGTCGTCGGGGATCAAGGACCCGCTGCGGGTCGTGACGATCAATTTCCTGGGCACCCGGCGGTTCACCGAGGCGCTGGTGCCGCGGATGCGCGCCGGGTCGGCGATCGCCAACGTGTCATCGCTTGCGGCGTCGGCGTACCGGCAGAACGCTCCGGTCACCGCCGGGCTGGTCGACACGGACTCGATCGAGGCCGGAATCGCATGGTGTCAGCGCCATCCCGAAGCGCTGGCCGACGGCGGCGGTTACCGGCTGTCGAAGGAGGCCATCATCCTCTACGGCATGGCACAGGTCAACGCATTGGGCGCCAGGGGAATTCGCATCAACTGCACCGCACCCGGGGTGACCGACACCCCGATCCTCGACCAGTTGCGCAGCGCGTACGGCCAGGAGTTCCTCGACTCCTTCCGGACACCGCTGGGCCGGGCCGCCGAGCCGGCCGAGCAGGCCAGCGTCCTGACCTTCCTCAACAGCAGGGCGGCCAGTTATCTGACCGGCCAGGTGATCTGGGTGGACGGCGGCACCACGGGAGAGACGGACCTCGCGGGATCGGTTCGGCGGCGGTGAAGTGAAAGTCGGCACGGTGAAAGGCAATCCATGGCCAGCATGAAGGAGTTCCGTCGCGTCGCAGACGACGTGCGCAACTGGGGCCGTTGGGGTGACGACGACGAGCTCGGCACGCTGAACTTCATCACGCCCGACAAGGTCGCCGAAGCGGCCTCACTCGTGAAGAAGGGGACGGTGATCCCGCTCGGGGGCGACTTCGGATCGAACGGCCCCCAGGGCGCGTTCCAGTTCCGGCCGAACCCCACCCATGTGATGACGGTGGACGGCGGTGACGCGAACACCCTGGCGCAGTACGGTCCTCAGTGGCTGCGCAACTCGGTGGCCCACCAGCTCAGCGAGTTCTTCGTGGACAACCCGTTCCGCTTCAACGACGACATGATCGTGATGCCGCTGCAGGCGGCCACGCAGTGGGACGCGATCTCTCACGTTTACTACGAGGACAAGCTCTACAACGGTTTCCCCGCGGATTCGGTGACCAGTTTCGGGGCATTTCGACTGGGGATCGAGAAGGTCGACGTCAAGGGCATCACCTCACGGGGTGTGCTGCTCGACGTGGTCAAGCACCGCGGCGCCGACGTCTTTATCGAGCCCGGAAATCCCGTGACACCGGCAGAACTCGACGACATCGCCAAAGCCCAGGGCGTGACGATCACCCCCGGGGACATCGTCGTCGTGCACACCGGGTGGTGGACGCGGTTCCTGTCGACCGGCGACGGCGCCGAGCCGGGGTCCGGGTTGGACTGGACGTGCGCTCGATGGCTGCACGACCACGATGTCGCCGCGGTCGCTGCCGACAATCTCATGGTCGAGGATCCCGATCCGGCCAACGGAGTGGAAGGCACGTTCCTGCCCATGCACATGATCTGCCTGCGCGACATGGGCCTGATGTTCGGCGAGTACTGGGACCTCACCGGCCTGGCGGCCGACTGTGCCGCCGACGGTGTCTACGAGTTCCAGTTGATCGCCCCGCCGTTGAAAGTCGTTGGCGCGGTGGGCGCACCCGTCAGCCCGATCGCAATCAAGTAGTGGGTGAGGAAATGACTGCAAGCACCAGAACCGGCGGTGCGCCGTTCGTCGTCGGACTCGGCGGCACCCTCCGGGCGAATTCGTCGACCGAACGCGCGCTGCGGTACTGCCTGGCGGCCGTCGAGCAGCAGGGCGGGCGGACGCGGCTGTTCGCGGGACCCGACTTGGACTTACCGATGTACGCCCCGCACTCGCTGGAGCGCACTCCTGCGGCCCTCGAACTGGTCAGCGCGCTGCGCGATGCGGACGCCGTGGTCGTCGGCTCGCCCGGCTACCACGGAGCGATCTCAGGACTGGTGAAGAACGCGCTGGACTACATCGAGGACCTGCGGGAGGACGCCCGCGTCTACTTGGACAACACGCCGTGGGGCTGTATCAGCTGCGCGTACGGCTGGCAGGCGGCGGTCAACACGCTTGGGCAGTTGCGGTCCATCGGGCACGCGCTGCGGGCGTGGCCGACTCCGCTCGGCGTGGCCATCAACTCCGCCGACGAGATCTGGGACGCGGCAGGGGAGTTGATCCATGACGCCACCCAGAACCAGCTGGACATGCTCGCCACGCAGGTGCTGTTCTTCGCCAAGGCCGCCCGGGAGACGGCGTGACACAGCCCCAACGCAAGTCGGTGCTGGTCGACGGGCTCGTGACCGGCTATCTCGAAGCCGGACAAGGGGATCCGGTCGTCCTGCTGCACGGTGGTGAGTTCGGCGCAGGCGCCGAGATCGGCTGGGAGCACAACATCGCCGCGCTCGCCACGGGCTACCGCGCGCTCGCGCTCGACATGCTCGGGTTCGGTGAATCGGCGAAGGTCATCGACTTCAACGACGGCCGCGGTATGCGCATCCGGCACATCGCGCGGTTCTGCGAGGTCGTCGGTGCCGAATCGGCGCATTTCG
Organism: Mycolicibacterium novocastrense; assembly: GCF_001570485.1. Classification (GTDB taxonomy): domain Bacteria; phylum Actinomycetota; class Actinomycetes; order Mycobacteriales; family Mycobacteriaceae; genus Mycobacterium; species Mycobacterium novocastrense. Next base: position 98,065 of record NZ_BCTA01000002.1, read on the forward strand.
TGGGCAATTCGATGGGGGCGGTGAACCTGTTCGTCGACGCCACGTCCGAGGCGCCGGTGCTGCCCGCCCGCAGCCTGGTCACCATCTGCGGAGGCGGCGAGATCCAGCGCAACGAACACTCGGCCGCGTTGTACGACTATGACGCGACGTTCGCGGGGATGCGCAGGATCGTCACCGCGCTCTTCCACGACGCCTCCTACCCCAACGACGAGGCATACGTCCGGCGTCGCTACGAAGCCAGCATCGCGCCCGGCGCGTGGGAAGCACTGGCGGCGGCGCGGTTTCGGCGCCCCGGCCTGGAGGCCCCACCGCTGCCGTCGAGCGCGCGCGCCTACGAGCGCATCAGCGTGCCGACTCTGGTGGTCGAGGGTGGCGGTGACAAGTTGCTGCCCCGGGGATGGGCGGCCGAGATCGCGGGACAGATCCGCGGGGGCCGCTCCGCGGTGATCGACGCGGCCGGGCACTGCCCGCAGATCGAACAACCGGACGCGGTCAACGAACTACTGCTCGGCTTTCTGGCCGACTTACACGAAGGGGCGGCATGACCGGCGAACTCGAGGGCAAGGTCGCGGTCGTCACCGGCGGCTCGTCCGGACTCGGTGAAGGGTTGGTGCGGCGGTTCTGCGCCGAGGGCGCCAAGGTGGTCGTCGGTGACATCGACCGCGAGGGCGGCGCCCAACTCGTCGCCGACCTCGGCAAGTCCGTCCGCTTCGTCGAGACCAATGTGGCCGAGGTCGAGCAGGTGACCCGTCTGGTTTCCACCGCGGTCGAGGAGTTCGGCGGGCTGCACGTGATGGTCAACAACGCGGGCGTATCGGGCCAGATGTTCCCCAAGTTCCTCGACGACGACCTCGCCGACTTCCACCAGGTGATGGCCATCAACGTGCTTGCGGTCATGGCCGGTACGCGCGATGCGGCCCGGCACATGTCCGAACACGGCGGCGGGTCGATCATCAACCTGACCTCGATCGGCGGCATCCAGGCCGGCGGTGGAGTGATGACGTACCGGGCGTCGAAGGCTGCCGTCATCCAGTTCACCAAATCGGCGGCGATCGACCTGGCTCACTACGAGGTTCGCGTCAACGCGCTCGCCCCGGGCAACATCCGGACCGCGATCGTGCGCAAGTCGGCGACGGGGGAGGACCTCGAACGGCTCGAGGCGTTCGAGGCCAAGATTCGCGAACAGATGCGCAACGACCGGCCCTTGAAACGCGAGGGCACCGTCGACGACGTCGCCGAGGCCGCGCTGTACCTCGCCGGGGACCGTTCCCGGTATGTCACCGGAACCGTCCTTCCCATCGACGGCGGCACCAGTGCCGGGAAGGTGATCGTCCGCAAACCGAAGTCGTGACGGCCATGACAACTTTAAATCAGTCGCTTGACTTAAGGGCCTGGGAGCGGTTGACTGTGACGGTGACCACTGCCAGAAGCGTGCGCACCGAACGAGCCAGCACCACGCGGGAAGCGATCCTGGCCGCCGCCGAGCGACTGTTCGCCGAGCACGGCGTCTATGCGGTATCGAACCGTCAGGTCAGTGAGGCCGCAGGGCAAGGCAACAATGCCGCGGTCGGCTACCACTTCGGCACGAAGGCCGACCTGGTGCGAGCCATCGAGCAGAAGCACCGCGTGTCGACCGAGCGTCTGCTGTCGCGGATGGTCGGCGAGATCGGCGACTCGACCAATCTGCGCGACTGGGTCGCCTGCCTGGTGCGTTCGCTCACCGAACACCTGGCCCAGATCGGGACCCCGACGTGGTACGCGCGCTTCGCCGCGCAGGCCCTTGCCGACCCCGAGTACCACAAGATCGTGGTGAAGGGCGCTCTGGAGTCGCCGTCGGTGCAACGCGTCGTCGTCGGCATCACCCGCTGCCTGCCGGACCTGCCGCCCGCGGTGGTCACCGAACGAAACATCATGGCCCGCAACCTGATGATGCACACCTGCGCCGATTTCGAACGTGCCTTCGCCGAGGGGGCCGACATGCCGCGCACCACCTGGAACTCCGCGGCGTCCGGGCTCATCGACGCGATCGTCGGGTTGTGGCAGGCGCCTGTCACGGAGCACCCGACATCATGAAACTGACTGTCGATCAAGACAAGTGTGTGTCATCCGGTCAGTGCGTGCTCAACGCAAGCGAAATCTTTGACCAGCGCGACGACGACGGTGTCGTGGTCCTGCTGAACGCCAGCCCGGCGGACGACCAGGCCGACGACGCCCGCAAGGCGGCGGCGGCCTGCCCCGCACTCGCCATCCACATCGAGGAATGAGAAGGACTGAATGTCTGAGACCTTGACCGGAACCCCCGACGTCTCCGCGGATATCCCCGAATACCCGATGGAGCGCGACGCCCGCTGCCCGTTCGCCCCGCCGCCGCAGATGCTCGAGATGGGTGAGGTCAAACCGCTTTCGCGGGTGCGGATCTGGAACGGCACCACTCCGTGGCTGATCACCGGGCACGCGGTGGCCCGCGAGTTGTTCGCCGATTCCCGGGTCAGTGTCGACGACCGGATCGAGGGCTTCCCGCACTGGAACGAGCACATGCTGTCCACGGTGTACAAGCGGCCGCGCTCGGTGTTCACCTCCGACGCCGAGGAGCACACCCGGTTCCGCCGGATGCTGTCCAAGCCGTTCACCTTCAAGCGGGTGGAGGGACTGCGGCCCGCCATCCAAGAGGTGACCGATGAGTGCATCGACAACATCCTCGCCGGTCCGCAGCCCGCCGACATCGTCAGCAAGCTGGCGCTGCCGGTGCCCACTCGGGTCATCAGCGAAATGCTCGGCGTTCCTTACGAAGACCACGAGTTCTTCCAGCACCACGCCAATGTCGGCCTGGCCCGCTACGCCTCGGCCGAGGACGGGCAGAAGGGTGCGATGAGCCTGGCCAAATATCTCAGCGATCTGGTCAAGACCAAGATGGAGAACCCGTCGGAAGACGCGGTGTCCGACCTCGCCGAGCGAGTGAACGCAGGGGAGATCAGCGTCAAGGAGGCCGCGCAGCTGGGCACCGGCCTGCTCATCGCCGGCCACGAGACCACCGCCAACATGATCGGTATCGGGGTGCTGGCGCTGCTCGAGAACCCCGAACAAGCCGCGCTGCTGCGGGATTCCGACGATCCGAAGTTCATCGCCAACGCGGTCGAGGAGCTGATGCGCTATCTGTCGATCATCCAGAACGGCCAGCGCCGCGTCGCGATCGAGGACATCGAGATCGCCGGTGAGACCATCCGCGCGGGTGAGGGCATCATCCTCGACCTGGCGCCTGCCAACTGGGACGCGACCGCCTACCCCGAACCCGACAAGCTCGACCTGAGCCGCGACGCCGGCCAGCAGCTCGGCTTCGGCTACGGCAGGCATCAGTGCGTCGGTCAACAGCTCGCCCGTGCCGAACTGCAGATCGTGTTCCACACATTGCTGCGACGCATACCGACGCTGCAGCTGGCCGTGCCGTTCGAGGACGTGCCCTTCAAACATGACCGGCTTGCCTACGGCGTCTACGAACTTCCGGTGACCTGGTAGTCAGGTCCGTTCCCCAGCCCGATTGGAGTGTCAACGATGTCAGCACCAACTACCGCCACCCTGTATCCTCCGGAGGGTTTCGGCGCCCCCAAGCACCGCAAGGGCCACGCCACAGGCGATTTCGGGTTGCCCGCCGGCACCGAGATCTTCTCCGCGGACAACCACATCTCGGTGGCCGACGACATCTTCTACGACCGCTTCCCCGAGGAGCTCAAGGGCGCCGCGCCACGCATCTGGTACGAGGACGGCGCCTACATGGTCGGCATGAAGGGCAAGGCCTGGACCGGCGGCGACTTCGGTCGCGTGCTCATGCAGTACGACGACCTCGCCGGAGCGGCGTCCAACAACATCGAGGCCCGCGTCCGTGAGCTCAAAGAGGACGGTATCGACAAGGAGCTGGCGTTCCCCAACGCGGTGCTGGCGTTGTTCCACTATCCGGACAAGGCCCTGCGCGAGCGCGTTTTCCGGATCTACAACGAGCACATCGCCGATCTGCAGGAACGCAGCAAGGGCCACTTCTACGGTGTCGGGCTGATCAACTGGTGGGATCCCAAAGGCACCAGGAGCACGCTGGAGGAACTGAAGTCGCTGGGGCTGCGGACGTTCCTGCTGCCGCTCAATCCCGGTAAGGACGACGACGGCAACATCTACGACTACGGCAGCACCGAGATGGACGCGGTGTGGGACGAGATCGAGGCCGCAGGCGTGCCGGTCAGCCACCACATCGGTGAAACACCGCCCAAGACGCCGTGCCAGCACAACAGCGTCGTGGTCGGCATGATGGTCAATGTCGACTCGTTCCGCGAGCAGTTCGCCAAGTACGTGTTCTCCGGCATCCTCGACCGTCATCCATCACTGAAGATCGGCTGGTTCGAAGGCGGTATCGCCTGGGTGCCAACGGCTCTGCAGGACGCCGAGCACATGCTTGCGTCGTACCGGCACATGTTCAACCACCAGCTCGAGCATCCCGTGCGGCACTACTGGGACAACCACATGTGTGCATCGTTCATGGTCGACCCACTCGGCCTGGAGCTCATCGACAAGATCGGCGTCGACAACGTGATGTGGTCGTCGGACTATCCGCACAACGAGTCCACATTCGGCTATTCGGAGAAATCGCTGAAGACGGTCGTGGACGCGGTCGGACCCGAGAACGCCGTGAAGATCGTGTCCACCAACATCAAGAACTTCCTGGGGATCTCGTGACCACATTTGCACCACAATCGACGTCGATCGACATTCCGGACGTTCCCGACCTCGCCCGGATGTACCGGGAATGCGGTGTGCGGCTGCGCGACTCGATGAAGGACAAGGGTGTCGACGCGCTCGTCCTGCTCGGCAACGGCAACGTCGTATATGCGACCGGCGTCAGCTGGCCGCTGCTCGACGCCGGGCTCTCACACGTGGAACGCCCGGTGGCGATCGTGCTCGCCGACGACCCGCATCCGCACCTGTTCATGCCGTTGCGGGAGGGGTCGTCATCGCAGTGCGAGGTACCCGAGGACCATGTGCACGGGCCGCTGTACCTCGAATTCGACGAGGGCGTCGAACAATTCGCCAAGGTGCTGGCCGATCTGGTTCCTGCCGGAGGCAAGGTCGCGGTCGACGAGCTCACCGGCGCCATGCGCCGAGCGTCGGCAACGTTGTTCCCGTCGGGTCCACCGTCGGACGCCGCGCAGGTCGTCGGGCCGGCCAAGCTGGTCAAGACGCCCGATCAGATCTCATGCGTCCGAACCGCCTGCCGTATCACCGAAGAGGCGATGGTCGATGTGCAGAAGGCGCTTGCCCCCGGCGTTCGGCAGGTCGACCTTTCGGCGGCATTCGTCCGGCGCGCGTTCGAACTCGGCGCGACGGCCAACATGCTCGAGGCCATCTGGCAGGTGATGCCCACGACGAAGACCAGCGGTTCGGTCTGGACCACCACCGGAGACCTGGCGCTGCCCTTGCTGACCACCGAACGCGAACTCGAACGCGGCGACGTGTTGTGGACCGACGTCAGCATCACCTACAAGGGATACTGCTCCGACTTCGGCCGCACCTGGCTGGTCGGCGACGAGCCGGACGACCGTCAGCAGGCGCAGTACGAGAAGTGGCGGGAAATCCTGTCGGCCGTGCTGTCGGTCACCAAGGCCGGCGCCACGAGCGGTGACCTGGCCCGCGCGGGGATCGCCGCCAACGGCGGCGCCAAGCCGTGGCTACCGCACTTCTACCTCGGTCACGGCATCGGCACCAACGCCGCCGAAATGCCGATGATCGGAACGGATCTGGGTGAGGAATTCGACGACAACTTCGTGTTCCCGGCCGGGATGCTGCTCGTGCTCGAACCCGTGGTGTGGGAGGACGGCACCGGTGGCTATCGAAGCGAGGAGATCGTGGTCATCACCGACGACGGTTATCAGTCCATCACCGATTACCCCTACGCCCCCTACGGACGGAACTGAACTGAATGGCACTCGAGATTCTGCCTGACGCAGCCGATCTGCGGCGCGGTCGCCGTGAGCGCGCGCTGGCCCAGATGGAAGAACGCGACATCGACATCCTGGTGCTGGGCCGGCAGGCCAATGTGCGCTATGTGACCGGTGCCCCGCAGTTGTGGGTGGCGGGCACCCGGCCGTTCGGACCGATCTGCGAGGTCGTCCGCTCGACCGGCGAAATTCACCTCAACAGCACCTGGGACGAGGGCATCCCCGACGAGATTCCCCACGACCACCTCTACGGGCTGGCGTGGAATCCGATGACACTTGTCGAGGTGCTCAAGGCGCTGCCCGGGGCCGCCACCGCCAAGCGGGTGGGGACCGATTCGCTGACACCGACATTCGCGCAACTGCTGCCGATGGCGTTTCCCAACGCCGAACTCGTCGACGCCGAGCCGGCGCTGCGGGCGGCCCGGCGGATCAAGACTCCCGACGAGATTGCGGTGCTCCGCGGCGCGCTCAGCGTGGCCGAAGCGGCGCTGGACGCCGCCCGAGCCGAGTTGGCGGCCGGTACGACCGAGAAGTCGCTGACTGGTGCGCTGATGGAAGCGATGGCCGCCGGCGGGGTCACCACGCCCGCCACCCAGGACGGCGCCTGGGTGACCAGCAAGGAACACTTGTGGCGGCGTGCCCGCAGCGACGGCCGTATCGAAGACGGCGATCTGGTGGCGTTCTCTGCCGGTGCCCTGGCCGACGGCTATGTCGGCGAAGTCGGCCGCACGTGGCCCGTCGGTGAGGTGGAAGGATCAGCGGTCCCGCGGCTTTACGATCGCTGGAACCGGCTGTGGGACAACCTCTTGGACGCGTGCCGGGCGGGTCGTCCCGCGAGTGGGCTGCTCACCGCCTACGAGGCGGCCGGCGAGCCGCTGCCCTCGATGCCCGTCGCCCATGGCCTCGGCCTGGGCTACGACTCGCCCGTCGTGACCCCGGCCCTGCGGTCCACCATCGCCGACGAACTGCTCGAACCCGGCATGGTGCTCGCGGTCAGCGGCTACGTCTGGCAGCAGGGTGTGGGGGCCGTCTTCAGCCGCGATGCCGTGCATGTCACCGCCGACGGGGCCGAGGTGCTGACCTCCAGCCCGCTCTGGAGTGGTGCGGGCGTCGGAATCGGTTGACGCGACATGTCGGATACCGGGAGTCGGCCCGCCCCTGAGGAAATCGTCCTCTACGAGAAGGACCCGGCGACCAAGATCGCGACCATCACGTTCAACCGGCCGGAGTACCTGAACGCACCGACGTCGGCCGCGCGGTTGCGGTACGCCGACCTGCTGCGGGGCGCCACCGTCGACGACGACGTGAAGGTTGTGGTGATCCGCGGGGTCGGCGAGAATCTCGGCAGCGGCGCAGACCTGCCGGAGTTCATGGAGGGCGACGAGTCAGCTCGGTTGGCCGAGCTTCGGGTGGACGATCCGGCCGTCGCCTACCCGCCGAAGGGTTCGTTTCGGCACGGCGCGACGATGGGGCAGTGGTACGCCAACGCCGCAGCGGGCAACCGGGCGTTGCAGGAACTCAAGAAGATCAGCATCGTCGAGGCCAAGGGCTACTGCTATGGCTGGCACTTCTATCAGTGCGCCGACGCGGACCTGGTGATCTCCAGTGACGACGCGCTGTTCGGCCATCCGTCGTTCCGGTACTTCGGCTGGGGCCCGCGGATGTGGACCTGGGTGATGACGATGGGGCTGCGGCCATTCCAGGAGATGGTGTTCACGGGTCGCCCGTTCACCGCCGAAGAGATGCTCGCGTGCAACTTCCTGAACAAGGTGGTGGCGCGCGACCAGCTGGAGGACGAGGTCGCCAAGTATGCCCACGCGTGCGCGCGGAACCGGCCGGTGGACAGCGTCTTTCAGCAGAAGATGTTCTTCGAGGTGGTCAAGCAGTTCCAGGGTGAATACCTCGGCAGCCTGCTGTCGGCGATGTTCGAGTCGATGGGCGGCGCGGCGCGGCCGGACGGCGACGACTTCATGCTCGCCGATGCGATCGACGTGGGCCTGGCGGACGCCGTCAACGACAACGACGACAAGTTCCCGCCCGAGTTCCGGCTGAGCAAGGCCAACCGCAGAAAGAAGGATTAGTGCCGGCGCTGGACGAGTACACCATCGTTGACCTGTCGAGCGGAATCGCGGGCGCCTACGCCACCAAACTGCTCGCCGACGGCGGCGCCACCGTGATCAAAGTCGAGTCGCCGCAGGGCGATCCGCTGCGCAGCTGGTCCGCGTCCGGTTCGCGCATCGAGCCGGGCGGCGACGGGGCACTGTTCAGTTTCCTGGCCTGCTCGAAACAGAGCGTCGTCGTCGACCCGAAGCGCGCCGACGATCTCGAGGTGCTGCGCGCGCTGGTGCGGTCGGCCGACGCGGTGGTGTGGTCGCGCGGGTCGGAGGTGGCGGAGCTCGGCGAGTTCGCCCCGGCCGCGCTGGCCGACGCCTACGGTCACCTGACCGTCACCGCGATCACCCCGTTCGGGCTCGACGGACCCTGGGCCGACAAACCCGCCACCGAGTTCACGCTGCAGGCGTGGTCGGGCGGCGTGATCGGACTGGGTCGGGGAGCCCCGGATCGCGCGCCGCTGTTCGTCGCGGGTCAGATCGGGGAGTGGCTCGCGGGCGCGTACGCGGCCGCGGGCACCACGACGGCGGCGTCGGGCCTGGTCGACGTCTCGATCCTCGAAGCCCAGATCCTCTGCCTGACTTACTATTCGGTGTCGTTCAACGACGCGCTCGGGCGTCCGTTCCGCGACCGCCGCCGGTTGACCGTCCCCGGTGTCGCGTCCGCGGCCGACGGGCTGGTGGCGTTGGGGTGCGGCACCGCGCAACAGTGGTTCGACCTGTGCGCGATGGTCGGCCACGACGAGTGGATCGACGAGGGCGGCGATCTGTCGATCACCGAACAGGCCAACATCCACGCCGAGCAGATCTACGAGTGGGTGCGGGAGAACCGCGTCGAGGACATCCTCGAGCTATCCAGCGCGTTCCGGATTCCGAATGCACCCGTCGGAAACGGCGCCACCGTCACCGGTTTCGACCAGTTCGTCGAACGCGGCACGTTCGTTACCAATCCGCGCGACGGCTTCACCCAGCCCGGGCCGCCGTACCGCACCACACCGTCGCTGCTGCGCGAGCCACAGCCCGCGCCCCGGCTCGGCGAGCACACCGATCTGTACCGTTCGCGAACGGTACAACAGGGTCGCGATTCCGCCGGGGATACGACCCTGGGGTTGGTTTCGCGAACGGTACAACAGGGTCGCGATTCCGCCGGGGATACGACCCTGGGGTTGGTTTCGCGAACACCGTTCGAGGGGCTACGGGTGCTCGATATGACGAGTTTCTGGGCCGGTCCGTCGTGCACCCACATGCTGGCGCTACTCGGCGCCGAGGTGATCCACATCGAATCGACGGCGCGGCCCGACGGCACGCGGCTCATCGCCGGGGTGCCGATCACCGAGGAGCAGTGGTGGGAACGCTCGCCGATCTTCTCCGGCCTGAACACCAACAAGAAAAGCGTCACGCTCGACATCCGGACGGCGCGCGGCGTCGAACTGCTGCGCCGGCTGATCACGACCTGCGACGTCGTCGTCGAGAACTACACCCCGCGCGTGCTCGACCAGATCGGTCTGGACTTCGATGCCGTGCACCGGCTGCGTCCCGACGCGATCGTGATGCGCATGCCGGGCTTCGGGCTCGACGGGCCGTGGCGCGACAAGCCGGCGTTCGCCTACGTGATCGAGGACTGTTCCGGAATCACCTGGCTGACCGGCCATCCCGATCAGAATCCGGTCGAGCCGTACTCTGTCGGCGACCCCAACGCCGGTGTGCACGGCCTCAACGCTCTGCTACTCGCGCTGGCGCACCGGCGGCGGACCGGGCAGGGGGTACGGATCGAGGCCGCGATGGTCGACGCGGCGCTCAACGTCGCCGCCGAGCAGGTCATCGAATACTCGGCCTACGGGAATCTGCTGCAGCGGCAGGGCAACCGGGGGCCGGCCGCCGCGCCGCAGAACCTGTACCGCACCAGTGAACTCGACGAGTTCGGCCGCCCCGACGACTGGGTCGCCATCGCGGTGGCCACCGACGAGCAGTGGGCCGGCCTGGTCGACGCCCTCGGGCGCCCGGCGTGGGCCACCGACGAGATGGCCACATTCGACGGGCGGCGCCGCAACCACGACACCATCGACGAGCAGCTGAGCGCCTGGTGCGCCGGGCGCACCGGTGACAAGATCGTCGAAACGCTCTGGGCGGCAGGGGTTCCGGTGGCCAAGGTGATGCAACCGCACCGTGTCGGCGACCTTCCGCAGCTGGTGTACCGCGGCTTCTACGAGGAGGTCGACCATCCGGTCAACCCTCCGGCGCGGCACAGCACGCTGCCGATGCGCCTCGCGTCGGTGCGCAGCTTCCACCACAGCCCCGCACCGCTGCTGGGACAGCACAACCGCGAGGTCCTCACCGGTCTCGGGCTCAGCGAGGACGAGATCGCGGAACTGGAGGAGCAGGGGGTTATCGGATCGGCTCCCGCGGGTCTCACCATTCGCACGACCAAAACTGGTTGACTCGACCCGTGGCAATCGATCCATCGAGCATCCTGCTGACCGGGCGCGTCGCGGTCGTCACAGGCGGCGGCGCCGGTATCGGCAAGGGAATCGCCGAAGGGCTCGCCGCCTTCGGGGCGTCCGTCGCGATCTGGGAGCGCGACCCCGACACCTGCGCCGCGACCGCCGAAAGTATCGGCGCGCTGGGTCTCGTCACCGATGTGCGTGACAGCGCGCAGGTGGACACCGCGCTCGAGTCCACCGTCGGCGAGCTCGGCGAGGTGTCGATTCTGGTCAACAACGCCGGTGGCACCTTTTTCTCGCCGATGCTCGAGACCACCGAGAACGGCTGGGATGCGCTGTACAAGGCCAACCTCCGTCACGTGCTGCTGTGCACCCAGCGGGTGGCACGCCGTCTCGTGGCGGCGGGCAGCCCCGGCAGCGTGATCAACGTGACGTCCATCGAAGGTGTGCGCGCCGCACCGGGATACGCCGCATACGCCGCGGCCAAGGCCGGCGTCATCAACTACACGCAGACCGCGGCGTTCGAACTGTCCCCGCACGGTATCCGGGTCAACGCGCTCGCCCCGGACCTCACCCTGACCGAGGGGCTGATGCAGATCTCCGGCGGGACGTTGAACCCCGACATCGCCCCCGGCATACCGATGGGCCGACCTGGTCACGTCGACGAAATCGCTTCGGCCGCAGTATTTCTGGCCTCCGACATGTCAAGCTACATCACCGGCCAGACGCTCCACGTCGACGGCGGGACCCACGCGGCGGGCGGCTGGTATCACCACCCGCAGACGGGCCGCCCGACACTCGGCCCGCCGGGGTGATTTCGGTGTCAGTGGGTCCAGCCGGCGGCAGCTTGGTCGTCGAAGGTGCGGTCGATGCGCTCGAAGCGGCGGCGAATCGAGCCGCGGGCCGCGCTGTGCGGTAGCACGTAGAGCCGGTTGGCTTCGATCGCGTCGGCAGTCAAGCGGGCGACCTCGTCGACATTGAGCACGGAGTCGTCGCTCGGATTCGACGCCAACTGCTGAACCGAGTCCGCGCCCGACGCGGTGGCTGGACCGTAGTCCTCACTGCGCACGCGTTCGGTGTTGGCCAGCAGATTCGTGTCGACGATCATCGGGCACAACACCGTCACACCGATGCCGTTGGCGCGCACCTCGCGCGACAACGTCTCCGCGAGCGCGACGACGCCGTACTTGGCGACGCAGTAGGGGCCGAGCCCGACGTTGGGGATCAGCCCGGCGAACGACGATGTGAACGCGATGTGGCTGTCGGCTTCCTGGGCGAGCAGCCGCGGCAGGAACGCCTCGACGCCGTGGATCGGTCCCCACAGGTCGACGTCGATGACGAATCGCCAGTCGTCATGGCTGGTCTGCGCGATCGGGCCGGCGTAAGCGATACCGGCGTTGTTGAAGACCAGGTGCACGTCGCCGAACACGCCGAATGCCTCGTCGGCCAACCGGTTGACGTCGTCGAACTTCCGCACGTCGCACACCACGCCGTGGGCCTCGACGCCGTCGGCGCGCAGGTCGGCCACGGCACGGTCGAGCGCGGCCGAGTCGATGTCGCTGAGCATGATGCGCGCCCCGCGCCGGGCGAACTCTTGCGCGGCGGCGAAACCGATGCCGCTTGCGCCGCCGGTGATGACCGCTGCGCGGCCGTTGAACGTCTCCACCCGCCGAAGACTAGGCGGTCAGGTCAGATCGCGGGGTCGATCCCACGCCGGCTCGCCCAGCCGGGCGCGGATCGCCGCCCACGGGTCCGCGTACTTGCCGGGTGTGTTGCGGTATGCGCCCCGTCGCGCGAGCAGTGCGCGCGCAAGCGGCGCAAGCGGTGTCAGCAACCGCATCGCGTACCGCGTCCAGCCCGCGTTGGCGGCGGCCTCGGCTTGCATGTCGGGCCACGAGTAATGCTGGAACCGCAACGCTTCCTGCGCGCGCGTCGTGTCCATCCAATCGGTGACGAACCACGTGTCGTCGCGCTCGGGGTCGCCGGGTCTGCCGGGCGGCAGTACCCCGGGCAGGCCTCGGGCCGCCGCCAGCGCCGCGCCCACGTCGCCCTGGCGGATCCGGTGCGAGTCGTCGCCGGCGATCAGCAGGATCTCCCGAACGACGTCGGCGGTGGTCGCCGCGGCGAAGGCCCACGCGACATCGCGGACATCGACGGTGTGCAATCGGCCGTCGGTCGGAAGGAGGCTCTCGAAGTACAGGGCGTCGGCGCTCATCGGCATCGCTTTGGGATCGGTGCTCAACACCCCACCGAGACGCAGAACCACCCACGGCAGTTTCGAGGCCCGCACGATCGCCTCGGCCTCCGCCTTGGTGCCGCTGTACAGATCGCATGGCCGCATCGGGTCATCGGCCCGCACGGGCGCGCTCGCCGTGTGGGGGTTGCGCGCACCGTAGACCGCGTTGCTCGACGCCTGCACGAAGCGCGGCGGGGTCGGTTGTTGTTCGGCGATGCGCACCAGCGTGGCGGTGGCTTCGACGTTGACGCGCCGGGCGAGGTTGGGGTTCTTGTAGATCGGCGGCGGGATCACGGCGGCCAGATGGATGATCGCCTCGGGCGCGGTGTCGGCGACAAGTCGCTGCACCTGAGCCTCGTCGGTCAGGTCGGTCCATCGCACCGAGGCGCCCCGCGGGAGTTTCGCCTGTGCTTTCCTGTTCGCGGGTGTCTCCAGGTCGGCCACCACCACCGAGCGTCTGAGTTCCGCGAGCCTGCGCACGGTCGCCGACCCCACCAGGCCGAAGCCGCCGGTCACCAATACCGCCGCCATCCTGCCTCCCACCTGCGAATATGACATTCTCTTTTTACGAAAGTAGCATGTTCAGGTCTAGGGGAGGGGCGGCGCGGGGTATGACAGGTACGCCATGAACAGCAATGGGGCGCAGAAGCCGGAAGTCGCCAAGTGGGACCCGGCGTTCACTCGGGGCATCGTCAACACGGTCGGCCCGCTCATCCGGCGGTACTTCCGCGCTGAAGTGCGCGACGTCGACGCCATGCCGGCTGCCGGTGGGGCGCTGTTGGTGTCCAACCACTCGGGCGGCATGCTGACGCCGGACGTGCTGATCTTCGCGCCCGCCTTCTACGAGAAGTTCGGCTTCGACCGCCCCGTGTACACGCTTGGGCACGACGCCATATTCGTCGGGCCGGTCGGCACGTTGCTGCGGCGCGCGGGCGTCATCGGGGCCAATCGGGAGAACGCCGCGAAGGCCTTGCGTGAAGGCGCGGTGGTCCTGGTGTTCCCCGGCGGGGATTACGACTCGTACCGGCCGACGTTCAGCGAGAACGTGATCGACTTCGCCGGCCGTACGGGCTACGTCCGGACCGCGATCGAGGCCGGTGTCCCGATCGTGCCGATGGTTTCGGTCGGCGCTCAGGAGACGCAGCTGTTTCTCGCGCGGGGCGACTCGATCGCCCGGCGCATCGGCCTCAAGCGGCTGCGCGCCGAGATCCTGCCGATCAGCGTCGGATTCCCGTTCGGGGTGTCGGTGTTCTTCCCGCCGAACCTTCCGTTGCCCGCCAAGATCACCACGCGGGTGTTGCCGCCGATTGATGTTCTCGAGCAGTTCGGGGAGGACCCGGACGTGAAGGAGGTCGACGAGCACGTGCGCTCGGTGATGCAGGCCGCGCTCGACGAGCTGGCCGCGGAACGCCGATTCCCGGTGTTGGGCTGAGAGATGGCCGACGTTGTGGGACTCGTGCAGACGCTGTGGCGGGCGGGCCTGATCGCTCCGCTGCGCCCCGACAAATACCTGCGGATGGGTGCGGCGATGCGCCGCGTGGGCATGACGGCGACGGTCGGTTTCGCCGCGGCCGCGCAGCGCTGCCCCGACCGTCCCGGGCTCGTCGATGAACGCGGCACCCTGACCTTCAAGCAGATCGACGACCGCTGCGACGCGGTGGCCACGGCGCTGCAGAACCTTCCCGGCGGCACCCCGAAAACCGTTGCCGTCATGTGCCGCAACCACCGCGGCTTCATCGAGTCCCTGGTGGCATCGAACCGGATGGGCGCCGACGTCTTGCTGCTCAACACCTCGTTCGCGGGACCGGCGCTGGCCGAGGTGGTCGATCGGGAAGGCGCCGACGTCGTCATCTACGACGAGGAGTTCTCCGAGATCGTCGACCGGGCCATGGCCGACAAGCCCGACGCGACGCGCATCCTTGCCTGGACCGACGAAGCGGCCGACGGGCTGACGCTCGATCAACTCATCGAGTCCAATATCGGCAAGCGGCCCGCCCCGGTCGAACGCAAGAGCGACATCATCTTGCTGACGTCCGGCACCACCGGGACCCCGAAGGGCGCCAAGCGCGGCGAAGGCAGCGGCGGCGCAGGCGATCTCAAGGCGGTGCTGGACCGAACGCCGTGGCGCGCCGAAGAGGCGACCGTCATCGTCGCGCCGATGTTCCACGCATGGGGTTTTTCGCAGTTGCTGTTCTCCGCGTTGCTGGCCTGCACGATCGTCACGCGGCGCAAATTCGATCCGGAGGCGACGCTGGAACTGATCGACCGATACAAGGCGACGGGCCTGGTGGTGGTGCCGGTGATGTTCGACCGGATCATGGACCTTCCGGACGAGGTGTTGAACCGCTACAGCGGCAAGTCACTTCGCTTCGCGACGGCATCGGGTTCCCGGATGCGTCCCGATGTGGTCATCAAGTTCATGGACCGGTTCGGTGACGTGATCTACAACAATTACAACGCCACCGAAGCGGGGATGATCGCCACCGCGACGCCGGCCGACCTGCGAGCCGCTCCCGACACGGCCGGGACCGCCGCCGACGGCACCGAGATCCGCATCTATGACGCGGATTTCAACCAACTCCCAGCGGGTGAGACGGGTCAGATCTTCGTCCGCAGCGGCACGCTGTTCGACGGATACACCTCCGGCAAGACCAAGGACTTCCACGACGGTTTCATGGCCTCCGGGGATGTCGGTTACCTCGACGAGGCCGGGCGGTTGTTCGTGGTCGGCCGAGACGACGAGATGATCGTCTCCGGCGGCGAGAACGTGTACCCGATCGAGGTCGAGAAGACGCTGGCCCAACACTCCGATGTCAAGGAAGCGGTGGTGCTGGGCGTCGACGACGAGCAGTACGGTCAGCGCCTCGTCGCCTTCGTCGTGCTCAACGACGGTGGAAGTGCCGGCCCCGACGACCTCAAACAACACGTCCGCGACAACCTCGCCAACTACAAGGTGCCGCGGCAGATCACCGTCCTCGACGAACTGCCGCGCGGCAGCACCGGCAAGGTGGCGCGAAAGGACCTGCTCGACCGGGTCGACTAACGGGCCGCCGGGGCGGGAGCCATCGCCGTACCCACCACGGAAAGTGCGGGAAGCCCTGCCGCGGAACGGATTTCGTCGAGTCCATGCAACATGGCGTCGGTGGCCTCGTGGATGTCGTCGAAGGTTCTGTCGTCGGACAGGATCGAGATGTCCACCTGGTCGACGTAGCTCCACACGGTCATGTTGAACGCGCTGCCGGCCGACAGCACGCCGATCGAATAGATCTCGCTCACCGGGGCGCCGCCGATGTGGCCGCGTCGGCGTGGTCCCGGCACGCTCGACACCGCGACGTTCATCAGCGGATTGTGCTTGGCGCGCTGGCTCTGCCAGCGCAGTAGCGCCGGTGTCAGCGGGGGAGGCAGGTATTCCATCAGCTGGCCCTGCAGTTTGGGGCCGAGCAGTTCATAGTTCTCTTTGGCCCGCCCCGTTGCCAGGGAGGTCAGCCGGACCCGTTCGAGCGGATCATCGATGTGAACGGGAAGAGATACCGACAGCCCACCGATTTCGTTGCCGGTGATCCGGTCGGGGGACAGGTCCGTGCTGACTGGGACCGACGCCATCAACGGACGGTCCGCGCGCCCGTCGTAACGCAACAACAGTTCTCGCAGCCCACCCGCCGCAGTGGCCAGCACAAGATCGTTGAACGTCACCTCGAGCTGCTTGGCCGTCTCCTTGATCTCGGCCAGCGACAGCGACGCGGTGGCGAACGTGCGTCCCGGCGAGACCACGTGGTTGAGGAACGTCGGCGGCGTGCGGAACATCTTCGCCAGGTCCGGTTGATCGGCGCGCTCTTTGGCGCGGCGCCGCAACTTGGTGAACCCCCGGACGGCGTCACGGGCGAGAGTGGGCAGCGCGGCGACGTTCGTGGCGTGGTCGCGCATCGCGAACTTCATCAGCTCGGAGCGACCCGGGCTGTCACAGACGGCGTAGTCCTCATGCTCGTGCTGCGTGCCGTCCGCGAGATCCATCAGCCGCGCAAGCAGATTCGCCGATGCCACACCATCGGCCAGTGTGTGGTGCACCTTGCCGATGAGCGCGAACCGGTCGTCGGCCATTCCCTCGGCGAAGTGGAACTCCCACAGCGGCCGGCTGCGGTCGAGCGGCGTGCTGGCGATCCGGCCGATGACCTCGTCGAGCTCGCGGCGACCCCCCGGGCTCGGCACGTGCACACGGCGCAGGTGGTAGTCGAGATCCACCGGGCAGTCCTCGAGCCACATCGGATGGTGCAACTTCCAGGGGATGTCGACGAGCCGGTAGCGCAGCGGGTCGAGCAGGTGCAGTCGCCGGGCGATGGTTCGCCGGAAGTGATCGAAGGTGAATTCACCGTCGAACTCGGCGGCATTGATGATCGCGACCTTCAACGTGTGCGTGTGCAGGTTGGGCGTCTCGCTGTAGAGCAGCATGGCGTCCATGCCGTTGAGTCGCTTCACATCCCCACCCCTTGCGGACAACCGGTACCCAAGGGTCCATCGAACCACTCGGACGGACATGCTCGGGGGGTTTCAGTCAGCGGAGCTACGGGGCTCGTGACCTCATGACTATTGTTAGGTGATCGAACGATTGGAGTGAGTGATGAGAGCGGTCGTGTGCCGGGAGTATTGCCAACCGGAGGATCTCGTGCTCGACGAACTTCCCGACCCGACACCGCAACCCGGTCAAGTCGTCATCAGGGTGCGTGCGGCTGCGGTGAACTATCCCGATGTGCTGTTGATCGGCGGCAACTATCAGGTCAAGGTCCCGCCTCCGTTCAGCCCCGGCAGCGAGATGGCCGGAGAGGTGATCGCCGTCGGTGACGGCGTCGACTGCCGCGTCGGCTCCCGAGTGACGGCGACGACGTTTGTCGGTGCCTTCGCCGAGCAGGCGGTGGTGGACGCACGCGCGGTGTCGCCGATTCCGGATGGCGTCGACTACGCCGAAGCCGCCGCGTTCGGGGTCACGTATCGGACCGCTTACTACACCTTGCGCACGATCGCGCCGGTGTGCCCGGGTGATTGGGTCGTCGTGCTCGGTGCCGCCGGGGGCGTGGGTATCGCCGCCGTCGACATTGCGCAACTTCTCGGGGGCAGGGTGCTGGCCGCGGCCTCCGGCGAGGAAAAGCTCGAGCTGTGCCGCGAGCGCGGCGCCGAAGCATGTGTGGACTACGACCGCGAAAACCTGCGGGACCGGATCAAGGAGATCACCGGCAAGGCCGGCGCACAGATCGTCGTCGACCCTGTCGGCGGGCCGTACTCCCTGCCCGCGCTGCGGGGCCTGGGGCGGGGCGGAACATTCGTCACGCTCGGGTACGCGGCCGGTGAGATTCCGTCCATTCCCCTGAATCTTGTTCTGCTCAAAGGGATCACCGTGCGCGGCATGGAGATCCGGACCTTCGCGTCCGACTATCCGGACGAGGTCATACGCGACGACGAAGAGCTGGACGCACTCTTCGCCGAAGGGAAGCTGCGACCGTACATTGGTGGGCGTTTTCCGCTCGACGATGCCGCGGTCGCGTTGCGCCACGTCGCGGAGCGCAAGGCATTGGGCAAGATCGTCATCGAGATCTGAATGCGCTCTTTTCGCGCGGGTTTCAGAGTGTGCGGAACAGTCCGCCGTCGACGAGAATCTGTGCTCCGTTGATGTAACCGGCCGCGTCGCTGGCCAGGAAAACGCATAAGCCGACCATGTCCTCGGGCACCCCGATGCGCTTCATCGGATTCATCGCCGCTGCCGCGGCCTGCGCCTGCGGGCCCCAGGATTTCGAGATATCGGTGTCGAACGCACCCGGCATGACGAGGTTGGCCCGAACCTTCGGCGCCCACGCCCCGGCTAGGGCCAGGGTCAGGGCGTTGAGCCCCGCCTTCGCCATGGCATAGGGGAGGTCGGCCGTATCCGGTCGCAGTGTGCCCGCCGCGGTGACGTTGATGATCGACCCGCCGTCCGCCTCCGCCATCCGAGTTCCGAAAAGCGTTGCCAGCCGGAACGGTCCGCGCGCATTGACCGCGTGCACCTTGTCGTAGAGTTCCTGCGTGACAGAGGTGAGATTGTCGTACACCGGCGACATTCCGGCGTTGTTGATCAGCACATCGCATCGACCGAAGGCGTCGTAGACCTTCTCGAGGAGCGCCTCGGAGTCGTCCCACCGGCCCACATGGCATCCGACGGGCAGAGCGCGCCGACCGGTGGTGCGCTCGATCTCCGCGGCGACCGCTTCACAGTTCTCGAGCTTTCGGCTGGCGATCACCACATCGGCGCCCGCCTCCGCGAACCCCTGGGCGACGGCCCGGCCGATCCCGCGGCTGCCGCCAGTGATGACCACGACCTTGTCGCTCATGTCGAGCAGGTCCCGAAGACGGGTCACCCTTTTCTCCTTCAGTTTCAGGTGACGGGCTGGACGCGGTCAGTCCAGGGCCGACAGCGCGGCGCGGGTGTCGAGGTCGATGAACGCGGCCGAATACCGTTGTGCCAGAGCTAAACAGATGTCCGCGCCCTGCCAGGCGTCGCCCCCGGAGAGGGTGGCCATCCAGATGGCCAGTCCGTGCGCGACCGACGCGCGGTAGCGCAGCCAGACCTCCTCGGCCGACGGAAGTTCGTCGGCGGGCAGCCTGAGCGCGGCCCGGTACTCGTCGAGCAGATCCCGCTCGGCTTTTCTGCGATCCTCGATCGTCAACGCACCCTGCACGAAGTAGCCCAGATCCAGCGACCAGTTGCCGCGTCGGGCCATCTGCCAGTCCAGGAACCCCACGTCGTCATCGGGCAGCACGTAGGTGTTTCCGATGTGCGGATCACCGTGCAGCAGGGTCTCGGGTGACTTCGAAGTTCCGGTGAGGGTGCCGATGTAACGGGCCCAGATGTCGACGAAAAGCTCTGTGCCGCTCATCTCGACGATCTCCGAAGAGACCGTCTTGCCCAGTCGCTCACGAGCGATGTCCAGCGGGGCGTGCTCGAGGCCTTCGAAAGCGACGAACGGCTCGAGCCAGTCGAGTGCCGGGTTCGCGGTCAGCCGCTCACCCCAGAACTGGCTGTGCATGCGCGCCAGCCCGCGGACGCCGTTGGCGACCTGCTCGACCGTCATCGGCCGGGTGGAGTCGCGTGGGTCGGCGCCGCGCGCGACGACGTCCTCCATGATCATCACGAAGTTCGAGCCGGGCTCGTCGATCAGCGCGGCGTAGACAGTCGGATGGTCCAGCGGCAGTGACACCCCCGAAGTGAAAAGCCGCGGTTCGTGGAACAGGCCGCTGGTGAGTGCGACGAGTTCGGCGTGGTCGGGGTCGACGGCCTTGGCGAACACTGTCGCCGGACCCGACCCCGCCGAATACCTCAGCGCCAGCCGCGCCCGGCGGTTGGTGCCGTCGTCGCGCAGCGCGACGCTGACGGTGTCGACGGTGGCGCCCGGGAAGTGCTTCCCGAGCACCGCCGTCATCCACCCCGGCGTCATCTCCTCCCAACTGCGCGGAAGCGACAGCTCGGCGGCGGTCATCTGCCGGGTCCCGTTACTTGAGGCAGCTGCCGCCGTCGACCGGCAGCGTCACGCCGGTGATGTAGCGGCTCTCGTCGGAGGCCAGGAACAGCACCGCGTTGGCGATGTCCTCGGGCTCCACCCAGCCGATCGGCAGCGTGTGCATCATCTGCGCAACGACCTTCATGTCGTCGGGGCCCGGGTTCTCCAGGTCGGGACGGAACAGCTTCATCGTGCCCTCGTTCATGTACAGCGGCGTGTTGACGTTGGTCGGATGCACGGAGTTGACCCGGATGTTCTGTGCGCCGAGCTCGACCGCGAACGTCCGCATCAGGCCCACCACACCGTGTTTCGCCGCGACGTAATGGCCCGTGTGCGGGTAGGCCTTCAGGCCGCCGACCGAACTGGTGAGAATGATCGAACCGCCGCGGCCACCGGCCAGGATGTGCGGGACACCGGCTTTGACGGTCTTCCAGACCCCGCCGAGGTTGACGTCGATCATGTCGGTCCAGTCACCTTCGCTGGTCTTGTCCAGCGTCGCGCCGCCGTTGCCGATGCCGGCGTTGGCGACGATGATGTCCAGCCGGCCGAGCTGTTCGACTCCGGTGTCGACCGCGGCCTTGAGCGCGTCGAAGTCGCGGACGTCGACCTCGGCGGTGTAGATGCGGCGGTTGAGGCCCTTCACCAGATCAGCGGTTTCCGCAAGGTCTTCGGGCGTCGACAGTGGAATCTGCACGCTGTCGATCTGCTTGCAGATGTCGACGGCGATGATGTCGGCGCCTTCCTGGGCCAGCCGTACGGCATGTGCGCGGCCCTGGCCGCGGGCGGCGCCGGTGATGAAAGCGACCTTGCCTTCAACGCGTCCGGTCATCGGTTACCTCAATTCGTTGTGGTTACAGGGGGTCTCGGTGCTATTTCGAGTTCACGAAGGTGGGCATGGATTCCCAGCCGCGGACCGCGGTGGTCTGCGACGGGCGCGCGTTGGGCCAGTCGACCTCCCAGGTCGGGAATCTCTTGAGGATTTCCTCGAGCGCGATCCGGCCCTCCAGTCGGGCGAGCGCGTTACCCATGCAGAAGTGAGTTCCGGCGCCGAAAGTCATGTGTGAGTGCAACTCTCGGTGGATATCGAAGACGTCGCCGTCCGGCGGGAAGCGGCGATGGTCGCGGTTGGCCGCACCCACCAGCATCAGCATGGCCGATCCCTCGGGGACCGTCTGGCCGTAGTACTCCACATCACGGGTCACGTAACGGGCGATCTGCAGCGCGGGCGGTTCCCAGCGCAGGATCTCTTCGATCGCCTGCGGAATGAGGCTCGGGTCTGCGGCCAACTCGACCCGCTGATCCGGGTAGTCGGCGAGCGTCTTTCCCGCCCAACCGATCAGGCGTGTCGTGGTTTCGCTGCCCGCGGTGGCGATGACCGTCAGGTACATCAGCAGTTCCTCACGGCGCAGCCTGCGACGGGTGCCGGTCTCGTCCTCGAACTCGGCATTGAGCAGGTCGGTCATGATGTCGTCGGACGGGTGCTCGGTGCGGTAGTCGATGAACTCGGCGAACACCTCGCCGGTGGCCAACAGATCGACCGAGTCGCTCTGCAGCGTCGCCTCGCCGTGCTCGGTGACGCGGCGTTGGTCGGCTTCCGGTATGCCCAGCAGCATTCCGATGACGCGCATCGGCATCTGCGCGCCGAGATCGTGGACGAAGTCGAACGTCTCCGTGCCGGTCAACGGGTCCAGGCAACGGGCGGTGAACTCGCGGATCTGAGGCTCCAGCGCCTGCACTTTGCGCGGGGTGAACACCCGGGACAGCAGGTTGCGGTGGATGTTGTGGATCGGCGGGTCTTCGAAAATCAGTGTGCCCGGGGGGATTTCCATGCCCGACTTGATGATCTCGAGCAACGCACCGCGACCAGAGATGAAGGTCTGGTGGTCGATGACGGCCTTGTTGACGTCCTCGAACCGGCTCAACGCGTAGAAGTCGTGCTTGTCGTTGTAGTACAGCGGGGCCTCTTCACGCAGACGCGCGAAGACCGCATAGGGGTTCATGTTGAGGTCGACGCTGTACGGGTCGTAGTACAACGCGTCTTGCTTCGCTTCGTGCACGTCGGGATTTTCAGCGCTGATCGTCACCGGATCGCCTCTCGCCGGTCAGGTCGCATAAGACAGTGGGCTGGCATTTGTCTCACAACTCTGGCATTCGCTCCGGAGGAGTGTCAATACGGGATTCAAAACGGAATATTTAAGCTCTTCGTTGGGAAGAATCCGATTCTCCACAGAGCGTGTCGGGCGCCCGTGGGTACAGCGCTGGGAGCCGAGAACGCGATTCTCGCGCCGGACGTGAGAACGAAGTTCTCCGCCTATTGGGCGGCAAAACCGTGCGAGACGAAGTCCCAGACCTCGTCGGCGGTGATCGGGTGGGTTGTGCCGTCCTCGGCACCGTTGGACTGCGCCACGAACATGACGGTCTGCATCGTCATGGCCGCCATCCGCTTCGGGTTGATGCCCTCCCGCAACTGGCCCGCCTCGCCGGCCTCTTCCATCAGCTCCGTCAGCAGCGCGAGCAGTGGTGCGTGCGCGACCTTGACCTCGGCGGGGTGCGAGAGCAGCAGTCGAGGCGCGAAGTCGGTGAACAGCGGGCGCTTGGCGGTCGGGTCCGGACGCGAGGATTCGAAGAGCAGCTGCACGGCGACCTTGAGTCGCTCGATCGGCTCGTCCTCGGTGGTGGTGGCGGCGCGGATCTGGTCGGCCGACCGGCTCAGTGCATCCTCGAAAAGCGCCAGCAGCAGCTCATGCTTACCGTCGAACTGCAGGTAGAAGCTGCGTAGCGACTGCCGCGAGCGGTCGACGACCTCTTGGACGGTGAAGTCGGTGCTGCCTTTTTCGATGATGATCGCCTGAGCGGCGTCCAGGAAGCGCTGCACGCGTTGCGCGGCCCGGAGCTTCGCCGTTTTGATCGACCGTTCGACCGCACGCTGCTTCCAGGCGGGCTCTTCGCTGGGGCTTGTCACCGGTGGCTCAGACGCCGGCCGGGTGGGGAGAACATGAACTGACTGTACCGGAGAACGTCTCGCCATTGCGGTCCTCGACCCCCTCGCGGCCAACGTGTCAGAGATTGTAACTTTCTCACGATGAGAATAGTATTCTCATTTTGGAGATAACAATAGTCCTACCAAAGATTTGATCCGGCGGGAGTCCCGTGCAGCTCACTTTCGATGCTGATGTCGAGGCGTTCCGCGCCGAATTCAACGCCTTCCTCGACGAACATCTTCCCTCCGATGACGTGGCGCTCGAGCGCTCGCGGTCCAGCAGCGACGTGCCGGGCTGGGCTCGAGACTGGCAGCGGCTGATGTTCGACCACGGCTGGCTGCTGCCCGGCTATCCGCCGGAATTCGGCGGGCGCAACGCGACGATCCTGCAGCAGTACGTCCATCAGCAGGAACTGGCACGTCGGCGCGTGTATTTGACCTACAACCCGCAGGGCGTGGGCATCATCTCTGCGTCGTTGATCTCGTTCGGCACGCCCGAACAACAGCGCCGTTGGGCGATCCCGATCCTGCGCGCCGAGATCACCGCGTCGCTCGGGATGAGCGAGCCGGGCGCCGGCTCGGATCTCGCGTCGCTGCGGACCGCCGCGGTGCAGGACGGGGACCACTTCGTCGTCAATGGGCAGAAGGTGTGGACCTCGGGGGCGCACGACGCCGACGTCCTGCTGACTTTCGTTCGTACCGATCCGAAGGCGCCCAAGCACAAGGGCATCAGCGTGCTGATGATCCCGACGGACCTGCCGGGCGTGGTGCGGCGCCCGTTCGCGTCGCTGTGTGACGCCGATGACCTCGATTTCAACGAGGTCTTCTTCAACGACGTGCGGGTGCCCGCGGAGAATTTGATCGGACCGCTGAACGAGGGTTGGCGGGTCGCCAACGGTTCGCTCGGGCATGAGCGAAACATGTTGTGGCTCAGCTATGCGGACCGCCTGCAGGAGCTGGTCGAGGATTTCCGTCCCACCTCCGCACTCGATCGCGACCGGTACGCCGGGCTGGTGATGGACAACCAGGCGCTGCGCCTGCTCGGTTCGGTGGCACTCGCGCGTGCCGCCCGCGGCGATGAGGATGTGCCCGCTCTGTCGGTGCTCAAACTCCTCGGCTCGGAGGCGTCGCAGTCGGCGGCCGAGTACGCGGTGGACGCGGCGGGGGTCGACGCGTTGGCCCATCCGACGTTCTCGGGGCCCTACAGCGCACAGCATCTCGAGCTGTACCGGTGCGGCTGGTTCGAGCGGTACGTTCGCACATTCGGCGGCACGATTGCCGGCGGCACCTCAGAGATCCAACGCAACATCATCGCCCAGCGACTGCTGGGACTGCCGCGAAACTAGAAGGGCTGCACCATGTACATCGAATACGAGGTCGCCGACCGCATCGCGACCATCACGTTGAACCGGCCCGAGGCCGCCAACGCCCAGAACCCGGAACTGCTCGACGAACTCGACGGGGCGTGGACCCGCGCGGCAGAGGATCCCGAGGTGTCGGTGATCGTGTTGCGCGCCAACGGGAAGCACTTCTCGGCCGGGCACGACCTGCGCGGCGGGGGACCGGTACCGGACAAGATCACGCTGGAATTCATCATCCAGCATGAAGCGAAGCGCTATCTGGAGTACACGCTGCGCTGGCGCAATGTGCCCAAGCCCTCGATCGCCGCGGTGCAGGGGCGCTGCATCTCCGGTGGGCTGCTGTTGTGCTGGCCGTGCGATCTGATCATCGCGGCCGACGACGCCCAGTTCTCCGACCCGGTGGTGCTGATGGGCATCGGCGGTGTCGAATACCACGGCCACACATGGGAACTCGGGCCGCGCAAGGCCAAGGAGATCCTGTTCACCGGCCGCGCGATGACGGCCGAGGAGGTCGCTGCCACCGGCATGGTGAACAAAGTGGTGCCGCGCGATCAGCTCGACTCGGAAACCAGGGCGATGGCCGAACAGATCGCGAAGATGTCACCGTTTGCGCTGCGCCAGGCCAAACGTGCGGTGAACCAGACGCTCGACGTGCAGGGGTTCTACGCCGCCATCCAGTCGGTGTTCGACATCCACCAGACCGGCCACGGCAACGCGCTCAGCGTCGGCGGATGGCCGGTGCTGGTGAACCTCGACGAGATGAAGGCCAGCATCCAGTAATTCCTTGTTGGCGCGAGCGTGCGTGTCTGCGCGCGACACACAGCCAGATTTCGACACTTTGCGCGCGCTCACGCGGCGCGAGCGTGACGGAGCTGTCGGTCGATCCTGCCTACGAAGTCCGCCGCCCGGTGCCGCACGTCGTCTGAGACGATCGCGATGACGGTCCAGCCGACGTCCTGCAGGGCGAGTTGGCGTCGGCGGTCATTGCGCAGCACGTCGGGATCGGTGTGCCAATCGATGCCGTCGTACTCGACCGCGACATGACAATCCGGCCATGCGAAGTCGAGACGTCGCAGTTGTCCGTTGCCGTCGACGACCTCGTACTGCAGTTCGGGCATCGGCAATCCACCGTCGATCATTGCCAGCCGCGCTTCACTTTCCATCGGGGATTCGGCGCGTCCGTCGGCGAGAGGAAGTAGGTCGCGCACCGCGACAATGCCGCGCCGGCCGGCCTGTCGAATTGCCGCGCGCCACAACTCAGCCCGGGTGCATGTGCCGGAGCGGAGCGCGGCATCGAGCGTTGCGAGTGCGCGGGGCCGTCGCAAAGCGCGGGCCACTTCGATCGCGGTCCATGCCGGTGACGTCGCGATCCGGTCGGCGGTGTGGACCAGCGGTGCGCCTTTCCGGCGGTGCACGACAAGACCGTCGGCCGGGCGCAGCTGGTGGCCGGGGGGATTGAGAACGTGAAGTGCGGGAGGCCCTTCGGTGTCAAAGCCGAACAGGGCCGCGGCGGTCGACAGGCACACCGGTACCGTCGTGCCACACGACAGGTCCAGTCCGCGCAGCCGTAGCTCGTCCGTTGGCTCTCCGAGACAGTAGATCCCGTGCCAGATTCGCTCGAGATACTTGGCTTTCAGCACTGATTCGAATGTGTATCTCGGAATGATCGCCAGGATCTGGGCGCTGGTCGCCACGCCACCTTGCTCGTCGAACAACTGCCTCAGGGCGGTATCCATGGCGGCAATCCTCGCGCCGACGCGTCAACAGCTCGGACGCAAAGAACACCGTCTGTGGATGAAACCGCCTTTGTGCACAGTCGGTGGCGCCGAACGCGCGCAAAGTGTTGATATTCCGCGGCGTGTCGTGTGCAAACACGCACGCTCGCGCCAAAAGGAGGGGGAGCTCGCGGAATGAACTAGAGGTGGGCGAGGCGGGGGACCGAGCCTCTTGCCCGCAGGCCGGCTCCGGCTCTCTTGGTGAGTTCGCGTGAGCTGCCGAGCAATCCGTCCAGCACCAGGGCCCGTTTGATGTGCCGGTGCAGATCATGTTCGGCGGTGAAGCCGATGCCGCCGAGCACCTGCTGGCAGTGCTTGGCCGCCGTCATCGCCGCCTTGCCCGCGGCCGCCTTGGCCAGCATCGCCGTGAGGTCCGCGCTTTCCGTACCGGGCAGACCCAGCGTCGCCTCGGCGCCTTCGATCGCTACGAGCGTCTCGGCCAACCGGTGCCGGATGGCCTGGAACGACGCGATCGGCTTACCGAACTGGACGCGGTCCAACGCGTGCTGACGGGCCAGTGCGAGCATTCCGCGTGCGGATCCGACCAGCCACCAGCCCACCGCGCGACGCGCCTCGCCCATTCGCATCAACTCGCCGTCGGGCACCCGGCGCAACGGCAGGTCACCCAGCGTCGGCTCGGTGTTGGCCGTGCGCTCCCAGACCACCCAGCTGCCGCCGGTGTAGGGCATCGGCGGTGTACCACCGGGCAGGCCGCCGATGGTCTCCAACAGCACATCGTTGAGAACCGAAGCGTGCGAACCGGTTTCGCCTAGCAGGCGGAACACCAGCGGAATCGCCTGGTCGGGCGCGTCCGCCAGCATCTCGGCCCAGCCCAGCTCCGCCAGCGCCGCGTCCAGCTCGGCTCCCGAGGCGGACAGCATCGTCTTGCGCAGGGTGTCTTCGAGCATCGCCAGTGATTCGGCGTCCAAACCGGATTCCACTCCTCACTCCTTACCGAGATCGAGCAGGCGACGGGCGATGATGTTGCGTTGCACCTCGGCGGTGCCGCCGTAGATGCTCGCGGCCCGCGAATACAGGTACTCGGTCCGCCATACGTTGTCTTCGAGTTCGATGCGCCCCGGCAACAGGTCGCGCACGGTGTCGTAGAGCCGCTGCTCGGCGCCCGCCAGCAACACCTTGTCGATCGAGGTGTCCGCACCCAGTTTCTGTCCCTCGCCCAGCCGGTGCTGGGTCGCGCGCGAACGGCAGCGCAACGTGTGCAGCGCCAGGTACACCTCGCCGAGATCCGAATCTGAGGCGGTGCCAAGTCCTTTGACTTCGTTGACGAGGTCGTCGAACCGCGAGTACAGGTAGGCGATGCGCTGCCAGAAGCAGGTGGAACGCTCGTAGGGGAGCAGGTCCATCGCCAGTTTCCAACCGTCTCCGGGGTTGCCCAGCATGCGATCCGCGGGCACCACGACGTCGTCGAAGTACACCTCGCAGAACTCATCGACGTCATGCATGGTGCGCAGCGGCCGCACCGAGACACCCGGGGAGTCGAGGTCGACGAAGAATGCGGTGATCGCCTCGTGGTTGGGCGTATTCGCGTCACCGGTGCGGGTGAGCAGGATGCAGCGGGTGGCGTACTGGGCGAAGCTGGTCCACACCTTCTGGCCGTTGACCACCCAGTTGTCGCCCTGTGGCACAGCGCGGGTGGTCAACGACGCCAGGTCGCTGCCCGAACCGGGTTCGGAAAAACCCTGACACCACGACTCTTCACCCGAGAGCAGCCGCGGCACCATCTCAGCGGCCAGTTCCGGCCGGGCGTAGTCGATCATGGTCGGCGTGAGCACGTCGAGCATCGAATACGGTCCCGGGTGGTCGAGACCGCGTCCGACGACCTCCTCGCCGACGATGGCGCGCAGGATATCGGGTCCGCCGAGCCCGCCGGCCGACTCCGGCCAGCCGTAACGCATCCAGTCGGCGTCGTACAGCGCCTTGAGCACCCGCAGGTGCTGGGCTTGATGCGCGTCGAGCGAATGGTCGTCGGTGAGCGGGGTCAGTTCACCGGAATCGAATCTGGCGTCCAGCCATTCCCGCAGCCTGGTACGGAATGTGGCGGGCTCGAAGAGGTCGTCACTCATCCAGCTTCGGGCCTCCCGATCGCGTGTGGGCGGCCGGAGTCGTGGTCACCGCTGCGCCGAATGAACGTCATGGCACGGGTTTTCAGCCGCCAGCCGTCATCGGTGCGGACGTAGGTGTCGTTGTAGTAGCCGATGCGCATGTCGTGTTTGGAGTGCTCGATGAAGCACAGCGGCTGGGTCCCCGACGCCTTGTCGGGGTCGTCCGGATCCAGATGCACCAGTGACGTGCCGGTCATGAACAGACCCTTGGGCGCGGCTTCGACGAGTTCGGGGAAGCGGTTCAGCGTGTACGTGGAGCCGAACGCGCTGTACGTCCCGTCCGGGGTGAACACCGAAGTCAGCCCCTCGATATCGCCCTGGGTGATGGTGACGGCGTACTTGGCCAGCAGCTGCTGGATCTCGACGAGGTCGTCAGTTCGAGTCATGTCGGAAGACCTTACCGCCCTTCATTACAAAACTGACATCGCGTGTAACACTGATATCGACGAGGGGATCCCCGGGCACCGCGATGATGTCCGCGAGGTACCCCTCGGCGATGCGGCCCAGGTCGCTTCTGTCGATCAGATCGGCGGCGACGACGGTGGCCGCGCGCAACACGGCCGCGGGTGGCATACCCCAATCCACCAACGTGACGAGCTCGTCGGCGTTCTTGCCGTGGGGGATCGCCGGGGCATCGGTGCCGACGGCGATCTTCACGCCTGCCTCGTAAGCGGCCTTGATGGATGTGCGCGCCTTCGGAAACATCTCGGCGGCCTTGTCCTGCAGGGCTTTCGGAGCACGGGACACATCCATGGCCTCGGCGAGGCGGCGCGTGGTCACGAGCCACCGGTCGTTGTCGACGAGCATCTGGATGGCTTCGTCGTCCATCAGGAAGCCGTGCTCGATGCAGTCGATACCGCACGCGACGGCGTGCTTGACCGCCTCGGCTCCGTGGGTGTGCGCGGCCACCTTCAAGCCACGCCGGTGCGCCTCGTCGACGATGGCCCGCAGTTCCTCATCCGAATAGTGTTGCGCGCCAGCCTCTCCGGTCAACGACATCACACCGCCGGACACGCAGACCTTGATGAGCTGCGCGCCGTGCTTGATCTGGTAGCGCACCGCCTTGCGGATCTCGTCGACGCCGTTGGCGATGCCCTCCTCGATGGTCAGCTCCAGTGCGCCGGGCATGAATGCGGCGAACATCGTCGGGTCGAGGTGGCCGCCGGTCGGGGTGATCGCGTGACCGGCCGGGATCACCCGCGGACCGTCGATCCAGCCCGCGTCGATCGCCTTGCCCAACGCGACGTCGAGCAGGTACCCGCCGGTCTTGACGAACAACCCGAGGTTGCGAACCGTGGTGAAACCGGCCCGCAATGTGCGCCGGGCATTGCCGACGGCCCGCAGCACCCGCGTCGCGGGATCGTCTTGGACCTGGGATAGGCCGGGGTTCTCGCCCCGGCCACCCATTAGGAGGTTGACCTCCATGTCCATCAGGCCGGGCAGCAGGATGGCGTCACCGAGATCGATGACCTCACCCTCGCCGTCGGCCGCACCGCCGAGGCCGACGATGCGGTCGCCGTCGATCCGAACGATGCCCGGCCGGACGATCTGTCCGGCGTCGACGTCGAGCAGACCCGCCGCTTTGAGGGTCAGCACTCCTAAACCACCGGCTCCTTGATGAGCTTGATATATGCGGCGCCGCTGTCGAGTACGCGGGGCTGCTTCCACACCTCAACGGGGAAGCTCACCATGACGATCGACTGACCGAGGTGCACCAGCGCCTTGGCATCGTCCGGCATCCCCTTGAGCGGGAAGCGGGCGTCGACGTAGACCATGATGTCCTCGAGCCTAGCCATGCCCGCGTCGTACAGTTCCTGCATCTCTTCCATCGTGGAGTTCAGCCGCTTCTGGTAACGCTCCTCCTCGGTGGGCAGGCACCAGTCGCTGAACCGCTCGAGGTCCGCGAACTCCTCAGGCAGCTTAGACATTTGCTCCCTCCTTATGGGTCTTGGCGTGAGCTGCGCCGTTCGCCCCGGCGCGATTTCCGCTCGCCAGCGACTCCTTGTACCGATCGACGTACTTGTGGGCGGTGTGGTGCAGGTGTCGCAGCAGGATTTCCTGGTCGCACAGCGGGAAGTCGAGAACGGCACGGGTGCCGATCTGCGTCTGCGTGGCTTCCAGTGTGTTGGCGTCCTGGAACGCGTACTCCTTGAACGTCACCGCGGCCAATTCTTGAGAGAGCCGCTCGCGCAGGTTCTTTGGTGGCACGAAGTACAGGTCCGCCTCGAAGATGTGGGTGTCCACACCAGTCGGCCAGTAGTTGTACGTCAGATACCAACCCGGCACCCAGAAGAGCAGCGTGAAGTTCGGGAAGAACTCGAATGAGTCTTGGCCCCACGTCGCATGACGGCCGGGATTGATCGCCGGTGGTAGTTCGTCGGGCAGGATGCCCTTGATGTCGGGGCGATCCCACGGCCCGAACAGGCCGCTGTGCAGAATGCGCTCGATGGGTTTGACCATCTTCAGGTCCTTCGGCGGGCTCATGCCACCCCAGGACGAGATCATCGAATGATCACCCTTGATGTCGTAGTGCAGCGCCTCGAAGCCGAATTTGGCCAGCTTCTCGGCCTCCTCCTTCTCCGCCTGCTTCATGTGCAGGATCGGCGCGTGGTAGAACTCGACGAATGCGTCGATGAACAGCTTCCAGTTCGACTTGATCTCTGCGCGGTAGCTGTAGTGCTCGGTCATCTCATGGAAGGGATAACCCTTCAGTCCCTGCCCGAACTCGCCCAGATACTCCTCGAGCGAGACCGCGTCGTCGTCGAAGTTGACGAAGATGAAGCCCTCCCATACCTCGCAGCGCACCGGCTTGAGTGGGTAGTCGGCCTTATCGATATCGAAGAACTCTTGCTCCTGCTGAATGAACGTCAGGTCGCCCTTGAGGTT
The DNA here is from genome assembly GCF_001570485.1 of Mycolicibacterium novocastrense. Lineage (GTDB taxonomy): Bacteria > Actinomycetota > Actinomycetes > Mycobacteriales > Mycobacteriaceae > Mycobacterium > Mycobacterium novocastrense. The sequence goes on from NZ_BCTA01000002.1 coordinate 129,476, forward strand.
GTAGCGCCAGGCGTGGTACTTGCACACGAACTGACGGCAGGTGCCCGAGACTTCTTCGCCGGGATAGTCGTTCCACACCAGCTTGTTGCCGCGATGGCGGCACAGGTTATAGAAGGCGCGGATCTCATCGCCATCGTTGACGATGACGATCGATGTGCCCGGGCCGACCGACGGCAGCTCACGGGTGATGTAACTGCCCTTCTTGGGAATCAGCTCGATCCGGCCCATCTGCAGCCAAGTCTTGCGGAAGATGGCCTGCTGCTCCAGCTTCCAGTGCTCGGGATCGATCGAGTCCTCGTAGTTGACCGGAGCGGTACCGAGTTCAGGCCAGTGCTCGGTCCAGCTGCCCTCGGCTGGTTTGGGGAAAAACGCCACGGTTATCTACCTCTCTGCGAGATTTTCGGTGTCTGGTTCTACGCCGAAAGTGTTGATGGCCATGGCGAGTGCGCCATAGCAGCCGATGGTGAAGACGAGGTCCATCAGTTGACGTTCCTCGAGGTGTTCGGACAATGCGGCCCACGTTGCGTCGGAGATGGTGGCGTGGGCTTGGAGGTCGTCGACCGCATGCAGTACGGCCCGGTCGAGTTCATCTGATGCCTCGCCGCGCTGGAGGGCGTCGATGACGTCGTCCGTCAGGCCTTCGTCGCGGCCCATCTCGACGTGGTGCCGCCACTCGTATTCGCAATTGGTCAGATGTGCGACGCGCAGCACCGCCAACTCCCGCAACCGCGGCGGCAGCGTCGACCCGTAGAGCAGGTGGAAGTTGAACCGCAGGAAGGCGCGGGTCAGCTTCGGATGGCGGACCATCGTCGCCAGCAGGTTGCCCGCCAGTTCGGGATTGCGCCGTTCGGGAGACATGTTGGACAGGGCCTCGTAGACGGCTTCGTCCCACTCCTGCGCGGGTAGCGGCGGCACGCGCAAGGCGCCTCCTTCCGGTGTGCTCTCGGTGATGAGAATCAGGTTCTCATATTTCGCCAATAGATTTCCACCTTTCGCGCCGATGGTCAATGCGGGACGTCATCGACGGTGGTCACGGGGGTGTCTCGCGGAGGCCAACTGCCCTGACAGGAGGGCATAGGGTGGCTTTCGGACATTGATTCTCGTAGGGTGAGAAGATAGTTTCCTCACATTGAGCAAGGTCCTGATAGCTAGCCTCGGGGGACGCGACGAAAGGAACGGGCATGAACAAGGACGAGATGATCTTGATCAGCGTTGATGATCACATCGTCGAACCGCCCGATATGTTCAAGAATCATCTGCCCAAGAAGTACATCGATGAGGCGCCGCGGTTGGTGCACAACCCGGATGGGTCGGATACCTGGCAGTTCCGCGACACGGTGATCCCGAATGTGGCGCTCAATGCGGTGGCGGGGCGCCCCAAGGAGGAGTACGGGCTGGAGCCGCAGGGTCTGGATGAGATCCGCCCGGGCTGTTGGCAGGTTGATGAGCGGGTCAAGGACATGAACGCCGGCGGCATCCTGGGTTCGATGTGTTTTCCGTCGTTTCCCGGTTTTGCGGGTCGGTTGTTTGCCACTGAGGATCAGGAGTTCTCGCTGGCATTGGTGAAGGCCTACAACGACTGGCACGTCGAGGAGTGGTGTGGGGCCTATCCGGCGCGGTTCATCCCGATGACGCTGCCGGTGATCTGGGATCCGGTCGAGTGCGCCAAGGAGATCCGGCGCAACGCTGAGCGCGGTGTGCATTCGTTGACGTTCAGCGAGAACCCGGCGGCCATGGGGTATCCGAGTTTTCATGACTTCGAGCATTGGAAGCCGATGTGGGATGCGCTGGTGGACACCGAAACCGTGCTCAACGTGCACATCGGTTCCTCGGGCCGGTTGGCGATCACCGCCCCGGATGCGCCGATGGATGTGATGATCACCTTGCAGCCGATGAACATCGTGCAAGCCGCCGCGGACCTGTTGTGGTCGCGCCCGATCAAGGAGTACCCGACGCTTAAGATCGCGCTGTCCGAAGGCGGTACGGGCTGGATTCCGTACTTTTTGGAGCGGGTGGATCGCACCTTTGAGATGCATTCGACGTGGACGGGTCAGGACTTCGGCGGCAAGCTGCCCAGTGAGGTGTTCCGTGAGCACTTCTTGACCTGTTTCATCGCCGATCCGGTGGGGGTGGCCACCCGCAATGCGATCGGCATCGACAACATCTGCTGGGAGGCCGATTACCCGCACAGCGACTCGATGTGGCCCGGGGCTCCCGAGCAGCTCGACGAGGTACTCACCGCCAACAATGTGCCCGACGACGAGATCAACAAGATGACCTTCGAGAACGCGATGCGCTGGTATCACTGGGACCCGTTCACCCACATGACGCGCGAACAGGCCACCGTGGGTGCCCTGCGCAAGGCCGCCGAAGGACACGACGTCTCCATCCAAGCCCTGTCAAAGAAGGAAAAGACCGGCGCGTCGTTCGCGGACTTCGCGGCCAGCGCCAAGCAGGTGTCCGGCAACACGGACTGAGAGGTCTGCAAGTATCGGGAGGTCCGGCCACGGGGTCGGAAGCAGCGTCTTCGAGTGCGCCGGTGCGGAAGCTGCGTTCACGCGCCGGCGCACTGTTCTGCGGAACGATGACAAGAGGAGAACCACCGTGCCTGGCGGGATGAGTTTCGAGCTGACCGAGGACCAGGAGCTGATCCGCAAGTCCGTTCGTGAGTTGGCGAGCAAGTTCGACGACCACTACTGGATGGAAAAGGATCTCGCACACGAGTTCCCGCGGGAGTTCTACGACGCGATCGCCAAGGGCGGCTGGCTCGGCATGACCATCCCCGAGGAGTACGGCGGGCACGGTCTGGGCATCACCGAGGCCACGCTGTTGCTCGAAGAGGTGTCGCGCTCCGGGGCCGCGATGAACGGTGCCAGCGCCATTCACCTGTCGATCTTCGGGATGCAGCCCGTCGTCAAGCACGGCTCCGACGAGCTCAAGGCCGAGACGCTGCCGCGCATCGTCAACGGTGATCTGCACGTCTGCTTCGGCGTCACCGAACCCGGTGCGGGGCTGGACACCTCGCGCATCACCACCTTCGCCAAGCGGGAAGGCGACAAGTACCGGATCAACGGCCGCAAGGTCTGGATCTCCAAAGCGCTGGAGTCCGAGAAGATCCTGCTGCTGACCAGGACTGTGCCTTTTGACGAGGTCACCAAGAAGACCGACGGGATGACGCTGTTCCTGACCGACCTCGATCCCGACCACGTCGACATCCGGCCGATCAAGAAGATGGGACGCAACGCGGTCAGCTCCAACGAGGTGTTCATCGACGACCTGATGGTGCCCGTCGAGCACCGCGTCGGAGAAGAAGGCAAGGGCTTCAAGTACATCCTCGACGGCCTCAACCCCGAGCGGATGCTGATCGCGGCCGAGGCGCTGGGCATCGGCCGGGTGGCGTTGGAGAAGGCCGTGAAGTACGGCAACGAGCGGCATGTGTTCAACCGGCCGATCGGCATGAACCAGGGCCTGCAGTTCCCGCTGGCCGACTCGCTGGCCCGGCTCGACGCGGCCGAGTTGGTGTTGCGCAAGGCCACCTGGCTCTATGACAACGGCAAACCGTGTGGGCGCGAAGCCAATACGGCCAAATACCTGTGCGCCGACGCCGGCTTCGGCGCCGCCGACCGGGCCCTGCAATTGCACGGAGGCATGGGCTATTCCGAGGAGTATCACGTCTCCCGCTACTTCCGCGAGTCGCGGCTGATGAAGATCGCGCCCGTGAGCCAGGAGATGATCCTCAACTTCCTCGGCGAGCATGTCCTCGGACTGCCGCGCAGCTACTGACGGAGGAGCACGACTACCGATGGTGAACTATTTCGACCTGTCCGGCCGTTCTGCGCTGGTGACCGGCGCCGCGGGCGGCATCGGCTCGGCCGTCGCACAGGCGCTCGCCGACGCGGGCGCCGCGGTCCTCGTCACCGACCTGGACAAGGACGCCGCAGCCGCTGTCGCCGAACGGATTTCAGCCGGCGGCGGCCGTGCGGAGTCCGCCGCGCTGGACGTCTCCGACCGGGACTCCGCCGACGCGGCGGCCGCGCAGGCGGCGGCGCTGACCGACGGCGCCCTACACATCCTGATCAACAACGCGGGCGTCACCAAGCCCGCGATGTTCGAGAAGACGACGCAGGAGTCGTTCCGGCTGTTGTTCGACATCCACGTGATGGGCGCGTTCAACGTCACCCAGGCCGCGCTGCCGCACATCCCGACCGACGGCACCGGCCGTATCGTCAACGTCACCTCGGCGGCCGGGCTGACCGGCACGCTGGGCCAGGTCAACTACTCGGCGGCCAAGGCGGGCATCATCGGGTTCACCAAATCCCTTGCGCGCGAACTGGCGACCAAGAAGATCATGGTCAACGCGCTGGCGCCGCTGGCCGCGACGCCGATGACCGAGACGATCCGCACCAATGAGAAGTTCTCGGCGAACATGATGAACCGGATCCCGATGAAGCGGTGGGCGGACCCGGAGGAGGTCGCGGGCGCGTTCGTGTTCATGGCGTCCGATGCCGCGTCCTACATCACCGGACAGGTGCTGCCGGTCGACGGCGGAATGGTCATGTGAGCGCCCCAGCGCCACTGAGCGGCGTCACGGTCGTCGCGATGGAGCAGGCCGTGGCCGCGCCGATGTGCACCCGGGTGCTCGCCGACTTCGGGGCCCGCGTGATCAAGGTGGAGAACCCCAACGGCGGCGATTTCGCCCGCGACTACGACGACGTCGTTAACGGGCCCGGTGGTTTGGCCGCGCACTTCGTCTGGGCCAACCGCGGCAAGGAGTCGGTGACGCTGAACACCAAAGCGCCCGAGGGTATCGACCTTCTGCACCGCCTGTTGGACCGGGCGGACGCGTTCGTGTCGAACCTCGCGCCGGGTGCCACCGCGCGGATGGGCTTGGCTCCCAGTGACCTCGCGACGCGTCATCCCAACGTGATTCCGGTCGAGATCGACGGTTACGGCCCCGGCGGTCCGATCTCCCACAAGCGTGCCTACGACCTTCTCGTGCAGGCGGAGTCGGGATCGTGCGCGGTCACGGGCTACCCGGGGATGCCGGCCAAACCGGGACCCGCGATGGCCGATTTCTCGACGGGCCTGTACGCGGCGATCTCCATCCTGGCGCTTCTGGTCGGACGAGGCAGGGGCAATGCCGGGGCCGCGAGCCAGTCGGTTGCGCTGAGCCTGTTCGACGTGATGACCGACGTGATGGGTTATCAGTTGACATACACCCAGCATTCGGGCATCGACCAGGAACCGCTCGGCGTCGGCTCACCCGCCGTCGCGCCGTACGGGGCGTTTCCGACGCGCGACGGTCAGACGGTGGTGCTCGGCACGACCAACGACCGGGAGTGGCAGCGGGTGGCCCGCGAGATCATCGACCGCCCCGACCTCGCCGAGGATCCCCGCTTCGCCACCAACCCTGACCGCTGCGCCCACCGCGAGATCTTGGAGGAAGCCATCGGATCGTGGTGTGCCCAGCGTGATCTCGCCGAGATCCAGAAGATCGCCGACGACGCCGGGATCGGCAACTCGCGGTACAACCTGCCCAGCGAGGTCGTCGCACACCCCCACCTCACCGCTCGGGACCGGTGGCGCACTGTCGCCACCCCCAAGGGTGACATCCGCGCGCTGCGCCCCCCGCCGGTGATCACCGGCTTCGAGCAACCGATGGGAGCGGTACCCGGTTTGGGCCAGCACACCGATGCCGTGCTGGGTGAATTAGGGCTGACGGCAGAGGATCTCGCGCGGCTACGTGCCGACGGAGTGATCGGGCCCGCGTACCAGTGAGCGATGACGTGCTGCTGAGTTCCGACAGCGACGGGGTGCGGACCCTGACGCTGAACCGGCCGGACCGCAAGAACGCGATCAACGCGCAGTTGTGGGGGGACCTGGCCGATGCCCTGCGGGCGGCCGCCCGCGACACCGAACTTCGCGCATTGGTGATCACCGGCGCGGGTGGGGCGTTCTGCTCGGGCGCCGACATCGGCACACCCGAGGACATCCACCCGCGACACAAGTTACGGCGGCTCACCGATGTCGCGCTCGCACTGCACGAACTGTCCGTACCCACCATCGCCAAGGTGACCGGGGTTGCGGTCGGGGCCGGCTGGAACCTGGCGCTCGGTTGTGACTTCGTGGTGGCGACGCCGGATGCCCGGTTCTGCCAGATCTTTTCGAAGCGCGGCCTGTCGGTCGACCTCGGCGGTTCGTGGCTGCTGCCCAAACTGGTGGGCCTGCAACAGGCCAAGCGGCTGGTGTTGCTGGCCGACATGATCGACGCCGCGGAGGCCCACTCGTTGGGGCTGGTCACCTGGGTGCGGTCCGCCGATGAGATCGACGGCTTCGTCGCCGATCTGGCGGCCCGGCTCGCGGCGGGCCCACCGGTCGCCTTGGCGCAGAGCAAGGCGCTGCTCAACGACGGGGCCAACGCGACGCTGCGTGAGGCGCTGGCCAATGAGGCCCGCGCACAGCCGGGCAACTTCGCCACCGCGGATTCGGCGGAGGCCTATGCCGCGTTCGCCGCCAAACGCGAGGCCGTATTTACTGGGCGATGGGCGATCGGGCCCGGATCGGAGAAGAACAATGCGTGAAACCGTGATCGTGGAGGCGGTGCGCACGCCGGTCGGCAAGCGCAACGGCGGGCTGTCGGAGATGCATGCCGCCGACCTGTCGGCGATCGTGCTCACCGCACTCGTCGAGCGTGCGGGTATCGATCCCGAGATCGTCGACGACGTGGTGTGGGGTTGTGTGTCTCAGGTCGGCGACCAGTCGAGCAACATCGGCCGCTACGCGGCTCTTGCCGCGGGCTGGCCGGAGACCATCCCCGGCACCACGGTCAACCGCGCCTGCGGGTCGAGCCAGCAGGCGCTGGATTTCGCGGTCCACGCGGTGATGTCGGGTCAGCAGGACGTCGTCGTCGCCGGCGGGGTCGAGGTGATGAGCCGGGTGCCGCTCGGTTCGGCGCGGGCGACCGGAATGCCCTACGGGCCCAAGGTCCTCGAACGCTACGGCGATTTCTCGTTCAACCAGGGCATCTCGGCGGAGTTGATCGCCCAGAAGTGGGGTTTCTCCCGAACCCGGCTCGACGAGTACTCGGTGCGCTCACACGAGCTGGCCGCTGCCGCGCAGGACAACGGCGCGTTCGAATCGCAGATCATGCCGGTCTTCACCGACGGTGAACCAGTCGTGGCTGACGAAGGGGTGCGGCGGGGGAGCACGGTGGAGAAGCTCGCGGGGCTCAAGCCGGCCTTCAAGGACGACGGCGTCATCCATGCGGGAAATTCGTCACAGATCTCCGATGGTGCCGCGGCGCTGCTGGTGATGGCGGCCGACAACGCTGTGGCGTTGGGACTGAGCCCAATTGCCCGCTACCGTGCGGGCGCGGTCACCGGTGCCGACCCGGTTCTGATGCTGACCGGTCCGATCCCGGCGACCGAGAAGGTCCTGCACAAGGCCGGAGTGACCCTCGACGAGGTCGGTGTGTTCGAGGTGAACGAGGCGTTCGCGCCGGTGCCGCTGGCATGGCTGGCCGAGACCGGCGCCGACCAAGCCAAGCTCAACCCGCTCGGCGGGGCGATCGCCCTGGGGCATCCACTCGGGGCGTCGGGTGCGGTGCTCATGACGCGCATGCTCAACCACATGCGCGACAACGGGATTCGGTTCGGTTTGCAGACCATGTGTGAGGGCGGCGGAACCGCCAACGCGACTTTGGTAGAACTCATCGCCTAGCGATGGGGGTAGAGCTCATCGCCTAGCGATGGCGGCAGAACTCATCGCCTAGCGATGGGGGCAGAACTCATCGCCTAGCGCTGCTGACGCAGTAAGCACTGATTCCACGGGAGGACCCGCGTGCAGAGAACCCTGTTCACCGAAAACCATGAGGCGTTCCGCGAACTCGCCCGTGACTTCGTCGAAAAGGAAGTGGTCCCGCACTATCCCGAGTGGGAGAAGGGCGGCCGCATGCCTCGCGAGGTGTTCAAGCAGATGGGGTCGCTGGGCATGCTCGGGATGGCCATTCCCGAGGAGTACGGCGGAGGTGGGACCCCCGACTATCGCTACAACGTCGTGCTGCAGGAGGAGGCGGCGCGCGCACTGGTCACGCTGTCGACCGTGCGCACCCAGCTCGAGGTGATCCTCCCGTACTTCCTGCACTACGCGAACGAAGAGCAACGCAAGCGGTGGTTTCCCGGGCTTGCCGCCGGGGAGCTGCTGACCGCCGTCGCGATGACCGAACCGGGCACGGGATCCGACCTCGCCGGTGTGCGCACCACCGCTGTACGCGACGGTGACGACTGGATCCTCAACGGCGCCAAGACGTTCATCACCGGCGGTATGCAGGCCGACCTCGTGATCGTCGTCGCGCGGACCTCGACCGACCCGGACAACCGGCGCAAGGGGCTCACGCTGTTCGTCGTCGAGGACGGGATGCCCGGGTTCACCCGGGGCCGTGAGTTGGAGAAGATGGGCTGCAAGGTGCAGGACACCGCCGAACTCTCGTTCGTCGACGTCCGCGTACCCGCGACCAACATGCTGGGCGAAGAAGGCGAGGCGTTCAGCTACCTGGGCCACAACCTGCCTCAGGAGCGGCTCACCGTCGCCGTCGGATCGGTCGCGCAGGCACGCTCGGCGATCGCCGCCGCCATCGATTACACCAAGAGCCGCAAGGCGTTCGGCACACCGGTGGCGTCGTTCCAGAACACTAAGTTCGAGTTGGCGGCCTGCTCGGCGGAGGTGGAGGCCGCGCAGGCGATGCTGGATCGCGCTGTGGCCCTGCATGTCGACGGCGAGTTGTCCGGCGCGGATGCGGCCCGCGTGAAACTGTTCTGCACCGAGATGCAGCAGCGGGTGGTGGACCGCTGCCTGCAGTTGTTCGGCGGTTACGGCTACATGATGGAGTATCCGATCGCTCGGCTGTACACCGACGCCCGGGTGGCCCGCATCTACGCGGGCACCAGCGAGGTGATGAAGGTGATCATCGCCAAGTCGCTGGGCCTGTAAACCACTAGGCCAGCTGCGGTTTGATCTCCTCGATCACCCATTGCGCGTAGTCGAGATACTCGTCGACCCCTGACACCGGCGGCAGGGGCACAGCGCTCACGGTGACGCCCTGCTGCGCGAGCCAACCGAGCCGGTCGACGATCTCGGCCGCACTCATGCCCGGTCGGCCCTCGGGGTCGTCTTGCACGGTATGGCCCTCGCCGACCCGATTCGTGCCCAGCCCGTGCACCACGTCGAATGGCCGACCGTCGTAGCCAGGTTGGGACTTGATGAAGTCGAGGCGCTCGGCGATCTTTTCGGGCGGCGTGAGGAATGACCACCATCCCGAGGCGTACTTCGCCGCTCGGCGCAGTGCCGCGTCCGCATCACCGCCGATCCAGATCGGCAGATGCGGCTTCTGGATCGGCTTGGGCTCGAAGGCGATGTCATCGAAGGACACATACTTGCCGTCGAAGCTGGGCGATTCACTGGTCCACAGTTCGACAATCGCAGCCAGATACTCGTCGGCGATGCGGCCACGTTCATGGAAGGGCACACCCAGGAGTTCGAATTCGCGTTCCAGCCAGCCCACGCCGAACGTCACCATCATGCGGCCGCTGCTCATCCAGTCGGCGGTGGCCAGCGACTTCGCCAACACGATCGGATGTTGCAGCGGCAGTACCGTGATGCACGAATTGAGCATGATCCGCTGTGTTGCCCCGGCGAGATACGCCTGAGCCACGGTGGACTGCAGATAATGCGGCCCGGACAGTTCGACGTGATCGTTGGGAATCGCGAAATGCTCGGGCACGGCGATCATGTCGTAGCCCCACTCGTCGGCGCACTTGGCCATCCGCGTCTGGTCGGCACCGGTCACCGATGCTTCCCACGGCTGCATCATGGCCTTGAGTCGCAGCATGTGCGGAAGGTTGAAGACGAGTTTCACTCAGGACTCCACTCACGTGAATTGGGTGTGATCGATGCACTACACGCTAGCGACTCCACCCGAATTGCCCGGCTACTTCAGCATGCTGCCCGCGTCGATCGTGACCGGAAGACCTGTGATGTAGCGGGATTCGTCCGAGGCCAGGAACAACACGGCGTTACTGACATCCTCGGGCTCCACCCAGCCGACGGGGAGCACATGCATGAACTGTGCGGCGACGGCGAGATCGTCGGGTCCGGGATTCTCGAGGTCGGGCCGGAACAGCTTCATGGTTCCCTCGTTCATGAACAGCGGTGTGTTCACATTCGTGGGGCAGACGGCGTTGACCCGGATTGAGTGCTGACCGAGTTCGACGGCGAATGTGCGCATCAGGCCGATCACGCCGTGCTTGGCGGCGATGTAATGGCCGGTATGGGGGTAGGGCTTGAGGCCACCGACCGAGCTGGTGAGGATGATCGAACCGCCGTGCCCTGCGGAGAGCAGATGGGGGACAGCGGCTTTGACGGTCTTCCACACACCAGAGAGATTGACGTCGATCATGTCGCGCCAATCGTCTTCGCTGGTCTTGTCCAGCGTTGCTCCACCGTTGCCGATGCCGGCATTGGCGACCACGATGTCCAGCCGGCCCAACTGTTCGACGCCCCCGTCGACGACCGCCTTGAGGGCGTCGTAGTCACGCACGTCGACCTCGGCGGTGACGATGCGGCGGTTCAGGTTCTTGACGAGGTCGGCCGTTTCGGCGAGGTCGTCCGGTGTGGCCCATGGGATGTCGTCGTTGCTGGAGATCTGCTTGCAGACGTCCACGGCGATGATGTCGGCACCCTCCGCGGCGAGGCGCACCGCGTGGCTGCGGCCCTGGCCCCGCGCCGCGCCGGTTACGAACGCGACTTTGCCCTCGACTCGTCCACCCATGTGTCCACCTTCTGGCTGCTCGATTAGTTTGGTCGATCGATCAGGATCGTGGCACCGATCGGCCCACGTGTCAACAGTCGGGCCTGCGAGGCGGAGGGATCGCGGTGTCGCGGCACCGCCGATCGATGTGCGAGCTCAGCCGGGGGGAGGTAGCGACCCGCCGGAGGTCAAGGACTCCTTCAGCGATTGCATCCAGCGCTGCATGAAGTCGCGCATCTCGTCGTGTCCGAGCGTGAGGCCGACCGCGTCCTCGTTGCACAGGCTGCGCGCGATCTGCACGATCAACATCGAAACGGCGACCGGCGGGTAGTCGTCGAGATCGACACCGTTGGCCCGCAGGGCCACGGTGACCGCGGCGGTCTCGATGTCGCGCACGCGCTCCGCGTAGGCCTTCAGCTCCGTACGAATCACCTTGCGGTGGTTGGCCAGTGCCATGAACTCGGTGTTCAGGATCGTCCTTCGCAAATCGCTGTTGATCAGCCACAGCGTGTGCAACGGGTCGTCATCGGTGAGCGCGGAGCGCATGTTCTCCAGGGACGCCTCGGCGCCGGCCCGCAACACCTCGACGAACAGGTCATCCATCGTGGGGAAGTAGTAGTAGACCAGCGCTTGTTTGACCCCGGCCTCGGCCGCCACGCGTCGTGACGTCGCGGCGGCATAGCCCTCGTCGCGCATGATCTTCGCGGTGGCCTCGATGAGTCGCTGGCGCGCCCCGACCTCGGCTCGCTTGGCGTTCCCGGCGCGCCCCTCCGTCCGAATGCTTGACCCTCTGTCACGACCCGTGATAGGCATGGCGCATCCTAACAGTTTGATCGATCGATCAGACTGGCTACGGGCGCCAGGACCGAAAGGACGGCCGTCGATGACCGATCTCGCCTCGGTGGACTACTTCTCCGACCACGCGATCAGTCAGGATCCCTATGACTACTGGGACCACCTTCGCGAGCAGGGCCCGGTGTTTCGGGAACCGAACTACGGCGTCGTCGCCGTCACCGGTTACGCCGAAGTGGTGGCGGCTTTCAAGGATCACGATTCCTTCTCGGCGGTGAACGCGATCGGCGGGCCGTTCCCGCCGCTGCCGTTCGTCCCCGAAGGTGACGACATCACCGAGCAGATCGAGGCGCACCGCCACCTGTTTCCCATCTACGAGCACATGGTCGTGATGGACCCGCCGGCCCACGAACGGGCCCGGTCGCTGTTGACCAAGCTCCTGACGCCGCGCCGGCTCAAGGAGAACGAGGACTACATGTGGCAGCTGGTCGACAGCCAGATCGACCAGATCATGGACCCGCATTCCTCTGAGGGGCGGTGCGAGTTCCTCTCGGAGTACGCCAAACCCTTCGCCACGTCGGCGATCATCGACCTGCTCGGCGTGCCCGACGAGGACCGGCCCGAGTTCCTGGCCGCGCTCGGGGTCGAGGAGCGCTACGGCACCCGCGTCGGCGCGCTCGACGGCGCCCCGGTGGGGCGGGACCCGCTGCAGTATCTCGACGACAAGTTCGCCGGCTATCTCGCCGAGCGCCGCCGCCAACCGCGCGGCGACGTGCTGTCGGGTATGGCGACCGCGGTGTACCCCGACGGTTCGACACCGGAGCTGATCGAGGTCGTCAAGCCGGCCACGTTCCTGTTCGCCGCGGGGCAGGAGACCGTCACCAAGCTGCTCAGCGCGGCGGTGCAGACCCTCGGAGACCGGCCGGACTTCCAGCAGATGCTGCGCGAACACCCCGAGCGGATTCCGGCGTTCATCGAAGAGGCGCTGCGCATGCACTCGCCGACCAAGGTCGACTTCCGGCTCGTCCGCAAGAGCACGACGCTGGGCGGGGTGCCGCTCAAGGCGGGCACGATCGTGATGCTGTGCCTCGGCGCGGCCAATCGGGACCCGCGCAAATTCGACGATCCCCACGAGTTCCGCCCGGACCGGAAGAACGTGCGCGAGCACATCGCGTTCGGTCGTGGAATCCACTCCTGCGCGGGCGCGCCCCTGGCCCGGGTGGAGGGCCGCATCACCGTGCAGAGGTTGCTCGAGCGTACGCGCCACATCCGGATCAGCGAGGCGGCCCACGGTCCATCCGGTGAGCGCCGCTACTCCTACGAGCCGACGTTTTTGCTGCGCGGGCTGACCGAGCTGCACATCGAGTTCACGCGACGATAGGAAACCTGGCGCGGGGACGGCGGATTGCGCCCGAAACACGCGCTGACCTGGCGATGTGACGGCGGTCTAAACCCAATTTGGCTGAGACGCTTGTCACAGCGCCCAAACCTACCTACTGTGTGTTCACTAGGTTGGTTGAACGAAGGAGTTCGGTGTCCGCCACGGAGCCCGCGCGGCCGTATGCCACGCTCCTCGCCAAGGGCGAGGATCGTCGTCAGCGCATCCTGGCGGTGGCCGAACGCCTGCTCGCGCGCAACGGGTGGCGCAACACCTCGCTGGCCCTGATCGCCAAGGAAGCCGGGGTCACGCCCGCCGGTCTGCTGCACCACTTCGAGTCCAAAGAGCAGCTGCTCAACGCGGTGCTCGACGCCCGTGACGCCGACGACGCGATCCACGCCGACTACCGCTCGGGTGATCTGGTCACCGAACTCGGCCGGGTCCCCGAACGCTTCGAGCGCGCGCCCGAGCTCGTCGGGACCTTCACCGTGCTGCTGGTGGAGAACATCGCGCCCGACGCGCCTCTGCACGACCGCCTGGTCAAGCGTTACCGCGACGCGGTCGACATCATCACCGCGATCATCGAGCGCGGTCAGCGGAGCGGAAAGTATCGCCAAGACCTCGACCCGGCCACCAAGGCCGTGGAAATCCTCGCGTTCACCTATGGAATGGAGACCCTATGGTTACTCGACCCATCGATTCAATTGGCCGAGGTGTTCAAGGGGTACGCCGAGTCGCTGGGGCGCGAGTTGGCGCCGCGGAGCTCGACATGAGGTACCGGCTCGACATCGCCGCCCCGACGGTGTCGGACGCGGTGAAGTCGGCCGGCGGCTGGATCTACGACCGGGTGATGGCCGGGTGGGACGTCACCGTGCTCGTCGGTGGTGGCGAAGACGTTCGCCCGCTGACGATTCTCGGAGCCGAGACCCTCGACCTGGAAACGGTCCTCGCGGCCTGGGAGGAACGGCCGCATCCCCAGACCGTCGCTGTCGCGGCGAACCTGATCGACCGCGACGCGCGTGTCCTCCAGCACGTGCGCAACGCACTCGATCAGGGCGCGACCGAGGTGATCCTGTGGGGCGAGCGGGTGCCCGCAGAACTCGACAGCAGTGTCGATTCGGTCGAGCACCGCCTGAGCGCGGCGGCCAGGGCGTTCAAGGCCAAGGCGCTGGCCGCAGCCGGTGATCCCGCAGTCGCCGAGGTCGGCGACTGTGAGATGTTCCGCTGCGGGATGATGGTGTCGGTGGCCGCGGATCTGGTGCCCGCCAGCTGATTTGGGCGGGCACCTGCCGCGTCACCGGTAGTCGCTGGATTCGGCCAGCTCGGCGGCCGAGCACATCAGTTCGACGATGACCGGGCCGTAGGCGAGCAGCTTCTCGTTGTCGCCCGCGCGCTGGAAACCCTGCTCGAGCACGATCGCCAGCTTCCACTTCGCCAGCACCAGGTAGTAGTCGAGATCGTCGACCTGGCGCCCGGAGACCTTCGCATAGTGTGCGACGACGTCTGCGCGCGAGGGCATTCCCCGCATGTCGACGTAACCCATCTCCGAATCCGTCGGCGCCGCGGTGTCCTCGGGCCAGCTCTGCACCATCCAGCCCAAGTCCAGCTTCGGGTCTCCGACGGTGCCCATCTCCCAGTCCACGATCGCCGCGAGCCGAGCGGGCGCGCCGTGCCGATACATCACGTTGGCGAACTGATAGTCGCCGTGCATCAATCCGGGGACGTAGTCCAGCGGCCGATGTGTGCGCAGCCAGTCGGTGGCGACGTCGAGGCCGTCGATCTCGCGGCCCTTGATGCGCTCGAAGAACGCGGTCCAGCGATCGACCTGGCGTTCGTGGAAGCCGTCGGGCCGCCCCAGATCATGCAGTCCCTTGGCCTTCCAGTCCACTTGGGACAGCAGCGCGATGCCCTCGGCGAGTTGATAGGCCAGCTCCCCGCGGGCGGAGAGGTCGGAGTCAAACGGTTCGGGCCACTTGCGGTCGTCGAGGTCCATCGGCGACCATCCGTCGACGAACCCCATCAGGTAGAAGGGCCGACCAAGCACCGCGGCGTCCTCACATACCGCGACGGCCTCGGTATGTGGCACGTCGGTGCCGTCGAGCGCCTCGATGATGCGCCACTCCCGCAGGATTCCCTTGTCGCGGTCAGCAGGGGCGCCGGGCGGCGGCATCCGAAGCACACAGCTGTGTTCGCCGCGGCGCAATTCGTAGATGACGTTCTGGGTGCCGCCCGACAGGAACCGGGTCTGCAGCGGCTCACCCTTGCCGGGTAGTTCGGCCGCGTCCATCCAGTCGGTCAGGCGCGCAACGTCTATCGCGTTCTCGCTCACAGATTCCCCACTTCATGGTCTAGATACTCAGCGAACTTGGCCCTGGCCTTCTCCCGCTTGGCCGGGATCCACTCGCTCGGCCATGTGTCGGTGCTGGGCGCATAGTCGCGCAGCACCTGCTTGGCCACCGTCGCCTTGTGCACCTCGGTCGGACCGTCGGCCAGGCCCATCACCGCGGCGCCGGTCACCATGCCCAGGAACGGCATCTCGTTGGTGACGCCCAGCGCACCGTGGACTTGCATTGCGCGCCAAGCGATATCGTGCAGCACCGTCGGCATCACGACCTTGACCGCGGCGATGTCCTTGCGGACCTTCTTGTAGTCGTTGTACTTGTCGATCTCCCACGCGGTGTAGAGCACCATCAGCCGGAACTGCAACAGCTGTGCGTAAGAGTCGGCGATGTAGCCCTGAACGAACTGTTTCTCGGACAGCCTGCTGCCCTGGGTTTCCCGGCTCAGCGCGCGTTCACACATCATGTCGAGCGCTTTGCGCGAGAGTCCGATCGTGCGCATCGCGTGGTGGATACGGCCGCCGCCGAGGCGGGTCTGGGCGATGACGAATGCCTGGCCTTCGCCGCCCAGCAGCGCATCGGCGGGCACCCGCACGTTGTCGTAGTGGATGAGCGCATGCGAGCCTTCGTCGTCACGCTCGCCGTGCAGTCCGACGTTGCGGACGATGTTGACGCCCGGTGTGTCGGTCGGCACCAGGAACATCGACATACCCTGATAGGCGCTCACGTCGGGGTTGGTGACGACCATGACGATCAGAAACGACGCGGTTCTGGCGTTGGAGGAGAAGAACTTCCAGCCGTTGATCACCCAGTCGTCGCCGTCACGGACCGCGGTGGTGTTGAACAGTGTCGGGTCGGCGCCGGCGTGCGGTTCGGTCATCGAGTAACACGAGAAGATCTCGCCGTCGAGTAGCGGGCGCAGGTAGCGCTCCTTTTGCGCCTCGGTCCCGTAGTGCGCGATGATCTCGGCGTTGCCGGTATCGGGCGCCTGACAACCGAATACGATCGGCGCCCACTGGGAGCGGCCGAGGATCTCGTTGAGCAGCGCGAGCTTGAGCTGTCCGTAACCCTGTCCGCCGAGTTCGGGACCGAGGTGGGTGGCCCACAGACCCCGTCGGCGCACTTCGTCCTTGAGCGGGTCGATCACCTTGCGGCGGTTGGCGTCCAAAGGAACGAACTGCTGATCGGGAAACGCCAAGTCGAGCGGTTCGACCTCCTCCCTGACGAATTCGTCGGCCCAGTCGAGCACCTTCTGGTACTCGGGGTCGGTCTCGAAATCCCACGACATCGTGGTCTCCTTTCTCTTTGTTCAGGTATCAGTCGAATGCGACGCCCTACGCGCACTCCACCGAGATTCTCACCGCTGCGCCTTTCTCGAGTTGAATCCGGCGATCAGTGCCGCGACGTCGTCGGTCACGACCTCGGCGAACGATCGGTCACCGAAACTCCCGCTCGCCCAGTGCCGGACGCCTTCGCTGACGTGCATGCCCGCCAAGCGGGAGAGGTGTTCGACGTCGACATGCGCGCCGATTTTCCCGTCTTGCTGTGCCCGGGTGAAGAGCTCGCCGAACATGTCGGCGTCGGCGGTCTCGTCGATTGACTCACCCGCGAGGATCCGGTGCTCATGCCGGTAGCCCTCCAAGATCGTCTGGATGATCAGTTCGCGCGGGTTGCGCCCCATCGACCGTTCGAGGCTGCGCAGCGCCTCGGCGATGACGGTCTCGACGTCGTAGTCGGCGCGCAACAGCGTGCGCACCTTCTGCTGCGCCGACCGGGTCGACAGCAGGCCGACCTCGAAGAGGATGTCCTCCTTGGCGGGGAAGTAGAAGTAGAACAGGCCTCTCGACACGCCCGCGGCCCGGCAGATGTCGGCGACGGTCGTCTTGGCATAGCCGTTCGTGCGCCACAACGCCATGGCCGCCTGCACGAGCGCCCGCTTCGTCTCATGCGATCGAGCCCGCTGGAAAGATGCGCGCCGTTGACCACCGTCAGCCATAGCCTCGCTGCTGACCTTCGACACTCCGGCACTGTAACAGGGCGATTGAGGGTTGCAAATAGTTGACGTTTGTCTAACTATCTATGGGTGGTCGCGACATTGAACGGCAGGCGCATCTTGGTGACCGGTGGGGCTACAGGCATCGGCGCGGCGGCGGTGCACGTGCTCACCGAGGCGGGTGCACGCGTAGTGGCCACCCGCCACACCACGGCGCCTCCCGCCGTGCCGGGCGTGTCCTGGCTGCAGTGCGACGTGCGTGACGCCGACGCAGTCGAGGAGACGGTGCGAGCCGCTGCCGAGGCGATGGGCGGCCTCGACAAGTTGCTGAATGCGGCGGGGTTATGGCAGGCGGGGATCCCCGGCCAGATCGCCACCGACGACATCGAGTCCCTGACCGGCACCAACGTGAAGGCCACGATCCTGACCAACCAGTCGGCGTACATGGGCATGCGCGAGAACGGCGGTGACCGCATCATCAACTTCGGATCCGCCGAGGCCGTGATGGGTAGCCCCCTCTCGGCGGTTTACGCAGCGACCAAGGGGCGCTGGCCGCCTGGACCCGATCGGCCGCCAGGGCGTGGGCGGCCGAGAACGTGTCGGTGATCGCGCTGGCGCCCGCGGTGCAGACGCCGGGTGCCGAGCGGTTGCGTGAATTCCTCGGACCTGCAGCCGAACTCATGGATGAGCAGCTGAAGACCTCGATCCCGCTCGGCGGAGCGCTCGGTGACACCGTTCGTGATCTCGGCCCCACGCTGGTGTTCTTCTGCAGCGAGGGTTCGCATTTCATGACCGGGCAGCTCGTCGCGGTCGACGGCGGTCTGATCATGCTCGGGTCGTAGGCCGATCGGAAGGCGGGACATGCCCAATCTTCACCACGTCGTCATGCGCAGCCATTCGGCGCACACCTTCACCGCGTTCCTGGCCGAGGTGATGGGGATGGAGATGCAGTTTCGGATGCACGTCCCCGGTGAGGTGCTGCAGAAGACGCTCGGGTGGCCGGCGTCGGACGGTGCGGAGGTCACCATGCTCGGCACCGGCGATACGGGGCTCATCGAGGTGCTGGACGTTCCCGAGCACCTTCGTGACATCGTGCCCGAGGGGTTGGCCGCATTGTCCTTCATGGCGCCCGAATTCGCCGAAACACGCGCGAAGGCGAGCGCTTTCGCCGATGAGGTCACAATGCTGGACACCGGTGTGCCTGGCGTTGACCTGTTCTTCTGTACGATGGGCGGGGTACCCGTCGAGTTCATGGGAAGCTATGTTCCCGCGGCGAACTCCGAAGCCAACGATGCGACGAACTCCTGAGTGCGCCGACGCGACGCCTGTCGCTGCGCGGCATCCTGTCCGAGCGGCACCACGCGCAACGCCAGGTCGGTGACGCCGGCGTCGCGGTAGCGGCGCAGCCGCGCGTCAACGGTCGCCTCGTCGCCCGCGGCCATGGTGTCGCCGACGTCTTCGGCGTCACCATGTTCGAGCAGGCGGACGTAGTTGGGGGAGAAGTCGGCGTGGCCCAGGACCTCGCTGGCGTAGGCCCGGGCGTCATCGACTTCGCGGTCTGCACAGAGCGCGACGGGTACACCGGCGACGATCCGAACACCCTCGCGGCCCGCCTCTTTGGCCGACGCCGTGATCCGGGGCACCACGTAGTCGCCGATCGCACGCTCGTCGGCCATCCACAGTATGGTCCCGCCGGTGCGCTCCCCGGCGATCCGCAGCATCGTCGGGCCGAGCGCAGCCACCAACACCGGCACGGTGAAGGCGTCGGTGACGTCGACGGGGCTGTGTACGCGGTAGTTGTCGTTGTCGACGGCTATCGCGCCCGGTCCGCCGAACGCCGCGTCGAGCACCTCGAGGTAGTCGCGTAGTAACCGCGCGGGCCTGTCGTAGGGCAGGCCGAGCTGGTCGGAGATGATCCAGTGGTGTGACGGGCCGATCCCGAGGGTGAACCTGCTGCCGCAGGCGATCTGAGTGGTGAGCGCCTGTTGGGCCATGATTAGCGGATGGCGGGTCTGGATCGGTACCACCGCCGTCCCGATCTCGATGCGGTCCGTGGCGGCTCCGAGCAGAGCCACCGCCGTCATCGCATCGAGGTAGCCGGGCACCTGCGGCATCCAGAACGAGGCGAAACCTTGCTCCTCCGCCACTTTTCCGTCGTCGATCAGTCCGTTGAGCCGCTCGGCGCGGGGGCGCTCCTTATCGGAGCCCACCATCAATCCGACGCGCATTCATACCTCCCTGTCATGGGACGTAGCGGTCCCACTCGTACGGCACGACGGCGTAAAACGGCGCCGCGAAGAGCGCTTCGACGCCGTCCGTCTCCCATCGGGTCCGTAGGACCGGTCCCAGCCGCCCGGCGACGGTGACGGGGTCATCGTCGAGGAAGCAGTACGTAAGCGTCTGCGCGGCAGGGGCGCTCGCCAGACGGGCTTCGACCGGCAGAGACGTCGCCGCCCACGCGCCTGCCACCCCGTCGACGTCCACCAGTTCGTCCGGAGAACCTGCGCCTCGTTCCAGCAGTAGATACACGCCTCTATTCGGCCACCACGGCAGCACGTCGGCGCCCACCTTGATCCGTGGCGCTGCGGCGCGCTGCTGCACGTCGTACACACCGCGTTCGACCGCTGGCAGCAGAGGAAGTTTGCGGCCCGCGTCACCGAGTGCCTTGGACAGTGCGAGGAACGGTCCCATTCCCTCGACCCCGGTGAAGAAGTACGTCATCACGTGATCGATCTCGTCATAGGGAGTTTCACCGGTTGCGCGTGCGGCGCGGCACTGCGGCGTGGACACCAGGCGCAGGGATGCGCGCACCGCCGGCATCCGGTGCTGTTCGGGGCGGTGGTCCAGGGTGTGCCAGCGCAGATAGTCCGCGTCCGCTCCGTCGGGGTGGCGTCGCGCCATCGAGACGAACATGGTGGTGATGTCCCCGTCTCCGTTGGCGAGCACCTCGGGAACCTCGTCCGACGGTCTGCCCGGTAGTTGCATCGACGTCTCCTCTACACCGAACCCGGCTGTGGCAGCGGGATTTCGGGATGGCGGGCCTCGATCATTCGGCGGAAACCGTCGCGCCACCCGACCGTCGTGCGCCCCAGCACCTCGTGCATGTGGGTGACGTCAGGCCACAACGGCGTGTGGGCCTCGGGCGTGTACTCGAAAATCGGATCGATGCCGACCAGTTCGCCCATGTACGCGCAGTACTCCTCGACGCTGACCGTCTCGCTGCCGGCCCAGTTCACCACGACCGGCGGCGTGTCGGCTGCCTCCATCGCCCTGATCCCCAGCGCGACGTAGTCGTCCTCGTAGATCGGGTTGTAGTTGTTCGGCCGGTCCGGGTGCAGCCTTATCGGTCTACGAGCCAGCATTGCGTCGAGACGGTCGGCGGGGGCGCCGCCTTCGGGCCCGTAGGTGGAACAGATTCTGATGATGGTCAACGGAATCTCGTACTGTCTGGCGACCCACGTGCAGACCGCCTCGGCAGCAATCTTGGAGAAGCTGTAGTTCGCCCGCAACGGCACCCCGGGCGGATCGGATTCGGTCAGCGGCCGCTGACCCTGGTACGCGTAGATCGAGCCGGTCGAACACAGTACGAGGCCATTTGCGGCGCGGTACCGGTGCAGCAGGTCTCCCGAACGCTGCGCGTTCGTCTCCAGGCAGCGCGTCCAGTCCTCGGCTCCGGGATCGACCGCGGCGTGGAAGACATAGGTGAAATCGTCGGGGAGCGCGGAGAAGTCGCCGTCACCGATGTCGAGGGCGACCGGAATGACACCCGCGGCGCTCAGCCTGTCGCGGCTGGCCGGCTCACGCATCCGGGCTGCGCCCCACACCTCGTTGTTGCGTGCCAGCTCACGCGCCAAGGGGAACGCGATCTTGCCGGTGGCGCCGGTGATCAGGATCTTCTCGCCGTTGAGCATCCCTTAAGTCTTAGCGCACCGCGCCTCAAATGTTAAGTACTTGATATGTTGGCGGGATGCAGCTCACCTTCGATGCCGAAGTGGAGGCGTTCCGCGCGGAGTTCGTCGCCTTCCTCGACGAGCACCTGCCGCCGGAGGCCGAGGCGGCGGAGCGGTCCCGATCGACGGCCCACGTGCCGCAGTGGGCACGCTGTTGGCAGCGGCTGCTGTTCGACCACGGATGGTTGCTACCGGGAAACCCGCCGGAATTCGGTGGCCGCAACGCGGGCGTGCTCGAACAGTTCGTCCACCGCGAGGAGCTGGCGCGGCGCCGGATCTATCCTGCCTTCAATCCGCAGGGCGTCGGGATCATCGCCGCGTCGCTCCTGTCCTTCGGCAGCGACGAGCAGAAGCAGCGGTGGGCGGTGCCGATTCTGCGTGCCGAGATGACCGCATCGCTGGGCATGAGCGAACCCGGGGCCGGTTCGGACCTGGCGGGCCTGGCGACGCGAGCGGTGCGCGACGGTGAGGATTTCGTCGTCGACGGGCAGAAGGTCTGGACTTCGGGCGCACACGACGCCGATGTCATCCTCGCGTTCGTGCGCACCGACCCGGATGCCCCCAAGCACAAGGGAATCAGCGCGCTGTTGATACCCACCGACCTACCTGGAGTCGAGCGCAGGCCGTTCGCTTCGGTGTACAGCCGTGAGGACCTGGACTTCAACGAGGTGTTCTTCTCCGGCGTTCGGGTGCCCGCAGAGAATCTCGTCGGTCCTCTGCATGAGGGTTGGCGCGTGGCCAACGGATCGCTGGGCCACGAACGCACCATGATGTGGATGGCGTTCGCCAATCGGCTGGATCAACTGCTGCAGGACTTCCGCCCGGTGGGAGCGGTGAACCAGGACCGCTACGCGACGATCGCGATGGACTATCAGGCGCTGCGTCTGCTCGGTTCGGTCGCACTGGGGCAGGCGGCGCGGGGCGAACGCGACATCCCCGGCATCTCGGTGTTGAAGCTGTTCGGGTCGGAAGCCGAGCAGAAGGCGCTCGGGTATGCGCTCGACGCCGCGGGCGCAGACGGCTTGCGCAGTCCCGGACTCACAGCGCCGTACAACCCCTACAGCCCAGGTCTTTTCACCGCCGACTGGTTCACTCGCTACATCAGCACCTATGCCGGGACGATTTCGGGTGGGGCGTCGGAAATCCAGCGCAACATCATCGCGCAGCGGGTGCTCGGCCTACCGCCGCGCTAGGTATGTCGGCGGGGGCGCGGGTGCGGCGAGTTCCCGCAGCGATGCCATGAACAATTCGTCCATCCGTGGGCTCAGCTCGGCCAACGAGGCGGCACCGGCATGGCCGACGGAACCGAAGACGCGGTCAAGCGCATCGGCGCCCGCGGAAGAACCGATCGAAAGACACAGGCATGCAACGCCGTCGGCGCGCAGCTCCTCGAGGGCCTTGTGCGCGTCGGCCTCCGCATAGCGACCTTCGTAACCGTCGTCGTACGGGTGGCCGTCGGACAGGACGAGCAACAGCTTGTTGGGGGTGCCCGCCTCTTGCTTGAGGATCTCGGCCGCACCGCGGATCGCCGCGCCGAGGCGGGTGTAGCTCGACGGTTGCAGTTGATTGAGGCGAGCCCGCCCGACCGCCCCGAAGCGCTGATCGAACTTCTTGATGGCCGGAAGGTGGACCGCATGACGGCCTCGGGACCGGAAGGCGTAGACCGCGACCCGATCGCCGAGCTCCTCGAGCGTGGCCGCCAGTGTGGCGGCCGACCGCCGCTGGTGCTCGTGCACGGCCAGTCCGTCCGGGTCGGCGTCGGTCGCCGAGCCGGACGCGTCGAGCAGGATCAGCACCCCGAGGTTCCTGGCGACCTTGCGGTGTTCGGAGAAGATGTGCTCGGGCGGGGAGAACCCGGAACGGAGGTCGACGGACAGGTCGACGAGGGCTTCGATGTCGAGTTCGTCGCCATCCGGTCGGCGCCGCAACACCCTGGGGCCCAACCCGATCCGGGAAAGTCGGCGGCGCAGGACGTCGTCGGGGGCGACGACGGCAGCTCCGACGTCGGCGGGTGTGGTCAGCGGGTAGTCGATCACCCGGCACCAGTCCGGCCGGTACCGGCGCCGGAAGACGTCCCACTCGGGATGCAGCGCTCCGCCCACCCCGACGGCGGCACCCGGGCGTTCGTCGTCGGTGAAGTGGATCCGGGTGGGCACCGGCCTGGCGTGCGGCCCGCCCGCGCGGACCCGCCGCACGGCTTCGGCCTGCGGGTCGCCGCCGGCGCTGTTCCCGGAGGACCCCGAGGTGCCGAGCAGCTTGCGCAGGAAGTCGCCGACCGTTTTCGAGTTGAAGAGCGGGTTGTCGAACATCTTGAGGATCTTGCTTTCCTCCGACGGCCCCTCGTCATCGTCATCGTCTTCGTCTTCCGGTAGGGCGGCCGGATCGGGTGTGAACCGCAGGTCGTCATCGGAGGCGCGTGCGCCCAACTCGGTCGTGCTCAGCAGTGCCGACGGTTTGAGGGTGCCGAACCAGTCGGGCGGATCACCGACTCTTGTTCGGCTGCACGCGATTTCGAGGGACTCGGCGGCGGACGTGGTGCCGTGCGGGTTCTCGGGGTGGAGCCTCGCCGCCAACGGCAGCCGGCGGGCCAACTCGACGAGCACCCGGCTACCCTCGATCGCCAGATAGCGACGTGCGAGAGCCGAGCGCGCCCGCAACGGCCGAATCAGTGGCTCGCGCAGGCTGCCCGCCCCGATGAGCGCGCTGTGCAACACCACTTCCCGCCGAATCTGCTCGGCCGAACCCCTGTCCGAGACGAAGATGACCGTGCCGTTGGTGTGGGCGGGGTGGCCCTTCGGCGCAGTCGCGATGTCGATCGACCGACCGGCGATGAACGTCGCCAGAAGCCGGAAGCGATCGAGTTCGGCCGCGCCCGGGTCGTTCACGGGCCGGGCAGCAGCGCATCGACGAGTTCGCCGAGCGCGCGCACGACGTCTCTGTCGTCGGACAGCGCCTCCACGATCGCGGCCTGCACGGCGCGCCGCAGACCGAGCCCCTCGGCAGCGAGCCCGCCGGCCAGGATGAGCGTCCGCGTCGAGGACGCCTCGCGCAGCGGTGAGCCCTCGATACCGCGGATAGCATTACCGATCGACACCAGGGTCCGTGCCGTGTCGACGTCGATTCCGGCCTCGTGCGCGACGATCTCGGTCTCCACCTCGGGCGGCGGGAAGTCGAGTTCGATCGCGACGAACCGTTGGCGCGTCGACTCCTTGATGTTCTTCAGCACGCTCTGGTAGCCCGGGTTGTACGAGATCACCAGTTGAAACCCGGGCGCAGCGGACAGGGTCGTACCGAGCCGGTCGACCGGCAGTTCGCGACGGTGGTCGGCCAACGGGTGGATCACGACGGTGGTGTCCTGGCGCGCCTCGACGATCTCGTCGAGGTAGCAGATCGCGCCCGTCCGAACGGCTCTGGTCAGCGGTCCGTCGACCCAGACCGTCTCACCGCCCTTGAGTAGGAACCGGCCCACCAGATCGGCCGACGTCATGTCTTCGTGGCCGGCGACGGTGATCAACTCGCGGTCCAGTTCGTGGGCCATCGCCTCGACGAACCGGGTCTTGCCGCATCCGGTGGGACCCTTGAGCAACACCGGCGAACCTCGCCGGGCCGCGGCGCGAAACACCTCGACCTCATCGCCGACCGACCGGTAAAACGGTGCCCGCGAGTGACTTTCGAGCGTCGGCACGTGATTATTGGCTGACACCTCATTCGCTCCGTTCGTGCGGCACCACCGCAGGCATCTCCACGCCCTCCGGCAGCACGAATTCGCCGTCGGTGTTGATGTAACCCGAGTGCCTGGTCGGAATCGGCAGCGACGGGTCGGGGCACGGCCGATCGGTGCCTTCGCCGCAGAGGCCGGAGGTGAAGTAGGAACGCTTCTGCACATCCTCGGGCCACGGGTCGGCATGGGTCGCCATGAACTGCGCGGGAATGATGTAGAAGACGAAGAACGATGCGCTGATGGCGGCGAAGATCGCGAGGAAACGCACGAACTGCTGCTTGGCGAATTCGCCGCGGACGTTGTCTAAGCCCCGCTCGACGACCGTGCGGCCGCGGTCGTCGGTGAAGAACCGCAGACAGCACAACGCGGCCTGCACGCCGCCCCACATCAGGCCCTCGTAGATCGGCCACTGGTAGTAGGTTCCGGCGTTGATCGACAGCGCCTGGATGGCACCGGGGAACGTGTACATCCCCAACGGCATCAGGACCAGGCCCTCCATCACGAAGTCGAACACGAAACCCCAAGCGAAGGCGACGCCGATCAGACCCTTGGCGCCGAGGTTCGGCCACCGCTGCTGAGCTTTTCGCATGACCCAGCAGCCCAGGATCGTGCACAGCAGCACGCCGTACGCGTATCCGGAGACGTTGATGCCCAACGGTTCTGCCACTTGGGCGCCGGGCCTCTCGGGCGACAGCCAACCCGGGACGTGCGGGGCCCACGAGCCCATGTTGAACGCCCACGCGTTGTAGGTGCACCAGGTGTTGATGTAGTTCAGCAGCGGGTCCTGGAAGAAGAACAGACCCGTGGACACCATGATCATGCCGTCCAACGTGATGCGACGTTCGCGTCGCCACGGCCGGATGATGAACCACCAGATGGCGACCGGGAAGAGCACCGGTGAGCCGATCTGCCACATCATCAGGGCGACCTTCATGAAGGTGGGCGGCTCGGTCGGACCGGGATCGACCGGCGTGAAGTACGGGCCGGTGATCCACCGGATCCAGACGTAGATCTGGAAGACCAGGATCACGCCACCCAATGTCGCCCAGATCTTGACCCGGTTTGACGGCCGCGGCGACGCCTCTTCGAGTCGACCCACTGTGCTCAGCGACTCAGCGGATGGCTTGTTCGACAGTTCGCTCACGACGCCTCCTCGATCGCGCCTCGTCATCGCGATCTCGAGAAATATACCCGTCGGTATCTGGATAACTCAATGGGATCTTAGATTCTTATGGCAGAATTCCTGCATGGCGGAGCGGTGGACCCGGGAGCGGCGACTCGAGCACACCCGGTCGCTGCTGCTGGACGCGGCCGAGGACGTGTTCGCCGAAAAGGGTTTCACGGCAGCCACTGTCGACGACATCGCCTACGAAGCCGGTTACACGAAGGGCGCCATATACAAGCACTTCGCTACCAAGGAGGAGCTGTTCCTGGCCGTCAGCGACCGCTACTGGCGGCGCTATTTCGACAACTTCGCCGAGGTGATGTCGTCGTCGAAACAGGTGGAGGCCCGCGAGCGCGACGAGATCGCGCAGCGGTGGCGTCAGCTGAGCCAGGACCGCGGTGCCGAGCACGCCGCCCTCGGTCACGAGTTCACCCTGTACCTGTTGCGCAATCCGGATGCGCGAGAACGCGTGGTCGGCAAGCGCGCGGAGGTGGTCGAGGCGCTGGCGAAGTTCATCGTCGACGGCATCGACCGCCTCGGCGGAACTCTGGTGATCCCGCCGTTGACGTTCGCCCAGGTGCTGATCGCGACCAGCGATGCCATCGTGCTCGGCAGTGAGCTCGACGACGTCGACCTCTACCGGCCGATCATCGACATGTACGTCTCGGCGATCAAATTCCCGTGACGGCCCGCGCGCCCGCCCGCCGCGTCAAATAGTCGATCTGCAGGTGAATCGAGTACAGGACCAGTGGGGGCAGCACCATGAACGGGATGTTTTCGGCGATGAACTTGAAGCCCAGACCGTAGCCGTCCTGTCCGATGTTCTCGAATCCCGCACCCACCTCGGCGAGGAAGTACACCGCGGTGCTGCTCATCAGGACGGCACATCCCGCGAACGCTCCCCACAGGCAACGGATCCGGGATTCCGTCGACAGGTCGGTCTTGATCAGTCGCGTCCACATGACGAACACCACGACACCGGTGGTCACGCCGACCACCTCCAACGCGAAGATCCACGGGTTACCGCTGACGTAGCGGGTGTCGGCCAGGGCGTACTGCCACCACAGCCACTTCCAGCCGGGGTCGGTCGTGGGCGTCCACCAGCCGAGCGGATGGCCGATGAGGAACATCAGTTCGTAGCCGATCTGGCTGCACGCGGTATAGGGCAGATAGAACAGCGTGAGTTCCGCTGCCTTGTCGAGCCGACTCCGGTTTTCGCCCGGCGCATCCCACAGGATGACGATGGGCACCAGTATCACCGGTATCCCGAAGAGCAGGTTGGCGATGACGTCCGCGGTGAACGTCGGGGCGATCAGGCCGAACTGCACACCGATCGTCATCGCGAGGAAGACGACCCCCGTCAGTAACCCGACGCCGAGATAGATTCGGCCGCGGTGCGGCGCCACCGGGCGAGCGAAGTTCGGCTCGCGGGTCTGCAATGTCGTCATGCCATCACGCTCCGTTTCCTGCCGTGACGGCAACCGGATTCTGTTGCGCCGCTATCGATATCGACTTCGTGTCGGTGTAGCCGTCGATCCCCTCACGGCCGAGTTCGCGGCCGTAGCCGCTGTCCTTGACGCCGCCGAACGGTGCGAACGGATCCATCGTGTAGCCCTGGTTGACGCCGAAGGTCCCGGTGCGGATGCGCTCGGCGACGGCGACTCCCCTTTCGGCGTCTTCGGTGAACACCGATCCGGCCAGGCCGTAGTCGGAGTCGTTGGCGACCGCCACTGCTTCGTCCTCGTCGGCATAGGCGATGACGGTCAGGACGGGCCCGAAGATCTCCTCGCGCGCGATGGTCATGTCGTTGTCGGCGTCGGCGAACAACGTCGGCTTCACATACCAGCCACGGTCGAGCCCGTCGGGCATGTCGGCGCCCCCGTCGACGAGGCGCGCGCCGTCGGACCGGCCGGTCCGAATATAGCCCCGCACGCGCTCCTGCTGACGTTGTGCGACGAGCGGTCCGACCTGTGTGGCCGGATCTGTCGGATCCCCGACGACGAGCGACGTCATCTCGGCGGCCAGGGCATCGGTGAACTCAGCCGAACGTGCCGCAGGCACCAGAATCCTGGTGAGCGCGTTGCAGATCTGACCGCTGTTGGACAGGCTTGCCGAGCGGACGCCGGCGGCGACGGCGGCGGGATCGGCATCGGCGAGGACGATGGCGGCCGACTTGCCGCCGAGTTCGAGGCTGACGCGGCGCAGATCGACGGCGCACGCGGCGGCCACCGCCTTGCCCGCCGCGGTCGACCCGGTGAACGAGACCTTGTCCACCCCGCGATGTTTCACGAGGTACTCGCCCGCGGAGCGGTCACCCGGCAGCACGCTGACCACGCCGTCGGGGAGCCCGGCCTCGGCGATCATGTCGGCGAGCAGCAGTGCGTCCAGCGGTGACTCGGCCGCAGGCTTGAGCACGACCGTGCAGCCGGCGAGCAGCGCGGGAATCAGCTTGGTGACGATCAGGAACTGCGGCATGTTCCACGGCACGATGGCGGCGACGACACCCACCGGCTCGCGGCGGATACGGATATCGGTTCCATACATTCCCGGACGGGATTCCTCCCACGGGTACGTGTCGGCCAGATCGCAGAACGCCGACATCATCATCGTGGGCAGTCCGACCTGCGCGCGCTGGGCGAAGCTGATGGGCGCCCCGATCTCGGCGGTGATGGTCTCGGCCATCTCGCCGCGCCGTTCGCCGTACCGCTCGGCCAGCCGGCGCACGGCGGCGATGCGTTCGGCGGGGGCCAGACGCGGCCACGGACCGGAGTCGAACGCGGAGCGCGCGGGGCGGCGACGGCCCTGTCGATGTCCGCGGGCCCGGCGGCGGCGACGCGCGCGACGGGTTCCTCGGTGTGAGGAGAAATGACCTCGATGTGGTCCCCGGCGCTCGCTGGCGACCATTGGCCGCCGATGAACAACTCGTCCGATCGCATTGTCTGCTCACCTTTCCGCGCCGATGTCTGCACCACGGTTGTGGTCCGAATGGAGGTCCGACCGCGGTGCGTAATCGGTGTCGCTGCCCGGCCCCGGCCGGTCTATATCAACTACTTGCGATTGTGACATGGAGCATATACCGTCGGCGCTGCAGCTCCCGGCACGGTCCAGGCCGGGCGGACAGGAGTAAGGCAATGGCTCGCTTTCCCAAACCGCCAGAAGGAAGTTGGACGGAGCACTACCCCGAACTGGGAACCGATCCGGTCTCCTACGAGGACTCCATCAGTCCGGAGTTCTACGAGAAGGAACGCCACGCGATCTTCAAGCGCGCGTGGCTGAATGTCGGCCGGACCGAACAGGTTCCGCGCAAAGGCAGCTACTTCACCAAGGAGTTGAAGGTCGCAGGCACGTCGATCATCGTGGTGCGGACCACCTCCGGTGAGGTCAAGGCGTATCACAACATCTGTCGGCACCGCGGCAACAAACTGGTGTGGAACGACATGCCGCTCGAAGAGACCAGCGGGGTATGCAGGCAGTTCACCTGCAAGTACCACGCCTGGCGCTACGACCTCGACGGCAACCTCACCTTCGTGCAGCAGGAGGAGGAGTTCTTCAACCTCGACAAGAGCCGCTACGGGCTGGTGCCGGTGCACTGCGAGGTCTGGGAAGGGTTCATCTTCGTCAACTTCGCCAAGGAACCCGAACAGTCGCTGCGTGAGTTCCTCGGTCCGATGATCACCAACCTGGAGGGCTACCCGTTCGACAAGATGACGTCGCGGTTCCACTACCGGTCAGAGGTCAAGGCGAACTGGAAGCTCTACATGGACGCGTTCCAGGAGTTCTACCACGCGCCGGTACTGCACGCGAACCAGTCGCCGACCGCCTACTCGAAGGCCGCCGCCGAGGCCGGCTTCGAGGCGCCGCACTACCGCATCGAGGGTCCGCACCGACTGGTCAGCACCTCGGGTGTGCGCGCCTGGGAGATGGCCGACGAGATGCGCAAGCCGATCGAGGACATCTGCCAAAGTGGATTGTTCGGGCCATGGGACAAGCCGGATCTGGGGGAGATGCCCGCCGGCCTGAACCCGGCGAAATGCGATCCGTGGGGCCTTGATTCGTTCCAGTTGTTCCCGAACTTCGTGATCTTGTTCTGGGGGCAGGGCTGGTACCTGACCTACCACTATTGGCCGACGTCGTACAACACGCACCTGTTCGAGGGCACCGTGTATTTCCCGCAGCCGCGCACTCCCCGAGAACGCATCGCGCAGGAACTGGCCGCGGTGTCGTTCAAGGAATACGGGCTGCAGGACGCCAACACGCTGGAGGCCACCCAGTCGATGATCGAGTCGCGGGTGCTCGACGACTTCCTGCTCTGCGATCAGGAGGTGCTGATCCGCCACCTGCACAAGGAGACCGCGGCGTGGGTAGAGAACTACGAACGCAAGACGGCGGGTGTGTGAGATGACGACCACGACGGCCAAGTTGCCACCGGAATTCGCCGACTTGGAACAGTTTTCGGACTGGTGCCTGGGGTCTGAGGCCGAACGCTATGCCAAGCGGCTGTCCTCGACGATGACCGAGATGCAGGCCTTCTACGATGCGATCACCGCGCGCGCCGAGGAGGCCATCGCCTACTGCGACAAGTTCTCCCTGGACGAGCTGCCCGAGGACGTGCTCAACCTGATGCATCTGCTGTACTCGATGATTCAGGTGTCCTTCCCGGTCGAGTGCTGGAAGCAGCCGAAGGTGCCCGATTCGGGTGCCACAACGCTCGACTGCGTTTCCGAACCGGTTCCGTGACCGATCGAATCGTCCTGCGCGCTGCGCGCTGGGCCGACGTCGTGGCCGGTGAGGTGCGCTCGCCGGCCGTGGTGGTCGTCGAAGGCAACCGCATAGTCGCGGTCAATCCAGCGGAACCGCAAGACGATTCGGTGACCGAGATCGACCTCGGAGATGTCACGCTGTTGCCGGGCCTGATGGACATGGAGCTCAACCTCCTCATCGGAGGGCCCGGCGGGCCGGAGGGCTTGCCCAGCCCCATGCACGGTGTGCAGGACGATCCCGTCTATCGCACGCTGCGCGGGGCGGTCAACGCCCGCAGGACGCTGGAGGCCGGCTTCACCACCGTGCGCAACCTCGGCCTCATGGTCAAGACGGGCGGCTACCTGCTCGACGTCGCGTTGCAGCGGGCGATAGACCAGGGTTGGCACGTCGGCCCACGGATCTACCCCGCCGGGCACGCGGTCACTCCGTACGGCGGCCATCTCGATCCGACGGTGTTCCAGCGGCTGGCTCCGGGCATCATGCCGTTGTCGGTGGCCGAGGGCATCGCCAACGGCGTCGACGACGTGCGCGCGTGCGTGCGCTACCAGGTCCGCCACGGCGCCAAGCTGATCAAGGTATCGGCCTCCGGTGGGGTGATGTCGCACAGCACCGCTCCCGGCGCGCAGCAGTACTCCGACGCGGAACTCGCCGCCATCGCCGACGAGGCGCACCGTGCGGGCGTCCGCGTCGCCGCACATGCGATCGGGGACAGCGCGATCCGTGCGTGCATCAAGGCAGGCATCGATTGCATCGAGCACGGATTCCTCGCCAGCGATGAGACGATCCAACAGATGGCCGACACCGGCACCTTCCTCGTCTCGACCACCTACTTGACCCAGGTGATGGCGATCGACCGCATCGCGCCCGAGCTTCGGAAGAAGGCAGAGGAGGTGTTTCCCCGCGCACAGGCCATGCTGCCCAAGGCCATTGCGGCCGGTGTGCGCATCGCCTGCGGTACCGACGCCCCGGCGATTCCGCACGGCCAGAACGCCAAAGAACTGTGTGCGCTCGTCGAACGGGGCATGACGCCGATTCAGGCGATCCGCGCCGCCACCGTGACCAGTGCCGAGCTGATCGAGGCCGACGACGAGCTGGGCCGCCTGGCGCCCGGCTACCTCGCCGACATCATCGCGGTGCCCGGGGATCTGACCGACATCGCCGCCACCCTCGATGTGTGCTTCGTGATGAAGGACGGTCACGTCTACAAGCACGAAGAGGGGTGACGGTGGTGGCTGGGGAAACAGACGCAGAACTGGGCATGGAACTCGGCGACAACATCCTGTGGCATCTGAAGCAGGCCTGGTACTTCGCGCTGACCGCCGTCAACGACGCGGTCGGCCAGCACGGCGTCAGCACCGCCCAGATCGGTGTGCTGCGGCAACTGGCCAACGAGCCGGGCCTGTCCGGAGCCGAACTCGCGCGCCGATTGCTGATCACCCCGCAGGGGGTGCAACTGGCGGTCAAGTCTCTGGAGCAGCGGGGGCTGGTCGAACGTAAACCCGATCCGCACCACGCGCGAATCCTGAAGGCGTACCTGACCTCTGAGGGACGCAAGGTCGCAGGCGCGGTCGTCAGCGATGCCATCGCCGCCCACGAGGCCGTCTTCGGCGTCCTCACTCAAGAAGAGCAGCAGACGCTGCGTGACCTGCTGGCCCGGGTGGTCGTGAAGGGTACCGGGCACACGATGGCCGACGACCACATCGGCGACTGATCGACTCAGCCGTTGCCGAAGCCGATGTGGCTGCGAATCAACGGAAGATCCGCCATGGTCGCGAATCCCGCGGGCGCGGCGACGATCGCGGGCACCGCGTTGAGCACCTGCATCGCCGTCGCCACGTTCGCCGAGCGCACGTGCTCGGCCATGCTCGCATCGCGGCTGAAGCTGGCGAGGGAGAAGAAGTGGGTGCGCATCGACGGATCACCCTCGATGGTCAGCGTCCAGCCGTGTTGTGGCTTCGGCCAATGCGTGGGGTACTCGTTGCCGACCGTCCACAGCGTCTCGATCTCGACCAGTGTCTCACCGTTGCGTCGGCCCGACCACGTCCACCGTTGGCCCGCCGTCGTTCCCGCGGCCAGGACGCGGTCGAAGATCTGATGGTCGGACGTGGCCGCGACGGCGTCGACCGAGGCGGTCACCTCGTCGATGCCCGCGTTGAGCGCATCGGCGATGAGCCAGACCTGCTCGCTGAAGATCGCGCTGTTGAACGCGAGGAAGTCGGTGCCCGTGGGGCTGATGGTCTCGACGGGTTCTCCGAAGCACATGTTGTCGAACGTGATCGCCGTGCTGTCGTAGACCGACCAGTCGGCGCGCTCCTGCAGAGTCACCCTGTCGATGGTGCGGCTCATCCCCGACAACGCCAACGGCAGCACGCCGGACAGGTTGCCCGGATTCAGACCGCTTCCGTGCACGGTGCTGTTGCCGGTCTTGCACGCGTCGAGCAACCGATCGCGGTCCGCAGGCCGGATGCGACGCGGGTGGAACAAGAATGCGGTCGTGGCCACGTTCTTGCAGTTGGCCAGGATCGCGCACACCTCGTCGACTTCGGTGTTACGGGGCGTGTACAGCACGCAATCGGCGTCGAGGGCGAGTATCCGATCCACGTCCGTGGTGGCGGCGACGCCGATCGGGTCGCGGCCGGCCAGGGTCCCGACATCGACACCGTCCTTATCCGCGGAATACACACGCGCCCCGACCAGATCGAACGCCGACCGGTTGTCGAGCACCGCGGTGATCATCTCGACGCCCACGGCGCCGGTGCCCCATGCGATGACGCGATGCCGTTGCATTCGGTCACGCTACGTCATCGGCACACGGGGCCGCATCAAGTGCTTGAGATCAATCGCAAGTACTTGATACTGTGGTGACGATGTCCGATGACGAGTTCGCCCGACTGCGCATCAAACGCGTGGTGCACGAAACCAGCGACGCCGTGTCGCTGGTTCTCGATGTTCCGGCGGACTGCTCTGATCGCTTCGTCTACAAGGCGGGTCAGTTCCTGACGCTGCAGGTCAGGGTTGACGGAGACGACCACCGCCGGTGTTACTCGATGTCATCGTGCCCGCACAACGGCAACGACCTGCAGATCACCGTCAAGCGCGACCCGGGTGGGCTGGTCTCGAACTGGCTCAACGACACCGCGCAGGTGGGTGTCGAGATTCACGCTTCGCCACCCGACGGTCGATTCCTGCTCGGCGACACCGAGCGCGACATCGTCGCGTTCGCCGGCGGCAGCGGTATCACCCCGATCTTCTCGCTGATCGGCTCGGCGTTGGTGAGCACCCGCAGGCGGGTCAGGCTGTTCTACGCCAACAGAAGCCGCGATTCGGTGATCTTCGGCGAGCCGCTCACAGCGCTGGCCGCCGCCAACGCCGAGCGCCTGTCGGTGACCAACCACTTCGACGACGAAGCCGGCGTCGTGCAGGCCGCGGCGGTCGAGGCATTCGCATCGGCGAGCGGTGACGTCGACTACTACATCTGCGGTCCGGGGCCGTTCATGGACACGGTGGAGAACACGCTGTTGAGCATGGGCGTGCCGCGCGAGCGGCTTCACCTCGAACGGTTCACGGTGGCACCGGTTTCCGACGAGGTCGCCGCCACGTCGGAGCAAACCGAGGAGGTGGTCATCGAACTCGATCGCAAGTCCACCATCGCGCCCTACCGGTCGGGTAACACGCTGCTGCAGACCGCGCGCATGGCGGGGTTGCGTGCGCCCTCGTCATGTGAGACGGGTTCATGCGGAACGTGTATGGCGCGCATCGTGTCCGGAAGCGCTCGCATGCTCAACAACGATGCGCTCGATGACGACGAAGTGGCCGAAGGTTGGGTGCTGACATGCCAGTCGCTGCCGACGAGCCGAACGGTCCACATGATCTATGAGTAGAAGACGAGGTCGGCTGATGGGACGGACGCGATGACTCGGGTCGCGGTGGTGACTGGCGGTGCTTCGGGCATGGGGGAGGCGACGTGCCACGAGCTCGGCCGTCGTGGGCACAAGGTGGCCGTACTCGACGTCAACGGCGAAGCGGCCCAACGGGTCGCCGAGAAGCTGCGGGCGGACGGCGTGACGGCTCTGGGAGTGGCCGCCGACGTGAGCAATCGTCCGGCGGTCGAGGAGGCGTTCGCGAAAGTGCGGAGCGAGCTGGGGCCGGTGCACATCCTGGTCACCAGCGCCGGTGCCGTGGACTGGGCGGCTTTCACCGACATCACGCCGGAGGCGTGGCAGCGGCTCATCGACGTCAACCTCACCGGAACATTCCACTGCTGTCAGGTGGCCGTGCCCGACATGCTCGACGCGGGCTGGGGTCGCATCGTGATGATCTCGTCGTCCAGTGCGCAGCGCGGCTCTCCCCGGATGGCGCACTATGCCGCGTCCAAGGGTGCATTGC
Organism: Mycolicibacterium novocastrense; assembly: GCF_001570485.1. Classification (GTDB taxonomy): domain Bacteria; phylum Actinomycetota; class Actinomycetes; order Mycobacteriales; family Mycobacteriaceae; genus Mycobacterium; species Mycobacterium novocastrense. The sequence goes on from NZ_BCTA01000002.1 coordinate 164,765, forward strand.
TCTCGCTGACCAAATCGCTTGCGCGCGAGTACGGACCGGCCGGGATCACGGTCAACAACATCCCGCCGTCGGCCATCGAGACACCGATGCAGCATGCCGGTCAGCAGTCCGGACACCTGCCGTCGAACGAGCAGATGGCCGCGACGGTCCCGCTCGGCCACCTCGGCACCGGCGAGGACATCGCCGCGGCCGTGGGCTTCCTGTGCTCTGAGGAGGCCGGTTTCATCACCGGTCAGATTCTCGGCGTCAACGGCGGGTCGGTGCTGTGATGGCCGCCCCGTTTTCCGCATACCGAACACGACACGGAGGTTTCCATGGCTAAGTGGCCAAAGCCCGCCGAGGGTAGCTGGACTGAGCATTATCCGCAGCTGGGGACCGGACCGATCTCGTTCCGTGACTCGATCTCGCCGGAGTTCTACGAGCTCGAACGCGAAGCGGTCTTCAAACGCGCCTGGCTCAACGTCGCGCGTGTCGAGGAGCTGCCGCGCGTCGGAAGCTACCTGACCAAGGAGATCGACGCCGCCAAGACGTCGGTGATCGTGGTGCGGGGTAAGGATCAGCAGATCCGCGCGTTCTACAACATCTGCCGTCACCGCGGAAACAAATTGGTGTGGAACGACTTTCCTCACGAAGAGGTCAAGGGCACCTGCCGACAGTTCACCTGCAAGTATCACGGGTGGCGCTACGACCTCAAGGGCGATCTGACCTTCGTGCAGCAGGAGGGCGAGTTCTTCGGTTTGGACCACCAGCGGCACGGGTTGAAGCCGGTGCAGTGCGATGTCTGGAACGGGTTCATCTTCATCAACTTCGATCCCGAGCCGCGGTGGACGCTGCGCGAGTTCCTCGGCCCGATGATCACCGCGCTCGACGACTATCCGTTCGAATTGATGACCGAGCGTTACGAATTCGAGGCGCGCAACAACAGCAACTGGAAGATCTTCGCCGACGCGTTCCAGGAGTACTACCACGTGCCCTCGCTGCACTCGCAGCAGGTGCCCAGCGCGGTGCGCCAGCCGAACGCGACGTTCGAATGCGGTCATTTCCAGATCGACGGACCACACCGCCTGGTGTCGACGGCGGGCACCCGGCGCTGGCTGCTCGACCCGGAATACATGTACCCGGTCGAACGGGTCACGCGCTCTGGGCTCGTGGGGCCGTGGCGCACCCCCGAGACGCATCAGTCGGCCGGCCTGAACCCCGGTGGCATCGAACCCTGGGGCATCACCAACTTCCAGATTTTCCCGAACCTGGAGATCCTCATCTATCACGGCTGGTATCTGCTGTATCGGTACTGGCCGACGTCGCACAACACCCATAAGTTCGAGGCCTACAACGCATTCCATCCCGCCCGCACCGTGCGCGAGCGCATCGAACACGAGGTCGCTTCGGTGGTGCTCAAGGAGTTCGCGCTGCAGGACGCGGGAATGCTCGGCGGCACGCAGGCGGCGCTGGAGTACGGCCTGGGGGAGCCGATCGTCGACGACTATCCGCTCAGCGACCAGGAGATCCTGGTGCGCCACCTGCACCACGAGGCCGTCAAGTGGGTCGAGGAGTACAAGGCCGAGCGCTCGCCGGTGGGGGTGTGACCATGACGCGTCTGCCCAGTGCGTTCGCGGAGTTCGAGTCGTTCGCCGAGACGTGGTGCCTGCCAACCGAAGCCGAGAGGTGGGCCACCCGGATGGCCACCCCGATGCCGCAGATCCGGGAGTTCTACGACGCGTTCACGCCGCGCTTCGAGGAAGCGATCGACTACTGCGACAAGTTCCCGCTCGACGACCTGCCCGAAGACGTGCTGAACCTGCTGCATCTCATCTACTCGATGATCATGGTGTCGATGGCCGTCGAGGTGTTCGGTACCCAGAAACCCGCCGACTCCGCCGACGCGGTGATGAACCGCGTCAGCGCGCCGGTGCCATGACGAAGGAGACACCATGAGCCTGCTCACCATCACCAAGCTGACCGCATCGGTCGGCGCGGAGGTGACCGACGTCGATTCCGACGCGCTGGCCCACGACGACGCGCTGGGCGCAGCGATTCTGGATGCGTTGGAGGACAACGGCGTACTGGTGTTTCCCGGGCTCGGGCTGACGCCGGAGGCGCAGGTGGCGTTCTGCCGGCGGCTCGGCGAGATCGACCACTCGTCGGACGGCCACCATCCGGTCGCCGGCATCTACCCCGTGACGCTCGACAAGTCGAAGAACGCTTCGGCGGACTATCTGCGGGCCACGTTCGACTGGCACATCGACGGATGCACGCCCACCAACGACGAGTGCCCGCAGAAGGCCACCGTGCTCTCGGCCAAGCAGGTCGCCGAGACCGGCGGCGAGACCGAGTTCGCGAACTCATATGCGGCCTACGAGGCGTTCACCGACGAAGAAAAGGAGCGTTTCGGGGCGTTGCGGGTGGTGCATTCGCTGGAGGCCTCCCAACGCCGGGTCACGCCGGACCCGTCGCCCGAGCTGGTCGCCAAATGGCGGTCGCGACCCACCCATGAGCACCCGTTGGTGTGGACTCACCGCAGCGGCCGCAAGTCGCTGGTGCTGGGTGCGTCGGCGGATTACGTCGTCGGTATGGACGTCGACGAGGGTCGGGCGCTTCTCGCCGAACTCCTCGACCGCGCCACCCAGCCGCAGCTGGTGTACAGCCACCGCTGGACCGTCGGCGACACGGTGATCTGGGACAACAACGGAGTTCTGCACCGCGCCGCGCCTTATGACCCGAACTCACCCCGCGAGATGCTGCGCACGACGGTGCTGGGTGACGAGCCGATCCAGTGAATCGCGTCGGCGCATAGGCGCTGAGTACCGGACTCGCGCGCCCGCGCGTTGACGCAGGGCGTGCCGCTATGGAAATCTGATACCCAGATATGAGAATCACGTTCTCGTACGTTGAGATCGTCGAAATGGAGGGCGCATGACCGAGGACCTCACCACGGTCGACTTCTTCCGGGACGGGCGCCTGACGGACGACCCGTACCCGTTCTACGAGGCGCTGCGCAACAAGTGCCCGGTCGCCCGTGAGGACCACTACGGCGTGACGATGGTGACCGGCTGGCAAGAGGCCGTGGATGTCTACAACGACGCCGAGACGTTCTCGTCGTGCATCTCCGTGACCGGTCCGTTCCCGGGCTTCCCCGTTCCGCTCGAAGGGGACGACGTCACCGACCTGATCGTCGAACACCGCGACGAGATCCCGTTCAGCGACCAGCTGCCCACGCTCGACCCGCCGACGCACACCAACCACCGCGCCCTGCTGATGCGGCTGATCACGCCGAAGCGCCTCAAGGAGAATGAGGACGCGATGTGGCAGCTCGCCGACGACATCCTCGACGATTTCCTCGCATCCTGTGAAGGCGAGTTCATCAGCGGTTTCGCCGCTCCGTTCACCCTGCGGGTGATCGCCGATCTACTCGGGGTGCCCGACGAGGACCGGCCGGAGTTGCTCGAGCGGTTGGCCCGCGGCACGCACGGCGGCGGGCTGGGCAACGCTGACAAGACCCTGACGAAGACACCGCTGGAGTACCTCTACGAGGTGTTCGCCGAGTACATCGAAGACCGTCGTCGCGAACCGCGCGACGACGTGCTGACGGGGCTGGCGACCGCGACGTTCCCTGACGGCACGGTGCCGGAGGTGGCCGACGTGGTCCGCGTCGCCACCAACGTGTTCTCCGCAGGCCAGGAGACGACGGTGCGGCTGCTGTCGACCGCGCTGAAGGTGCTCGGCGACCGGCCCGACATCCAGCGCAAGCTGCGCGACGATCGCAGCCTGCTGCCGAACTTCATCGAGGAGTGCCTGCGCATCGAGAGTCCGGTCAAGGGCGACTTCCGGTTGTCGCGAGTGCCGACGACGGTGGGCGACCAGGCCCTCGGCGCCGGATGCACCGTGATGGTGATCAACGGTGCGGCCAACCGCGATCCGCGCCGCTTCGAGGATCCGGACAACTTCGATCCCGAGCGCAAGAACGCCCGCCAGCATCTGGCGTTCGGCCGCGGCATCCACAGCTGCCCGGGCGCGCCGCTGGCCCGGGCCGAGACCCGTGTCGGGCTCGAGCGACTGTTGGACCGCACCACCGACATTCGGATCAGCGAAGCCCATCACGGCCCCGCGGGGGAGCGTCGTTACAACTACATCCCGACGTACATCCTGCGCGGGCTGACCGAACTTCATCTGGAGTTCGACGTGGTCTCGGGTGATGCCGAATGAAGGTCACCGTCGACGAGGATCGCTGCGCAGGACACGGCATGTGCCTGACGTTGTGCCCCGAGGTGTTCGAGCTCAACGACGACGGTTGGGCGGTCGCGAACCCGGAAGAGGTTCCGGCCGAACTGGAATCCGCGGCGCGCGAAGCGATCGACAACTGCCCGGAACGCGCGATCCGCGAGATCGACTGACAAGCGACGTCGGCGCGGTGCCGGCATCCAACACGAAGGAGCTCGAATGGCGAAGGCGTACATCCTCATTACCGAGGACGTCAAGGATCCCGACGGTATGGCGGAGTACGGCAAGGTGGCCAGCCAGACGATGGCCAGCGCGACGCTGCTGGCATTCGATCAGAAGGCCGAGGTGATCGAGGGCACCTGGCACGGCACGCAGACCGTGCTGCTCGAGTTCGAGTCCGAGGAAGCGGCCAAGGCGTGGTACTACTCCGATGAGTACCAGGCCGCCGCGAAGCTGCGTCAGGCCGCCGCCGACTGCAACGGCGTCATCCTGCACGGGCTGGGCTGATTCGCTGTCGCCCAAACCGACGTTTTGGCGGGAGAATTCGAGCAAAAGCCGCCAAATCGTTGGTCTCGGCGCGACTTCAGGCGGAAACCAGCGGGCCGGTCGGCGTCGTCGTGGTGGCGTGTACCAGTAACTCGGCGAGTTCTCGCGGTCGGCTCAGGAACGGCGAGTGCGAGGCGTCGATGGTCAACTGTTCAACGCCGAGGCGACGGCTCACCGTGTCGGCCAGCCAGCGCGGCATCGACCGGTCCTGCAGACAACGGATGAAGCTGCGGGGGAGATCGGCCTCCCAGAACCGCGGCACGGATACCGGCGTCACCGTCGTGTCGCCGAAGCGTTCGGGACCGAGGCGCTCGAACGCCCAGCGCGCGGTGGCCTCGTCGCAATCGTGGTAAAAGTACCGCCACGCGCCTTCGAAGTCGGCGAACCACATCGCGCCATCGTCGTCGAACTTCAGGTAGCCCAACATCTCTCCGACGTCGGCGTCGAAATCCTCGCCTAGTTCGTCGCCGTCGTCGCGCATCGCCATCGCTTCGGGGTAGGTGCGACCTTCACGGGGCAGCGCCGCCGCGAGGTAGGTGATGTGGCTGACCAATTCGGGCGCGGCGTCGGCCGCCAGCGTAGCGTCGAAGCCGCCGCCCGAATGTCCGACGAGAACGCTGCTAGCCGAACCGGCTGCCCGCAACGCTTCCACGATCGCGTCGCGCCGGTTGGCCAGTGTCGACTCCTCGTCGGCGCGTGCACCGTGTCCCGGGAGGTCCACCGCGACCGCGTCGTGGCCCATCGCCGTCAGCTCGTCGATCACGCGCTCCCAGCACCAGGCGGCGTGAAAGCCCCCGTGGACGAAGACGAATCGCATCAACTCAGGGCGCGCACCGGAACATGCGACCAGCCCGCGACGTTCTGCATCGCCACCCGACGGCAGTCATCCCACAGCACTTCATATTTGGGGATCAGGTCGAGCAGCCGCTCGAGTGCGATCGCCGTCTCCATCCGGGCCAACGCCGCACCGAGGCAGCTGTGAATGCCGTAGCCGAAGCCCAGGTTTTGCGCCTCGGTGCGGTTGCGGTCGATGTCGAAAGTGTCGGCGTCGGTGAATGCCTCGGGATCGCGGTGTGCCGAGGCCTGCAGGAGGAACACCGGCTTGCCCTCGGGGATCGTCACGCCGTGCAGTTCCACATCGCGCATCGAGCGCCGCACGTTGTAGTGCACCGGCGGCTCGTAGCGCAGCAGTTCCTCGACTGCGGCGGGAATCTTGCTGCGGTCATCGAGAAGCTTCTGCCACTGGTCGGGGTGACGGGCGAACGTGACCGCCGCGTTGCCGACCAGCTTGGTGACGGTCTCGGCGCCAGCACCACCGAGAAGCGTTGCGAATCCGGCGATCTCGAAGTCGTCGAGTGATTCCTTCTCACCATCCTCGCGGGTGATCTCGGCGGCCACCAGGCGGCTGAACATGTCGTCCTTCGGGTCAGCGCGCCGCTCCTGGATCAGTTGGAAGTACAGCCCCATGGCTTCGCCGATGGCCTGCATACCCTCTTCGGACATGTCGACCTGGCCGGGCTCGCGATGCAGCGACGCGTCGACCCATTCTCGGACCTGCTGCCGATGTTCCTCTGGCACGCCCAGCATCTGGGTGATGACTTCGACCGGGAAGAATGCGGAGAAGTCGCTGACGACGTCGAAGTGGGAGGGATCGGCCTTGGCGATGTACCTGTCGATGGTCTCGGTCACCATCGGCCGCATCGCCTCGATCGCCCGGGGGGTGAACACCTTGTTCACCAGGCTGCGCATGTGGCGATGTTCGGGCGGATCCATCAGGATGATCATCTTGGCCGGCATCGGCTCGTCAGAGCGAATGGTCGCCAGATCCAGACCGTATGCCGACGAGTAGGTGGCGAAGTCCTTGTAAGCCGCGGATACGTCTTCATGCCGCGACAAGGCGTAGAAGTCGAGTTCCTCGTTGTAGTAGACCGGTGCTTCTTCGCGCAGGCGCCGGTAGATCTCCCACGGTCCGTCGAAGTACTCCTGCGAGAACGGGTCGAAGACGATTTTCGACGTGGTCATGCGTCTTCGATCGAGATCGCCTGGCGCGGGCACTGTCGCACCGCTTCCCTGACTTGCTCCTCGTTCTCGGGCGTCACTTCTTCCTGAAGCACGTGTAGGTAGTCTTCCTCGTCGAGATCGAACACCTCGGGGATGATGCCCATGCACACTCCGTTGCTCTCACAGAGCCCGAAGTCGACGATGATCTTTTGAGTCACTTCAACACCTTCACCGGGACGTGGTGGTATCCGGCCACATTCTGCATGTGCACGCGTTCGAGGCCGTCGAAGTTCACCTCGTAACGCGGCATGAAATCGAGCAGGTGCTCGAGCGCGATCGTGGTTTCCAGGCGGGCCAGCGCAGCGCCAAGGCAGCTGTGAATGCCGTAGCCCAGTCCGAGGTTCGGTGACTGCGTGCGATCCCGGGTGATGTCGAACGTCTCGGCGTTGTCGAATGCGCGGGAATCGCGGTTGGCCGCCGCCTTCATCAGGAACACCGGCTTGTGCGCGGGAATGGTGCCGCTGGGCACCTCGGCTTCCTTCAGCGTGTAGCGCACGTTGTACTGCACCGGCCCGACGTAGCGCAGCAATTCTTCGACGGCGGCCGGCACCAGGCTGCGGTCGTCGAGCAGCATCTGCCACTGTTCGGGATGGCGGGCGAACTCGACCACCGCGCTGCCGACGAGCTTGGTGACCGTCTCCGCGCCGGCGCCACCGAGAAGTGCTAGGAATCCGGTGATCTCGAGATCGTCGAGCTGGCGCATCTCACCGTTCTCACCGGGAATCTCCGCGCGGATGAGCCGGCCGATCATGTCGTCCAGAGGGTTCTGCCGCCGCTCCTGAACGAGGCCGTAGTAGTACATGCCCGAGTCGATGTTGGCCTGCATGTTCTCTTCGGACAGCTCGAGCTGGCCGGGCTTGCGCTGGAGGCTGATGTCGATCCAGCGCCGGACTTGTTGACGAAACTCCTCAGGCACCCCCGCCATCCGGGTGATCACTTCTACCGGGAACGGACCCGAGAAATCCTGCACCACATCGAAGTTGTCGGGATCGACCTTCGAGAGGTACTGCTCGACGAGTTCGGTGATGTTCTCGCGCTGCGATTGGATGGCCCGGGGGGTGAAGGCCTTGTTGAGCAGGCTGCGCATGTGCCGGTGCTCGGGCGGGTCCATGAAGATGATCGACTTGTGCGGGCCTTCCTCCGAGCGCACCATCGCCAGGTCGCAACCACGAGATGAGGAGAACGACTCGTGGTCCTTGAGCGCTGCGGCCACGTCGGCGTGCCGCGTCAGCGCGTAGAAGTCCTGCTCCTCGTCGTAGTAGAGGGGCGCTTCGTCGCGCATCCGTTGGTAGATCTCGTACGGGTTGTCGAAGAACTCCTGCGACACCGGGTCGAACACGAGTTTGGGCTTGGTCATGGTCTCCTCTTTCGCGGCGGGCTGTCGACCGCTTCCGTTACGCGAGGCCGCAATAATGTAACGCCTCTAGTATGCCTCACCGGATGCCTCCTGGTAAGGGGAATCGCCGCTGTTTATGGCCAGGATCCCGGCATCGATGACCTCGTCGAGCAGGCCAAGGTCACTGCCCAGCTCGCCCGCCGTCTGGCGAACCACCGCGACGTCCTTGCCGATGAACTCGCCGACGTCGGTGACGAAGCCCTGAACCGAGCCCCGCGCGGCGATGAACTCGCCGACCCGGCTGGTCCCGCTGCCGTGGGTGAGCGAGGTGAGCAGCTCGGCCTCCTGGACGCCGAGGCGGGCGCCGAGGTCGACGGCGGTGCGCAGCAGACCGATCTGGGCGGCGAACAGGCTGTTGTTGACGAGCTTGACGGCCTGGCCCGCGCCGATCTCGCCGACGTGCAGGATCGGGTCGCCGTAGCTGGCCAGCACCGGTCGGACCTTGTTGACCGCGGCGTGCGCGCCGCCGACGAACAGGGTCACCTCGCCGGCCGCGATGTTGTGCGGGCCGCCGCTGACCGGCGCGTCGACGACGTCGATGTCGGTGAACTCGGCCGCCAGCCTTCGCGTGGTGGCCGGGCTGCCCGTCGTGTGAATGATCAGCGCACCGCCCGGTTGCATGGCCGCGGCCAGGCCGTCGTCCAGGCACACCTGGCTGACCTGCTCGTCGGTGAACACGCAGATCGCCACGGCGTCGGCCCCGTCGGCGACGTCGGCCGCACGGGTCACGGGCTGCGCGCCGATATCGCGTAGCGCGGCGCATTTCTCGTCGGTCCTGCCGAGTGCGCGGACCTCGTGACCGGCTTCGATAAGGCGGCGCACCATCGGCGCGCCCATGCGCCCCGCCCCGACGAAACCGACCCGCGTCACCGCGGGTGGTCCATGTTCTGCAGCGCCGTGTCGGCCACGGTGAACACCGATCCCTCCGGTGCCGATGCGGTGGCCGCGATGCTGGCCGCGTGCCGAACGTCCTTCTGCAGCAACGCGCCTGCGATGGGCGCCAGTGCCTCGACCGTGCCGCCGAACATCGCGATGCTGCCCAACGCCTTGCTGGTTGCCGATCCACCGTTGAGCACCTCGGCAAGGCGCACGCGCGGAATACCCAGGGACTCACCGAGATCGAGAGTGCTCAGCGCGCTGCCGAGATTGGCGGTGAACAGCAGGTTGTTCAGGATCTTGGTGACCTGTCCACTGCCCAGCGGGCCGAGATGCACGATTGGGTCGGCATAGGTCGCGAACACCGGGCGGCAGCGTTCGACGACGTCCTCCTCGCCGCCGACCATCACCAGCAGCTTGCCCTCTTCGACGGCGGGCCCACCGCCGCTCACCGGCGCGTCGATGACCGAAACACCCTGTTTGGCAGCGGCTTCGGCGATCTCCCTGCAGGTGTCGGGATGTACGGTGCTGTGGATGGCAATGGTTGCGCCGGAGGCCAGGCCGGCGAGCACACCGCTCTCACCGTTGAGGACTTCGCGCACGTCGTCGTCGCCGACCACGCACAGGCAGACCAGATCGCTGGCCGCGGCCAACTCCGCAGGCGTGCTCGCGGACTTGGCTGCCGTGCCGGCATACGGTTCGAGGCTGGCCGCCCGACGCGCCCACAGCGTCGTCTCGAACCCGCCCTCGACGATCTTGCGGGCCATGGGGCCGCCCTGGCTGCCCAGTCCGATGAATCCGACGCGCATCAATCCGCCTCCACTTTCTGCTCGGCCTTGTCCTCGGCGCCTCTTCGGGCCGCGACGCATTCCTCGACGAACGACAACACTTTGTCGTGGTAGTCCGCGGCCGCGTAGGACAGCGAAATGTTGTGACCTGCGCCGGCCTGTTCGTTGAGGACGAAGCGGGGCGCGGCGGTGAACACCGCGGCGATGTCGGCCAGCGACTCGGGGTCGGTGCGCCACACCCGCTCGTGTTCGGCGACGGTGAACTGCACGGGCACCTCGACCCGCGCAGCCATCGCCGGAAAGTCCCGCCGCGGCCAGTTTTTCGTCATGTCCGCCTCGTACGGCGCGCCCGTCGACGAGTTCGTGATACCCGAGAGCACCTCGGGCGGATACAGGTCGGCGGGTTCCCACAGCAGGTCGCGAAGCCCCACCGGCCGCCGGGTGGCCGTCGTCGTCTTCAGGATCTGGGCCGCGGAGTCCGCATACCGCAACCCGGTACCGGCCAGGCCGAGTCCGAGCACCCCCGCCTGAGCGGCACGGTCGTCGGCGGCCATGCGCACCGCCAGTTCACAGCCTGCCGAGTGGCCGAGCAGGAACAGGCCTTCGCCGCGCGGGTTCTGGCCCAACACCTTGTCGACGGCACCATAGGCGAGCGCGACCCGCTGGTCGGGTTGGTGCATCGCCTCGGGATAGGGCGCCGAGCTGCCGTAGCCGGGTCGGTCCAACGCCACCACCGTGATTCCTCGGGCCGGACCGGCGCGCAGCAGCGACAGCTGAGGATGGCCGGGACAGTCGAAATACGCTGCGGTGCTGGCACCTCCGTGGAGGGCGACGATGACGGCGGCCGGGTTGTCGGCATGTGCGACAAGGCCCGACATGGGAACGCCGTCGACGAGGACGACGCGGGGGCGCGGGCTCACCCGTCGGTCCGCATCAGGATCGCCCCGCTTGGCGTGAGCCCGCCACTGCTGACCACCGCGACCTTGGCGTCCTTCACCTGGCGCTCGCCCGCGTCGCCGCGAAGTTGCGTGACGGCTTCGTGGATCAGGCCCATTCCGTGTGTCCGGCCGTGCGACAGCTGACCGCCGTGGGTGTTCAACGGGATCACCCCGTCGCGGGCGATGGCCTTGCCGCCGTCGAGGAAGTCCTTGGCCTCGCCGATACCGCAGAAGCCGAGAGCCTCCAGCCACGACAGGCAGTTGAACGAGAAGCCGTCATACAGCTCTGCGACGTCGACATCCTTGGGCCGCAACGAGGTTCGAGTCCACAGATGGGCGGCCTGACCGAGTACCTGAGGTTCGTGGGTCAGCGTGCTCTGGTCCCAGTCGGTGCGTTCGACGATCTGCGTGCCGACCGCCTCGAACAACACCGGCTTGTGGGGCATGTCTTCTGCGGTTTCGACGGCCGAGACGATGACCGCGACGGCGCCGTCACAGGGAACGTCGCAGTCGTACAACCCGAACGGGGTCGTGATCATCCGCGCGTTGAGGTAGTCGTCCATCGTCATGGGGTCGCGGTAGATGGCGGTCGGTTTCAGCGCCGCGTTCGCGCGCTGGTTGAGCGCGATCCAACCGAGCGTCTCGCGCGTGGTGCCGTAGCGCTCGAAGTGGCGCTGGGCGTTGAGCGCCAGCGTGTGCGCGGCCGACATCGCACCGAAGGGCATCTGCCAGCTCGAGGTTCGGGCGCCGCCCGGCGGTGACGCCTTGCCCTCCTTCATCAACTGCTGGAACGTCGCCTCCCACAATGTGCGGAAGCACAGCACGTGCCGGGCCATACCCGTGGCCACCGCCATCATCGCCGCGATGACCGAGCCGCCGGGTCCGAAGGTATCCATGCCGCCGTTGATCCACGCCGGGCGTAGACCGAGAGCGCCCTCCAGCGCGGCGACGCCGCCTTCGCCCATGCCCGCGATGTCCAACCCGGGATAGGTCGACAGGCCGTCGATGTCGTCGAACGTCAGACCCGCGTCGGCGACGGCGGCCTCGCACGCTTCGATCGTCAGCGACAGCGGCGGCACCATCAATCGCCGACCGAGCCGCGACGCACCGATTCCGGTGATCGCCGAATGCTCTTCGAACCGTTGGCGAGTCAGCGGCTGGCTCACGTGACGGGCGAAGTCCTGTGGTGCGATCTCGTCCTCGGCGACCGGGCCACTCTGTTCGTCGGCGCCGGGTGTGAAGACGGGCAGCCAGACAGTTCCGGCCCCATCGCCGAGCTGTTGAAACGTCACCTCGACGACTTGACCGAGTTTCAGGTCGTCGGGGTCGCAGTCGACGATGTTGGTGGTCAGTCGAACTCGCGGATCCTCGACGATCGCCACCTGGGCCACCACGTAGGGCGGCGGCAGGTCCGGGAAGCCGAACCGGTGGTTGACGGTGAACGCCGACAGCGTGGCCTTGCCGGAGACGTCGCGAATGCCCATGTTGTGGCTCCGGCAGTACCGGCACACGGGTTGCGGCGGATGGATCAGCGCCGTGCAGTCACGACACTCCTGGATACGCAGGACACCGTCGGCGCCGGCGGTCCAGAAAAACTCGTTGAGTACCGTCAGCTCGGGTAGTGGTCTTGTCACCGCACGAATCCCGAGATCGCCTCGTTGTCATCGGTTTTGGGTTCGGGTTCGGGCACCTCGTGTGCCTCCTGATGCACGGCGGTGTCGTCGGACGGCCGGTGTTCGCCCATGTAGATGATCGCGTGCACCGGGCAGTCCAATAGTGCGCGCATCACCGCGTCCCTGTCCTTCTCCGGCACCGTGCCGTCGCCGATGAGGGAGGCGTACCCCCAGTCGTCCAGGGAGAAGTACCCCGGGGCGTGCTTGGCGCATATCCCGAAGCCGTCGCACAGCGTCCGGTCGAGCCGAATCCGCAAGCCCTCACTCATGATTGAGCCACCGCCTCCACTTCGTAAGGCCGCACGGCGGCGAACGCGTCGGCGCGACAGGCCGTGCAGTCGTCGGTGAGGTGGCGAGCCACCACTTGTGGGAACTGTCGCAGCAGGCTCGCGGCGACGTTGGTGGCGCCGTCGAGAGTGCCACAGGCGCCACGCCCGCGAAGCACCACCGACCAACGCTCCAGGCGGGTGACGTCCTCCTGGGTGGCTACGCCGTCGCGCAGCGCCGACGTGACCGCGGCCATGGCGGCGGTGCCGTTGAAGCAGGATCCGCACTGGCCCGCGTTCTCCCGGTCGAAGTACGACATCACCGCGGCCGCGACGGCGACGGGGCAGTCGTCGGTGAGGATCGAGATGGCCCCGCATCCCAGACCGCTGCCGAGCCGGCGAACCGACTCGTGGTCGAGCGTCGCGTCGAGGATGTCGGTGTTGACCAGGCCGGCGAAGTAGCCGCCCATCAAGACGCCGGTGACCGCGTCGCTGGTGACCCCGTGCAGGTGCAGCAGATCGGAGAACGATGCACCGTGCGGGATTTCGTACAGCGCGGCTGGTCGTCCGCCGCCGGTGATGGTCGCGAGAAACGTCCCGGGAGACATCGGCGTGCCGACCGAACGGAACTTCTCGGCGCCGTGCTCATGGATGTAGGGCAGGTTGGCCAGCGTCTCGACATTGCTGACCATGGTGGGGACGCCGGCCACGCCTTCCTCGAAGGGCCGTGGCGGTTTGTCGGTCGGCTTGGCGGGTCCGCCGTTGATGCGCCGGACCGCGGCGGTCTCTTCTCCGGCCACGTACCCGGGTTCGACTGTGACGACGGTGATCTCGGTCGCGCCGAACGTTTCTGGTGGCACTTCGCTGAGCGCGGCGGTGACGGCGTTCGCGGCGGGGGAGTCGGAGACGTAGACGTATGCCCGGCGGGCGCCTGCGACGGCCGTCGCCAAGCGCAGACCGTCGAGCACGAGATGGGGCCGGTTACGCAGGAGCCAGCGGTCTTTGACCGACGCGGGTTCACCTTCTTCGCCGTTGGCCACGACGACGGTCTCCGAGCCGCGCTGGTGGGCATTGTGCACCGTGCGCAGTTTGGTGCCGATCGGGAACGCGGCGCCGCCGCGGCCCAGCAGCCCCGACAGGTCGACCTGCGTCAGCAGCGCATCGGCATCGATCAGCGGCCGGTATCCGCCCGCCCGGGTGTACTCGGCGTAGTCCTCCGTGCCCGCCTCCGACGGGCGCAACAGCCGCGGCGCGCAATCCGGCCAGGCGGCGACGGCGAGATCGGTGGCAGTAGAGGTCATGGCTGGTCCTTCCGGCCCGCGGATAGGCTGACGGACATGAGGACTGCGGTCGTGCGCGTCGGTGTCGACACGGCGGGCGAACTCGGCCCGGCCCAACTCGACGACGGCCTTGCTCGGCTGAGGGATTCGGCGGCTGCGCACGGTATCGAGGTGGTGGCCAACGATCTGGCCGGGTTGCCGCCGAAACGCCGTGAGGTCGAGTTGTTGATCGCCGGCGACGACCAGGACGAACTCCGTCGGCTCGCGGTCGACCTGTGCGACAAGGCATTCGGCACCACGCCGGTGCCCGGCGTGGTGACGTTCATCAGCCGCGGCACCGACGACGATGCGCACGGCGTCCTTGCCGGGCTCGGGCTGTCCGGGGAGATCGAACGGGTACCCGGCGACGACGGCTGGGACGTCATATATGTGACGTTGCGCAGGGCCGACCTCGAACGCGTTCCGGAGAGTCGGGTGCACACCGCGCTGGAGGCCTCACTCAACTGCGAGGTCCACATCCGTACGACGTAGTGCTTCCGGGCGAGCGCGCAGTCTCGAACACGAAGCGCCGTAGCCGGCGTACGAGGATGTGCCCTCACGGTTGTGGTGGATCCGCTCATCAACTGTCCAGGAACTTCAGAATTGCCGGCGCCGCCTGCACCCACGTGTCGAACAGGCAGAAGTCCTTTCCGCCGCTGGCCGCGAACTTCTCACCGGCACGCTCCCAGGCATCCTCGGGCCAGGGCGGGTCGATCAGCGTTGAGCCCTTGATCAGGCAGCTGACCTCGAGCGACGTGCGCTTCGGATGATCCCAGTCGTTCTCGCCGCCGCGGACGATCAATGTCGGCACCGTGATGTTGTCGAACATCTCGTCTTCGACACCGGGGATCGTTTGACCGGGCTTGGGCACGAAGGCGTTGAGCCAACGCAACATCACCTTCAGAAACTCGTCGACGTCGAGGGCTCTGAACCGCTCCTCGTTGCGAGGATTCTCGCCGATGCGCTCCTTCCACTCGGCGACGTGCAGCAGTCCGTCGATGCCCGCACCGCGGGCGGCCAGGATGCTCGGCACCACGTAGTGTCCGCCCAGTACGAAGGACCCGTATACGCCGCCGACGATGTTCCAGACCACCAGCTTTCGGACGATTTCGGGGTAGAGCATCGTCGTCAGCATCGAGTCCCGCGCCCCACCGGAACCGCCCGCGATGATGCACTGCTCGATGCCGAGACCGGTGATCAGCGCGTGCAGCGTTTCGGCGCGCATATGAGATTCGCTCTTACCGTAGAACTGCACGTCCGACTTGCCACAGTTCGGCCGATCCCACAGCAGCACGCGGTAACCGCCCGATGCCAGCGCCTCCGCCAGTGGCCGTAGGCCGGGAATCTCCTTGCTGAATCGGCCGCCCGGCGTCAGTGCGATGAATTCGCCTTCGTTGCCTAGGATTTCGTAGACGACGTGGCCGCCGTTGATCTCGACGGTCTCTTCGCCCGGTTTGAGAGTGGGGCCCGCGGCCTCCGTGGTGGTCATGCTGAGCCTCCGCGAACGTGCGCAAACTGCTGAATTTTCGCGGCGTGTCGTGTGCAAACACGCACGCTCACGCCAACAAGGGGACCTGTGATCATGCCTGGACCAACACCTCGTTGCCGACCACCCGCACGGGGTAGGTCCGGATGCTCCACTCCGGCTTGACCGCCGTGGTGCCGGTGGCCAGTTCGAAACCCCACTGGTGCCACGGGCAGTAGATGTACTCCAGATCGCGCACCATCACCGCATCGCCGGGCACGCTGTCGTCGACCACGGTGCGGCCGCGGGCACGTCCGGAACACAGCGGTCCACCCTCATGCGGGCAGTAGTTGGCGATCGCGTAGAACGTGCCGTTGACGTTGTAGACGCCCACGCCGTGGCGTCCGATCGGCACCAGTTTGTGCTTGCCCGGCGGGATCTCGTCGACCGTGGCGACGACGTGCTCACGCCCCTGGGCCAGCCGGGGCGTCTTCTCTTGTTCGCTCAACTCAGAACACCCGCACCTGGCCCTCGAGGGCCGGAACCGTGTCGGGAAGGTGATACGTCGCGATGCCGTTCTTGAACATCACCGCTTCCCGGGCATGCTCGGGCAGGTGCTTGACCAGCCAGCGTGGGTCGTCGAACGTCCAGTGCGGGTAGTCCGACGAGTAGAGCAGGATCTTCTCGCACTCCATCCACTCGAACGCGCGCGACAGCTCGGTCTTGTCCTCGGGGTAGTCCAGCGGCTGGGTGGTGAACTTGATGTGGTCCTTGACGTATTCGGACGGTTTGCGCTTGATGTCCAACCACGACTTACGGGCCTCGTAGATGGCGTCCATCCGCCACATCAGCGGCAGAATCCAGGTGAAAGCGTGTTCCACCAACACGATTCGCAGCGTCGGGAACCGGTCGAAGAGCCCGTCGAAGACCATGCTCATCACCTGGTTCGCGGCCAGCAGCGAGTAGGTGACCATGAAATCGTGGTTGTAGCTGGGGAATCCGACCGGCGGGATCGGCAGCTCCTCGTGATGGCTGCGGGACAGGTGGCAGCTCACCGTGATGTCGTTGCGGGTCGCGGCCTCCCAGATCGGGTTGTACTTGGGATCACCCCACGCCGGGCGGGGTTCGGCCTTGATCAGGATCTGGCCCATGTACGGGTGGCCGGCCCAGCGCTCGATCTCGCGGGCCGAATCCTCGGGCGCCTCGATCGCCACACAGATCGATCCGCGCCACCGCTCGTGCCAGTTGTTCTTGCTGTCGAGCCAGTGATTGGCCTGCCAGTCGTTGAGCGCGACGCTCATCGCGTGGTTGACCTCGGGGAAGCGCGCCGGGTAGGCGGCGGGTTCCAGGATCGCGATGTCGGCGCCCGCCTCCATGATCAGCTGCTTGAACGCCAGTTCGGGGTCGCTGCCCGCGAAGTTCCCGTCCGAGGGGAAGGTGTCGACCCGCATCGCGTACGCGTGGGCGTAGTCGGGTGCGTCGTAGTAGATCTGGTCGCCGATCCGCCGCGTCAGGAAGTACTTGCTGCGCCACGGCTCCGGGATGTACGGCGTCAGCTCACCCGCCCTCGGCGTGGGGTGAACGTCGGAGTCGACGCAGCGCACCGCGACGCGCTCCGCGGCGGGCTTGCGCTCTGTCACTGTCACCGTCATCGTGGCTCCCTGCCTTTCAACTGCGTCTCACGCCCTATCACTGTGCGCCCACTGCGGCACCGACGTCTATGCCGTAGAGCTCGGCGGCATTGCGCCAGCACAGCTTGTCGCGCTGCTCGTCGGTGTAAGCGGAGGGCACCGTCAGCTCGTTGAGCTGCCAGTGTGGATAGCTCGACCCGTACATCACCATGTCGTCCTTGCCGGTGAAGCTCAACCACTCGCCGGCGTAGTCCACATCGCCGGGCCCGTCCATCGCGCCCTGCACGAAGTAGGTGTGGCCGGGCAGGTAGTCGCTGGGCATCCGCGGCGCCCACGGGGTCTGCTCCAGATGTGGGCGCCCGAAACAGTCCATCCGCCAGATGAACGGCGTCAACAGGTCCGCCGCCCCATCGGCCCAGACGAACTTCAGCGTCGGCATCCTTTCGAATACCCCTTCGACGATGAGATTCATCAGGTGGTACAGGTAGTTCAGCGCCATGAAGCTGACGTAGTTCTCGTAGGTCCTCGGCACGCCCGACGGCGTCGGCGCGTACTGGACACCCGCCCCCACTTCGATGTGCACCGCGACCGGCAGGTTGGCCTCGTTGGCGGCCTCCCACAGCGGCCAGTACTGCGGCTTGCCGTACAACTCGCGGGACTGCAGGGGCACACCGATCTGCACGACCCGGGGATGGTCGGCGTATTTGGCGATCTCTCGCAGCGAACCGGAGATGTCGTCGGGGTTGACCCGGATGGTGCCGCGGAACTTCTCGGCGTACGGGTTGTCCTCGAGCCAGCGGCTGACCAGCATCTCGTTGTGGCCCGCCGCGATCGCGGTGCCCAGATGCCGGTCCGGCATGATGCCGCGGGTCATCGGATGCAGGATTGCGACGTCGACGCCGCGCTCGTCGAACAGATGCCCGCCGACGAACTCGGGGTCCGAGCCGGGGTAGCGGCGGTCATCCTCGGTGCCGGGGGCGTACTCGCCGCCGGGAGCGCCGTACCAGTCCATCTCGTAGTCGGGGAACCCGCGGCTCTTGAAGGGCTCGCGAAGGAAGCTGCGGAAGTCCTTGTTCGACTTGCTGAAGATGTGCACGCTGGCATCGATGACGGGGGTTTCGTAACCAGGCGGGGTCCCGTCCTGAATATGCATCACCAAGGCTGTCCTCCGATGTCATCCGGCCGTCGGCAGGCGCAGAAGAGCGCTGCGCGAGCGCCGAACACCTCCCAGTGTAAAGCGTTGTTCTTCAATCGCAAGAATCTAGTTCTCGACAAAACGCTTACTTTTGCGCAGGTCAGGGTGTCTGCTGGTCAGCTGCATGACACACGTTATGCGAAACGTGGTAGTCACGTCGTGAGAACGGTTACGCCGCGATTGGAGAATGTTATTCTCGCTGCGACGCGTTGCCCATCTTCGAGGCCCCGGGAGGCTTGGTGTTACTGGAGTTCGACGCCGATCAGCGGCTCTGGCAGGGGACCGTGCGCGACGCGGTGAGCAAGCAGTGCCCGGCCTCGCTGATCCGCGGCATCGCCGAGAACGGGGTGGACCCGGCGCCACTCTGGAAGACCTACGTCGACGCCGGGTGGACCGAGTTGGCCGACGCTGAGAACGCGGTCGAACTCGCGATCGTGCTCGAGGAGCTGGGCCGGGCCACCGACCCCACGCCGTTTCTGGCGACGCTGACCCAGTTCGCGCCGTTGGCCGGCGACCGTTTCGATGCGCAACAGGCCGGCACGGCGGTGTACGACGGCGTGTCCGCCCACCGGGTCGCCGACGGGTGGGTACTCGACGGCACCGCTCACCACGTGCTCGACGGTGACCGTGCCGAGCGCTTCGCCGTGGTCACCGATGCCGGCGTCTTCATTGTCGACGCCGACCAGGTCACGTCGCGGCGCAGCCCGGTCTTCGATCCGGTCCTGCACGTCGCCGAGGTGTCGTTCGACGATGTTCGGGTGCCCGACACGGTGCGGGTCCGCGCCGACTCCGAACGCGCCCGCCATGTCGCGCTGACCGGTATGGCCGTCAGCACCGTCGGCGCCTGCCAGCGCATCCTGGATCTGGTGCTCGAGCACGTCAAGCAGCGCCAGCAGTTCGGGGTCGCGATCGGTTCCTTCCAGGCCGTGCAGCACAAGGCCGTCGACATGCATGTCGCCATCGAACGCGCCAGGGCGCTGGCCTATTTCGCCGCGCTGACCATCGCCGAAGACGATCCGCGCCGACGGTTGGCGGCCGCCATGGCCAAGGCGTCGGCGGGGGAGGCGCAGGCGATCGTGTTCCGGCACGGGCTGCAACTGTTCGGCGCCATGGGATTCACGTGGGAGAACGACCTTCAATTCGCGCTGAAGCGGGCGAAGGCCGGCGAGCTGCTCCTCGGTGGCGCCGCCGAGCATCGCGCGATGATCGCGGAGGAATACAGGAGTAACAGTGCAGCTGTCCTTTGACACGGACGTCGAGGAGTTCCGCGCCGAGTTCGCCGCCTTCCTCGACGAGCTTCTGCCCTCGGAGGCGCAGACGCTGGATCGGCCGAAGTCGGTGTCGCACATGCCGCAGTGGGCGCGCGACTGGCAGCGGCTGCTGTTCGACAACGGCTGGCTGCTGCCCGCTCAGCCGCCGGAGTTCGGTGGCCGCAACGCGACCGTGCTGCAACAGTTCGTGCATCTCGACGAGCTGTGCCGGCGACGGATCTACCACAGCTTCAACCCGCAGGGCGTCAACATCATTGCCGCGTCGCTGATTTCGTTCGGGTCCGACGAGCAGAAGCACCGCTGGGCGGTGCCGGTGCTGCGCGCCGAGAAGACGGCGTCGCTGGGGATGAGCGAGCCGAGCGCGGGTTCGGACCTGGCGTCGCTACGGACTCGCGCTGAGTTTGTCGACGGCCCGGACGGGCCCTACTTCGTCGTCAACGGCCAGAAGGTGTGGACCTCGGGTGCGCATGACGCCGACTTCCTGCTGGCCTTCGTGCGCACCGACCCGGATGCGCCCAAGCACAAGGGCATCAGCGCGCTGATCATCCCGACGGACACCCCCGGTGTGGTGTGCCGGCCCTTCGCCGACATGACCGGCCAGGAGAACCTCGACTTCAACGAGGTCTTCTTCACCGACGCCCGCGTCCCGGCCGAGAATCTCGTCGGCCCGCTCAACGGCGGCTGGGGCGTGGCCAACGGCTCACTCGGACACGAGCGCACGATGATGTGGCTAGGCTTCGCCGACCGGATCGACAACATGATCGCCGACTTCCGGCCCCGTACCGCGCTCGAACGCGACCAGTACGCCACGACGATCATGGACTACCAGGCGCTGCGGGCGATGGGTTCGGCGGCGCTGGCCCGCGCATCACGCGGAGAGGCGGACACCGCGTCGGTGTCGGTGCTGAAACTGTTCGGGTCGGAGGCCGAGCGGCAGGCGATGGAGAACGCGCTGACGGCCGCCGGGGCCGACGGGCTCACCCATCCCTCGCTGAGCGGGCCGTATGCCCACATGAACCTCGACCACTACTTCGCCAGCTGGTTCGAGCGCTACGCCCGAAGCTTCGGCGGGACGATCGCCGGGGGCACCTCGGAGATCCAGCGCAACATCATCGCCACCCAGGTGCTCGGCTTGCCGCGGCGCTGACCATCGTGCCCGAGACGCTCGACATCGACCGGGGCCACCCCGGAATCGTTGTGCTGCAATTGAGCCGGCCCCCGCAGCTCAACGCGATCAACGCGGTCATGCGCGACGAGTTGAGGCGGACCTTCGCCGAGATCGCCGCAGACACGACGGTCAACGCCGTCGTGCTCACCGGCGCGGGCCGGGGGTTCTGCTCGGGCATCGACATGCGCAACTTCGGTCCCGACGCCGTGGACGAGTCCGCGCCCGCGATCGAGCGGCTGCGATTCCAAGAGGCCATGGCTGCTCTGCCACAGGCGATCTGGGACCTGCCACAGCCCGTGGTAGCCGCGGTCAACGGGCCGTGCGTGGGTGCGGGACTCGCGCTGCTGTTGGCCTCCGACATCCGGATCTGTTCGGATGTCGCCACATTCGGCAACGCCGCGATCCTGCTGGGACTGTCCGGTGCGGAGATGGGCATGAGCTACCACCTGCCGCGGATCGTCGGAACCAGCGTCGCGGCCGACTGGATGCTGACCGGCCGTACCGTATCGGCCGAGGAGGCCGACCGCCGCGGCCTGGTCAGCGAGATCGTCGAAGCCGACGGCCTGGTCGACCGTGCGGTGCAGATCGCCTCGACCATCGCCGAACACGCACCCCTGGGGGTCCAACTGACCAAGCGGGCGCTGCAGGCCAACACCGATGCGCCCGGACCGGCCGCCGCGATGGAATTGGAAAACCGCAACCAGGTGCTCAGCCATGCCACCGACGACGCGGCGCAGCGCCGCCGCAAGTGGTCCGGCGGCTGAGCCTCACACGGAAGGACGAGCAGTGGCCTGGGATTTCTCGACCGACCCGGACTGGGCCGACCAACTCGAGTGGGTCGAAGATTTCGTGCGCAACGAGTGCGAGCCGATCGACTATATCGTCAAGGAGTCGCACGACCTGCGCGATCCGGTGCGCCAGGCGCTGATCCCGCCATTGCAGGAAATCGTCAAGGAACGCGGACTGTGGGCGACTCACCTCGGCCCCCATCTCGGCGGCCCCGGCTACGGCCAGGTCAAGCTCGCGTTGCTCAACGAGATACTCGGCCGGTCGGAAAGCGCGCCGATCGTCTTCGGTTCGCAGGCACCGGATTCCGGTAACAGCGAGATCCTCGCCCATTACGGCACACCCGAACTCAAGGAGCGCTATCTCGAGCCCTTGCTGGACAACCGGATCGTGTCCTGCTTCTCGATGACCGAACCGCACGGCGGCGCGGACCCGAAGGTGTTCACCACCACCGCGACGCAGGACGGTGACCACTGGGTGATCAACGGCGAGAAGTGGTACTCCTCCTTCGCCTCGATGGCGTCGTTCATCATCGTCATGGCGATGACCGACCCGGATGCCCCGCCCTACCAACGGTATTCGATGTTCGTGGTGCCGGGCGACACGCCGGGCATCAACGTGCTGCGTGACGTCGGGCTGGGATACCAGCCGCTCGGCGGCGGGGGACGTGAGGGCTACGTCCGCTACGAGAACGTCCGGGTGCCCGCCGACCACATGCTCGGCCCCCGGGGCGGGGCGTTCGTGGTGGCTCAGACGCGCCTCGGTGGCGGTCGCATCCACCACGCCATGCGCACCGTCGGCCTGGTCCGGCGGATCTTCGACATGCTCACCGAGCGGGCGGTCTCGCGCTACAGCCAGGGCGAGGTGCTGGCCAACAAGCAGATGGTGCAGGAGATGGTCGCCGACTCGTGGATGGAGATTGAGGCGTTCCGGCTTCTGACACTTCAGACCGCGTGGAAGATCGACAAGTTCAACGACTACAAGGCCGTCCGGGCCGACATCTCAGCGGTCAAGGCGATGATGCAGAAGGTGCTGCACGACGTGTCGGCGCGGGCACTGCAACTCCACGGCTCGCTGGGCACGTCGCACGAGATGCCGTTCGTGCAGTACCTGACCGAGTCCTTCGTCCTGGGTCTGGCCGACGGGCCGACCGAGGTGCACAAGGTAACGCTGGCGCGGCTTCTGCTCAAAAACGTCGAGCCGGCGCCGGACGTGTTCCCATCCGAGCACCTGCTGCGCAAGCGGGCCGCAGCGGAAGCCAAGTTCGCCGACAAACTCGCGGGCATACCGCGCACCTGAGGAGGTCGATCGATGTCGTGTGACGGCAAGGTCGCGTTGGTGACCGGCTGCAGCCGGGGGCTGGGCAAGGCGATCGCGCAGCGCCTGGCGCAGGAGGGGGCGACCGTCGCGCTGACCGCGCGCACCATGGAGCCCGACCCGAAGTACCAAGGCTCGCTGCGTGAGACGCTCAAGGAGATCCAGGCCGGCGGTTGCACGGCGATCGCGGTGCCCGCCGACCTGTCCGACAGCGCAGAGCGGGAGAGTCTCTTCGCCGAGGTCGTCGACCACGTCGGCGCCCCAGACATTCTGGTCAACAACGCGGCCGTCACGTTCCTGCGTCCACTCGACCAGTTTCCCGAGCGTCGGGTGAAGCTGATGATCGAGATGCATGTGATGGCGCCGTTGCATCTGACTCAGTTGGCCATTCCCGCCATGCGCGAGCGTGGTCGCGGGTGGGTGCTCAACGTGACGTCGGTGTGCGGTGACCTGCCGGAGGGGCCGCCGTTCTCCGACTTCGACCGCAGCGCGGGGTTCGGCGTGTACGGGACCGTGAAGGCAGCGCTGAACAGGTTGACGAAAAGCCTTGCGGCCGAATTGTACGACGACGGCATCGCGGTCAACGCCGCGGCGCCGACGAATCCCGTCGCCACGCCCGGCGCGGGGACCCTCGACCTCGCCAAGACCGACACCGAGGACATCTCGCTGATCACCGAGACCGCGTACCTGTTGTGCACAGGCGAGCCGAGAACGTTGACCGGCCACATCGCGCACACGCAGACCTTCCTGCGCGAGGTGGGGAAGCTGCCGTGACGCACCGGACCTGCCCCGCGAGTGTGGGATTGATCGACGCTTTTCGCCAGGAAGCGTGCGTTAAGCCCACACTCGGGCCAGAAAAGTGAAGGTCCAGCCCGCAGCGTATCTGCGCACCACGTTGCCGCTGGATCTGTCGGTGCTCGACACTCTCGACAGCGGTCGCTACCACTCGATCTGGATGCCGGATCACATGGTCAGCTTCTGGCCCGACTCGATCTGGACCCCCGAATTCACCGATCTGGCAACCGTTTCGCCGTCCCCGCACCGCCACCTGGACGCGATGGCGGTCGCGGCGGCCGCCGCAGTGTTGACCGATAGCGTCCCGCTGGTGACCAGCGTGATCGACACCGTGCGCAGGCATCCGGTGATGCTGGCGCAGAGTGCGCTCACCATCGACCACCTCGCCAATGGCCGCTTCATCCTGGGTCTCGGCAGCGGTGAGACCGAGAACACCGTGCCCTACGGGTTCGACTTCGACCGGCCCGTCAGCCGTTTCGAGGAGGCGCTGGAGGTAATCCGGTTGCTGTGGGACAGCGAGGGGCCCGTCGATTACGACGGCCGGTTCTACCGGCTGCACCACGCGCGGCTCGACACCGAGCCATTCGAGGGTTGGCCGCCGCGGATCTGGATCGGCGGCAGCGGCCCGCGGACGCTGGACATCGTCGGTCGCTACGCCGACGGCTGGTGGCCGACGGGCGCGTGGACTCCCGAGGACTATGCCGACAAGCTCACCGCCGTACGGCGTTCGGCCGAACGGGCGGGCCGCGACCCGGCGGCGATCACGCCGTGCTACATCCAGATCTGCGTGATGGGTCGCGACGAGGCCGCAGTCGAGGAGATCCTCGCTGCGCCTCTGGTGAAGTCCTTCCTGCTGCAGGTGTCGGCGGAGTTCTTGCGCGGCTTGGGTTTCGAGCACCCGATGGGCCGGGACTGGCGCGGCTATCAGGACATCGACCCCGCCGTGCTGACGCGCGAGCGGATCGTCGAGTTCCTCGACGCGGTACGGCCGGAGATGATCCTGGCCGTCATCCCGCACGGCACCCCGGCACAGGTCGCCCGCACCATCAAGGACTACGTCGACGCCGGGCTGCGGGTGCCAAAGATCCTCGACTATGGGGGAATGGCCGGCATTCAATACGCCGCCACGTCGGCGCAGAATGTGCGCGACGCGGAGGACGAACTGATGCGCTTGTGTGGAGACGTCGAGTGACCGGCCTGTTGAACGCCGCGGAATTGCTGGCGCATGCCGAGGCCGCGACCGGCCTGCACGATTACGGGGACCCGACGCTGCCGGAGCGGTTCGCTCTGGTGGTGCAGCATCTGAACGAGGTCGGCATGGACGCCGACGGCAGGCGGCGCGCCGCGGAGGTGTGTCACTGGCTGCTGGCGTCGCGGCTGGAGTTCTTCGAGGACCGCCGCCGGTTCCCGGTCGCCGACGAGGTGATCGAGCGGCCGATGTTCGTCACCGGTGAACCCCGGTCGGGCACCACGCTGATGCACGCGCTGATGTCGGTCGACCCGGCCGCGCGCGCACTGCGGTTCTGGGAGGTGATGTATCCGTCGCCGCCGCCGGGCACTGCAGCCGGAGACGATGCCCGCCGCGCACGCGCCGATGCCGACTGGCGGGAGATCAACGCCAAGTTGCCGAAGTGGTTGCACAGCCACCCCTACAACGACATGTTGGGTGACGGCCTGCCCGAGGACGAGCGGACGTGGGCGTTCGACTTCCGGGTGCTGACACCGACGGCGTGGTGGCGGGTGCCGATGCAGACCGTGGTCGGGGGACTGCCCACCGATGCCGCTGCCCAGTACGCGATCCACAAGGCGATGCTGCAGCAGTTCCAGTTCCGGCGGCCCAAAAAACAGTGGGTGCTCAAGGGTTTTCACGGGTTTCGCCTCAAGGAGCTCTTCAACGCCTATCCCGATGCCACGCTGATGTGGCTGCACCGCGATCCGGTACAGGTCGCGGCGTCGCGCACGATGATGATGGCCGACATTCTCGAGGGCATCGTCGGACCGGTCGACCTGCGCGCCGCGGCCAAGATGCATTTGCAGCTGACCCGCGAGAGCATCGCGAACACGATGAGCAACCCGCTGGTGGACGACCCGCGAATCCTGCACGTGCGCTACACCGCCTTCATCGCCGACCAGGTGGGCACCGTGCGCCGGTACTACGAGTTCCGCGGCTCGACGCTCAGCGGGGAGGCCGAGGCCGCGATGCGCGCTTACCTCGCCGACAACCCCGGCGACCGGCACGGCAAGTTCCGCTATTCAACGAGCCTGCTCACCGACATCGGTGAGGACATCGGTGCACTGCACGACGAGTTCCGGCCCTTCCGTGAGCGTTTCGGCGTCCAGATCGAGAATCGGAACTAAAGGTGCGCGAGCGGCTGTCGGTCCACAGTGTGACGTTCTACGGCGCGCCGCTGCCGCAGCTGGACGATCACTGGCAGGCGCTCGGGGTCACCCGGCTCAGCCTGATCGACTCTCAGCTGAGCGAAGACGGCCTTCCTGAACTTATTGAGCGACAGGGGTATTCGGTGGACACCGTCTACCACCTGTTCACCACGCCAGAGGAGTTGTGTCGCGTCATCGACGCCGCGGCCGCGGTCGGCACCCGCGTCGTCTACATGCTGACCGGTGGACGAGGCGCGCTGACGTGGGATCAAGCAGCCGAACGCTTCTGCTCCGCTGTCGCTCCCGGCGTCGAACAGGCCGCCCGGGCCGGGGTCGGGTTGGCCGTCGAGAACGCGTCCGCGCTGTACGCAGACATTCACATCGCACACACGTTGCGCGACACCGTCACGCTGGCGGAGATGGCGGGTCTCGACGTGTGCATCGATCTCTTCCACTGCTGGGCCGAGGCCGGCTTTCCCGAGCTCGTCGAGCGCGCGCTGCCGCGCACCCAACAGATCCAGGTCAGCGATTACGTCTTGGGGGACCGAGCGCTGCCGGCACGCGCCGTCCCCGGCGACGGCGCCATTCCGATCGAGCCGTTCCTCGCGCAGGCTCTCGCGGCGGGCTATCCGCACGGCTTCGACCTCGAACTTATCGGGCCACGCATCCAACAGGAAGGTCCGCTTGCCGCCGCGAACCGGGCCTGCGACGCGATCTCGACGATGCTGGACCGACTCGAGTCCTAGGAGGGGCGATGGCGTTCGGAGATGGCGCGGACGACGCCACGCTGAAGGCGGCGTGGGACGAGTTCTGCGATCGGCTGAAGACGGCCGGCGAGCGCGTCTTCAAGGACCACAACCCCGCGTCGGCGGCACATCGTGTCGACGGGTTCCGGTTCCTCACCCAAAACCTCGGGCAGGCCTTCGATCTCGCGCTGGAAACCCGCGACACGCGTTACCCGCTGCTGCACACCTTCTGTCACCCGACGCGGAAGCTGGGTGGTGACTGCGCGGACTTCACCTATCAGCAAGCCTGGATCGACGGGCAATCGACGTACCGGATCACCGGAGAGCGCGGCACGGCCCGGTTCTTCAACATCACGGTGCAGGGGCCGCGGCCGGACCGTCCTGGGGTGTTACACGAACCCTTCGGTGATGTACCGGAGGTGAATCTGCTTGACCATCAACTGGAGACGGCCTCCGACGGCACCTTCGAAATCCACATCGGCGGCCCGCCACGCGACCGCAACTGGCTGCCCACCACACCCGGTTCGCGCAAACTGTTCATCCGTCAAGGCTTCGACTCGTGGGATGAGAGGCCGGCGCGGATGTGGATCGAACGCGTCGACATGAACGCGCCCAAGCCACTGCCGGGCACTGCGGTGATGACCGCAGCGATCGACTGGGCGGGTCAATTCCTCACCGCGATGATGGACGACTGGCCCGAGTTCCCGTTCGCCCATGGCGGTGTCGATGCCGATCGGTCGAACCGGTTCCCGGACATCGACGCGACGGGCGCCGACGCGAAACGCGGCCGTGCCGCAGTCAACATGCATTGGGAGCTGGCTGCCGACGATGCGCTGATCCTCGAGTTCGACGCGCATGAGGGGCTGTGGATGCTGACCAACATGGGCGCCTTTTTCACCAGCATGGATTTCCTGTACCGGCCGGTGAGCTACACGCCGAGTCGAACGGCCGTCGACGCCGACGGCAAGATCCGCATCGTGCTGTGCCATGACGATCCGGGCTACCACAACTGGATGGACACC
This sequence comes from Mycolicibacterium novocastrense, assembly GCF_001570485.1. Lineage (GTDB taxonomy): Bacteria > Actinomycetota > Actinomycetes > Mycobacteriales > Mycobacteriaceae > Mycobacterium > Mycobacterium novocastrense. The sequence goes on from NZ_BCTA01000002.1 coordinate 192,621, forward strand.
CAGGGGTTCGAGCGCGGCAACGTGACGTACCGGCACATGCTAGAGGGTGCACCGGTGCAACTGCACACCCGATTGGTCAAGCGCACCGAGCTCGCGACGGTGCTGCCGCCGGACACCGCGACGGTCACGCCGGCCGAGCGCACCGCGCGGATGTGGGAGCGTTTCCGGGGAGTACGACAGCGCTACGGCTGCTGAAGCCACTACCGTTGGAATACGACGGCTGACGGCGCGCTGTGGCTGGCACATCGGCTGGCGGGGCTATCCGTCGTCGTGACTTCTCCAATCGCGAACTGCTGGACCTGTATCTGGACCGCATCGCGCGGCTGAACCCACCGCTGAAGGCCGTCGTGACGCTCGACGTCGACGGTGCCCGCCACTCGGCCGACGCCGCAGATGCGGCAGTCGCCTGCGACGAGGCGGTCGGGCCGCTGCACGAATCCCTGTGACGGTCAAGGATTCATTCGAGACAGCAGGTATCCACGACCTGCGGCGTGCCGCCCCGCGGGGGTGCAGAACTCGCCGCCGACGCGGTCGGCGGCCTATGCGCCGCGGGCGCAATCATTATTGGTAAGGCATGGCGACCGATTGGCAGATTGACAATCCGATCTTCGGCTCATCAACAACCCGTCGACACTTCGCGGTCGACCGGGGTCGCCGGGTGGGGCGGCCGCTGCCCTGGCTGGCGGCCTCACGGCCTCGAACTCGGTAGCGGTATTGCGGGATGGATTCCTGCCGGATCCTGGGGCTGCGTTAACCGCGAGGCGCCGGGGCGAATCACTCAGTCAGCAGACGCATATGGCCCCGACACGCCTTGAAAGAGGGGCTTTTGCGTCTACTCGCGCAGAAAGTCAGAGTCGCTGCAGCGCGAACGTCCAGAACTGAACGCCCGGCGGGCCGTTGAAACACCCCACGTCGTAGCGTGACTCGATGGTGCCGGCTAGCGACACCTCGTCCCAAGTCCACGTCTCATGCGTCGGCATGGCGTAACCGGGCAGGCACTGCAGTCCGTCTGGAACGTCGACCGTCAACGTATACCGACCGTTGTTGAGGTGTGCATCACCGTCGTAATAGGCATAGAACTTCAGCCGCGGTATGGCGCTGATGTCCAGACAGTTGTCGTCCGGAGGTTGGCAATTCGAAATGAACCACACCCACGAGGCCCGCTCGTACCTGTTAGACAGCACGTCATAGTTCCCGACGAGCATTTTGGCTTGGGCCGGCGGCGGTGCGACGAAACTCGCGACGACCATCAGGCCGGCGGCAGCAATTAGAAGATTGAAGCGCTTCAACGTCGGTCCTCCCAGTACCCCGTACCCGCTGCACATCCAATCACCTCTGCGGTCGTCGGATATGCTAATCAGTCGATGACGGCAGCCTCTTTGCGCTCGGTGATCGGCCTCGCTAGCTCCTGCTCGTCGCAGATTCGCTGCAACTTCTCCAGCGTCTGGTCCAGTCCCGGACCGAGCGGCTTGCTCGGGGTGAAGGTCGCCGGCAGGTGTTTCATGCCCTGGATGACCCCGATGGTCTCGTAGTGTTCGGTGCCTTCGGGATCGCAGACGTAGTCGGGCATCCGGTCGAGAACGGCGGTGACCATCGACTTGAAAACGGTGCGCGCGACGTTTGAACCCACGCAGCGATGCACGCCGATACCGAAGCTGAAGTGCCGGTTGCCTTTTCGATCGAGCACCACCTCGTTGGGCTTCTCGAACACCGACGGGTCGCGGTTGGCCATGGCCCAGGAGATCCAGAGCCGCTCGCCCTCCTTGAACCGGATGCCCTCGACCACTACGTCGTCTGAGAAGGTGCGACCGTCTCCGGGAGCCGGAGTGAAGTAGCGCAGGAACTCTTCGGTGGCGGCATCGAGCAGGGTGGCCCGCTCGCGGCTGAGCAGTTCGCGCTGGTCGGGATGGTCGGAGAGCCACTCGAGCGAGTGCGCGGTCAGCGCCGTCGTGGTGTCGAACCCGCCGCCGATGATCAGCCCGAGGTTGCCCAGGATCTCCAGATCGGGTGCCGGTTCGCCGTCGATGCGAAGTTGCAGCAGCGCGTTCACCAGTCCCGGCCGCGGGCTCTCCCGCACCTCCATCATGGTGTTGATCATGTCGATACCCATCTGCCGGTTCATCTCGGCGACGCGGGCGGCGTCGGGTGAGTGCTCCGGGGTGGACACCGACAGGTGCGCCGGCTCGCTGTAGACCGGCCACTTCTTGAGCTCTATGCCCATCATCGCCAGCGTGAGGACCGCGGGCACGATGTTGGCCAGGTCGTCGACGAAGTCGATGCGGCCCGACTCGATCTTCTCATCGAGCGCCGCGCGTACGATCTCGTCGACGAACGGTTTCCAGCGCTTGACCGCCGCGGGGGAGAGATAGGGGTTCAGCACTCCGCGGTAAATGCTGTGTTCAGGCTCGTCCATCTCCAAGATGCCGCCGCGGACCACCGTGGCCCTTTGCGCCTTCGGGATTGTGATGCCCTGATATGGTGTCTCGCCGGTCAGGTCGTGATGATTGGAGACCGCCGGACAGCGCGCGAGTTCGAACACGTGCTTGCTGTCGGCGGCCACCCAGTGCCCGTTGTAGGTGTCCGTCCACGCTATCGGGCACCGGGACTGCATCTCCTCGGTGATCTTCTCGAACTGCAGCCGGTATTCCGGTGTGTGCCGGTCGAAGTGGTACCTGTTCTTCTTGCGGTCGTCGTCGGTCGCGACACTCTCATCGGCTCTTCGCGCGAGCGGCTCATCGCTTTCGATAGGCAACGCATGTCTCCTATTGCTTCCTTGTCGGCCTGGGTGCCGACGTCATTCGATGACGATGGCCTGTTCCGGACACGAGTGGGCGGCTTCTTTGACCAGCTCCTCCTGGTCGGCCGGCACCTCTTCGGTGACCGGTGAGGCATGGCCGTCGACGTCGTCGAGCACGAACATGTCGGGCGCGATCATCGAGCACAGGGTGTGGCCCTGGCAGCGTGTGCCATCTACTGAAACCCTCACTGGCAAGTCTCCTTTCGGCTCAGTTGTGGTAGTCGTACCACTTGAGGTAGCCGCCGGCGTCGACGCGCAGCTGCGCACCGGTGACGAAGCGCGCCTCGTCGGAGGCCAGCCACAGCACCGCGTTGCTGATGTCCTCGGGTTCGACCCACGGCACCTTCATGGCCTGCTGGACGTAGAACACCGGCTCGGCGTCCTTGAGTTCGGGCTTCTCCAGATCGGGCCGGAACGACTTGTACATCGGCTCGCTCTGCAGCATGTTGGTGTTGCAGTTGGTGGGATGCACCACGTTGGCCCGGATCCCGCGTGGCGCAAGCTCGGTGGCAAGGTCGTGGACGTAGGCCGACAGCGCGCGCTTGGAGTGCACATAGGCCATGCCGCCGGGATCGTTGCCGGGGTCGTTCTTTTGGTGGGTGTCCATCAGCGCCGCGGTGGAGCCCGTCGCGATGATTGAGGCGCCCTCCTTGAGGTGCAGCAGCGAGACCTGGATGGCGTTGATGGTCCCGATCAGGTTGGTGTTGATGACGTCGATCCAGGCCTGCAGCGGCGGCTGGCCTTTCATACCGGCCACCCCCGCCTGCGCAACGACGATGTCCAGTCCGCCGAGCTGGGCGATACCGTCCTCCAACGCGGTCTTGAGCTGGGTCGCTTCCCGCACATCCGCCTTCGCGGTTACGGCCCGCCGACCGGTCTTCTCGATCAGTGCGGCGGTTTCCTCGAGGTCCTCCGGAGTGGCCATCGGGTAGCCGATCGTCGAGATGTCCTCGCAAAAGTCGACGGCGATGACGTCGGCGCCTTCTTCGGCCAGCCGAACCGCGTGGCTGCGACCCTGCCCCCGTGCCGCGCCTGTGACGAATGCGACCTTTCCCTGTACGCGTCCCACTGGAGATCCCTTTCCTCTATACCTGGCTCTGTTACGTGTTCCGGCCGCCGTTGACGCCCAAGATCTGTCCGGTGATGTAACCGGCCTCCTCGGACACCAAGAACGCGCACGCGGCCGCGATGTCCTCGGGCCTGCCGATCCTGCGCACCGGTGTCGAGTCGATGTTCTTCTGCACCACCAGATAGCCGCGCTCCTCGGATTTACGCAGCATCGGGGTGTCGATGAACCCCGGAGGAACGGCGTTGACGGTGATACCGCTCGGGCCGTACTCCAGAGCAAGGGACTTGGTCAGCCCGTTGACAGCCGACTTCGCGGCGACGTACGCCGACATGAACGGCTGGCCGGAATGCGTACTCGACGACGAGATGTTCACGATGCGGCCCCAACCCGCCTCGACCATGTCAGGCAGCACCGCCTGAACGCAGTGGAAGACGCCGTTGAGGTTGACGTCGATGACGCGCTGCCAGTCCTCGAACTTCAAGTCGGTGAACCGCTTGAACTTCTCCAGACCGGCCGCGTTCACCAGAACCGTCACCGGACCGAGTTGAGCGCGGATCGCGTTCAGCGCATCCTCGACCTGAGCCCGGTCGGTCACGTCGGCGGTGAAGGCGAACTCGGCGTCCGACGGGTTGATGTCGAGTGTGGCCACATGAATGCCGTCGGCGCGCAAGCGGTGCGCGACGGCCAATCCGATGCCGGAACCACCCCCGGTCACGACGGCGTTCTTCATGCCCTCGCGTTGGCCTTCGTCATGTCGCTCCTCGCTGGCGCGGCGCTATCAAGAATCGTCCTTCCGATTATGAGAACCGTACTCTCGCGTACTGCACTCTAGCAAGACGCAAAGGCTCCGCTGTTCGCAGTGGTGAGACGTTCGACGGATGAGTGTCGCACCGCAATCCCCAGGCAGTCGAAGTCCTCACCATTTTCTTGAGTTCTCCCTTGGCGAATGTATGATTCGCCGGTGATGAGAATGAAGTTTCCATCACTAGCGACCACGGCAACCATTGCTGAGGAGGATGATGCAGGAAGCGACCACCATCTCGGAGCCAGCCGCAACCGAAACTCCGACACACGGTGTGCAGCGGCGGTTGCTGATCGGCGGCGAGCTGCTCGAGACCTCTCGTTCGTTTCCTTCCGTCAATCCAGCGACCGGCGACGTGCTCGGTTATGCGCCGGATGCCACGGTCGCCGATGCCGAAGCGGCGGTCGCGGCCGCGCGCCGGGCGTTCGACCAGACCACCTGGTCGACCAACACCGAGTTGCGCATCCGCTGCCTCGAACAATTCCACCGCGCACTGGTCGACCACCGCGATGAGCTGGCCGCGCTGACCATCGCCGAGGTCGGCGCCACCGAGGCCTTGTGCCAAGGGGCGCAGCTCGACCAGCCGATCGAGATCGTCCGTTATTACGCCGAGCTGCTGAAGACCTATCCGATGACCGAGGATCTCGGGAACATCGAGGCCCGGGGGAAGCAGCACCACCGCTGGGTGGAGAAGGAGGCCGGCGGGGTGGTCGCGGCCATCATCGCCTACAACTACCCGAACCAGTTGGCGCTGGCGAAGCTCGCGCCGGCGCTGGCCGCCGGGTGCACGGTGGTCCTCAAGTCGGCACCGGACACCCCGCTGGTCACGCTCGCACTCGGTGAGTTGATCGCGCTGCACACCGATATCCCGGCCGGGGTCGTCAACGTGCTCAGCGGAGCCGATCCCGAGGTTGGCGCCGCGATGACCACCAGTTCCGACGTCGACATGGTGACCTTCACCGGTTCGACCCCCACGGGACGGCGGATCATGGCTGCCGCCAGCGACACGTTGAAGAAGGTTTTCCTAGAGTTGGGCGGTAAGTCGGCGGCGATCGTCGTCGACGACGCCGACTTCGGTACCGCGGCACTGTTCAGTGCGTTCAGCATGGTCACGCACGCCGGCCAGGGGTGTGCGCTGACGTCGCGGCTGCTGGTGCCCCGCGCACACCACGACGAGATCGTCGAGATGGTCAAGAACAACTTCGGCCTGGTGCGGTACGGCGACCCCGCCGATCCCGGCACGTACATGGGACCGCTGATCAGCGAGAGGCAGCGCGACAAGGTCGACGGCATGGTGAAGCGCGCCGTTGAGGCCGGCGCCACGCTGGTCACCGGCGGCGAGAAGGTAGACCCCGGCTACTTCTATACGCCGACGCTGTTGACCGGCGTTGACCCAGACAGCGAGATCGCCCAGGAGGAGGTGTTCGGCCCGGTGCTCGTGGTGATCGCCTACGACGACGATGACGATGCGGTGAGGATCGCCAACAACTCCATCTACGGGCTCTCCGGGGCGGTGTTCGGAAGCCAGGAGCGCGCCCTGGCCGTCGCCCGGCGAATCCGCACGGGCACGTTCTCCATCAACGGCGGCAACTACTTCAGCCCGGACAGCCCGTTCGGCGGATACAAGCAGTCGGGCATCGGTCGTGAGATGGGCACCGCCGGTCTCGAGGAGTTCCTCGAGTCGAAGACCTACGCGACGGTTGTCACGGAGGAGTCAGCATGAGCAGGCCGCTGGACGGTATCCGGGTCCTCGAGGTCGCGATGTACGGGTTCGTTCCCTCGGCGGGTGCCGTGCTGCGCGAGTGGGGCGCCGATGTGATCAAGGTCGAGCACGCGGTCACCGGTGATCCGCAGCGTGGGCTGCGTCAAACGGGCTTGTTGCGCGTCGAGGGCGACCCCAACCCGAACATCGAGCACGCGAACCGCGGCAAACGCAGCATCGGCCTGGACATGTCGGTCCCCGAGGGCAAAGAGGTGCTGCTGGAACTGGCCCGCCGCGCCGACGTCTTCCTGACCAGTTTCCTGCCGGGCCACCGCCAGAAATTCGGCATCGATGTCGACGACATCCGTGCGGTGAACCCGAACATCGTCTACGCCCGGGGCAGTGCGTTGGGGCCGCGGGGCGAGGAGTCGGTCAAGGGCGGCTATGACATGACCGCGTTCTGGTGCCGCGCGGGGACCGCAGCCACCATCACCCCGCCCGGTACGCCCGGGATGGTCGGACCGCCCGGGCCGGCCTACGGCGACACCATCTCCGGCACGAACCTGGCAGGCGGGATCGCCGCGGCGCTGCTCAAGCGCGAGCGCACCGGCGAGGCACCGGTGGTCGACGTGTCGCTGCTCGGCAGTGGTCTGTGGTCGTTGGGCCACACCGTCGCGCTGACCAGACACCTCGGCCAGCGGATGGAGGCGTTTCCGCCCGGCGTGCACGGCTCACCGATCAATCCGCTCGTCGGGCTGTATCCGACGGCCGACGATCGCTACATCTCGTTCGTGATGATGCAACCGACCAAGTTCTGGGCGGACGTCTGCAAGCACATGGACCTTGACGACCTCGCCGACGATCCCCGGTTCGCGACCGTGGAGTCGATCGCCGAGAACACCGAGGCCGCCGCGGAAATTCTCAAGGAAGCGATGTCCAAGCGACCGCTCGCCGAATGGAATGAGCGGTTCTCGACGCTGTTGGGTCCATGGGCGCCGGTGCAGGACACCCTTCAGGCCGCTGAGGACGCGCAGATCCGCGCCAACGAGTACATGGTGCAGGCCGGGGAACTCGAGTTGGTCGCGAACCCGGTGCAATTCGATGTCACGGCACCCCAAACCGGTCCCGCTCCGGGCTTCGCTGAGCAAACTGACGAGATATTGCTGGAAATCGGCTTGGATTGGGACCGCATCATCGAGCTCAAGACGGCCGGCGCCGCCACCTAGGTTCGGAAGAGAGTCCCGATGCCCTACGTCGCGTCCATCGGTACGTACCTGCCGTGCTGGGGGGACCCCCAGCACCGCGTGCCCGGCGATGACGAGGACGCCGTCACCCTTGCCGTGGAGGCGGGCCGCGCGGCACTGATCGCCAGCGGCGCGGTGGAACGCGTCGTGCTGGTCAGTCGGGACCTGCCGCTGCTCGACAGTAGTAACGCCGCGGTGCTGCTCGCCGGTCTCGGGCTCGATCCGGAACTCGAGGTCGACGAGCGGCTCGGCGGGGCACCCGCGACACTCGACGCGGTCAGCTCGGCCAGGCCGCGAACGCTGATCATCGGGACCGATCTGGAACCCGCGGGCGCGGCCGCGATCCTGACCGCCGAACGTGGACTGCAGGTCCGGACGGCGGCGCGGGTGGCGCGGAGCCTGCCGGTGCGCACGCGCAAGGCCACCGGCGACGTGCACGACTACGGCGATCCCCGGCTGCTGCACGAGCGAGGACTGATCGCCTCGTTGGAAGCGGCGTGGCTCGATACCCCGGCCGCCGTGGCCGGGGTGGATCACGCTCGCGCAAGCGAACTCACCCTCGGCGACCCGCTCCCGTTGCCGACCATCGGCGCAAGCTCGGGGTTGTTCGCACTGGCCGGGATGGCCGGGCGGGCAACCACCGGACCCCTGGTAGCCGTCGAGCAGGCCAGCCTGTCGGGTATCACGGTCATCGGCGGTGTCGCCGAGCTGCACCGGCGCGAGCCGGCGCCCCGTCCACTACCCGAGGGGACGGTCGTCGGCGATGCCGAGATTCCCATCTCCCTGGCGGCCTACGAACGTGCCTTCGAAGCCAAAGTGCGTTGGGAGGCAGGCCGTTTCACCGATTCCGACGAACTGGACTTCCCGCCCCGATACCGGGTGGCCGAGGACGGCACGCTGTCGACCGGATATGAACTCATTCCGTTGCCGCGCACCGCAACGGTGTACACCGAGACGACGGTGAACATTCCGGTGCCGGGCCTGCGTTCGCCGTACTCGCTGGTGATCGTCGAGCTCGACGGCGTCGGGGTGCGCGCACTGGTGAAGGTCACCGGTGCCGAGCCGGGATCGGTGGACATCGGCACCCGCGGGCGGCTGGCGCTGCGCAGGGTCGCGGTGCGGTCCGGTGTCCCGGACTACGGCTACATGTTCGAGCCGGAAGCGGTGGCGGCATGAGACGTGTGGCCATCGTCGGCGCCGGAATGACCGCGTTCGGCGAACATTTCGCGCTGGGGTTGAAAGACCTGCTGCCGATGGCGTTCTCCGAGTGCGCGGCCAGCGTGGACAAGGGGTTGAAGAAGTCGGATCTGCAGGGTGCCTGGTTCGGCGCGATGGGTACCGCCGACGGGTTCCCGGCGGGCATCCTGGCCGACAGCCTCGGGCTGCCGGACCTGCCCGTCACTCGCATCGAGAACTCCTGTGCCACAGGCAACGATGCGATACGCAACGCGTTGTTTGGCATCGCCTCGGGGGCCTTCGACGTCGCGTTGGTGATGGGCGCCGACAAGCTGCGCGACACCACGTCGCGCGACATGCTGTGGAAATGGGAGGCGATGGCCCGCGACATGGCGTGGGATTACCCGCTCGGGGTGGTCTCGCCCGCCGGGTTCGCGCTGCACGTCCGTCGGTACCTGCACGAGTCGCCCGCGACCCGCGAACACCTGGCGATGGTGGCGGTGAAAAATCACCGCCACGGCGTCAAAAACCCCAAGGCTCGACTGCGGTTCGAGATCACGATGGAGCAGGCACTGGAAGCGCCGATCGTTGTCACGCCATTCGGTGTCTACGACTGTGCGCCGCAGAGTGATGGCGCGGCCGCCCTCGTACTCGCGGCAGAAGACGTCGTCGACCGGTTCACGAACCGTCCGGTCTGGGTCCGCGGCGTCGGCCTCGGCCTCGACTCAGTGATGCACCAACACAAGGGCGACATGACAACATTCCCCGCGACGACGCGTGCCGCCAAACAGGCTTTTGGGATGGCCGGTCTTGTTTCTAGCGATGTGGATGTTGCTGAAGTTCACGATTTCTTCACGGGAATCGAGCTGATCAGCTATGAAGATCTAGGATTCGCCGAACGGCGCGGGGGCCACAAACTCGTCGAAGCGGAGGTTACGACTATCGGCGGAGGTTTGCCGGTGAACCCCAGTGGGGGGCTCAAGGCCAAGGGTCACCCGCCCGGCGCAACGGGTGTGGCACAGTGTGTGGAACTGTTCGACCAGCTTCGCGGTGAAGCCGTCAATCAGGTTGACGGTGCTCGGATCGGACTAGCCCACAATATCGGTGGACCGACGGCGGTTTCCGCCGTCACGATCCTGGAGGGATCAGTCAATGGCGCGCGGTAGCGGAGCGGAACGATGGTCGACCGGCATATCGCTAGGGCGGGGTTCCAAGCCGATGGAGGCCGTCGGCGGATTGTTCGCAATGGCGAAGGACGCGGTACGAAACGTCTTTCGGCGGCCGTTTCAGTGGCGCGAGTTCCTGGAGCAGTCGTGGTTTGTGGTGAAGGTATCGTTGGCACCGACGTTGTTGGTGGCGATACCGTTCACCGTTCTTGTGTCTTTCACCCTCAATATCTTGCTTCGCGAATTGGGTGCAGCCGACTTGAGCGGTGCCGGTGCGGCATTCGGCGCCGTGACCCAGGTCGGTCCGCTGGTGACCGTGCTCATCGTGGCAGGCGCGGGTGCCACGGCCATGTGTGCGGATCTGGGTTCGCGCACAATCCGTGAAGAGATCGATGCCATGGAAGTGCTGGGCATAGACCCAGTGCAACGTCTCGTGACTCCTCGGATGCTCGCCTCGGGACTGGTGGCGCTCCTGCTGAACAGTCTGGTAGTCATCATCGGGATTCTCGGCGGCTATACGTTTTCGGTGTTCATTCAGGACGTGAATCCGGGCGCGTTCGCTGCGGGCATCACCCTGCTGACCGGTGTGCCCGAGGTGATCATCTCCTGTGTGAAGGCCTTGCTGTTCGGGTTGATAGCGGGATTGGTGGCCTGCTACCGCGGACTCAACGTTTCCGGTGGTGGCGCGAAAGCGGTGGGCAACGCCGTCAACGAGACTGTGGTGTATGCGTTCATGGCACTGTTCGTGATCAATGTGGTCGTGACGGCCATTGGTATCCAGATGACGCAGGACTGAGCGATGGGGACACGAACAGCACTTCAGAATAACTTCCCGCGGCTGACCCGGGCGATCCAGAAGCCGATCGACGTGCTGGGCAACATCGGCGATCACTTGTTGTTCTATCTGCGGGCCCTAGCCGGTGTGCCCCATGCGACCGTGCACTTCCGCCGGGAGATCGTCCGGCTGATCGCCGAGATCTCTATGGGCGCAGGGACATTGGCAATGATCGGCGGCACGGTGGCCATCGTCGGATTCTTGACCCTGGCGGCCGGTGGAACGCTCGCTGTTCAGGGGTACAGCTCTCTGGGGGACATCGGCATAGAAGCCCTGACCGGATTTTTGGCGGCGTTCATCAACGTCCGCATCTCTGCCCCGGTGGTGGCCGGCATCGGGTTGGCCGCCACCTTCGGGGCCGGTGTGACAGCGCAGCTGGGCGCGATGCGCATCAACGAGGAAATCGACGCGCTCGAGTCCATGGCGATCCGTCCGGTGGAATACCTAGTTTCCACCCGGATCGTCGCCGGCATGATCGCAATCACCCCGCTGTACTCGATCGCCGTGGTGTTGTCGTTCCTGGCTTCCCAATTCACGACGGTGGTGTTGTTCGGACAGTCGGGCGGCCTATACGACCACTATTTCGACACCTTTCTCAATCCGATAGACCTACTCTGGTCGTTCCTCCAGGCGATCCTGATGGCGATCACGATCTTGTTGGTGCATACGTATTTCGGATACTTCGCATCCGGGGGACCGTCAGGCGTGGGCGTCGCTGTTGGCAACGCGGTGCGCACCTCCTTGGTCGTGGTCGTCTCGGTCACCCTGTTGGTGTCGCTGTCCATTTATGGTTCCAACGGCAACTTCAACTTGTCGGGATAGGTGGCGCTGATGAAGAGTAGTGCGGTTCGCCCGCTTACAGGCCTGGCGCTGATAGTCGCCCTCGGTTTGATCATCGCCCTGGCCATCGGTCTTTTTCAGGGCAGCTTCACCAAGACCGAACCCCTGACGGTCATCTCGAATCGGGCCGGTTTGGTGATGAACAACGATGCCAAGGTCAAGATGCGTGGCGTGCAGGTCGGCAAGGTCGAATCGATCGAGTACCGGTCCGACGGCACGGCAGCGCTCCACCTCGCGATGGATCCGTCGCAGCTGCATCTCATCCCGTCGAACGTAAAGGTCGACATCGCATCGTCAACCGTGTTCGGCGCCAAGTCTGTCGACATGGTTTCCCCGGACAACCCTTCACCGCAGCCGCTGCGTCCGGGACAGGTGATTCAGAGCGAGCACGTCATGGTCGAGATCAACACCGTGTTCCAGCAGTTGGTGCAGGTGCTGGACAAGATTGACCCCGCCAAGCTCAATCAGACCCTGGGAGCGATCGCCAAGGCGTTCAACGGCAGGGGTGATAAATTCGGCAAGACGCTGACCGACTTCAACGCATTTCTCGCCAAGATCGAACCGAGCCTGCCGAATCTCAGCCGAGACCTCGAAGTCGCGGCACCGATGTTCAGTGCGTATGCCGACGCGGCGCCCGACCTCGTCAGCACCGTCCGCAGCGCCACGCAGATCAGCAATACCATCGTCGACCAGCAGCAGGAACTCGACCAGTTCCTGGTCAGCTCCATCGGTCTGGCGGACATCGGAAACGAGGTGATCGGCGGCAACGAACCGGCGCTGGCCGAAACATTGCGTCTGCTCGTGCCCACCACCGACGTGTTGAACCGGTATCACGAGTCGCTGACGTGCTCTATCGGCGGGCTTGCCGTGCAGGCGAATTCGCCGCCACTTCCGGGTAACAACAGCGCCGTGGTGGTATCTGCCGGCCTTACGCTCGGTACCGAACGATACCGTTATCCGCAGGACCTGCCGAAAGTCGCCGCCAAGGGCCGGCCTTACTGCAAGGAATTGGGTCTGCCAAATGTTCCCCCTGAGTTCCGGGTGCCTGCGGTCGTCGCTGATGTCGGCGCTAACCCATTCCAGTACGGCAATCAGGGCATCCTGCTAAACTCCGCGGGACTCAAGGACTGGCTCTTCGGGCCGATTCCTGGCCCACCGCGGAACTCTGCACAGATCGGAATGCCAGGATGACCCGCCCGACAGGCACACTCATCAAATTCACCGCGTTCGCGCTCGTGATGGCCGTCCTGACTGCTTTCCTGTTCCTGATCTTCAGCAATATGAGGACCGGGTCGACGAACGGATACTCGGCGATCTTCACGGACGCTTCGCGACTCAAGACTGGTGACACCGTGCGTGTTGCGGGCATCCGGGTCGGGACGGTGAAAGCGGTGTCGCTGCAGTCGGACCGCAATGTGCTCGTCGAATTCGACGCAGATCGCGACATCGTGCTGACCACGGCGACCAAGGCTCAAATTCGCTACCTCAACCTGACCGGCGATCGCTTCCTCGAACTCGCCGACAGCCCGGGATCGACGAAAATACTGGCTGCCGGCTCGCAGATACCCGCGGATCGCACGGCACCCGCCTTGGACCTCGATCTCCTACTCGGCGGGCTCAAACCTGTGATTCAAGGCCTCAATCCGCAAGACGTGAACGCTCTCACCTCTTCGCTGATCCAGATCCTGCAGGGCCAGGGAGGAACCCTCGAATCGCTGTTCTCGAAGACATCGTCCTTCTCAAACTCGTTGGCCGACAACAGCCAGGTCATCGAGGAGTTGATCGATGACCTGCGTACGCTGCTGGATACGCTGTCCAAAGACGGCGATGAATTCTCCGGTGCGATCGACCGCCTCGAGCGACTTGTCAGTGGCCTGTCGGCCGACCGCGATCCGATCGGGGAGGCCATCACATCCCTCGACAACGGCACCGCCTCGCTGGCCGACTTGCTCGGTCGGGCGCGCCCACCGCTGGCCGGCTCCGTCGACCAGTTGACGAGGCTGGCGCCACTGCTGGACGGCAAGTATAGGGATTATTTCGACGCTACCCTGCAGCGCCTGCCCGAGCTCTACCGAAAACTGGCGCGGATCGGTGCCTACGGTTCGTTCTTCCCCTACTACATCTGCGGTATCACCTTCCGAGCCACCGACCTGACCGGCCGCACCGTGGTGTTCCCCTGGGTCAAGCAAGAGACGGGGAGGTGTGCGGAGAACTAATGGCACTCATGGACAGATACCGCGGTTCGCAACTCATCAAAGCGGGCGTCATCGGCGTCACCCTGATGATTCTGGTCATCGTCGCAGGCCTTCAGCCGGAACGACTGCTGCAGTACGCGACCGCCATCAAGTATCAGGCCCTGTTCCTTGAGGCGGGCGGTCTCGCCGTGGGCAACGACGTCACGGTGTCGGGTATCAAGGTCGGCTCGGTGTCCTCGGTCGAACTCGAAAACGGGGACGCACTCGTCGGTTTCACCATCGCGGGCACGGCGGCGCTCGGCTCGGAAACCACCGCGCACATTCGCACGGGGACGCTGCTCGGCGAGCGTGTGCTGGCCCTGGAGTCTTCGGGAAGTGGCACGCTGGACCATCATCAGGTGATTCCGGTAACGCGCACGTCGTCGCCGTACTCCCTGACCGACGCCGTCAGTGAACTCACCGCGAATACCGCTGCGACCGATACCGACACACTGAACCAGTCACTGGATACTCTGGCGACGACGCTCGACCAGATTTCACCGGAGCTGGGCCCGACATTCGACGGCCTGTCCCGGCTGTCGCGCTCGCTCAATGACCGCAACGAGAGTCTGGCCGAGTTGCTGAGAACCGCCGGCGACGTGACCGGCATCCTGTCCGAACGCAGCCAGCAGGTCAACACGCTCATCCTCAATGCCAACGATCTGCTCGCAGTACTCAACGAGCGGCGACAGGCCATCGTCAGCTTGCTCGCGAACACGTCAGCGGTGTCGCAGCAGCTGACCGGTGTGGTAGCCGACAACGAGCAGGAGCTGGCGCCGACGCTGGAGAAGCTCAACAGGGTCAACGCGATGTTGGTCAAGAACCGGGACAACATTTCGAAGGCTCTGCCCGGCCTGGCCAAGTACGAATTGACGCAGGGCGAACTTGTGGCTAGCGGCGCTTATTACAACGCATTCATACCCAACATCTCACCGGCACAAATCCTGCAGCCGTTCCTGGACTACGCCTTCGGGTTCCGCCGCGGAGTCGATGCGGGCCAGCCGCCAGACAATGCCGGGCCACGCGCCGAGCTGCCTTTCCCGGTGAACGGCATCCCGCAACCAGGAGATCTGCCCAATGATGGCAACCCGTAAGCGACTCGCGGTCACCACCGCTGTGCTGCTGGCCGTCGTGCTGGTTGTCGGCGCGGTAGTGCTGGTCCGTCAGATCTTCTTCGGGCCCAACACGATCACCGCGTACTTCCCGACTGCCACAGCGATCTACCCTGGCGATGAGGTTCGCGTATCGGGTGTCAAGGTTGGCAAGATCGACTCCATCCAGGCCGAAGGCACGCAGACCAAGCTGATCTTGAAGGTCGATCACGACGTGCCCGTTCCAGCCGACGCCAAGGCGGTGATCGTCGCCCAGAATCTGGTCGCGGCGCGTTACGTCCAGCTCACGCCGGCGTACCGGAAGGGCGACGGACCGGTCATGGACGACGGCGCGGTGATCCCCAGCGACCGAACCGCAGTCCCCGTCGAGTGGGATGAGGTGAAAGATCAATTGATGCGCCTGGCGACCGAGTTGGGCCCGCAGACTGGAGTGTCGGGTACGTCCATCTCCAGGGCAATCGACAGCGCCGCCAACGCACTGGACGGCAACGGCGACAAGCTCCGGCAGACGCTAGCTCAATTGTCCGGCGCGGCACGCATTTTCGCCGAAGGTGGCGGCAACATCGTCGATATCATCAAGAACCTGCAGACCTTCGTCACCGCGCTTCGCGACAGCAAAGACCAGATCGTGATGTTCGAGGACCGTCTCGCCAGTCTGACCAGCGTCGTGAACGACAGCCGATCGGATCTCGACGCGGCGTTGTCCGACCTGTCGGTTGCACTCGGCGAGGTGCAGCGCTTCGTCGCGGGCAGCCGCGAGCAGGTGTCGGAACAAGTCAAGAGCTTGGCCGATGTTACCCAGGTCTTGGTCGACAATCACATGTCTATCGAAAACGTCCTCCATATCACGCCGAACGCGATCGCCAATTACGGGAACATCTACTACCCCCCCTCCGGGGGGGTGAGTGGCGCGTTCAATTTGTCCAACTTCGCGAATCCGGTGTACTTCATTTGCGGCCTCATCGGCGCCATCGAGAACACCAGTGCCCCCGAAACAGCGAAACTCTGCGCGCAATATCTTGGGCCGGTTCTGCGATTGCTCAACTTCAACAACCTGCCTTTCCCCATAAACGCCTACCTCAGGCCTGCCCCCAAACCAGAAAACATCATCTACACCGACCCGAAGCTTGCGCCGGGAGGCGCCGGGCCGGGCGACCCGCCCGAGCCCTTCCCATCGGTGTCGGCCTACCTCGGCGCCGGCGATATCCCACCGCCCCCGGGTTGGGGTCAGCCGCCCGGCCCACCGGGGTTGTATTCTCCGGGCGGAGAAGTACCCGCGATTCCGTCCCCGGCGTTGTATCCGGGTGCCCCGATTCCAGGGCCGCCCACCGTTCTTCCGGGACCGCCTCCCACGGTGGATGGGATGCTCCTCCCGCAGTCCCCTGCGGTGCCCGCGGATCAGGCGCCGCCGCCCGTGCCACCTGGTACGCCGCTGCTGCCCGCAGAAGGGGGGACACAACCATGACTGGTATGAGGAAGGTCAAGTCGTTGGCCATCGGCGGCGCATGTCTGGTGGTGGCGATGACGGGCTGCTCCTTTCAGGGGTTGAACTCGCTGCCGTTGCCGGGAGCGGTGGGGCGTGGGCCAAATGCCGTTACCTACCACGTCGAGATTCCCAATGTTTCGACGATGGAGTCGAATTCGCCGGTCATGATCAACGACGTGGTCGTCGGCAGCGTTGGCAAGATGACCGTCGACAACTGGCATGCGAATGTGGAGATCTCGGTCAAAGAGGACGTTGTCGTGCCCGCCAATGCGGTGGCCAGGGTTGGGCAGACCAGCCTGCTGGGGTCGATGCACCTGGCTCTCGACCCGCCGCTGGGCCAAGAGCCGAGCGGCAGACTGCGGCCGGGCGCCACTATCGGCTTGAACCGCTCGTCCACCTATCCGACTACCGAACAGACACTTTCATCGCTGTCCGTGATCGCCAACGGAGGCGGTCTGGGACAAATCGGTGACATCATCCACAACTCCAGAATCGCGCTGTCCGGACGTGAGCCGCAGATTCGCGAGCTACTCACCCGCCTCGACAACGTCGTCGGCGTGCTCGACCAGCAGCGTGACAACATCGTCACCACCATCCAGCAATTGAGGCGAGTTGCCGGCACATTCGCAGCTCAACGCGATGTGATCGACCGCGCGCTAACCGACATTCCGCCGGCGCTGGATGTGCTGGTCAGGGAGCGGCCCCGGCTGACCACCGCCCTGCAGAAGCTGGGGCAGTTGAGCGATACCGCGACCCGTTTGGTCAACGACGCCGGGGACGACCTGGTCACCGATCTCAAGAACCTCGAGCCGACTATCAAGGCGCTCGCCGACGTCGGACCGGACCTCACGATCGGACTTCGGTTTGCCACCTCCTTCCCGTACGGTCCGACCTTCGCCGACCGAGTCGCCAAGGGCGATTACATAAACCTGTTCGCCGTGTTCGACATCACCTATCCGCGGCTGAAGCGGACGTTGTTCCTCGGTACTCGGTGGGGCGACCAGGACGCCAAACTCATTCCAGCGCCCGGAGATCCCTACTATCTGAATTACTCATATAACCCGCTCGGTATCGGTGTCACGCCGCCTCCGCCGGAGGATGAGGCCGTCACGCAGGGGCTGCCGCCAGCACAAGCTGGGCCGAGCGGGCCGATGCCGCCGGTGAGCGGGCCGGTGGTTCCGGTGGTGCCACCGGCGAACACTGCCGAGGTGAGCACGTCCGTGCAAGTATTCGCCGGACCATATGAACCCGCAGGGACGGCGCCCGCTATGCCCGTGCCACCGATGCCGGGAGGCGGCGGCTGATGCTCCTCACGCGGTTCGTCCGAAATCAGTTGATCATCTTCACCATCGCGTCGATCGTCGGTGTGACGGTAATGGTGTTCACCTACATGCAACTGCCGGCCCTGCTCGGAATCGGCCACATCCAGGTGACGCTGGAATTGCCGGCCGCCGGTGGTCTGTACCGCTTCTCCAATGTCACTTACCGGGGTGTGCAGGTCGGTGAGGTGCGGGAGGTGAAGCTCACCGAGAACGGAGCGGAAGCGACGCTGACGCTGGGCACCTCGCCGAAGATTCCCGCAGACCTGCAGGCCGAGGTCCGTAGCGTATCGGCTGTGGGTGAGCAGTACGTCGATCTGCGTCCACGAACCGATTCCGGCCCGTTCCTGGAGGATGGGTCGGTTATCCCGATGGCGAATTCCACTGTGCCGCAGCAGGTGGGTCCGATGTTGGATCAGGTCAGCAAACTGGTAGAGAGCCTTCCCGGAGACAGGCTCAGTGACTTGCTCGATGAGTCGTTCAAGGGGTTGAACGGCGCCGGTGAGGACTTTCAATCGCTGCTCGACTCGTCGTCGAACATCACCGAGTACCTCAATGACGTATCCGACCAGAGTCGAGCGCTTATCGACGACAGTGGGCCACTTCTCGAGTCGCAGGCCGAAAGTGCGGAGGCGATCCGGACGTGGGCGCGCAGTTTAGCGGGTATCACCGAGCAGGTCGAGCAGGATGACCCGAAACTGCGGACCATACTGCAGCGCGGACCGGCCTTCGCGCAGGAAGTGTCACAGCTTCTCGCCCAAGTGAAGCCCACGTTGCCGGTTCTGTTGGCGAACCTGACCACACTGGGTCAGATTCTCGTCACCTACAATCCGTCGCTCGAACAAATTCTCGTGCTTCTGCCGGGAGTAATCGCAGCCCAATCGGAATTCGGGCTACCGAAAAACAACCCGACGGGCCTGCCCCTCAGCGACTTCACGTTGACCATCGCTGATCCGAACTCGTGCACGGTCGGCTACCTGCCACCGTCACAGTGGCGCAACCCCGCAGACCTCACCAGCGTTGACACGCCGAACGGGTTGTACTGCAAACTCCCGCAGGATTCGCCCCTCGCAGTGCGGGGCGCTCGCAATTACCCTTGCATGGGACATCCTGGAAAGCGTGCTCCCACAGTGGAACTCTGCAACGACCCCAAGGGGTTCGTGCCCTTGGCCGTGCGCCAACACACACTTGGGCCGTCTCCGTTCGACCCTAATCTGATCGCCCAAGGTGTGCCGGTCGACGACCGCGTCGACTTCAACGACCGGATCCATGCGCCGCTAGAGGGAACACCCCTGCCGCCAGGGGGGCCACCGGTCGGGACCCAGCCCGGGCCGCCGAACCCTCTGACGGCTCCGCTACCGCCGACGCCCTCGTCACCGCCGCCGCCGGTCGGCAATTCCCTCAACGGTGTGCCGATACCGCCGGAGGCAGCGCCGGTCGCCCCGGCCGCCGGCCAGCTACCGCAGGGGCCGCCGCCAGGACCCGTTCCCGTGGTGCCGCCGGACGGCGGCGCGGTTCCGGCAGCACCAAGTGCGTTCGGCAGCAACGGTTCTGGACGCGCCGGCGGACCGTCGGTCGCCGTCGCGGAGTATGACCCACGCACGGGGCGCTATCTCGCACCCAATGGTCAGGTACAGCGGGTTACGACGGAGGCTGCCGGGCCACACCTCAAGACGTGGAAGGACTTATTACCGATCTGAGCAGCTGACGATCTGATCGGACCTGAGGCGCGACTATGACATCCGTTCCAGCCGCACCGGCAATTGGGTGACAACCGACTTGTTGTAACCGCAGGCGCCGCTCGGACTCTGCGTCCTTTCATAACCCACGATCAGATCGCGGTTTTTATTCTTCTCACTTGTGTCGGGAGTCCACCCCCATAAGGCGAAGTGCTGGTGACCGGGGGCTGCGGTGCCGTCGGGGCACGGCTGCCAGTTCGGGATGTCGCGGTCCATCCTCCAGGAGTCGCCGTTCCAGTTGAGCACGCCGGTCCAGCCGGCGTCGCTTCTGACCTCGCCGTAGCATTCGATCGGACTGACGCAGTCCGAGGTCACAGTCCAGGTCTCCAGCTTCGACGGCTGGTCTATGTAGACCATGGCTCCACCCGCGCCGTGCGGACCCGCGCTGGTTTGCGCCCAGTCGCCGTTCGAAAAAGCTCGATACGTGCCATTGAGTGCAACTCCGTAATCGGTGGCATGCGCCGACGGCGCGGATACCAAACCTCCGATCACGACGATTGACGCTACGGCGCCAGCGGCCAACTCAACTCCGCGCATGCTTCCTAGACTATCGCTGCCGGCAGCCATCCTCTGCGAAAGTGAGAATTTGGTTTCCCCGTGTGCGAAAATGGGGGCGTGCGATCCGTCGTCGCAGTGCTTGCCGCCATCGTGACCGCAGGTTCGGTGGCGGCCGCCCCGCCCGCCGCGGGACAACCCGAGTGCAACTATTCCAGCTGCACCCCAGGCATCGTCCCCAACATCGTGCTGGGTTCCTATTGCAGTAATCCCACCTACTACGCGTTCGGTGTGACGTCGTGGGGCCGACTGGTCTTCTGTGGTTCACCTAGGCGTTACGAACCCCGCTGGTTCCGCTCGCCTGAGATGCACGGCGTCAAGAATGAGGGCGACTTGTGCCCCGCCTTGGACGGCGAGGTGGCTCAGGCGCCGGATGGGCTGTTCTTGACGTGCGTGGGCAACAATGGCGCCAGTCGCTGGGTTCGCGGCGACCTGTAGATCTCAGGGGAAGTGCACCCACCGCGTCGCACCGTTGATGTGCGCGCATTTGAGCGGGACACCGGGGGTACGCGGCTGCAAGTCATTGCCGGCTAGGGGTTCCTGCGCGGTATCACCCGGCCTTTCGCAGGGCAGCGCCAATTCGCGTGTGCCGATCAACGGTCCGACACGGACCCACGCGCCATGCGCGGCGCAGATGAGAGTCCCGCGGTTGGCGTCCAAGCCGAAGACGAAGGAAGGGCGAGGTTGACAGGGCGTGCCCTCGACGACGTTATGAGCGACGTTCGGGACGCAGTCCGCCGAGTCACAAGCTGCCGACACCTCATCGGCGAGAATCGTTGTGGCGGCCATCAATCCACAAGCGATGACCGGTGCCGCGAGGATCTTAAGCACCTTTGGCCCCCTTTGGAAATCGAGTCGCTCCTCGGATGTCCAGCCTAGCGCTGTCACCAAAGCTTCGGGCCATGTTCTGAGTCGATGAACCGTACGACGGCGACCCGCCGGGCTGGCTACCCCGTGGGAGTGAACTCGATGTTGATCTCGGTCAGCCCGCGCAGAATGAACGTCGGCTCGTACACATACCGGCGGGCCTCGATCGGGCCGTGCTTATCCTCGCTGACCCTGATGTCACTCAGTCGGTCCAGTAGGCGCTCGACCGAGACGCGGCCCTCCACCCGCGCCAGGGGGGCGCCAGGGCACGAGTGGATACCCCGGCTGAACGCGATGTGCTCGCGGACGTTCTTGCGGTCGAGCGAGAACTCGTGAGGGTTGTCGAACCGCTTGGGGTCGCGGTTGGCGGCGCCCGGGCTCACCATCACCGTGGTGCCCGCGGGCACCGGGGTCTCACCCAAACTGGTTGTCTTCCGCGCCATCCGGAACACGCTCTTCACCGGACTGTCCATGCGCAAGCACTCCTCGATGAAGACCGGGATGAGGCTGCGGTCGTTGCGGAGCCGCTGTTGGATGTCCGGGCGGTCGCTGAGCACCCGCATCGCCGCGCCGAGCAGTTTGGCCGTCGTCTCCTGACCCGCCGCGAACAGGAACGTCGCGGTGCGGACCACGTCGACCACCTCGGGCGTCGAACCATCCGGGTACTTCGCCGTGGCGATCGAGGTCAGCACATCGTCGCGTGGGTTCTCGCGACGCTCCTCGATGTAGCGGGAGAACTTCTCATCGGCCCACTCCAGCGGGTTGGCGGCGATCACCTCGTGGTCGAGCCCGCCGATGTTGGATCCGGGACGCTGGGCGCCGAACGACTCACGGAACGCCTCGTGGTCCTCCTCGGGAACACCGAGCAGGTCGGCGACGACCAGGAGCGAGAACGGCTTGGCGTACGCGGCGAGGAACTCGCACTTGCCGTCGGCGATGAACTCGTCGATGTGGCGGTCTGCCAGCCGCCACATGAAGTCTTCGTTCTCCTTGAGCCGCTTGGGGGTCAGCAGCCGCGCCAGGATCGAGCGGGCGTCGGTGTGCTGCGGCGGGTCCATGGTGACCATGTGCTCGTACATCGGGATCTCGGTGCGGTGCTCTTCGAGCTGTTTGCAGATGTCGTCGCCTTCAGGTGTGAACGGGATGGGCGTGAACGGGCCCATCACCGCGACGCACGACGAGTAGTTCTCCGAGTCCTTGTAGACGGTGTTGGCCGCCTCCCAGCCCGTCACCGCGAGCACACCGTTGTTGATGGGGCAGCACACGGGGTCCTTGCCGCGGATGTGGTCGTAGTACGGATGCGGGTCGGGGACCAGGGAGGGATCGGTGAAGTAGTCGACCGAATCGAAATCTGTGGTCATGTGCGGGAACCCTCCAAGGTCGACGCTGGCGCGTGCTGATGGTGGTGATGAGCAGACGGTGCCGCTCGCGGAAATCTGTTGATCGAATATGCTGAGCACCTGCTTAGCATGGGGCTAAGGTCAGGGTCAAGGATTCGGGACGGGCCGCCACTACGATCGGCGTGTCGGAACGGTTCATGTCGGGAAAGTGAAGTGATCGCATGACTACGCGCGCCGGCCAGGCGCGGCGCATCGGAGCGCCAGACGCGAAGAACCGCGGGGTGCTGCTCGACGCCGCCGAGAAGCTGCTGCTCGAAGACGGCTACGCCGCGGTGACGTCGCGGCGCGTGGCTGAGGCCGCCGGCCTCAAACCGCAACTTGTGCACTACTACTTCCGCACCATGGAAGACCTGTACCTGGCAGTCTTTCGCCGGATGGCTGAAACCGGATTCGATGTGCTGGCGAAGGCGCTGGCTTCGCAGCAGCCACTGTGGGCCTTGTGGCACTTCAGCACGCAGCCGGAGGCCACCAGGCTGACGATGGAGTTCATGGGGCTGGCTAATCACCGCAAGGCGCTGCGAGCCGAGATCGTCCACATGGCCGAACGGTTCAGAGCTGAACAGAACAAGGCGATCGCCACGGCTCTGCGGCGCTACGGTTTCGAGACGGCCGACGTGCCGCCGGTGGTGTGGACTGTGTTCGCGACGAGCGTTTCTCAAGCGCTGACCGTCGAACGTGCGTTGGGCATGACGACCGGCCACGCGGAGACATTCGCGTTCTGCGAGAGATGGATTCGTCGGCTGGAGGGCGAACCGATTCCAGCCGACGAGGCGATGTCGCCCGACGTTCAGTAACTCCGGATCGAGCAGAGCGCACCCTTCGGACCCTGATGGGTCTTGACGACCACCCCGTCGACGGCGAGCGCGCAATGGATGTTCGGGTTCTGTACGCCCGGTCCGCTGGTCGCCGTGACCATTGCCCAGCTCTCCGGGTTGGCCAACTGCACGTCGAGGTTCCACTGCTGATCCGGCCCGACCTGGGCCTCGACCTTCGGGCTGAACTGGTACGGGTTGTGGCTGTAGGCCGCCCAGTTCGGCGGATCGACGTCCCGGTAGTAAACGTCGACGAAGAACGGTTGTTCGGCCCACACCGTGTACTTGACGTTGTGCAGGGGTGCGGGCGGCGGTGGAGGTGGCTGTGCCGCCACCGGCGCCACCGAGATTAGTACGCCGCCAGCCGTGACGGCCGTTGCCGACGCGAGTGACAGCAACGGCGATTTCAGCGCTCGCCCGCGTGCCCGCGAAAATTTCATTTCCGAATCTTAGAACGATGTTTCACGGCCGGGTCCCGATTCGCCTCAGACCGTCAGAATGGTCGCCGACGCCGTCCCCGGCGCCCCGTAGACCTGGGCCAGCCCGACCTTCGGCTCCCCGGGTACCTGGCGGTCACCGGCCTCGCCGCGCAACTGGCGGACGAGTTCGTGCACCTGGCGCAGGCCCGACGCCCCGATCGGTTCACCGTTGGCGATCAAACCGCCGTCGGTGTTGATCGGCATGGATCCGTGAATCTCGGTGGCTCCGTCAGCGAGCAGCTTCTCCTGCTCCCCGTCGGCGCACAAACCGGTCTCGGCCATGTGGATGACCTCCGCGCCGGCGTCAGTGTCCTGCAGCTGTGCGACGTCGACGTCCTCGGGGCCGATGCCCGCCACCTCGTAGGCGGCCCTCGCCGCGTACACCGTGGGCGAGGCGTCCTCGTCGAGCGGCGCCGACGTGGCGTGCACCTCGTAGGCGCCGAAGGTTCGGGTCCGGATCTCGGTGGCCTTCACGTACACCGGCTTGTCGGTGAAGCGGTGCGCGATGTCACCCCGGCACATGATCACCGCGGCCGCACCTTCGTCGGGTGCACAGAACATGTACTGCGTCAGCGGATAGTTCAGCACGGTCGAGTTGAGGATCTCCTCGACCGGAATCTCCTTGCGGCGGAAGGCGTTCGGGTTCAGCGCGCCGTTGCGGAAGTTCTTGTTGGCCACCCGCGCCAGCGTCTCCTGCGAGATGCCGTGCTTGTGGATGTAGTGGTTGGCCTTCATCCCGAAGAACTTGGTGGTGACGAACTGACCGTTCTCGGCGTACCACTGCGGCAGCGCGAGCTTGGCGGGATCGTCGGTGAACGCCCCGCGCGGGTGCTTGTCCAATCCGATCGCAATGCCGATGTCGTATTTGCCGAGCCGGATGGTGTCGGCGGTCTGCTGGATGGCGCTGGCCGCGGTGGCGCACGCGTTGAAGACGTTGGTGAAGGTGATACCGGTCAGCCCGACCAACCGGGTCACCGCGTCCGGGTTGGACACCTCATAGCTGCCGCCGAACCCGAACTGGATGTCCTTCCAGTCCACCTTCGCATCGGTCAGTGCGGACTGGATGGCTTCGGCGCCCATCTCCATCGCGGTCTTGTCGAACCGGCCGAACGGGTGCAGCCCCACCCCGATGATCGCGACGTCATTAGTCATGGTCGGTTTCTCCTCTAGACCGGCTTGAACGCGAACGTGACGACCTCGTTGCCCTCGTCGTCAGTGGTGAACGGGATCATCGTCAGCTCGACTTCCTGACCGAACTGGAGTTTGGCCGGGTCGTTCTCGGTGAGCCGGCCCTCGACCCGGATGACGTCCTCGAGCTGGACCAGGCCGACGCCGAACGGGACGAAATCCTTACCGGTCGGCCCCTTGTACGGCGGGCCCGGCGGGAACCCCTGCGTCGTCCAGGCCACCAGCGTGCCGCGCCGAGGCAGTTTGACCTCGGACATCGCGTCCGCGCTGCACTTGGGGCACCGTTGCTGGATCGGGAAGGTGGTCGCGCCGCATGCGCCGCACCGGCTCCCGATCAGCTCGGGATTGTCGGCGGGCCAGGTCGAGATTTCAGGCGCGAGGGCAATCTGTTGTGTCGACACGCCGCTGACATTAATCGGAAATAGCGTTCTCGTCTAGAGAGAACAAGAGTGGTCGGATGCTTCCGGGAACGCGTCCGGAGGCCGATCGGCATCAGCTAGCCTCCGGATGTGGACGACGACAAGGCGCAGATTTCCGAGGTACTCATCCGTTACGCCACCGGCATCGACGCCAAGGACTGGGCGTTGTTTCGCACCTGCTGGACCGATGTCGTCGACATCGACTACGGCGACCTCGGCACGTTCACCGATGCCGACGCGTTCACCTCGCTGATGAACCAGATTCACGACTCGATGGGCGACACGTTCCACCGCATCTCCAACGTGGTGATCGACGTGGACGGGGATCGGGCGACGGCGCGGTCGTACGTCCACGCCGTGCTTCTGGCCGTGCCGGGAGACTCCAACAGTTGGATCGACGCCGTCGGCCGCTACGACGACGAACTCGTCCGCACCCCGCAGGGGTGGCGGATCGGCAAGCGGTCGACGCACATCAGCCGCGTGATGAGCGCGTCGGGCGTCGCGCAGTGACCGACGGCCAGGGGTTCGCCGCGCGATACGGACCGTGGGCGGTGATCGCGGGTGCATCCGAGGGAATCGGGGCCGCGCTGGCCGATGAACTGGCCTCGTGCGGAATCGATCTCGTGCTGATCGCACGCAATGGTCCACTGCTCGAGGAGGTCGCCGCCCGTGCACGCGATACGCACGGCGTGCAGGCGCGTGCCGTCGTGCAGGACCTGACCGACCCCGATGTGGTGGTCAAGATCGCCGCGGCCACCGACGGCCTCGAGGTCGGGCTGCTGATCTACAACGCGGGTGCCTCCGACCGCACCTCGACGTTTCTCGACAACGAGTTCGACTATTCGCTCATACAGGTGGCGTTGGACTGCGTCGGGCCGATGGCGTTGACGCACCACTTCGCACCCGCGATGACCGAACGGGTCCGCGGCGGCATCGTGATCGTCGCATCGCTGGCCTGCCTGGCGGGTTCGGCGACACTGGCCGTCTACTCGGCGGTCAAGGCCTTCCAGCACACCTTCGCCGAGGGCCTGTGGGCCGAGCTGCGGCCACACGGCGTGGACGTGTGCTGCACGCCGCGCGGTATGACCTACACACCGGCGTTGGCGCGGATGGGTGTGGCCTACGACCCCAGACTCAGATGCGCTCGGAGGACGTGGCGGCCGAGATCGTCGAAAACATCGGCAACGGGCCTAGTTTCGTCGTCGGCGAGACGGATCGCGCAATGGCATCGCAGGTGTGGACCGTCGACCGGCGCGTGTTGGTCGAGATGATCAGCGCGGCCTCAACCGATTTCGCCGCCAAGAGGGAGCAGTAGATGAGCGTCGTGCCTGGGCCGATTCGTCAGATCGGATACATCGTCACCGACATCGACCGGGCGATGGCGAGTTGGCTCGACCTCGGCGTCGGACCTTGGTTCGTGATGCGCAACCTGCCGCTTCGCGGGGTCTACCGCGGCGCGCCGTGCGAGATCTCGATGACGCTCGGGCTGGCCAACAGCGGTGAGCTGCAGGTCGAGCTGATCCAGCAAGACGACGACACCCCGAGCATCTACACCGAGTTCCTGGCCGCGAAAGGCCCGGGCTATCACCAGTTGGCTTACTGGGCCGAGGATTCGACGCCGCGATGGCGTCGGCACGTGAGGCGGGCTGGCCAGTCGTCTGGTCGGGTGGTGAGGACGTCGGGGCGCGCTTCGCCTACCTCGAGGCGCCGGACAGTCCGGCGACGATCATCGAGGTGATGGAGCTGACCGAAACGACCACCGGGATGGCGCACTACGTCCGCGACAGCGCGGCGAACTGGGACGGCAGCGACCCGATCCGCGTCCTCGGCGGTTAATGGTTTCGCGAAACTGTATTCCAGCAGGCGTCTTCTCGAACTTCCGCTGCTGGAATACAGTTTCGCGGGAGCGTGGGCGACGCACGCGGAAAACTATTTGGCGCGGTTCATGGCCTTGTCGGCGGCGGCCCAGTGCTCGTCGGACACCCATAGCCGCGCGAACGCGGCGACGGCCTCGTCGGTCGAGGCGCCTTTCATCACCCGCTTGATCTCGCCGGCCGCGCGGTGGGCCAGCTTGCGGGCGATCGCGCGCCAATCGTCGTCGAACGACTCGCGCGGCAGCACGCGGTCGACCAGGCCGAGGCGATGGGCCTCGGGGGCCTCGAGGATGGTGCCGGTGCCCGCCAACAAGAGCGCCTGGCTGTAGCCGACGAGCCCCACCAGTCGCTCCGCGCCGCCCCACGCCGGCATGATCTCGAGCGCCACCTGGTTGAAGCCGATCTTGATGTCGGCGGCGGCCAGTCGGATGTCGGCGGCGGTTGCGAACTCGGCACCGCCGCCGAGCGCATGCCCGTTGAGCACCGCGACCGTCGGCGCCGGGAACTGCACGATCCGGTCGCACACCGAGCGCATCTGCCGCGCCATCGCGGCGGCGTCCTCTTCGGTGCGCAACGCGGCGAGTTGTTTGAGGTCACCGCCGGAGACGAAGGCCCGGTCGCCGGCGCCCTTGACGACGAGCGCGGTGGCACCCCGGGCACCGTCGAGCGCGGTGTGCAACTGCTCCATGGTCTCGGGCGCAATCGCATTGCGCGCCTGCGGCCGGTCGATGGTGATGACGGCGAGGCCGTCGTCCCACTCGAGGTCCACCATCAAACATTCTCCGTATGCGATATTGGCATTCTCGGAAACAGAGAATAGCATCGCCTCCGTGTTGGAGCCGTCCCCCGGAGGTGTTGGGAGCCCATGCGAAACATCCCGGTCGAGCTGAGGAAACGCTACGAAGAAGAGGGCTGGTGGACCCGCGACACGCTCGGTGAACTGCTCGCCCGGCACCTGACGGCCAATCCCGACACCGGCTTCTGGGTGCACTCGGATGTGCGCCCGTTCGCGGGCACGTTCGCCGATGTCGAACTGCAGGCCCGTCGCCTCGCGGCGGGGCTGCACCGGCGCGGCGTCGGCCCCGGCGACGTGGTCGCCCTGCAGCTGCCGAACTGGATGGAAGCGGCCGTCGCGTTCTGGGCGGCGGCGTTCCTCGGCGCGGTCGTCGTGCCGATCGTGCACTTCTACGGCCGCAGGGAACTCGGCCACATCCTGTCGACGTCGCGGCCGAAGGTGTTCATCACCGCCGAGGAGTTCGGCCGGATGAAATTCCAGCCCGACCTGGCTGCCGATGTCCCGATCGTCGGCCTGGTCGGTGACAACTTCGCCGAGCTCCTCGACGACGAGCCGCTCGCGGGCACGCTGCCCGCCGATCCGGCCAGCCCGGCGCTGATCGCGTTCACCTCGGGCACCACGAGCAACCCCAAGGGCGTCATCCACAGCCACCAGACGCTGGGTTTCGAGACGCGCCAGTTGCTCGCGAACTATCCCGAGAACCGGGGCCGGCAGCTGACCGCGACGCCGATCGGCCACTTCATCGGCATGCTGGGTGCCTTCCTCATCCCGGTGCTCGAGGGTGCCCCGATCGACCTCTGCGATGTGTGGGATCCGGGCAAGGTCCTCAAACTCATCGAGACCGAGGGGCTGTCGATCGGCGGCGGCCCGCCGTACTTCGTCACCAGCCTGCTCGACCACCCCGACTGCACCGACGCGCACCGGTCAAAGTTCACCACCGTCGGACTCGGCGGTTCGACCGTCCCGGCAGCGGTCACCCGCCGGCTCGCCGACCTGGGCTTCTTCGTATTCCGCTCCTATGGCAGCACCGAGCATCCGTCGATCACCGGATCGCGGCCCACGGCGCCGGAGGACAAGCGGCTCTACACCGACGGGGACCCTCGTCCGGGCGTGGAGATCAAGCTCACCGAGGAAGGCGAAATCCTCTCCCGCGGCCCGGACCTATGCCTGGGCTACACCGACGACGAGCTGACCAGGCGCGCGTTTGACGACGACGGCTGGTATCACACCGGCGACATCGGCGTGCTCGACGAGGACGGTTACCTGACGATCACCGACCGCAAGGCCGACGTCATCATCCGCGGTGGCGAGAACATCTCCGCGCTCGAGGTCGAGGAGGTGCTGCTGAGCATGCCGGCCGTGGCCGAGGCGGTGGTGGTGGCCGCGCCCGACACCCGGCTCGGTGAGCGCACCGCGGCGGTGCTGCGCATCCGTGACGGGCACGCGATACCCACGCTCGACGATGTCCGTGCGCACTTCAAGGCCGCCGGCATCGCGGTCCAGAAGTGGCCCGAAGATTTGCACCAGGTACCGGCCGGGCAGGACTACCCCCGCACGGCCAGCGGCAAGGTCCAGAAGTTCCGCGTGCGGGAAGAGGTCCGAGCGAACAGCGCGGCCGCCCGTACACCAGGGTCGTGATTCGAGGGTGGCCCACAGGCCTGGGGCACCACTTGCGAGCTGGATTGGCGCGCCGTGCGGGCCCAGGGACGTTGCGAACCCGACGTTTGTGAGAATAGGATTCTCCCGAGAGGATAAGGAGCGTTCCATGGGGCAACTTTCACACCGGGTCGACATCCCGTTTCCGCTGTTCGATGCGGACAACCATCTCTACGAGCCGCCCGAGGCGATGACCAAGTACCTCCCGAAGGAGTACGCCGACGTCGTCCAGTACGTCGAGGTCAACGGCCGCACCAAGATCGCGATCAAGGGCCAGATCAGCAACTACATCCCCAATCCGACGTTCTCGGTGGTCGCCAAGCCGGGGGCCTGGGAGGAGTACTTCAAGTTCGGCAACCCCGACGGCAAGAGCAAGCGCGAGCTGTTCGGCGAGCCGATGCGGTCCATCCCGGCGTTCTTCGAGCCCGCCCCCCGCCTCGAGCTGATGGACCAGCTGGGCGTTGACCGCTCGCTGATGTTCCCGACCCTGGCCAGCCTGATCGAGGAGCGACTGCGCGACGACCCGGTCGCCATCCACGTGATCATCCACTCGCTGAACCAATGGCTCGACGAGGTCTGGGGCTTCAACTACCAGAACCGCATCTTCACCACCCCGGTCATCACACTGCCGATTGTCGAGAAGGCAATCGAGGAGTTGGACTGGGCCGTCAAGCGCGGTGCTCGCGCGATCCTGGTCCGCCCCGCTCCGGTGCCCGGATTCCGCGGACCGCGGTCGTTCGCGCTGCCGGAGTTCGACCCGTTCTGGGAGAAGTGCGTCGAGTACGACGTGTTCGTCGGCATGCACTCCTCGGACAGCGGTTACTCGCGCTACACGTCGGAGTGGGACGGCGCCGCGCAGGAGATGCTGCCGTTCCAGACCAACGCGATGTCGATCCTCAACGAGTGGCGCCCGATCCAGGATGCGGTGGCCTCGTGGGTGATTCACGGCGCGTTGTTCCGACACCCGAAGCTCAAGGTCGGCATCGTCGAGGCCGGCTCCAAGTGGATGTTCCCGCTGCTGGACTCGATGGCCGAGGTGTACAAGAAAGCACCCGAGGCGTTCCTCGGTAACCCGATCGAAGAGATCAAGAACCGCATCTTCGTCAGCCCGTTCTACGAGGAGGGCATCGACGATCTGATCAACCTGATCGGCGTCGACCAGGTGCTCTACGGTTCGGACTGGCCGCATCCTGAGGGTCTCGCGGAGCCGACCCACTACGTGACCGCGCTCGAGCATCTGTCTGTCGAGGATCAAGCGAAGATCATGGGCGGCAACCTGGGCCGCCTCGTCACGGTGTGACCTACCGGGAGATCTACCGGACCATCCCCGAGATGGTCTTGAGCGCGGCGGACCGCTTCGGCGACGCGGAAGCGGTCGTCGACGGTCCGCTGCGCCTCACCTTCACCGAACTGGTGCATCGAATCCGATGCGCCGCAGGCGCGTTCAACGAGTTCGGCATCGCCAAGGGCGAGCGCGTCGCCCTCTGGGCACCGAACTCCGCGGACTGGATCGTCGCCGCCTTCGGGCTGCTGACGGCCGGTGGCGTGTTGGTGCCGGTCAACACCCGGTTCAAGTCCGAGGAGGCCGCCGACATCATCGGCCGCAGCGGGGCCAAGGCCGTGCTGGTCCAGAAGAACTTCCTCGGTCTGGACTACTCGCTGCCATTCCCGGAGCCGGCCCGACGCCCGCCCGTCATCGACCTCAAATCCGGCTTCCTGTCCAGCGGCGCACCGTTCGAGCGGGAGGTCGACGGCGCCGACATCGCCGACGTGATCTTCACGTCGGGAACCACGGGAAAACCCAAGGGCGCGATGATGAACCATCGGCAGACCCTGCGCGCGTACGAGGAGTGGGCGACGCTCGCAGACCTGCGCGAGGGCGACCGCTACCTGATGATCAACCCGTACTTCCACACGTTCGGGCTCAAGGCCGGGCTCATCGCGTCGTTCCTGCGCGGCGCGACCATGCTGCCGGTGCCGGCCTTCGACGTCGACCTCGTCGTGGACCTGATCGATCGCGAACGCATCACGGTGCTGCCCGGCCCACCGACGCTCTACCACTCACTGCTCACAGTCGCCGACAAGGACCGGCTCGTGAGCCTGCGGGCGGGCGTGACAGGAGCGGCCGACATCCCGGTCGAGCTGATCCGGCGCATCCACGACGAACTGCCGTTCCAGACGCTGATGACGGGTTACGGGCTCACCGAGGCGGGCAATGTCACGCTGTCACGGCCCGGTGATTCGTTCGCCGACGTCGCGACCACGGCGGGCGTGCCGTGCGAGGACGTGGAGGTCCGCATCGCCGACGACGGCGAGGTGCTGGTGCGCGGATACAACGTCATGCAGGGCTACCTCGACGACCCCGACGCGACGGCCAAGGCGATCGACGCTGACGGGTGGCTGCACACCGGCGATCTCGGTGAATTCACCGACACGGGCCGGCTGCGGATCGTCGGGCGCAAGAAGGACATGTTCATCGTGGGCGGCTTCAACGCTTACCCTGCGGAGATCGAGGGACTCCTCTTGAAGCATCCGGCGGTCGCCCAAGCGGCGGTCATCGGCGTGCCCGACGACCGATTGGGAGAGGTCGGTATGGCGTTCGTCGTCCGCCAGCAGGATCACGACTCTGTCACGGATAACGACCTCATATCGTGGAGCCGCGAGCAAATGGCCGGTTTCAAGGTGCCACGATATGTAGAGTTTCTCGACGAGTTGCCGTTGAACGCCACCGGCAAGGTCATGAAAGACCGCCTTCACCACAATCACGGCTGAGCAAGCGCACAGCGTGTGAATAACATTTCCGCAGGAAAGACGGCTTTGCCGTAGGGGTGCGGCGGCAGGTATCGTCGCCGCCGTAGTCAAAAATTGATAACGGCATTCTCGCAGAGTGGACACGTCATAGACAAGGAGGTTGCTGTGCCGTCATTCAGGCGCCGCGCGTCGGTGATCGACGCGGATCGCGTCACCGAACCGCCTCAGCAAGATCATGAGCGGTCGGCAGGTGCGGACGAGGCGCTCGCTCTCGCGGAGGAGGCGGAGGCCGAAGCGGCCGAGGCGGAGGCGATCGCCGCCGCCGCCCGTGCTCGAGCCAAGGCCATCCGGTTGCGCCGGCAGGCTGCCGAGGCGAAAGGTTCCCCAGCAGCCGAAGAGACTGTTGAGTCGGCCGACTCGAAGACCACGGCCGGGGAGACCCCGGACGTCGCGACGGACACCGAAGCGGAGGCGGCGGGCGATACCGATGCTGCGTCCGACGACGATGCGGCCCGCGACGAAGCGGTCGGCGACGAAGTTGCCGCGACCGAGGCAGCCGAGATGTCGAAGCGCCGCCTGCGGATGCCGCGGATTCGATGGAAGATCGTCGCCGCGGTCGTCGCTGTCCTGCTGATCCTGTGGTTCGGCGCCGCGAGCGGTTACATGGTGTGGCAGCACCGGCAGGCACAACAGGTACAGCAGCGCACCGCCGAGTACGTCGCCGCGGCGCGTCAGAGTGTCGTCACGTTGATGTCATTGGACTTCAACAAGGCGAAGGAAGACGTGCAGCGCATCATCGACAATTCGACCGGGGAATTCAAACAGGACTTCCAGGACCAGGCGGAGGATTTCGCGAAGGTGGCGCAGGAATCCAAGGTCGTCACTGAGGTCACGGTCAATGTGGCGGCGGTGAAGTCGATGACAGACACCGGCGCCACCGCGATCGTGTCGGCCACCTCGCGCGTCACCAATAGCGCGGGGGCCAACCAGGAGCCGCGCGCGTGGCGTTTATTGGTGGATCTGGTCCGCGAGGATGATCAGATCAAGATGTCGAAAGTCGAGTTCGTGCCGTGACCGCCGACGCGAAGACAAATGCCGAAGACACCTTGACCGAGGCCGCGACAAGGGAGAACATGTCGATTTCCGAAGGGGCTGACTCGACCGCTGAAGGGTCGGACTCGGCCGCCGCGGACGAGACGATGACCGGAAGGCCTCCCGGTGCCGGTCGCAGAACGGTGCAGGCGGCGCGCAAACGCGTGGGCGCCATTGTCCTGACCGTCCTGCTGCTGGCGTCAGCCGGTATCGCGGCATGGCTCTACTTCGGCGAATATCGGACCGACCAGCAGACGGACGCCCAGTCGCGGCAAGTGGTGCTGGATGCGGCGACATCGGGGACCAACGCGTTGCTGTCCTACTCGCCGGACACCCTGGAAAAGGACTTCGCGGCAGCCAAGTCGAATCTCACCGGCGACTTCTTGAACTACTACACGCAGTTCACCCAAGAGATCGTCACGCCCGCCGCGAAACAGAAACAGGTCAAGACAAGCGCAGCCGTGGTGCAGGCCGCCGTTTCGAAAATGGAGCCGAGTTCTGCGGAGGTGTTGGTCTTCGTCAACCAGAACACCACTAGCAAAGAGAATCCGGACGGCGCCTTCGCCGCGAGCGCCGTCAAGGTCGGTTTAACGAAGGTCGATGACCGTTGGCTGATCAACGCCTTCGAACCCGTGTAGCGTAGCGCGGTGGTGACGCCGCCCGACCAACAGCCGTCGGCGATTGTGCAGCTGCCGACCAAAGCCGAGGACAGTGCCGCGGCCGGCTTGGAGTCGCTGGCGGGGCAGGCCCCATTGCTGCGCGTCATCGACACGATGCTCGAGCTTGCGGTCGAGCGGATCGTGGTGGTGACCGGTGAAGCCATCGCCGATGCGGTCCGCGGCGTGCTCACAGAACACGACGCGGCGTTGCAACTGGTGGCTGTCCCGGAGCCGGCCACACCGATGCGGTTTCTAGCCGCCGGGCTCGAAAAGGTTGTGCGGGAGCACCCAGCCGGCCGGTGGGTGCTCGTGCACGATCTCCGCCAGCCGCTTGCGTCTGTTCAGGTGGTCGATCGGGTGCTTGCCCGGTTGCGGCAAGGTGATCCCGTCGTGCTGCCCGCCCAGCCGGTGACTGACAGCGTCAAGGCCGTCGACGAACGCGGCATCGTGATTGCGACGCTGGACAGGTCGACGCTGCATGCGGTGCAGTATCCGCGAGGTTTCGCGGTCTCCCGGCTCGCCCAGCTGCTACGCTCGACCGTCGAACCGGAAGTAGAGGACCTCGACGCGACAGTTCTGGCGCGCGGGCCGATCACCCTGGTTGACGGCGACAGCGAGGCGTTTGTCGGCGAACTGCCTCGCGACGCGCCGTTCTTGGAGACGCTCATCGCGACGCACCGCCTCAGTTGAATCTGCATCGAAGTAAGTGCCCGGCAAGGGCGATGTCACGGCGGTACGTCACCTTGATGTTGCGGTGTTCGCCGCGAAAAGTGCGGACCTCGATGTCGGTGAATCTCTCGATGCACGAGGATGTGTCGGTGCCCTCGAACTGTTCCCTCTCCGCTGCTCGATACGCCTCGAGCAGCGGCGCAGCGCGGAACGCTTGTGGCGTCTGGACTCGGACCAGCGCGGGCGCCTCGACCGCCTCGCGCCCGTCGGTGAGCACGTCTGGCAGAGGCAGGGCCGGAACGGCGCCGCCGAACTCGCGGGCCACCTGCAACGCGGAAAGAAACATGTCGGGGCCCGCGACGGGCCGGGCAGCGTCGTGGATCAGGACCACGTCGGTTGAACCCGTTTCGATGTCGTCGGCCAGATAGCTCAGCACATTCAGTTCCGAGCGGTGGCGGGTGTCGCCACCCTCAACCAGTTCGATTACAGCGCCAGCCAACTCCCGCTCGGTCAGGTCCTCGGCGAGGCCTCGCTCCCCTCGCCGGTGAACCAGAACGATTCGCCCGACCTCGGCAAGCTCAGTCAAGGTGTTCAATGACCAGAACACCATGGGGCGGTCGGCGATCGGGAGGTAGGCCTTGTTGCCGTCGGCGCCCACCCGCGTGCCGATTCCCGCGGCCAGCACCACAGCCACGGCGGAGGGATCCGGCGTCGCATTCACCTCTGTATCTTGGCACCGGTCGAAGGGCTGAACCGCTACGGGGCGCACCCGGCGGTCGCCCGCCGCTAGATGATGAACTGGCTCGCGTACTCGGGGCAATAGAACTGCACGGCGTCCGCAATGAAGATCGCGGTCTGCCTCGGCGAGAAGGCCGACCCTTCGTGCTGCAAGGTGCCGTTCAGAATGGCGTCGTGAACCTCCGCAGGCGACATGCCGGCGTCGAAATGCGCGCATGTCTCTTTGGCCCTATTGATCGTACGCTCCTGCCCCCCGAAATTGATCCCGTCGTCGAAGAGCTTGCGACTGAATGCGTCGTCGGTCGCGTCCGCTGCGGCGTGTCCGGGGATAGTGACACCCAGGCTGACAAGCGCTATTGCCGTGCCGACGCATTTGATGATGAGGCGAACGATCATGTTGAAGACTCCTCAGTCGAACCGACACGCGACGCCGATCCCAGCCAGAGTAATGATATCCGAGCGCACTCACTCTGAAACGTGTCAGTCGCCTACGGTGCGCGTCGAGTTGGCGGGACGTCCGCGTTCGAGATCAGTCTTCGGCGTGGCGGTTCTGGTCCCAGCGCTCGAGGCGGGCCTGCAGGTCGTGGATGCACAGCGCCGCAAGCGGTGCCTCCACGGTCATGCAGACGACCACCAGTAGCGCCGTCATCGCTCTCTCGATTCGTCGGCGTCGTGGCGCGATGACACCTGCGCACGCCGGGAGTGCGCGGTCCGTCGCACCGCACACGACGTGTTCGGCGCACGGCTGTCGACTCCGTGACCAAGCATCTCGAAGGCCGACATCCGGATTCCGTGGTAGCGGCCGCGCTCGCCGTTCACCCACGGCTCGGTCCACCTGTCGAGCAGTTCCCCGGCGCGCAGCAACGGCAGCAGGTCGCTGACGAGCCGACGGTTGATCCCTCCCACTAGCAATTTCTCGATCAGGTCGACCGAGTCGTGCCAGTCGACCGAGACGTCGTGGTTCAGCCGGAGGTACTGCGGGTCGACGGTCAGCAGTTCCTCGACGCCCAGTGGGCGCAGCCGCCACATCGCCGAGCGCAGGCTCGCGACCGCCCGTCGCGTCTGCGCGTGGGGCCACAGCGTGGCACACACCCAGAGTCGGTGTACGGGCTTGCGTTTAAGCGCGGCGAGCGCGATCAGCCGCTGACACGCGGGCGGCAGCTCGACGGGCCGGCCATCGCGGTGGACGGCGAATCCACCGAGGAGGTGCAGCGACAACTGGTTCACGATCCGATCGTCGGTCGGCGTACGCGCGCTGACATGCGTAGTCCACTACTTCAATTGTCGCGACAGCACACCGAGCTACCCGATACCGACCGGCGGCGCGCGGCGGCGCGGCGCGGGTGGGAATGGAGCGATGAGCGAGACGCACCGCGAACCGATGGCGATGCCCTGCCAAAGGCCGTGCGGTCGGGCCGGACGCCGGAATGAGTTGCTGAGCCGGTTTGGCCAAACGCCGTCCGGGTATCTCACCGTCAGCCGTTCGAGGTGGCAGCGGACGATTCACCGCGCCATCGCCCGCCAAGCCGCGAGCAAACCCGAACCGAGCGGTCAAGAAGCGGCCCCGGTTCGCCCGTTACCCGTCGGCGAACTCGCCGATGTCGCCTCGGCGGATGTTTACGTCTCAGCGGTGCAAACGAGGAGGTCGACGATGCCGAAGACGACCAAGAGCGGAAGCGCACGCAAGAGCGAGTTGCCGAGCACACTGCAGAAATCCTCCGCCAAGGCCCAGCGCACGTTCGCGAAGGCCCACGACGCGGCGGCCAAGGAGGAGTACGGCGAAGGAGAGCGTGCCCACCGCGTGGCCTACAGCGCGCTCAAACACAGCTACGAGAAGGTCGGCGACCACTGGGAAGCCAAGTCCGAGAAGGGCCCGTCCGATCAGCGCGCCCGCAGCGGCGGCCCGAACGCCAAGGGCGAAACCGCCGAGGGTGTCGACGCCAATGCCTCGAAGAAGCATCTGGTCGAGGTGGCCCGGCGCCTGGACATCTCGGGGCGGTCGACGATGAACAAGGATGAGCTGGTTTCCGCGATCAAGAAAGCCAATCGCAGGCAGTCCGCCCGCGACCGCTGACCGACGGCCCCTCAGGCACGGCCCGCG
Organism: Mycolicibacterium novocastrense; assembly: GCF_001570485.1. Taxonomy (GTDB): domain Bacteria; phylum Actinomycetota; class Actinomycetes; order Mycobacteriales; family Mycobacteriaceae; genus Mycobacterium; species Mycobacterium novocastrense. The sequence continues at coordinate 230,198 of NZ_BCTA01000002.1, forward strand.
GGCTGGGGCTCCACACCCTCCATGAGCAGGTGCTCGCTGCCACCTCGGGGTTCAGCGCGGCGATCCGCATCAGCCTGCGGGCCTTGCGGCGGGTGATCAGGATGCCGACGACGGCGAGTGTCCAGATCGCGTACTGCACGGTCCAGGCCACCCGGAACGAGTCGAAGGAGAATCCGCCGGCCGCGTCGAGGATGGCGCCCATCGACTGCATCACCAGCAGCGAGGCGATGAAGCCACCCATGTTGACCAGGCCGGATGCGGTGCCCAGCGTGGCACTCGGATTGAAGGTCCTGGCGAAGTCGAAGCCCACCATCGAGCCGGGGCCGCCCACCGAGATCACCACGATCAGCGTCACGAGCAGCCACAGCGGCGCCCTGCCAGGTAGTGCCAGCACCACCGTCCACATCAACGCACTGCTCGCGATGATTCCCAGCACGAGCCGCGAGCGCCGGTGCGGGCGGCGCCCGGTGAAGATACCGATCAACACACCCACCGAGATGGCCGCCAGCACCGACACCGTCAACATCAACCCCGCCACGCCCGCCGAGAGGCCCTGAGCATTGGTCAGGTAGGGCACGCCCCACATCAGCGCAAACGCCGTGACGGAGAACTGGGTGCCCATGTGGGTGAAGAACCCGAGCCTGGTGCCCGGTCTTAACCAGACGGTCTTGACGCTGGCCAGCGTCTCGCGCACCGAGACGGTCTGAACCTCCACCGCGTCGCCGTGCGGGGTGTTCTTCACCAGCGCCGCGGTCAGGACCATCGACAACACACCGATGGCCGCCACGGACACATAGGCCGTCGTCCATCCCATCGCGTCGAGGACGGCGAAGAAAGGAACGGCCGAAAGCACTTGGCCGAGCTGCCCGCAGATGCCGGTCAGCTGGGTGACCAGGGGAACCTGACGCGGGGTGAACCAGTGCGGCACGACCCGCAGCACCGAGATGAAGGTGAAGGCGTCGCCGAGACCCAACACCGCGCGCGCACCGATGGCGATGGGCAGTGACTCTGTGAACGCGAGCGTGAGTTGGCCGCCGGACATGAGCGCGGCGCCGGCGAGGATCAGCGTCTTGGAACCGAAACGGTCGAGCAGGACGCCCGCGGGTACCTGAGCCGCGGCGTAGACGATGACCTGCAGCACGACGAACGTCGAGAGCACGCTCGGGCTGGCTTGGAACCGGTCTGCCGCATCGAGGCCGGAGACCCCCAACGTGGTGCGGTCGAGAACGGCGACGATGTATGCGAACAGTCCGGTGGCCCAGACGATCCAGGGACGCACACCGAGCCTTTCCCGCTGACGAGTAATAAGTCTGACTTTTCCATGGTTCCGCACGCGGGTGCGGCGGCGCCAATCCCACGTCGGTGAGTTCGCTCACCGCGGCGATCCGGCGGGACCGCGGAGTTGGCTGTAATCGACGCGTGGTGCATGGTTGTCCAGGACCTGTTCTTGATTATCCCTGATAAATGCGGGTACTAGCGGCTTGTTAGCCGACTAAAGTCAGTGGGGCAGAAATTCGCTCGCAAGCTTCGCGGCAGTTACAGTGATTGAATGAAGCGTCGCGCTCTGCCCTCGGCCCGTGACGCCGTTGGGGGTCGCGGCGGTGGCTGAGTATCGCCTCGACGAGTTGGCGGAGATCTCCGGTGTCAGCGCCCGCAACATCCGCGCCTACCGGGAGCGCGGGCTGCTGGACCCACCGCGACGGGTCGGCCGCTCGGCGTTCTACGACGACTACCACCTGTCGCAGCTGCGCACCATCAACCAGTTGCATCGCCGCGGCTTCAACACCGTTCATATCGCCGAGTTCTTCACCAGCCTGCGTGAGGGCACCGACCTCGCCGACATCCTCGGCATCCAGCGCGCGGTGCTGAGCCCGAGAACCGAAGCGGTCGCCGGGGCGGAGCCCACGGCCGACGCGTCGGGGATCGGCGCCGACAGTGACGAGACACGGCGGCTGGTCGAGTACGGGCTGGCCGAGGTGGTCGACGCCGGCGTGGTGCTGACCGATCCCGCGGTGCGGCAGGTGGTGGCGCGCGCGTCCGACCACCTCGTCGCCGTCCGCGCGCTGCTGCACATCGTCGAGGGCACCCGCGGCGCGGTCGACGCGCTGGCGGCGCAGTTCGTCCAGAGCCTCGGCGAGTGCATGGCGGCACAATTCGGCGCGGACCACGCGCCGACGCCGGACAACGTCGACGAACTCACGCAAGCGGCACGCGAGCACCGCGACCTGTGGACCAGGGTGGTGTCCGGGCGCCTGGAGGAGGCGCTCCAGCGTCACATGCCTGCGACGGACTCCGAACGGACCCCGCCGCTCACCCGGTGACCTGTCGCCACTTGGCGGCCCACTCGTCGTAATCGGTGCAGTCGTCTCCGCCGCCGTCGACGCACTTCTTCTGCGGCGTGGTCCAGTAGTGGATCTTCGCGGCGAATGTCGCGTCGGTGGCGTGGTAGATGTCGCAGAAATCGCGCTCGCTGGTGTGCTCGCAGGCCTTCACGTTGGCGGGCGCCTCACCGAAGAACTCGGCGGCCTGGGCGTTGACCTCCGGTGAGGAGATCCAGTTCATCCACTTGTACATGCAGTTCGGGTGCGCCGCCTTCGACGAGATCATCCAGGTGTCCGACCAGCCGGTGGAGCCCTCTTTGGGCACCACGGTGTTGACCGGAACCCTGTTGCGCGCGCCGATTGTGTTGGCGATCAACTGCCAGGTGGTGCCGATGACGGAGGCGCCGGACTCGAACGCCTCCACCTCCTTGAGATAGTTCGACCAGTACTGGCCGATGTTCTCGCGTTGCTTGTCGAGAAGTCGCACCACGGCGTCGAGCTGTTCGGTTGTCAGCGAATACGGGTCGTCGATGCCCAGCGCGGGGTCCTTCTTGGACAGATACAGCGCCGCGTCGGCGATGTAGATGGGCGAGTCGTATGCGGTGACCTTGCCGCGGTACTTGGCGGCGTCGTCGAAGACCGCTGCCCAGGAATTGGGCGCGTCGCGCACGACCTCGATGTTGTACATCAGCAGGTTGGCTCCCCATCCGTGCGGGATGCCGTACATCTGGCCGTCGACCGAGTTCCACGGCTGATCCTTGAGGAAGGGTGAGATCGATTCGTAGTTCGGGACCAGTGCGGTGTTCACGGGCGCGACGTCGCCGGCGTAGATGAGCCGAAGCGTCGCGTCGCCGGACGCAGAGACCCCGTCGTACCGACCGCTGCGCATCAACTGGACCATCTCGTCGGAGGTGTTGCCCAGCGTCACCTCGGTCTGGCAACCGGTCTGCCGTTCGAACGGCGTCACCCAGTCGGCTTTGGCGTCATTGGTGCCGTCCTCGGCATAGCCGGCCCAGGCGATCAGGTTGAGTTGCCCCTCACCCTCGCCGACCGCGCCGAGCGGCTCGATCTCCGGCGGATTGCCGTCAGGGGAGCTTCGCTCAGCCGCGCAACCGGAAGTCAGCGATAGGATCAGCACGGCACAGCTGATGACGGCCCAACCGGTTCGCACGACGGTGGACGGCCAGCGCGCCATGGATTCCAACTCCTCGTTCGATCGGCGGATCGTCGAACCGTGCTCCTGCGATGATTCCCCGTTTCGGCTTAGCTCGGCAACGCCGCGCCGGTGCGACGCCGGTGATACGGCCGTGACCAGTGGAATTGAGGGGAATCGTGTGACAGCTGTCGTATCCTGTGCCACGTGTCAATATCTCGGCGCACCGTTCTGAGGGCCGCGTTGGCCGCGCCCGCGGCGCTGACCGTCGGGGCCGGTGTGCAATCGGCCGCCACCGCGCCCGCTGCAGCGGCGCCGCTGGGCATACTTCTCGACTACGCGGCCGGAGTGCTCAAGGCCAGCGACATTCGTGCGGCGGGCGCCCTGGGCGCCATTCGCTACGTCTCCGACCGCCGGCCCGGCGGGGCTTGGATGCTGGGGAAGCCGATCCAGCTGGCCGAGGCGCGCGACCTGTACCAGAGCGGTCTGAAGATCGTGTCCTGCTATCAGTACGGCAAGAAGGACACCGCCGACTGGCTCGGCGGGCAGAACGCCGGGGTCGCGCACGCGAAGCGAGGCTGGGAATTGCATGTCGCCGCCGGCGGGTCGCAGGGCGCGCCGATCTATGCGTCGATCGACGACAACCCGTCCTACGAGCAGTACAAGCAGCTGGTGGCGCCGTATTTGCGCGGCTGGGAGTCGGTGCTGGGCAGGCAGCGCGTCGGCGTCTACGCGAATTCGAAGACGATCGAGTGGGCGATCCAGGACGGCATCGGCACGTACTTCTGGCAGCACAACTGGGGATCGCCGGGGAAGCTCGCGCATCCCGCCGCGCACCTGCACCAGGTCGAGATCGACGAACGGTCGGTGGCCGGGATCGGCGTGGACGTCAACCACATCCTCAAGCCTCAATTTGGGCAGTGGGATTAAACCTTACCGATCAGTAAGTAACCACAGCAAACTTTTTCGGGTGGCCGGGGCCCTCGAGAAGACAAATCACGCGCGTTTGTCTCGTCGGGGCGCGGTGGCATCGCTGGTGAGACGCATCGAAAATTTCTCTATAACGATTTGATAACAAAACTGCCGTGATCAGCGCACTTCTGCCTACTCGACCGTAACCACCTGCATGCAGGACGTTTGTCCCGAAAGCCTTCGGCCCGTGCCGAACTGCGCGTTATGCAACGGGTGGTTACCCGAGCGTAGAACTCTTCAGTAACCATTTCGGGCGCGAAATCGAGGCGTGTTCTTATGACACGCTTAGTGCGGCTGGAGTGCACGGAAGGCGGTTCGCAGGAAGTCGCGGAACGACTCAGAACCGCCCGACCGAACCAGTGGGATTCGACGCCGAATCGCGTGGCGCCGCGGCGGGCAGCCGGGAGCCATCGGAGCTTCTGAGACGACAACCGACGACGAGCATGACGCGGGACAGAGGAGAGAACAAGACGTGACGATCAACGAGCAGCACAGGGTGTCTACCGACCGCACCGCAGGAGCCGCCCCCGCCGGTAATCAGGCCCTCGTCGATCGACTGAACTCCGGTGAGCCCTATGCCGTGGCCTTCGGCGGCCAGGGCGGCTCGTGGTTGGAGAACCTCGAGGAGCTGGTCAGCTCGGCCGGCATCGAGTCGGAGCTCAGCGAGATCGTCGGGGAGGCCGCGCTCCTCCTCGAGCCGGTGGCACGCGAACTGGTCGTGGTGCGCCCGATCGGCTTCGAGCCGCTGCAGTGGGTGCGTGCGCTCGCCGCCGACGAGCCCCTGCCCGCGACGAAACAACTCATCACCGCGGCCATCTCGGGACCTGGCATCCTGCTGGCGCAGATGGCCGCGATCCGCGCCGCCATCCGCCAGGGTCTCGACCTGTACGACGCGCCGCCGGTCGCGATGGCCGGGCACTCTCAGGGCGTCATCGCCTGCGAGTCGCTGCGGTCGCGAGGTGTTAAGGACGCCGAACTTCTGGCGCTGCTGCAGCTGATCGGCGCGGCCGGGTCGTTGGTGTCCCGCCGTCGCGGCATGGTCGGCCGCGGAGACAAGTCCCCGATGGTCTCGGTGACGAACGTCGATCCGGACCGCATCGCCGAACTGCTCGAGGAGTTCTCCTCCGACGTGCGCACCGTGCTGCCGCCGGTGCTCTCGATCCGCAACGGCAGGCGCTCAGTCGTCATCACCGGCACCCCCGAGCAGCTGGGCCGCTTCGAGCTGTACTGCTCCAAGATCACCGAGAAGGAAGAGGCCGAGCGCAAGAACAAGATCCGCGGCGGCGCGATCTTCAGCCCGGTCTTCCACGGCGTGCAGGTCGAGGTCGGATTCCACACGCCGCGGCTGGCCGACGGCGTCGAGGTGGTCGAGCGCTGGGCTGCCAAGTGCGGCATCGACCCCGACCTCGCCCACGAGATGACCGAAGCGATCTTCGTGCGCCCGATCGACTGGGTGGCCGAGGTGGAGCGGCTGCACGAGGCCGGCGCGAAGTGGATCGTCGACCTGGGGCCAAGTGACACCGTGACCCGGCTGACCGCCCCGATCATCCGCGGGCTGGGCGTGGGCATCGTGCCCGCCGCCACCCGGGTCGGGCAGCGCAACCTGTTCACGGTCGGGGCCGAACCCGATGTGCCGCCTGCGTGGTCGAGCTACGCGCCCGCCACCGTGCAGTTGCCAGACGGTTCGGTGAAGCTCTCGACGAAGTTCACCCGGCTGACCGGGCGTTCTCCGATCCTGCTCGCGGGTATGACCCCGACGACCGTCGACGCCAAGATCGTCGCGGCCGCCGCAAACGCGGGTCACTGGGCCGAGCTCGCCGGCGGCGGTCAGGTAACCGAGGAGATCTTCTCCGACCGCATCGCCGAGCTGACCACCCTGCTCGAGCCGGGCCGCGCGGTGCAGTTCAACTCGTTGTTCCTCGACCCCTACCTGTGGAAGTTGCAGTTGGGCGGCAAGCGCCTGGTGCAGCGGGCCCGTCAGTCGGGAGCGCCGATCGACGGCGTCGTCGTGTCGGCCGGCATCCCCGAACTCGAGGAGGCCGTCGAGCTGATCGACGAGCTCAACACCGTCGGCATCAGCCATGTCGTGTTCAAGCCGGGCACCGTCGACCAGATCAAGTCCGTGATCAAGATCGCCGCCGAGGTGCCGAACAAGGACGTCATCGTCCACATCGAGGGCGGCCGCGCCGGCGGGCACCACTCCTGGGAGGACCTCGACGACCTCCTGCTGAGCACCTACGGCGAACTGCGCAAGCTGCCGAACATCACAGTGTGCGTCGGCGGCGGCATCGGCACCCCCGAGCGCGCGGCGCAGTACCTGTCCGGGCGTTGGGTCAGCGAGTACGGCTTCCCCGCGATGCCGGTCGACGGGATCCTGGTCGGCACCGCGGCGATGGCGACACTGGAGGCGACCACCTCCCCGGCCGTCAAGCAGATGCTGGTCGAGACCACCGGAACCGACCACTGGATCAGCGCCGGAAAAGCAACGGGCGGCATGGCTTCCAGCCGCAGCCAACTCGGAGCCGACATCCACGAGATCGACAACGCCGCATCGCGTTGCGGTCGGCTGCTCGACGAGGTCGCCGGCGACGCCGAGGCCGTGGCCGCGCGCCGCGACGAGATCATCACCGCGATGGCCGCCACCTGCAAGCCGTACTACGGCGACATCGGCGAGATGACCTACCTGCAGTGGCTGCAGCGCTATGTCGAGTTGGCCATCGGCGACGGTGACAGCACCGCCGACACCAAGCTGCCCAACAGCGAGTGGCTGGCCGACACCTGGCGTGACCGGTTCGCCGACATGCTGCACCGTGCAGAAGCCCGTCTGCACCCGCAGGATTCGGGTCCGATCCCGACGCTGTTCGGTGACGCCGCGCTGCTGGACGATCCGGACCGCGCCATCGCCACGCTGGTGTCGCGCTATCCCGAGGCCGAGACGCTGCGGCTGCATCCGGCCGACGTGCCGTGGTTCGTCACGCTGTGCAAGACGCCGGGCAAGCCCGTCAACTTCGTGCCGGTGATCGACAAGGACGTGCGGCGGTGGTGGCGCAGCGATTCACTGTGGCAGGCCCACGACGCTCGCTACAGCGCCGACCAGGTGTGCATCATCCCCGGCACCCAGGCGGTGGCGGGTATCACCCGTGTCGACGAGCCGGTCGGTGAACTGCTGGACCGCTTCGAACAAGCCGCGATCGACGAGGCGCTGGCCGTCGACGGTGACCCCGTGCCGGTGGTGTCGCGCCGGCAGGCGCGCGCCGACGTCACCGGTCCGCTCGCGGTGGTGCTCGACTCGCCCGACGTGCTGTGGGCGGGTCGGGTCGCGATCAACCCGGTGCACCGGATCGGCGCTCCCGGCGAGTGGCAAGCCAACGAGAATCGCAACGCGACACATCCGTCGACCGGTGCCCGCCTCGAGCTCAGCGGCGACCGTGTGACCCTGAGCGTACCGCTGTCCGACATCTGGATCGACATCCCGTTCACCCTGCCGTCGTGCACCGTCAACGGTGGCATGCCCGTCGTCACGGTCGAAGATGCCTCGGCCGCAATGCGTTCCGTGCTCGCCATCGCGGCGGGCGTGGACGGACCCGACGCGATGCCGCCGGTACAGGACAACACCGCGACGGTGACCGCCGATTGGGACCCGGAGCGGGTCGCCGACCACACCGGTGTTACCGCGACGTTCGGCGCCCCGCTCGCACCCGGCCTGACGCTGGTGCCCGATGCGCTCGTCGGACACTGCTGGCCCGCGGTGTTCTCGGCGATCGGCGCCGCCGTCACCGACGACGGCTTCCCCGTCGTCGAAGGCCTGCTGAGCCTGGTGCACCTCGACCACGCCGCGCACCTGCTGACGCAGATGCCCAAGACGCGTGCCGAATTGACCGTCACCGCAACGGCTTCCGAGGCGACCGACACCGAGTACGGCCGGGTCGTGCCCGTGTCGGTGCAGATTCGCGACGCCGACGGCACGCTGCTGGCCAAGCTCGAGGAGCGCTTCGCGATCCGCGGCCGCACCGGCGCCGCCGAACTGGCCGATCCGCCGCGTGCGGGCGGCGCTGTCACCGACAACGCCACCGACACCGAGCGTCGCCGCCGTCGCGACGTCACCGTCACCGCACCCACCGACATGAGCGCGTTCGCCGTCGTGTCGGGAGATCACAACCCGATTCACACCGACCGCGCCGCGGCCCTGCTCGCGGGTTTGAAATCGCCTATCGTGCACGGTATGTGGCTCTCGGCCGCCGCACAGCACGTGGTGGCCGCGACCGACGGCAGGGCCGCCCCGCCGGCCCGGGTGGTCGGCTGGACGTCCCGGTTCCTGGGCATGGTGCTGCCGGGCGACGACATCGACTTTCGCGTCGACCGCGTCGGAATCGACCGCGGTGCAGAGATTCTCGAGGTGAGCGCCAAGGTCGGCGGTGAACTCGTGATGTCGGCGACGGCGCAGTTGGCCGCGCCGAAGACCGTGTATGCGTTCCCCGGGCAGGGGATTCAGCACAAGGGCATGGGCATGGAGGTGCGGGCGCGGTCGAAGGCCGCCCGCAAGGTGTGGGACACCGCCGACAAGTTCACCCGCGAGACGTTGGGCTTCTCGGTGCTGCACGTGGTGCGGGACAACCCGACCAGCCTGATCGCCAGCGGTGTGCACTACCACCATCCCGACGGCGTGCTGTTCCTGACGCAGTTCACCCAGGTCGCGATGGCCACGGTGGCCGCGGCCCAGGTCGCCGAGATGCGTGAGCAGGGCGCGTTCGTCGAGGGTGCGATCGCCTGCGGTCACTCCGTCGGCGAGTACACCGCACTCGCCTGCGTCAGCGGTGTCTACGAACTCGAGGCGCTGCTGGAGGTGGTGTTCCACCGCGGCAGCAAGATGCACGACATCGTGCCGCGCGATCACCTCGGCCGGTCGAACTACCGGCTGGCCGCGATCCGCCCGTCCCAAATCGACCTGGACGACGCCGACGTCAAGGAGTTTGTCGCCGACGTCTCGCGCAGCACCGGTGAATTTCTTGAGATCGTGAACTTCAACCTGCGTGGTTCGCAGTACGCGATCGCCGGCACGGTGCGCGGCTTGGAGGCGCTGGAGGAGGAGGTCGAGCGGCGGCGCGAGATCAGCGGCGGCAAGCGCTCGTTCATCCTGGTGCCGGGCATCGACGTGCCGTTCCATTCGTCGGTGCTGCGGGTCGGTGTCGCCGACTTCCGCCGGTCACTCGAGCGGGTCATGCCGCGCGATCAGGATCCGGACCTGATCGTCGGCAAGTACATCCCGAACCTGGTGCCGCGGCCGTTCACGCTGGATCGCGACTTCATCCAGGAGATCCGCGACCTGGTGCCCGCAGAACCGCTCGACGAGATCCTCGCCGACTACGACACCTGGCGTAACGAGAAGCCGCGCGAGCTGTGCCGCAAGATCGTCATCGAACTGTTGGCCTGGCAGTTCGCCAGCCCGGTGCGCTGGATCGAGACCCAGGACCTGTTGTTCATCGAGGAGGCCGCGGGCGGTCTGGGGATCGAGCGCTTTGTCGAGATCGGGGTGAAGTCCGCGCCGACGGTGGCCGGACTGGCGGCCAACACCCTGAAACTGCCCGAGTATTCGCACAACACAACCGAAGTGCTGAACTCGGAACGCGACGCGGCGGTGCTGTTCGCCACCGACACCGACCCCGAGCCCGAGCTCGACGACGAGCCGACATCCGCCCCCGCATCCGAGGCTGCCGCACCCGTCGAGGCGGCCGTGGCCGCGCCCGCAGCGCCCGTGGCGGCGCCCGCAGCGCCCGCTGGCGGACCTCGGCCGGACGACCTGACGTTCGACGCCGCCGACGCCACCATGGCGCTGATCGCGCTGTCGGCCAAGATGCGCATCGACCAGATCGAGCCGCTGGACTCCATCGAGTCGATCACCGACGGTGCGTCGTCGCGGCGCAATCAGCTGCTCGTCGACCTCGGCTCCGAGCTCAACCTCGGTGCGATCGACGGCGCGGCCGAGGCCGACCTGGCCGGGCTCAAGGGCCAGGTCACCAAGCTCGCCCGGACCTACAAGCCGTTCGGCCCGGTGCTGTCCGACGCGGTCAACGACCAGTTGCGCACCGTCTTCGGGCCCTCCGGTAAGCGCCCGGCCTACATCGGCGAGCGGGTCACCAAGACCTGGGAGCTGGGTCCCGGCTGGGTCAAACACGTCACCGTCGAGGTGGCGCTGGGCACCCGCGAGGGGACCAGCGTGCGCGGTGGTGACCTGGGCGGGCTGCACGACGGCGCACTGGCCGACGCCGCGACCGTCGACAGGGTCATCGACGGCGCGGTCGCCGTGGTGGCGGCACGGCGCGGTGTGGCGGTGTCGCTGCCATCGGCCGCGGGCGCCGGTGGCGGCGTGGTGGACTCCGCCGCGCTGACCGAGTTCGCCGACCGGGTCACCGGCCGCGACGGAGTGCTCGCCTCGGCGGCGCGGATGATCCTCGGTCAGCTCGGCCTCGATACGCCCGTTCCCGTTCCGGAGGCCACCGACGCCGAACTCATCGACCTGGTCACCGCCGAACTCGGTTCGGACTGGCCACGTCTGGTGGCGCCGGTGTTCGACAGCCGCAAGGCGGTGCTCTTCGACGACCGCTGGGCCAGCGCGCGTGAAGACCTGGCCAAGCTGTGGTTGTACGACGAGGACGAGATCGACCGCGACTGGCAGCGGCTCTCGGAACGCTTCGAAGGCGCCGGCCACGTGGTCGGCACGCAGGCCACCTGGTGGCAGGGCAAGGCGCTGGCGGCGGGCCGCAACATCCACGCCTCGCTGTACGGTCGCGCCGCTGCGGGTGCGGAGAACCCGGGCACCGGGCGCTACAGCCACGAGGTCGCCGTCGTCACCGGCGCGTCCAAGGGCTCGATCGCCGCCTCGGTGGTGGCGCAGTTGCTCGACGGCGGTGCGACCGTCATCGCGACGACTTCGCGATTGAACGACGACCGGCTGGCGTTCTACCGCAACCTCTACCGCGACAACGCCCGCTGGAACGCGCAGTTGTGGGTGGTGCCCGCCAACATGGCGTCCTACACCGACATCGACGCGCTGGTTCAGTGGGTCGGCACTGAGCAGACCGAAAGCCTTGGGCCGCAGTCGATCCACATCAAGGACGCCCAGACGCCGACGTTGCTGTTCCCGTTCGCCGCACCGCGGGTCGCCGGTGATCTGTCCGACGCCGGGTCGCGCGCCGAGATGGAGATGAAGGTGCTGCTGTGGGCCGTGCAACGGCTGATCGGCGGGTTGTCTCACATCGGCGCCGAGCGCGACATCGCCGCGCGCCTGCACGTCGTGCTCCCCGGTTCGCCGAACCGCGGCATGTTCGGCGGGGACGGTGCCTACGGCGAGGCGAAGTCCGCCCTCGACGCGCTCGTGTCCAGGTGGAAGGCCGAATCGTCGTGGGCGCAGCGGGTTTCGCTGGCGCACGCGCTGATCGGGTGGACCAAGGGCACGGGCCTGATGGGCCACAACGACGCGATCGTCGGTGCGGTCGAAGAGGCCGGTGTGCGCACGTTCACCACCGACGAGATGGCGAGCATGCTGCTCGGGTTGTGCGACATCGAGGCCAAGGTCGCCGCGGCGCGTGAGCCGCTGCAGGCGGACTTCACCGGCGGGCTGGCCGATGTCGACATCGACATGGCCGAGCTGGCCGCCAAGGCCCGCGAAGAGATGGTGACCGAAAGCCACACCGAGGAAACCGATCCCGAGGGCACTGTGCGTGCCCTGCCGTCGCCGCCACGCGGTTACAAGTCCGCGCCGGCGCCCGAGTGGGCCGACCTCGACATCGATCCCGCCGACATGGTGGTGATCGTCGGCGGCGCCGAACTCGGGCCGTACGGTTCCTCGCGCACCCGTTTCGAGATGGAGGTCGAGAACGAGTTGTCGGCCGCCGGCGTCCTCGAGCTGGCGTGGACGACCGGACTGGTCAAGTGGGAGGACGATCCGACGCCGGGCTGGTACGACACCGAAACCGGTGAGCTGGTCGACGAGGGCGAGTTGGTGGAGCGTTACCACGACGCCGTGGTCGAGCGGGTCGGCATCCGCGAGTGGGTCGACGACGGTGCGATCGACCCGGATCACGCGTCGCCGCTTCTGGTTTCGGTCTTCCTCGACAAGGACTTCACCTTCGTCGTGTCGTCGGAGGCCGAGGCCCGCGGATTCCTGACGTTCGATCCGGAGCACACCGTGATCGCCCCGGTGCCCGACAGCGGCGACTGGCAGGTGACCCGCAAGGCGGGCACCGAGGTTCGGGTTCCGCGCAAGGTCAAGCTGTCCCGCACCGTGGGCGCGCAGATCCCGACCGGATTCGACCCGATGGTGTACGGCGTCAGCCAGGAGATGATGAACTCCATTGACCGGCTGGCGATCTGGAACCTCGTCACCACGGTCGACGCGTTCCTGTCGGCGGGCTTCAGCCCGAGCGAGCTGATGCGTTGGGTGCATCCGAGCCTGGTGGCCAGCACGCAGGGCACCGGCATGGGGGGTATGACGTCGATGCAGACCATGTATCACGGCAACCTGTTGGGCCGTAACAAGCCGAACGACATCCTGCAGGAGGTCCTGCCGAACGTCATCGCCGGACACGTCGTGCAGAGCTATGTCGGCAGTTACGGGGCGATGATCCACCCGGTCGGTGCCTGCGCGACGGCGGCCATCTCGGTCGAGGAGGGCGTCGACAAGATCAAGCTGGGCAAGGCCGAGTTCGTGGTCGCGGGCGGATACGACGACACGACCCTCGAGGCGGTCATCGGGTTCGGCGACATGGCCGCGACCGCGGACACCGCGATGATGCGGGCGCGCGGCATCAGCGACTCGAAGTTCTCCCGCGCCAACGATCGTCGTCGGCTCGGCTTCGTCGAGGGGCAGGGCGGTGGGACCATCCTGCTGGCCCGCGGTGATCTCGCGCTCAAGATGGGGTTGCCCGTGCTGGCCGTGGTGGGTTACGTGTCGTCGTTCGCCGACGGTGTGCACACCTCGATCCCGGCGCCCGGCCTCGGTGCGCTGGCCGCCGGCCGCGGCGGTCGCAAGTCGCAGCTGGCGAATTCGCTGGCCGAGCTCGGCGTCGGACCCGACGACATCGCGGTGGTGTCCAAACACGACACCTCCACGCTGGCCAACGATCCCAACGAGACCGAGCTGCACGAGCGGCTCGCCGACGCGCTGGGCCGCTCCGACGGCGCGCCGCTGTTCGTGGTGTCGCAGAAGAGCCTGACCGGTCACTCCAAGGGTGGCGCGGCAGCGTTCCAGATGATGGGGCTGTGCCAGATCCTGCGCGACGGCGTCATTCCGCCCAACCGCAGCCTGGACTGTGTCGACGACGAACTCGCCGGCTCCGCGCACATGGTGTGGCTGCGGGAGACCCTGCACTTCGGCGGCTCGTTCCCGCTCAAGGCGGGGCTGATCACCAGCCTGGGCTTCGGCCACGTGTCCGGGCTGATCGCGCTGGTGCACCCGCAGGCCTTCCTGGCCGCGCTGAGCCCCGAGCAGCGGGCGGACTACCAGCAGCGTGCGGATGCCCGGGTGCTGGCCGGCCAACACCGGCTCGCATCGGCGATCGCCGGCGGCAAGTCGCTGTACGAGAGGCCCGCCGATCGCCGGTTCGGCCACGACGCACCCGAGAAGCGGCAGGAAGCCGACATGCTTCTCGATCCGGCATCGCGGCTCGGCGACGACGACGTGTACGTGCCCGGCGGAAGCGGGCGATGAGCGCTTGCCCGACGAGTGAAGGGCATGAGATAGCGTTCGGCCCATGGCGATAGTCGGCGTGGGGATCGATCTGGTCTCCATTCCCGAGTTCGCCGAGCAGGTCGACCAGCCCGGGACGGTCTTCGCCGAGACGTTCACCCCCGGTGAGCGGCGCGACGCCGCCGACAAGAGTTCGTCGGCGGCGCGGCATCTGGCCGCGCGCTGGGCGGCCAAGGAGGCCGTCATCAAGGCGTGGTCGGGGTCGCGGTTCTCCAAGCGGCCGGTGCTGCCCGAGGGTATCCACCGCGACATCGAGGTCATCACCGACATGTGGGGTCGGCCGAAGGTGCGACTGTCCGGCGCGATCGCCGAGCACTTGAAGAACGTGACGATCCACTTGTCGTTGACCCACGAGGCCGACACCGCCGCCGCGGTCGCCATCCTCGAGGAGCGCTGACCCCCACTGCCGCGAGCGGCCGTGTTCCCCTCGCAAGCGGTGGGCCCAGCACGCCGACACGCCGCGCTTTGCTGGCAGTTTGCGGTCGCTCGCGGTGGATGACTGACCAGCTAGTGTCGTCGCCATGAGCGATCTGGTGCAGCGGGTGCATGAGGTGTTGCCGCAGGTTCGGCGCGATCTGGAAGACCTCGTGCGCATCGAGTCGGTGTGGGCGGACCCGGCGCGGCGCGGCGAGGTGCAGCGCAGCGCCGAGGCGGTGGCGAAGCTGTTGACCGACGCCGGTTTCGGTGATGTGCAGATCGTCAGCGAGGGCGGCGCGCCGGCCGTCATCGCGCGCCATCCCGCGCCGCCCGGCGCGCCGACGGTGCTGTTGTACGCGCATCACGATGTACAACCCGAAGGCGATCCGGCGCAGTGGCTTTCGCCGCCGTTCGAACCGACCGAGCGCGACGGGCGCCTCTACGGTCGCGGCACCGCCGACGACAAAGCCGGCATCGCAACGCATCTGGCCGCTTTCCGGGCCCACGGCGGCAATCCGCCCGTCGGAGTCACCGTGTTCGTCGAGGGGGAGGAGGAGTCGGGGTCCCCATCACTGTCGCGGCTGCTGGCCGCGCACCGCGACACCCTGGCTTCCGATGTGATCGTCATCGCCGACTCCGACAACTGGAGCACCGAGGTGCCATCGCTGACGGTGTCGTTGCGCGGGCTCGTCGACTGCGTCGTCGAGGTGGCCACGCTCGACCACGGCCTGCACTCCGGGCTGTGGGGCGGCGTCGTGCCCGACGCCGTCAGCGTGCTGGTGCGGCTGCTGGCCAGCCTGCACGACGACGACGGCAACGTCGCGGTGGCCGGCCTGCACGAAGGTGTGGCCGCCGACGTGGACTTTCCGCCCGAACGTGTTCGCGAGGAGACCGGCCTGCTGCCGGGCGTGTCCGAAATCGGTTCGGGCTCAGTGCCGCAACGGTTGTGGGCGAAACCGGCGATCACCGTCATCGGCATCGACACGACGCCCATCGACAAGTCGTCCAACACCTTGATCCCTCGCGCACGGGCCAAGGTCAGCATGCGCATCGCGCCCGGGGCCGACGTCGAACAGCACATGACGGCGTTGACGCGCCACCTCGAACAGCACGCCCCGTGGGGTGCGCAGGTGACGGTCACGCCGGGTGACCACGGGCAGCCCTACGCGATCGACGCCAGCGGGCCGGTCTACGACGCTGCCCGCGCGGCCTTCACCGAGGCCTGGGGCGCCGAGCCCGTCCACACCGGTGTCGGCGGTTCGATCCCGTTCATCGCCGAGTTCGCCGCGGCGTTGCCGTCGGCCAAGATCTTGGTGACCGGTGTGGAAGACCCTGAGACACAAGCACACAGCGTCAACGAGAGCCTGCACCTCGGCGTGCTGGAACGCGCGGCCGTGTCCGAGGCCCTGCTGTTGGCCCGGTTGGGTGAGAACAGCTCAGACGGACAGGTCGCGTCGTAACTTGGCGACGTGTCCGGTGGCGCGGACGTTGTACTGCGCCTCGGCGATCTTGCCCTTCTCGTCGACGACGAACGTCGACCGGATGACACCCTGAACGGTCTTGCCGTACATCGTCTTTTCCCCGAACGCGCCCCATGCGGTGAGCACTTCGCGGTCCGGGTCCGACAGCAGCGGGAAGGTCAGCTTCTCCTTGTCGCGAAACTTGGCCAGCTTCTCGGGCTTGTCCGGTGAGATACCGATGACGTCGAGGCCGGCGTCGTTGAGTTCACGGAGGTTGTCGCGGAAGTCGCAGGCCTGTTTGGTGCAGCCCGGGGTCGAGGCCGCCGGATAGAAGTACACGATGACCTTGCGGCCCTTGAAGTCGGAGAGCTTCACAATGTTGCCGTCGGCGTCGGGCAGGCTGAACGCAGGGGCTTTGTCGCCGACCTCGAGTCGCGGAGTCTGTGGCACGCGCGGGCATCCCTTCTGTCGACCGGTGCGCTACAGCGAGCGCGGGCTGCTCTAGGGTAGATCGGCAGGCTCTATCGCAGGGCACCGACTTGGACGGCTTGGAGGCGCACGTGGCAGACCGCGATCCCGAGACCATCAAGCGGGACATCGATCAAGCTCGGGACCAACTCGCGGCGACGGTGGACACCCTCGCCGAACGTGCCAACCCCAGCCGGTTGCTCGACGACGCGAAGGCGGCGGCAATCCGATTTGTGACGAAACCCGCAGTGGCGGTGTCGCTTGCCGGCGTCGGAGTCGTGGCGATCGTGCTCGTCGTGCGCCGGATTCGGCAGGGCTGAGCGAGCGCTCTCAGCGCCGTCGCGTCGAGCGGAACAGGTCGGAGAACGAGAAGCCAGGGGGATTGGCGACCCGGCCGAGCCGGTTGCAGCTGTAGACCGCGACCGGAATTTGGGCAGTGACTTCGGCGGATGCGCCTGCACCCGCTCCGTCTGCCGCAAATGAACCGCTTGGCTGGGCCATCAGCTAAGTCCCTTTATCCTTCCGGCTTTTTGCTGTTCTTGCGCTTCTCGTAGATCAGCTAACGGGACTGTAGCAGACCACCCGCTCTTATCGCAGCTTGAACCGTAGAAATCTCAGTAGAAGAGCGTCACCGCAACGGCACGTAGGGTGAGATCTTGATCTCCATAAGGTGCCTTATGTAGTCCACAGCACACTTTTCAGGCCGGGCAGCAAATTCGTGGCCTACATCGCGTGACGGAAACCCGGCGGCGTTCGCCGCGTACGAACGACGCCCGCGAGACGCCGCGGAAAAGCGCGAAAAAGAACGCGACCGTGACGCACTGTCACGGTCGCACTCGAATCGGAACTGGTGCGCCGTCAGGGTTTCGAACCCCGGACCCGCTGATTAAGAGTCAGCTGCTCTACCAACTGAGCTAACGGCGCGCGGGTGCGACAATAACAGGACTTGCTGCGCAGGACGAAATCTCCGCCTCAGCATCGCTTCGACGGCGTCCGCGTCGCAACCCGGACTCGATTTTGCCCTTAGACTCGTTGCCAAGAATCATCGATCCGTAGTCCCTGGTTGTGAGGTGGAGTAAGCAATGTGGCGAGTCCGTTCAGTGGCCCGTCCGCGTCGACGTGCATGGTTGGTGACCGCTGCGCTGATCCCCGTGCTGGCGCTCGGGTTGTCCGCATGCGGCGGTAACTCTGCGCCACCGCAGCCGCAGGTCATCAGCGACAAGGGCACCCCGTTCGGCGACCTGCTCGTCCCCAAGCTGACCGCCTCTGTGACCGACGGCGCGGTGGGCGTGAGTGTGGACTCGCCGGTGACCGTCAGCGCGGAGGACGGTGTGCTCGAAGCGGTCACCATGGTGAACGAGTCCGGCAAGTCGGTCGCGGGTGCCCTGAGCCCGGACGGGCTGAAGTGGTCGACCACCGAACCGCTCGGTTACAACAAGCGCTACACGCTCACCGCCGAATCGCTCGGCCTCGGCGGCGTCACCACCAGGCGGATGTCCTTCGAGACCCACTCGCCCGAGAACCTGACCATGCCGTACGTGCTGCCCAACAACGGTGAGGTGGTCGGCGTCGGACAACCGGTCGCCGTCCGGTTCGACGAGAACATCACCAACCGGGTGGCCGCGCAGAAGGCCATCAAGATCAAGACCGATCCGCCGGTCGAGGGCGCCTTCTACTGGCTGAGCAACCAGGAGGTGCGGTGGCGGCCCCAGAACTACTGGAAGCCCGGCACCAAGGTCGACGTCGCGGTGAACACCTACGGCGTCGACCTCGGAGACGGCCTCTTCGGCCAGGAGAACGTCAGCACGAGCTTCACCATCGGCGATGAGGTCATCACCACCGTCGACGACAGCACGAAGACGCTGACGGTCAAGCGCAACGGCGAGGTGGTCAAGACGATGCCGGTGTCGATGGGCAAGAACAGCACGCCCACCAACAACGGTGTCTACATCGTCGGTGACCGGCGTTCGCACATGGTGATGGACTCGTCGACCTACGGTGTTCCGGTCAACTCCGCCAACGGGTATCGCACCGAGGTGGATTGGGCCACCCAGATCTCCTACAGCGGCATCTACGTCCACGCCGCGCCGTGGTCGGTGGGCAGCCAGGGCTACAGCAACGTCAGCCACGGGTGCATCAACGTGAGCACGAGTAACGGGCGGTGGTTCCACGACAACTCCAAGCGCGGGGACGTCGTCGAGATCGTCAACACGGTGGGCTCGACACTGCCGGGCACCGACGGCCTCGGTGACTGGAACATCCCGTGGGATCAGTGGAAGGCCGGCAACGCCAACCTCTGATGTGAGTGTCTGACGGGCTCACGGCGCTTCAGCGCCGAAAGCCCCTCAGCACCGAATGTGGACCGGGCGAATGCGCCCAAATCGCCATGAGTGGCACCGATGGGCTCCATGAACCCTGCCGAACGGGCCGAAAAAAGGGTCAGGGAGCGAAGATTCGCTCCCTGACCCAGTCGGGGTGGCTGACGGGACTCGAACCCGCGACAGCCAGGATCACAACCTGGTGCTCTACCAACTGAACTACAGCCACCATCGCCGCGAACCCGGGTGGGCAGAGCGGCGACGTCGATACTAACCGCTCGAACGCTCGGCGGCCGAATCGATGTCCTTCGCGTTGCCGTTCGGCGGGCCCAATTCCTCGGCGACGGCCGCGATATCGCTGGTCGACGGTCCGGGTGGGGTCACGAACGCGGTGCGGCGGTAGTACTGCAGCTCACGTATCGATTCGTGGATGTCGGCGAGCGCCCGGTGCGCGAGGCCCTTCTCGGGTTGGCCGAAGTAGATGCGCGGATACCAGCGCCTGCACAACTCCTTGATCGAGCTCACATCGATCATCCGGTAGTGCAGGTAGTCGTCGAGCTTGGGCATGTCGCGGGCGATGAAGCCGCGGTCGGTGGCGATCGAGTTGCCGGCCAACGGGGCCGTCTTGGCCTGTTTGACGTGGGTGCGGATGTAGTCGAGGACCAGCTCCTCGGCCTCGGCCACGGTGACGGTGGACGCGCGCACCTCGTCGATCAGCCCCGACTTGGTGTGCATTTCGGTGACCACCGGGATCATCGACGCCAACGCTTCGTCGTCGGTGTGGATGACGACGTCGATGCCGTCTCCGAGGACGTTGAGGTCCGCGTCTGTCACCAGTACCGCGATCTCGATGAGTCGGTCCGTCTTGAGATCCAGCCCGGTCATCTCGCAGTCGATCCACACCAGTTCGTCACGCACGACGATCACAGTAAGCCTTGCGGCTGCATGCGGCCCGTTGCACCCGTCCGTCGGGTACGTCGCGGGCGTTAAGGTGCCAGCCATGGCCAGTGAGTCCACGTCCACCCCGGCACAGCAGATCGCAGCGGGTTACGCGGCCGAGGGAGCCGCTCTGGAGCTCGGCGCGGTCGTCGTCGACGGGGTGTGCGACCCCACCGCCCTGGTGCGGATTCCGCTGGCCACCGTCAACCGCCACGGGCTGGTGGCCGGCGCCACCGGCACCGGCAAGACGAAATCTCTTCAGGTGCTGGCCGAACAGCTCTCGGCGGCGGGCGTGCCATGCGTGATGGCCGACGTCAAGGGGGACCTCTCGGGGCTGTCGCGGCCCGCCGAGCCCAACGACAACCTCACCGCCCGTGCCGCCGACACCGGCGACGACTGGGCGCCGACGGCCTATCCGGTCGAGTTCCTGTCGCTGGGCACCGCGGGAATCGGGGTGCCGGTGCGGGCGACGATCTCCAGCTTCGGGCCGATCCTGCTGTCGAAGGTGCTCGGGCTGAACGCCACGCAGGAGTCGACGCTGGGCCTGATCTTCCACTGGGCCGACCAGCAGGGACTCTCGCTGCTCGATCTCAAGGACCTGCGCGCGGTGATCCAGTACCTCACCAGCGACGAGGGCAAGCCTGAGCTCAAGGCGCTCGGCGCGGTGTCCAGCACGACCGCGGGGGTGATCCTGCGGGCGCTGATCAATCTCGAGGCCGACGGCGGCGACACGTTCTTCGGCGAGCCCGAACTCGAGCCCGAGGACCTGCTGCGGGTCGACGAGCAGGGCCGCGGCGTCATCACGCTGTTCGAGCTCGGCAGCCAGGCCGCACGTCCGGTGATGTTCTCCACCTTCCTGATGTGGGTGCTCGCCGACCTGTTCGCGACGCTTCCCGAGGTCGGCGACCTCGACAAACCGAAGCTGGTGTTCTTCTTCGACGAGGCCCATTTGTTGTTCGCCGACGCGTCCAAGGCCTTCCTCGAACAGGTCGAGCAGACCGTGAAGTTGATCCGTTCCAAAGGAGTCGGCGTGTTCTTCTGCACGCAACTGCCGACCGATGTGCCCAACGACGTGCTTTCCCAACTGGGTGCCCGTATTCAGCACGCGCTGCGCGCGTTCACTCCCGACGACGACAAGGCGTTGGCCAAGACCGTGCGAACGTACCCGAAAACCGATGTGTACGACCTGAAGTCGGCCTTGACGTCGCTCGGTACCGGCGAGGCGGTGGTCACCGTGTTGTCGGAGAAGGGCGCTCCGACCCCGGTGGCGTGGACCCGGATGCGAGCCCCGCGCTCGCTGATGGACACCATCGGTCCCGAAGCGATTTCCGCCGCCGCGAAAGCCAGTGCCCTGCAGGCGGAATACGGCCAGACCATCGACCGCGAGTCGGCCTACGAGCGGCTCAACGCGAAGCTGGCCCCGCCACCCGAGCCCGAACCCGCGCCGCAGTACGACGAGGCACTGCCGCCTCCGCTGCCTCCGGCCGGTGACGTGAGCGCACGCGACTCCGTCGAGCCCTCGATGGTGGAGAAGGTGGTGAGCAGCCCGGCGTTCAAGAGCGCGATGCGTTCGGCGGGCACGGTGATCGGCCGCGAGATCACCCGCAGCATCTTCGGCACCGGCCGCAGGCGCAGCCGGCGTCGCCGCTGATTCGGTTCGCGAAACTGTATTCCAGCAGCTTTCGCTGACGGAATACAGTTTCGCGGCGGGTGAAGCGGGAACGAGCCTTAGCCGCCGCCGAGCTTTTTGTATACGGCGCCGACGATCGGCGTCACGATCGCCCGCGGCGTGTACCCCGCCGCAACCGACATCGCCTTCGACGTCACCCCGGGCACGACGCGCATCTTGTTGCGCTCCAACGCATCCAACGACTGCCTGGCGGTGTACTGCGTCGAAATCCACAGAAAGTCCGGAATCAGCTTCTCCACCAAGGACTGCTCGTCGGGGTTCGGCAGCGCCTCGCGCACGGGGCCGGGCGCCAGCAACGTCACGTGCACCCCGTCTTTCTTGAGCTCACCGCGCAGCGACTCGCTGAACGTGTTGACGAACGCCTTGCTCGCGGCATAGGTCGCGTTGTTGGGGATCGGTGAATTGCCCGCTGCCGAGCCTGAAATGAGGATCCCGCCGGCCTTGCGCTGCACCATCCCCGGCACGACCGCGAGCACGAGATCGTGCACGCCCAACACGTTGAGCTGAACCTGCGCCTTTTCGTCCGCAGGGTCCAGTGAGGACACCGGACCGAACGTCGCGGTGCCCGCGTTCGCGCACAGGATCGAGATGTTGCGTGTCGCCAGCTCCTCGCACAGCTTCGTACGCTCGCTGGGGTCGGCCAGATCGACGGGACGCACCTCCACCGTCACGCCGTACTGCTGGACGAGGCGGTCGGCCAGGGTACGCAGCACCTCTTCGCGGCGCGCGGTGAGGATCAGGTGATGTCCGCGGGCGGCGAGTTCGGTGGCCAGCGACTCGCCGATGTTCTGAGATGCGCCGGTGACCACCGCGCGGGCGTCGGCGCTGGGTGCGGGTACTGGCATGCGCCGGACTATATCGTGGGCGGACCATGAGCGACCCACCCGATTCCGGCCCGCCCGCTGCGGCGCGTCGCCAGGTCATCTCGTGGGCGCTGTGGGACTTCGGCGCGACCGGTTTGAACGCGGTGGTCGTGACCTTCGTGTTCTCGATCTACCTGACCAACACCGTCGGCGACGATCTGCCCGGCGGTGTCAGCGCCACCAGCTGGCTGGGCTGGGCGCTCGGTGCGGCCGGCGTGGTCGTCGCGCTGCTGGCGCCGGTGACGGGGGTGTGGGTCGACGCCCCGTGGCGGCGGCGCCGCGTGCTGGGCGTGCTCAGCGCGCTGGCGGTTGTCCTGATCGCCTCGATGAGTTCGGTCCGCGACGACTACCGCTACCTGGCGCTGGGTCTGGTGCTCCTGGGTTGCGCGTCGGCGTGCAACGAACTCGCCACCGTGCCCTACAACGCGATGCTGCGCCAACTGTCGACACCGCAGACCTCCGGCCAGATCTCCGGATACGGCCTGGGTTTGGGCTATCTCGGCAGTGTCACGTTGCTGTTGGTGGTGTACTTCGGGTTCATCTCCGGTGACGGAGGATTGCTCGGTCTACCGGTCGAGGACGGCGGAAACGTCAGGGCCGCCATGGTTTTCACGGCCCTCTGGTTCGGGCTCTTCGCGCTGCCGGTGCTGATCGCCGGGCCCAGTGCCAAACCCGACCCCTCAGAGCAACGTCAGACCGTCGGATTCATCGGCGGGTACCGCAAGCTGTGGGCGGACATCCGCAGCGAATGGCGGCGTGATCACAACGTGGTGTACTACCTGCTGGCCAGTGCGGTGTTCCGCGACGGCCTGACGGGGATATTCGCGTTCGGGGCGGTGCTGGGCGTTCGGGTCTACGGCGTCTCCGAGGCCGATGTGCTGCTGTTCGGGGTGTGCGCCAGCACCGTCGCCGCCGCCGGCGCGATAGGCGGTGGGTTTCTCGACGACCGGTTCGGCGCCAAACCCGTCATCGTCGTCTCGCTGAGCGGGATGATCGCGGTCGGCCTCACCTTGATGTCGCTCAACGGGGTACTGGCGTTCTGGATCTGCGGGCTGCTGCTCTGCCTGTTCATCGGGCCCACACTGTCCGCCGCGCGCACGCTGATGCTGCGGATGTCCGCCCAGGGCAAGGAGGGCGTCGCGTTCGGCCTCTACACCACCACGGGCCGCGCTGTGTCATACCTTGCGCCCATGCTGTTCTCGGTCTTCATCGCGGTGTTCGGCACCGACCGTGCCGGGATGGGCGGGCTGGTCGTCGTCCTCGCCGCCGGCCTGATCGCGATGCTCGCCGTGCGCGTTCCGCGGCGTGCGCCGGCCTAACCGCTGGCCGTGCAGATCGTCAGGCCCGCCCCGGTGCGCCTCTGCACCACCGAGCCGTCGACTGAGATCGAACAGTTCACTTCGCGACCGACGTTGATGATGCTGATGCTCGCCGTCGCGGCCGCGGACTCGGACAACTCCACTTCCTTGCTCCAGGGCAGCATCACGTTGAACTCGGTCTGCAGCAGACCGCCGGTGTCCACGTAGGTGATGTTGATGGCGCGCCCGGAACCGCTGACGACGTAGACGACGCTCTGGGTGAGACCGGGGGTGGTCGTGCCGGGCGCGCCGGGCGTGCTGGGGTCGGTGGGGACCGCGGGCACGGTGGGCCGCGTCGTCCGTGGAACGGTCGGGCGCGGCCCTGTCGTCGGGATCGGGGTGGTGAAGTCGGGTTCCTGCATCGGGGGCGGCGCGACGACGGTCTGCTGTTGCGAACTGTTGACGACGACGAGCGCGATCACCAGGCCGAGCACGGTCAGTACCGCGACACCCGCGGCGACCCACAACCAGCGGGGTGACTTCGGTTCCTCGGGCTCCGGTGGCGGATCACCCGACGGGTAGGGCGCCCCGTACTGGTCCGAGCCGTAGGCCTCGTACCCGTATGCGCCGTACGTCGGCAGATGCTGCGTCGGAGCAGGTTGGGGCGGTGCCTGATAGGTGGGGCCGTACGCCTGGCTCGCGTATGCCGGGTCGCTGTATCCGGAGTAGCCGTGACCCTGCGGTTGGTCCCCGCGGCCGAAACCCGACTGCTCGTCGCGGCCGGGCTGTGGTGTACCGGTCATACCCACCTCATGGGTGCGAGGGTACCTGTGCGACCGCCCAACAGGCGCGGGTCGTCAGTGGACTTGCCTGGGTAGGCACAATTGGTCCGGTGGGAGAGCAGGTTCGCAGAGTCTACGGCGCATCCATGTCGCCGGACGCCACCGCGTTCGCACATCTGGTCGACGACGGTGGCTTTCCGCGCGCAGTGCAGCGTTTTCTGCGTGGCTGGCGGGCAAGCTCATCGCGAGACGTCGATCTGCCGGTCGAAGGCCCGGTGACGCGGGTCCTGCATTCGGCCGACGGCCACTGGCTGGCATGCGAAGTCGCTCCCGAGGGCAGCACCCGCACCCAGATCTGGGTCGTGACAACCGATCCCGACGACCGCGACGCCCGCCGCATCGACTCGTGGGCGCCCGGGGCGCCCGAGGGCACCGCCGAGCTGATCAACTGGGACGGCACCCTGGTGGCCGCGATCCTCACCGGCGAGGACGGCGTCGGTAGCTCGTGCCTGATCGACCCGGCCACCGGCCACACCACCGTGCTCGACCGCCGCTCGGGCGGCCGTCTGGTCGACGCCTGGGCGGGTGCCGCGCTCGTGCGGGTCGGACCGCGCGGCTACCGGGACCTGATCATGCTGCGCGGACGCACGGAAACCGCATTGCTCCCATACGATCCAGGGTCGACCACCGACACCGGCGTCATCCTCGACGACCACTACGCGCGCCGGCTGCGCGCCGGGCTGGAAGGCGAGCTCACCAGGCTGTACCAGCCGGCGAGCACCTACGACGCAGACAGCACCGAAGGTTATGTGCGAGCCCTGGTCCGCAGCGAAAACGGCACCGAACATGCCCGACTTCTCGAGGTGACGGTCACCGCCGACGGGGTGGCCTACCAGGTCATCGCCGAAAACCCCGGTTATGAACTCGACGAGTTCACCGTGAGCGATGATCTGTCGACCGTGGCGATCCTCTGGAACATCCACGGCGCCAGCGAATTACAGATCATCGAACGTACCGACTACACCCTCCAACCGCCGGTCCCGCTGCCGGGGATGGTGGCCAGCCAGCTGAGCATCAGCGCCGGCGGCTCGATGCTGGCCCTGACCGTCGAAGGCCCGTCCACCCCGCCGACCGTCGAACTGGTCGACCCGCGTACCCGGGAGTGGGAGATCGTCGACCGCGAACCCAGCTCCGGGCCGGTGGCGCCGGACCCGACGCTGGAGACGGTCACGGCGCGCGACGGCCTGGAGTTCTCCGGGTGGCTCTTCCGGCCGCGTGACGGGGTCCCGGTGATCGGCGCGATGCTGTTCCTGCACGGCGGCCCGGAGGGGCAGGGGAGACCCGGCTACAACGAGTTCTTCCCGGCCCTGCTCGAGGAGGGCATCAGCGTGTTCCTGCCCAACGTCCGGGGCTCGGGCGGGTTCGGCAGGACGTTCATGCACGCCGACGACAAGGAGCGACGGTTCGCCGCGATCGACGACGTGGCCGACGCGGTCGCCTACCTGGTCGAGCGTGATGTCGCGCCGGCCGACCGGATCGCCTGTTGCGGATGGTCCTACGGTGGCTACCTGACGCAGGCGGCGCTCACCTTCCACCCCGACCGGTTCGCGGCGGGAATCAGCATCTGCGGTATGAGCGATCTGAACACCTGGTACCGCAACACCGAACCGTGGATCGCCGCGGCGGCATATCCGAAGTACGGTCACCCGATCGGTGACCGCGAACTGCTGGAGCAGCTATCGCCGTTGCAACGTGTCGACGCGATGACCGCACCGTTGCTGTTGGTGCACGGCGCCAACGACACGAACGTGCCCCCCAGCGAATCTCAGCAAATGTTCGAAGCGCTGCAGGCACTTAACCGGAAAGTCGAACTGCTCATGTTCGACGACGACGGACACGAGATCGATCGCCGCGAGAATCGCGCGGTACTGGTCAAAGCCATGCGCGAGTGGCTGATTGCCGCTTTTCGCCCGCATCCGGATTCGTGACCGAATCGTTCTCCGCAGCCACGTTTACCGAAATTGTCTGCAGGGTAAACGCTGCGCACGCGCCGTAACGGCGCGACAAAGGAGGCGCAGCAATGCGAGGAGGCGGAGTTCTCGGCGTTTTGGTGCTCATCTGGTTGCTGATCGGTGCATTCGCCGCATACCAGCGCGGCTACTTCGAAACCAGTGAAACCAATTGCGCGACAGCGGGAAGCATCGCTTTGACAGTGGTGGCCGGCCCGCTGAACTATGCGGGCGTCAACCCCAAGGTTGAGGCCTGCAACATCCCGGAACCCAGCCAGTGACAACTGGCACTTGCCAATTCGAAAGGAATGCTAATGATCATCCTCGGAGCAATTCTTCTCATCCTCGGACTGATCTTCGGAATCAACATCCTGTGGACCATCGGCATCGTGCTCATGGTCATCGGAGCGGTGTTCTGGATTCTGGGGTCCATGGGCCGTCCCGTCGGGGGCAGGCGCGCCTGGTATTAACCGGGGCTAGAGGCGCCTAAGCGTCCCGCGCGGCCGAGGTCAGCGCCGCGACCGTCATCGCTTTCAAGACGGATCGCGGCCTGGCCTCGGCCGTTTTCGTGGCGCCGGACGGCAGGGCGTGTGGCGTCGAGTTCAGCAGCCCGAACGTCGCGTGGGCCATCAACCGGGCATCGGCCTCCGCCAACGAGCCGTCCAACCGCCGGAGCACATCGACCCAGATCTCGACATACTGCCGTTGCGCCCGGCGCACCTGCCGTTTGGCGGTAGGCGGCAGGTTCGCTAGATCACGATCCTGAATGCGGATGAGATCGGACTCCCCGAGGGCGAAGTCCAGATGGAAGTCGATCAGGCCGTTCAGCGCGGAGGCGGGATCGTCGGCGTGCGCGACGACCTCGGTGGCGCCGGCCAGCAGGCGGGTGCTGATGCCGACCAGTAACTCGACGAGCAACGCCTCCTTGTTCGGGAAGTGCCGATAGATCGCCGGTCCGCTGACGCCGGCCGCCGCACCGATATCCTCCAGCCGCACCGCGAGGTAGCCCCGTTCGGCAACCAGTCGTTCCGCCGCGGCGATCAACTGGGATCGCCGGTCCGACTTGGCCTTGCTGCGTTTGGTGCTCGTCGGCATCTCAGGGACTGGAGTTGAAGACACCGCGCCTCCCGCCCGCCTGTAGACATCTGGAGTTAATCGTGACTAACATACCACCAGTTATTCGTCATTAACTCAACGAAATGGGTTTTCCGATGGCATCGCGGCCTTCACATCGCGAGGAACATCTCGCGCTGGTCGACGAATTGCGTTCCAAGCTCGCCGCGGCCGCCCTCGGCGGGCCCGAGCGGGCCCGCGAGCGTCACGTCAGCCGCGGCAAGCTCTTGCCGCGCGACCGCGTCGACGGCCTACTGGACCCGGGCAGCCCCTTCCTCGAGCTGTCGCCCCTCGCCGCCGACGGTATGTACGACGACGAGTGTCCGGGAGCGGGCATGATCACCGGGATCGGTCGCGTATCGGGACGCGAATGTGTGATCGTCGCCAACGACGCAACCGTCAAGGGCGGCACCTACTATCCGATCACCGTCAAAAAGCATCTACGGGCTCAGGAAGTCGCGGGCCAGAACCGGTTGCCGTGTATCTACCTGGTCGACTCGGGTGGGGCGTTCCTGCCGCGCCAGGACGAGGTGTTCCCCGATCGCGAACATTTCGGCCGCATCTTCTACAACCAGGCCACTCTGTCAGCCCAGGGAATTGCGCAGATCGCCGCGGTGCTCGGATCCTGCACTGCCGGTGGCGCATACGTGCCCGCGATGAGCGACGAGGCCGTGATCGTGCGCAATCAGGGCACGATCTTCCTCGGGGGCCCACCGTTGGTGAAGGCGGCGACGGGTGAGGTGGTCACCGCCGAGGAACTGGGCGGTGGTGACCTGCATTCGAAGACCTCCGGTGTGACAGACCATTTGGCGCATGACGACCGCGACGCACTACGCATCGTGCGCCGCATCGTGGCCACCCTCGGCCCGCGCGAGCCGCTGCCCTGGGACGTTCGGCCGACCGTGGACCCGGTGGCTGATCAGCACGAGCTCTACGACGTGGTGCCGGTGGACTCACGCGTTCCCTACGACGTGCACGAGGTCGTCACCCGCATCGTCGACGGCGGCGAGTTCGCCGAATTCAAGGCCGAATACGGCAGTACCCTGGTCACCGGGTTCGCCCGCATCCACGGGCATCCGGTCGGCATCATCGCCAACAACGGCGTGCTGTTCGGTGAATCCGCTCTCAAGGGGGCCCATTTCATCGAGCTCTGCGACAAACGCAACACTCCGCTGGTCTTCCTGCAGAACATCTCCGGGTTCATGGTGGGCCGTGATTACGAAGCGGGCGGCATCGCCAAGCACGGCGCGAAAATGGTCACCGCGGTCGCGTGCGCGCGGGTGCCGAAGTTGACGGTGGTGATCGGCGGCTCGTACGGGGCGGGCAACTACTCCATGTGCGGGCGCGCGTATTCGCCGCGGTTCCTGTGGATGTGGCCCAACGCCCGCATTTCGGTGATGGGCGGCGAGCAGGCCGCATCGGTGCTGGCGACCGTGCGCGGCGAGATGACCGCCGAGGAGGAGGAGAACTTCAAGGCGCCGATTCGCGCGCAGTACGAGCACCAGGGCAATCCGTACTATTCGACGGCCCGGCTGTGGGATGACGGGGTGATCGACCCCGCCGACACCAGAACGGTTCTCGGACTGGCACTCTCGGCGGTCGGTCAGGCGCCGCTCGAGTCCATCTCCTACGGCGTGTTCCGGATGTGAGGACATGAACTTCGATACCGTCCTTGTCGCCAACCGAGGCGAGATCGCCGTGCGCGTCATCCGCACACTGCGGGCCATGGGCATCCGGTCGGTCGCGGTGTTCAGCGACGCCGACGCGGGTGCCCGTCATGTCGCGGAGGCCGACGTCGCGGTGCACATCGGACCGTCGGCGGCCAGGGAGAGCTACCTCGACATCGAGGCCGTGGTCTCAGCGGCCCGACGCACCGGCGCCCAGGCCGTGCATCCGGGTTATGGATTCCTCTCGGAGAACGCGCAATTCGCCGCGGCACTACAGGACGCGGGAATCGTGTTCATCGGTCCGCCGGTCGGCGCCATCCAGACCATGGGCGACAAGATCGCGGCCAAGGCGGCGGTGTCGGCGTTCGGGGTTCCGGTGGTGCCTGGCGTTTCGCGCCCCGGCCTGTCTGACGACGATCTCGTCGCCGGCGCCGACGAGGTCGGTTACCCCGTGCTGGTGAAACCCTCGGCCGGTGGCGGCGGCAAGGGCATGCGCGTCGTGCACGAGTCGGGCGAGTTGCCGGCCGCGCTGGCCAGCGCGCGCCGGGAGGCGGCCGCGGCGTTCGGTGACGACACGCTGTTCCTGGAACGGTTCGTGTTGAATCCGCGCCACATCGAGGTGCAGGTGCTCGCCGACGGCTACGGAAACGTGGTGCATCTCGGCGAACGCGAATGCTCCCTGCAGCGCCGCCACCAGAAGGTCATCGAGGAGGCGCCCTCACCGCTGCTGGACGAGGCGACGCGGGCGAGAATCGGTGCGGCGGCGTGCGATACCGCGCGCAGCGTCGACTACACCGGGGCGGGCACCGTCGAGTTCATCGTGTCGGCCGACCGGCCCGACGAGTTCTTCTTCATGGAGATGAACACCCGTCTTCAGGTCGAGCACCCCGTCACCGAGATGGTCACCGGGATCGATCTCGTCGAACAACAGGTGAGGATCGCCGCGGGGGAGAAGCTGTCGATCGCGCAGGACGACATCTCGATGAACGGACACGCGATCGAGGCCCGGGTCTACGCCGAAGACCCCGGACGCGGATTCCTGCCCACCGGTGGCCGCGTGCTGGGTCTTGCCGAGCCGGAGGGCCCCGGCATCCGGGTTGATTCGGGGTTGGCGCCGGGTTCGGTGATCGGCAGCGACTACGACCCCATGTTGTCGAAGATCATCGCGCATGCCGCCGACCGGGCGGCGGCCCTCCGGGCGCTCGATCGGGCGCTGGCGCACACCGCGGTACTGGGTGTCACCACCAACATCGAATTCCTGCGGTTCCTGCTCGCCGATCCCGACGTCGCGGCGGGCCGCCTCGACACCGGTCTCCTGGATCGTCGCAGCCCGGACTTCCGCCCCGCGTCCGCCGAGGACGTCGACCTGGTCGCCGCCGCGGCGTACATATGGCTGCGCTCGTGGCCCCAACCGGTCGGCGACTTGTGGGCGGTCCCCTCGGGTTGGCGGATCGGTCGCCATGCGCCGACAACGTACCGGCTGCAGTCCGGTGAGCGCGTCGAGCACGTCCGCCTCACCGGCACACCGTCGGCGGGCAGTGCGGCGATCGAGGACGGTCCGCCGCGTCCGCTGTCGGTATCGCCGGCCGACGAGCGACTGGCGGTCACGTTCGACGGGATGGTCACCGACTACGTCGTGGTCGCCGCCGACCACCGGATCTGGCTGGCGGGCGCAGGCCGCACCGTCGCGGTCGACGAGGTCCGCGAAGCGCCGGTGCGACCCGACGACGCGCACAGCGGTGACGCGGAACTGACCAGCCCGATGCCGGGTTCCGTGGTGGCCGTGGGGGTGCGCGACGGCGATCGGGTGACGACGGGCACCGTCGTGGTGACCGTCGAGGCCATGAAGATGGAACACGCGCTGAGCGCGCCGGTCGACGGCGTGGTGGAACTCCTTGTCGCCGAAGGCGATCAGGTCAAGGTAGGGCAGCCGCTGGCGAAGGTCATCGCGGACCCGACCGTCGAGAAGGAAGAATCATGACCCCAGCGAGAAGCGGAGCGGATCGCGCATGAATAACGTTCTAGCCACCGGGACACTTCCCGACCACTACGAGCAGCTGGCCAAGACGGTCCGCGACTTCGCCCAGAGCGTGGTTGCGCCCGTCGCCGCCAAACACGACGAGGAACACTCGTTCCCGTACGAGGTCGTCGCGGGAATGGCCGATATGGGACTGTTCGGCCTGCCGTTCCCCGAAGAGTACGGCGGTATGGGCGGCGACTACTTCGCGCTGTGCCTCGCGTTGGAGGAACTGGGCAAGGTCGACCAGAGCGTGGCGATCACCCTGGAGGCGGGGGTGTCGCTGGGTGCGATGCCGGTGTACCGGTTCGGCAGCGAGAAACAGAGGCAGGAGTGGCTGCCGCTGTTGGCGAGCGGTAAGGCGCTCGGCGCGTTCGGCCTCACCGAGGCCGGTGGCGGTAGCGATGCCGGCGCCACCAAGACCACCGCCCGTCTCGACGACGGCCACTGGGTCATCAACGGCTCCAAGCAGTTCATCACCAATTCGGGCACCGACATCACCAAGCTGGTGACGGTGACGGCGGTGACCGGCGAGAAACCCGATGGCAAAAAGGAGATCTCGTCGATCCTGGTCCCGGTGCCGATCGACGGCTTCACCGCCGAACCGGCGTACAGCAAGGTCGGCTGGAACGCCTCCGACACCCATCCGTTGAGCTTCGATGACGTGCGCGTGCCGGAGGAGAACCTGCTCGGTGAGCGCGGCCGGGGATATGCGAACTTCCTTCGGATCCTCGACGAGGGCCGCATCGCGATCGCCGCGCTGTCGGTGGGCGCCGCGCAGGGGTGTGTCGACGAATCGGTCAAGTACGCCAGGGAACGCGAAGCGTTCGGCGCCGCCATCGGCAGCTATCAGGCGATCGCCTTCAAGATCGCGCGCATGGAGGCCCGAGCCCACGTCGCCCGCACGGCCTACTACGACGCCGCCGCGCTGATGCTGGCCGGAAAGCCGTTCAAGAAGGCGGCGTCCATCGCCAAGATGGTGGCCAGTGAGGCCGCGATGGACAACGCCCGCGACGCCACCCAGATCTTCGGCGGCTACGGCTTCATGAACGAGTACTCCGTCGCGCGGCACTACCGCGACAGCAAGATCCTCGAAATCGGCGAGGGCACAACCGAAGTGCAGTTGATGCTGATCGGGCGGGAGCTGGGCCTGTAATGAGTGAGAAGAAGATCGTCGTCCAGCGCGGGTTGTGGTACGAGGAGTTCGAGCCCGGCGTGCTCTACCAGCACCGCCCGGGGCGCACCATCACCGAGGCCGACAACGTCTTGTTCACGACGTTGACGATGAACACCCAGGCACTGCATCTGGACGCCGCGTTCTCCGATGCCTTGCCGCCGTTCAACCAGCGGCTCGTCAACTCGATGTTCACGCTGTCCACCCTGGTGGGGCTATCGGTGGCGCAACTGACGCAGGGCACCATCGTCGGCAACCTCGGTTTTGGCGAAATCGCCTTTCCGAAGCCGCTTTTCCACGGCGACACGCTGTACGCGGAGTCCGAGGTGCTCGAGAAGCGTGAGTCGAAGAGCCGGCCGGGTGAGGGCATCGTGACGTTCTCCCACGTGGGCCGCAACCAGCACGGTGACGTCGTCGCGACCGCGTCGCGCAAGACCATGGTGCGCAAGCGCCCGGAGGGAGAGGCGTAGTGGCGCTCGCGACAGGACCCGCGTGGCTGTTCTGCCCGGCCGACCGCCCGGAACGGTTCGAGAAGGCCGCCGCGGCAGCCGATGTCGTGATCCTCGACCTCGAGGACGGCGTCGCCGCCAAGGATCGGGAAGCCGCTCGCGCGGCACTGATCGAAACGCGTCTGGACCCGGACCGGACTGTGGTGCGTGTCAATCCCACCGCCACCGCCGATCATCCGCTCGACCTCCAGGCGCTCGAAAAGACCGACTACACCACGGTCATGCTCGCCAAGACCGAGGATCCCCAGCAGGTACGCGACCTGGCGCCGCGCAATGTCGTTGTGTTGATCGAAACCCCGCTCGGGGCGCTCGCCGTGACGGATCTGGCGCGCATCGACAACACGGTCGCGCTGATGTGGGGGGCCGAGGATCTGTTCGCGGTCACCGGCGGCACCTCCAACCGCTATCCCGACGGCAGCTACCGGGAGGTGGCGCGGCACGTGCGATCGCAGACGCTGCTAGCGGCCAAGGCCTACGGTCGGCTCGCGCTGGACTCGGTGTACCTCGACATCAAGGACCTCGACGGTCTGCGTGGCGAGGTCGACGATGCGGTGGCGGTGGGCTTCGACGTGAAAGTCGCGATCCATCCGTCCCAGGTCGCGGTGATCCGCGAGGGCTACACACCGACGCCCGATCAGGTGCAGTGCGCGAAAGCAGTTCTGGCCAGGGCGGCAGACGAGCGCGGTGTGTTCGCCCACGACGGGGTGATGGTCGACATGCCGGTGCTTCGGCGCGCCGAACGCATCGTCGGCCTGGCCCCGCGCGACTGACACGTCGCCGCCGCGACACGTCTGCTCGGAGAATCGGCGATCGCCGGGGCGCAGGCATAATGGTGGAAGCCCCAGCACTGCGGCGAGCAGAGCGCATCGTCCAGCCAGCGCCCCACCCCGGCGGTGGCTGACAGCCTCTACACCAGAGGTCTTGCTCGACCCGCCCCCGTGCTGAGCACCTCAGTCGCCTGACGGCGCGATCCGCCGTCAGTGACCCTAGGAGGCGGTATGGCAGGGACCGTTTCGGCACCCCTCGAGTCGCGCGACGTCGACCTGGAGCCGGTTCAACTGATCGCCCCGGACGGGACGCCGACCTCCTCGAGCGCGGCCTCCCGGTACCGCCGAGACCTTCCACCCGAGACGCTCGCCTGGCTCTACGAGACCATGGTGGTCACCCGCGACCTCGACGGCGAATTCGTCAACCTGCAGCGCCAAGGTGAACTGGCGCTGTTCGCGTCCTGTCGGGGCCAGGAGGCCGCACAGATCGGCGCCGCGGCGTGCCTGCGCAAGACCGACTGGCTGTTTCCCCAGTACCGCGAGATCGGCGCCTTTCTGGTCCGCGGCATCACGCCGGCGCAGATCGCCGCCGTGTGGCGGGGTAAGTGGCACGGCGGACTGGGCTTCACCGACAAATGCGTCGCCCCGATCGCGATCCCCATCGGCACCCACGGGTTACATGCGGTCGGCGCCGCGATGGCGGCCCAGCGACTGGGCGAGGACTCGGTGACGCTGGCGTTCGTCGGCGACGGGGCCACCAGCGAGGGTGACGTCCACGAGGCGCTGAACTTCGCCGCGGTGTACCGGGCGCCGTGTGTGTTCCTCGTCCAGAACAACCAGTGGGCGATCTCGGTGCCGGTTTCGGCGCAGATGGCCGGGCCGTCGATCGCGCATCGCGCCATCGGCTACGGAATGCCGGGGGTCCGTGTCGACGGCAACGACGTGCTCGCGTGCTTCGCCGTCACCGCTGAGGCCGCGCACCGGGCCCGCGACGGCGGCGGTCCGACGCTCATCGAGGCCGTCACCTATCGGATGGGCCCGCACACCACCTCCGACGACCCGAACCGGTACCGCAGCCGCGAAGAGGTGCAGCAGTGGGCGGCCCGCGACCCGATCGCGCGCTACCGGACGTATCTGCAGTCGGCCGGAGTGTGGACCGAACGGCTCGAGGAGCGGGTCAGGGCCAGATCGAAACGACTGCGCGCCGACCTGCGGGACGCGGTCGTCGGCGCCGAGGACTTCGACGTCGCCGAGGTGTTCGACGCGGTTTACCACGACATCACGCCCGACCTCGCCACCCAACGCGAGCAACTCGCCGCCGAACTCGCGAAGGAGGCGTGACATGACGCAGATCATCGAGCGGCCACCGATGTTCGGCGGGGACGAACCGCGCGATCCGCTCTTGACGCCCGTCCCGACGGTCACCGAGACGCCCACCCTGACCATGGCGCAGGCCATCAACCGCGCATTGCACGACGCGATGGCCTCCGACGAGCGGGTGCTGGTGTTCGGTGAGGACGTGGCGATCCTCGGCGGCGTCTTCCGGGTCACCGAGGGCCTTGCCGAAACCTTCGGCGCCCAGCGGTGTTTCGACACGCCACTGGCCGAGTCGGCCATTGTCGGGATCGCGATCGGAATGGCCGTCCGCGGCCTGATCCCCGTGCCCGAGATCCAGTTCGACGGGTTCGCCGCACCGGCTTTCGACCAGATCGTCAGCCACTTGGCGAAATACCGGACCCGCACGCGCGGGGACGTCGACATGCCGGTGACGATCCGCATCCCCTCCTTCGGGGGGATCGGCGCGGTCGAGCACCATTCGGAGTCGACCGAAACCTACTGGTTGCACACCGCGGGTCTGAAGGTTGTGGTGCCCTCGACGCCGTCGGATGCGTACTGGCTGCTGCGGCACTCGATTACCAGCCGCGACCCCGTCATCTATCTCGAGCCCAAGCGCCGGTACTGGGCCCGCGGACCGGTCGACACCTCGACACCAGGCCTGCCGCTGGGTCGGGCGGCGGTACGGCGCAATGGCACCGACGTCACCGTGGTGACCTACGGCCCGCTGGTGGCCACCGCGCTGAGCGCCGCCGACGTCGCCGCCGAGCAGCACGGCGCCAGCCTCGAGGTGATCGACCTGCGAACGCTCAATCCGCTGGATTTCGAGGCGATTTCGGAATCGGTGCGGCGCACGGGCCGGGTCGTCGTGATGCACGAGGGCCCGCGCACGCTGGGGTTCGGCGCCGAGCTGGCGGCACGCATCTCAGAGGAGTTGTTCTACGAGCTGGAGGCCCCGGTGCTGAGGGCGACCGGATTCGACACGCCGTATCCGCCTGCGCGGCTCGAGAAACTCTGGCTGCCAGGGGTCGATCGACTGCTCGACTGTGTCGAGCGAACGTTGGAGCAGCCATGACAGTGATGGACTTCCTGGTGCCCGACCTCGGCGAGGGCCTCGAGGACGCGACGATCACCGCGTGGAGCGTGGCGGTCGGCGACGACGTCGAACTCAACCAGACGCTGTGCACGGTCGAGACCAACAAAGCCGAGGTCGAGATTCCCAGCCCGTATGCGGGCACAGTGGTCGAACTGGGCGGGCGGGAAGGCCAGACGCTCGCGGTGGGCGCGACTCTGGTGCGCATCGCGACCGAGGTCGAACCGCCCGCCCAGAAGCGCAAGCCCGTGCTGGTCGGGTACGGCACCGACGCGGCGATGGACCACAGCAGGCGAGCGGCGGCACCGCCGCACCGCGTGCGCGCCAAGCCGCCGGTGCGCAAGCTGGCCGCGGAGCTGAACGTGGACCTGGCGGCGCTGACGGGCTCCGGGCCCGACGGTGTGATCACCCGCGAGGATGTGCTCGCTGCGGCGGGTAGGTCCGCGCCGAGTCCCGACATGATGACGGTGGGCGGCGTGCAGGCCGAGATGGCGCGTCGAATGACGATGTCGCGCAAACAGATCCCCGATGCACACACCGCCGTGCAGGTGGACGGGACCAATCTGCTGCGGCTACGCGATCACCTGCGCGACCGAGCCGGTCAGGACGCGCCGATCACGCCGTTCGTGCTCACGCTGCGACTACTGACCATCGCCCTTCGGCATCACCCCACCTTGAACGCCACGTGGGTGGACACCACCGACGGTGCGCAGATTCATCTGCATCCGGCGGTGCACCTCGGGTTCGGCGTCGCGGCACCACGTGGCCTGTTGGTGCCCGTCGTCAGTGACGCCCACCTCAAGACCACTCGTCAACTCGCGGACGAGGTGGCACGGCTGATCCGGGGTGCGCGCGCCGGCACGCTGAAACCGACCGAACTGCAGGGCTCGACGTTCACCGTGTCGAACTTCGGTGCGCTCGGCCTCGACGACGGCGTGCCCGTCATCAACTATCCCGAAGCCGCCATCCTGGGTGTCGGCTCGCTCAAACCTCGCGCGGTCGTGGTCGACGACGCGGTCGTCGCGCGGCCGACGATGAACATCACCTGCGCGTTCGACCACCGGATCGCCGACGGTGCGCAGGTGGCGGCGTTCCTGTGCGAACTGCGCGATCTCATCGAAGCGCCGGAGACGGCATTGCTCGATCTGTAGCGGGCATGATTCGGCCATGGCGCAAAGTGACAACTGTCCGTGCGGCAGCGGTGAGCTGTATTCCGCATGCTGCGAACCACTGCACGACGGTGCACGCGTCGCGGCGACAGCCGAGGAATTGATGCGTTCGCGCTACGCCGCGTTCGCCAAAGGTGTTGAGGATTACCTCTTTACAACGTGGCATCCACGGACGCGGCCACTCGATGTCACCGTCGATCGCGAGATGGCCTGGACCGGGCTCGCGATCAGCGATGTGGTCGCGGGCAGCGAAGGCGACCAGCACGGCGAGGTCGAGTTCACGGCCCGTTACATCCACGCGGGCCGGCCAGGGGCGATGCACGAACGCAGCCGGTTCGAGCGCCGCGCGGGCCGCTGGTTCTACGTCGACCGCATCTAGCTCACTTGCGTTGTGCGGCCGCCAGACGCTGCTGGAATTCGGGGGAGCGGATCGAGGTGGCCTGCGGACCGAGTTCGGTGTCGACCGCGATGCGGTGCTGGTCGATGTCGACGACGCCGGGGTTGGCCGTCGCCCTCATCGACGCCTTGGTCGCGAGCACCACCTCGCGCGGTGCGCCCGCCGGTCCCCGGGCCAGCTCCTTCGCCGACGCCACGGCATCTTCGGCGACCTGCAACGCCAGGCCGTACCGGACCGCGGCTTCGGCGTCGAACCGCATGCCGAACAGCAGTGACGCGCGGGCGGCCTGCGGACCGATCGCTCGCTGCAGCATCCAGGTCGCCCCTCCGCCGGGATGGATTCCCAACTTCTGGAAGCGCGGGTCGAACAGGGCTGCCGCCCCGGCGATACGCACGTCGGCCGCCAGAGCCAGGTTCAATCCGGCTCCGACGGCAGCGCCGTTCACCGCCGCGATGGTGGGCAGTGCGCAGTTGGCGACGGCGAGGAAGCCGTCGTAGATCTTGCGCAGCCCGTCCTCGGTCGCCGAACCGAGCGCGCTCAGATCCGCGCCCGCGCAGAACGCCTTGCCCGCCCCGGTGACGATAACGGCGTGCACGTCCGGGTTGGCCTCGGCCGCGTCCACGGCTTCGCGCAGCGCGGCAGACATCTCGAACGTGACCGCGTTGCGGCGCTCCGGGTCGTTGACGGTGAGGACGGCGACGCGGTCCTCGACATGGATCAGTACCGGATCAGTCACCGGCTCAGCCTAGTGACCCGTGCGCGGACGTCAGTGGGCGACGGTGAGCGTGACGTTGTGCAGCGCCACCGCGACATCGCTGGGCAGGATGTCGACGAACGTGGGTACGTCGCGGATCGCGCCACCCGAGGCGATCAGATTGCCGGGGTAGCTGGGGCTGCACGGGAAGTTGTGGCAGCGATACCAGAAGCCCGGTGCGCTCTGGTACGGAAACATGCTCGGCGCCTGGTCCACTCGGTACCGCCCGGGCTCGATCGACGCGGTGGTCCAGCCCGGCCGCGGATTCGTGCTCACGTTGAAGACGCCGTTGCTGCCGTAGCTCGGCGGGCCGGCGTGTGCGGGCGACGCGAGCGCGAGGGCCATAGCGCCGGCCGACACGGCTGCAGCGATGCCGCGGCTCGAGTTCACGCCGCCGAGTCTATCGACCGATCGCCCCGGCCAGGGAGATATCGCCTGACGGGTGACGGTCAAGCGGCGGCGTCGGCCCCCGTACCCCCGCCCTCGCCGGGCGCACCCGTGTCGCCGCCGGTGGGGTCGTTTTCGGCATCGCTTGCCGAACCGGGTTGCGTCGTGTCGACCGTGACGACGGAATCGTTTTGGCGCTGATCGCGTTTCGGGCCGAAGTTGTCGCGAAGCCGGCCCGGCAGGGCTCTCACGCTGTCGCGTAGCACGTTGAGCTGCGGGCGGCGCTTCTGCGCGGTCTCCGGATCGCCTGCGCCGGGCCGTCGAGGCGGCTCTGCCGTGGCCAGCCGTGTGGTCTCGGTCTGCCGCTGCGTTGTCTCCGGTTCGACGGCCGGCCCCGCGTCCACCGTTGCGTCCTGCTCCGCCGTCATCTCCGGTTGCACCGTCGGCCGCGGCGAGGCGGCCGCCGACAGACCCTGCAGGATCGCACCGGGAACCTTCACCGCGGTGGCCAACAACTCGTCGGGCGGGGGAGCGAGCCGGGCTGGGCGGTAAGCGCTCGGATCCCGGGGGATCGGATTGCCGCCGTAGTAGGCCGAGTCGACGGCCAGCTTCAGCACCGGCCCGGTGAGCTCGGCCAATTGATCGCCGAAGACGTCGCGGATCAGCCGGGTCAGCGGAAGCTCTTCGGCGGTGTACGTGACGTAGGTGGTGTTGTCCCGTGTGGTGACGTAGGCCGTGATCCTGTCTTCGGGGGGAGCACTGCACTGCGCGTCGGGGCAGTCGAGGACGGCGCCGCTCACGAGGATCGCGCAGGTGTTGGCGTCGCACTCGACGGTCGGGTTGCCCTCGGCGTCCACCGGGAGCGCGCGTTCGGACTGGTTCAGCCGCGTGTAGAGGTAGCCGACCAGCGAGTTGACCGCGGCCACCGGGTTGAGCACGTCGGCGGGGGCGTTGGAGTTGTAGTCGTACTCGTAGCCGGTGTTGACGACGCGCAGGGCTGGGACGTCACTCGGGGTGGGGATCGGGTTCACTCCGATCAGCGCGAACCACGGATACCGGGTGCCGAAGCCGCCGTCCGGGCGTGCGACGTCGTTGTCGAGGATGAAGACGGTGTCCTTCAGATCCGACCGGTTGCGCAGTAGCAGCAAACTGGCGTTCGCCGCGCCCCAGCCGGAAGCCAGCACCGCGTTCTGTTCGCCGGCGTTGTCGCGCAGAGCCTGTTCGATACCGGCGGGACCGGTGCGGAAGTCGACGTAGACGATGTCTTTCCCGTCGACCCCCGTGTAGACCGGATCGGTGAACTTCCCCTCGAAGAAATCGGCGA
Source organism: Mycolicibacterium novocastrense (assembly GCF_001570485.1). Taxonomy (GTDB): domain Bacteria; phylum Actinomycetota; class Actinomycetes; order Mycobacteriales; family Mycobacteriaceae; genus Mycobacterium; species Mycobacterium novocastrense. The sequence goes on from NZ_BCTA01000002.1 coordinate 270,339, forward strand.
CGCCCGCGCCGGTCGGATTGGTCGAGCTGCCGACAACGATGAGCGCAGTCAGATCCACGAGAGACGCCGAAATGGACGCCGGCTGGGTGGCTGCCAGCCCGACGACACTGGTCGCGACGCCGACGGCCGCCACCCCCGTCGCGACCCGAGTCCATCTTTTGCCCGATTTGACCATCCGCGGTCCTCCCACCCAATGCGCAGCAAACACGAGCGCTGTGTGGGCCGATAGTACGCGAAGGGCTACATCTTGGCGATCAGAGCGGCCGCGCGAACGTCGTCGTCGACGGTCAGCGTGATCTGGACGGCGTCGCCCCGGCGCGCCCAGCGGATGGTCACGTCCTCGCCGTAGCGGATCGGCCTGCGATATTCGACCACCGCGCGGTAGGGGGCGCGGCAGACGTCGGGGACGTGCGCCATCACCTCGTGGATGGCGTGCCAGTAGGCGGTGTTGGTGACGTGCTCGAAGATGTCGATGTCGGTGCGGCGTAGCGGGAACGCGAGGTCCTCGTCGGCGTCCTCGAGATTGGTCAACCAGGGCCGCCATTTGAGCCGGAGTTCGTCGGTGGTGGTGGCGAACCGGGCGATCAGGGAGTCCGAGGCGCGCTGCGGCGTAAGGGTCTTGCTGTTGATGGCGATCCAGAAACCCTCGGTCTCGATGCGGCCGCCGTCGCTGCCGACCAGGTCGACGCGCATCGTGCACCACCGGGTCGACAACGCGGAGCACCAGCGGCTGAACGAGATCTCGTTGGGGAACTCGATCGGCTCGATGACGTCGATGACCGTGCGTTGGACGAGCCAATGGGGGTGGTCGTCGGCCTCGCCGGCGTCGACGAGGTTCTCGGCCCCGACCTCCTGGATGTAGCGCGCAACGCCGTCGAGGCGCAGGTGCAGGTCGCCGTCGATGTCACCCGTGGCGACCCGCCACGCTGTGCGATAGACGTATCCGGTGTCCGGCAGCGGGCTGAGCCGGTGCTCGACATCGTTGGTTGGCATCGGGTCAAGTATCGGCCGAGACAAAAATCCGCGATGAGCGCCCCCGGCAGGAATCGAACCTGCGACCTAGAGATTAGAAGGCTCTTGCTCTATCCAACTGAGCTACGGAGGCAACGTCACGAGAGTCTATCGCCTGGGCGTGCGAGCTCACGGATTAAAGCCGCCTCGCACCCTCGTACCGCCGACTAGCGTGGTGGCCACACGATCACGAGCAGGAGGACGCGACGGCCCATGAGCGACGTGCCGGAACTCGATGCGGCGGGACTCCCTGAGGAACTCAGCCCACTCGACCAAATCCTGCACCGGGGCGAGGCCAATCCGCGTACCCGCTCGGGCATCATGACCGTCGAACTCCTGGACTGCGCACCGGATTGGGATACGTTCCGCGCCAAGTTCGACGCCGCCTCGCGCAAAGTGTTGCGGCTGCGGCAGAAGGTGGTGATGCCGACGCTGCCGACCGTGGCGCCCCGGTGGGTGGTGGACCCCGACTTCAACCTCGACTTCCACCTGCGGCGGGTGCGCGCCCCGCAACCGGGCACGTTCCGTCAGGTGCTCGACCTCGCCGAGGTCGCCGCGCAGTCACCGCTCGACATCTCCCGGCCGCTGTGGACGGCAACGCTCGTGGAGGGACTGGCCGACGACCGCGCCGCGATGGTCGTTCACCTCAGCCATGCGGTCACCGACGGTGTCGGGGGAGTCGAGATGTTCGCCAATCTCTATGACCTCGAGCGCGACCCGTCGCCACAACCCCTCCCACCGCTTCCCATCCCTCAGGACCTGTCGCCCAACGACCTGATGCGGCAGGGGCTCGTCCGGTTGCCCGGCACCATCGCGGGCCGCGTGCGCGGAGCGCTGTTCGGCGCCGCGCACGTCGCAACTGAGGTGATCCGCGACCCGATCTCTCGGCTCAACGGTGCTGTCGGGTACGCCATGTCGGGTGCGCGGGTGATCGGCCCCGTCGCCGATCCGTCGCCGGTGCTGCGGCGGCGCAGCCTGTCGTCGCGCAGCGAAGCCATCGACATCGAGTTCGGCACCCTGCACCGGGCCGCCAAGGCGGCCGGCGGGTCGATCAACGACGCGTATCTGGCCGGCCTGTGCGGCGCGCTGCGGCTCTACCACGAAGCCAAGGGCGTGCCGGTCGAGACGCTGCCGATGGCGGTTCCGGTCAACCTTCGCTCCGATGCCGACCCGGCGGGCGGAAACCGGTTCGCGGGCATCAATCTCGCCGCGCCGATCGGCCTGACAGACCCCGAGGTTCGCATCCGCAACATCCGCTCGCAGATGACCACCAAGCGTGAGGAACGCGCGATCGACATGGTCAGCGCCATCGCTCCGCTGGTCGGGCTGCTCCCGGACACGGCCCTCGAGTCGATGGCCGGCTCGATCGTGAACTCCGACGTCCAGGCCAGCAATGTCCCGGTGTACGCGGGCGACACCTACATCGCGGGAGCAAAAGTCCTGCGCCAGTACGGACTTGGCCCGCTTCCAGGTGTGGCGATGATGGTGGTGCTGATCTCGCGCTCGGGGTACTGCACGATCACCACCCGCTACGACCGCGCGGCGATCACCGACCAGGAGTTGTGGGCCCGCTGCCTGCTGTCGGGTTTCGACGAGGTCCTCGCCCTCGGCGGCGACGGCCGGGCCGAACCCGCCTCGTTCACCGTCGACCCCGCCCCATCCACTGTCTCGTCATCGAATGGGAGTGCAGCGCAATGACTTCGCCTGACGGGCAGACCTCGCGGCGCACTATGCGCCTGCCGGGTTCGGTCGCCGAAATTCTGGCCAGCCCGGAGGGGCCCGAAGTCGGCGCGTTCTTCGATCTCGACGGCACCCTGGTCGCCGGCTTCACCGGTGTCGTGATGACACAGGACCGATTCCGTCGTCGTCAGATGTCGATGGGTGAGTTCATCGGCATGGTCCAGGCCGGCCTCAACCACCAACTGGGACGGTCGGAGTTCGAGGATCTGATCGGCAAGGGTGCGCGCATGCTGCGCGGCAATTCGCTCGAAGACGTCGACGAACTCGCCGAGCGGTTGTTCGTCCAGAAGATCGTCGGCCGGATCTATCCCGAAATGCGCGAGTTGGTGCGCGCGCACATGGCCCGCGGCCACACCGTCGTCCTCAGCTCATCGGCACTGACGGTGCAGGTCGAACCCGTCGCGCGGTTCCTCGGCATCTCGAACGTGTTGAGCAACAAGTTCGAGATCGACGAGCACGGATTGCTCACCGGGGAGGTGACGCGCCCGATCATCTGGGGGCCGGGCAAGGCCAGGGCTGTGCAGATGTTCTCCGCAGAACACGGGGTCGACCTGTCGAAGAGCTACTTTTACGCCGACGGCGACGAGGACGTCGCGCTGATGTATCTGGTGGGCAATCCCCGCCCGACAAATCCGGGAGGCAAGCTCGCCGCGGTGGCTGCGAAGCGGGGCTGGCCGGTGCTGCGCTTTTCCAGTCGCAGTGGCGCGAGCCCGGTTTCGCAACTGCGCACGGCGGCGGGGATCGCCACCATGGGACCCATCGCCGCCGGCGCGCTGGGCCTGGGGCTGTTGACCCGCAGCAAGCGCAACGGTGTCAACTTCTTCACCGCGGCCTTCGGCCGAGCGTTGATGAGCACCCTCGGCATCAACATCAACGTGTTGGGCAGGGAGAACCTGACCAAGAAGCGTCCCGCGGTGTTTCTGTTCAACCACCGCAACCAGGCCGACCCGTTGATCGCCGGCCACTTGGTGGACACCAACTTCACATCGGTGGGCAAGAAGGAGTTGGAGAAGGATCCGATCGTCGGCACCCTCGGCAAGATCATGGACGCCGCGTTCATCGATCGCGAGGATCCGCAGAAAGCGGTCGAGGGTCTGAAGAAGGTCGAGGAACTCGCGCGCAAGGGGCTGTCGATCCTGATCGCGCCGGAGGGCACCCGGTTGGACACGACCGAGGTGGGACCCTTCAAGAAGGGACCGTTCCGGATCGCGATGTCGGCCGGTATTCCGGTGGTGCCCATCGTGATTCGCAACGCAGAGGTGATCGCTGCCCGCGATTCGAGCACCTTCAATCCCGGCACGGTCGACGTCGTGGTCTATCCACCGATTCCGGTCGACGACTGGACGCACGACAATCTCGGGGAGCGCATCGCCGAGGTGCGCCAGCTCTACCTCGACACCTTGGCGGACTGGCCGCACGACGAGTCGTCTCTATCCGAGCTCTACGACCGCAACATCCGTTCGACGGGCAAGCCCGCGAAGAAATCGGCGAAGAAGGCGACCAAGAAAGCGACCAAATCCGCAGCCAAATCCGCCACGAAGTCCGCGACCAAGTCGGTGCGTAAGGCGCCCGCCACCAAGACGTCGGCGCCCAAATCCTCGGGGAAGGGTCGTCCGTGAAGCCGTCCGTCGACCAGTACACCCCGTTCACACCCACCGGCGACGCGCTGGTGCTCGCGTCGGCTTCCTCTGCGGCCGAACGTGATCTGCTCGACGACTGGCTCGAGCGGCAACGGCGCGAGCACCCCGAGGCCAAGATCGACGTCCTGCTGTTGCCGTACGACGACCCGCCCGCCGGTGTGCTGGCTTCGCTCGTGTCGGAGCTCGAAGCGGGAGAAGACCGCTCCGTGGTGCCGGTGCGGGTGTTCTGGGTGCCCGGCGGGCTGCCCACCCGGTCCAAGGTGGTGGCCCTGATCTCCGGTCGCGACACCTACCGTCCCCCTGAGATCCTGCAGCGCCGCATCCTGCGCCGCGACCCTTCGCGGGCCCGTGTCGTCGCCGGTGAACCCGCGAAGGTCTCCGAACTGCGCCAGCAATGGGCCGATACCACCGTCGCCGAAAACCCCCGGGAATTCGCGCGTTTCGTGATCCGCCGCGCGATCCTGGCGATCGAACGGGTCGAGCTGCGCCTGCTGGGCCCGGAGTACAAGTCGCCGCGGTTGATCAAACCGGAGTTGATGGCGTCGGCGCGTTTCCGCGAAGGGCTGGAGAAGATTCCGGGCGCGGACCTGGAGACCGCGGGGGAGATGCTCGACGAACTCTCCACCGGGTGGAGCCGGTTCTCGGTGGACCTGATTCCGTCGTTGGGTCGTGCGATCTTCAGCCGCGGCTTCGATCCGAACATCGACTACGACCGCGACGAGGTCGAGTTGATGCGCCGCAACCTGGAGAACCATCCGGCGGTCCTGTTGTTCTCGCACCGGTCCTATCTCGACGGGGTGATCGTGCCGGTCGCGATGCAGGAGAACCGGTTACCGCCGGTGCACACCTTCGCGGGCATCAACCTCTCGTTCGGGTTCATGGGGCCGTTGATGCGCCATTCGGGCGTGATCTTCCTGCGCCGCAAGCTCGACGATCCGCTCTACAAGTACGTGCTGCGGCAATTCGTCGGCTACATCGTCGAGAAGCGGTTCAACCTGAGCTGGTCGATCGAGGGCACCCGGTCGCGGACCGGAAAGATGTTGCCGCCCAAGCTCGGTCTGCTGGCCTACGTCGCCGACGCCTACCTCGACGGCCGCAGCGAGGACATCCTGTTGCAGCCCGTGTCGATCAGCTTCGACCAGCTGCACGAGACATCCGAATACGCCGCCTACGCCCGCGGCGGTGAGAAGACGCCCGAAAGCCTGTCGTGGATGTACAACTTCATCAAGGCCCAAGGCGAGCGCAACTACGGCAAGATCTATGTCCGCTTTCCCGAGGCCGTCAGCATGCGCGAGTATCTCGGTGCGCCGCACGGGCCGATGGCCACCGATGAGAACGCCAAACGGCTGGCCCTGCAGAAGATGGCGTTCGAAGTGTCGTGGCGGATCCTGCGTGCCACACCCGTCAACGCCACGGCGCTGGTGTCGGCGCTGTTGCTCACCACACGAGGAATCGCGTTGACGCTGAACCAGATCCATCACACCCTGCAGCCGTCGCTGGATTACCTCGAGCGCAAGCAGACCCCGATGACCAACAGCGCGTTGAGGTTACGCACCCCGGACGGTGTGCGGGCCGCTCTCGACGCATTGTCCAACCGGCACCCCGTCACCTGCGTCGAGGGTGGGCGCGAGCCCGTCTGGCGCATCGCTCCCGAGGACGAACACGAAGCGGCCTTCTACCGCAACACGCTCATCGACGCATTCCTGGAGACCTCGTTGGTCGAGTTGGCGTTGGTACACGCCGGCCGCGCGGAGTCCGACCGGCTGGAGGCGTTCTGGTCGCAGGTGATGCGACTGCGCGACCTGCTGAAGTTCGACTTCTACTTCGCCGATTCGGCGGCGTTCCGTGACCATGTCGCCGAGGAACTGTCCTGGCAGAGCGGGTGGGAGGAGCAGGTGACGGCCGGTGAGCGGCGGGTCGAGGAACTGCTGCGGACCAAGTCGCCGCTGTTGGCGGGCGCCATGCTGCGCCCGTTCTTCGAGGCGTACGAGATCGTCGCCGATGTGCTGCTCGACGCCCCCGCCGAGATCGACGAGAAGGACCTGACGAAGAAGGCGCTCGGACTGGGCAACCAGTACGTCGCACAGAGTCGGGTGCGCAGCAATGAGGCGGTGTCGGCGCTGCTGTTCGCGACCGCGCGCCAGGTCGCGGCCGACCAGGATCTGCTCGCGCCGGCGCCCGATCTGGTCGAGCGGCGTACCGCGTTCCGCGACGAGTTGCGGGCCATCCTGCGCGATATGGACAAGGTCGAGCAGATCGCCCGCGAACGGTTCATCGCGCGCGAAATCGCTCGCCGTGCGGCGCGGCGGGAGTCGGCCTGACTCACGCTCGTCGGGCAGAGCGCGCGGAGCGTTTTGTTGGCGTGGTTCGTGCACGCCATACGCTGGTGGGATGACGACGACGGCATCGGGGGTGCGCACCAGCGCGGTGTGGCCGGTGCTCATCGGGGTGGCGGTGCTGGCCGGTGTGGTGGCCGCGGGCATCGGCGCGCTGTCCCTGGCAGACGCGTTGAGCGCGACCGGGCTGCCGGATCCCGGCCCGATCACGACCTACGGCGTGCCGTTCGTGCGGGCCGCCGGTGAGATCGCTGCCGTCATCGCCGTCGGGTCCTTCCTGTTCGCCGCATTCCTCACGCCGCCTCAAACCAACGGCGTGCTCGACGCCGGTGGGTACCGTGCGCTGCGCCTGGGCACCGGCGCCTCGGCGGCGTGGACGGTGTGCGCCGCGCTGATGGTTCCGCTGACGGTGTCCGACGTCTCCGGTCAGCCGTTGAGCCAGACCCTGGACCCGGTGACCGTCTGGTCGGCGGCCGACCTCGTCGACATGGCCAGCGCGTGGCGGTGGACCGCGTTCCTCGCCGCGGCCGTCACGGTGGCCAGCCTTCCGGTGCTGCGCTGGTCCTGGACGCCGATCCTGCTCGCCGGGGCCCTGACGACGCTCATCCCGCTCGGGCTGGCGGGGCATTCGTCGACCGGCGGCGCCCACGACATGGCCACCAATAGCCTGCTGTTCCACCTTGTCGCCGCAGCGCTGTGGGCGGGCGGGCTGCTCGCCCTGCTCGTGCACGCGTTGCGGCGCGGCAAGCACGCCGATCTGGCCGCGCGGCGGTTCTCGGCGCTCGCGCTGTGGTGCTTCGTCGTCGTGGCCGTCAGCGGGGTGATCAACGCGCTCGTGCGCGTCGAACCGGCCGACCTGGTGCGCACTGAGTACGGCTGGTTGATCGTCGCCAAGGTCTGCGCATTGGTCCTGCTCGCGGTGATCGGCTGGTGGCAACGCCGCTCCGCGGTGGCCGCGCTGCAGGAAGACCCGGACGCCCGGGGTCCGCTGGTGCGTCTGGCGCTGCTCGAGGCGCTGCTGTTCGGGGCGACGTTCGGCATCGCGGTCGGGCTCGGGCGCACCCCTCCGCCTCCGCTGGCCGAACAGCCCAGCCCCGTCGAGGTGGCGATCGGATACGACCTCGCCGGCCCGCCGACCGTCGAGCGGATCCTGCTCGACTGGCGGTTCGACCTGATCTTCGGCACCGCCGCGATCGTCTTCGCGGTGGTCTACCTACTCGGTGTGCGGCGACTTCGCCGTCGCGGCGACGCATGGCCGGTGGGCCGGACGTTGGGGTGGCTGTGCGGCTGCGCGGCCCTGCTGATCGCGACGTCGTCGGGGCTGGGCCGCTACATGCCGGCGATGTTCTCGATGCACATGCTCGCGCACATGATGCTGTCGATGCTGGTTCCGATCCTGCTGGTGCTCGGCGCGCCGATGACGCTGGCCCTGCGGGCGCTGCCGACCGCGGGCCGCGGCGAGCCGCCGGGACCGAGGGAGTGGCTGCTGGCCGCGTTGCACTCGCGGGTGTCGCGGTTCCTGACCCAGCCGATCATCGCGACGGTCATCTTCGTCGCCGGTTTCTACGGTTTGTACTTCGGCGGGCTGTTCGACGCTGCCGTCGACAAGCACGGCGCCCACGTGTTGATGAACCTGCACTTCCTGCTGAGCGGATACCTCTTCTACTGGGTGACGATCGGTATCGACCCGGCGCCGCGCCAGATTCCTCACCTGGGCAAGGTCGCGATGGTGTTCGCGTCGCTGCCCCTGCACGCGTTCTTCGGTGTGGTGCTGATGGGCACCAAGTCCGTGCTGGGCGAGCCGTTCTACCGGTCGCTGCAGCTCAGTTGGCACACCGATCTGCTCGCCGATCAGCGCACCGGCGGCGGCATCGCCTGGGCGGCGGGTGAGGTCCCGCTCGTCGTGGTGATGCTCGCGCTGCTGATCCAATGGACGCGCAGCGATCAGCGCACGGCCAAACGGATCGACCGGGCCGCCGACCGCGACGACGATGCCGAGCTCGCCGCCTACAACGCGATGCTCGCCGAGCTCGCCCGCCGCGACGCCCGCGCCGAGTAAGGCCTCGCGCGCCGCACGACGTCCGCCGAGGCCGACGCTTTGGCTGGTTTCCGGCCGGCGGCACGACCATTGCGTCGGTTTCGAGGACTGTGGAGCGAGACCAGCGGTCGCGGGCGTCCAACCTGTGTGGAGATTCCGTTCATCGGCAGTGACGCCGTGGCCGCGGGCCACCTCACCCGAGCCCACCTGCGCAGTCACTATCGACCGCTGTACCGCGGCGTCTACGTCCCGCGCGGCCACCAGGCGTCGCTGCGCGAGAGGATCGTCGGCGTACCTCTCGGCTCGCCTTCGGCGGTGATCGCCGGGGTGGCCGCTTCCGCGTTACACGGGGCGAAATGGGTCGGCGACGACGTTCCCATCGAAATGATCGCGGCGGTCCGGCGCCAGCGCGGTCTGATCGTCCGCGACGAGACCTTGGACGAGGACGAGGTCACCGCGGTCGCCGGCATCCGGGTGACCACCCCGGCCCGGACTGCGTTCGACCTGGGTCGGCATCACCCGCGCGACCGGGCGGTCGCGCGCCTGGACGCGTTGATGAACGCGCGCCCGTTCGCGTTCGAGGACGTCGCGCTATTAGCGAAGCGGCATCGCGGTGTCCGTGGTCTGCGGCAGTTGCGGGCGGCGCTGCCGCTGGTCGACGGCGGTGCCGAGTCGCCGAGGGAGACATGGCTGCGGCTGCTGTTCATCGATGCCGGGCTACCTCGGCCGACCACACAAATCGTCGTGAAAGACGAGTGGGGCCGCTACGTCCGACGCATCGACATGTGTTGGGAGGACTTCAAAGTCGGCGCCGAATACGACGGCGAACAACACCTCACCAGCCGGCGACAGTATGTCCTCGACGTTCGCGTCAACCGAGTGCTGCAGCGGCTCGGCTGGCACGTCATTCACGTCATCAAAGAAGACTGCGGGGCCGACATCGTCGAGCAGGCGCGAGACGCTCTGCTGTCGCGGGGCTGGCGCCCGTAGGTTCCGCGGACGCCTCGCTCGAAACCGACGCAATGGTCGATCGCAGGCCGGCGGACCAGCCAAAACGTCGGGCTCGGCGAGTGATGAAGGCGCTATCCCCAATACCGCGTTCGTCCACAGGGCCGCTCGGCGACTGAGCGCGCCGCGTTCCGGTGTCGGCGCCGCGGCGCTCAATGGCGGTGTCACCGACGCGCCACCGGGCCGTCGGCAGGGAAACGCAAGGAATCAAGAGGAGATCATCATGTTCGAGACACCGTTCACCATCGTCGGCAACATCGTCACCGACCCGATCCATCGACGGGTCGGGGATCAGGAGATGGTCCGCTTCCGGGTCGCCAGCAACTCGCGCCGCCGCACGGCCGAGGGAACATGGGAACCCGGGAATTCGTTGTTCGTCACAGTGAACTGCTGGGGGCGGGTGGTTGCCGGGGCCAGCGCGACGCTGGTCAAGGGTGATCCCGTCATCGTCGTCGGACACGTCTACACCAGCGAGTACGACGACCGCGACGGCAACCGACGCTCGTCGGTGGAAGTGCGCGCCACGTCGGTCGGGCCGGACCTGGCCCGGTGCTCGGCACGCATCGACCGGGGGCGGCAGCAGACCGAGCAGCGGTTCACCGACCCGGAAAACCAATCCGAAGACACCGGTGATGACGTCGACACGGAGCAGCCCGAGACGGCGCTGCCCCTGACCGCGTAGCGCGGGGACGCCGCCGGCGCAGGACCTCGAGTAGCTCACTCGGCTGCGCCGGCGAGGCCACGCCTACGATGGTCCGCGAGCATCACCCGAGAGACTCGCAACTTTGAAAGGCACCCCACGGCATGGCCGAATTCATCTATTCGATGCGGAAGGTCCGCAAGGCGCACGGCGACAAGGTCATCCTCGACGACGTCAGCCTGAACTTCCTTCCGGGCGCGAAGATCGGCGTCGTCGGTCCCAACGGGGCCGGCAAGTCGAGCGTCTTGCGGATCATGGCCGGGCTGGACCAGCCCAACAACGGCGACGCGTTCCTGCAGCCCGGAGCGACTGTGGGCATCCTGCAGCAGGAACCGCCGCTCAACGAGGACAAGACCGTCCGCGAGAACGTCGAAGAGGGCGTGGCGATCAAGGAGAAGCTGAACCGCTACAACGAGGTCGCCGAGCTGATGGCCACCGACTACTCCGATGAGTTGATGGAGGAGATGGGCCGGCTGCAGGAGGAGCTCGACGCGGCCGACGCCTGGGACATCGACTCCCAGCTCGAGCAGGCGATGGACGCGCTGCGCTGCCCGCCGCCCGACGAGCCGGTCACCCATCTGTCCGGAGGCGAGCGCCGACGGGTCGCGTTGTGCAAGCTGCTGCTGTCCAAGCCCGACCTGCTGCTCCTCGACGAGCCCACCAACCACCTGGACGCCGAGAGCGTGCAGTGGCTCGAACAGCACCTCGCCGAGTACAAGGGCGCGATCCTCGCGGTCACCCACGACCGGTACTTCCTGGACAACGTGGCCGAGTGGATCCTCGAACTCGACCGCGGACGGGCTTATCCGTACGAGGGCAACTACTCGACGTATCTGGAGAAGAAGGCCGAGCGCGTCGCCGTGCAGGGACGCAAGGACGCCAAACTGCAGAAGCGTCTGCAGGACGAGCTCGCCTGGGTCCGCTCGGGCGCCAAGGCGCGGCAAGCCAAGAGCAAGGCCCGCCTGCAGCGCTACGAGGAGATGGCCGCAGAGGCGGAGAAGACCCGCAAGCTCGACTTCGAGGAGATCCAGATCCCGACGCCGCCCCGGCTGGGCAACGTCGTCGTCGAGGTCGAGCACCTCGACAAGGGCTTCGGCGGGCGCACCTTGATCAAGGACCTGTCGTTCACGTTGCCGCGCAACGGCATTGTCGGAGTCATCGGTCCCAACGGTGTCGGCAAGACGACGCTGTTCAAGACCATCGTGGGCCTCGAGCAGCCCGACAGCGGCACGGTGAAGGTCGGCGAAACGGTCAAGTTGAGCTACGTCGACCAGAGCCGCGCGGGCATCGACCCGAAAAAGACGGTGTGGGAGGTCGTCTCCGACGGGCTGGACTACATCGAGGTCGGCCAGAACGAGATCCCGTCGCGGGCCTACGTCTCCGCGTTCGGCTTCAAGGGCCCGGATCAGCAGAAGCCGGCCGGTGTGTTGTCCGGCGGTGAACGCAACCGGCTCAACCTGGCGTTGACGCTCAAGGAGGGCGGCAACCTGATTCTGCTCGACGAGCCGACCAACGACCTGGACGTCGAAACGCTCTCGTCGCTGGAGAACGCGCTGGAGAGCTTCCCCGGCTGCGCCGTGGTGATCTCCCACGACCGGTGGTTCCTCGATCGCACCTGTACCCACATCCTGGCGTGGGAGGGCGACGAGGACAACGAGGCCAAGTGGTTCTGGTTCGAGGGCAACTTCGGTGCCTACGAGGAGAACAAGGTCGAACGGCTCGGCGCGGAGGCGGCCCGCCCGCACCGCGTGACGCATCGCAAGCTCACGCGCGACTGATCCGGCGGGGTAACCGGATGACTGATCCGGCGGGGTAGCCGCAACGCCCGCCCGCGGGCTACTAGGGTCGTCTTCTGCGGACCGCGGAGCCGCTTCGCTCATCGGGGCTGGCGGTGACATCCAACGGCGGAGGTCCGCGCCTACAGTTCAGGAGCGTCGCATGTCGGGGAATCCGGGAGACGTCGGGAGATCAGCGGGCGCCGGGGTCGGCGTCACCGGGGCCAACGACTCTCCTGGACTCGACGACCAGACCGTGGCCCGACTCGCCCGCGCCTATCTGGAGACCTACCGGGGCCCGCACGCCGACGCGCCCGCCGCTGATTCCACGGTCACGATGCCCGTGACGGCAACGGCCCAGCAGGTCGTCACGCCGAACCTCATCACCGCGCATCACCGGCTCGGCCGGTTCCGCCCTTACGGCGACACCCGTGTCGAGGTGTACCGCGCCGACGACCCGGCCGGGTTCGGCCCGGCCCTGCAGATCGTCACCGACCACTCCGCGATGGTGATGGACTCGGTCACGGTGCTGCTGCACCGTTTCGGTGTCGCCTACACCGCGATCATGAACCCGGTCCTGCGGGTGCACCGTGCGCGGGCGGGTGAACTGCTCGACGTCGCCCCGGCCGCGCAGGCCGGCGGGCACGACGGCGTGTTCGAGGCCTGGATTCACGTCCAGCTCGCGGCGACCGTCGATCCCAAGGCGCTGGCACAGGTGGCGCAGATGCTGCCGAGCGTTCTCGCCGATGCGCGTCACGTCGCCCTCGACGCCGAGGAGCTCTCCTCGACGATGCGCCGGTTGGCGCACGACCTGGCCACCGACACCGGCGCCAGGTTCCGCGGGCCCGACCGCGAGGACGTCGCCGCGCTGTTGCGGTGGCTGGCCGATGGGCATTTCGTGCTGCTCGGCTACCAGCGCTGTTCGATACGGGACGGCCGGTCGTCGGTCGACCCGTCCAGCCGGTTGGGGGCGCTTCGGTTGCGCCATGATGTGCTGCCGCCGCTGACCGACGACAACGACCTACTCGTGCTGGCGCAGGCCACCATCCCCAGTTACCTGCGTTACGGCGCGTATCCGCACATCGCGGTCGTGCGCGAACAACACGGCGCAACCGCGATCGAACACCGTTTCGTCGGCCTGTTCACGGTCGCGGCCATGAACGCCAATGTGCTTGAGATCCCGTTGATTTCGCGCAGAGTTCACGAGGCGCTGTCGCTGTCCCGTAACGACCCCAGCCACCCGGGGCAACTGCTGCTCGACATCATTCAGACCATCCCGCGCCCGGAATTGTTCGCCCTGTCGGCGCAGAACGTGCTGGACATGGTGAAGGCCGTCGTCGACCTCGGCTCCCGCAGGCGCACGTTGCTGTTCATGCGCGCCGATTCGCTCGCGCAGTTCGTCTCGTGCCTGGTGTACCTTCCGCGCGACCGCTACACCACCGCCGTGCGGTTGGAGATGCAGGACATCCTCGTGCGTGAACTCGGCGGGGTCAGCATCGAATACACCGCGCGTGTGAGCGAGTCACCCTGGGCAGTAGTTCATTTCGCGGTGCGCATGCCCGAGGGCACCCGCGGCCGTGACATCGACACGTCGCCGGCCAACGAGTCGCGCATCCAGGATCTGCTCACCGAAGCGGCGCGCACCTGGGGAGACCGGTTGATCGGCGCGGTGAAGACGGGTTCGATCAGTCAGCGTACGGCGCAGCACTATTCCGCCGCCTTTTCCGAGGCCTACAAGCAGGCGGTCGAACCGCTCGACGCGATCGCCGACATCGCAGTCATCGAAGAGCTGCAAGACGGTTCGATCCGACCGGTGCTCGCCGACCTCGAGGAGGGCACCGCGCAGCTCACCTTGTATCTGGGCGGGCACTCCGCGTCGCTGAGCGATCTGCTACCGATGCTGCAGTCGATGGGCGTCGTGGTTCTCGAAGAGAGACCGTTCAGCCTCGAACGGCCCGACGGGCTCGCGGTGTGGATCTATCAGTTCAAAATCTCACCGCACAAGTCGATCCCGCACATCGAGTCCGAATCCGAACGAGCCGAGACCGCCACGCGGTTCGCCGACGCGTTGACCGCGATCTGGCAGGGCCGCGCCGAGACCGACCGGTTCAACGAGTTGGTGATGCGGGCCGGGCTGAACTGGCAGCAGGTTTCGGTCCTGCGCAGCTATGCGAAGTATCTGCGGCAGGCGGGCTTTCCGTACAGCCAGTCGCACATCGAGGCCGTCGTCAACGACCACGCCAAGACCGCACGCTCACTGGTCGAGTTGTTCGAGGCGTTGTTCTGTCCGTTCGAGGGCGAGCAGGACGACGCACCGAAGCGGCGTGACGCCCAGGCGGCCGCAGCGGCGGTGAGTGCCGACATCGACGCGCTGGTCAGCCTGGACACCGACCGGGTGTTGCGGGCGTTCGCGTCGATGATCCAAGCCACGCTGCGCACCAACTACTTCGTCGGGCGACAGGAGTCTGCAAGGCAGCAGGATGTGTTGTCGTTCAAGCTCGATCCCGGCCTGATCGACGAATTGCCGCTGCCGCGACCGAAATTCGAGATCTTCGTGTACTCGCCGCGGGTCGAGGGTGTGCACCTGCGGTTCGGCTATGTGGCGCGCGGAGGCCTGCGCTGGTCGGACCGCCGCGAGGACTTCCGCACCGAGATCCTCGGGCTGGTCAAGGCGCAGGCCGTCAAGAACGCGGTGATCGTACCCGTGGGCGCCAAGGGCGGTTTCGTCGTCAAGCAGCCGCCGACACCGACCGGAGACGCCACCGACGACCGCGAGGCTCAACGCGCCGAGGGTGTGTCGTGCTACAAGCTGTTCATCGCCGGCCTGCTCGATGTGACCGACAACGTCGACAAGGGGTCCGGGCAGGTGGTTCCGCCGCCGGATGTGGTGCGGCGCGACGGAGACGACGCCTATCTCGTCGTCGCCGCCGACAAGGGCACCGCGACATTCTCCGACATCGCCAACGAGGTCGCCAAGTCCTATGGCTTCTGGCTCGGTGACGCGTTCGCCTCGGGCGGTTCGGTGGGCTACGACCACAAAGCCATGGGCATCACCGCCAGGGGTGCGTGGGAATCGGTCAAGCGGCACTTCCGCGAGATGGGTGTCGACACCCAGTCCGAGGACTTCACCGTCGTCGGGGTCGGCGACATGAGCGGTGACGTGTTCGGCAACGGCATGTTGCTGTCCAAGCACATTCGGCTGTTGGCCGCCTTCGACCACCGGCACATCTTCATCGATCCCGATCCCGACGCCGCGCGTTCATGGGACGAGCGCAAGCGCCTGTTCGACCTGCCCCGGTCGAGCTGGGAGGACTATGACGCCTCGTTGATCAGCGAGGGCGGCGGCGTCTACAGCAGGGAGCACAAGTCGATTCAGATCAGCCCGCAGGCCCGCGCGGCGCTGGGCATCGACGACAACGTCGACGAGTTGACGCCGCCCAACCTGATCAAGGCGATCCTGAAGGCGCCCGCCGACCTGTTGTTCAACGGCGGCATCGGCACCTACATCAAGGCCGAAACCGAATCCGACGCCGACGTCGGCGACCGCGCCAACGACCCGGTGCGGGTGAACGGAAACCAGTTGCGTGTCAAGGTGGTCGCTGAGGGCGGCAACCTCGGTGTGACCGCGCTGGGGCGCATCGAGTTCGACCTCGCCGGCGGCCGCATCAACACCGACGCGCTGGACAACTCGGCCGGTGTCGACTGCTCCGACCATGAGGTCAACATCAAGATCCTGATCGATTCGCTGGTCACCGCGGGCAAGGTCAGCCCCGAAGACCGCACCGAACTGCTGCTGTCGATGACCGACGAGGTCGGCCGGTTGGTGCTGCGGGACAACGAAGACCAGAACGATCTGATGGGCACCAGCCGCGCCAACGCGGCGAGCCTGCTGCCGGTGCACTCGCGCATGATCAGGGCCTTCGTCGCCGACCGTGGGCTGAACCGCGAACTCGAGGCGCTGCCCTCGGAGAAGGAGATCCACCGTCGCGCCGACGCCGGAATCGGTTTGACCTCACCGGAACTGGCGACGCTGATGGCTCACGTCAAACTCGCGCTGAAATCCGACGTGCTGGCCAGCGAGCTGCCCGACCAGGAGGCGTTCGCCTCCCGGCTGCCGTGGTACTTCCCCGAGAAACTGCGTGAGCCGTTTGCCGCGGAGATCCGCTCGCACGAACTGCGCCGCGAGATCGTCACCACCATGCTGGTCAACGATCTCGTCGACACCAGCGGGATCACCTACGCCTACCGCATCAGCGAGGACGCCGGGGTCGGCCCGGTCGACGCCGTGCGCAGCTACGCCGCGGCCAACGCGATCTTCCGGATCAACGACCTCTGGCGGCAGATCCGGGCGGCGGGGGACAACGGCGTCTCGGTTGCGGTGACCGACCGGATGACGCTGGATCTGCGGCGGCTGGTCGACCGGGCCGGGCGCTGGTTGCTCAACTACCGTCCTCAGCCACTGGCCGTCGGCGCCGAGACCAACCGGTTCGCCGCCAAGGTGGCGGCGCTGACACCGCGGATGTCGGAGTGGCTGCGCGGCGACGACGAGGCCATTGTGACCAAGGAGGCCGACGACCTCGCCTCGCGCGGAGTCCCCAAGGAATTGGCCTACGAGCTCGCCACGGGGCTTTACCAGTTCAGCCTTCTCGACATCATCGACATCGGGGACATCGTGGAGCGCGAACCCGACGAGGTGGCCGACACCTACTTCGCGCTGATGAACTACCTCAACACCGACACCTTGCTCACCGCGGTGTCGCGGCTCGAGCGCGATGACCGCTGGCATTCGTTGGCGCGCTTGGCGATTCGCGATGACATCTACGGATCGCTGCGGTCGCTGTGCCTGGACGTGCTGGCGGTGGGCGAGCCTGACGAGACGGGTGAGGAGAAGATCGCCGAATGGGAGACCACGAACGGATCCCGGGTGGACCGCGCCCGCCGCACGCTCGACGAGATCCATGAAAGCGGTCAACACGACCTCGCGACGCTGTCGGTGGCGGCGCGTCAGATCCGCAGCATGACACGGAACAGTGGAACGGGGACTTCTCGATGACAGGCGCTGACGTCGCGCGCAACACTGGTGGAGCAGGGTTTGTCGCGCCGGTCCATGTGCGGTGGTCGGACATCGACATGTATCAGCACATCAACCACGCCACCATGGTGACGATCCTCGAGGAAGCTCGAATCCCGTTCCTGCGTGATCCGTTCGGCCCGGAGATCGAGACCATCGGCTTGCTCATCGCCGAGGTCAACATCACGTACAAGGCTCAACTGCGGCTGATCGATTCGCCGCTTCAGGTGACCATGTGGTCCAAGCGTGTGCGCTCGGTCGATTTCACAGTCGGCTACGAGGTGCGGTCGGTGGGAGCACCGCCCGACTCCAAGCCGGCGGTGATCGCCGACACCCAGTTGGCCGCCGTGCACATCAAAGAGCAGCGCCTGCACCGTCTTTCGCCGCAGCAAAAAGAGTACCTGCAGCGCTGGACACGATGACGCGATCCGAGCGGGGCCTCTGGCTGACCGACCTGTCGCAGCGCGAAGACCTCGCGACGTTCGCAGAGCGGGCTTTGCGTCTCGACGAAGCTGCGGTCATCCGGTTGCGTCAACGATCCGAGGATGTGCTGGTCGCTTGGGTCGCAACGGGATTCGATGTGTTGGCCAGCCGGGTGGTCGAGGGCCGGGTCAACCCGCCGGATCTGTGCGCGGGCGCCGACACGCTGGCCGCGAATTTGCGGAGTGTGGACGGTACCGGCTTCGTCGAGCCCGGCTTCGCGCTGGATTCCGCTTGGCGCGGAGCGCTTCCGCCGGACTCCGGCTTCGTCCACCTCGACGATGTGCCCGCCCGCGTCGTGCTCGACCTGGCGCAGCGCGGCGGGGCGCTGGCCAAAGAGCATTCCAGCAGTCACGGTCCACCGGTGTCGCTGCTGGATCAAGAGGTTGTCGCGGTCAGCTCCGGCGACGACAGCGTCGGCATCCCGATGAGATGTGTATTCGCCTTGACCGCAATGGGTTTTCTGCCTCAATCGGGATCGGCGGTGGGCGCCGACGAGATCGTGCGGGTGCGGGTCACGGCGACGTGGCTGCGTATCGACGCGCGGTTCGGTTCGGTGTACCGCCGCCGCGGCGACCCGGCCGTCGTCCTGCGCTGACTTTTCTTGCCGCGTGGGCCCACGCGAAGCTGCGCGAGTGACCGTGTCTGTGCGCAACACGCCGCAGAATTTCGTACAAACGCGGTCGCTCGCGGCAGGGCTACCGGGCTACACCAGCCAGGCGGCGCTGTCGGGCGGCAACGCGCCGTCGGACACCTCTGCGCTCGCCAGCAGGACCTGACCCTCCGGAAGCGGTATCGGCCGCGGACCCGCGTTCAGCACACACACCAACCCACCGGTGCGGTGAAACACCAGGCTGTCGGCGGGGGAGTCCAGCCACTCGACCGTCAGCCCGTCGAACTCGGCGCGCTGCGAACGCAATTCGAATGCCCGACGGAAGAACGCGAGCGTCGAGGACGGATCGGCCAACTGCTTCTCGACCGTCAACGCCGCCCACTGCGGGGGGATCGGCAACCAGGTGTCCGGATTGTCCGAGAACCCGAACGGAGGAGTGTCGCCGCCCCACGGCATCGGAATCCGGCTGCCGTCGCGCCCGCGCCGAGTGTGCCCGGACCGCTCCCACACCGGGTCGCGCAACGCCTCGTCGGGCAGTTCGACGTTCGGCAGGCCGAGTTCCTCGCCGTTGTAGATGAACACCGGTCCCGGCAGCGCCAGCATGACCAGAGCCATCGCCTTGGCACGGGCCAAGCCCACGGCACCGCCACCGTAGCGGGTCGGCACGCGGTCGATGTCGTGGTTGGCCAGCGTCCAGGTCGGGACGGCGCCCACCAATTCGGCTGCGGCCATCGAGTTCTCGATCGCATGACGGATGTCGGCGGCGTCGAACGTCGCGCGCAGAAGCCGGAAGTTGAAGCCCAGATGCAGTTCGTCGGGACGCACGTAGCGGGCGAACTGTTCGTTGTCGTAGACCCAAACCTCGCCAATCGCAACGGATTCCGGATAGTCGTCGAACACCCGCCGGATCCGGCGGTGGATCTCGTGCACGCCGTCGTTGTTGAACCGGGGATCGTCGTCCATCTCGGCCAGCAGCATCTCCCGTCTCACGACCTTCATGTCGGGAAGCCCGGGCGGCTTGGCCATACCGTGCGCGACGTCGATGCGGAAGCCGTCGACGCCGCGCTCGAGCCAGAACCGCAGCGTCTGTTCGAGGTCGTCGAACACCTCGGCGTTCTCCCAGTTGAGGTCGGGCTGCTCGGCGTCGAACAGGTGCAGGTACCACTGGCCGGGGCGGCCGTCGGCTTCGGTCACCCGGGTCCATGCCTGGCCACCGAAGATCGACACCCAGTTGTTGGGAGGCTGCGACCCCTCGGGCCCGGTTCCGTCGCGGAAGATGTAGCGCTCGCGCTCCCGGCTGCCCGCGCCCGCCGTCAGGGCCGCCTGAAACCACGGATGCGCGGAGCTGGTGTGGTTGGGCACCAGGTCCATCGTCACCTTCATGCCCAGGTCATGTGCGGCCGCGGTGAGCCGGTCCAACGCCGCCATCCCGCCGAACAGCGGGTCGACGTCGCGCGGGTCGGCCACGTCGTAGCCGTTGTCGGCCATCGGCGAGACCATCACAGGGTTGAGCCAAATCGCGTCGACACCGAGTGCCTTGAGATAGTCCAGCCCGGCGGTCACGCCGTCGAGGTCGCCGACGCCGTCGCCGTCGCTGTCGCGGAACGAGCGCGGATAGACCTGGTAGAACAGCGCGTCAGACCACCATGGACCCGTCATCAAAATGGTGCGTTCACCATCGAATGTGCGGCCATCTCCAGGTAGGCCAGCAACTCTTTGCGGTGCTCGTCGTCGAGCGTGTCCGAGTCGATCTCCGCGACCGCGGTGTGCATGCACCGAAGCCAGGCGTCGCGTTCGATGTAGCCGATCCGGAACGGAACGTGGCGCATCCTCAACCGCGGATGCCCACGCTGGTCGGAGTAGGTGCGAGGGCCGCCCCAGTACTGCTCGAGGAACATCCGCAGCCGCACCTCGGCCGGTCCCAGATCCTCCTCGGGGTACAGCGGGCGCAGGATCTCATCCTCGCGGACCAACTCGTAGAACCGCGCCACGATCGCGCGGAACGTCTCGTGGCCACCGACTTCGTCGTAGAACGACCTCTGTGGCTGTGTCACGCCACCATTGTTCCTTGTTGCTGGATTGGCCAGGTCAGGCGGGCGCGGCACCCGAAGTTCACCGGACTGACCTGCGAACACGTCGAGAATTGTCGTGCGATTCACAGGAATCCGTGGTGAACTGTCGGACGGAGGACGTATGGCGCATCGCAAGAAAGGCCCGTCCAAAAGGGCCGGACAGCGGAGTCACGGTGCCGCGACCGCCCTATCCGGGTCGGTGGTATCGGGCGCGCAGACACGCGTCCTCCACAGCGTCGACATCCATCCACCAAGTACCGCCGAGGGCTCGATCTGGGGCCGTCGCCGCGTCCTGCTGCTGAACTCCACCTACGAACCGTTGACCGCTCTGCCCATGCGGCGAGCGGTCATCATGTTGATGTGCGGTAAGGCCGACGTCGTGCACGACGATCCCGGCGGGCCGGTGATCCACTCCGCGAGCCGGTCGATCGTGGTGCCCTCGGTGATCCGGTTGCGCTCCTACGTGCGGGTGCCGTACCGGGCGCGCATCCCGATGACGCGCGCGGCACTGATGCACCGCGACCGGTTTCGCTGCGCCTACTGCGGCAGCAAGGCCGACACCGTCGACCACGTGGTTCCGCGCAGCCGCGGGGGAGTGCACTCGTGGGAGAACTGCGTGGCGGCCTGTTCGCCGTGCAATCACCGCAAAGCCGACCGGCTGCTCGCCGAGCTGGGGTGGTCGCTGCGCACGGTGCCCGTTCCGCCGAAGGGGCAGCACTGGCGGCTGCTGTCGAGCGTCAAGGAACTCGACCCGTCATGGGTCCGATATCTGGGCGAGGGCGCGGCGTAAACGCGGCTGGTATACGGTTTGCGACGTGAGCACCACAACGACAATCGCGCTACTGACCTTGGTGCCGCTCGGGCTGACGGCTGTACTTGCCCTGTTGATCTGGCGCAAGAAGGGCCCGCACCCGGCGAGCTACAAGCTGTCCGACCCCTGGAAGCACGCGCCGATCCTGTGGGCGTCCGACGAGCCCGCGGATCACGGGCACGCGACCGGACGCAGTGTGGCGGCCGACTCCGCGGCCCATGGCGGAAACGTGGGAGAACACCAGTCCAACGCGGTGACGATTGGAGGCGGCGCCAGTGGCAAGTGGTGACGTTGCAGTGACCGGCCATCGGGCCGCGGTCGGGCGCACGGACCTTCCGATGGGCTGGGTGGTCACCTCCAGCGGCCGGATCTCCGGTGTCACACAGCCGGGCGAGCTGTCGCTGGACTATCCCTTCCCGACCAAGGACCTGGTGTTCCTCGACGACGCGCTCAAGTACGGGTCGCGGGCAGCCAAGGCCCGTTTCGCCGTGTACATCGGCGACCTCGGTGACGACACCGCGGCCACCGCGCGCGAGATCCTGGCTCAGGTGCCCACCCCGAACAACGCCGTGCTGCTCGCGGTCTCGCCCGATCAGCACGCGATCGAGGTGGTCTACGGCGCCGACGTGAAGGGACGCGGCATCGAGGAGGCCGCCCCGCTGGGCGTCTCCGCGGCGGCCGCGTCGTTCAAAGAGGGAAACCTGATGGACGGGTTGATCAGCGCGGTGCGGGTGATGAGCGCCGGCGTCACCCCGGCCTGACTCACCCTTCTGTTTGCGCGACGGTGCGTGTTCCCCTCGCAAGCGGTGGGCCCAGCACACGACACGCCGCGGTAAAGCAGCGTTATGCGCACGCTCGTGGGCGCGTCACGGTGCATCGAGTGCGAGCGCAGCACGGATTTCGACGTAACGCTCGAGGAAGCGTCGCTCATCGAGACGCTTGCGCCGCAGCCACGCGGTGACCTCGTCGTTGCACTTGCTGGTGTTACACGAGGCGCATGCCGGTACGACGTTGTCGATCGTGTACCGCCCGCCGCGTGATATCGCCATGACGCAGTCGCGCTGCAGCGCTCGATTTGTCGCGCCGCAATAGGCGCAGCCCTGCCACGCGTCCTTGAGGGCTTGCCACTGCGCCGGCGTGAGGTCGTTGTCGACGGCAGCGATTCGACGCTTGCGCCTGCGGGCAGCCCTGGCCCGGCGCGTTCTGCTGACCGCCACGCGCTCAGCATGCACCGCGAGCGACCGCTGTTGTACGCCCGGAGGCGGCGTGTCGCGGCGCAGACACGGTCACTCGCGCGAAAAAGGAGTGCGCTAGCCGACGTCGAAGGCGCGGGCGCGCAGCGACCGCTCGACGCCGGCGCGGCCCTCGATCACCAGACGGCGCAGCGGGGGCGGCACATCGGGGTCGGCGAGAAACGCGTCGGCGGCGGCCAACCCGTCCTCGCTGATGTCCCACGACGGGTACAACCCGATGACCACGGTCTGGGCCACCTCGCTGGACCGCCGCTGCCACACGCCCGCGATCGCGCCGAAATACTTGGCGCGGAACGGCTGTAGCAACTCCTGCTGACCGGGCTGCACGAAGCCGCCGATGATCGCGCGCGCGGAGATGTTGGCCAGCGTGTCGTCCTCGATCACCTGCTCCCACGCCGCTTCCTTGACCGCCAGTTCGGGGCGGGCAGCCGCCGCAGCCGCGGCGTGCCGACGTCCCGCCGCGGTCGGATCGCGTTGCGCCTCGGCGTCGATGAACGGGGTGTCCATGCCCTCGGAGTCGACGGCACCAGCGGCGGCCAGCGCGGTCACGATGCGCCACCGCAAATCGGTGTCGACGACGAGACCGGGCAGGCCCTTGACCGCGGGGTCATCGTCCAGTAGCGCCGAGAGCACCTCGACGTGCCGCGGGCTCAACACCGATCCGCACAGCGCGTTGACGTAGGCCAGTTGGTGGTCGGAGCCGCCTTCGGCACCGCAGGCCAAGTCGAGCAGCCGGTCGGCGAACTCGGGCCAGCCGGACGAGCGCGCCCACTGCGGGTCGGCGTAGGAGTTCAGCGCCGTCTGGGCCTGCAGCAGAAGCCGTTGCAGCACACCGACTTCGGTCTCGGCATGCACGCCCCCGCATACCAGCGACACGAAGTCGCGGGCCTTGAGCTCGGCCTCGCGAGTCATCTCCCACGCCGCCGACCACGCCAGGGTGCGCGGCAGCGGCTCGGCGATGTCGGCGATGCGCGTCAGCACCGTCTGCAGCGAGTCCTGGTCCAGCCGCAGCGAGCAGTACGTCAGGTCATCGTCGTTGACGAGGATCAACTTCCCGCGCGGAACCCTTTGCAGCGCAGGAACATCCGTACTCGAACCTTCGACGTCGAGTTCTTCGCGGTGCACCCGCACCAGCTTGCCGGAGCCGTCGTCGTCGTAGATCCCGACCGCGAGGCGATGCACCCGGGTCTCACCGGCGCCGGGTGCGGCCCCGCTCTGGTCGATGGCGAACCGGGTGAACCGGCCGTCGCCGTCCAGGTCGAAGTCGGGGCGCAGGGTGTTGAGGCCCGTCGTCTTGAGCCACTGCCGGCCCCATCCCGACAGGTCGCGCCCCGACGCCTTTTCCAGCGCGCCCAGCAGGTCACCGAACGTGGCGTTACCGAAGGCGTGGTCGCGGAAGTAGTCACGCAGGCCGGAGAGGAACTCCTCCTCGCCGACGTAGGCGACCAGTTGTTTGAGGACGCTGGCCCCTTTGGCGTAGGTGATCCCGTCGAAGTTCACCTCGACGGCCGCCAGATCGGGGATGTCGGCGGCGACGGGATGCGTGGAGGGCAGTTGGTCCTGCCGGTAGGCCCACGACTTCTCCACGTTCGCGAACGTCGTCCACGCCTCGGTGTACTCGGTGGCCTCGGCCTGGCACAGCACCGAGGCGAACGTCGCGAAGGATTCGTTGAGCCACAGGTCATCCCACCACTGCATGGTGACCAGGTCGCCGAACCACATGTGGGCCATCTCGTGCAGGACGGTCTCGGCACGCCGTTCGTAGGAGGCGCGTGTCACTTTGCTGCGGAAGACGTAGTCCTCGAGGAACGTCACCGCGCCCGCATTCTCCATCGCGCCGGCGTTGAACTCGGGCACGAACAACTGGTCGTACTTGCCGAACGCGTACGGGATGCCGAAGTTGTTGTGGTAGAAGCCGAATCCCTGCTTGGTCTCGGTGAAGAGCCGTTCTGCGTCCATGAACTCGGCCAGCGATTTGCGGCAGAACAACCCCAGGGGAATGTCGCCGTGGTCGTCGCTGTACACGTCGTCCCAGCGCGCGTACGGGCCCGCGACGAGCGCCACCAGATACGTGCTCATCCGTGGTGTCGCTGCGAAGGTGTGCCGCTTGGCTGCGCTGGCGTCCTCGACGTCGACGGTGGCGCCGTTGGACACGACCTCCCAATGTGAGGGAGCTGTCACGGTGACGTCGAAGGCCGCTTTGAGATCCGGTTGGTCGAAGCACGCGAACATCCGCTTGGCGTCGGCGGTTTCGAATTGCGAGTACAGGTACACCTCGTCGTCGACGGGGTCGACGAACCGGTGCAGGCCCTCTCCCGTGTTGGAGTAGCGGCAATCGGCATCGACGACGACGACGTTGTGCGCGGCCAGCCCCGTCAGCGGAATACCGGTCGATTCGTCATAGCCCGACACGTCGATGTCGTGACCGTTGAGGGTGGCGCTGTGGATCGTGTCGGCCGCGATGTCGATGTAGGTGTCGGCGCCGGCGAGGGCGTCGAATTCAACGGTCGTCGTGGACCGGAAGGTGCGCTCGCCGGGCTTGCCGGTGCCGTCGGTCAGATCGAGTTGGATGCGGTAGCTGTCGACGGTGACCAGGGCGGCGCGTTCGACGGCTTGGTCACGGGTCAGGTTGGGAAGTGCCACGCGACCAACCTATAGCCCGCGCCGTCCCACGGCGCGCCGCACGTCCGGCGTCAGAAACCCGGTATCGCCCGCGCCGCTGGCAGCCAGTCCATCACGGTGCCGTTACCCACCGATGCCAGCATCTGCGGGCAGTACATCGAGATCGCGATGCCCGTGAAGAACGCTGCGATGTCGGGCGGGATGCCGTTGTCGGACACCTGCGTGTACACCTTCGCGAGGTTCTTGCCCGGTTCGACGAGCATCGGGCATACGGATTCCCCGAGCGCGACCATGTTCACGGGGTTGTCGACGGACATGCCTGCGCCGCGAAGTGCGGCCAGGAAGGCGTCGTCGGTCGTGTCGGCTTGGGCCGGTGCGGCGAGCGTCGTCGTGACCGCCGCCAGGCCGACCCCCAACGCCAGAGCGCGTAGTGGAAGATCAACACGTCTATTCACTTCGGTAACGATTCTTCACATTGGTCACATCAGGAACACGGTTCGATCACCGTTTGCACTCTTAGGCGTTTCTCATATCGCGGCGCGCGAAGTGGGCGGCTATAGGCGCCGCCGCGGGGAACACTGCGTGCATGACCGCGGTTGTCAGGACTGGACCCAACAAGCATCCTGCTCACCCCCGCTCCCGGAAGGAATCGCCCATGTCCGAGAAGTCCGTCGCAGAACTCTGGTTCGACCCGCTGTGCCCGTGGTGC
This sequence comes from Mycolicibacterium novocastrense, assembly GCF_001570485.1. Taxonomy (GTDB): domain Bacteria; phylum Actinomycetota; class Actinomycetes; order Mycobacteriales; family Mycobacteriaceae; genus Mycobacterium; species Mycobacterium novocastrense. The sequence goes on from NZ_BCTA01000002.1 coordinate 296,218, forward strand.
TGGATCACCTCGCGGTGGATCCTCGAGGTCGAGAAGGTCCGCGACGTCGAGGTGAGCTTCCGGGTGATGAGCCTTGCGGTGCTCAACGAGGGCCGTGACCTGCCCGAGGAGTACCAGGAGGCGATGAAGAAGGCGTGGGGGCCGGTGCGCGTCGCCATCGCCGCCGAACAGGCCAAGGGGCGAGAGGTTCTCGGCGCGCTGTACACCGCGATGGGAACCCGCATCCACAACCAGGGCTACCGCGAGACCGACCCCGATTTCAGCCGGGTGATCAAGGAGTCGCTCGCCGAAGTCGGCCTACCCGCCGAACTGGCCGACGCCGCCACCACCGACAAGTACGACGAGGCGCTGCGCAAGAGCCACCACGAGGGCATGGACCCGGTCGGCGAGGACGTGGGCACCCCGACCATCCATGTCAACGGCGTCGCTTTCTTCGGGCCCGTGCTGTCGAGGATTCCGCGCGGTGAGGAGGCCGGCAAGCTGTGGGACGCCTCGGTGACCTTCGCGTCCTATCCCCACTTCTGGGAGCTCAAGCGCACCCGCACGGAGTCGCCGGAATTCGACTGATCGCCGAACCAGTCGGCGGCCTGGGTGCCGCGAGACGTACACCTGGGTCGTTTGCTCGCCGAGATCACGACCCTCATGTTGATTTCGCGAGCACCGAAGTAGGGTGACCGCCATGCGCGTCTACTTGGGAGCCGATCACGCCGGCTTCGACCTCAAGCAGGCCATCATCGAGCACCTGCGCGGTTCCGGGCACGAACCGATCGACTGCGGAGCCTTCGTCAACGACCCCGACGACGACTATCCGGCGTTCTGCATCGCCGCCGCGCAGAAGACGGTCGCCGACCCGGGCAGCCTGGGCATCGTGCTCGGTGGCTCGGGCAACGGCGAGCAGATCGCGGCCAACAAGGTTCCCGGCGCACGGTGCGCGTTGGCGTGGAGCGTTCAGACCGCCCAACTGGCACGCGAGCACAACAACGCTCAGCTGATCGGTATCGGCGGGCGCATGCACAGCCTCGAGGAGGCGCTCGCGATCGTGGACGCGTTCGTGAGCACCCCGTGGTCGGAAGCCGAACGGCACCAACGTCGTATCGACATCCTCACCGAGTACGAACGCACCCACGTCGCGCCTCCGGTGCCCGGCGCCTAGGGATGCCCGAAGGCCACACGCTGCACCGGCTCGCCCGGTTGCATCAGCGGCGCTTCGCTCGCGCACCGGTGATGGTGTCCAGCCCGCAGGGCAGGTTCGCCGACGGCGCCGCGGCGGTCGACGGGCGGGTGCTCAAGAAGGCCACCGCATACGGCAAGCATCTGTTCCACCACTACGAGGGCGGCCGGGTGGTGCATGTGCATCTCGGGTTGTACGGCACGTTCACCGAGTGGCCGCTGCCCGCGGGGACGATACCGCCGCTGCCGGTCGGACAGGTCCGGATGCGGATGATCGGCGCCGAGTACGGCACCGACCTGCGGGGCCCGACGGTGTGCGAGGTGCTCGCCGAGCCGGAGATCGCCGACGTCATCGACCGCCTCGGCCCTGACCCGCTGCGCCGCGACGCCGACGGATCCCTGGCCTGGGCCCGAATCCGTAAGTCGCGCAGGCCGATCGGGGCTCTGCTGATGGATCAGACGGTGATCGCCGGCGTGGGCAACGTGTACCGCAACGAATTGCTCTTCCGGCACGGCATCGACCCGCACCGGCCGGGCATCCGCATCGACGAGGACGAGTTCGACGCGATGTGGACCGACCTCGTCGAGCTGATGCGGATCGGGTTGCGGCGCGGCAAGATCCACACCATCCGCCCGGAAGACGACCACGGGCTGCCGTCGTATGGGCCCGGTCGCCCCCGCACCTACGTCTATCGGCGGGCCGGCGAGCCGTGTCGGCTGTGTGGCACCGAGATCCGCACCGAGGTGATGGAGGGCCGCAACCTGTTCTGGTGTCCGACCGACCAGACATAGCCACCGCGGCTGAGTCACCGTGACGGCCGCACCTCAGCGACAATCGGCGCGTGGAGTTGATTCTCGTCGTCGTCGGAGCCATCGTCGTCACCGCTGTCGCACACCGGCGCGGCCTGGAACCGGCCCTGGTCATCGTCGTCCTCGGCGCCGCGGTGTCGTTCCTGCCCGATTTCGAGCCGCCCGAACTCGATTCGCACATCCTGCTGACCGTGGTGCTGCCGCCGCTGCTGTACTCGGCGGCCCTGAACTTCTCGTTCCCGACGTTCCTGCGCAACATCCGGCCGATCCTGGGCCTCGGCGTCGGGCTGGTCGTGGTGACCGCATTCGCGGTGGCGGCCTCGGCGTGGCTGGTGGTCGTGCCCCTGACATTCGCCACCGCGCTGGTGCTGGGCGCAATCGTCGCACCGCCGGACGCGGTGACGGCGGTCGCGGTGGGACGCAAGCTGGGCCTGCCGAAACGGGTGATGGCGATCTTGACGGGGGAGAGCCTGATCAACGACGCCGCAGCGCTGACGCTGTTCTCGATCGCGGTGGTTCAGGTCACCGGCGGACACATCTTCATCCACAACCCGTTCCTGCTGTTCGGTTACAGCGCGGTCGTCGGACCGATCGTCGGCGCGCTGCTCGGTTTCGTGACGTTGTGGATCCGCAGGCGGCTGGCCAATCCGGGGCTGGAGACGGTGCAGGGCCTCGTGGTGCCGTTCGCGGCGTTCATCGTCGCCGAGGAGCTGCACGCTTCGGGGGTGTTGGCGGTCGTCGTCGCCGGCTTCGTGGTGGCCAACGGCACGCTGTCGGCCGGCTACCAGACCCGGCTGCAGGAACGCTATGTGTGGAACTCGGTCGACGTGTTGCTCGAGGCGTTCGTGTTCGCCTACATCGGCTTGCACCTGCGCTTCGTGCTCGAGGACCTGCAGGAGGCACACGAGTCGCTCGCCGAGGTCGCCGTGGCGTCGCTGGTCGTCCTGGTCATCGTCTTGGTGATCCGACCGCTGTCGGTGTTCGCCATCTTCGGGCGCAACAAACTGTCCCAGCACGTCGAGACGCGGTTAAGTGTTCCCGTGCCCGCGAGCGGAGGCCGCGGCGCGCTGGGAACCCGGCGGCGCAGCAACCCGCCGGGTCGGTGGCGTTCACGCATCGACCGGCGGTCACTGTCCTGGCGGGAGAACGTGGTCGTGTCGTGGACCGGTATGCGCGGGGTGGTGACTTTGGCTGCGGCTGCGGCCATTCCGGCGACGACGGTCACCGGCGAGCCGTTCCCCGAGCGGGCCACCATCCAGGCCATCGCCTTCGTGGTCAGCGTCGGCACGCTGTTGCTTCAAGGGTCGACGCTGCCGATCCTGATCCGGCGGCTGCACATCTCGCGGTTCTCGGATGATCACGCGGTCGACCGCGAGGAGGAACTCAAAGCCGAACGCGTCGTGCACGACGCCGCGGATCGGGTGCTGGCCGACTTCAGGGCCAATCCGCCTGCGGGCCTGAGTCCTCGCGTGGCTGCCGAGATCGAGGCGACCATCGCCCGGCACTCGCAGGACGCCGATGAGATGCCCGACCCGGAGGCGCACACGAAGCGTTCGGAGGTGTTCGCCGCGCTGTACCGCGACGTGCTCGCGCACCAGCGGGCGGCTCTGATCGCCGAACGCGACGAGGGCCGCATCGAAGACGAGGCGGTCCGCGCGATGCTCGAACGGCTCGACCTACAGGAGGCCGGGGTGTCGGCGCGTCTGGAGAGCCGGCTGTAAGGACCGCGCCGCGTCAGAAGCCGCCGAAATCGCCGAAACCGCCGCCGATGTCGCCGCCACCACCCCAGTCGCCGCCACCCCAGTCTCCGCCACTGTCAGCGCCCCAATCGCCGCCGGGATCCTGACCCTGGTCGAACCCCTGGTCGTAGCCCTGGGCGAAGCCTTGTTCGTAGCCGCTGCCGTGCATACCGGAGAACAACGCGTCGAACAGCAGCACCGAGCCCAGGCCCCAGGCCCCGGCGACGAGCGCGGGTTTCCACCATGGCTCGGAATACCAACCCGCGGGCACCGGCCGGCCTGCGACCCGGCCGCCGGGGTAATAGTTCGGGGTGCGCTCCGACGGCGTCGGCGAGGCCTCGATCTGGCGGCCCTCGAAGTCGACCTTGCGGTCCTCGGTCACCGTGCCTGCCGACCGCTGACCGGCGAGCGTTTCGAGTTCGGGGCCGGGATCCATGCCCATCGCCACGCGAGCGGCGCGCACGTAATAGAGGCCTTCGAGCGCGCTCTCCTTGGCCAGCAATGCTTGCTTGGCGGTGTTGGCCTGGTCGATCTGCGACCCGGCCGCGGTGTAGCGCTCGGATGCGTCGGCCAGCGCCTGCTTCGACGCCTCGTCGGTTCCGGTCAGGCTGATCACCTGTCCGCCGAGACGTTCGATGACGCGGCGCGCGTCGGCCTTGGCGTCGTCCAGGGAGGCGACCTTGCGCCGGTCGGAGGCCCTCATCGCGGCGTAGGCAACGACGCCGAGTGCGACGATGACCAGGACGACGAGAACGAGCAGAACACCGTTCATGCGGACCAGCGTACCTAGGTTCACGGCCCGGACCCGATGACGAACGGCTGGGTGGGTGCGCCGTGCTATGGGCGGGTTCAGGAGGGCTCGGGCAAACCCGTTCGACGGCCGCTCGATTTCTGTTCGCGCGTCAATTTGCGTACCGTGAACAGAGTGAGGGAGTGGGTACGCAGATTCGACGGCTTCCTCAACCGCCTGCTCGAAGAGCATGCGCGCGAGGCGGGGGAAACCGTCGACACCTACGTCGCCCGTGCGGTCGCGAGACAGATGGCGATCGATTTGAGGCGCGCCGAGGATCCGGCCATCGACGATCTGCAAACTCACCTGGTGGCGTCAGGCGTGTTCGACGAGACCGCGATGCCGGACGTGTCGGAGGTCATCACCGACCCGGACCGACTTGCCGCCCTCCATCGGACCGGCTTACTTGACTCTCCGCCGGAGGCGATCTACGAACGGATCACCCGGGCCGCGGCCGAAGCGCTCGACGCCCCCTTTGCCCTGGTGTCCCTCGTCGACGTCGACCGACAGTTCTTCAAGAGCTCCGTCGGTCAAGAGACCGCGTCCCCCGAGGATCGGCAGACACCGCTCGAACGTTCGGTCTGCCAGTACGCGGTGGCCAATGGCGCGCCGTTGATCCTGGAAGACGCGCGGGCCGATCCGACGTTCAAGCGGCATCCAGCGGTGCAGGACGGGACGGTAGTGGCGTATCTCGGCATACCGCTGATGGACGATGCCGGCAATGCCGTTGGGACACTGTGTGTGTACGACACGAAGCCACGCCTGTGGAGTACGGGTCATCTTCAGGTCCTAAGTGATCTCGCGGCGCTCGCCGCAGAACGCATGTTTCACGGGCGCACTGACTCGCAGCAATGAGGCAAGCTGCTGCCGGCACCCGAATCGCCGGGAATTCCGGCGGCATAGCCTAGACTGGCAACGTTTTCGATTGCAGGTACTTCTATAGCGCTGGGTTTCCATCGGGGGGAACATGCAGGCTGATGCGGATGCGTCCACCCGTGATTCGCAGCCTCGGCTCAGGTCCACGGTGCCGCAGCTCATGGCCATGCCGCCGGCCACTTCTCGCGGTGGGAAGTCCGGCTGGGTCGAGACCTTTCGCGCCGAGTCCGGCTACGTGGCGCTCACCGTCGGTTTGGACATCTGGTCCGCGGCGTGGGCAGTCGCAATAGCGCTGTGGTTGACGCCGGGTCCCGTCGCGGAGCGAAATATCGCAGCACTCTCGTGGCTGTTCGTCCCCATCGTCGTGGTGATCATGCACACCCGGTCGTTGTACAAGCGCAGGCTCGGTCACACCTTCCTCGACGACTTCGAACCCGTCGAAACGTCGGTGGCGGTGTCGGCGCTGGCGACGCTCACCGCCTTCATAGTGTTCGTGCCTGAATTGCCGACCGGTTCGGTGGTGGGGGACTACGTCCGCCCAAGCGAGGTGGTCATCCGGATCTGGGTCTGTGCCGCCATCTTGCTGCCGGCGAACCGCCTCATCCGATCGTTGATTCAGCGCTACCTGAGGCGGCGGCACGGCTTCGGATCCTCCGCGCTGATTGTCGGTTCCGGTCCGTTCGCCCGTCAGCTCATCACCCGGATGCGTCAGCTCCCCGACTACGGACTACACCCCGTTGGGGTGCTTGACGACGTTCGTCCTGCGGCCGCGGAGTTGGACGACGTGCCGTACTTCGGATCCACGGCCAATCTGGAGGTCGTCGCTGCGGCCACCGGCGCCAAGGAGCTCATCGTGGCGCCGTCGTCCACTCCCGACGATGAGCTGGCCCTCGCGGCTCAGCTGGCACACCACCTCGGATTGCGCGTGCGGGTAGTGCCCCGCTTGATGGACGTCATCGGCGGCGGAACGTACGTCGACCACCTCGGTGGCATCCCTCTGCTGGTGCTCAGCCATACAGATCCGAAGGGCTGGCAGTTCGCCGTCAAGCACGCCATGGGGCGCACGATCGCGGCGATCCTGCTGGTCCTCATCTCGCCCCTGTATCTCACGCTCGCGGTCCTGGTGAAGCTGAGCTCCCCGGGTCCCGTCTATTTCCGTCAGGAACGCGTCGGGCGCGACGGCAAGGTTTTCGACTGCCTGAAGTTCCGCAGCATGCGTCCCGTCGGCCCGGCCACGAATGCGTTCGCGCTGAAGGAAGGTTCGGCCCCCGGCGGTGTGGAAGGCGACGACCGACGCACGCCCATCGGCAAGTTCATGCGCAAGGCATCGCTCGATGAACTACCGCAACTGGTCAACGTGCTGCGCGGGGACATGACGCTGGTCGGGCCGCGGCCTGAGCGACCGGAGTTCGTCGAGCTCTTCGAGATGCAGGTCCGCCGTTACGGCGACCGCCACCGGGTGAAGGCCGGTATCACTGGTTGGGCACAGGTGCACGGGCTTCGGGGTCAGACCTCGATCGCCGACCGGGCGGAGTTCGACAACTACTACATCGAGAACTGGTCGCTTCTCCTCGACTTCAAGATTCTGATCCTGACCGTTCTGGCGGTACTGAAACCCGCAGAGTAGGCGGGCGAAGTACTAGACCCTCAGCAACCCGGACTCGTGGTAGCGGCGCTCCTTGTTGACCTGCCAGGGGTCGACGCTTTCACCGAAATACCGCTTGACGCTGTGCATGGCACTGAGCATCGCGTGGTCCTGGTTGTCGTAGCGGTGCATGCCGTTGCGTCCGATCGGATGCAGGGACGGATAGCGCTTGCGGAGGTAATCCCGAATCTGGGCGACGCTTGACTCCATCGCCGGATTGCAGATCGGGTAGGCGAATTGCGAACGGACCACCATGACGCGCTCGATGGTGGACGGATCGAAACCCAATGTGCGCAGGTCGCTTTCGACCATACGTCGCATGTGAGCGTCGTCGGCGGTCCACAGCGCTGAACCTGCACCGATGAAGTACTCGAACCCCAGGTACGTCCCATCCCAGCCTGATGGTGTGAGGTCATCCGACCACTGGCGGTAGTTCTGGATACGGCCTACCCGCAGGTCCATGCCCGGTGTGTACACCCAGTTGAAGGGCAGCTCTCGGCGCTCGCCGAGGGCGACCGCGACCGTGATCAGCCCTCGGTGCTTGAGCTGGGCGGCGGCCTCCCAAACCTGCTGTGGCGGGGCGGGTTCCAGGGCATTGACCAACATCTGCAGGGGCATGCTGGAGAAGACGGCATCTCCCGTGACGGTGTCCCCGTTGCGCAGCTCGATCGCCCACCTTCTGCCGTCGAACCTGAGCTTGACCACCGGTGAGTCCAGCGACGGTTCGACACCGAACCGCGCCAGCTCCGATGCTGCGGCGTCCCAGAGTTGACCGGGCCCGCGGCGGGGATAGAGAAACGCGTCGGCGGCCATGGCGTCTCGACCGCCCCACACGATCGGCTTGATGCGCTGCTCGGCCCAGTCGCTGGTGAGGTGAGCGGGCTCGGCGAGCCACGTCTTGCGGACGTACCCATCGAAAAACATGCGATACCAGTAGTCGCCGAACTGGTACCGGCCCCACTCAAGGAAGGTCGCAGAGTCGTCGAGTGAGCGCATCCCACGGCGCATCCTGGACCACACGAGACTGCCCAGGCCATGCGCTCCGCGCCCATAACCCAACTGCGTCAGCAGGTTTCGACCGAGCAGCGGATACGGCACGTAGTGGCCGTCGACGAGCATGGCGGAGCGCCTCGACACCGCGTGCCACTCACCGGCCGGCAGGAGGGATTTCCAGAGTTGAAGGATGTGCTCGTTCTTGGTGAAGAAGCGATGACCGCCCGGGTCGACCCGGAAACCGTGCTCACCCGGAGTGCGCGCCAGACCTCCAACGTTCGACGATGCCTCGAACACCTGGGCCGCGACGCCGTTCTTCGCCAGTTCGAGTGCGGCGGTGAGGCCGGCAGGGCCTGCGCCGATGATCACGGGACGCCGGTCGGAGTGCATCGGTGCCTACCGTCCCCGAAGCTGCGGTGTGCGCCGGTAGTCGTCGATGAACTCGTCGATGTGCCGCTCTTCGAGTTCGTTGAGCGGCGTCGTCAAGAACCGCAGTTGAGCGTACTGGGTCTGCAGCGGAAGGAATCCGCTCAAAAGAGGCTCGGGGGAGGTGCGGATGACCAGGTCGACGTCCTCGATGTCGAAGGCGCCGTTGATTTCGCCGCCCTGTTGCTGCGCTTGCGCAACGGCTGCTCGTAATTCGTGATTCGCGTCGTAGGCGGCGAGGATGTTGATGCGGAATTCCTCTCCGCGCATGACGGATTCGGCGTGCTCGGCCGCCGCGACGTAATCCTCCGGTAGCAGCGTGCGGTCACCGTACAACCGGACACTGCAGGCGTCCGGCTCGAAGCGGGCAGGGATCAGGTGGGTCAGGAAGTGGATCGACGCGTTGAACACGGGCTCGAGCTCGGCCTGACTGCGGGCGAGATTGGCCCGGCTCAGGTTGTACACCGACACCGTCCGTACGTTGTGTCGGCGTAGTACCTGAAGAACGTCGGCTACCTTTTCCGCGCCCTGTAGATACGCCTCAGCCAAGGAGATGCCACGGCTTTTCGCCCATCGGCGCATACCGTCTGGGATCAAACCGACATGGGCAGGCTCGCAGCCCGTCAATACGTGCAACCTATCCCCCCCGTAAGCACGCTTATACTAGAAGTAAGAGTAGTTATCTCGTACCCATAAGTCCATTTATTGAAACAAACTCGCGGAGGTTCCTCTGTGGTCCCTCTTGCGGAGGGCTGGCGGACGGCGTCAAGGGGAACGGACTGAACGTCCTGACCTTTGACGGTGGCGGGTCGACCTGCGCCACGCGCACTCCCGCCCGAGTCGGGGCACAGCCAACGATCGGCTACTGCCTCGCACGAGATCTCGTTCGGGCCCATTCAAACCCCTTTTAATTGTTCCTTCCTAATAGGTATGACACTGCCGATCATGAGTCAAGTTATTGACAAAAAAAGATGGTTTTCCGTGTTACCGAGATATGGCTGAAATATGGCATCCGGTGTCAATGGGCTGCCTTTAGGAGGTCGATACGTGTCGTTAACTCGCAAAAACAGCAAATTGTCAAGCCCGATGAACCAAGCATCTCCAGATAGGTTGCTTGCCGAGGAAACGAGTGCTAGAGCGCGGTGCGTTCCAGCCGTCGGTGCCGCTTTTGTTCCCGAGGCGTCAATATCAGCGAAGATGTGGGGTTCGGCGCGGATACTTCGGCGAGGAGAGCGATTCCCGACGAGTCGCGAGATCAGGACCGATCCAACGCTTTTCCTCAGCGCAACCCTGAACGGGCTGACACCATCGACAAGCCGGTAGGCGCCGGCAGGAGAGGTGGGTCCGCGGTGGCCGTGGCGCAGAGCCGTTATCGGGTACTGCTGGGGTTCGGCGCCTTCTATTTCATGGGCGCGCAATTGGGCAGCGTTCTCGCCGTCCTGCCGTTCCTTCTGGTGTCCGAGGACATGAACGTCGCGGCGGGTTTCGTCGTGCCGAGTTTCAGCATCGGTTTCGTGCTCGGGAATGCCATGTCATCGCAGGTGCTCAAACGGTCTGGGCACCGGACGAATGGCGTGATCGCCGCCGCTGCGGGCGCCATCGCCGTCCTGACCGCGCTCGTCGCCACGGCCGCGTTGCACAACACCCTGGTGGTCTTCACGTTCCTGGCGTCATCGGTGCTCATCGGTGGCGCGATGGGAGTGGCCAACAACGCGTACGCCGAGATCATCTCGCGCATGATCACCGGGGCGCGGCGCAACGATCTGGTGCTCAACCAGCAGGCGCTCGGGGCGATCCTCACCTTCGCGGCCACGCTGCTGCTCGTTCCGCTTCTGCCCAACCGCGATACCGCTGACGGACATCTCGATGTGCTCTGGTTGGGCGCCGCGGCGATGGGGGTCGCCGTCGTGGCAGCGATCATCGTCGGACCGTCGAGGCCGGGGACGGTGGCTCCACCCCGCCGTATGGTCGACGATTTTCGCGAAGGGCTCGCCGTGCTCCGTACCACCGGTTGGTACCGGGTGTTCCTGATGACGCAGATCGTGTTCGTCCCCCTCGTGGTGAACGAGACGTTCTTTGCGCTGCGTACGTCGCTGGCCCATGTCGATACGGCCGGCAGCCTGCACATGATCGTGATCGGTTCGGCGGCAGGGTTGGTCGCCGGTTCGTTCTTGTGGCGCAACGTGTTCGGCAGGTCCGGAGTGCGCGGGATGCTCGTGTCGAGCGCCTTCATCAGCTGCGTAGCGACGGTGATCTGCCTTGCCAACGAACTGGTCTTCGCCGAGCCGCAGCTGTGGGCGTACGGCGTCGTCTTCTTTCTCGTCGTCCTGTCGAACGCCGCGATCGCGGCGGCGACGGTGTCGTGGATCAGCGCGTTCGCGCCCGAAGAACAACGCCCCGTGCTGATCAGCTTCGCCGCTACGCTCGCCGCTGTGGTTACCGGGATCCTCGGCGTGGCCTTTGGCCTGCTGGCTCAGATCGTCGCAATCTGGCCGGTGTTCGTCGTCTTGCTGCTCTGTGCGATCGCCCTGGCTCTGGCGAGCCGCGCACCCGACCGCACCGCGGTGGCGGGGTGAGCTCGATGGGGCGGTCGTTCACCGAACTCGTGGCCGAGGCGGCCGCCGAGCCCATCGACGGCTGGGACTTCTCCTGGCTCGACGGCCGCGCCACCGAAGAGCGGCCGTCGTGGGGCTTTCAGCGCCTGCTCAGCCGACGGCTGGGTGAGGTGTCGGCGGCACTGGACCTCTACACCGGCGGGGGAGAGGTGCTCGCCGGGGTGGAGAAGTTCCCGCCGACGATGGCGGCCACCGAATCGTGGCCACCCAACGCGGCCAAGGCGACCCGGATGCTGCACCCCCGCGGCGTCGTGGTGGTGCAGACCCGTGGCGAACCGCCCTTGCCGTTCGCCGACGAGGCGTTCGACCTGGTGAGCAGTCGCCACCCCATCGCCGTCTGGTGGGGCGAGATCGCCCGTGTCCTGCGGCCCGGCGGAACCTATCTGGCCCAGCACCCGGGGCCGGCGACCGCGCTCGAACTCATCGAAGCCGTGATGGGGCCGATGCCGGAGTTGGGCGCGCACATGGAGCCCTCCGTGCAGGCCGCGCATGCGCAGGCGGCCGGTTTGCAGGTCGTCGACCTGCGCCTCGAAAAGCTCACCGCCGAGTACTACGACATCGGCGCGGTCGTCTACTTCCTGCGCAAGCTCGTCTGGACGGTGCCGGACTTCACGGCGGAGCCGTACCTCACGCGCCTGCGCGCGGTGCACGAACACATCGAGGCGCACGGGCGGTTCGTCACCCATCCCACCCGGGTGCTCGTTGAGGCCCGAAAACCGTTGTAGGCTCCGATGATTCAGCGGGCCGGGAGAGGCTGCTGTTTCGCCCACTCGATGTAGCGATCGATCCCTTCCCAGATCTTCACCTCGGGAGCGAAACCGATCCGCCGCGCGAATTCGATGGATGCCGGGAAGCGGGTCACCTCCCCGGGGCGTGGGGGCCCGTTGACCACCGTTGTTCCGAACCTGTCGGCGATGTAGTCGGCGATGTCGCGTACACGCGTGTTCACACCGCTCGCGACATTGATGGCACGGCCCGCCAAGTCGTGCGTGTTCAACACCAGCCGGTATGCGTTCACCACATCGCTGACGTGGAGATAATCCCTGGTGGCACTTCCGTCTCCGAAGATCACGAGGTCTTCGCCCGTCAACGCCTTGCGCACGAGGATGGGGATGAGTGCCCCGTACGCGCCGCTCTTCTGGCGTTCGCCGAAGATGTTGAACGGCCGGACGATGGTGATGTCCATGCCGTAGGACCGGTAGTAGGAGTACGCGAGACGATCGGCGGCGGCCTTCGAGGCCGCATACGGGCTGTTCGGCTTCAGTTCGGCGGTTTCGTCCAGCAAGCTGCCCGGGCTCAGGCGATGTCCGTCGCCGTACACCTCGCACGTCGACGCGAGTATGAGCCGTGCCCCGTATTGGCGGGCAGCCTCCAAAACGTTCTGCGTCCCCGCCACATTGGTGTCGACGAAGCTCCTCGGATCGCTGAGCGACTTGTCGACGTTGACGTTGGCCGCCAGGTGAAAGATCACCTGGTGATCGCGCGCCGTCTTGCTGACCAGCTCCCAGTCGGTGACCGAGCCGAACACGATGTCGGCCCGGTCATCGTTCGTGATCGCGCCCAGATTTTGCTTGCCGGTCACGGAAAAAGTGTTGAGAACGGTCACGCGGTGCCCGGCTGCGAGGAGGGCTTCGCTGAGGTGACTCCCTTGGAAGCCGGCGCCGCCGGTAACGAGGATCCTCACCGTAAAGTGCTCCCGTCTCACGACATATGCCGCATTATGATTACCACCCGGCGCCGCTGGCGGTATGCGAAAAGGATGCATCGAATGTGCGACGTCGCCGCGGAATACCGGGGACAGATCGAGGCGTGGTGCACCCATCCCGCCCTGAGCGAACTGGTCGACATGTTCGGCGGGTGCATCCCACCGGGCCTCACGCTCAGCGCACGGCTCGCGTTCCTCGACGAGTTCAGCGGGGTGTGGGACTACCGGGCCAAAGCGCGCCAACAGAGCGCGGCCCGGTTCCACAACCAGGATGCCGGCGGGGCGGTCCGGTGGCTGATCCCTCGTCTCGACCTGCCTGGTGATCAGCTCGAGCGGATCGAGGGCTTGGCGGATCAACTGGGACTCATCGCCGAGTTACAGCCCAGCGGAACCGAGTTCGATCACCTCGTCGTCATCGGCGGTGGGCGGTACACGAACCTGCTTCGAACCCGCTACGCCGGTGAGATGGTTGCCAGCCGCCGCGTCGGTAATGTCGTCCTCGCCGCGGCGTCGCGACGCCTGTTGGACTCCGAGGCCGACGCCGTCGCCGCCTGCGCGCCGGGCGCACGGACCGAGTTCGAGTTGATGGTCGCCGCCGCGCGCGACGTCTTCGGCCTCGACGTCGACGAGGTCTACGCGCACGTGCAGCGTCGTGTCGACCGCGTGCAGTCCAACGAGACGGTGTGGCACTTTCCGCCCGACAGCAACGAATTCGGGGTTCCCGTCATGCTGCTCGAGACACCGTCGCCCGATCCCGAACGCCGTCGAGCGAATTCGGCTGACACGTACACGTTCGCCGCACAGACGGCCGGCATGCACGGCTCGTCGTGCCTGATGGTGACGGGTCAGCCGTTGGTGCCCTATCTGCACTTCGAAGCCTTGCGGACGTTGGCACTACGATACGACATCCGTTTGCAGTCAGCGGGTTTCGGCGTTCATGAGTACAACCGGCTCAGCGCGATGGACCAGCAGCATCCGGCCAAGCTGCTCCAGGAGGTGCGTTCGACGATCCGGTCGGCGCGGGCTCTGGAGGATCAACTCAGACGATGATCTTGCAGGGGGACGACGGCGGGAACGTGCCCGACACCGGGCGTGGACGCCCCGACGGCGTCCACGGCTTGAGCCCCATGTTCCCCAGATGACGCACGGGGTTGACGTGCTTACCGTCGATGCGGACCTCGAAATGCAGGAAACCGTCGGCTGATTCGGCCTGCGCCTGCAAGACGCCTATTTGCGCACCCGCGTCGACCCGGGAGCCGACCTCGATCCGGCGATCGTCACCCGGCCGGAAGACGTAGGAGTTCTCACTGTCGGCCCCGGCGATCGTCACCGATTGCAGCCCTTCGTCATCGAGGTCCGCGACGCGGCTGACGATGCCCGACGTCGCGGCGTAGACCGGGGTTCCCGGTGCCGCCGCGAAGTCGACGCCGGGGTGGAATCCGGTGGCGCGGCGGCCGTAGCCCGACGCGATTGCCAGCCGGTCGCGATCGATGGGCACGCGAGCGCCGGGTTCGGCGGAGTCGAAGTCACCTCGTGCCCGCCGCCGGTAATCGGAGCGCAGCAGGTCGAGTTCGTCGTAGGCGTACCCGAACAGCAGGGCGCGGTCGTAGGGCACGCCGTAGTTCAACTCGGAGTGGGGATCGAGCTTTTGGTAGTGCTCGACCTTGGCGATCCGCTCGGCCAGCGTCGACCACCCAGTGTGCAGCAGGCGTACGTCGTTGGCGACCCCGATGCCGCCGCGTTCGGTGATGTTGGCCGGCCAGTGCGGGTTGTGGATCGCGCGCGTTCCGGCGCGCAAACCGGGACGCCAGCGCCAGAACGGTCCGCGCATCGATTCGGCCGTGCCCATCAGCGGGATCATGTCCGGGTAGTCGGGATCGTCCCAGCTGGGGATCATCGGACACATCAGCGCCGCGACATCGTCGGGGACGCCAGCGAGCATCGCCGGGATGTCGGTGTCGGTGTGGACCACCTGATCGGAGTCGATCATGAAGATCCAGTCGGGGCGGCAGAAGTCGGCCATGCGGTAGAGCAATTCGAGGCCCGGCGGTTCGGGGATCAGCCACGGGGTCGGCGGAAGGTCGGAGCGGGCGTGCACGACGTTGGTGACCGTGGGATGGTCGTGCAGGATCTGCGCGGTTCCGTCGGTGCTGCGGTCGTCGACGGCGTAGACGTCGTCGCACCAGCCGGCCAGGGCGTCGAGCACCCGCGGCAGCACGTCCTCGCCGTTGTGCACGCGGAACATCGCCAGCACCCGCATCATCGCCTACTTCCGCTGACCTGCGGTGTGGCGTACCGGCGCGGAGAGCATCGCCGAGAGCATAACGATGATCATGTCCGTACCGCGGCCAGTTGCGGGGGTGTCGTGTGAAGGGACCGCCGAGCGGGTCGAACGCGCGTGCCACCGCGCTGGCGCTGGTGGCAAGTGGAGCGGGCGACGGGAATCGAACCCGCGTAGCTAGTTTGGAAGACTAGGGCTCTACCATTGAGCTACGCCCGCATGTACAGCAAGACCAGATCGTACCGGCGGCAGCCAAATCAAATCCAATTGAAGGCTTCGCGTGTCCAGCCCGTAGTATCTCGCGTGGTCGTTCCGTGTTTTGCGGACGGCCCGCGCGGGCGCAGCGCTCAAGCGTCGGCGCGACGAGCAGAGCACGGGGTGTAGCGCAGCTTGGTAGCGCATCCGCTTTGGGAGCGGAAGGCCGCAGGTTCAAATCCTGTCACCCCGACTGCGACACCGACGACACCAGAAACAATGAGGAGCAAGATCGTGAAGAGCACCGTCGAGAAGTTGAGCCCCACCCGGGTGCGCATCAACGTGGAGGTGCCCTTCACCGAGCTCGAACCCGACTTCGACCGCGCATTCGCGCAGTTGGCCAAGCAGGTCCGGCTCCCCGGTTTCCGTCCCGGCAAGGCGCCGCGCAAGCTTCTCGAGGCCCGCGTCGGCCGCGAAGCGATGCTCGACCAGGTCGTCAGCGAGGCTCTTCCCAACCGCTACAGCGAGGCGGTCACCACCTCCGAGGTGCAGCCGCTGGGCCAGCCCGAGATCGAGATCACCAACAAGGAGTACGGCCAGGACCTCACGTTCACGGCCGAGGTCGACATCCGCCCGGAGATCGAGCTTCCCGAGCTGTCGGAGCTTACGCTGACCGTCGACGCGATCGAGGTGACCGACGAAGAGGTCGACGCCGAGCTGCAGTCGCTGCGCGCCCGCTTCGGCACGCTCACCGGCGTGGAGCGTGCCGCCGAGAACGGCGATTTCGTCTCCATCGACCTGTCGGCCACCGTGGACGGCCAGGAGCTGCCCGAGGCCGCCACCGAGGGGCTGTCGCACGAGGTCGGTTCGGGTCAGCTGATCGACGGTCTCGACGAGGCGATCGTCGGCCTCAAGGAGGGGGAGACCCGCGTCTTCACCACCACGCTGGCCGCCGGTGAGCACGCCGGCAAGGAGGCGCAGGTGACCGTCACTGTCAAGTCGGTCAAGGAGCGCGAGCTGCCCGAGCCTGACGACGAATTCGCCCAGCTGGCAAGCGAATTCGACACCATCGACGAGCTCAAGGAGTCGCTCGTCGAGCAGGTGCGCCGGGTCAAGCGGGTGCAGCAGGCCGAGAAGATCCGCGACAAAGTGCTCGAGACGCTGCTCGAGCAGGTCGAGGTGCCGCTGCCCGAGAAGGTGGTGCAGGCACAGGTCGACGACGCGTTGCACAACGCCATCCACGGGCTGGACCACGACGAGGCACGTCTGGCCGAGGCGCTCGAGGCCCAGGGCAGCAGCCGCGAGCAGTTCGACGCCGACAACCGCACCAACGCGGAGAAGGCGGTCAAGACGCAACTGCTCGTCGATGCGATCGCCGACAAGCTCGACGTCCAGGTCGGCCAGAACGACATCAGCGAACGCCTGATGCTGATGTCTCAGCAGTATGGCCTGCAGCCCCAGCAGCTGATCCAGTCGCTGCAGCAGAACAACCAGCTGCCGGCCCTGTTCGCCGACGTGCGTCGCGGCCTGGCGCTGGCGGCCGTCGTCGAGGCCGCCACCGTCACCGACTCCGACGGCAACGTGATCGACACCACCGAGTTCTTCGGCCGCTCTGACGCGCAGACCGAGGAAGCTGCCGACGAGGCGTCGGAGGCTGCCGAACCCGAAGCGGACGAGGAGTCGGCCGACACGAAGTGACGCTGTGAGCGAACGCAGCCCGTCTAGGGACTGCACGCTCGCGCGGGTTGGTTAGTGTCGGTGAGTATCAAGCTCTTGAAGAAAGCAGGTATCCAGTCGTGACCCACATGCGTGGCGCCTCGCACGGCCTCAACCTTGTCGACTCGGTCTACGAGCGCTTGCTGGCGGAGCGGATCATCTTCCTGGGCTCACAGGTCGATGACGACATCGCCAACAAGCTCTGCGCGCAGATTCTGCTGCTGTCCGCCGAGGATCCCACCAAGGACATTCACCTCTACATCAACTCGCCCGGCGGCTCCATCAGCGCCGGCATGGCGGTCTACGACACCATGGTGCTGGCGCCGTGCGACGTCGCCACCTACGCCATGGGTATGGCCGCCTCGATGGGTGAGTTCCTGCTCGCGGCGGGCACGAAGGGTAAGCGCTACGCCCTGCCCCACGCCCGGATCCTGATGCACCAGCCGCTCGGCGGTATCACCGGCGGCGCGGCCGACATCGCCATCCAGGCCGAGCAGTTCGCGGTGATCAAGAAGGAGATGTTCCGGTTGAACGCCGAGTTCACCGGGCAGCCGATCGAGCGGATCGAAGCGGACTCCGACCGCGACCGCTGGTTCACCGCGCAGGAGGCCCTGGAGTACGGCTTCGTCGACCACATCATCACCAGCGCGAGCGTCAACGGCTCAGGACCAGGAGCAGGACTAGACAAATGACCGATCACACCGACGCCCGTCTGCAACCCCAGGCCCGCTACATCCTGCCGTCGTTCATCGAGCACTCCAGCTTCGGCGTCAAGGAGTCCAATCCGTACAACAAGCTGTTCGAGGAACGCATCATCTTCCTCGGTGTGCAGGTCGACGATGCGTCGGCGAACGACATCATGGCCCAGTTGCTGGTGCTGGAGTCGCTTGACCCGGACCGCGACATCACGATGTACATCAATTCGCCGGGCGGCTCGTTCACCTCGCTGATGGCGATCTACGACACCATGCAGTACGTGCGCGCCGACATCCAGACGGTGTGTCTGGGTCAGGCCGCCTCGGCCGCCGCGGTGTTGCTGGCCGCCGGCACCCCCGGTAAGCGGATGGCGCTGCCGAACGCGCGCGTGCTGATTCACCAGCCCGCGCTGGCCGGCGTCATCCAGGGCCAGTTCTCCGATCTCGAGATCCAGGCCAAGGAGATCGAGCGGATGCGCACGCTGATGGAGGTGACGCTGGCCAACCACACCGGCAAGACCCCCGAGCAGATCCGCAAGGACACCGACCGCGACAAGATTCTGACCGCGGAAGAGGCCAAGGAATACGGCGTCATCGATACCGTCCTGGAGTACCGCAAGCTGTCCGCTCAGACCGCCTGATCCGCTTCCCAACTGCGCGAAACCCGGTTCTCCTGGGCGGTTCGCGTGGCACGCTGTTCGTCTGCACCGCCGGACGGCCAGGGGAGGATTGCGATGACGGTTGGGAAGCGAGCGGGTTTCGCGATGACCGCATTGGCGGCGGCCGTGGTGTGCGGGCTGACCCAGATCGCGTCACCGGCGGTGAGCCAGGCTCAGGAACCGGTCTGTCCTGCCGGGACGTACTGGGACATGTACACCGATCAGTGCGTCCCCAATGACGTGAACGTCTATCTCAACCCCGCTCCTGTCGTCGGGCCCGCGGGCCCCGTCGGCGTCGGAGGAGTGGTGGGCCCCGTTGGTCCCGGCCCCGTCGGGCCGGGTCCGGTCGGGCCGGGTCCCGCCGGCCCCGGGCGCCGATAGCGTCACACGGATCGGCGGCGGGGTGCACCACGCCGATTAACGGGTAGTTTGGGTGCCGACGCTCTCTCGGTCCGGTCACGGCGACGACACGCCAAAGACACGGCGGCGCGTTCGCTGGGGTCCGGGGGTGATCAGACGATATGTTGGCGCGAACACAGATGAATACCACTGGCGCGATTCGGCTTTATCGGTCGCGTCGCGCGGGAACAAACGGGTAGCGTCGGGTTCACCACCCGAGGCAACCATAGAAAAGAAGCTTCATCGGCTGCGAGGAAAGTAGGACCCCACCACCATGGCGCGCATTGGAGACGGCGGTGACCTGCTGAAGTGCTCGTTCTGCGGCAAGAGTCAAAAGCAGGTTAAGAAGCTCATTGCGGGTCCGGGCGTCTATATCTGCGACGAGTGCATCGATCTCTGCAACGAGATCATCGAAGAGGAGCTCGCCGACGCCGACGACGTGAAGCTCGACGAGTTGCCCAAGCCCGCGGAGATCCGCGACTTCCTCGAGGGTTACGTCATCGGACAGGACACCGCCAAGCGCACGCTCGCGGTCGCCGTCTACAACCACTACAAGCGCATCCAGGCGGGGGAGAAGACCCGCGATTCGCGTTCCGAGCCCGTCGAACTGGCCAAGTCCAACATCTTGATGCTCGGCCCGACCGGCTGCGGTAAGACCTACCTGGCGCAGACGTTGGCCAAGATGCTCAACGTGCCGTTCGCGATCGCCGACGCCACCGCGCTGACCGAAGCCGGATACGTGGGCGAGGACGTCGAGAACATTCTGCTCAAGCTGATCCAGGCCGCCGACTACGACGTCAAGCGCGCCGAGACCGGCATCATCTACATCGACGAGGTCGACAAGATCGCCCGCAAGAGCGAGAACCCGTCGATCACCCGCGATGTCTCCGGCGAAGGCGTCCAGCAGGCGCTGCTGAAGATCCTGGAGGGAACGCAGGCGTCGGTGCCTCCGCAGGGCGGCCGCAAGCATCCCCACCAGGAGTTCATCCAGATCGACACCACCAACGTGTTGTTCATCGTGGCGGGTGCGTTCGCGGGTCTGGAGAAGATCGTCTCCGACCGCGTCGGCAAGCGCGGCCTGGGCTTCGGCGCCGAGGTGCACTCGAAGGCCGACATCGACACCGCCGATCACTTCGCCGAGGTCATGCCCGAGGATCTGATCAAGTTCGGGCTGATTCCGGAGTTCATCGGCCGGTTGCCGGTCGTGGCGTCGGTGACGAACCTGGACAAGGACTCTCTTGTGCAGATTCTGTCCAAGCCCAAGAACGCGTTGGTGAAGCAGTACACGCGCCTGTTCGAAATGGACGGCGTCGAACTCGAATTCACCGACGAGGCGCTGGAGGCGATCGCCGATCAGGCCATCCATCGCGGCACCGGAGCCCGCGGTCTGCGCGCCATCATGGAAGAAGTGCTGCTGCCGGTGATGTACGACATCCCCAGCCGCGACGACGTCGCCAAGGTGGTCGTCACCAAGGAGACGGTGCAGGACAACGTGCTGCCGACCATCGTGCCGCGCAAGCCGTCGCGTCCCGAGCGTCGCGACAAGTCTGCCTGACGACGATCAAGCGGCGAGGTACGAGCCGCGTTGAGGAGTCGGGCAATCAGTTCCCGCCTGACGACGATCAAGCGGCGCCCGACTTCGATCAAGCGGCGGTCGCCGCGTCAGTGCACGACGCGGTCGGGACGGGTGTAGACGTTCATCGACCGCCCCCGTAGGAAGGCCACCAGCGTCAACCCGGACTGGCTGGCCAGGTCGACGGCCAGCGACGACGGCGCCGACACCGCCGCGAGCACCGGGATTCCCGCCATCACGGCCTTCTGTGCCAGCTCGAACGAAGCGCGTCCGCTGACCAGCAGGACGGCCCCCGTCAGCGGAATGCGGTCCTGCTCGACCGCCCAGCCGATGACCTTGTCCACGGCGTTGTGCCTGCCGACGTCTTCTCGCACGGCGAGCGTCGTGCCGTCGGAGTCGAACAGCGCGGCCCCGTGCAGGCCGCCGGTGCTGGCGAACACCTTCTGGGCTTTGCGCAGCCGCGCCGGCAACTGCGAGAGGGTCTGGGCGGTGATGGTGGTCGGATCGTCCCCGGGGCCGTGGCGGCTGCTCAACTGCACGGCCTCCAGCGATGCCTTACCGCAGACCCCGCACGACGATGTCGTGTAGAAGTTGCGCGTGACATCGACATCGGGCGGCGCGACGTGCGGGGCCAGCGTCACGTCGAGAACGTTGTAGGTGTTCTGGGAGAAGCCGGTGTCATCGACGCCCGTGCCCTTGCAGTATCGCGCCGTGAGCACGTCGTCGCGTCCGGCGATGACGCCCTCGGTCAGTAGAAAACCCTGCGCGAGTTCGACATCGGAGCCCGGAGTGCGCATCGTCACCGTGATGGGCGCGCCGTTGACGCGGATCTCCATCGGCTCCTCGACGACCAGGGTCTCCGGCCGCGCCACCGCGGAGTCCATGGTCACATGCTGTGCCCGCCGCCTGGCTGTGACCCGACCCATGACTCCACCCTAGGGCGAATCGACGTCGATAACGTTTGGGTGCTGTTCATGTCGGGGCCAGCGCGCGAGGCGGCGTCATCACCATGCGGACGGCACAATGGATGCGTGCACAACGAACTCGAACCGAACCGCCGCATGCCGGTCTGGCGTGATCCGCTGTCGGCTGGCTTCCGCGCGCACCGCCACCTGCTGTTACTGCGCCTGCGCTGGCACGAACGGCGCGGCGACTCTGCCTCCACCCGGCACTGACAACCGGACGACCAGCACCGACGACGGTGCTTGCTACCGGCTACTGGACGGTAAGCATTTCCTTAGAATTTTTGTCTCGTAGACGTGACGAACAACACAGTTATGTCTCACGGCAGCCACCCGCACATTGGCTGAGCTGTGCGTTCGACCCCCCGGATGCGGCACGCCGCAGGCGAGTCCGGTGAAGGGCCGCCTAAGAAAAGTGCAATAATCGGTACTGGTAGTGACATCAAAAATCTTGGTGGACGTCCACCGACGGCGCGTCGATCGACTGTGACTCGGAGGACATCCCCACGCAGCGTGGAAGGCGGGCCTCGTGGCAGCGAACGACAACGCGGTCAGTCCGGGGAGTGCGAGTCCTCGACAGAAGCTCGAGAAGGTCGTCATTCGCTTCGCCGGCGACTCCGGCGACGGTATGCAGCTCACCGGTGACCGGTTCACCTCCGAAGCCGCCTTGTTCGGCAACGACCTTGCCACGCAACCGAATTACCCCGCCGAGATCCGCGCGCCGCAGGGCACGCTGCCCGGTGTGTCGTCGTTCCAGATCCAGATCGCCGACTACGACATCCTCACCGCGGGCGACCGCCCCGATGTGCTCGTCGCGATGAACCCGGCGGCGCTGAAGGCCAACGTCTCCGACCTGCCTCGCGGCGGGCTGATCATCGCCAACTCCGACGAGTTCACCAAGCGCAACCTCGCCAAGGTCGGCTACGAAGCCAACCCGTTGGAGACCGACGAACTGTCCGACTACGTCGTGCAGGCCGTGCCGATGACGACCCTGACGCTCGGCGCGGTCGAACCCATCGGCGCGTCCAAGAAGGACGGCCAGCGCGCGAAGAACATGTTCGCGCTCGGTCTCCTGTCGTGGATGTACGGCCGCGAACTCAAGCACAGCGAGGCGTTCATCCGCGAGAAGTTCGCGCGCAAACCCGACGTCGCCGAGGCCAACGTGCTCGCTCTCAAGGCCGGCTGGAACTACGGCGAGACGACCGAGGCGTTCGCCAGCACCTACGAGGTCGCGCCCGCCAAGCTCAGAACCGGTGAGTACCGCCAGATTTCCGGTAACACCGCACTGGCCTACGGAATCGTCACCGCCGGTCAACTCGCCGACCTGCAGGTCGTGCTCGGCACCTACCCGATCACCCCGGCGTCCGACATCCTGCACGAGCTGTCCAAGCACAAGAACTTCAACGTGCTGACCTTCCAGGCCGAAGACGAGATCGCCGGCATCGGTGCGGCCATCGGCGCGTCCTACGGCGGCGCCCTCGGTGTCACCAGCACCTCGGGCCCGGGCATCTCGCTGAAGTCCGAGGCGATCGGTCTGGCGGTGATGACCGAACTGCCGCTGATCATCATCGACGTGCAGCGCGGTGGGCCGTCCACCGGTCTGCCGACCAAGACCGAGCAGGCGGACCTGCTGCAGGTGATGTATGGCCGCAACGGCGAGTCGCCGGTCGCGGTGATCGCACCCCGCTCGCCGTCGGACTGCTTCGACGTCGCCGTGGAGGCCGCCCGCATCGCGGTCAACTACCACACGCCGGTGGTCATCCTCTCCGACGGCGCGATCGCCAACGGCTCTGAGCCATGGCGCATTCCGGACGTCAGCAGCTACCCGGCCATCGAGCACACGTTCGCCAAGTCCGGCGAGCCGTTCCAGCCGTACGCCCGTGATCCCGAGACCCTGGCCCGCCAGTTCGCGATTCCGGGTACGCCCGGCCTCGAGCACCGGATCGGCGGTCTGGAAGCGGCCAACGGCTCGGGGAACATCTCCTATGAGCCCAAGAACCACGATCTGATGGTCAGGCTGCGGCAGGCCAAGGTCGACGGCATCGCCGTGCCCGATCTCGAGGTCGACGACCCGACCGGTGATGCGGATCTGCTGATGCTCGGCTGGGGTTCGAGCTTCGGGCCGATCGGCGAGGCGTGCCGGCGCGCGCGTCGCAAGGGCATCAAGGTCGCCCAGGCGCACCTGCGCAACCTCAACCCGTTCCCGGCCAACCTCGGTGAGGTGCTGCGGCGGTATCCGACCGTGGTGTGCCCGGAGATGAACCTCGGCCAACTCGCTCTGCTGCTGCGGGGCAAGTACCTGGTCGACGTCCAGTCGGTCACCAAGGTGGAAGGTATGGCCTTCCTGGCCGACGAGGTCGAAGGCATCATTGATGCGGCACTGGACGGAACGTTGGGCGAGAAGGAAAGTGACAAAGTGAAGTTCGCACGACTGGCGGCGGCCACCGTCGAAGTCGGCGTGAGCGGTGTGGGAGCGAACGTATGACCGACTTGATCGGAGCAGATCTCGGGTTGACCGCAGGCACCAGCCGGGTGCCGACGACCGATCAGCCGCAGAAGTCGAAGGACTTCACCAGCGACCAGGAGGTCCGCTGGTGCCCCGGTTGCGGTGACTACGTCATCCTCAACACGATCCGCAACTTCCTGCCCGAGCTGGGGTTGCGCCGCGAAAACATCGCGTTCGTCAGCGGTATCGGCTGCTCGAGTCGCTTCCCGTACTACCTGGAGACCTACGGGTTCCACTCGATCCACGGCCGCGCCCCGACGATCGCGACCGGCCTGGCGCTGGCCCGCGAGGATCTGTCGGTGTGGGTCGTCACCGGTGACGGCGACGCGCTGTCGATCGGCGGCAACCACCTGATCCACGCGCTGCGCCGCAACATCAACATCACGATCCTGCTGTTCAACAACCGGATCTACGGGCTGACCAAGGGCCAGTACTCCCCGACGTCGGAGGTCGGCAAGGTCACCAAGTCCACTCCGATGGGCTCGCTGGACTACCCGTTCAACCCGGTGTCGCTGGCGCTCGGCGCCGACGCGACGTTCGTCGGCCGTGCACTGGACTCCGACCGCAAGGGGCTCTCCGAGGTGCTGCGCGCCGCCGCCGCTCACCGCGGTGCGGCCCTGGTCGAGATCTTGCAGGACTGCCCGATCTTCAACGACGGCTCGTTCGACGCCCTGCGCAAGGAAGGCGCCGAGGAGCGGCTGATCAACCTCACCCACGGCGAGCCGGTCACGTTCGGCGCCGACGGCGAGTACTGCGTGGTGAAGTCCGGCTACGGGCTCGAGATCGCCAAGACCGCCGATGTGTCGGCCGACGAGATCGTCGTCCACGACGCCAACCTCGAGGACCCGGCCTACGCGTTCGCGTTGTCGCGGCTGTCGGACCAGAGCCTCGAACACATGGTGATGGGCATCTTCCGTCAGGTGAGCAAGCCGACCTACGACGACGCGGCCCGCCGGCAGATCGCGGCGGCCCGCTCCGAGAAGGCGCACGACACGGCCGCACTTCAGTCACTGCTTCGGGGCAAAGACACCTGGACTGTCGACTAACGTCACCGTCATGACGACCACCGTTCCGCTGGCCGGAATCATCCTGGCGGGCGGGGCTTCCCGCCGCATGGGCCGCGACAAGGCCACGTTGCCGTATGAGGGCACCACGCTCGTCGAGCGGATGGTGAGCATCCTGGCGCCGCGGTGCGCGCCGATCTTCGTCATCGCCGCCCCCGGGCAGGCACTGCCGGCGCTCGACGCCGAGGTTCTGCGCGACGAGGTGCGCGGCGTCGGCCCGCTGTTGGCGACCGGCCGGGGGCTGCGGGCTGCGGCCGAGGCCGGGTCGGAACTCGCGTTCGTCTCCGCGGTGGACATGCCGCTGCTGACCGTCGAGCTGATCGACGAATTGGTGGCCCCGGCGCTTCGCGTGGAGGCCGACGTGGTGTTGCCATGGGACGGCCGTGACCACTACCTCGCCGGTGTCTATCGCACCGCGCTGGCCGGGCGTGTGGACGAACTGATCGCTGCGGGGGAGCGAAGCATGCGCGCGCTGGTGGACCGGGTCGACACCCAGCGGATCGTCATGCCCGAACAGCGTGCGCTGACCAACGTCAACACCGCCGCCGATCTCGCCGCCATCCGCGACGTGCAAATCGCCTAGCAAATTCACCGACTGAAATACCTGCTATTCGTGAAGGTGTGAATTGAATTCGCGCCAGTGAATTAGTTCGTATTCCGCCGTAATAAAGCGCACCTACATGCCGAAATCGCCTCTGTGTCAGAAGGCGAAGTGGGTAGTCGAATGGTCCGAGCTTCCAACGGCTTTCGATGGGTCAGTGGGTGAATTCGGCCTTCGTGAGGTCTCTTTCGGTGTGTGGCGCCCGGAAAAGGCAGGCCGCGACGGCTGGAACGGTCGCTTCCAAAAGGGCCATGCACGGAGTGCTCACGGCTGGTTCGCTGTTTGAGATGTGCCGAGTGTCGGTGCCCAACGCCGAAAAGCCCGCTGGCATAACGGAGTCCGTCACGGGCTGCCGGAACGGCGGTGGGATGCCATCGTGCAGGTGCGTTCGGGTTGTCTTCGTGAGTCGCTGATGCGCACGATGTTTCGGCTGTCGGACTGGGTCGACGGGCCAGCGAAGTCACCACGGTCACGGGCAACGATCGCGCCCGCTGCGGTCATTTTGTCCACGCCACTGCGGTTTTGGCCGCCCGAGCTGAGGCGCGACCGCGCATAGCCGTGGCCCAGCTCACAAATTAGCCGTGAGATGGCTCACGAGAACCGGGGCGAACACGAGTTTTGGCGTCTCCGTCAAACCGCCGTACTACCAGGGACTACGCACGGAGATCTTCGCCGTAATCGTTTCGTGATCTTGCCGCGACACACCTTCGCTCGATATGACGACGGCGGAACTCATTTTGTACGGTCCCCAATGGCTCTACCCGGAGCAAACAATTTGAAAACCACGAACCTGTGTGTGAGTGGGGCTGTAGGAGGCCAACGGTCTCCGGCGGCCGCCGGCGCGAAGGCCCGGCGAGGCACTTCCGGCCTCCCGCTGTCGCACCCGACCGAGACGGTGCGGCCCAACTCCTGGCCTGGCCGACAGGCATGCCCACCCCGTGCGATCTGCGCGGGCGTGTGTTGGCGCGCGCGTGGCGAAAGGATAGAAGTTGAAGAACATCCGCAAGACACTTGGCCTGGCGACCTTTGCCGGCGCGCTCGCAGTGGCGCCCATGGCTCTGGCCACCGGCACTGCCAATGCGGACAGCGGTGTGGACTGGGACGCCGTCGCGGCGTGCGAGTCGGGCGGTAACTGGTCCATCAACACCGGCAACGGCTACTACGGCGGCCTGCAGTTCACCATGGGCACGTGGCAATCGAACGGCGGCAGCGGCTCCCCGCACAACGCCAGCCGCGAGGAGCAGATCCGCGTCGCCGAGAACGTGCTGCAGTCGCAGGGCATCGGCGCATGGCCGACCTGCGGCGGTCGCGGCTAAGCACGCGTTTTCGTCTTATCAGGGGCGGTGCCGGGATTATCCGGCACCGCCTCTTCTTTCTCAGAAGGCTCTTACGCCAATTAAGTAACGAATAAAACTTTTGACCCTCGCGTAACACGTGACGTTCATCACCCGACACACCGGATAACCGCAGCGGAGATCGAGGGGTTCTCGGATGCGGGCCTTGTGAAAAACGGTCGGGGAAGGACCGCAGAGATGAACGTTCGTACCGCAGTGGGCAAGGGCCTTTTGGCCGCGGCGATCTCCGGAGCGCTGGCGATGGTGCCGATGGCACTGTCCGAGTCGTCGTTGGCCACCGCCAACGCCGATTCGGTGAACTGGGACGCCATCGCCGAATGCGAATCCGGCGGCAACTGGGCCACCAACACGGGCAACGGCCACTACGGAGGCCTGCAGTTCAAGCAGGCCACCTGGGCCTCCAACGGCGGTGTCGGCAACCCGGCGACCGCATCGCGCGCAGAGCAGATCCGCGTGGCCGAGAACGTCCTGCGCACCCAGGGCCTGAAGGCGTGGCCGAAGTGCGGGCCCCGCGGTGCCACGCCCGCGGTGTGGACCACGCCGTCGGGTCCGTCCGCGCCGACCGCACGGACCGTGCCCGCCACCGCGACCGGTTGCGCGGCGATGCCGTCCAGCGGCCTGTTCGGCTTCGTCAATCCGCGTCAGATGTGCACCGCGCTGCTCAACCCGATCGGGACGATCGCCGGAGCACGCTGAACTCGTTGCCCTGCGGGTCTGTCAGCCCGTCGGGGGCCGAGTCGACGCTCCACTGCCAGCGGTTCGGAACGACACGGCGGTCGTCGACGCGGACGAACTTCCAGATGAGGTCCTCCCAGCCGGATGACCCGTAGAGCCACCGCGGCGTCCCGTCGAGGCCGTCGCGCAGCTCGGCCCCCACCCGCGGCGCCCACCAGGCGGCGAGCTCTTCGGGGCGGTCGCTGTCCGTGCAGACGGCGAACAGGCGGGCGGGAGGGCCTTCATCCCGCTTTCGGGGGAACGCGCAGAATTCGTTGCCCTCGATGTCGGCGAGCGTCGTCCACCCGGGGTGCTCGGCGAGCACACGGGCGCCGAGGTCGAGGAGCGCCGCGATGTCGCGGACGTCGAGGTCCACGTGGACGCGGTTCTTCACCGTCTTCGGGCGGTCCTGCGGTCGAAAGACCAGTAGCCGGCGCTGCGCGTCGACCCCGAGGACTGCCGCCCAGAAGGCGGACAACGCGGGCGGGTCGGCCGCGTCGACGACCAGCGGGCCCAGCCGCACGCTCACGCCGCGGACACGTCGCGGTCGGTGGGCGGCTTGAACGCCGATCGTGCCGCCACAGCGGCCAGGTGACCGGCGATCAGGGCTTCGGGTCCCAGCACCGTCGCCCGGCTCACGAGCGCACTGAGCGCCGGCGGCAGGTTCATGACGCGCCCGATGAACCGCGATTCGCGGACCAGCGAGCGGACCCGCGGACGGCGAAACGCCACGAACCGCGCGAACGCCGCACCGACGTCGTCGTCGCCATCGAGGAACCGCGCCAGGATCGCGGCGTCCTCCAGCCCCTGACAGCCGCCCTGTCCCAGGTGCGGACGCATCGGATGCGCGGCGTCACCGACCGTCACGATGGAACCCCGCGACCACTGCCGCGCCTCGTCGCGGTCATAGAGGTCGTTGCGCAAGACGGCGGCGGGATCCGTGGCGGCCAGGATCTCGGGGATGGGCGGGGCCCACGACGCGAACCGCTCCCGAAGGTAGGCCAGTTCACCCTGCGGCGCCGTGGTCGCCTCGGGTACTCGTTCGGTGGCGAACCAATACGTGTGGTCCTGCCCGAGTGGGACGTGGCCGAACTCGCACGCTGGGCCGAGTGTCTCGCCCGCGAGCTCGGGATCGATTCTGCAGTCGGCCACCCCGCGCCACGCGGTGTAGCCGACATATCGGTTGTGCAGCGGTCCGTTGAGATGACGGGCGACCATCGAATGCGTGCCGTCGGCGCCCACGACGGCGTCGGCCTCCAGCACCGCGGAGTCGGCCAACGTGACTCGGATGCCGTCGCCGGTCACCGCCAGCGCCTCCACCGCCACGCCGGCCCGCACGGTGCCGTCGGCGAGCGCCCCGGCCAGAATCGATGTCAACGCCGAACGGCGGATGACGACAAGAGGTTCGCCGAGCGCCTTGATGAGGCGTTGCCGTTCGGGTCGCCGCAACCAGCTGCCGTCACGCCAGCGCGCCGCACCTGCCGTGACCCGGCCGCCGGCCTCACGCACGGGGTCGCCGAGGCCGATGTTGTCGAGCGCGGCCAAAGCGTTGGGCCAGATGCTGATTCCGGCTCCCGAGGACGTGTCGGTGCGCTCCTCGACAAGCGTGATGTCGAGTCCGCGCTGTTGCAGGGCCACAGCGGTCGCCAACCCGGCGATGCCCGCCCCGACGACTACGATCCGCTTCGGCATGCGTCGAACGTAGCGCGCAGCACGTCGCGGGGAGGGTCGCCGGGGTGTGCTACCAACGGGGGCATGACCGCGACGGCCCTCGACGCCCCGTCCCGCGCGCCCTTCGACGACCTCGACGAGTACGTGGCGTTACCCCGCGTCTCGGGACTGGCGCTGTCGCCGGACGGAACCCGGTTGGTGACCACCGTCGCTCAACTCAACGACAAGAGAACCGAATACGTCAGCGCGGTCTGGGAGCTCGACCCCACCGGCGCCGAACCGGCGCGCCGGCTGACGCGGGGGACCGAGGGCGAGTCGGCCCCCGCGTTCGCGGCCAACGGCGATCTGCTGTTCGTCGCAGTCCGCCCGACCGCGGACGACGACGCGCCACCCGCCGCGCTGTGGCGACTTCCGGCGACCGGCGGTGAGGCGGCGCAGGTGCTGTCACCGCCCGGCGGCGTCGAGGCGGTGCGCACCGCCCGCGAAGCTGACGTGGCGGTGGTGCGCTCACCATTGATGCCCTCGGCACGGACCATCGCCGAGGACCGCCGGCTGCGAGACCTGCGCAAGGACAACAAGATCACCGCGATCCTGCACACCGGCTATCCGATTCGGCACTGGGACGCCGATCTGGGACCGGGCGAGCCGCACCTGCTCGCCGTCGCGCTGACCGACGATTCCGCGTGCGGTGAAGACGTGCGCGACCTGACCGCCGCGCCGGTCGGCGCCTTGCGCGAGTCCGACTTCGACATCAGTTCCGACGGGCGGTTCCTGGTCACCACGTGGCAACGGCCCGCCCCCGGTGCGTCCCGCCATTCGGTGCTGATGCGGATCGACCTGGACACCGGCGAACGCTCGGTGGTGGTGGCCGAGCCCGACGCCGACGTGTGGAGTCCGGCCATCTCACCGGACGGCACCACCGTCGTCTACCTCCGCGAGACGTTCTCGACACCCGATACGCCGCCGCGAATCACGCTGGGATGCACCCGGTTTGGCGAGAGCCCACGCGTGCTCGCCGGTGATTGGGACCGGTGGCCGGCATCGGTGACGTGGCTGCGGGACGGCTCGGCGGTGATCGTCACCGCCGATCAGGACGGCAGGGCACCGGTTTTCCGGGTCGGCCTCGCCGACGGTGCGGTAACCCAGCTGACGTTCGACGACTACTGCTACTCCGATGTGGTTGCCGCTGCGGACGGTGTGCTGTTCGCGTTGCGAAGCTCCTATGCGGCGCCGCCTCACCCGGTGCGCATCGACCCCGACGGCGGTGTCACCGAGCTTCCGTGTGCGGCGCTGCCGCCGCTTCCGGGGACGCTGACCGAACTCGAGACGACGTCCGGCGACGGCACGCGGGTGCGTTCGTGGTTGGTGCTCCCGGCCGGTGACGGAAAGGCGCCGCTGCTGCTGTGGATCCACGGCGGTCCGTTGGCCAGCTGGAACGTGTGGTCGTGGCGGTGGAATCCGTGGCTGCTGGCGGCTCGCGGGTATGCGGTGCTGCTGCCCGATCCCGGGATCTCCACCGGTTACGGGCAGGACTTCATCGCGCGGGGCTGGGGCGCCTGGGGCGGTGCCCCTTTCGAGGATCTGATGGCCATCACCGATGCCGCGTGCGCGTATCCCCGCATCGACGCGTCGCGTACCGCGGCGATGGGTGGGTCGTTCGGTGGCTACATGGCCAACTGGGTCGCCGGCCACACCGACAGGTTCGACGCGATCGTCACCCATGCCAGCCTCTGGGCGCTCGATCAGTTCGGCGCCACCACCGACTCGTCGTACTACTGGCTACGGGAGATGACGCGCGACATGGCGGAGGCCAACTCGCCGCATCACCACGTCGCCGAAATCCGTACGCCCATGCTGGTCATCCACGGCGACAAGGACTACCGAGTGCCGATCGGCCAGGCGCTGCGGCTCTGGTACGAGTTGCTCACCCACTCCGCGCTGGCGGCCGATGCCGACGGCGACAGCCCGCACCGGTTTCTGTATTTCCCGTCGGAGAACCACTGGGTGCTCACTCCGCAACACGCCAAGATCTGGTACCAGGTGGTGATCGGGTTCCTGGCCCGGCACGTGCTCGGTGAGGACACCGAGGTGCCCGAGACGCTCGGGTAGCGTCGCGACCATGAGCGCACCGGAGCCGGACGGCCGGCGACCTTCGACATCCGAGCGGGAATTCGACATCGTCGTGTACGGGGCCACCGGGTTCGTCGGGAAACTCACCGCCGAATATCTGGCCAGGACGGCTTCGGGGGCCCGGATCGCGCTCGCCGGCCGATCGCACGACAAGCTGATCGCCGTCCGAGAGTCCCTGGGTGATGCGGCCCGCTCGTGGCCGCTGATCACCGCGGACGCCTCGCAGCCGTCGACACTGAACGCGATGGCCGCACAGGCGCGCGTCGTGGTCACCACGGTGGGGCCCTATGCGAAGTACGGCCTGCCGCTGGTCGCGGCGTGCGCGGCGGCCGGCACCGACTACGCGGACCTGACCGGGGAGTCGCTGTTCATCCGCGACAGCATCGACCAGTACCACAAACAGGCCGCCGACACCGGTGCGCGCATCGTGCACTCGTGCGGATTCGATTCCGTGCCTTCGGATCTCACAGTGTTCGCGTTGTACCGGCGGGCCCAGCGCGACGATGCGGGCGAACTCACCGACACCAACCTGGTGGTGCGGTCCTTCAAGGGCGGCGTGTCCGGTGGCACGGCCGCCTCGATGATCGAGGTCATGCGGGCGGCATCGTCAGACGCCGAGGCGCGCCGGGTGATGAACGACCCTTACACGCTCACCCCGGACCGCGCCGCCGAACCCGAGTTGGGTGGCCAACCCGATCTGCGGTGGCGGCGCGGCGGAGAGATCGCACCCGAACTCGACGGCTATTGGGTGGCGCCTTTCGTGATGGCCGCGGTCAATACCCGTATCGTGCGGCGCAGCAACGCATTACTCGACTACGCCTATGGGCGGCGACTCGAGTACGGCGAACAGATGAGCATGGGCAAGTCGATGCTCGCGCCGGTCGCATCGGCGGTGGCCGCGGCCGGTAACGCCGCGACGATGGCCTTGGGCAGCCGCTACTTCGACCGGGTGCCCGGCAAGCTGATCGAGCGGGTGCTGCCGAAACCAGGCACCGGCCCCAGCGAGAAGGTCCGCGAAAGCGGCCACTACACCGTCGAAACGTATGCCACGACCGCCACGGGCGCCCGGTATCGCGCCGTCATGGCGCAGAAGGGCGATCCGGGCTACAAGGCGACGGCGGTGCTGCTGGGGGAAAGCGCATTGGCGCTGGCGTTCGACCGCGACAAGCTCTCCGACCTTCGCGGCGTACTCACCCCCGCCGCGGCGATGGGCGACGTGTTGCTCACCCGGTTGCCCGCAGCGGGGGTGACGCTGGAGACGACGCGCCTGCCGGGGTAGCGCACGTCACACCGGGTCGGAAGCGAAAAACCGCTCTGTTCGGGGCAGTTAGCGACGCCGCGCGCTGCGTTCCTAGAATTGCGGGGTGACCGCCAGCCCCCGCTCCTCTGCCGAAGCCCTGCCCAAGTCCTGGGACCCGGCCGCGGTGGAGAGCGATCTCTACGAGGGCTGGGTCAAGGCCGGCTACTTCACCGCCGACGCCACCAGCAGCAAGCCCGCCTACTCGATCGTGCTGCCCCCGCCGAACGTCACCGGCAATCTGCACATGGGCCACGCGCTGGACCACACGCTGATGGATGCGCTGACCCGCCGCAAGCGGATGCAGGGCTTCGAGGTGTTGTGGCTGCCGGGCATGGATCATGCCGGCATCGCCACGCAGTCGGTCGTCGAGAAGCAACTCGCGGTCGACGGCAAGACCAAAGAGGACTTCGGCCGGGACCTGTTCATCGACAAGGTCTGGGATTGGAAGCGGCAATCCGGCGGCACCATCGGCGCGCAGATGCGCCGCCTCGGTGACGGCGTCGACTGGAGCCGCGAACGGTTCACCATGGACGAGGGTCTGTCGCGCGCGGTGCGCACGATCTTCAAGCGACTCTTCGACGCGGGTCTGATCTACCAGGCCGAGCGACTGGTCAACTGGTCGCCGGTGCTTGAGACCGCGATCTCCGATCTCGAGGTCAAATACGAGGACATCGAGGGCGAGTTGGTGTCGTTCCGGTACGGCTCACTGGACGATCACGAACCGCACATCGTCGTGGCCACCACCCGCGTGGAGACGATGCTGGGCGACACGGCGATCGCCGTGCACCCCGATGACGAGCGCTACCGCGATCTGGTCGGCAAGACGCTGGCGCACCCCTTCATCGACCGCGACATCGTGATCGTCGCCGACGAGCACGTCGACCCCGAATTCGGCACGGGCGCCGTCAAGGTGACCCCGGCCCATGACCCGAACGACTTCGAGATCGGCCTGCGCCACCAGCTACCGATGCCGTCCATCATGGACACCAAGGGCCGAATCGCCGGCACCGGAACCGAATTCGACGGCCAGGACCGCTTCGAGGCGCGGGTCAAGGTGCGCGAGGCGCTGGCGTCGCAAGGCCGCATCGTCGCGGAGAAGCGGCCGTACGTGCACAGCGTCGGGCACTCCGAACGCAGCGGTGAGCCGATCGAGCCCAGGCTGTCGCTGCAGTGGTGGGTCAAGGTCGAGGCGTTGGCCAAGGCCGCCGGTGACGCGGTCCGCAACGGCGACACCGTCATTCACCCGCCGAGTCTCGAGCCGCGGTGGTTCGCGTGGGTGGACAACATGCACGACTGGTGCATCTCGCGCCAGCTGTGGTGGGGCCACCGCATCCCGATCTGGCACGGCCCCGACGGCGAGACCGTCTGCGTCGGGCCCGACGAGACGCCGCCCGAGGGCTGGGAGCAGGACCCCGACGTGCTCGACACGTGGTTCAGTTCGGCGTTGTGGCCGTTCTCCACCATGGGCTGGCCGGACCGCACGCCCGACCTCGCCAAGTTCTATCCGACGACCGTGCTGGTCACCGGCTACGACATCCTGTTCTTCTGGGTGGCGCGGATGATGATGTTCGGCACGTTCGTCGCCGACGACCCCGCGATCATCGGAGACGGAGATGCGAAGAAGTCACGTCCGCAGGTTCCCTTTGAAAACGTCTTCCTGCACGGGCTGATTCGCGACGAGCACGGCCGCAAGATGAGCAAGTCGCGCGGTAACGGGATCGACCCGCTGGACTGGGTGGAGATGTTCGGCGCCGACGCGCTGCGGTTCACGCTGGCCCGCGGGGCGAGCCCCGGCGGTGACCTGTCCATCGGCGAGGATCACGCCCGAGCGTCACGCAACTTCGCCACGAAGCTGTTCAACGCCACCCGGTTCGCGTTGATGAACGGGGCCGCGCCCGCTCCGCTGCCCGACACCGCCGAGCTGACCGACGCCGACCGGTGGATCCTGGGCCGCGTGGAACAGGTTCGCACGGAAGTGGATTCGGCGTTCGACGCCTACGAGTTCAGCCGTGCGTGCGAGTCGCTCTACCACTTCGCCTGGGACGAGTTCTGCGACTGGTACGTCGAGCTGGCCAAGGTGCAGCTCGCCGAGGGGATCACGCACACGACGGCCGTGCTGGCCGCGGTGCTCGACACGCTTCTGAAGCTGCTGCATCCGGTGATGCCGTTCGTCACCGAGGTGTTGTGGAAGACGCTGACCGGGGGTGAGTCGCTGGTGATCGCCGACTGGCCCACGCCTTCGGGCTTCGCACTCGATCCTGTTGCCGCGCAACGGGTCGCCGATATGCAGAGGCTGATCACCGAGGTGCGTCGTTTCCGCAGCGATCAGGGACTCAACGACCGCCAGAAGGTGCCTGCGCGATTGTCGGACATCGCCGGCGCGGACCTGCAGGCGCAGGTGCCCGCGGTGCGCGCGCTGGCCTGGCTGACCACCGACGGCGACGGCTTCGCCCCGACCGCGGCCATCGAGGTGCGGCTGTCGGGTGGCACCGTGACCGTCGAGGTCGACACCTCGGGCACCGTGGACGTCGCCGCCGAACGGCGCCGGCTGGAGAAGGACCTCGCGGCGGCACAGAAGGAATTGGCCGGCACCACAGGGAAACTCGGAAACGAGGCGTTCTTGGCGAAGGCGCCTGCAGAGGTCGTCGACAAGATCCGTGGGCGTCAGCAGATCGCCCAAGAGGAAGTCGACCGCATCACCGCGAGGCTGGCCGCGCTGCGATGACCGACCCGGAGCCGGACGACCGGCCGTATCTCGACCCGGAGTCGCCCGGGCGCCCACCTCCGGATCGCGAACCCTCACCGGATGAGATCGCGGCGCTTCTGCAAGTCGAGCACCTACTCGACCAACGTTGGCCAGAAACGAAACTCGATCCCAGCACCGCGCGCATCTCGGCGCTGTTGGAACTGCTCGGCTCGCCGCAGCGCGGGTACCCGTCGATCCACATCGCGGGCACCAACGGCAAGACCTCGGTCGCGCGGATGGTCGATGCGCTGTTGACCGCGCTGCACCGTCGCACCGGCCGCACCACCAGCCCGCACCTGCAATCGGCCGTCGAGCGCATCTCGATCGACGGCAAGCCGATCAGCCCCGCGACCTACGTCGACACCTATCGCGAGATCGAGCCGTTCGTGCAGCTGGTCGACCAGCAGTCCGAGGCCGGCGTTCTCGGAAAGGCCGGCCCCGCCATGAGCAAGTTCGAGGTGGTGACCGCGATGGCGTTCGCCGCCTTCGCCGACGCGCCGATCGACGTCGCCGTGGTCGAGGTCGGCCTCGGCGGTCGCTGGGACGCCACCAACGTGGTGAACGCACCCGTCACGGTGATCACCCCGATCGGGGTGGACCACGCCGAGTACCTGGGCGACACCCTCGCCGAGATCGCCGCGGAGAAGGCCGGGATCATCGGCAAACAGGAAGACGACCTGGTGCCGACCGATACGGTCGCGATCATCGGCAGGCAGGCGCCCGAGGCGATGGAAGCGCTGCTGGCCCAGGCCGTGCGCGCCGACGCCGCGGTCGCGCGTGAGGACTCGGAGTTCGCGGTGCTCGGCAGGCAGGTCGCCGTGGGCGGGCAATTGCTCGAACTGCAGGGGCTCGGCGGCCTCTACTCGGAGATCTTCCTGCCGCTGCACGGAGAACACCAGGCGCACAACGCCGCGCTGGCGCTGGCGGCCGTCGAGGCGTTCTTCGGGGCGGGGGCGCAGCGCCAGCTGGACATCGACGCGGTGCGGGCGGGCTTCGCCGCGGTGACGAGTCCCGGCCGCCTGGAGAGAATGCGCAGCGCGCCAACGGTTTTCATCGACGCCGCGCACAACCCGGCGGGGGCCGCGGCGTTGGCGCAGGCGCTGCAGGAGGAGTTCGACTTCCGCTTTCTGGTCGGCGTCGTCTCGGTCATGGGTGACAAAGACGTCGACGGCATCCTGGCCGCCCTGGAACCGGTGTTCGACCAGGTCGTCGTCACCCACAACGGATCACCGCGCGCGCTCGACGTGGAGGCGTTGGCGCTGCTGGCCGAGCAGAGATTCGGCCCCGAACGGGTGGCCACCGCGGCGACACTGCCCGACGCGATCGAGACCGCCACCGCGATCGTCGAGGAGTCGGCGATCGAGGGTGAGCTGTTGGGCGGCGCGGGGATCGTGATCACCGGCTCGGTCGTCACCGCGGGAGCGGCACGCACGCTGTTCGGAAAGGATCCGCAATGACCGAGCCGGCGCCCGGGCAGCAGCCCGATCCCTGGAAGAGCTTCCGCGGGGTGATGGCCGGCACGCTGATCCTCGAAGCCATCGTCGTGCTGCTGGCACTGCCGGTAGTGGCCAACATCGGGGGCGGGCTGACCGCGGCCACCGGCGGCTTCCTGATCGGGATGGCGGTGGTCCTGGTGCTGTTGGCCGGAGTGCAGGGCAGACCGTGGGCGATCTGGGTGAACGTGGGCCTGCAGGTCGTGTTGATCGCGGGCGTCGTCCTCGACAGGGCGATCGCGTTCGTCGGGGTGATCTTCCTGGTGGTGTGGCTGCTCATCGCCCGTCTGCGCGCCGAGGTGCTGCGCCGCCAGAAGCGGGGACTTCTGCCTGGTCAACAGCGTCCGCCGGAATAGTCAATTTCGGCGGCTATTCTGTCGGCCGTGACTGAGCCGATTGAACGGACCCTCGTGTTGGTCAAGCCCGACGGCGTCAAGCGGCGTCTTGTCGGTGAGATTCTCTCCCGGGTCGAACGCAAAGGGCTGGCGATCGCCGAGCTGAAGCTGGTGACCGTCAGCGACGAGCTGGCCCGCAGGCATTACGCCGAGCACGAGGGCAAGCCGTTCTTCGATTCCCTGCTCGCGTTCATCACATCGGGCCCGGTTGTGGCGGCGGTCCTGGAGGGTCCACGTGCAATCGCGGCGTTCCGCCAGATCGCCGGCGGAACCGACCCCGTGGAGAAGGCCGCCCCGGGCACCATCCGCGGTGACCTGGCCCTGATCACCCAGGACAACCTCGTCCACGGCTCGGATTCCGCGGAGTCCGCCGCGCGCGAGATCGATCTCTGGTTCCCCAGCAAGTAAGGGGTTTCCTGACCTGTCTCGCCCAGCCTGGTCGGGCGGGGCGTCGTGATGTGGGATACTCGACTCGGGTGACCGGCCGCCAACCGGGACCGGACACCCGAATGAAGACTTAGACGTGCGCGACCATCGCCACGCGTGATGCGGCGCCGACCGTCCAGCCATCATTCAGACCGGCACCGGGATGGTCCCCAGTGGGCCCCTCGGAGCGAGACCACAACAAGCTCGGGCGACTCACCCGGGTCCATAGCGGAAGCCCTCGCGTGGCCGCGTCAAACATGACGCGCCCGGGGGCTTAAGGAGACTACGTGGCCGAAGATGCCCCAACCGAAGACCTATCTGAAGACACGCGAGAAGCGCAGGACTCTCAGCCCGAATCGTTGAGGGTCGATTCGCTCGCCCAGGTGCTAGGCACCACCAACGAGCGGGTTCTTCAGGCGCTGACCGAGTTGGACGGCCGCCCTCGCACCGCCGAATCGGCGGTCGCGCAGGACGAGGCGCAGCGCGTGCGTGAAGCGCTCGCCGACGGTGCCGACACAGCGCAGACGCCTCAAGCCGCGGATGCCGCCGGCGACCCGAACGGCGCCGCCCAACCCGCAGATGCCGCGGAACCGAGCAACGGAGACGAGCCGGAGTCCCGGCTGATTCTGGAGACCCCCGAGGAGGCGCCGGAGCGCGCCGAATACATGCCGTTGTTCGTCGCGCCGCAGCCGGTCCGATTCGAGTACGACGATGACGACGATGATGACGACAACGACGACGACGACGATGACGACGGCCAGGACGGCGAGGACGACCAGTCCGAGCGTCCCTCCGGTCGCCGTCGCCGCCGCGGCAGGCGCGGTCGGGGCCGCGGCCGCGGTGAGCAGAACGGTGACGACAGCGACGGCGACGCCAGTCAGGGCGGTTCTCAGGGCGGCGACCAGGACGGCGACGAGTCGGACGACTCCGACGAGGACAGCGGCGACGACGAGAGCATCGGCACCGATGGCGCCACCCGCCGTCGTCGTCGCCGCCGTCGTCGCAAGTCGGGATCGGGGGACGACAGCGACGCGGCCTCGCCGGACGACCCGCCCAACACCGTCGTGCACGAGCGCGAACCGCGGAAGTCGACCAGGAACGACAAGTCCGGCAGCGGTGACAGCGAGATCCAGGGCATCAGCGGGTCGACCCGGCTGGAGGCCAAACGGCAACGCAGGCGCGACGGCCGAGACGCCGGCAGGCGCCGCCCGCCCATCCTGAGCGAGGCCGAATTCCTGGCCAGGCGCGAGGCCGTCGAACGGATGATGGTGGTCCGCGACAAGGTCCGCACCGAACCTCCGCACGAGGGTGCCCGCTACACCCAGATCGCGGTGCTCGAGGACGGCGTCGTCGTCGAGCACTTCGTGACCTCGGCGGCGTCTGCCTCCCTGGTCGGCAACATCTACCTCGGCATCGTGCAGAACGTGCTGCCCTCGATGGAGGCGGCCTTCGTCGACATCGGCCGCGGGCGCAACGGTGTCCTCTACGCCGGCGAGGTCAACTGGGAAGCCGCCGGACTCGGCGGCGCATCGCGCAAGATCGAACAGGCGCTCAAGCCGGGCGACTACGTCGTCGTCCAGGTCAGCAAGGACCCCGTCGGGCACAAGGGCGCCCGGTTGACGACGCAGGTGTCGCTGGCGGGCCGGTACCTGGTCTACGTGCCCGGCGCCTCGTCGACCGGCATCAGCCGCAAACTTCCCGACACGGAGCGGCAGCGTCTCAAGGAGATCCTGCGTGAGGTCGTTCCGCCCGACGCCGGGGTGATCATCCGCACCGCGTCCGAGGGCGTCAAAGAAGAAGACATCCGCAACGACGTCGAACGCCTCGCCAAACGCTGGTCCGAGATCGAGGCCAAAGCCGCCGACATCACCGCCAAGAAGGCCGGTGCGGCAGTCGCGCTCTACGAGGAACCCGATGTGTTGGTCAAGGTGATCCGCGACCTGTTCAACGAGGACTTCACGGGGTTGACGGTCTCCGGTGACGACGCCTGGAAGACCATCAACGACTATGTGAATTCGGTTGCGCCCGAACTCCTTCCGCGGTTGACGAAGTACGAGCCCGCTTCCCCCGACGGTCCCGACGTGTTCGCGGTGCACCGCATCGACGAGCAGCTGACCAAGGCGATGGACCGCAAGGTGTGGCTGCCGTCGGGCGGCACGCTCGTCATCGACCGCACCGAGGCCATGACCGTCGTCGACGTGAACACCGGCAAGTTCACCGGGTCGGGCGGCAACCTCGAGCAGACCGTCACCCGCAACAACCTCGAGGCGGCCGAGGAGATCGTGCGTCAGCTCAGGCTGCGCGACATCGGCGGCATCGTGGTGATCGACTTCATCGACATGGTGCTCGAGTCCAACCGCGACCTGGTGCTGCGGCGGCTGACCGAGGCGCTGGCCCGCGACCGGACCCGCCATCAGGTCTCCGAGGTGACCTCGCTGGGCCTGGTCCAGTTGACGCGCAAACGGCTCGGCACCGGTCTGGTGGAGGCGTTCTCGACGCCGTGTACCCACTGCGCCGGACGGGGGATCGTGTTGCACGGCGACCCGGTCGACTCGACCTCGAGCAGCGGGCGCAAGTCCGACACCGGCGGCCGGCGCGGTAAACGCGGCAAGCGCGGCGGCAAGTCCGACGACGTCGCCGTGGCCAAGGTCCCGCCGCATCCCGCGGGCGAGCACCCGATGTTCAAGGCGATGGCGGCCGCCAACGGTCGCCACGACGCAGACGAGGACGAAACCACCGACGACCAGCGCGGGGAGCAGAAGCCGGAGGAGGCCGCCGAGACCGAAGCGGAAGCTCACTCGGAGGCCATCCGGACCGCGGTGATCGAGTCGGGCGAGGACGATATCGAAGACCTCGAGGACGAGGACTTCGACGAGGATTCCGATGAGGACGACGAGTCCGACGAGGATTCCGATGAGGACGAAGACGAAATCGACCTGGATTCCGACGACGACGAAGACGACATCGACGACGACATCGAGGTCATCGGCGCCGACGACTCCGATGACGACGAGGATGAAGACTCGGACGACGGGGATTCAGACGAGGACGACGAGTCCGATGACTACGACACCAGGGGCGTCGGATCCGCGGCCGTCTCCGGAGGGCGGCACCGGCGCCGCGCGGCCGCGCGACCTGCGGGCCCACCGCGCCGCGAGGGTTGAGCTGGTGGCCGGGCGCCCACGAGCCGTGACCTGCGGTGATTTGACCCTCATGCGGCGGCTCAAGTAGCCTTGAGCAGTTGTCGCCAGGCTGGACCATGCGAGTCGGCGACAGTCGCAAACCCAGACCAGCGCAGCGGGAAATCGCGCGCGCCCAGTGAACGACGTAGGAGTAGCAAGCACGATGGCCACGTACGCAATCGTCAAGACCGGCGGCAAGCAGTACAAGGTCGCCGTCGGCGACGTGGTGAAGGTCGAGAAGCTCGAGTCCGAGCCCGGCGCCAGCGTCTCGTTGCCCGTGGCCCTCGTCGTCGACGGGTCGAAGGTGACCTCCGACGCCAAGTCGCTGGAGAAGGTCGCCGTCACCGGTGAGATCCTCGAGCACACCAAGGGCCCGAAGATCCGCATCCACAAGTTCAAGAACAAGACCGGCTACCACAAGCGGCAGGGTCACCGTCAGCAGCTGACCGTCCTCAAGGTCACCGGGATCAAGTAGAGGAACCAGACATGGCACACAAGAAGGGCGCTTCCAGCTCGCGTAACGGTCGCGACTCCGCCGCGCAGCGGCTCGGGGTCAAGCGGTTCGGCGGCCAGATCGTCAAGGCCGGCGAAATCCTGGTGCGGCAGCGCGGTACCCATTTCCATCCCGGCACCAACGTCGGCCGCGGCGGTGACGACACCCTGTTCGCCACCGCCCCCGGTGCCGTCGAGTTCGGCTCCAAGCGCGGTCGCAAGACCGTCAGCGTCGTTCGACCGGCGCCGCAGGAGGCCTGACTTCCTGCCGCGAATGTGATGCTGCTGCGACTTCCCGGCTGAAGCTGGCAGTAGCTCACACCTCACGGAAAGGAAGGACCGATGCCTCGCTTCGTCGACCGCGTCGTCATCCATGCGCGGGCCGGCAACGGCGGCAACGGTTGCGCCTCGGTCCACCGTGAGAAGTTCAAACCCCTCGGCGGCCCCGACGGCGGTAACGGGGGCCGAGGCGGCAGCGTGATTTTCGTCGTCGACCCGCAGGTGCACACGCTGCTCGATTTCCACTTCCATCCCCACGTCGTCGCGCCCTCGGGCAAGCAGGGTGCCGGCGGCAACCGGGACGGGGCAGCGGGCGCCGACCTCGAGGTCAAGGTTCCCGACGGCACGGTCGTGCTCGACGAGGACGGCCGTCTGCTCGCCGACCTCGTCGGCGCGGGCACCCGCTTCGAAGCGGCCGCCGGTGGCCGCGGAGGCCTGGGCAACGCCGCGCTGGCATCGCGCGCACGCAAGGCGCCGGGCTTCGCGCTGCTCGGGGAGAAGGGTCAGGTCCGCGACCTGACGCTGGAACTCAAGACCGTCGCCGACGTCGGACTTGTCGGCTTCCCCTCCGCGGGCAAGTCCTCCCTGGTGTCGGTGATCTCGGCGGCCAAACCCAAGATCGCCGACTATCCGTTCACGACGCTGGCGCCCAACCTCGGCGTGGTGTCCGCGGGCGGCAACACCTTCACCGTCGCCGACGTGCCCGGCCTCATCCCCGGCGCCTCACAGGGGCGTGGGCTGGGACTGG
Source organism: Mycolicibacterium novocastrense (assembly GCF_001570485.1). GTDB lineage: Bacteria > Actinomycetota > Actinomycetes > Mycobacteriales > Mycobacteriaceae > Mycobacterium > Mycobacterium novocastrense. Next base: position 338,569 of record NZ_BCTA01000002.1, read on the forward strand.
ACTTCCTGCGACACATCGAACGCTGCGCGGTGCTGGTGCACGTGGTCGACTGCGCGACGATGGAACCCGGGCGCGATCCCGTCTCCGACATCGACGCGCTGGAAGCCGAGCTCGCCGCGTACACCCCGACGCTGCAAGGCGATTCGACGCTGGGTGACCTCGCCGAACGTCCGCGTGCGGTGGTGTTGAACAAGATCGACGTGCCCGATGCCCGCGAATTGGCCGAATTCGTCCGCGAGGAGATCGGGCGCCGCTACGGCTGGCCCGTCTTCGAGGTGTCCACCGTGACCCGGGAAGGGTTGCGGCCGTTGACGTTCGCGCTGTGGGAGATGGTGTCGGCCTACCGCGATGCGCAACCGCCGGTGGTGCCGCGTCGACCCGTCATCCGTCCCGTCCCCGTGGACGAGAGCGGTTTCACCGTCGAGCCGGACGGACACGGCGGCTTCGTCGTACACGGCGTCCGGCCCGAACGCTGGGTCGCCCAAACCGATTTCGACAACGACGAGGCGGTCGGCTACCTCGGTGACCGGCTGGCGCGCCTGGGTGTCGAGGATGAGCTGTTGAAGCTGGGCGCACGGCCCGGATGCGCGGTGACGATCGGTGAAGTCACCTTCGACTGGGAGCCACAGACACCGGCCGGGGTCGACGTGCCGATGTCGGGTCGCGGCACGGATCAGCGCCTCGAGCAGACCGATCGTGTCGGGGCCGCCGAACGCAAGGCCGCGCGGCGGGAACGGCGGCGCCCCGGCGGCGAATCATGACGGCTTCGCCGCGCGCAGCGGACTCCGCGCACCGGGAAGCGGTCCGCACCGCGCGCAGCATCGTCGTGAAAATCGGCACCACCGCGCTGACCACACCGGCGGGGGTGTTCGACGCCAGCAGGCTCGCGGTGCTGGTCGAGGCCATCGAGGGCCGGATGCGGGCCGGCTCGGACGTGGTGATCGTGTCGTCGGGAGCGATCGCGGCGGGCATCGAACCGCTGCGGCTGAACAGACGTCCCGCCGACCTGGCCACCAAACAGGCGGCCGCCAGCGTCGGTCAGGTCGCACTGGTCAACGCGTGGAGCGCGGCCTTCGCGCGCTATGACCGCACCGTGGGCCAGGTGCTGCTGACCGCGCACGACATCTCGATGCGGGTGCAGCACACCAACGCCCAGCGCACGCTCGACCGGTTGCGGGCGCTGCACGCGGTGGCGATCGTCAACGAGAACGACACCGTGGCCACCAACGAGATCCGGTTCGGCGACAACGACCGACTTTCGGCGCTGGTCGCGCACCTCGTCGGGGCCGATGCGCTGATCCTGCTGTCCGACATCGACGGTCTGTACGACTCGGATCCGCGAAAAGCGCGCGAAACAGGCGGGGCGCGCTTGATCTCCGAGGTCGCGGGGCCCGACGACCTCGACGGCGTGGTGGCCGGCACGGGCAGCCATCTGGGTACCGGCGGGATGGCCTCGAAGCTGTCGTCGGCGTTGTTGGCCGCCGACGCGGGGGTACCGGTGTTGTTGGCGGCGGCCTCGGATGCGGCGACCGCGCTGGCCGACGCGTCCGTCGGCACGGTGTTCGCGCCGCGGCCCGAGCGGATGTCGGCGCGCCGGTTCTGGGTGCGCTACGCCGCCGAGGCCGCAGGTGCGCTGACGCTCGACGACGGAGCGGTGCGCGCGGTGGTCACGCAGCGACGCTCGCTGCTGCCCGCCGGTATCACCGCGGTGTCGGGGCGCTTCTACGGCGGCGACGTCGTGGAGTTGCGCGCCCAGGACGGGACGATGGTGGCGCGCGGCGTCGTCGCCTACGACCGCGGCGAGCTGACCACAATGTTGGGCCGCTCGACGTCGGATCTGGCTCCGGAGCTGCGCCGACCCGCCGTGCACGCCGACGACCTGGTGGCCGTCTGAGTCGGTGCGCTAGTGATCGCCCAGCGATCGGATGCGCGCCGAGATCCCCTCGAGCACCGCCTTGATCTGGTCGGCGCGCTCATCGGCGCTGGCCATGACGTCGTCATCGGCGGGTTGCACCGTCACGTCGTTGGCCTCCGCCGTGGCCTCGAAGCACTCGCGGACCACCGGATCGGCCAGGATCACCGCCGCCAGCATTCCCGGCGTGAGTTCGCGAGTGCGCAGCAGGCCGTCGTAGCGCACCTCTGCCGGGATCCGAATCTCCAGCGCGCCGCCTTCGAGTTGCTGTTTGGCCGCGGCCAGCAGAAGCGTCAGCGCCGCACGGGAGACCGCGCCGAGCACCTTGCGCCGGAACGGGAACCAGGGCAGGGGCAGCTTGTCGATCTGCTTGTCCACTCCGCCCGTGAACAGGTACTCGATCAGGCTGCGGGTCCGGACCTCTTCGACCTGCGCCCATTCGACGGTGTCCCCGTCGAATTCGACCGAGTCCTCGCTGATGGCCACGCCGCCGAAGTGGTTGAGCTTGCGCACCAGCCACCGCAGCTTGTCCGGGGTCAGCGAATGCTCGGCGATCACGTCGCCGATGCCCAGTGCCCACCGGCCGGTGACCGGCCCGGGATCAGGGCGATGCCGGTCGATCAGCTCACGCAGCCACGAAGCGTCCTCGGATGTCTGCGTCACGCCGTCATTCCCACCGAAGTCGCGACGCCGGGCAGCTCGTCGGCCAACAACGCCAGCATGGGGGAGCACCCGTTGTCGACCTTGACCGTCGCCAGCGCGTCGCCGCGGGTGGGTCCGCGGTTGACGATCGCGATCGGCATTCCGGCCGCCGCGGCGTGGCGCACGAACCGGTAGCCCGAGTACACCGTCAGCGACGACCCGGCCACCAGCAGGACGTCGGCCGCATCGACCATCGAATACGCCTGAGCCACACGCTCTTTCGGGACGCTCTCGCCGAAATAGACGATGTCGGGTTTGAGCATGCCGCCGCACCGCGGGCATTTGACGACGCGAAACGATGTGGTCTCGCCGACGACGGCATCGGCGTCCGGAGCGACCGCGATCCCGCCCACCGACTCCGCGACCCGCTGGGCGAACCCGGGGTTGGCCGCCTCCAGCAGTTCGGCCAGGGCGGCCCGCGTCATCGTGTGCGCACACTCGAGGCAGATCACCTGCGCGTAGGTGCCGTGGAGGTTGACGACGTTGGCGCTGCCCGCCTTGCTGTGCAGCAGGTCGACGTTCTGGGTGATCAGCGCCGACACCACACCCGCCGCCTCGAGCGCGGCCAGGGCCCGGTGGCCGGCGTTGGGCAGCGTGGCGTCCATATGGCGCCAGCCGAGGTGGTTGCGGGCCCAGTAGCGCTGCCGGAAGACGGGGTCGGAGGTGAACTGGCGGATCGTCATGGGGTTGCTCGGCGGCGAGTCCGGGCCGCGGTAGTCGGGGATTCCCGAGTCGGTGGACATCCCCGCGCCGGTGAGCACCGCGATCCGCCGGTTGCGCAGCAGGGCGACGAGTTCGGGTGCGTCCACCTGATCGAGGGTAGGCGCTTGGCCGAGGTTCGGCGTCAGCGGTGCTTAAGGGGTTGATCGCACGCACCACATGCGTGCGATCAACCCCTTAGCGCATAGTTCGCGCGCATCAGGTCTTCGGTCAGTTCGCCAGCGCCTGTGGCGACAACTCCTTGAGCATCGCATTCGCCCACCGCATCTGCCGCAGAGCTTGCGGATGGCACCGCTGGGTGAGTTCTAGCAGCCGCTCGTCCTTGGCGGCTTGTGCGCCCTGGGCCAGCAGTTCCCAGTCGAGCGAAACTCCGGCCGCCAGCCGGTGCAGCCGCCTCAAGTCCGCCAACAACAGAAGGGCGGGCTCGGGTCGGCGGCCGAGGCGGTCGCTGATCCACTGCTGGGCCGTCTCGGTGACGGCCTTGGTTCGTGGATGCGCACGCAACCGGACGCCGTAGCGGGGACCGATCTGCGCGATCAGTTCGACGTGTTCGCGCGACCAGACGGTGAGGTCATTGGCGACGTGATGGATGCCGTGGTCGTTGTGGTGGCGCGCGGCGATCGCATCGAGTGAGCGCGCCAGCCGCAGTTCGGAGCGGTGCAGTTCACGTAGCGACAAGCCGAGTTTCATGATGACTCCGCTCCGGTCGACGCGACGGCCAGCCGGGCCGCCGCGGTTTTGAAGATCGGCTGCTTGGAGACCGGATCCCAGTCGGTCAGTGTCAGCTCATTGGCGGCCCGATCGCACTCGGCTGCCTCGGTGTCCCAGTAGCCGTAGTGAAACGGCAGGAACAGCACGCCGGTGCGGATGCCGGTGATACGCGCCTTGGCCCGCACACGCCCGCGTGGTGTCTCGATGTCGGCAAGATCACCCTCTTGGATGCCGACCCGGCGAGCATCGGCCTCGGACACCTCGACCCACACCTCCGGAGCGGCCGCGGCAAGCTCGGGTACGCGGCCGGTCTTGGTCCTGGTGTGGAACTGGTACACGGTCCTTCCGGTGATCAATGCGAACGGATAGTCGTCGTTCGGAGTTTCGTGCGGCGGCAGATACTCGGCCGCCTTGATGATCGCCTTCCCGTGCGGGTTCATCGCCCGGTACTCGGTCGGCTCCAGCGGCGCACCGGTGATCAGGTCCTTGCCGTAGGCCTCGCAATAGTCGGGGTCGGCCCAGAACCGCCCGTCGGAGTACAGACGTTCGGTGCCCTCGGGATTCTCTGCGTTGCAGGGCCATTGAATCCCTCGGCTGCCGCGCAGCTTGTCGTAGCTCAGCCCGGTGTAATCGCACGGGCGTCCTGCGCTGCATCGCTGCCACGCGGTGAAGGCCGACTCCGGATCGGTCCACGACGGCAGCGGATTACCGTCGCGGTCACGAAAACCCATGCGGCGGGCGTAATCGAGGAAGATGTCGAGATCGGGCCGCGCCTGACCGGGTGGATCCACCGCTTTCTCCGACAGGTGCACGGTCCGGTCGGTGTTGGTGAACGTGCCCGTCTTCTCCGCCCACGTGGCCGCGGGCAGCACCACGTCGGCGAGTTCCGTCGTCTCCGTGGGGAAGATGTCTTGTACGACGAGAAACAGCCGCTGCTGGCTAAGGATGCTGCGGATGCGGCGGAGCTCGGGTAGTGACACCGCCGGATTGGTCGCGCTGACCCACAGCAGGCGCAGCGTGCCCTGTTCGGCGTATCGAAGCATCTGCATCACATGCGTCGGTGGCGCATAGTGCGGAATCTGCATCATGTCCAGGTTCCACAGGTCGGCCAACTCGCGGATGTGGCTGTCGTTGGACCAGTTTCGGAAGCCGGCCAAATCGCCGTCGGCACCGCATTCGCGCGTGTTCTCGGCCGTGGGTTGGCCATTCATCTGCAGCAGCCCACATCCGGGCTGGCCGAGCATGCCGCGCAGGATGTGGATGTTGTTGACCTGCACCGCCGCGGCGGACGCCTGATGGGACTGGTAGAAGCCCTGCAGCACCGTCGACAGCAGTCGTTCCGCGGTGCCCAGAAGCCGTGCCGCCGAGCGGATGTCGTCGGCGGACACGCCGCAGATCTCGGCGGCACGTTCGGGCGGGAACTCGGCGACGCGTTTGCGCAACTCCTCGAAACCGACGGCGTGGGTCCGGACGTAATCGGTGTCAACCCAGCCGTTGAGCACGATCTCGTGCAGGAGCCCGTTCATCAACGCGACGTTGGTACCGGGCAGCGGGGCGAGGTGCACCGTCGCGTGTTCGGCCACAGGCGTCCTGCGCGGATCAACGCACAGGATCGCCGGCGGGTCCGGTCCGGCGAGGCGGTCCAGAATCCGCATCCACAGCACGGTTTGGGTCTCGGCGACGTTGTGGCCGTAGAGCGCGATGACGTCGGCGTGATCGACCTCGGTGTAGGAGCCTGGCTGACCGTCGCAGCCGAACGACTCCTTCAGCGCCTCGGCGGCCGTCGCGGTGCACAACCGGGTGTTGCCGTCGACGTGGTTGGTGCCGATCGCGCCGTGGGCGATGACACCGAGGGTGTAGTACTCCTCGAGAAACAGCTGACCCGATGTGTAGAAACCGAACGCCGACGGCCCATACCGGTCGAGCAGCCGCTTGCTGTGGCGCACCACCTGATCCATGGCCGTGTCCCAATCGCATTCGGTGAGTTCGCCGTTGACGCGGATCATCGGTGTCCTCAGCCGATCGGGCGAGGCGTTGGCCTGCCACCCGTAGAAATCTTTGGGGTCGAGCCGACCGTGGTTGACGCGGTCGTCGTCGCGGCCCCGCACACCCACGATCCGACCGTCCTTGACCGCGATGTCGAGCCCGTCACCGTTGGAATGCAGAACCGAGGCCGACTGCACCCAGCGGTCGACGTTTTCGGGTTCCAATTCGTCAGCGAGGAACATGTCGACGCGTTTCGGCCACTGTCCGCCCTTGGCGTAGGGGGTTCGCGTTCCCCACGGTTCGGCAATGCGATCGCGCCTGCCGTTGCTCATTGCTGGGCCGGGCAGGCTTCGACGGGCGCGAGCATGGTCAGTTCCCCGGATTTCTCGAAGCGGAATGTCACGTCGACGTTGTGCGCGGGCTGGACGCTGTCTTTGGTCCCTTCGAGCGTCACCGTGAACGGACGACCCGGTGCGACGGGTTGCCCGGCGGCCATCGAGGTGCCGGCAGCCACCTCGATAGGCGGGTTCGGAGTGATACGGACGGTCTCGGCGGCTGGTGTCGAAATACCCTCGAGCCGCTCGGTTTCCGCCGGCCGGTTGTTGGTGATCGTGAACCGCAGCTCCGCTGTGCTCCCGACCTGGATGGCGCACGATCCGGGCAGATAGCGGGGCACCACGAACGCGTTTTCGACTGTTGTCTCCGTGGTCTCCGATCCGGAACCACGGTTGGTCGATTCACCGGTGGTGTAGCTACCGCAGCCGGCCACCAGGAACGCGACAAGCAGGACCGTCGCGACGGGACCGGGTTCGCACCGTTTGTATTTCGTCACCGACGCGGACCTACCCGCTCTTAGCGACGCCAAACGTCGAACCGGCGGCAGTTTGCGCCGGTTCCACGGGGTAGGCGTGGGGCGTTCGCGTTGGCCGCCGTGCGCGAGTCGGTCGGATGGCGCTGAAGACCTGCTGTTGTCCCGTTTCCACGATACGACCGCGGGTACGCGACGGGGGATCGTCGACAACCAAGGAGGACGGCATGAGCGTTGCGGCCAGGATGCTCGAGACCTATCCGAAGGACTTGGGCGGTGTCGACCGCGGGAAGCTTGTGGCATGCATTGAAGCCTGTCTGGAATGTCCGCAGGCGTGTACCGCGTGTGCGGACGCCTGCCTCAGCGAAGAGTCGGTCGCGAAACTGACCAAGTGCATCAGAACAAACGCCGACTGCGCCGATGTCTGTGCGACTACCGCCCGAGTGCTATCCCGGCATACCGGCTACGACGCCAACCTCACGGCCGAGGTGCTGCGATCCTGCGTGACCGCGTGCCGCGCATGCGCCGACGAGTGTGGCCGTCATGCCGAACACCACGACCACTGCCGCATCTGTGCCGACGTATGCCGCCAGTGTGAACGGATGTGCGACGAACTTCTGTCCGCACTCGGCTGATGCGCGATGCGCGCACTGACCGCCGGACCCGGCACGTGTGCCTCACAGCGCGAACTGGCCGGCGTCAGGAGTGAGTCTTCGGGGCGCGGCTTCGAGCGGCACGTCACCCCCGAGTGATCACTGCAGACACTTTGCCGCGGGCGTGATCTCGGCGCTCATGTTGCTTTTCATCATGGTCAGCGCCGCGTCGCTGAGCTCCGGGTCGATGTGGGCGACCGCATCGGGCGGGACGACGACGGGGAAGTGCCGGACGTAGGCGTCCAGCGCGGTGTAGAGGATGCACTGCTCGGTGACCTGGCCGGTGAGGATGACCCGTTCGGGTTCGAGCTGGCCGAGCAGGTAAGCGAGCGAGGTGGCGTAGAAGGCGCTGTGGCGCACCTTCGTCATCAACCGGCAGCCCTTCTGCGGGACGATCGGTTCGACGAGGTCCGGGCGCTCACCTTGTAGCGCCGACTGCACGAGGTCGCTGAACTCCGCGGTGAAATCGCCGTAGTTGTCGTTGACATAGATGAGGTCGACATCGTCGCGGTCGCGGGCCTCGGCCACGAGGGCCGCCAGCGGATCGACGATCTCGGCGACGTGTGGGGCCAGCTTCTCGGCGTCGGGATGGCGGTAGGTGTTCATCATGTCGATGACCAGCACTGCGGTGTCACTCATGGGGACTTGCATACCCGGTTCCGTTTTCGGGCAACAATGAGGCATGGATTTCTACTCGGCGTACCGGCACGGCTTCGTCCGCGTCGCCGCATGCACGCACCACACGGCGCTCGCCGACCCCCGGGCCAACGCCGAATCCGTGCTGCGGTTGGCGCGCGCCTGCCACGACGACAGCGTCGCGCTCGCGGTCTTTCCCGAGCTGACCCTGTCGGGGTATTCGATCGAGGACATCGTGATGCAGGATGCGCTGCTCGATGCGGTCGAGGACGCGGTGCTCGACATCGTCGTCGCCTCCGCCGACCTGATGCCGGTCCTGGTGATCGGCGCTCCGCTGCGCTACCGGCACCGGATCTACAACACGGCCGTCGTGATCCACCGCGGCCGGGTGCTCGGCGTGGTGCCCAAGTCGTACCTGCCGACGTATCGCGAGTTCTACGAGCGCAGGCAGATGGCACCGGGCGACGATGTGCGCGGCGCGATCCGGATGGGCCGCGGCGGTGAGTGGGCCGACGTTCCGTTCGGGCCCGATCTGTTGTTCACCGCGACCGACCTGCCCGGTTTCGTGTTGCACGTCGAGATCTGCGAGGACATGTTCGTGCCGATCCCGCCGAGCGCGTCGGCCGCCCTTGCCGGCGCCACGGTGTTGGCGAACCTGTCGGGAAGCCCGATAACGATCGGGCGCTCGGAAGACCGCTGCCTGTTGGCCCGCTCGGCGTCGGCGCGCTGCCTGGCCGCCTATGTCTACGCCGCGGCCGGGGAGGGCGAGTCGACCACCGACCTGGCCTGGGACGGCCAGACGATGATCTGGGAGAACGGCGAATGCCTCGCCCAATCCGAGCGCTTCCCCAAGGGTGAACGACGCTCCGTCGCCGACGTCGATCTGGAATTGCTGCGATCCGAACGCCTCCGGATGGGCACCTTCGACGACAACCGCAGGCACCACGCGGCATCGACGGACACCTACCGGCGGGTGGAGTTCCAGCTCGATCCACCGACCGGCGATGTCGGGCTGCTTCGCCACATCGAGCGCTTCCCGTTCGTCCCGTCGGATCCCGAACGGCTGGAACAGGATTGCTATGAGGCCTACAGCATCCAGGTGGCCGGGCTCGAACAACGCCTGCGGGCCCTGGACTTTCCCAAGATCGTGCTCGGGCTGTCCGGAGGACTGGACTCGACGCACGCCTTGATCGTCGCCGCGCGGGCAATGGACCGCGAACAGCGCCCGCGCAGTGACATTCTCGCGTTCACGATGCCCGGATTCGCGACAGGGGAGAGGACCAAGGGCAACGCCGAGCGGTTGGCCGAGGCGCTGGGGGTGACGTTCACCGAACTCGACATCAGCTCCACAGCGGAGTTGATGCTTACGAACATCGACCACCCGTTCGGCCGCGGCGAGAAGGTCTACGACGTCACATTCGAAAACGTGCAGGCCGGGTTGCGCACCGATTACCTGTTCCGCCTGGCCAATCAACGCGGAGGAATCGTGTTGGGCACCGGCGACCTGTCGGAACTCGCGCTGGGGTGGTCGACGTACGGCGTGGGCGATCAGATGTCGCACTACAACGTCAACGGTGGTGTTCCGAAGACGTTGATCCAGCACCTCATTCGCTGGGTGATCTCGTCGGGGCAGTTCGACGACAGGGTCAACGAGGTGCTGCAGTCGGTGCTCGACACCGAGATCTCGCCGGAGCTGGTACCGGCCGGTGAGGACGAGGAGATCCAGAGCAGCGAGTCCAAGGTCGGCCCTTATGTGCTGCAGGACTTTTCGCTGTTTCAGGTGCTGCGCTTCGGGTTCCGGCCGTCGAAGGTCGCGTTTCTGGCCTGGCACGCCTGGAGCGATCCACAACGCGGCCAGTGGCCGACCGGGTACCCCGAATCCAAGCGACCGTCATACTCGCTCAAGGAGATCCGGCACTGGCTGCAGGTGTTCGCCCAGCGGTACTACTCGTTCGCCCAGTTCAAGCGGTCGGCAGTGCCGAATGGGCCGAAGGTGTCGCACGGTGGATCGCTCTCGCCGCGCGGTGACTGGCGGGCGCCCTCGGACATGTCGGCCCGCACCTGGCTCGACGAGATCGAGCGCGAGATCCCCGAAGACTAGCGCCGTCCGATGCCGGGGAGGAATCGGCCGACGGTTGCGAGGTAGTCGCGGTAGGCGTCGCCGTGCACGGTGAGCAGATACGGCTCCTCGACGACACGAACCTGTGTCTGGATCGTCGCGATCAGCAGTACGAAACCGATCACCGCGACGAGATTCGGTGTGATCAGCGCGATTCCGAAGCCGAAGACCATCATCGCGGTGAAGATCGGGTTGCGCACCCAGCCGAATACGCCGCGGCGCACCAACGTCGTCCTCTCACTGGCGTCGACCCCGATGCGCCACGAGTCACCCATGTCGATCTGCGCGTAGAGCGTTGCGGCGATGCCGGCCACCGCGATCGCGATGCCGGCGACGTTCACCCACGTTCGATCCAGCGGCGCCAACGGAGCGATGACGCCGACCAGTTGCAGTATCGGGGCGAACAGCGCGGCGCCCATCGACACGATGAACCCCACGCCGGCGAACCACTCGAGTGACAACGGCCGGCCGCTGATGCCCCGAAAGCCGGTCGATCCGGTGCGGCGCTTCTGTTGCCAACTGCGCCAACCGAATCCGAGAATGGCGAACACCACGAACAGGGCGATGGCGACAATCGGCATGGTTATTCCCTTCATGTGCAGCAGGGGTCACCGCGCCACGCCTCGACCCCTTCGCGGACCGCGATCACCGCGATCCCGAGGGCGGCGACCGGGTCGGCCCACGACCAGCCGAACAGGCCGTTGAGAACCAGGCCGGCCAGCACTATCGCCGACAGATAGGCGCACAGCAGTGTCTGTTTCGAGTCGGCGACCGCAGATGTCGACCCGAACTCGCGACCGGCCCGCCGCTGCGCCAACGACAGCACCGGCATGATCACCAGGCTCAGCGCGGCCAGCACGATGCCGACGACGGAGGGCGCGGCCTCACTCCGGCCGGTCAACGTCAGCACCGCGTCGGCGGCGACGTACGCGGCGAGTGCGAAGAACGAGAACGCGATGAATCGCAGCGCGGCCTTCTCCCGCGTCTCGGGATCGCGTGCGGAGAACTGCCATGCGACGGCCGCCGCGGAGGAGACCTCGACGATCGAATCCAAGCCGAACCCGACCAGCGCCGACGACGACACCCGGGCGCCCTCGGCCAGTGCGACGATCGCCTCGAGGACGTTGTAGGTGATCGTGGCCGCCACGAGCCAGCGGATCCGGCGCGCCAGCACCGTGCGGCGGGTTTCGCTCGGGGCGGCCATCAGCAGCAGGCGTCGTCGGCGGCGGCCGGACAGCAGGCCGGGTCCACCTCGAGCACCAGACCGACCAGGTCGTCGAGCGCGTGGGCGATGCGCTCATCGGCGAGTTCGTAGCGGCTGCGCCGGCCCTCCGGCTGCGCGGTCACCAGACCGCAGCCACGCAGGCATGCCAGGTGGTTGGACAGGATCTGGCGGGATACGCCGATCTTGTCGGCCAGCTCTGACGGATAGCCGGGGCCGTCGCGCAGGATCAGCAGGATCTCGGCCCGCGTCGGATCGGACAGGGCACAACCGAACCGCGACAGCGCATCGCTGCGAGTGACCGTCTGCATGATGCAGACAGTACATCACAGGCTGTATTCAGCCAACGCTGAACTCTAACCCTCGCCCCTTCTGCGATTTGTGAAGCCGCACCGGCGCTCACCGCCGGTGCGGCTCCACAAATCGACCCTCAGAGGCGGCCGTCGATGCGCAGATCCGGGTGCACCCAGTCCGGGGACCGGCGCTCCTTGAACGCCATGAAGCCCTCGATCGACTCGGGCGCGCCCAGGCTGGCCTGCATACCGATGCGGTCGTAGAGGCCGATGTAGTTGTCCAGGCTCGACTTGACGACGGTCCGGGCCGCGGGCGCGGTACGGCAGCATTGGGCCAGCACCTCGCGAGCCGTCTCGGCCAGCTCGTCGTGGGGGACCACCCGCGCCACCATGCCCCAGTCGTGTGCCTCGGCGGCGGTCAGCGTGCGACCGGTGAACATCAGGTCGCGGGTGCGGACCGGCCCGATCAGCCGGGCCAGCATGTGGCTGTAGTAGGTGTCGGCGATCCCGCGGTACAGCTCGGGCACCCGGAACGTCGCCCGCTCGCTGACCACGGCGATGTCGGCGCACAGCGCGATCTGCAGCCCACCGCCCTGGCACAGCCCGTTCACTGCCGCGACGACGGGTTTGGCGGACTGGCGCAGCGTGTCGAACGGCAACGCATCCATGCCCAGCGCCGGGCCGAACGTCATCCAGTTGTCGGCGCCGCCGCCGCCCATGTCCCCGCCGGGGGCGAAGACGTCGCCGGTGCCCGTGAGCAGCAGCCCGGCGAGGTCGGGGTCGCTCTCGACATGCTTGACCGCGTACTTGATGCCGAAGTACATCGCGGGCGTCATCGCGTTGCGGGCCTCGGGGCGGTCGAGCCGGCACACCCCGAACGCGCCCTCGCGGGTGAACTTCAGGAACGGGGTGCCGAGCCAGTCGCCTTCGGGAGGGCGCGGTGCGTCGGTGGTGCTCGGCTGGGTGGTCGTCATAACTGCCTTTCTGTTGCTCTGTTGGACACAGCGTCGTCAATGGCTTCGGCGTAGGGCGCGCAGTCACCGGCTCCCGCCACGAGCGTCGACAGGGCCGCGGCGGCACATGCTCGTCGCAGGGCGAGTTCGTGGCCGTCGACCCAGTGCGTGGCGAGCACGCCGGCGAACACGTCACCCGCACCGGTGGTGTCCACGGGGCGCACCGCGGGGGCGGGGACGCTGAAGCGTTCGCCGTCGCCCAGGTAGCTCGCCCCGCGGGCACCGCGGGTGATCACGAGATGGGGGACCGGCCAGTGCCACGCGCCGGCCTCGGTCTCGTTGACCACGACCACATCGGCCAACTCGGACAGGGCGAGCAGATCGTGCGGCGGGGCCCCGGCCGGCGAGGCGTTCACGACGACGACCGCGCCGGCGGCGGACGCGGTCTGCGCGGCGGCGATCGCGGTCCCGATCGGGATCTCCAACTGCAGCAACACCACGTCGCTGTCGGCGATGACGGCGCGGACATCGGCGGAGTCCACGGACAGGGCGCCGTTGGCGCCCGGCGCGACGACGATCGTGTTCTCCGCCGAGGAGTCCACGGTGATGACGGCCGACCCGCTCGGTCCGGGCACGGTGACGACGCCGTCGAGTGCGACGCCGTTGGCGCTGAGGTGGTTGCGCAACATCTCCGCCGAGCCGTCGTTTCCGAGCGCGGCGACCAGTCGCACCTTTGCGCCCGCCCTGGCCGCCGCGACCGCCTGGTTGCCGCCCTTGCCGCCCGGAGCCATCGACAGACCCGACGCCAGCACCGTCTGGCCGGGTCGGGGCAGGGTGCGAACGGTGAAAGTCAGATCAGCGTTGACACTGCCGACCACGCATACCCGGCTGCAGTCCCGCGGCGCCATGGCTCCCAACGCTAATGCAGGGCTCCTGCCTGACACGTGTCGAACGCCCGAACCTCGTTCGATACCCTGGATAAATGAGTGTGCAGGCACCCGTCGGCGCTGTGGGCGCCGATCTGCGCCAGCAGGTGCACGACGCCGCCCGCCGGGCCCGCGCCGCGGCCCGCGCGCTGGCCACCCTGAGTTCGGAAACCAAGAACCGTGCGCTGAACACGGCCGCCGACCATGTGCTGATGTCGGCGAGCCGGATCCTCGAGGCGAACGAGCGCGATCTCGACGTCGCCCGTGCCGCAGGCACGCCCGAGGCGATGCTCGATCGGCTCGCGCTGAACCCGAAGCGGATCGACGGCATCGCCGACGGCCTGCGGCAGGTGTCCCGGCTACCCGATCCGCTCGGGGAGGTGTTGCAGGGCCGCACGCTGCCCAACGGTTTGCAGCTGCGCCAGTTGCGGGTGCCGCTCGGCGTCGTCGGAATCGTCTACGAAGGCCGGCCCAACGTGACGGTCGACGCGTTCGGGTTGACGCTCAAATCCGGCAACGCGGTCCTGCTTCGCGGTAGCTCCTCGGCGGCCAACTCCAACGCCGCACTGGTGAACGCGCTGCGGACGGCACTGGCCACCGAACTGCTCGAGGTCGACGCCGTGCAGCTGCTGCCCAGCGCCGACCGCGCCAGCGTGACGCACCTGATCCAGGCCCGCGGGCTCGTCGATGTCGTCATCCCCCGCGGCGGCGCGGGTCTCATCGATGCCGTCGTCCGTGACGCGACGGTGCCGACGATCGAGACCGGTGTCGGCAATTGTCATGTGTACGTGCACGAATCGGCCGACCTCGACGTCGCCGAACGGATCCTGCTCAACGCCAAGACCCGTCGACCCAGCGTCTGCAACGCGGCCGAATCGGTACTGGTCGACGCGGCCATCGCCGACCGTGCGTTGCCGCGGCTGACCGAGGCGCTGCGGCACGCCGGTGTGACGGTGCACGACAACCCGTCCGACGACGAGTTGCGCGCGGAGTTCCTGTCGATGGACATTGCGGTGGCGGTGGTCGACGGTGTCGACGCCGCGATAGACCACATCAATGAGTACGGCACCGGACACACCGAAGCCATCGTCACCACCGATCTGGCTGCCGCACAACGCTTCACCGACCGCGTCGATGCCGCCGCGGTGATGGTGAACGCATCGACGGCGTTCACCGACGGCGAGCAGTTCGGGTTCGGCGCCGAGATCGGCATCTCCACCCAGAAGCTGCACGCCCGCGGACCCATGGGTCTGCCCGAACTGACCTCGACGAAATGGATTGTGTGGGGCGACGGTCACACTCGCCCCGCCTGAGCAGGAGAACTCCCCGATGAGCACTTGCGTGAACAGAATTGAAGCCTTGTGAGTGTCCCCGCGCGCCCAGCGCCGCTCTTCGCTGACATCGAAGATGTCGGCAGGCGACTCGCAGAAACCGGCTATCTTCCCGACACCGCAACCGCCACAGCGGTTTTCCTGGCCGATCGGTTGGGCAAGCCGTTGTTGGTGGAAGGGCCCGCGGGGGTCGGCAAGACCGAACTGGCCCGCGCCGTCGCGCAATCGACGGGTTCGGGTCTGGTGCGGTTGCAGTGCTACGAAGGCGTCGACGAGGCCCGTGCCCTCTACGAGTGGAACCACGCCAAGCAGATCCTGCGGATCCAAGCCGGTCATGGCGACTGGGACCAGACCCGCGACGACGTGTTCTCCGAGGAGTTCCTGCTCTCGCGCCCGCTGCTGACCGCGATCCGGCGCACCGAGCCGACCGTGCTGCTGATCGACGAGACCGACAAGGCCGACATCGAGATCGAAGGCCTGCTGCTGGAGGTGCTCTCGGACTTCGCGGTGACCGTCCCGGAGCTGGGCACGATCTCCGCGGAGCGACCGCCGTTCGTCGTGCTGACGTCCAACGCCACCCGGGAGCTGTCCGAGGCGCTCAAACGTCGCTGCCTGTTCCTGCACATCGACTTTCCCGATCCCGACCTGGAACGGCGGATCCTGCTGTCCCGGGTGCCCGAGTTGCCCGAGCGCCTGGCCGACGAACTGGTCAAGATCATCGGCGTGCTGCGCGGGATGCAGCTCAAGAAGCTGCCCTCGGTGGCCGAGACGATCGACTGGGGACGCACGATCCTTGCCCTGGGCCTGGACACCATCGACGACGCGACCATCGCGGCCACCCTCGGGGTGGTGCTCAAACATCAGTCGGATCAGATCAAGGCGTCCGGCGAGCTGAGGCTCAACTGACATGGCCGTCCGCCGGACCCGACCGCCGCGGCCGCTGGCGCCGCACGGCCTGCCCGGTCATCTCGTCGGGTTCGTCGAAGCGCTACGGGCGCAGGGTATCTCGGTAGGTCCGTCGGAGACCGTCGACGCCGGGCGGGTGCTCTCGGTGCTGGGGCTTACCGACCGCGACGCGTTGCGCGAGGGCATCGCGTGCGCAGTGTTGCGTCGTCCCGACCACCGCGACACCTACGACGCGATGTTCGACCTGTGGTTCCCCGCCGCGCTGGGTGCCAGGACGATCCTGGTCGAGGACGACGACGACACCGACACCGACGAGCCGGGCCTGCCGCCCGAAGACATCGAGGCGATGCGCGCGGCGCTGCTGGACATGCTGGCCGAGAACCAGGATCTGGCCAACCTCGACGAGCGGATGGCCGCGATGATCGCTCAGATCGTCGAGGCGTACGGCAGGTACAACTCCAGTCGGGGCCCGTCGTATTCGTCGTATCAGGCGCTCAAGTCGATGAACCTCGACGACCTCGAGGGCCGGCTGCTGGCCGGTCTGCTCGCACCCTACGGCGACGAGCCCACGCCCACCCAGGAGCAGATCGCCAAAGCCCTTGCCGCGCAGCGCATCAACCAGCTGCGCAAGATGGTCGAGGCCGAAACCAAACGGCGCACCGCCGAGCAGCTCGGCCGTGACCACGTGCAGATGTACGGGGTGCCTCAGCTGACCGAGAACGTGGAGTTCCTGCGCGCCTCGGGTGAGCAACTGCGCCAGATGCGCAAGGTCGTGCAGCCGCTCGCGCGCACGTTGGCGACCCGGCTGGCCGCGCGGCGACGGCGGTCGCGGGCCGGTGAGATCGACCTGCGCAAGACGCTGCGCAAATCCATGTCCACCGGTGGGGTGCCGATCGACGTCGTGCTCAAGAAGCCCCATCCGGCGCGGCCCGAGCTGGTGGTGTTGTGCGACGTGTCCGGATCGGTCGCCGGCTTCAGCCACTTCACGCTGCTGCTGGTGCACGCGCTGCGCCAGCAGTTCAGCAGGGTTCGCGTCTTTGCCTTCATCGACACCACCGACGAGGTCACCGAGCTGTTCGGCCCGGATGCCGACCTGGCGGTCGCGGTGCAGCGCATCACCCGCGAGGCGGGGGTGTACACGCGCGACGGGCACTCCGACTACGGCCACGCGTTCGTGTCGTTCATGGACCGCTGGCCCAACGTGCTGTCGCCGCGCAGCGCGCTGCTGATCCTCGGCGACGCCCGCAACAACTACCGCAACCCGGAGATCGAGCTGCTGGCGCACATGGTCAACTCGAGCAGGCACGCGCACTGGCTGAACCCCGAACCGCGACACCTGTGGGGCAGCGGCGACTCGGCGGTGCCGCGCTACTCCGACGTCATCACCATGCACGAATGCCGCTCGGCCAAGCAGCTCGCCTCGGTGATCGACCAGTTGCTACCGGTCTGACTACCGCCGAACGTGGGTTACCCGCACGCCCTGGCGGCCCGAACCGTGACGCGAGCCCCCACTCGGCGCGAGAAGTAAGCTGGCTCTCCATGGCTTCTGGACGCAGGCTCGGCGTGATGGGTGGGACATTCGATCCCATCCACAACGGCCACCTGGTGGCCGCCAGCGAGGTGGCCGACCTGTTCGGGCTCGACGAGGTCGTGTTCGTCCCGACCGGGCAGCCCTGGCAGAAGGACCGCGACGTCACCGCCGCCGAAGACCGGTACCTGATGACGGTGATCGCCACCGCCTCCAATCCCCGGTTCAGCGTCAGCCGGGTCGACATCGACCGGAGCGGACCGACCTACACCAAGGACACATTGCTCGATCTGCACGCGCTCAACCCCGACGCCGACCTGTTCTTCATCACCGGGGCCGACGCGCTGGCGTCGATCCTGACATGGCAGAACTGGGAGGACATGTTCGCGATCGCGAGCTTCGTCGGGGTCAGCAGGCCCGGATACGAATTGGACGGCAAGCACATCGCCGCGGCGATCAAGGAACTGCCCGACGACGCGCTGCGACTGGTGGAGGTGCCCGCGCTGGCCATCTCCTCGACCGACTGCCGCAAGCGCGCCGAGGAGAACCGGCCGATCTGGTATCTGGTGCCCGACGGGGTCGTGCAGTACGTGGCGAAGCGCAGACTCTATGCGAGACAACCGATGACAACCCAAGGAAAGCATCAATGAGCGCCTCCGACGAAGCCGTTCGCATGGCAGGAGTGGCCGCGAAGGCGGCCGCGTCCAAAGTGGCAGACGACGTCGTCGTGATCGACGTGTCGGGTCAACTCGTCATCACCGACTGCTTTGTGATCGCCTCGGCCTCCAACGAGCGTCAGGTCAACGCAATCGTCGACGAGGTCGAGGAGAAGATGCGCCTCGCCGGCTACAAACCGGCCCGCCGTGAAGGCGCCCGCGAGGGCCGCTGGACGCTGCTGGACTACGTCGACATCGTGGTACACATCCAGCATCAGGACGAGCGCAACTTCTATGCGCTGGACCGGTTGTGGAAAGACTGCCCGACCATTCCCGTCGATCTCGACGGGCCCGCCGCGCAACCGTCCGCCGACGAGGTCGACGGGCAGTGAGGAGGATCCGCCGGCTGGTCATGCTCCGGCACGGGCAGACCGAGTACAACGCGGGTAGCCGGATGCAGGGTCAACTCGACACCGATCTGAGTGATCTGGGGCGTTACCAGGCCATCGCCGCCGCGGAGGTGTTGGCCAAACGCCGACCGCTGGCGATCGTGTCGTCGGATCTGCGCCGCGCCCTCGACACCGCCGTCGTGCTGGGGGAGCATGCGGGAATGCCGGTGATCGCCGACATCCGCCTGCGGGAGACCCACCTCGGCGAGTGGCAGGGGTTGACGCATCTGGAGGTCGACGCCATTGCCCCGGGAGCCCGGCTGGCGTGGCGCGACGACTCGCGGTGGGCGCCGCCGGGTGGGGAGAGCCGCGTCGACGTCGCCGCGCGCAGCAGGCCGCTGGTCGACGAGCTCATCGACGAACATGGACAGTGGGGGCTGGATGAGGCCGGCGACGGACCGGACCGGCCGGTCGTGCTGGTCGCCCACGGCGGGTTGATCGCGGCGCTGACCGCCTCGCTGCTCGGCCTGCCGATGGACAACTGGCCGATCCTCGGCGGAATGGGCAACGCCAGCTGGGTACAGCTGGCCGGCCACAGCGCCGTCGACGCCGCGCCCGGCGATGTCCGGTGGCGGCTCGACGTGTGGAACGCCTCAGCGCAGGTTGCCGGCGATGTCCTCTGACCGTCCGACCCTGCTGGTCTTCTGCGACTCGCTGTCCTATTACGGCCCGACCGGCGGGCTCCCCTCCGACGATCCGCGAATCTGGCCCAACATCGTTGCGGCACAACTGGGTTGGGATGTCGAGCTGATCGGCCGGATCGGTTGGACCTGCCGCGACGTGTGGTGGGCGGCCATCCAGGATCCGCGGGCCTGGGCGGCGTTGCCGCGGGCCGGTGCGGTCGTCTTTGCCACGGGCGGAATGGATTCGCTGCCGTCGCCGCTGCCGACCGCGCTGCGCGAACTCATCCGCTACGTGCGCCCGCCGTGGCTGCGGCGCTGGGTGCGCGACGGGTACGGCTGGGTGCAGCCGCGCCTGTCGCCGGTGGCGCGACCGGCGCTGCCCCCACACCTGTCCGCCGAGTATCTGGAGATGACCCGCGGCGCAATCGACTTCAATCGGCCCGGCATCCCCGTCGTCGCGTGCCTGCCTTCGGTGCACATCGCCGGTACCTACGGCAGGGCGCACCACGGCCGCGACGGTACGGTGAAGGCGCTCACCGAATGGGCTGAGCGCCATGATGTTCCGCTCGTCGACCTCAAGGCGGCGGTCGGGGAATACGTCATGAGCGGACAGGGCAACCCCGACGGGATCCACTGGAACTTCGAAGCCCATCAGGCCGTCGCGGACTCGATGCTCAAGGCGCTCGCCGAAGCCGGCGTGCCATGTCGGTGATCGTGGTGACCGACTCGTCGTCGCGGTTGGCGCCCGAGGAGTTGAAACAGTGGGACATCCGGCAGGTGCCGCTGCACGTGCTGGTCGATGTGATCGATCTGCGAGACGGGATCGACGAGGTGCCCTACGACATCCACGACGTGCCGCGCGCCAGCACCGCCGGGGCGGCGCCCGTCGACCTCGCGGACACCTACCGGCAAGCGCTGCGGGACAGCGGAGGCGACGGCGTGGTCGCCGTGCACCTGTCGTCGGCGCTGTCGAGCAGTTACAGTTCGGCGGTTCAGGCGGCCCGCGAGCTCGGATCCTCGGTGCGGGTGGTGAATTCGCGTTCGGCGGCGATGGGGGTGGGGTTCACCGCAGTCGCGGCGGCCAAGGCCGCGGCGGCGGGCTCGGACCTGGATTCGGTTGAGGCCGTGGCCCGTTCGGCTGCTCAGCGCACGCACGCCTTCATCGTGGTACACCGGCTGGACAACCTGCGCCGGAGCGGGCGGATCGGCACCGCGGCGTCGTGGTTGGGGACCGCGCTGTCGCTCAAACCGCTGCTGCGCCTCGATCTCGACGGTCGACTCGTACTCGACCAGCGAATCCGGACGGTCACCAAGGCGCACGCCGCGATGGTGGACCGCATCGCCGACCTCGTCGGTGAGCGCCAGGCATCGATCGCCGTGCATCATGTCGACAACCACGACGGCGCCGATGAGGTCGGCGCCGCGCTGACCGACCGGCTCCCTCAGCTCGAGTCGCTCACCGTCACCGACATGGGGCCGGTGCTGGCGATCCACGTCGGCGCCGGCGCGATCGGCGTCGTCGTTCAACTGGCCGAATAATCCCTTCGGCGCGCCGCCGTACCCTTGCAGCGCGGTATTGGTAAGTGGTAACTTACCGTTCGTGCTGGCTTACCAAGAGGGTGATGCGTGGGTGGCCATGGCGGACCGCACGCGGCGGTCGATCGTCGAACGTCTCGCGCACCGGCCGATGGCGGTGGGGCAGCTGGCCCGCGAACTTCCGGTCAGCCGGCCGGCGGTGTCCCAGCATCTGAAGGTGCTCAAGCTCGCCGGGCTGGTGTGCGACCGCGCTGAAGGCACCCGACGCGTCTACCAACTGGACCCGGCGGGTTTGGCCGCGATGCGGGCCGAACTCGACCGCTTCTGGATGCAGGCGCTGGCCGGTTTCAAGGAGATGGTCGAGAGCGAAGGAGACCCCCAATGACCTCAGCCCAGTCGGCGGTCATCCGCCACGACATCACGGTCAACGCGCCGCTGGAGCGGGCGTTTCGGGTGTTCACCGAGAGATTCGGCGAGTTCAAGCCGCGCGAACACAACCTGCTGGGCGTGCCGATCGCCGAGACGGTGTTGGAACCCCGCGTCGGCGGGCACATCGACGGCAGCGTGTGCGCGTGGGCGCGGGTGCTCGTCGTCGAGCCGCCCCACCGCCTCGTCTTTTCCTGGGACATCGGCCCGACCTGGCAGATCGAATCGGATCCGACGCGGTGCAGCGAGGTGGAGGTGGTGTTCACCGCCGAAGCGGACGGCCGCACGCGCGTCTGCCTCGAGCATCGCCACATCGAACGGCACGGCGACGGGTGGGACTCCGTCGCCTCCGGTGTCGGCGGGGATGCGGGTTGGCCGCTGTACCTGCGCCGGTTCGGTGAGCTGCTCGCGCGGGAGGCGCAGTGACCGCACCGATGCAGATGGCGCGCGAGGAGCGCGAGGAGTTCGCCGCGCTGCTCGACCAATTGACCCCGGAGCAATGGGATCAGCCGAGTCTGTGTACCGGCTGGCGGGTTCGCGATGTGGTCGCTCACGTCATCAGTTACGAGGATCTGAGCAGGCCCCGTGCAGTGGCACGGATGGCATGGGGTGCACTGCGCTACCGGGATCCGAACGCGATCGGTGTCGCGGTGAACGCGGCCAAGTCACCGTCCGAACTCACCGCGCTGATGCGCAAGTACGCCACGCCCCGTGGCAGCACCGCCGGTTTCGACGGACGCATCGCGCTCACCGACGGGATGGTCCACCAACAGGACATCCGCCGACCGCTCGACATGCCTCGCGTCATCGAGCCCGAAAAACTGGCCGTCGCATTGGATTTCACCAAGTACGCGCCCTTCTTGCGGGGAGCGTGGCGAGCGCGCGGGTTACGGCTCGTCGCAACGGATCTCGACTGGACCCACGGCAGCGGTCCGGAGGTACGCGGCACCGGCGAGGCATTGCTGATGGCGATGGCTGGGCGAGGCGCCGCGCTCAGCGATCTCGACGGACCCGGGAAAGCGACACTGGCGCAGCGGCTCTGAGGGGCGAATTCTGCCGATGAGCGCTCATCCCTGTACGGCTTGCGCCCTGATTTCCGTACCACACTGAGCGCTCGGCGCCGTCACACCGCGGCGCGGCCGGTGACCGGGGGCAGGTCCTTCAGCGTCACGATGCCCGCCGGCGCCGCGACCACCGCGGGTACCGCGTTGGTCACCGGCAGGGCGGTATAGATCATGCCCAGGCCCATGAAGCCGGGTTCGGTCCAGTCCTTCGGCGGCAGGCAGTGCAGCACGGTACGCATATTCGGGAGCCCGAACACCTGGATGACATGGCCGTGTTCGAGCGGCTTAGGCGGGGTGACGTGTTCGCCCATGATCCAGTTGAACCCGACGCTGACGACGTTCTTCTCACCGACCCAGCCGCGGTGGTACCCGTGGACACCGGCGACGGTGCCCTTCGGAATTCGCATGAACCCGAGGTCGGAATCGCCGGTGGCCGCGGTGAACTCCACGTCGAAGGTAATCCGGTCGAGCTTGGCGCCGATCGCGTCGGCCATCATGGCCGCCGACTCGGCGAACACCTCGCTCTCGCGGCGCACGCTTTCGGCGAGTCCGGGAGTGTCGGGGTCTTGCGAGAAGCCCATCGCGGTCTGCGTACCCGCCGACTCGTAGGTCGAGCAGTCCACCGACTCGGTGATGCGGATCTCGTCGACCCGTTCGCAGGCGCCGGAGAGCACCATCCCGACCATGTTGCTCATGCCGGGATGCGCACCGCTGCCGAAGATCGTCGAATTGCCCTTCTCGCAAGCCTTTCGGATTCGGTCGAGGTCCTCGGGTGTCTGCTTGCCGCCGGTGATCCACGCCGCGCTCGAGCAGACGTTGACGCCCGCCTCCAGGAGCCGGGTCAGCTCGTCGATGTCGGGCCACAACGGGTTGTAGCAGCAGGCGTCGGGCCGTTGGGCCAGCAGCGCATCGATGTCGTTGGTGGCCGTCACTCCGGTGGGTTCAGGCCAGCCGGCCAGTTCTGCTGCGTCGACACCGACCTTGTCCGCGCCGTGGGCGTAGACGCCGACGAGTTCCATATCCTCGCGTCCGATGATCGCGTGCAGCGACCGGCGGCCGATGTTGCCGGTGGTCCACTGGATGACACGCAGCGGCCGGTCAGGTGTCGTCACGAAAACTCCTCGGTGTCAACCATTTACATGTGGGTGCCGCCGTCGACGCGGACTTCGGTGCCGGTGACGAAGTAGGCCTCGGGTGCGGCGAGCATGGCGACGACAGCGGCCACGGCGTCGGGTTTGGCGAACATCCCGTCACCGTCGACGGGCAGTGTCGGCATGATCTTGCCGAACAGCGTGTAGTCGGCGTCCTCCGGCAGCCCGGGTCCGACGCTCTGGCCGGATCGCCCTGTGCCGTCGGTCATTCCCGACGAGATCGACCCGGGCTGCACGCAGTTGAACCGGATTCCCTGCTTGCTGAACTCCAGCGCCAACGTGTGTGTCATGGCCTGGATGCCGCCCTTGGACGCCGCATAGGCCGACATGTAGGGATGGGCGAAGTTCGCCGATGTCGAGCTGAAGTTGACCACTGCCGGGGCGGTGCCGGTTCGCAGCGCGGGCAGGGCTTCGCGGGTGACCAGAAACGTCCCCACGAGGTTGACCCGCAGAACCTGCTCGAAATCGGCGAGCGTGGTGTCGGCGAAGTGGGCCGATCGAAGGATTCCGGCGGCGTTGACGAGCGCGTCGAGGCCGCCCATCGTGGCGACCGCGTGTGAGACCCCGGCGATCACCGAATCCTCGCTGCCGACGTCCGTCACCACGGTGGTGAGCCGGGCTCTCGATTCACCGGCCTTGGCCTCGGTGTCGGCCAGTCCGGCCTCGCTGACGTCGGCGGCGACCACGGTGCCACCCTCGTCGAGGATCCGCAGGACCGTTGCCTGGCCGATACCGGATCCGCCTCCGGTGAGCAGTACCCGACGGTCGGTGAATCGCTGCAACGTCGCCACCGGGGGAATGCTAGTGCGTACGTGGGGCCAGGCTGGGCTATTCAGGGTCGCGCTCGGCGGCGTCTTCCGAGGCGGATGCATCGGCGTCGTCGGCGGGGCCGGACTGGTCGGTGACGGTGTCGGTGCCGGCCGGCAGCGCCGGGGTTTCGGATTCGTCGGGCAGCGAGAGGGCCACCCCGAGTGCGAGGAAGAACAGGATGAACAACGGCCCGCCGAGGTACATGTTCATCGGACCGCCCGGGGAGATGAAGCTGCCCGGCGGCCCGATGATCGTGATGGTCTCGATCAGCTGCTCGACGGCGAAAACCGCGGCGACGATGCCGAGCCAGCGGGGGAAGCGTCCCTCGTTGGCGGCCAACAGAATCGGTGCGGCGACCATGATGTCGGCCACGGTCAGCAGGGGTCCCCACATCGTGACCACGTCGGCGAGCGCCCGCGCGGTTCCAGAGCCCAGATCGGCGGGGTGCAACGACAGCCCGGCGGTGAACCAGGTCGCGATGCTGATCTGGACCAGGACGACGGCCGACCCGATGGTGAACACGAAAGCGTACGGTCCCGCGAGTCGGTCCCGGGCGTGACCGAGCACCACCACCAGGGCCAGCGCACCGAACGCCAGCAACAGCGCCTGGGTCCGCATCGCGCCGGAGTGCTCGTTGAGATGGGTCACGATGTCGAGTCCCGGGCGATCGATCCCGGGTAACGCCGGAACCATCAGCAGCGCAACGGCGTACAGCACCGCGAACGCGATGGCCGCGACCATCGGCACTCGACGATCCACAGCAACACTGTAGACATCGGGCCTATCCCCAACGCTCATTTGATCCACAGGGCGAGTCGCCGGCCGGCGTTGGCGTCGTCCACGGTCGGTGTGCGCACCTAACTTCACATGCATGCGAACTGAATTGCCTGCCGAGCGCACGCAGCGCAGGCTGGGTGCCGAAGGGGAACCCGGGAGCGACGATGAGGACCGTCGACCGGACACCTCATTGACCCGCTGGCTGCCGGAGTCCGCCGGCAGCGGCGCGGGCGGTTGGCTCGCCGCGGTGCGCGCAGACCCCGGCCGAGCCGGCGTCGTGGCGCTCGGCGGGGTCGGTGTCATTGCCGTGCTGGTCACGGTGTTCGTCCTGCTGCGCGACGACAGCCCAGCGGTGGCAGCGGCCAAACTGCCGCCGGTGGAGATAGTTTCATCGGCGAGCCCGACGCCGGGTGGCGCGCCGGCGGAGACGGGAGGGCCCGTCGTCGTCAGCGTCGTGGGCCTGGTGCAGAAGCCGGGGTTGGTCACGCTGGCCGACGGCGCCCGGATCGCCGACGCGCTCACCGCGGCCGGTGGGCCGCTGGACGGCGCCGACCTGGTGGGGCTCAACATGGCCAGACGGATCGCCGACGGTGAACAGATCGTCGTGGGCATCGCGCCTGCGGCGGGTGAACCGGCCGCCATGGGGAGCTCCGTCAGCACGGGCGTCGCGGCGCCCGCGTCGACGAACACACCGGCGTCGGGGGATGGCAGCGCGCCGCCGGGCGGGACGGTGGACCTGAACACCGCGACGGTCGAGCAGCTCGACACGCTGCCCGGGATCGGGCCGGTGACCGCCGCGGCGATCGTGGCCTGGCGCGATGCCAACGGTCGTTTCACCAGCGTCGACCAGCTCGGCGACGTCGACGGCATCGGACCGGCGCGGTTGGAGAAGCTGCGCGACCTCGTGCATGTGTGACTCCGGTGGCGGACGCCGAGGCGGCGCCATTGGACCTGCGCCTGGTCCCGGCGGCGCTGACCGGCTGGGCGGTGACCGGCGCCGGGATCCTGTGGCCGGTCGGCGGGTCAGCGGTCGCCGCCGTCGTGATGGTGGCGGGCACCGCGGCGCTGGGGTGGTGGGGTAGTGGCCGCCGGGCGGGAGCCGACGGGAAAGCGGTCGGCGCGAGCGTGCTGGCGGTCGGGCTGGTGGCGGCGGGCTTCGCGATCGCGATCGGTTTGCGGGTCGACGAGGTACGCGGCCATCCGGTCGCCCAACGCTACGGAACGGTCGCCGCCGTCGTGGTCACCCCGACGGAAAGCCCGCGTGCGCTGGGCGGCAACCGGACGATGTTCCGTGGTTCCCTGGTGGCGCTCGACGGACAGGAAATGTCCGGCCGGATCGTGGTTTTCGCGTCGACCACCCGCATCCGGGAGCTGACCGCGGGCACGCCGGTGGCGTTTCGGGCTCGCGTCGGGCGGCCCACGCGGCGCGACCTGAGCGTGGCGGTGCTCTCGGCCATCGGTGATCCCACCTACGGCGAGGCGTCCGCCGTTCAACGTGCGGCCGCCGAGGTTCGCGCCGGGTTCGCCGAGGCCGCGCGGCGCTCGCTGCCCGCCGATCAGGCCGCGATGCTGCCCGCGCTGGTGCTCGGCGACACCTCGGCCGTGCCGCGTCAGACGACGGCCGACTTCCGCGCGGCGGGATTGACGCACCTGACCGCGGTTTCCGGGGCGAACGTGACGATCGTGTGCGGGGCCGTGCTGTTGACCGCGGGGCTCATCGGGCCGCGGGCGGCGGTCGGCCTGGCGGCGGTTGCGCTGCTGGCGTTCGTGGTGGTCGTGCAGCCGAGTGCGAGTGTGCTGCGGGCCGCGGTGATGGGGGCGATCACGTTGTTGGCGGTGCTGTCGCACCGGCGTCGGCAGGCCATTCCCGCGTTGTCGGCCAGCGTGCTGGCGTTGATGATCGGAACCCCGGAGCTCGCCGTCGACGTCGGGTTCGCGCTGTCGGTGTCGGCGACGGCGGCCCTCGTCGTACTGGCGCCGGTGTGGTCACGGCGCCTCGTCGGGCGGGGCTGGCCCAAGCCGGTCGCTGACGCGCTGAGCGTGGCCGCCGCCGCGCAACTGGTCACCGCTCCGCTTGTGGCCGGGATGGCCGGGACGTTCAGCGTCGTATCGGTCGCGGCCAATGTTGCAGTGGCCCCGGTGATTCCACCGATCACCGTGCTCGGCACCGCCGCGGCTGCGCTGAGCCGGGTCTGGCCCGCCGGCGCCGACCTGCTGATCCGGTTCACCGGGCCGGAAGTGTGGTGGCTGCTGCACGTGGCCGACTGGGCGGCGGGCGTTCCGGGGTCCTCGGTGTCGGTGCCGTCCGGGCTTGCGGGGGTGATGCTGACCGCGGCCGTGGGAGCGGCGGTGGTGCTCGCGTGGCGCTTCCGACTTGTGCGCCTCGCGGCGGGTGCCGCCGCGGTGTGCCTGTTGGCGTGGACAGTGTCGGGGGTGTCGGCTGGGCGTGACACGATCGGGGGGTGAGCGAAGCGTCGCAGTTGCATCTGGTGCTCGGGGACGAGGAGCTGCTGGTCGAACGCGCGGTGGCGGCGGTTCTCAAACAGGCCCGCAAACAGGCTGGCATGCACGACATTCCGGTCGATCGCCTGCGCGCCGGCGAGGTCAGCACCAGCGAACTGGCCGAATTGCTGAGCCCGTCGCTGTTCGCCGAGGAGCGCGTGGTGGTGTTGGAGTCGGCGGGCGAGGCGGGAAAGGACGCGGCCGCGCTCATCGCCGACTCCGCGGCGGACCTGCCGCCGGGCACCATGCTCGTCGTCGTGCACTCCGGTGGCGGGCGCGCCAAGGCGCTGGCCGATCAGCTCAAGAAGCTCGGGGCGCAGGTGCATCCGTGTGCGCGCATCACCAAGGCCGCCGACCGCGCCGACTTCGTCCGCCGTGAGTTCCGCGCGTTGAAGGTGAAGGTCGGCGAGGACACCGTCACCGCGGTGCTGGACGCGATCGGCTCCGACATTCGCGAGTTGGCGGCGGCCTGCTCGCAGTTGGTCACCGACACCGCCGGGGAGGTCGACGCGGAGGCGGTGCGCCGCTACCACTCGGGCAAGGCCGAGGTGAAGGGATTCGATGTCGCCGACAAGGCGGTCGTCGGGGATGTGGCCGGGGCGGCTGAGGCGCTGCGGTGGGCGATGATGCGCGGCGAACCGCACGTCGTGCTGGCCGACGCCCTGGCCGAGGCGGTGCACACCATCGCGCGGGTGCGGCCGTTGTCGGGCGACCCCTACCGGCTGGCGTCAGAGCTGGGGATGCCGCCCTGGCGCGTGCAGAAGGCGCAGAAGCAGGCGCGGCGATGGTCGAACACCACCGTCGCCGAGGCGATGCGGTTGGTAGCCGCGCTCAATGCGGATGTGAAGGGCGCCGCGGCGGATGCGGACTACGCGCTGGAGGCGACGGTGCGGCGCGTCGCCGAACTCATCGAGGATTGAGCGGACTGAGCGGGCTCAGAGCTTGTTGAACGCTCAGAGCTTGTTGAACGCGGAGGCCAGCGCCGACTTGCGGTTGGCGGCCTGGTTCTTGTGGATGACGCCCTTGCTGGCGGCCTTGTCCAGCTGACGGCTGGTCGAGGCCAGCAGCTCCTGGGCCTTGTCCTTGTCGCCGGCCTCCACGGCCGCCCGGAAGCCACGCACCGCGGTGTGAAGCGACGACTTGACCGACTTGTTGCGCAGCCTGCGGCGCTCGTTGGTCCGGTTGCGCTTCTCCTGCGACTTGATGTTGGCCACGCGTGTAGTCCTTCGTAAATCCTGTAGGGGTTTCCCAAAGTCTGGTAGGCGCCCGGTAGGCGGGCAGCGAGGGTTCAGGTTACCAGCGGAGTGGGTAAATGCCCAAAGTGAGTCCTCTGGCCTGCCGATATGTCCGAAGTGTTGCAGCATGGCAGGGGTGAGCCTGCGAACCCTGCCGACCGAGTCCGCACGACCGTCGCGGAGCCCACGTAAGCAGGCCAAGCGCTACCAGGGCGTCTTCTCCGGCTACAGCGATCCCGCAAGCTACGCCAAGGCCTTCGACGAGATGTTCGACGCCCAAGGCAACGTGAGGGGCCCCTACAAGGGCATCTACGCCGAGCTCGCCCCGTCGGACGCCTCCGAACTCGAAGCCCGCGCCGACGCGCTCGGCCGCGCGTTCATCGACCAAGGCATCACATTCTCGCTGTCCGGCCAGGAACGTCCCTTCCCGCTCGACCTGGTTCCGCGCGTCATCTCCGCGGCGGAGTGGACGCGCCTGGAACGCGGCATCATCCAGCGGGTCAAGGCGCTCGAGCTCTACCTCGACGACATCTATGGCGAGCAGGAGATCCTGCGCGACGGCGTCATCCCGCGTCGACTGATCACCTCCTGTGAGCACTTTCACCGCGAGGCCGCCGGCATCGTGCCGCCCAACGGGGTGCGCATCCATGTCGCGGGCATCGACCTGATCCGCGACGCCAAGGGCGACTTCCGGGTGCTGGAGGACAACCTGCGCTCACCGTCCGGGGTGTCGTACGTGATGGAGAACCGCCGCACGATGGCGCGGGTGTTTCCGAACCTGTTCGCCACCCACCGGGTTCGCGCCGTCGGTGACTACTCGTCGCATCTGCTGCGGGCGCTGCGCAACGCCGCGGCCAACAACGTCGCCGACCCCACAGTCGTCGTGCTCACCCCTGGTGTCTACAACTCGGCGTACTTCGAGCATTCGCTTCTGGCCCGGCAGATGGGTGTCGAGCTGGTGGAGGGCCGCGACCTGTTCTGCCGCGACAACGCCGTCTACATGCGCACCACCGAGGGCGAGCGGCAGGTCGACGTCATCTACCGGCGCATCGACGACGCGTTCCTCGACCCGATGCAGTTCCGGCCCGACTCGGTGCTCGGCGTCGCCGGGCTGCTCAACGCGGCCAGGGCGGGCAACGTCGTCATCTCCAGCGCCGTCGGCAACGGCGTCGGCGACGACAAACTCGTCTACACCTACGTGCCGACGATCATCGAGTACTACCTCGGCGAGAAGCCGCTGCTGGCCAATGTCGACACATTCCGATGCTGGCTCGACGACGAACGCGAGGAAGTGCTCGACCGCATCGACGAGCTCGTCATCAAACCGGTCGAGGGCTCCGGCGGCTACGGCATCGTGTTCGGGCCGGACGCCTCGGAGAAGGAGCTCGCCGCCGTCGCCAAGAAGATCCGCAACGATCCGCGCGGCTGGATCGCCCAGCCCGTCATGCAGCTGTCGACCGTGCCCACCCAGATCGGGGACCAGCTGGTGCCGCGGCACGTCGATCTGCGCCCGTTCGCGGTCAACGACGGCGACGACGTGTGGGTGCTGCCCGGCGGGCTGACCCGCGTCGCGCTGCCCGAGGGTTCGCTGGTGGTCAACTCCAGCCAGGGCGGCGGATCGAAGGACACCTGGGTGCTGGCCTCGCGCACCTCGGCCGCCGACCGCGAGCTCGGCGCCGCCGAAGTGGTGCGCAAGCTGCCCAAGTCTGCGCGCGGGCCCAAGGCCGAGAGCAGCGACGGGCAGACCCAAGACCAACAGCAACAGCAGCAGTAAAGGGGTGGTGCGCTGATGTTGGCCCGCAACGCCGAATCCTTGTACTGGATCGGCCGGTACGTCGAACGCGCCGACGACACCGCCCGCATCCTCGACGTGACCGTGCATCAACTGCTCGAAGACTCCAGCGTTGACCCCGACCAGGCCTCGCGGACGCTGCTGCGGGTGCTGGGGATGGAGGCTCCCGACGCGCCGTTGGACGTGTGGTCGCTGACCGACATCGTCGCCTTCAGTCGCGGCACCCAGGGATCGATCGTCGACGCCATTTCGGCGGCCCGCGAAAACGCCCGCGGCGCAAGGGAAGTCACATCCACCGAAATCTGGGAGTGCCTCAACACCACCTACAACGCGCTGGCCGAGCGGGAACGGGCCGCCAAACGTCTTGGGCCGCACGAATTCCTCTCGTTCGTCGAGGGCCGCGCCGCGATGTTCGCCGGGCTGGCCGACTCGACGCTGTCACGCGACGACGGCTACCGCTTCATGGTGCTCGGCCGGGCCATCGAACGCGTGGACATGACCGTGCGGCTGCTGCTTTCGCGGGTCGGGGACAGCGCGTCGTCACCGGCATGGGTGACGCTGCTGCGGTCGGCGGGTGCCCACGACACCTACCTGCGCACCTATCGCGGCGTGCTCGACGCCGGTCGCGTCGTCGAATTCATGTTGCTGGACCGGCTTTTCCCACGTTCCATCTTCTATTCGCTGCGACTTGCCGAACACAGCCTCGACGAGCTGATGAACCGACCCCACAGCCGCCTCGGGGCCACCGCCGAGGCGCAGCGACTCCTCGGCCGGGCCCGCAGCGAGTTGGAGTTCCTGCGTCCCGGTGTGCTGCTCGAGTCGCTGGAACAGCGGCTGGCCGACCTGCAGAAGACGTGCTTCGATGTCGGAGCGGCGTTGGCGCTGCAGTACTTTCACTCCGCACCCTGGGTGGCATGGCACGATGCGGGCCACAACGGCACGCTCGTCATCGAAGAAGGTGAACTCTAACGATGAGCGCTTGCGTAGCGATGAGGAGACAGTGATGTGGCGGATGCGGGTCGTGCACTCGACCGGGTACGCATACAAGTCTCCGGTGACGGCGTCGTTCAACGAGGCGCGGCTGACACCGCGGTCGGACTCGCGGCAGAACGTGATCCTCAACCGCGTGGAGACCGTGCCGGCCACCCGCAACTACCGCTACGTCGACTACTGGGGAACCGCGGTCACGGCGTTCGACCTGCACGCACCGCACACCGAACTGGAGGTGACGTCGTCGTCGGTCGTGGAGACCGACGCCGACCAGATGCCCGAACGCGAAGTGACATGGGAGGACCTGCATTCCGAGGCCGTCGTCGACAGGTTCGACGAGGTTCTCGCTCCCACCCACTACACGCCGGCGAGCAAGCGCATACGCCGGGTCGGTCAGCGCATCATCAAGGACCGCACGCCGTGCGAGGCCGTCACCGCCGCCGCATCGTGGGTGCGCAGCGAGTTGGCGTACGTCGCGGGCACCACCGGCGTGCACTCGTCGGGGCTGGACGCGTTGCGCGAGGGCAAGGGTGTTTGCCAGGACTTCGCGCACCTGACGCTGATCCTGTTGCGCTCCATGGGCATTCCCGCCCGCTACGTGTCGGGGTATCTGCACCCGAACCGCAAAGCGGCGATCGCCGACACCATCGACGGGCAGAGCCACGCCTGGGTGCAGGCGTGGACCGGTGGGTGGTGGAACTACGACCCGACCAACGACGCCCCGATCAACGAGCAGTACATCAGCGTGGGTGTCGGCCGGGACTACTCCGATGTCACCCCGCTGAAGGGGATCTACTCCGGTGAGGGCTCGACCGACCTCGACGTCGTCGTCGAGATCACCCGCCTGGCCTGACCGATCACCCGGTCGGCTTGGCGGAGATGCCGGGATGCACCTCGACGCGAAGCAGATCGTCACCGAGTTCGATCTGCCGGTCGAAGACCGACGCGGCCAACGCGCGCCAGTCGTCTTCCTGCCCGGGTTCGATCGCGGGCACGTAGTGGGTGAGGACCAGGATGCCCACCCCCGCGCGCGCCGCGGTTTCGGCTGCCTGCTCGACCGAGGAGTGATAGTCGCAGATGTCGCGGATGCGCTGCATGGCCATCCTGTCGACCAGGTCCTTGCGGATCACGGTGTGCACCAAGGCACCTGCGCCCGCCGCGAGTTCGTCGAGGCTCTCGCAGGGAACGGTGTCGCCGGCCAGCACCACCGAGGCGTCGGCGTGCTCGATGCGGAAACCGATGGTCGGGGTGACCGGGCGGTGGTCGGTGGGCGCAACCCGGATCGTCACGTCGTCGCGGTTCCACACCTCACCCTCGGTGTACTCGTGCACCTCCACCGGGGGCGGCGCCGTCAGGTCGGCGTGGTGCGCGATCCGGTATCCGATGTCGAAGCCGAACGCCTTGAGGGTGTGCTCGACCACCTCGGCGGTGCCCGGCGGTCCGATGATCTGCAGCGGGGGCTGCTCGGGCGTGAACGTCGACACCCATCGGGTGATGATCACGTCGCCCAGGTCCGCGATGTGGTCGCTGTGCAGATGCGTCAACAGCAGCGCGGACAGTCCGTTGGCGGGCGCGCCCGCGGCCGTCAGGCGTTGCTGCACGCCGCGACCGCAGTCGATCAGAAACGTCTGCCCGCCCGCGCGCACGAGCGTGGACGGTCCGGCGCGGTGGGCGTCGGGGATGGGGCTTCCGGTGCCAAGCAGTGTGATCTCGATCATGGCCCCACATATACCCGAGGGGCGCGGCGAAGGGGGCTTCGAGACGGGCCGAATCGGCATTCCGGCAGGTGTGTACTCGACTTTGCGCTGCTGGAATGCCATTTCGCGACTTTGCGGCCCGAGTGTGACCGGGTTGCAACCTCGCAAAGCCTTCCGCGCCGAGGCAGTCCAACCTAGCCTGTGAGGAAGATCACGAGCGGAGGCAAGGATGCGGATCGCGGACGTGTTGCGGAACAAGGGCGCCGCGGTGGCCACGATAACTCCGGAGACGTCGGTCTCGGGGTTGCTCACCGAGCTGGCGGTGCACAATATCGGCGCGATGGTCGTGGTGTCGCCGGACGGCCTGATGGGGATCGTCTCCGAGCGTGATGTCGTGCGGGCGCTGCACCGTCGAGGGGGAGAACTACTCACCAAACCGGTGTCGGAGATCATGACCACGCTGGTGGCGACCTGCGCTCCGGACGATTCGGTGGACAGCCTCAGCGCGTTGATGACGACGAACCGGGTCCGGCACGTGCCGGTCATGGAGAACGGCAGGCTGGTGGGCATCGTGAGCATCGGCGACGTCGTCAAGACGCGGATGGAAGAGCTCGAAGCGCAGCAGGAGCAGCTGCAGGCCTACATCACCCGTGGCTGACGTCGAGGTCGCTCCGGCGGCGCGCCGGCATGTGCGCCAGATGTCTGCGGTGCTGGCGCGCGCGTTCTACGACGACCCGGTGATGAAGTGGATGCTGCCGAAGGACGCTGCGCGGGAGCGCGCCCTGGCACGGGTGTTCGCCACCATGATTCGCCACCATTTCCTGCGCACCGAGGGAGTTGAGGTCGCAGGCGGCCAGCGCATCGGTGCCGCCGCGCTGTGGGACCCGCCGGGCGAGTGGAGGCAGAGCGGGCTGCAGGAGCTGAGGATGATGCCGGCGTTCATGCGGGCGATGGGAGCCAATGTGCGGCGCGGTCAGGCGATGGCCGAGCTGATGAAGCAGCACCACCCCGAGGAGCCGCACTGGTACCTGGGGGTGATCGGCAGCGACCCGACGGTGCGCGGCACCGGATACGGGCAGGCCCTGATGCGCTCGCGCCTCGACCGCTGCGACGCCGAGCACGCGCCCGCGTACCTCGAGTCCAGCAACCCCGACAACATCGGCTACTACCAGCGCTTCGGGTTCGACGTCACCGGCGAGATCACGTTGCCCGACGGCGGCCCGCCCATGTGGCCCATGTGGCGTGAGCCACGGTGAGGCAGAAGTGGCGGGCGCCACGCTGACATTCCGCAAACGGCCGCGAGCGACCGCCGATTGCCATGCGCGCGCGGCGTGTCGCGGGGCAGACGCGGTCACTCGCGGAAAAAAAAAGGGGTGGGGGGTCAGCTCCAGGAGTATTCGGCGCGTAGCCGCGCGGCGACCACTTCGAACTTCTCGCGGGCGAGGATCGCCCCTTCGCGGCGGATTCCGTCTTCGGGAACGTCGAGCACCCGGTCCAGCCGCACCCAACTGGCTCGCCCCTCGTAATCCCAGGTACCGGTGCCGATGCCCACCCAGTCCGGATCGTCTCGGTGGTGGTCCTGGCTGGACAGCATCAGGCCGAGCAGCGTGGACCGGTCGCGGCCCACCACCAGAACCGGTCGGTCCTTGCCCTGCGTCGGGTCGTCCTCGTAGACCACCCACGTCCACACGATCTCGCCCGGGTCGGCGCGGCCGTCGAGGTCGGGGGCGTACACCACCTTGCGGGCGCGGTGGGCGGTCGGCACGAAGTGACGGCTGACGGGGCGTCCGGTCGTGATCGCCGGTGTCTCGTCCCGCGATGTGCCGGCGATCGCGTCCAGACCGATCCTGATGCCCTGCTGGATACCGCGCTGCACGGTCTCGGACTGACCGATCTGCCGGATGATCTTCGGCGCCTCGTTGAACACCAGGTTCTCGGCAATCCTCTGGAATGTCTGCAGTGGTCTCCAGGGCGCAGGCATATTTCCGAGCATAAGCGAGCGCGGCCCAGCACGATTGTGTGCTTACGGCGCCGCCTGGATACGCTGGTGACACCCGAAGTCCGCGTTCACCAGGAGATTCCCATCAGCACTTTCGCCGATCAGACCTTCACGGCACCGGCGCAGATCCGGAACTTCTGCATCATCGCCCACATCGATCACGGCAAGTCGACGCTGGCCGACCGGATGCTGCAACTCACCGGCGTCGTCGCCGATCGTGACATGCGCGCGCAGTACCTCGACCGGATGGACATCGAGCGCGAGCGCGGCATCACGATCAAGGCGCAGAATGTCCGGCTGCCCTGGAAGCTCGGGGACGAGGACTACGTCCTGCACCTCATCGACACCCCGGGCCACGTCGACTTCACCTACGAGGTGTCACGTGCGCTCGAGGCGTGCGAAGGTGCGGTGCTGCTCGTCGACGCCGCCCAGGGGATCGAGGCGCAGACGCTGGCGAACCTCTATTTGGCCCTGGATCGCGATCTGCACATCATCCCGGTGCTCAACAAGATCGACCTGCCCGCGGCCGATCCCGACCGGTACGCCGCCGAACTCGCCCACATCATCGGCTGCGAACCCGACGACGTGCTGCGGGTCTCCGGGAAGACCGGCGCGGGCGTGGCCGACCTCCTCGACCACGTCGTGCGCGAGGTTCCGCCGCCGGTCGGCGACGCCGACGCACCGGCCCGGGCGATGATCTTCGACTCGGTCTACGACACCTACCGCGGAGTGGTCACCTACGTCCGCGTCGTCGACGGCCGGATCGTGCCCCGCGAACGCATCAAGATGATGTCCACCGGCGCCCACCACGAACTGCTCGAGGTCGGCATCGTCTCGCCCGAACCCAAGGCCTCCGCGGGTCTGGGGGTCGGCGAGGTCGGCTACCTCATCACCGGCGTGAAAGACGTGCGCCAGTCCAAGGTCGGTGACACCGTGACGACGGCACGCCACGGCGCGGCCGAGCCGCTCACCGGGTACCGCGAGCCGCGCCCGATGGTCTACTCGGGGCTGTATCCCGTTGACGGCTCGGACTATCCGGACCTGCGCGACGCCCTGGACAAGCTGCAACTCAACGATGCGGCGCTGACGTATGAGCCGGAGACGTCGGTGGCGCTCGGATTCGGTTTCCGCAGCGGCTTTCTGGGCCTGCTGCACATGGAGATCACCCGTGAGCGGCTCGAGCGCGAGTTCAACCTCGACCTGATCTCCACGTCACCCAACGTCGTGTATCGCGTTGTGCAGGAGGATAATTCGGAGGTCACCGTGACCAACCCGTCGGACTGGCCGGAGGGTAAGGTCCGCACGGTCTACGAGCCGATCGTCAAGACCACGATCATCGCGCCCAGCGAGTTCATCGGGACCATCATGGAGCTGTGCCAGTCGCGGCGCGGCGAACTCGGCGGTATGGATTACCTCTCCCCGGAACGGGTGGAGCTGCGCTACACGATGCCGTTGGGCGAGATCATCTTCGACTTCTTCGACGCGCTGAAATCGCGCACCCGCGGCTACGCCAGCCTGGACTACGAGGAGGCCGGTGAACAGGAGGCCGACCTGGTCAAGGTCGACATCCTGCTGCAGGGTGAGCCGGTCGACGCGTTCAGCGCGATCGTGCACAAGGAGTCGGCGTACGCCTACGGCAACAAGATGACCACCAAGCTCAAGGAGCTGATTCCGCGCCAGCAGTTCGAGGTTCCGGTGCAGGCGGCGATCGGATCGAAGATCATAGCTCGCGAAAACATCCGCGCGATCCGCAAAGACGTGCTATCGAAGTGCTATGGCGGGGACATCACCCGCAAGCGCAAGCTGCTCGAGAAGCAGAAGGAAGGCAAGAAGCGGATGAAGACGATCGGCCGGGTCGAGGTGCCCCAGGAGGCGTTCGTCGCCGCCCTGTCCACCGACTCGTCGGCCGCCGACAAGGCCAAGAAGTAGGACGGCGTGCGCGCGGCGGCGATGACGGCGGCACTGGTGGGCGCATGCGCGATCGTCGCCGGCTGTTCGGCGCCCGCTGGCGAAGCGCCGGCTCCGCGGGTCGCCGAGGTCGTCAAACCGTCGCCGAACCGGATGCTCGACCAGGCGCTTCCCACCGCCGAGGAGCTGACCACGATGTTCGGGGCCGGCGGCTTCATGGGCCAGGTCGTCGAAGGCGGCGCCGACATGCTGCTGCAGGGTGTGCGCGAGGCCGAGGCGACGCCTCCTGACTGTGTGAGCACCGGATACCGGTTGGAGAAGGTCGTGTATCAGGCCAGTCCGGTGCGGTCGGTGGTCAGCCAGTCGTGGGCCGGCGGTGACGCCCACGGGCCCACCGTCACCGGGTTCTTCGGGGTGGTCGAGTTCATCGACGCCGATGCCGCGCAGGAATTCTTCGCCACGTCGGCTGACAAGTGGCACCGGTGCAACGGCCAGACGCTGGTGTTGAACCAACCCGAGCGCGGCGCAGAGGGATCCAGCCGGATCACCGAGGTGGGCGTCGACGACGAGATCGTCTCGGCGGTGGTGATGCAGGACGCCGGGTCGACGCTGCAGCGGGCCCTCGGTGTGGCCGGCGATTGCATCGTGGAGGTGGAGATCACCGACGTCGCCGGACCCAGTCCGACCGGCGCCCGGCACGCGACCGCGGTCGCCGACCTGATGATGGACAAAATCGCCCAGTCCTGAAGAGTGCGGACGAAATTGTCGGCCACGCCGCGAATGTGGCCGAAGTCGGTCACAATAACTCGGTGACTCGATTCGGCACGGCGTCGCGACTGTTCGCCGCGGGTGTCGTCCTGGCGACATCGGCCGTGCTGGCGGGCTGTGTGAGCACCGTGGCGGGCATAGCGATACGCGGCCAGGCGGTCGAGGTGCGGGAGTTGACGGCGGCGACGCTTGACGACGTGCTGCTCACCATCGGCGAACTGAACGGCATCATGGGCTCGACCACGATGAAGGTCACGAGCGAACTCGAGGAGATGACCGATCATTCCGACGACGTGTCGGATCGCGAGTGCCTCGGCGCCATGTACGGTGCCGAGGGGCCGGTGTATGCGGGCAGTGGGTGGACCGATGTGCGCGACCAGGTGGCGCGCGAACCCGACGACGACAACAACCACTGGGTCGAACAGACAGCGGTGCTGTACACGTCGGCCGAGGATGCGCAGCGCTTCTTCGACAAGTCCAGGGCGGCGTGGGAGGGTTGCGCCAATTCCACTGTGGTCGTGGGTAGTTCGGGAGACTCGTACCTGTGGGAGCTCAGTGAGGTCCGCACCGACGACGAGATGATCACCCAGGTCACGACGCAACAGGATGCCGACGGCTGGGCCTGCCAACATGCGCTGTCGGCCGCCTCGAACCTGACCGTCGAGGCGTGGGCGTGCAGTTACTCGATCGGTGACGAGGCGGCCACCATCGCGCGGGACATGCTCGCCAACGCGGCCAAGTAACAGACGTCCGGGACCGGGCAGTCGAGGCGCATCCGGGTGTTTCACGGTTCCTTCACGCCCCTGCAGCCTTTGTTGAGGCGGATGGCCGATGGCGGGGCGGGGAACCACAATGACCGTATGCTGCCGGTTCTCGACCTCGCCGAGGCGGACACCCGACCCGACCGGTTCCGGGCCCGCCTGCGCGAAGCCGCACACGACGCCGGGTTCTTCTATCTGGTGGGGCACGGTGTTCCGCGCGCGCAGATCGAACACGTGCTCGGCCTCGCACGCGAGTTCTTCGCCCTGCCGACGGAGGCGAAGAACGAGATCAGCCAGCTGAAAAGCCCGCAGTTCCGCGGGTATTCGCGCATCGGCGGTGAGCTGACCAACGGCCGGGTCGACTGGCGTGAGCAGATCGACATCGGTCCGGAGCGGCCCGTCATCGACGGCGCCGAGGGCTACTGGCGGCTGCAGGGCCCCAACCTGTGGCCGTCGGCGCCCGCGGGCTTCCGCGCCGCCTTCGAGGGCTGGACCGCCGCGCTGTCGGCTGTGGGGCTGCGGCTGTTGCGGCACTGGGCGGTGTCGCTGGGCGCGGCGGAGAACACGTTCGATGCGGCATTCGCCGACCGGCCCGCCACCTTGCTGAAGGTCGTGCGATACCCCGGCACCGCCGACACCTCGCAGGGTGTCGGCGCGCACAAGGATTCGGGCGTGCTGACCCTGCTGCTGGTGGAGCAGGGATCCGAGGGGCTGCAGGTCGAAGGCGCCGCGGGGGAGTGGATCGACGTGCCCCCGCTGCCCGACGCGTTGATCGTCAACATCGGCGAACTGCTCGAGGTCGCGACCGGAGGCTATCTGCGCGCCACCCGCCACCGCGTGCTCGCACCGCCGCCGGGCACCGACCGCGTGTCGATCCCGTATTTCCTCAATCCGGCGCTCGACGCGTTGGTCCCGATCATCGAGCTGCCGCCGCGGTTGGCCGCGCTGTCGCGAGGGGTGGAGGCCGATCCGGACAACCCGATCTTCAACACCTACGGCGAGAACGCGTGGAAATCGCGCACCAGGGCCCATCCCGACGTCGCCGAACTGCATCACGGCATCACACCCAAAGGCGTCGCGAGCGCGTACTGAGGCGATTACATCGGGCTGATCGCAACCGTCGGCAATTGGCAGTCGTCCGGTTACGTTTCGCCCGTGTTCGATGTGCGCCGGTTGCTGGTGTTGCGGGAAGTCGTGAGCTGTGGCTCGCTGTCGGCGGCCGCGCTGGCGCTGAACTACACGACATCGGCTGTGTCACAACAGATCACCGCCCTGGAACGAGACATCGGTTCGACGCTTCTGGTGCGCAGCCCGAGCGGGGTGCGGCCGACGGCCGCGGGCACCCGGCTGCTCGAACACGCCGACGTGATCCTCGCGGCGGTCACGGCTGCCGAACGCGATCTCGCGCGGCTGGCCGGCGCCCGGGCCGGTGCGGTGCGGGTCGCGTCCTTCGCCACCGCCGCCGCGACCCTGCTGCCCCGTGCGATCGCGCGCTTCCGCACGCTGTGTCCCGACATCGACGTCGAACTGGTTCCCGCCGACCCCGAGCAGGGCGTCGGGATGCTGGTGGCAGGCGAGGTCGATGCGGCGGTCATCACCGAGGTTCCCGGCGAGGACCCGGAGTTCCCGCGTGTCCACAGCGACGCGGTCTACGACGACGAGTTCTACGCGGTGCTGCCCGCGAACCACCGACTGACGGCCGCATCGACGCTGCCGTTCGCGGCTCTGGCCGACGAACAGTGG
Organism: Mycolicibacterium novocastrense; assembly: GCF_001570485.1. Lineage (GTDB taxonomy): Bacteria > Actinomycetota > Actinomycetes > Mycobacteriales > Mycobacteriaceae > Mycobacterium > Mycobacterium novocastrense. The sequence continues at coordinate 378,862 of NZ_BCTA01000002.1, forward strand.
ATCGTCAGCACCGAAACCGGGGTGTGCCCCGACGTCCGGGTGTTCGAAAGAGCCTGCCGACACGCCGGATTCGCACCGTCGGTGACGCTGCGCGCTGAGGACTACTCGACCGTGCAGGGCCTGGTGGCCGCCGATCTCGGTGTATCTCTCGTACCGTCGCTGGCCGCTCACGGCGGTGTCCACCCCGGTGTGGTGTTACGGCGGATCGTCGGACGTGCACCGGTGCGGCGCATCTGCGTGGCTACCGCGAAGGCGCCTGCGGCCAACACACCGCTGACGACCTTTGTGTCCCTTGTCCGCTCGGCCGGCGCCCACCTGCGTGCCGAGAGCGCTTACAGCGTTGCTGAACGTCCCTTCAGCGTCGCTTGACCCCGGTTCCGCCCCACCGCCGACGATCCTAGATTGGCCAACCATGACCACCACCGAAAGCACCACGCCCGTCCTGACTTCGGCCGAGCAGGCGCTGCGCACCGCCCATCTCATCGCGGCCGACATCGCTGCCGGCGCGGTCGAGCGGGAACTCAACGGAATCTGGCCCGAAGCGGAGCTCCGCCGGATCGGCGACTCGGGGCTGCTGGGCATCATCGTCCCCGCCGCGCATGGTGGCCCCGACCTTCCGCGCGCCACCGCCGTCGAAGTCCTACGCATTCTGTCTCAGGCGGATTCGGCCGTCGGGCAGCTACTGCTCTCCCACTACGTGCTGAGCCAGGCGATCAGCGGGCTCGGGGACAACGACCCGGCGCCGCGCATCTACCGCGACGTGCTCGCCGGCGCCCAGCTCGGCAACGCCACCGTCGAACGCGGCACCCGGACCAGCGCGGAGCGGCGGACCACCGTGGTGCGCCAGGCCGACGGCACGTGGCGGCTCAACGGCACCAAGTACTACGCGACGGGAACGCTCGGGGCGACGTGGATCGCCGTCGCCGCCCGCATCCCCGACACCGAACCGTCGCACGGCGCAACCGTTTTCGTCCGGCCCACCGATGCCGGCGTCACCCTCAACCTCGACCGCTGGTCCTCGTTCGGGCAGCGCGGCACCGCCAGCGGTGAGGTCGTCTTCGACAACGTCGTCGTGGAGGGTGAATTCGTCATCGACGAGGGACCCGACCCCGATCCGGTCACCGCGCCGCCGTCGGTGCTCGGCGCCTTCGACCAGGCCCTGCACGCCGCCGTCGACATCGGAATCGCGCGCGCCGCATTGGAGGACGGCGCACGGTTCGTCACCACGAGGTCGCGTCCGTGGTTCGAAGCAGGAGTCGACAACGCCGCCGACGAACCGCACGTGGTGCGCCGGTTCGGTGAACTGACGGCCCGCCTGTACGCGCTCGAGGCGTTGCTCGCCCAGGGCGCAGGCCTGGTCGACGACGCGTTGAGCGCACCGGAGCTGAGCCGCGACGCCGCGGCCGCCGCGTCGTTGCGGGTGGCCGCGGCCAAGGCGCTGGCACAGGAGTTCGCCGTCGAGATCGCCAGCGGCATCTTCGAACTGGCCGGCGCATCGGCCACCGACCGCGGGCACGCGCTGGACCGGCACTGGCGCAACGTGCGCGTGCACTCGCTGCACGATCCCGCCCGCTGGAAATACGTCCACATCGGCAACCACACCCTTCGCGGCACCAAGCCGCCGCGGCTCGGTGTCCTCCTCTGAAACGAAGGATTCGCCATGACAGGCTTCTATCTCACCGGCAGCATCAACGTCGCCACCGTCGACGACGCGTTCGCTTTGGTGGGCAACCGGCTTCAGCCCGGCGTGACCCGCGTCCCCGACGGCGAACCCGGTGACCGCGCCAACTGGGTGCTCACCCAGGCCGACCACTTCCTGGCCAACCCGACCCTGGACGTCGTTGACGGCAAGGTCCGGGTGCGCGCCGGGACACCGGTGTCGTTCGGCGCGCTCGACTACCACAGCGTCGCCGCCGGCTCCTACGCCCGCTTCATCGCCGCTCGCCGCGACGGCGTGCTGGCCGAGGACTCGCGTTTCCTGGTGTCCATTCCGACGCCCTTCAACGCCGTGAACTCGTTCGCGCAGTTCGACTCTCAGGTCGAAGTGGCCTACGCCTACGAGCAGGCGTTACGACTCAGCGTCGAGGCGCTGCAGGAGGCGATCCCGCCGAGCGACCTGGCGATTCAGTGGGACCTGCCGACCGAACTGGCGACCATCGAAGGGTGGTTCCCCAACCCCTACGGCGGTTTCGAGCCGATCTTTGCGGCCACGGCGCGGCTGGCGTCCTGGGTCCACGACGACGCCGAGCTGACCTTTCATCTGTGCTACGGCGATTCGAAGTTCGGCGCGTCGCCGTTCATGGGTGATCCACCCGACGAGGAGGCGGCCGCCCGCGGAGGCCGGCACATCCTGCCACGGGACGCCTCGGCGATCGTCACGCTGGCCAACGGGTTGTCGCGCCATGTGCCGCGCCGCATCGACGCCATCCAGGCGGCGACGGTCGCGGCCTGGAACAGGCGGGCGCACTGGCAGCCGCTGAGCGGACTGGCGCTCGAAGCCGGAACCGAGATCTATCTCGGCTTGCTGCACGCCGAGGACGGTGCAGACGGCGCGCGGGCGAGGGCGGCGCTGGCGTCGGAATTCCTGCCGGAGTTCGGGATCTCCACCGAATGCGGGCTCGGCAGGCACACCACCGAACAGCTCGAGGCGGTGCTCGTCGCGTGGAGCGACTACGCCGCTTCCCGCGAACCCGCCCTGGCCGGCTGACGCGACCTACATCGGGGCGTTGGCCGGGACGAACACCCCGGAGCTGTCGGCCTCCTCCTCGGCCCGAATGACGTGCACGACCGCGTTGATCAACGCCAGGTGGGTGAACGCCTGCGGGAAGTTGCCGAGGTGCCGGCCGGTGCGCGGCTCGATCTCCTCGGCGTACAGATGCAGCGGGCTGGCGAACGACAGCAGTCGTTCACACAGATGCTTGGCGCGGCTGATCTCGCCGATCTCGACCAGCGCGGACACCAGCCAGAACGAGCAGATCGTGAAGGTGCCCTCCTCACCGGCCAGCCCGTCGTCGGTCTCCTCGACGCGGTACCGCAGCACGAGGCCTTCCTCGGTCAGCTCGTCGGCGATGGCCAGCACCGTCGCGCGCACCCGCGGATCGTCGGGCGGGAGGAACCGGGTGAGCACGGCCAGCAGCAGCGAGGCGTCGAGCGCGTCGTCGCCGTAACGCTGCGTCAGCACACCGCGGGAGTCGACGCCGTGCTTGAGCACGTCGGCCTTGATCTCCTCGGCGGTCGCACGCCACTGCTGGGCGTAGGACTTCTCGCCCTGCAGTTCGGCGAGTTTGGAGCCGCGGTCCAGCGCCACCCAGCACATGATCTTGCTGCTCGTGAAGTGCTGCGGCTCGCCGCGCACCTCCCAGATACCGCGGTCGGGTTCCTTCCAGTGCTTGATCGCCTCTTCGACCTGCGCCTTGCACACTGGCCACAGCGTGTCGGAGATCTGCTCGCGCGACTTGGCGTGCAGATACACCGAATCGAGCATGGTGCCCCAGATGTCGTGCTGCATCTGGTTGTAGGCGCCGTTGCCGATGCGCACCGGCCGCGCCCCGTCGTATCCGGACAGGTGGCGCAGTTCCTCCTCGACCAGCGTGCGCTCGCCGCCGACGGCGTACATCACCTGAAGCGGATGCCGCTCACCGTTGTTCGCGCCCGACACGTCGGCGATGAACGCGAAGAAGTCGTCGGCCTCGCGGTCCAGGCCCAGTGTGTAGAGCCCCCACAACGCGAACGTCGAATCGCGCACCCACGCGTAGCGGTAGTCCCAGTTGCGTTCGCCCTGAGGCGTTTCCGGCAACGACGTGGTGGGCGCGGCCAGCAGCGCACCGGTCGGGGAGTAGGTCAGCCCCTTCAACGTCAGCGCGCTGCGCTGGAGGTAGGCCCGCCACGGATGGTCCGGGAAGTCGCCGACGTTGATCCACTGGCGCCAGGCCTCGCTGGTCTGCCACATCTTGTCGGCGGCCTCTTCGTAGGTCTGCGGCGCCGGGTGCTTGGACCACGACAGCGCGACGAACGCGTTGTCGCCTTCCTTCATCCGGGTCCGCGCCCGGGCCTCATGGCCCTCCAGGCCGAGCCGCAGATTCGTGGTGAGCCGCAGCGTGGGGTGGGCGTCGGCGTCGCGGCTGGCGCGCGCGATCGCCTCGCCGTACGCCTGCGCGGAGTACTCCCAGGTCGCGGGGATGCGGTGATAGTCGAAGGCCGGCTCGCAGTTCATCACCAGTTCGACCGTGCCGCTCACACATCGCACGGTGCGCAGCAGGATGTGCTCGGCGTCCCAGTCCATCGGTGTGCGGCGGTGGGTGCGCGACCGGGTCTCGAGGTCGTGCCAGGGTCCCATCACCAACGCCTCGCGCACGATCAGCCAGCCGGTGTGGGTCTGCCACGTCGTCTCCAGGATCAGGCTGCCGGGCAGGTAGCGCCGCGCCGAGGGCACCGTCACCCCGTAGGGCCCCAACCGGAAGTGGCCGGCCCCGCGATCGAGGATGGCGCCGAAGACGCTCGGCGAGTCGGGCCGCGGCACGCACAACCACTCGACCGACCCGGCCGAGGAGATCAGGCACGTGTTCTCGCAGTCGGACAGAAAGCCGTAGTCGGCGATGGGCGGGAACGGGTTTCGCAACGCTCCGGTCGGCGCGTACGGTGTCGGCGCGGTCACGGTCAGCGGGGTGTTCGCCATGACGGCCTCGGCCGGCTTCGCCCCGTTCTCGGTTTCTGTTGACCCGTCCGACGGCCCGGTTTGTTGCAGAACCATGCCGTCATCATCGACTGCCGACGCGCTCGGCGTCTACTTGTTGGCGGTTACGGCGCGGTCAGCGCCGGGCGAAGGCCGGAATGTGTTCGGGTAAGGGGCCGATCGCCACGCCGTAGGCCACCACGCGGCGCAGCAGCGCCAGCCCGGCGGCCACGCGCACGAACCGGGGCGCCTCGGCCTGGCCGGTAGAGGCGACGGCGACCGCGATGACGCGGCGGTGGATCACCCTCTGCACCGTCTGGATCAGCGCGGCGGGCAGCCAGCGCCGCACCTGGACGCGGGCCAGATGCCGGTTCGACAGCGTGCCCGAGCGCAACGGACCCGCCAGGACACGGCCCGCGGCGACGGCGTCGGCCACCGCGAGGTTGATCCCGACCCCGCCGACCGGCGACATCGCGTGGGCGGCGTCGCCGATCAGCAGCAGGCCGTCGCTGTACCAGCGCCGCAGGCGGTTCAACTGCACGTCGAGCAGCTTCACGTCGTCGAACGACGTCACCGCCCCGACGCGGTCGGCCAACCACGGCACCAGGGACACCACACCGCGGTGCAGCGATCCGATGCCCTGCGCCCGCAACTCCTCGTCGCGACCCTTGGGGATGACGTAGGCGCACTGGTAGTAGTCGCCGCGGTCGATGACGATCTGCGCGTGCCCGGCGCCGAGGACACCGGCGAGCCCGTGCGGATCCTCGGGGTCGCGGGGCAGCCGGAACCACCAGACGTCCATCGGCACACCGAAGTCCTTCGGCTCGAGCCCCATCGCGGTGCGCAGCGTCGACGACCGCCCGTCGCAGGCCACGGTCAACGCCGCGCGCATCTCGCGCACCTCGCCGTCTGCGCCGCGGTAGCGCACACCGACCACCCGGTCGCCGTGGCGGATCGGCCCCAGCACCTCGGTGCTGCGCAGCAGGGTGAACGTCGGCTCCCGCTTTGCGGCGGTGGCCAGCAGTTCCAGGAAATCCCACTGCGGGACCAGCGCGATGTGCTTGTGGGGACCGGGGATTCGCCGCAGGTCCATGGTGACCGGCGTGCCCTGCACCGTCATCGACAGCGTGTCGATCTCACGGTGGGGGAGCGCCGCGAACTCATCGGACAGCCCCAACTCGTCGAGCAGCCGCAGGGTGCTGGCATGCACGGTGTCGCCGCGGAAATCGCGCAGGAAGTCGGCGTGCTTCTCCATCACCGTGACGTCGACCCCGGCGCGGGCGAGCACCAGCGCGAGCATCATGCCCGCCGGGCCGCCACCGGCCACGATGCAGGTGGTGTCCCCGGCCCGGGGGGCGGGGTCCGAGTCGGCGGCCACGTGCACATCCTCGCATCGCTAGGCTGGCCGCGTGGGTGGCTTCCTGAGTTGGTGGGACGGTGTGGAGCTCTGGCTGACCGGCCTGCCGTTCGTCGCCCAGACCGCGGTGGTGATGCCGGTGGTGCTCGCGCTGGCCTACGGCACCGCGGTTGTGCTCGACGGCGCCCTCGGTAACGGGATCAGGTTGTGGCGCCGCGTTCGCCACGACGAACGGGATGCGCACCGATGAGCGGCGGGATGCCGCGGTCGCGGGTGACGTTGGTGCTCGTCATCCTGGTGATCCTGGTGATCGTCATGTGGCTGTTCACTCGTTGACGGCACTTCATCCCTCGCCGAGCAGGTTGCGAGAACTCTGTTAGGCTTCGCGCCATGCAAACAGCGTCCGGCAACAAGAGCGGCCATGTTCTGGCCCTCATTGCCGTGAGTTTCAGCGCTGTTGCCGATGTCTGTTGTTGTTGCTGACTCCTCCGCCCGTCCGCGGTTCGGTGTCGGTAACGGCTGTGGGATAACGCCTCGCGCTGATCCATCGCCGTCCCGTCGGGTCGGGTTCCTCCGAAGTCCCCCAACGAAAGGTCACTGATGGTCAACATCCGCAGAACCTGGCGCGCCGCGGCGGCGCTGGCCACCACCGCCACAGTGCTGGCCGCATGCGCCGGCGGATCGAGCGATGTGGTGGGTGAGGGCGGCGGGAACGGCGCCGACACGACGCTGACGCTGGTCGCCTACGCCGTGCCCGAACCCGGCTGGAGCAAGGTCATCCCGGCGTTCGCCGCCACGCCGGAGGGTAAGGGCGTCGGCGTCACGACGTCCTACGGCGCCTCCGGCGACCAGTCGCGCGCCGTCGTCGACGGTAAGCCCGCCGACATCGTCAACTTCTCCGTCGAGCCGGACATCACCCGGCTCGTCAAGGCCGACAAGGTGGCCAAGGACTGGAACGCCGACGCCACCAAGGGCATCCCGTTCGGGTCGGTGGTGTCCTTGGCGGTGCGGCCCGGCAACCCCAAGAACATCAGGGACTGGCCCGATCTGCTCAAGCCCGGCGTCGAGGTCATCACGCCCAGCCCGTTGAGCTCCGGGTCGGCCAAGTGGAACCTGCTGGCGCCCTACGCGTGGGCCAGCAAGGGTGGCCAGGACCCGCAGGCCGGTCTCGACTACGTCACCGAGCTGGTGACCGAGCACATCAAGCTGCGTCCGGGTTCGGGCCGGGAGGCCACCGACGTGTTCCGGCAGGGCAGTGGCGACGTGCTGCTGGCCTACGAGAACGAGGCGCTGCACTTCGACCTGGAGTACGTGAACCCGCCGGAGACCTTCAAGATCGAGAATCCGGTCGCCGTGGTGACGTCTAGCACGCACCTGGACAAGGCGAACGCGCTGAAGAACTTCATCTACACCCCCGAGGCGCAGAAGTTGTGGGCCGAGGCCGGATTCCGGCCCGTCGATCCCGCCGTGCTCGAGGAGTTCCGGGACAAGTTCCCCGCGCCGGCCAAGCTGTGGACCGTCGACGATCTCGGAGGCTGGGCGACACTGGATCCCGAGTTGTTCGACAAGGACAACGGCACGATCACCAAGATCTACACCCAGGCGACCGGATGACCTCTTCGGTGGTGTCCCGGCCCGAGCTCACCGGTGGTGAGCCGGGCCGGGCGTCCCGACTGCTCGAGCGTCGTCACGGGACGACGTCGCTGCGGGTGGGAGCCGCGTCGATCTGGCTGAGCCTCATCGTGCTGCTGCCGCTGGCCGCGATCCTGTGGCAGTCGGCCGGCGGCGGGTGGCGGCCGTTCTGGCTCGCGGTCACCTCGAACGCGGCCATCGAGTCGTTCAAGGTGACGCTGACCGTGTCGTTCGGGGTGACGGCGGTCAACCTGGTGTTCGGGCTGCTGGTGGCCTGGGTGCTGACGCGCGACGAGTTCGTCGGCAAGCGGCTGATCGACTCGGTGATCGACCTGCCGTTCGCGTTGCCGACGATCGTCGCCAGCCTGGTCATGCTGGCGCTCTACGGCCCGGCCAGCCCGGTCGGGCTGCACCTGCAGCACACCAGGTGGGGCATCGGGGTCGCGTTGCTGTTCGTCACCCTGCCGTTCGTGGTGCGCTCCGTTCAACCGGTGCTGCTCGAACTGGACCGCGAGATCGAGGAAGCCGCGGCATCGTTGGGCGCCAACAACTGGATCATCTTCACCCGGGTGATGCTGCCCGCACTCCTGCCGTCGCTGCTGTCGGGCGCGGGACTGGCGTTTTCCCGCGCGATCGGCGAATTCGGTTCGGTGGTGCTGATCGGCGGCGCCGTACCCGGTGAGACCGAAGTGTCCTCGCAGTGGATCCGCACCCTGATCGAGAACGACGACCGCACCGGCGCCGCGGCGATCTCCATTGTGCTGCTGGCCATATCGTTCATCGTGCTGTTCATCCTGCGCGCAATCGGCTCGCGCGCCGCCCGACGGGACGCGTTGGCGCCATGATCCTTTCGCCCGCAGTCAAACACCTGCTGCGTTACCTCGCGCTGGCCTACGTCATCGTCCTGGTCGTCGTGCCGGTGGGGCTGATCCTGTGGCGCACGTTCTCGCCGGGTGTCGGTGCCTTCATCGGATCGATCAGCACCCCCGCCGCGATTTCGGCGCTGAACCTTTCGCTGCTGGTGGTCGCGATCGTGGTGCCGCTCAACGTGTTGTTCGGTGTGCCGACGGCACTGGTGTTGGCGCGCAACAAGTTCCGCGGCAAAAGTGCGATGCAGGCCATCATCGATCTGCCGTTTGCGGTCTCGCCGGTGGTGGTCGGTGTCGCGCTGATCCTGCTGTGGGGCTCGGCTGGGCTGTTCGGCTTCGTGGAGAACAACCTCGGATTCAAGATCATTTTCGGGATTCCCGGCATCGTGCTGGCCAGCATCTTCGTCACCGTGCCGTTCGTGATCCGCGAGGTCGAACCGGTGCTGCACGAGATCGGCACCGATCAGGAAGAGGCCGCGGCCACGTTGGGCTCGCAGTGGTGGCAGACGTTCTGGCGGGTCACGCTGCCATCCATCCGGTGGGGTCTGACCTACGGCGTCGTGTTGACGATCGCGCGCACCCTCGGCGAGTACGGCGCGGTGCTGATGGTGTCGTCCAACCTGCCGGGCAGCTCGCAGACGCTCACACTGTTGGTGTCGGACCGCTACACCCGCGGCGCCGAGTACGGCGCGTATGCGGTGTCGACGCTGCTGATGGCGGTGGCGGTGGTGGTGTTGGTCGCGCAGGTGTTGCTCGACGTGCGGCGGGGCCGGGCGGGCAAGTAGGCGTAGGAAGAAGGAACAGATGACGAACGCGATCGTCGTGCGCGGCGCGAACAAGCACTACGGCGACTTCGCCGCATTGGACAACGTCGACTTCGAGGTGCCGTCCGGCTCGCTGACCGCGCTGCTCGGACCCAGCGGGTCGGGTAAGTCGACGCTGCTGCGGGCCATCGCGGGGTTGGATCAGCCCGATTCCGGCACGGTCACGATCAACGGCCGCGACGTCACGAACGTGCCGCCGCAGCGCCGCGGTATCGGGTTCGTGTTCCAGCACTACGCCGCGTTCAAGCACCTGACGGTGCGTGACAACGTGGCGTTCGGGCTGAAGATCCGCAAGCGGCCCAAGGCCGAGATCAAAGAGAAGGTCGACAATCTCCTCGAAGTGGTGGGGCTGGCCGGTTTCCAGACCCGCTACCCGAACCAGCTCTCCGGCGGCCAGCGTCAGCGCATGGCGCTGGCTCGCGCGCTCGCGGTCGACCCGCAGGTGCTGTTGCTCGACGAACCGTTCGGGGCGCTGGACGCCAAGGTGCGGGAAGACCTTCGTGCCTGGCTGCGCAGGCTTCACGAAGAGGTGCACGTCACCACGGTGCTGGTGACGCACGATCAGTCCGAGGCGCTCGACGTCGCCGACCGGATCGCGGTGCTGAACAAGGGGCGCATCGAGCAGGTCGGCTCGCCCGGAGAGGTCTACGACTCACCCGCCAACGCGTTCGTGATGTCCTTCCTCGGCGCGGTGTCCTCGCTGAACGGCTCGCTGGTCCGTCCGCACGACATCCGCGTCGGCCGCAACCCCGACATGGCGATCGCCGCCAGCGACGACTCGGTGCAGTCGACGGGGGTGGTGCGGGCGACCATCGATCGAATCGTGATGCTGGGCTTCGAGGTTCGCGTCGAGTTGCACAGTGCGACCGACCAGACGCCGTTCACCGCGCAGATCACCCGCGGCGATGCCGAGGCGCTGGGCCTCAAGGAGGGGGACACCGTCTACGTCCGCGCGACCCGGGTCCCCCCATTGCCGGGCGGCACACACGTCCCTCCGAGCGACACGGCCGACGACGAGGTCCTGACCAAGGCCTGAGCCGGTCGCGGCCGAAGATGGGGCAATTGCCCCATTCCGCGAGGCGCAAATGCTGGTTCAGTTGCTCGCATGAACACCTCCAGTGCCCTGACCCAGGTCGATCCGGAGAAATTGATGGAGTTCGTACTCCGGGCGGTCGAGGAGGCCGGCGCGGCCCTCAACTGCGCCCTCGTCGTCATGGGGGACCGCCTCGGGTACTACCGTTCGCTCGTCGAGCACGGGCCGAGCACCCCCGCAGAGTTGGCCGAGCGCACCGGCACCGACGAGCATTACGCCAGGGAGTGGCTCAACGCCCAAACCGCCGGCGCCTTCGTCGATTACGACCCGACGACTGGGCGCTACCGGATGCCACCCGAGCAGGCCGTCGCCCTCACCGACGAGACCAGCCCGGCCTTCGTGGGCGGTCTCTTCCAGATCGCCCACGGAACCGCATCGGACGCTGGGCGCATCATCGAGGCCGCCCGCGCAGGCGCCGGGGTCGCTTGGGGAGATCACAATTCCGACGTCCACGTCGGGTGCGAACGGTTCTTCCGCCCGACCTACGCCGCACATCTGGTCGCTGATTGGCTTCCGGCGCTGGACGGCGTCGTGGAGAAGCTCATCCGCGGCGCCCGCGTCGCCGACGTCGGTTGTGGACACGGGGCGTCGACGCTTCTGATGGGCGAAGCCTTCCCCGCCTCGACGTTCGTCGGCGTGGACGGCCACACCCAGTCCATCGAGGTGGCTCGTGAACGAAACGGGACACCGGGAACGGTCAGCTTCCAGACCGCGACCGCCGACGCGTTCGGGGGTGGACCGTACGACCTGGTGACGATGTTCGACTGCCTGCACGACATGGGCGATCCGATCGGCGCCGCATGCCACATCCGCGAGGTCATCGCCGACGACGGCACGTGGATGGTGGTCGAACCGGCCGCCGGTGACCGGGTCGAAGACAACCTCAACCCGATCGGGCGCGCCTACTACGGCTTCTCGACGCTGCTGTGCACACCGTCGTCGCTGGCACAGCCGGTCGGCATGGCGCTGGGCACTCAGGCGGGTCCGGCCCGCATCCGCGACGTCGTGACCGAGGCCGGGTTCCGCCGGTTCCGGCTGGCCGCGCAGACGCCGTTCAACAACGTGTTCGAGGTCAGGCCCTGAGATTCGATCAGGCGGCGGCGGCGGCGCCGGCGGTGATCGCGTCGTAGCGGTCCATCACCGTGGCGGCGACGAGGTTGTGCGATCCGAGCGGTTCGGCCATCGCAATGTCTTGTGCGGCAGCATATTCGGCCACACGGTCGGTGATCCGGCCATGGGCCAGGAACCACGGGGCGAGGACCAGGCGTTCGGCACCGCGGGCACGCAGGCGCTCGGCGGTCTCCGGGATACTCGCATACGGCCCGGTTGCGAACGCCACTTCGGCTCCCGCCCAACGCGTTCCAGAGCCCAGTGACTGGGCGACCGTGGCGGTTCGCGCGTTCGCGGCGGGATGTGATGAACCGACCGCGACGACGAGGACGCCAAGGCCGTCGTCGTCGGGGGAGACCCCGAGCTCGGCCAGCCGCTGCCGCAGCACGGTCAACAGCGCCGGATCCTCGCCGAGCACCTCGGCCCGGTCGACCACCGCCCCCGCCTGCTCGACGATCGAGGGGATGTCGACCCGCGCGTGAAATGCGCTGGCCAACAGGAACGGTACGACCACGGCCGGGGTGTGCAGACCGCTCAGGGTGTCGAGCAGGCTGGGGCCGTTCTGTTCGAGGAAGGCCGGACGCACGTCGAGCCAGGGCCGCAGACGCCGGATCCGGCCCGCCACCGCATGCGTCACCGCCGCCGAACGCGGGTCGGCGCTGCCGTGCGCGGTCAGCACGAGGGTCACAGTGACCTCGCCGGCGACCTCATGAGGCGTGCAGTCCGCATTCGATCTTGCCGGTACCGGCCCAGCGGCCGCTGCGCGGATCGGCGCCTTCGACCGGCTTCGCCGTGCACGGCGCGCACCCGATCGACGGATACCCCTCATAGACGAGCGGATTGACGAGCACTCCGTTGGCGTCGATGTAGTCCTGCATGTCCTCGTCGGTCCAGGCCGCCAACGGGTTGATCTTCACCAGCCCGAAAGCCTTGTCCCAACTGATGAATGGCGCGTTGGCGCGCGTGGGCGCCTCGACGCGGCGGATGCCGGTCACCCAGGCCGAGTAGCCACGCAGCGCCTTCGACAACGGTTCGACCTTGCGCATGCGGCAGCACTCGTTGGGCTCTCGGGCGAACAAGTTCTTGCCGTACAACTCGTCCTGCTCGGCCACGCTCTTGTCCGCCGTGACGTTGACGATGTTGACGTCGTAGACCGCCTCGACGGCGTCGCGGGTGCCGATCGTCTCGACGAAGTGGTATCCGGTGTCGAGGAAGAGGATGTCGACGCCGGGCCGCACCTTGGCGGCCAGATCGATCAACACCGCGTCCTGCATGTTCGACGCCACGACGTAATGCCCGCCGAAGTTCTCGTCGGTCCAGCGCAGGAGGTCGTGCGCGCTTGCACCCTCGAGTTCTGCCGCGCCGCGCTCGGCGAGCGCCTGCAGATCGGTCTCGGTCATCGCCGTGTTGTTGCCAGTCACCGCAAATCCGCCTCGTCTGCTCGAATAGCCCACGTAGCGAAACGCTCGCCCTGCTCTCGTTGTTTCACGAAATTGCGAACGACCCTGTCGATGTAGTCACCGAGCTCGGTGGCCAGCACCTTGTGTTGACGTAACTTGCGGCCGAACCCGCTGTCCAGACCCAGGCTGCCGCCCAGGTGCACCTGGAAGCCCTCGACCGAGTTGCCGTCACCGTCGTCGACCATCTGGCCCTTGAATCCGATGTCGGCGACCTGGATGCGCGCGCACGAGTTCGGGCAGCCGTTGATGTTGACCGTGATCGGCACGTCGAGTTGCGCGTTGATGTCCTCGAGCCGCTTCTCCAGCTCCGGAACCAGCACCTGCGCGCGGGTCCTGGTCTCGGTGAACGACAACTTGCAGAACTCGATACCTGTGCAGGCCATCAGGTTCTTGCGCCAGTGCGACGGCTCCGGCGGCAGCCCGAGCGCTTCGAGGCCCGCGGTCAGCTCGGCGAGCTTGTCGTCGGGCACGTCGAGGATGATCAGCTTCTGGTAGGGGGTGAACCGGATCCGGTCCGAACCCGCGGCCTCGGCGAGATCGGCCACCTTGGTCAGGATCGTGCCCGAGACCCGGCCCGCGATCGGCGCGACGCCGACGGCGTTGAGCCCGTTCTTCAGTTTCTGGACGCCCACGTGGTCGATCGGGTGCTTGACCGGTTCCGGTGCGGGCCCGTCGATCAGCTTGCGACCCAGGTACTCGTCCTCGAGGATCTGGCGGAACTTTTCGACGCCCCAGTCCTTGATCAGGAACTTGAGCCGGGCCTTGGACCGCAGCCGTCTATACCCGTAGTCGCGGAACACCGCGGTGATCGCCTCCCAGACGTCGGGCACCTCGTCGAGCGGAACCCACGCCCCGAGCCGCTGCGCCAGCATCGGGTTGGTCGACAGGCCACCACCGACCCACAGATCGAGCCCGGGGCCGTGCTCGGGATGGTTGACCCCGATGAAGGAGATGTCGTTGACCTCGTGGGCCACGTCCTGCAGACCCGAGATCGCGGTCTTGTACTTGCGCGGCAGGTTCGAGTACTCGGGGTTGCCGATGTAGCGCCGCACGATCTCGTCGAGCGCGGGCGTCGGGTCGAGCACTTCTTCGAGCGATTCGCCGGCCAGCGGCGAGCCGAGCATTCCGCGCGGGCAGTCACCGCACGCCTCGGTGGTCTGCAGACCGTGCGCGGCCAGCCGCTCCCAGATCTCGGGCACGTTCTCGACCTCGAGCCAGTGGTACTGCAGGTTCATCCGGTCGGAGATGTCGGCGGTGTCGCGGGCGAAGTCGATGGAGATTTGGCCGAGCGTGCGCAGTGCGGCCGCCGACAACGCCTTACCGTCGCAGCGCACCCGCATCATGAAGTACTTGGCCTCGAGCAGGTCGGCGTTCTCGTCACCGGTCCAGGTGCCGTCGTAGCCCTGCTCACGCTGGGTGTACAAACCCATCCAGCGGAACCGGCCGCGCAGGTCCTGCTTGTCGATGCCGTCGAAACCGGTCTTGGAGTAGATGTCGACGATGCGGGCGCGCACGTTGAGTGCGTCGTCGTCCTTCTTGAACTGCTCGTTGGGATTGAGCGGCTCGCGGTAGCCGAGCGCCCACTGACCCTCGGCACGGGTCTTCTTGGGGGCCTTCGGCTTGGATTCCGCGGTGGTCATGGGGTGGCTCCTCGGTGGAGCCGGCGTTCGAATCGCGCGTGGTCACCGGTGGCTGTCCGGCGGCGCAGATCCGGCGGCCAGCTATACGTACGGGTGGGCTGGGGACCTAGATCAAGCGCAAGGCAGACAACAACAGGTACACACGCGCTTGAAGTCGACGTGCCGACGCGCCACCAGCGATACACGCTTGGGGAAGGTGCGGGCGGCAGTCACGTCGCCAATTGTGCCACGAATTGCCGCACCGGCCCTAACCGGGGGAGATTTGCGCTCATCGTGAGCAGAACATCGTCGAGAATGCATCCACGCATCGGAAGTTCGAGTGCACGCCTGCCCGAGTGCAATCTCGCGGGAGGCGGACAATCGTTGACATGACCCGAACCGTAGCGCCGGGTAACGCCGCATCGGCGGTGCTGCCGGCGATGACCCCCGCTCAGGGGCGGCCGTTCGGCGTCTACGTCCACGTGCCGTTCTGCGCCACCCGCTGCGGCTATTGCGACTTCAACACGTACACACCCGGCGAGCTGGGCGGCGCCAACCCGGACGAGTGGCTGGCGGCGCTGCGGAGCGAGCTTGCGCAGGCGGCGAGGCACCTGGGCCGCATCCCCGAGGTCGACACCGTGTTCGTCGGCGGCGGCACACCGTCGCTGTTGGGCGGGCCCGGCCTGGCCGCCGTTCTCGATGCCGTGCGTGCGCACTTCCCACTGGCGGACGGCGCCGAGGTCACCACGGAGGCCAACCCGGAATCGACGTCCCCGCTGCTGTTCGACCAGCTCCTGGGGGCCGGATACACCCGGGTCTCGCTGGGCATGCAGTCCGCGGCTGAGCATGTACTGGCGGCCCTCGACCGGAGGCATTCGCCGGGCCGGGCGCTCGCGGCGGCGCGGGAGGCCCGTGCGGCCGGGTTCGACCACGTCAACCTCGACCTGATCTACGGCACGCCGGGGGAGTCCGACGACGACCTGCTGCGCTCGGTCGACACCGTCGTCGAATCCGGTGTCGATCACGTGTCGGCCTATGCGCTGGTCATCGAGGACGGCACGGCGATGGCACGGCGGGTGCGGCGCGGCGAGCTCGTACCGACCGACGACGACGTGCTGGCCCGCCGCTACGAGCTGCTTGACGCTCGCCTGACCGGCGCCGGTTTCGCCTGGTATGAGGTCTCGAACTGGAGCAGGCCGGGCGGTGAGTGCCTGCACAACGTCGGCTACTGGAACGGCGGCCAGTGGTGGGGTGCGGGACCGGGTGCGCACGGCTTCGTCGACGCGGTGCGCTGGTGGAACGTCAAGCACCCGAGCGCGTACGCGCAGATGTTGGCCGATGGTCGGCTACCCGTGGCCGATTTCGAGCACCTCGACCCCGAGACCCTGCACATCGAGGACGTGATGCTGCGGGTGCGGTTGCGCGACGGGCTGCCGACGAGCGTGCTGAGTGCACCCGAGCGGGAGCGCGCCGCCGTCGCGGTCGCCGACGGGCTGTTGAGCCCGGTCGACGACCGATTGGTGCTCACCGACCGCGGCCGGCTGCTGGCCGACGCGGTGGTCCGCGACCTGCTGGACTGATCGCCGGACGACAGCCGGGCTCGAAATTCGCCCATAAGCTCACGCTCGCGCGCGCAACGTTGAACGATTCTGAGATGGACGTCGTTGTGATCAGCGATGACGACTGCGGTGGATGAGCGATGACTCCCGACCCCGCGCAGGCCGAGTTGCTGCGCGCGATTCACGACGAGCACAGCCAGACGCTGCTGCGCTACGTTCTGCGGCTGACCCGCGGCGACACGCCGTTCGCCGAGGACGTGGTGCAGGAAGCGCTGCTGCGGCTGTGGCGCAAACCGGAGATCCTGCAACAGCCGGGTGACGCCGCGCGGGCCTGGCTGTTCACCGTCGCTCGCAACCTCGTCATCGACGACCGGCGCAGCGCGCGGTTCAGCCGGGAATTGCAGACCGATGACCTGCCCGAGCGTCCGTCGACCGATGCGATCGGGCCCGCAGTCGACAAGTGGGTACTGGCAGAGGCGCTGAAATCGCTCAGCGCCGACCACCGCAGCGCGATAGTGCGCGCCTACTATTTCGGGCAAACTGTCGCCGACATCGCTGAGCACGAGCGGATCGCACCGGGCACCGTCAAGTCCAGGCTCCATTACGGGTTGCGAGCGTTGCGGATGGCGCTGCAGGAAAGGGGGGTGGTCCAATGAGCGACAAATTCGACCGGACACCCGTCTCCGACCTCGCCGAATGGGATGCGGCCTACGTGCTCGGCGCGCTGAGCGCGGAGGACCGTCTCGCCTACGAGAACTACCTCGCCGCGAACCCGGCGCGCGCCGCCGAGTTGGCCGACCTGGCCGAGATGCCCGCGATGCTGGCCGCGCTCAGCCGCGAGGAGGCCGCGGCGCTGCTCGATGCGGACGAGGGGTCCGCTGTCGAGCAGTCCGCCGACGTCGCCTCGCTGGCGCAGGCCGCGGCCAAGCGGCAGCGGCGGTCACGCCGCTCGATGCTCGCGGCGGCCGTCGCGGTTGCGGCCGCCCTCGCGGTCCTCGGCGGCGTCGTGGGCGCCACGGTCTTCCCCCGCACACCGGCGGTGCAGACAGTGGCGATGGAGCCCATGCAGCCCGGCCAGCGCCAGGGCCTGACCGCACAGCTGGCCGTCACCGAGAAGAAGTGGGGCACCGAGCTCAACTGGGCCTGCGAGTACACCAAGGACTGGGCTCGCGACGTCGACAGCTACGACATCGTGGTGACGACGCACGACGGCGTGCAGACGGCCGTGGGTTCGTGGCGTCCGGCGGGCGACGAAGCGACCGGGTTGTCCGCGGCCACCAGCATCCCCACCGCAGAGATCCGCAGCATCGACATCCGGGTGTCGGGCAGCGACGAACCGCTGGCCGTCCGCACGTTGTGAGGGTTCGGATGCGGCGGCCCTGACCACCGGGGATTGACGTCGCGGCAAGCCAATTCGAACGTGATCGGCACCACGTTCGCCGGGCCTGCGTAAGTCCCACAAATGAGCCCGGTTATGCCAGTATGGCCGCCATGGCGTGTGGCTTCTTAGGCAAGGCTATCCAGGCTTTGGGACTCGGCTGACGTGACCGATACCCCCCCATCCGACGAATCCGTACGCCCAGACGCGGTCGCGATCATCGGGATCGGTTGCCGCGTGGCCGGTGCGATCGGCACCCCGGAACAGTTCTGGAACTTCCTGCTCGACGGCGGCAGCGACGTCCGCGAGGTTCCGGCGGAGCGGTGGGAGCCGTACCTCCAGCGCGATCCCCGCAACGCGGCGGTGCTCAAGGACGTCACGCGGTGGGGGACGTTCCTCGACGACCTGCCCGGGTTCGACGCCGAGTTCTTCGGGGTCTCGCCGCGCGAGGCCGAGCTGATGGACCCCCAGCAGCGGCTGGCGCTGGAGGTGAGCTGGGAGGCGCTCGAACACGCGGGCGTTCCGCCGAAGTCGTTGGCGGGCAGCGACACCGCGGTGCTGATGGGCGTCAACTCCGACGACTACGGCAAGCTGATCATGGAGGACCTGCCGGGCATCGAAGCGTGGACCGGCATCGGCACGTCGCTGTGCGGCATTGCCAACCGCGTCTCACACCTGCTCGACCTGCGTGGTCCCAGCGTCGCCCTCGACGCGGCGTGCGCGGCCTCGCTGGTCGCGGTGCACCAGGCATGCCAGATGCTCAATGCCGGTGAGACGTCGCTGGCGCTGGCCGGCGGGGTCAGCGCGTTGATCGGACCGGGTCTGACCAGGGTGCTCGACGTGGCGGGCGCGACCGCGCCCGACGGCAGGTGCAAGACCTTCGACGCTTCGGCCGACGGGTACGGGCGCGGCGAGGGTGCCGGGGTGGTGGTGCTCAAGCGCCTCGCCGACGCGCTGCGCGACGGCGACCACGTGTACGCGGTGGTGCGGGGCGGCGCGGTGGCACAGGACGGACGCACCGTCGGCATCATGTCGCCCAACGGCGATGCGCAGGCCGACATGTTCCGGCGCGCATGCCAATTCGCCGGCATCGCCCCCGCGAGCGTCGGTTTCGTCGAGGCGCACGGCACCGGCACCCCCTCCGGTGACCCCACCGAGGTCGGGGCGCTCGCGGCCGTCTACGGGGCCGACCGCCCAGCCGATGCGCCGTGCCGAATCGGGTCGGTGAAGCCGAACGTGGGCCACCTCGAGGGTGGTGCCGGAGTGGTGGGCCTCATCAAGGCCGCGCTGGCGCTGCATCACCGGACCATTCCCCCGACCGCGGGTGTCACCTCGCTGACTCCGGCCGTCGACTGGGCCAACAGCGGGCTGCGGGTGCCGACGGAGGTCGAGCCCTGGGACAGCTCCGACGGCGCGCCCCGGCGGGCCGCGGTGTGCAGTTACGGCTACGGCGGAACGATCGCCCACGTGCTTCTCGAGGAAGCGCCCGCCGCGCAACCGTCCGCGCAACGCTCACCGGCGCAACAACTTCCGTCGATCATTCCCGTCTCGGCACGCAACGTCGCCCGGCTGCGCACGCAGGCGGGCGCGCTCGCCGACCACCTGCGAGACCACCCGGCGCCGGTCGACGGCGTCGCGGCGACGCTGTGGACGCGGCGTTCGCACGAATCGGCCAGGGCCGCGGTCGTGGCCGACGACACCGACGGTGCGGCGGCCGCGTTGACCGCACTGGCCGAAGATGTTCCCGACCCGTCCGTGGTGACCGGTACGGTGCTGCCCGCCGCGGCCAACGGCGCGGTCTGGGTGTTCTCCGGCCACGGCTCGCACTGGGCGGGTATGGGCGGTGAACTGCTCGCGGCGGCACCGGAATTCGCTGCGGTGATCGACGCGATCGATCCGGTGTTCACCGCGGAGCTCGGGTTCTCGGCGCGCCAGGCGCTGACCGCGGGCGAACTGGGCGGGACCGATCAGGTGCAGGCGCTGACGTTCGCGATGCAGGTGGGCCTGGCCGCGATGCTGCGCGCGCGCGGCGTCACCCCGGCGGCGGTCATCGGACACTCGGTCGGCGAGGTCGCGGCATGCGTCACCGCGGGGGTGTTCGATCTCACCGTCGGCGCCGCGGTGGCCTGTTACCGCGCCCGCGGCTTCCGGTCGGTGATGGGCGAGGGCGCGATGGCGCTCGTGCGGCTCCCGTTCGCCGAAGCCGAGCGGCGGCTGGCCGGGCGGACCGACGTGGTGGCGGCGATCAGCGCCTCGTTGGAGTCGACGGTGATATCCGGCACGATCAGCGCGGTCGACGACGTCTGCGGTGAGTGGACCGATCAAGGCTTCATGGTGCGCCGCGTCAACACCGACGTCGCCTTCCACAGCCCCGCCATGGACGCACTGACCGGCGAGCTCGGCCGCCTCACGGCCTCACTCCCGCCGTCCCGCACACCCGAGATTCCGCTCTACACAACGGCGTTGGCCGACCCCCGCTCGGTGGCGCCACGCGATCAGCACTACTGGGTGGCCAACCTGCGCGACCGGGTGCGGTTCGCCGAAGCCGTCTCGGCGGCCATCGAGGACGGGCATCGGCTCTTCCTCGAGGTGTCGGCGCACCCGGTGGTGGCGCATTCGATCGTCGAGACGCTCACGACGGCCGGTACCGACCAGCACGCCGTCGTCCCGCTGTTGCGCCGTGAGCGCCCTCAGATGCATTCGGTGGCAACCGCGGTCGCCGCGCTGCACTGCCACGGTGCACCGGTCGAGCACCAGCTGTCGTCGGCGCCATGGGCGGCCGATCTTCCGGTGACGCAGTGGCAGCACCGCCGCTTCTGGCGCACTCCCACTCCTCCGCCCGGCGGCCGGGGCGTGCACGACGTCGACACCCACACCCTGCTCGGCGGCCGGATCGAGGTGACCGGCGCGGTGGCCTCCAAGATGTGGCAGACGCGCGTGGACCTCGACTCCCGCCCGTACCCGGGCGACCACCCGGTGAAGGGCACCGAAATCGTGCCCGCCGCCGTCATCGTCAACACCTTCCTCGGCGCGGCCAACGAACTGGACACGCGCTGTGACCGCGCGGGTAGGGACCTCGTCGACGTCCGGCTGCGCACCCCGGTGGCGCCAGGACGCGCCCGCGACGTGCAAGTGGTGCTGCAGGACCGCGGGCTGACCCTGGCCACCCGCCTCGTCGACGACGACGAGGACGCCATCGACGGCGGCTGGTTGACCCACAGCAGTGCGGTGGTCGCGGCCGACGACGACATCGAGGATCTCCTCGGCGAGGTGCTCGACGAGTCGTCGGCTCGCGACGGCTGCCGTGATCCGTTGCCGCCCAATCACATCGTGGACACGCTCGCGACACTGGGTGTGGCCGCGATGGGATTCGACTGGGAGATCCTCGACCTGCACGGCGGCGAGGGCGAATTGCTCGCCAGGGTCGCCGCACGCGGCGACCGTACGGCACCGGACACCTGGGCCCCGCTGCTGGACGCGGCTACCTCGGCGGCCTCCACCGTGTTCGACGGGCCGCCGCGACTGCGGATGCCCGCCCACATCGACCGCGTGCAGGTGCACGGCCGACCACCGGCCGTGGTGCTGCTGCATGTTCGGCGCAGGCCCGGCACCACCACGACCGACGTGTTGCTCGCCGAAGAGTCCGGCAAGGTCCTCGCATCGCTGGCGGGCATGTCGTTCGAGCAGCTCGAAAACCCTTCCGGCAGCGACGTTTCCCGTATGCTGCACCGGCTCTCCTGGCAGTCGGTGCCGTGGCAGGCCGACAGCCGGCCCCGGGAGGTCGTGATCGTCGGCGAAGACGGCGCCGCCCGCGAGTTCGTGACGCGGGACCTGTCGGCCGCCGGGGTGCCCCATGTGCTCCACGGTGATGCCACCGAAATCGCCTCTGCGGCTGAGCCGTTCGACCGCGACACCGTCGTGCTGGTGCTGCCGAGCGCGCACGACACGCCGGAACGGTCAGTCGGAATGGTGACGCGGACGCTGCGGGGGCTGCTCGACCATGGGGCCAGGGCACGGATGTGGGTGCTCACGCAGGGCGTGTACGAGGGCGCGAACGTGGTGCACGCACCGCTGTGGGGTCTGGCCAGAGTCGCGGCGGCCGAGCACCCGAAGACCTTCGGCGGGGTGATCGACGTCGCCACACCCGAACTCCCGGTCGGCATCCTCTCCTCGGTGCAGGGCCACCCAGTTGTGGCCTTCCGTGACGGCGCGGCCCACTCGGCGCGGCTGTCCGCGGCGGGCCGGGGGACCGGAGCGCCGATGCAGTGCTCGACCGGTGGCACCTACGTCATCACCGGCGGTACCGGCGCGCTCGGCTTGCGGATGGCGCAGCGGCTTGCCGACATCGGTGCCCGGCGACTCGTGCTGCTCTCCCGCAGCGGTATGCCCGATCGTTCGATGTGGCAATCGGATTCGGATCTGGTCCACACGGTCACCGCGCTCGAGGAGCGCGGTGTGTCCGTGCGCGTGGTGGCATTGGACATCGCCGCACCCGGAGCGGCCGACCAGCTGCGTACCGCGCTGCGCGATCTGCCTCCGGTGCGCGGGGTGATCCACGCCGCCGGTGTGGAAGCGGGTGCGCTGCTGGTCAACACGACACCCGAGGACTTCACCGCGGCGATGCGTCCCAAGGTCGACGGGACCCTGACCCTTCACGAGGTCTTCCCGCCCGAACAATTGGACTGGCTGGTGCTGTTCTCGTCGTGCGGTTACCTCGCGGGCTTCCCCGGGCAGGGCGCCTACGCGTGCGCGAACTCCTTCCTCGACGGAATGGCACGCCACCGGCGTGCTCTCGGCGACCGCACCGTCAGCGTCGCCTGGACCGCGTGGCGGGGCCTGGGCATGGGCTCGACATCCGGGTTCGTGGCCGCGCAGCTCGACGCGCTGGGCATGGACACCATCGGAGCGGATGAGGCGATGCGGGCACTCGACCTGGCGATGCGCCATGACGACCCGAATATCGTTGTGCTGCCGCTACTTCCCGCGGCAGCGTCGGTACCGATGCTGGCCGACGTGGCGCCGACGGAATTCGACGCTCCCGGAGATGACGCGCCAGAGGTGAGCCTGGTCGACGCCGACCCCGAACGTGTCGCGCAGGTCGTCACCGCCGCCGTTGCCGCACAGCTGGGCGTGGCCGAGGCCGACGTCGACACCGGTTTGCCGCTGGTGGAGGTCGGCGTGGACTCGATCATGACGGTCGGGCTGCTCAAGCAGCTGGAAAAGCAGACCGGGTTGTCGTTGCCGCCGACACTGCTGTGGGAGTACCCGACGGCGGCGGCGGTCTCCGAACGGCTCGTCGAGCTGCTCGACACACCGGAGGGCGCGGAGACGGTCGACGTGTCCTGACTCAAACCCGCCGAAACTGAAGGTCTGCACGACAGATCGCCGGCGGTTTCAAGCGATCGATGCAATAGCGGGTGGTTTGGACGGATTCGAGAGTAGTTCGTCGAGCGCTTCTGCCGGGGTTTTCCAGCCCAGGG
>NZ_BCTA01000003.1 GCF_001570485.1 Mycolicibacterium novocastrense
ACGCCCGGACCCATCCCGAACCCGGAAGCTAAGCCTGCCAGCGCCAATGATACTGCCCAACCCGGGCGGAAAAGTAGGACACCGCCGAACACACATTAGGATTACCCCCCACAATTGCGTGGGGGGTAATTCTATTTCGCGGCAATTCATTTCGTATTATCGCGAGGCTCCTCCATCGGGTAGAAAGGCATACGTGGCTGAAGAAAGAAGGGGCGGTGGCACCGGGGGCCGCCCGCAGCGGTCGGCTCCGCGCAGCTCCGGCCCGAACCGAGCCCGCAGGGCGCAGCCCAAGCCCGACGGCGAGGCTCGTCAGCCGTTGGGCCCGCCGATACCGGAGGGTATCGAGCCCCGCCAGCTCGCGCCTGATGTGCGTGGCGAGCTCACAACGCTCGACCGCTCGACTGCCGACTTCGTCGCCCGCCATCTGGTGGCTGCCGGACAACTCATCGATGACGATCCACAGACGGCGCTCGAACACGCGCGCGCCGCGCGCAACCGCGCTGCCCGAATCCCCGCGGTGCGCGAAGCGGTCGGTATCGCCGCGTACCACTGCGGCGACTGGGCGCAGGCACTCGCCGAACTGCGCGCCGCCAGGCGGATGGGTAGCAGATCCTCGCTGCTGGCGTTGATCGCCGACTGCGAACGCGGTCTGGGACGTCCGGAACGCGCGATCGAACTGGCGCGCACCCCGGAGGCCGCTCAGCTCACCGGTGACGATGCCGACGAACTCAAAATCGTGCTAGCCGGCGCCCGCTCCGATCTCGGGCAGCACGAGCAGGCGTTGGCACTTCTGTCGACGCCGCAGCTGGATCCGAACCGCAAGGGGCAGACCGCGGCACGCCTGTTCTACGTGTACGCCGAAACGCTTCTGGCCCTTGGCCGCAACGAGGACGCGTTGCAGTGGTTCATCAACGCCGCCGCCGCCGACCTCGAGGGCGTGACCGACGCCGAAGAGCGCATCACGGAGCTCTCCTGAGGTGAACACCCTCGCCCACGAGCACGACTGCCTTCTGCTCGATCTCGACGGCACCGTTTTTCGCGGACACGAAGCCACCGTCGGAGCGGTCGACACGCTGGCCACGATCAGCGCACGCACCCTCTACGTCACCAACAACGCCTCGCGTGAGCCCGCCGACGTCGCGGCGCATCTTCACGCTTTGGGCTTTCGCGCCGCTCCCGAGGACGTCGTCACCAGCGCGCAGAGCGCCGCTCGACTGCTGGCCGCCCAACTGCCTTCTGGGGCAGTCGTTCTCGTCGTCGGAACCGATGCGCTGGCCAACGAGGTCGTTCGCGTTGGACTCAAACCGGTCCGACAGTGGTCGGATGGGCCGATCGCCGTTGTGCAGGGCCACTCACCGCAGACCGGTTGGCCCGATCTGGCCGAAGCGGCTTTGGCCATCCGGGCCGGCGCACTGTGGGTGGCCGCCAATGTCGACCGGACCCTGCCGTCGGAACGAGGACTGTTGCCCGGCAACGGATCCATGGTGGCGGCGCTGCGCGCGGCGACCGACCGCGAACCCCAGGTGGCGGGCAAGCCGCAGCCGACTCTCCTCACCGATGCCTTGGCCCGGGGCAGCTTCCAGACGCCGCTGGTGGTCGGCGATCGCCTCGACACCGACATCGCCGGGGCCAACGCCGCCGGACTGCCCAGCCTGCTCGTGCTCACCGGCGTCAGCACTGCCGTCGACCTCGTCCGGGCACAAAGCTCGGAGCGGCCGACCTATCTGGCCGCCGATCTGCGGTCGCTCAGCGAGCCTGCGCACACGCTGCGCATCGGGGCCCATCCGGCCTGGCGCGTCGACGCCGCTGCATCGACGGTGACGGTGCGCTCCACGGGACACGATCCCGGCGAGATGCTGTCGGTGGTGCGCGCCCTCGCCGACGCGGTGTGGAACGCCGGCCTCGACGGCCGCTCGGTCACGATCACCGCCGGTGACGACACCGCCCGACAGGCGCTGCAACGCTGGTCCCTGCTTCCTGAGTCGAATCAGCTAGCGTGAACCTCGATATGAGTACCGATCCCGAACAAATCCGCGCCCGGATCGCGGAGTTGCTGGCCGACCTGCCCGACCCCGCGCAGGAGGGTTCGGGTTTCGCGGAGCTGGCCGATGCCGACGTGGAGCTGCTCGCGGCACGGCTGGAAGAGGCGCACGACGTGCTCGTGCAGGCGCTCGAGTCGGTCGAGAAGGGCTGAGCGCCGTGGCACGGCGCGCGCGAGTGGACGCCGAGTTGGTGCGACGGGGGTTGGCCCGGTCCCGCCAGCAGGCCGCCGAGCTCATCGGCGCGGGACGGGTGAGCATCGATGGTATGCCGGCCGCCAAACCCGCCACCGCCGTCTCGGTCACGGCCCACCTCACCATCGAGGGTGCCGACGAGCGCACCTGGGTGTCGCGGGGCGCGCACAAGCTGATGGGCGCACTGGACGCCTTCGGTCTCCCGGTGGACGGTAAGCGATGCCTGGATGCCGGCGCGTCGACGGGTGGCTTCACCGAAGTGCTGCTCGACCGCGGCGCCCGCCAGGTGATCGCCGCCGACGTCGGCTACGGACAGTTGGCCTGGTCGCTGCGTAACGATCCGCGGGTGAGCGTGCTGGAACGCACCAATGTGCGCGAGCTGACCGCCGACGCGATCGGTGGACCCGTCGACCTGATCGTCGCCGACCTGTCGTTCATCTCACTGTCCACAGTCCTGCCCGCGCTGACGTCGTGCGCCTCACCGGGCGCCGATATCGTTCCCATGGTGAAACCGCAATTCGAGGTCGGCAAGGACCGAGTCGGTGCCGGCGGCGTGGTCACGGATCCGGCCTTGCGCGCCGAGGCGGTCCTCTCGGTGGCCCGCCGCGCGGCCGAACTGCGCTGGCATCCGGTTGCGGTGACCGCCAGTCCGCTTCCCGGGCCCTCCGGCAACGTCGAGTACTTCCTGCACTTGCGCACCGACGGGGGACTGGAAGGGCACGACCTCGAGGGCGCCGTACGCACCGCCGTCGCGGAGGGCCCACAGTGAACACCGACCGCGCGATTCTGATGGTGGTGCACACCGGCCGCGATGAAGTCGCCGAGGTCGCCCGACGCGTACAAAAGGTTCTCGGCGACAACGGGATTGGACTCAAGGTCCTGTCGGCCGAAGCGGTCGACCGCGGGCCCGTTCCGCTCTCACCCGACGACATGCGCGCGCTCGGCGCCGAGATCGAAGTGGTTGACGCCGACGAGCGCGCCGCCGAGGGTTGCGAACTCGTCCTCGTCCTCGGCGGCGACGGAACCTTTCTGCGCGCTGCCGAACTCGCTCGCAACGTCGAAATCCCGGTGCTGGGAGTGAATCTCGGCCGCATCGGCTTTCTGGCCGAGGCGGAGGCCGACTCCATCGACACAGTGCTCGACCGGATCGTCAAGCGTGACTACCGCGTCGAGGAGCGGATGACACTCGACGTCGTGGTGCGGGTGGACGGCAGGATCGTCGACCGGGGTTGGGCGCTCAACGAAGCCAGCCTTGAAAAGGGGCCCCGGCTCGGAGTCCTCGGAGCCGTGCTGGAAGTCGACGGCCGACCGGTATCGTCGTTCGGCTGCGACGGCGTGCTGGTGGCGACGCCGACCGGGTCGACGGCGTGGGCCTTCTCCGCCGGCGGGCCGATCGTGTGGCCTGAACTCGAGGCAATCCTGGTCGTACCGAACAACGCTCACGCATTGTTCGCCCGGCCGATGGTCACCAGCCCGGAAGCGGCCATCGCGATCGAGGTCGAGGCGGGAGGCCACGACGCGCTGGTGTTCTGCGATGGACGCCGCGAGATGGTGGTGCCCGCCGGGGGACGCCTGGAGGTGACCCGGTGCGGAACTCCGGTGAAGTGGGTGCGCCTGGACAGCGCACCGTTCACCGACCGCCTGGTGCGCAAGTTCCGGTTGCCGGTCACGGGGTGGCGCGGACAGTAGTGCTATCCGAGATCCGTATCGAGTCGCTGGGTGCGATCAGTGCTGCGACCGCTGAATTCGATCGCGGTTTCACCGTGCTGACCGGCGAGACCGGCACCGGCAAGACGATGGTGGTCACTGGTCTGCACCTGCTCGGCGGCGCACGCGCCGACGCCACCCGGGTACGCTCCGGGGACACCCGGGCGGTTGTCGAAGGGCGTTTCACGACAACCGAACTCGGTGACGGCGTGGCTTCGCTGGTGGATGAGATCCTCGACAGCTCGGGCGCCGAACGCGACGACGACGGCAGCGTGATCGCTGCCCGCTCGGTCAGCCGCGACGGCCCGTCACGCGCCTATCTCGGCGGCCGCAGCGTGCCGGCCAAATCGCTGAGCAGCTTCACCACCGAACTGCTCACGCTGCACGGGCAGAACGACCAGCTGAGGCTGATGCGTCCCGATGAACAACGCGCCGCGCTCGACCGGTTCGCCGACGTCGAGACGCAGCTGAAGAAGTACCGCCGCGTGCGCGAGGAGTGGCTGGCGGCCAGGCGCGATCTGTTGGACCGCACGCAGCGGGCGCGGGAACTTGCACTCGAAGCCGACCGGCTGAAATTCGGGCTCAATGAAATCGACGCTGCGGCACCGCAACCGGGCGAGGATGCCGCGCTCGTCGACGACATCCGGCGGCTCTCCGAACTCGACGCCTTACGCGAAGCCGCCCAGATCGCTCGGGCCGCGCTTGCAGGGCCTGACGACCCCACGCCCGACGTGGTGTCCGCGACCCACGGTGTAGCACAGGCCAAATCGGCACTGGAGGCCACCGGCGACACCACGTTGACCGCGCTGGCCGAGCAGCTCAGCGAAGCCATCGCGGTGATCACCAATGTCAGCGGGGAACTCGGCAGTTATCTGTTCGGGTTGCCGACCGACACCAGTGCCCTGGAAACCAAGCTGGCTCGGCAGTCCGAACTGCGTTCCCTCACCCGCAAGTACGCCGCCGACATCGATGGTGTGCTCGAGTGGGCCCGGGAGTCCCGGGAACGGCTCGAGCAACTCGACGTGTCCGAGGAAGCGCTCGCCGGTCTGCAGCGCCGGGTCGACGAACTCGAGGAGAAGACCGTCGTCGCGGCTGCCGACCTGACCAAGGCCAGAACCAAGGCGGCCAAAGGTCTCGCCAAGGCGGTGACCGCCGAATTGTCGGGTCTGGCCATGGCGGGTGCCGTGTTCACGGTGTCGGTGGGCCCGCTGCTCGCGCGCGCGGACGACTCCGCGCCGGTCGTGTTGCCGTCGGGTGAGACGGTGCATGCCGGTCGTGACGGCGTCGACAACGTCGAATTCGGCTTCGCCACCAGCGGTACCGATGTGCTCCCGCTGCACAAGAGCGCATCGGGCGGTGAGCTCTCTCGGGTGATGCTGGCACTCGAGGTCGTGCTGTCCTCGTCGGCGGAGGGAACCACGATGGTGTTCGACGAGGTCGATGCCGGGGTCGGGGGCCGGGCCGCGGTGCAGATCGGCCGCCGGTTGGGCCGTTTGGCTCGCACTCATCAGGTCATCGTCGTCACGCACCTGCCGCAGGTCGCCGCTTATGCCGACGTGCACCTCGTCGTCGGGGGCGAGAGCGGGAAAGCCACCGCCGGCGGTGGCGGGAAGAAAGCCAGTGGCGTTCGCCGCCTCGAGGACGAGGAGCGAGTGGCCGAGCTGGCGCGCATGCTGGCGGGTCTCGGTGAATCCGACAGCGGCCGGGCCCACGCCCGCGAGCTGCTCGAGGCGGCGCAGAAAGAGCGTGCCGAAGGCGATTAGGCGCCCAGCACCGTGTCGATCAGCGCGGTGAGAAATTCGGAGTCGGCCGGCTCGGTCGTCGCGAGGCGCCGGTAGAACAGCGCGCCCGACAGCGCCACCGATGCGGCCTCGGGATCGATGCGCGCCGGGAACTGTCCATCACCGACACCGGAGGCGATCGTGGCGGTGAGCCGTTGCCGTCGTTGTGCCGAATACGCGTGGAAGAACCGGCGGATGTCCGGTTCGGTCCCTGCAGCGTGTACGAGCGCGGGGATGCACGCGGAGACCGCCGAATCGCTCAGGGCGCGGGCGAGGTGCTTCAGAAGGATCTCGACCTGCCTGCGTGCCGTTCCCGTGGGCGCTTCGCGCTCGGGGTCCGGTTGGACATTGAGGGTCTCGAGTGCATCGGCGATCAGGGCGGCCTTGTCCGGCCAGTGCCGATACAGCGTGCTGCGGCCCACGCGCGCGCGGGCGGCGACGGAGTCCATCCGGAAGCCCGCGTAGCCGGCGTCGGCGAATTCGTCGAGGGCTGCGCGAAGGATCGTCCGACGGGAGTGCTGGGCGCGCGGATCATGCTGACTTTTCTGGGACACAGATGTATCATAACTGTCAGGAGGTGCAATTATGACGAGCACCAGTGTTCGCTACATCGTGGACGACGTCGATGCCGCCGTCCAGTTCTACACCGGCCAGTTGCGCTTCGACGTGGCCATGCGGCCCGGACCCGGGTTCGCCATGCTCCGTCGCGACGAGTTGCGGCTGCTGCTGAACTCGCCCGGCGGTGGAGGCGGGGCGGGGGAGTCGCTCAGCGACGGAAGCCGGCCAGCCCCCGGCGGCTGGAATCGAATCCAGTTGGAGGTCAACGACCTTGACGAGACCGTCACCCGACTCGCCGATGCCGGCGTGCCCCTGCGCGGAGACGTCATCACCGGACGCGGCGGGCGTCAGGCCTTGGTCTCGGATCCGTCGGGCAACCTCGTCGAGTTGTTCGAGCCATACCGCTAAGGTGTTACCTGTGTGACAAAAGGGACAGATGATACGGCGCGCCTCCGACAGATAGCGCGCTAGTCTCGACAAAATCGGCGCATGAAGATGTCAGCGCTGCTATCTCGTAACGCCAGCTCACGTCCGGGCATCACCGGCACCGCCAGAGTCGACCGCGACATCGATCGACTGCTGCGGCGTGTCACCCCCGGCGACATCGTCGTCATCGACGCCCTCGATCTCGACCGCATCACCGCCGATGCGCTCGTCGAGGCCGGCGTCACCGGCGTGGTCAACGCCTCACCCTCCATCTCCGGGAGGTATCCCAACCTCGGGCCCGAGGTTCTGGTCGCCAACGGAATCACCCTGATCGACGACACCGGCGACGACGTCTTCAAGAAGGTCAAAGACGGCGCGCGGGTGCGACTGCACGAGGGCGGCGTCTACACCGGTGATCGTCGCCTGGTGCTGGGCGTCGAGCGCACCGACCACGAGATCCACGAGCTGATGCACGAGGCCAAGAGCGGGTTGGTGGCCCATCTCGAGGCCTTTGCGGGCAACACCATCGAGTTCATCCGCAGCGAGAGCCCGCTGCTGATCGACGGCATCGGCATCCCCGACATCGACGTCGACCTCAACCGGCGCCACGTGGTCATCGTCGCCGAAGACGTCGACGCCGCCATCGACCTCAAGGCGCTCAAACCCTTCATCAAGGAATACCAACCGGTGCTCGTGGGTGTCGGCACCGGCGCCGACGTACTACGCAAGGCGGGCTACCGGCCGCAGCTCATCGTCGGGGATCCCGACAAGATGAGCGCCGAGGTGCTGCGGTCCGGCGCGCAGGTGGTGTTGCCGGCCGACGCCGACGGACACGCCGCCGGTCTCGAACGAATACAGGACCTCGGGGTGGGGGCGATGACGTTCCCGGCCGCGGGGTCGGCGGCCGATTTGGCCTTGTTGCTGTGCGACCACCACGGCGCGTCGCTGATCGTCACCGCCGGCCACACCGCCAGCATCGAGGAGTTCTTCGACCGGGCCCGCCAGCAGAGCAACCCATCGACGTTTCTGACCCGGCTCAAGGTCGGGGAGAAACTCGTCGACGCCAAAGCCGTTGCCACGCTGTACCGCAGCCGCGTGTCGGGCGGCGCGATCGCGCTGCTGGTGCTCGCGGTGTTGGTCGCGGTGATCGTCGCCCTGTGGGTGGCCCGCGTCGACGCCGCGCTGCTGGACTGGGTCGTGGACTACTGGAACCGCTTCTCGCTGTGGGTCCAGGGCTGGGTCACCTAGGAGCGCGCGATGATATCGCTACGTACACATGCGATTTCGCTTGCGGCGGTGTTCCTTGCGCTTGCCATCGGTGTCGCGCTCGGGTCGGGGATGCTGTCCAACACCGTGCTGTCGGGACTGCGCGATGACAAGCACGAACTGCAGGAGCGGATCAACGCCCTAACCGACGAGCGTAATGCGCTCAATGAAAAGCTCAGCGCGGCAGGGGAATTCGATGCGCAGATGTCACCGCGCATTCTGCGGGAGACACTTGTCGACAAGTCGGTGGTGCTGTTTCGCACTCCCGATGCCGCCGACGACGACGTCGACGCGGTGACACGGCTCGTCGGTCAGGCCGGGGGAACGGTCAGCGGAACGGTCGGGCTGACACCCCAGTTCGTCGAGGCCAACGCCGCCGAGAAGCTGTTGTCGGTCGTCAACTCGCCGATCGTGCCTGCGGGCAGACAGCTCAGCACCACGTCGGTGGACCAGGGCTCCCAAGCCGGCGACCTGCTGGGCATCGCGCTGTTGATCAATCGCGACCCCAAGGTGCAGACCGTCGACGACACCCAACGTGAGACGGTGCTCGCCACGCTGCGCGACACCGGTTTCATCACCTACACCGATCGGGTGGGTGCGGCGAACACCGCGGTGATCGTGACCGGCGGACCGCTGGGCGACGACGCCGGTAACCGAGGCGCCACCGTCGCCCGATTCGCCGGCGGGCTGGCCCCGCACGGTTCGGGCACCGTACTGGTGGGCCGCGACGGCTCGGCATCGGGAACCGCGGCGATCGCCGTCACTCGCTCGGATCCCGCGCTGACAGCGGCTGTGAGCACGGTCGACGACGTGGGCACCGAATCCGGCCGCATCACCTCGGTGCTGGCGCTGGGCGATCTGGCCAACGGTGGCGGGCCCGGCCAGTACGGCATCGGTCAGGGTGCGACGTCGGTCACCGTGCCGCAGTAAGCTCCGCGCCCGCGGAATCCACGACGGCGCGTCACCGACGTTCCAGCCCTCGGCGCGTCACCGACGCGGTGTCGCCCTCGGCGCGTCACCGACGCGGTGTCGCCCTCGGTGTTAAGGTGGGGTTCCGTGGGTCGGCAGGCCCCAAACTAGGAATCAGCCTAGAAACGCAAGCCCTGCCCGTCGTCACGGAGGTCGTTCTTGCCAGCGTTACGCAAACATCCGCAGACGGCCACCAAGCACCTCTTCGTCACCGGTGGCGTCGTCTCCTCACTCGGCAAGGGACTCACCGCTTCGAGCCTCGGGCAGCTGCTGACCGCGCGCGGCCTGCAGGTGACGATGCAGAAGCTCGACCCGTACCTCAACGTCGACCCCGGCACGATGAACCCGTTCCAGCACGGTGAGGTGTTCGTCACCGAGGACGGCGCCGAAACCGATCTCGACGTGGGCCACTACGAGCGCTTCCTCGATCGCAACCTGTCGGGATCGGCGAACGTGACCACCGGACAGGTGTATTCGACCGTCATCGCCAAGGAACGCCGCGGCGAGTACCTCGGCGACACCGTGCAGGTGATCCCGCACATCACCGACGAGATCAAGGCGCGAATCCTGGAGATGGCCGCGCCGGACGTCGACGGCCGGCGCCCCGATGTGGTGATCACCGAGATCGGCGGCACGGTCGGCGACATCGAATCGCTGCCGTTCCTGGAGGCGGCGCGCCAGGTCCGCCACGAGGTGGGCCGGGAGAACTGCTTCTTCCTGCACTGCTCGCTGGTGCCCTACATGGCGCCGTCGGGTGAACTGAAGACCAAGCCGACTCAGCATTCGGTGGCCGCTCTGCGCAGCATCGGTATCACCCCGGACGCGCTGATCCTGCGCTGCGACCGGGACGTACCCGAACCGTTGAAGAACAAGATCGCGCTGATGTGTGACGTCGACATCGACGGCGTCATCTCGACCCCGGACGCCCCGTCGATCTATGACATCCCGAAGGTGCTGCACCGCGAGGAACTCGACGCCTACGTCGTGCGTCGGCTGAACCTGCCGTTCCGCGACGTCGACTGGACGCAGTGGAACGATCTGCTTCAGCGGGTACATGAACCGCACGAGACGGTGCGAATCGCGTTGGTGGGCAAGTACATCGACCTGTCGGATGCGTATCTGTCGGTGGCCGAGGCGCTGCGAGCGGGTGGGTTCGCGCACCGGGCGAAGGTGGAGATGCGCTGGGTGGCCTCCGACGACTGCGAGGTCGACGGCGACGCCGCCGCGGCGCTGGCCGACGTGCACGCTGTGCTGATACCGGGCGGCTTCGGCATCCGTGGTATCGAGGGCAAGATCGGCGCGATCCAGTACGCCCGCAAGCGTGGTCTGCCCGTGTTGGGGCTGTGCCTGGGACTGCAGTGCATCGTGATCGAGGCGGCCCGTTCGGTCGGCATCACCGAGGCCAACTCCGCGGAGTTCGACCCGGCGACCCCGCATCCGGTGATCTCCACCATGGCCGATCAGCGCGACGCCGTTGCGGGGGACGCCGACCTCGGCGGCACCATGCGTCTGGGCGCATATCCAGCTGTGCTGGAACCGGATTCGATCGTGGCACGGGCCTACGACGCCACGGAGGTATCGGAGCGGCACCGTCACCGCTATGAGGTGAACAACCAGTACCGTGACCGTATCGCCGAGAGCGGACTGCGGTTCTCGGGAACGTCTCCCGACGGTCACCTCGTCGAGTTCGTCGAGTACCCGCGCGAAAGGCACCGCTTCATCGTCGGCACCCAGGCGCACCCAGAACTCAAGAGCAGGCCGACCCGGCCGCATCCGCTGTTCGTCGCGTTCGTGGGAGCGGCCCTCGACTACAAGGCCGAGGAGCGCCTGCCCGGGATGGACATCCCCGAGCAGCGGTCCAACGGCGTCGAGCACGGTGCCGAGGTCGGTGCCCTGCTGCAAGAGCCCGCGACCCGTGGCTGACCACATCTTCGAGACGGTCTCCTCTGAAACCCTCTACGTCGGAAACATTTTCGCGTTGCGCGCCGACGAGGTGCGCATGCCCGGCGGCCACACCGCCCGCCGTGAGGTCGTGGAGCACTACGGCGCCGTCGCGGTGCTGGCGATGGACGAGAACCGCAACATCGCGATGGTCTACCAGTACCGGCACCCGCTGGGGCGTCGCCTCTGGGAGTTACCCGCCGGGCTGCTCGATCTCGGTGGCGAACCGCCGCACGTCACCGCCGCACGCGAACTCGAGGAGGAGGCCGGGCTGACGGCCGCCGAGTGGCGCGTGCTGGTCGACCTCGACTCGGCGCCGGGCTTCAGCGACGAGAGCGTGCGGGTGTATCTGGCCACTGGGCTCACCGACGTGGGACGTCCCGAAGCCCGCGACGAGGAAGCGGACCTGACGCTGTGGTGGTATGCGCTCGACGAGGCGGTGCGCATGGTGTTCGCCGGTGACATCGTGAATTCCATTGCGGTGAGCGGGGTTCTGGCCGCTCACGCCGTCACGGACCCCGGCGCGCTGAGAAACGTCGACGCACCGTGGACCGATCGGCCCTCCGCCTTCGGTCGCCGTCAGGGGCACCCGTGACCACTTTCACGTCCGCGCTCGGAGGTCAGGTCCAGGGTTATCTCGACCACCTGGCCATCGAACGCGGGGCGGCCGCCAACACCCTGAGTTCCTATCGCCGCGATCTGCGTCGCTACACCGAATACCTGACCGCGCGCGGCGTCGACGACCTGACCAAGGTGAGCGAATCCGACGTCAGTGAGTTCCTGGTCGCGTTGCGCCGGGGGGATGCCGAGGCTGGAACCGCCCCACTGTCGGCGGTTTCGGCGGCGCGAGCACTGA
Organism: Mycolicibacterium novocastrense; assembly: GCF_001570485.1. GTDB lineage: Bacteria > Actinomycetota > Actinomycetes > Mycobacteriales > Mycobacteriaceae > Mycobacterium > Mycobacterium novocastrense. The sequence goes on from NZ_BCTA01000003.1 coordinate 11,739, forward strand.
TCGCCGTGCGGGGCCTGCACCGGTTCGCCGCCGCCGAGGGGCTCACCGAGCTGGACGTGGCCTCGCAGGTCAAGCCGCCGACCCCGAGCAGGCGGCTGCCCAAGAGCCTGTCGATCGACGAGGTGTTGGCCCTGCTCGAGGCGGCCGGCGGCGACAGCGACGCCGACAGCCCACTCACGCTGCGCAACCGGGCGCTGCTGGAACTGCTGTACTCGACCGGGGCGCGGATCTCAGAGGCGGTGGGGCTCGACATCGACGACGTCGACACCCATGCACGCTCGGTGCTGCTGCGCGGCAAGGGCGGCAAGCATCGGCTGGTCCCGATCGGCAGGCCCGCGGTGACCGCTCTCGACGCCTATTTCGTGCGGGGGCGTCCTGATCTGGCGCGCCGCGGTCGCGGCACCGCGGCGATCTTCCTCAACGCCCGCGGCGGTCGGCTGTCGCGGCAGAGCGCATGGCAGGTGCTGCAGGACGCCGCCGAACGCGCCGGGATCACCTCCGCGGTGTCGCCCCACGTGCTGCGGCACTCGTTCGCCACGCATCTGCTCGACGGCGGCGCCGACGTCCGTGTCGTGCAGGAGTTGCTCGGCCACGCCTCGGTGACGACCACGCAGATCTACACCATGGTCACCGTCAACGCGTTGCGCGAGGTCTGGGCCGGTGCCCATCCGCGGGCGCGCTAGCCGCCGGATGGCGCGTTAACTGGTGGATCGCACGTACCGGCTGCGTGCAATCCACCCGTGAAGGCATGAAGACAGTCACCGGCCGCCCAGATACACGGATTCGAGGACCAGGTCGGCCAGCAGCGACTGGTACTCCGCGTGGGTCTTGTGCTCAACGGTGTCGAACAACGTGCCCTGCTGTCGGCGCATGTACTCGCGGTACTTCGGCGCGCCGGGAATCTTCACGTTGTCGGCGACGACGACGGAGCCGCGGTGCAGCCAGCCACAGTCGAGGATGCTCTGCAGATCGGCCAGGTAGGCGGCCTTGTCGTGGTCGATGAACACCATGTCGAGTGCGCCCGCGCCGAACCCGTGCTTGGAGGCCAGCGCGTCGAGGGTCCGCCCGCCGTCGCCGAGTGTGCCGACCACACAGGTGATGCGGTCCGCGACGCCGGCATGCGCCCAGACATCCCGGGCGATGTCGGCGTTGGCCTCGGCGAGTTCCACCGAGTAGATCCGCGCCGACGGCGCCGCCCTGGCCAGTCGCAGCGCCCCGTATCCGCAGTAGGTCCCGAGTTCGAGCACCAGGCTCGGGTTGCTGCGGCGCACCGCGGCGTCGAGAATCTCGCCCTTCTCGTCGCCGACATTGATCAGGAAAGACTTCTCGTACGCGAACCGGTCGATGGTGGCGAGGACGTCGTCGATGTCACCGCGCCGCGCGTTGGCCACCACATAGTCGCGAAGGGCGGCCTCGCGCCCGTCGCCGACCTGACCGGTGGTGGAGATGTTGCGCACACCGATGGCCAACCGCAGAAATGACCACCTCAGCAGCGGGATCCGTTGCTTCAAGCCCATCTCGCCAGCCTATGACGCGGTGCGGCTCAATCGGTCCCCAACTTGCCCGCGGGTCTGGCTGACCTGGCACGTTCCTGCCGTTAAACTTGCCCGGATGTCCGCCATGCCCGTGAAGTGCCTGACCAGCGACGGTCTGGTATGAGCGACGACGGGGCAGCGGTGGAAGTGGGCCTGACCGGCCGTCCACCGCGGGACATCCCCGAACCGCCGCCGAAGACCACGCACGGTCCGGCCAAGGTCATCGCGATGTGCAACCAGAAGGGCGGGGTCGGCAAGACCACGTCGACGATCAACCTCGGCGCCAGCCTCGCCGAGTACGGCCGCCGGGTGCTGCTGGTCGACCTCGACCCGCAGGGCGCGCTGTCGGCGGGCCTGGGGGTGCCGCACTACGAACTCGAGCACACGGTGCACAACCTGCTGGTCGAGCCCCGGGTGTCGATCGACGATGTGCTGATCCACACGCGGGTCAAGAATCTGGACCTCGTGCCCAGCAACATCGACCTGTCGGCGGCAGAGATCCAGCTGGTGAACGAGGTGGGCCGGGAGCAGTCGCTGGCGCGTGCGCTTTACCCCGTGCTGGACCGCTACGACTACGTCCTGATCGACTGCCAGCCCTCGCTCGGCTTGCTCACCGTCAACGGCCTGGCGTGCAGCGACGGTGTGATCATCCCCACCGAGTGCGAGTTCTTCTCGCTGCGCGGCCTGGCGCTGCTGACCGACACCGTCGACAAGGTCCACGACCGGCTGAACCCGAAACTGTCGATCAGCGGCATCCTGATCACCCGCTACGACCCGCGCACCGTAAACTCTCGCGAAGTCATGGCCCGGGTAGTTGAGCGTTTCGGTGATCTCGTGTTCGACACCGTCATCACCCGCACGGTGCGCTTCCCAGAAACCAGCGTCGCCGGGGAGCCGATCACCACATGGGCGCCGAAATCCGGTGGGGCGCAATCGTATCGATCTCTGGCTCGCGAGGTCATCCACCGGTTCGGCGCGTGAATGACCCGGTGACGGAGACCGAAGCCGCGACGACCCCGGATTCGGACGATGCTCCGCAGTCGGGTTTCCAGGTTCGGCTGAGCAATTTCGAGGGCCCGTTCGACCTGCTGTTGCAGCTGATCTTCGCGCACCGCCTCGACGTCACGGAGGTGGCGTTGCACCAGGTGACCGACGAGTTCATCGCCTACACCAAGGCGATCGGCCCGCAGCTCGAACTCGACGAGACCACCGCGTTCCTGGTGATCGCCGCGACCCTGCTCGATCTGAAGGCGGCGCGGCTGTTGCCCGCCGGCGAGGTGCACGACGAAGAGGATCTCGCCCTGCTCGAGGTGCGTGACCTGCTGTTCGCCCGCCTGCTGCAGTACCGCGCGTTCAAGCACGTCGCCGAGATGTTCGCCGAACTGGAGGCCGCGGCGCTGCGCAGCTATCCGCGCGCGGTCGCGCTGGAGGAGCGCTACTCCGAGTTGCTGCCCGAAGTGATGATCGGCGTGGACGCCGAGGCTTTCGCACAGATCGCCGCGGCGGCCTTCACGCCGCGGCCTGTGCCGACGGTGAGCACCGAGCATCTGCACCACGCGGCGGTGTCGGTGCCCGAGCAGATCGGTAACCTGATGGCACTGCTGGAGAGCCGCGGGATCGGCCAGTGGGCGTCCTTCCGAGATCTGGTCGCCGACTGTGAAGCGCCGATCGAGATCGTCGGGCGGTTCCTGGCGCTGCTCGAGCTCTACCGCGCCCGGGCGGTAGCATTCGAACAACCTGAAGCGCTTGGTGTGCTGCAGATTTCGTGGACCGGCGAGCGGCCGACACACCAACACCTGGCGGTGGAAGAAGATCAGTATGGATAGCGAAGACCACGACAACCTCGACGGGGTCGCGACGGACCTCGACCACGAGGGCGTCGCGGCTGACGCCACCGATCTCGGCATCGACGTCGCCGAACCGCCCGAGCTACAGGACGGCGAACTGGGCGCGGCGCTCGAGGCGCTGCTGCTGGTGGTCGACACCCCGGCGACCGTGGAGCAACTGGCGCTGGCGATCGAGCAGCCGCCGTACCGGGTCGCGGCCAAGCTGCAGGCGATGGCGCAGGAGTACACCGCCCGCGACAGTGGTATCGACCTACGCGAGGCCGGCGGTGGGTGGCGGATGTACACGCGGTCGCGCTACGCCCCGTACGTGGAACGGCTGCTGCTCGACGGGGCTCGCTCCAAGCTGACGCGCGCGGCGCTGGAGACGCTGGCCGTGGTGGCCTACCGGCAACCGGTGACTCGAGCCCGGGTGAGCGCGGTGCGCGGTGTCAACGTCGACGCGGTGATCCGCACCCTGGTGGCGCGCGGGCTGATCACCGAGGCGGGCACCGATCCCGACACCGGAGCGGTGACGTTCGCCACCACCGAACTCTTCTTGGAACGGTTGGGCCTGACGTCGCTGGCCGACCTCCCCGACATCGCGCCGCTGCTACCCGACGTCGACGTCATCGACGACCTCAGCGAAACCCTCGACGAGGACCCGCGTTTCATGAAGCTCAGCGGCGCTCCGGCGTCCGAACAACCGCTGTCGTTCGACGTGGACACCGATGCACATGGCTGAACCCGAAGGCGTGCGACTACAGAAAGTGTTGTCGCAGGCGGGAATTGCCTCGCGCCGGGTCGCCGAGAAGATGATCAGAGATGGTCGCGTCGAGGTCGACGACCGCGTCGTCACCGAGCTGGGCACCCGCGTCGACCCCGATGTTTCGGTGATCCGGGTCGACGGGGCCCGGGTGACACTCGACGACACCCTGGTGCACCTGGCGATCAACAAACCCAGGGGCATGCACTCGACGATGTCCGACGACCGGGGCCGCCCGTGCATCGGTGACCTCGTCGAGCACCGGGTTCGGGGTAACAAGAAGCTGTTTCACGTCGGCCGCCTCGACGCCGACACCGAGGGGCTGATGCTGCTCACCAACGACGGGGAGCTGGCTCACCGGCTGATGCACCCGTCGTTCGAGGTGCCCAAGACCTACCTGGCGACCGTGCTGGGCGCGGTGCCGCGCGGAGTGGGCCGCGAACTGCGCAACGGCGTCGAACTCGACGACGGGCCGGCGCGGGTCGACGATTTCGCGGTCGTCGACAAGGTCCCCGGCAAGACGCTCGTGCGGGTCACCCTGCACGAGGGCCGCAAGCGGATCGTGCGCCGGATGCTCGCGGCGGTCGGCCATCCTGTGCAGGAACTGGTACGAACCGACATCGGCACCGTCACGCTGGGGGATCAGCGTCCGGGCAGCATCCGGGTGCTGACGCAGAAGGAGCTCGGCGAGTTGTACAAGGCGGTCGGCCTGTGACATCACTGGTCATCGCCGTCGACGGCCCAGCGGGTACCGGAAAGTCAACGGTGTCAAGGGGTTTAGCGCGCGAGCTGAACGCGCGCTACCTCGATACCGGGGCCATGTACCGGATCGTCACGCTGGCCGTGCTGCGTGCAGGTGTCGACCTGACCGACACCGAAGCCGTCGCGGCAACGGCCGCGGACGCCGAGCTGGCGGTCGGGTACGACCCTGATGAAGACCGCTCTTATCTTGGCGGAGAAGATGTTTCGACCGAGATTCGCGGCGCCGCGGTGACCACGGCGGTGTCCGCGGTCTCGGCGATGCCCGCCGTGCGCACCCGACTCGTCGACCTGCAGCGCAAGCTGGCCTCCGGACAGGATTGCGTCGTCGTCGAGGGCCGCGACATCGGGACGGTGGTGCTGCCCGACGCCGACCTCAAGATCTTCTTGACCGCATCGGCCGAAGAGCGTGCGCGACGCCGCAACGACCAGAACATGGCGACCGGTCTGGACGACGACTACGAAGCGGTGCTGGCCGATGTCAAGCGACGCGACCACCTCGACTCGACGCGGGCGGTGTCGCCCCTGCGGCCCGCCGACGACGCCGTCATCGTCGACACGAGCGCGATGACGCAGCCCGAGGTGATCGAGCATCTGACGCACCTGGTGCGGGAGCGGGCAGGAGCGCAGCGATGAGCGAGGACGGCACCTGGGTTGACGAAAGCGATTGGGAGATCGCAGAAGACGTCGCCGAAGCCATCGAGGAGGCTGCGGCAGCGCCGCCCGTCGTTGCCGTCGTCGGACGACCGAACGTCGGCAAGTCGACGTTGGTGAATCGCATCCTGGGCCGGCGCGAAGCCGTCGTGCAGGACGTGCCCGGGGTGACCCGCGACCGAGTGTCCTACGACGCGTTGTGGTCGGGCCGCAGGTTCATTCTGCAGGACACCGGCGGCTGGGAGCCCGACGCCAAGGGTCTGCAACAGCTGGTGGCCGAGCAGGCTTCGGTGGCGATGCGCACCGCCGACGCGATCATCTTCGTCGTCGACGCGGTCGTGGGCGCCACCACCGCCGACGAGGCGGCAGCGAAACTGCTGCAGCGCTCCGGCAAGCCGGTGTTCCTGGCGGCCAACAAGGTCGACAGCGAGCGCGGAGAGGCCGACGCCGCCATGCTGTGGTCGCTTGGGCTGGGAGAGCCGCACCCGATCAGCGCAATACACGGCCGGGGAGTGGCCGATCTGCTCGACACCGTGATCGACGCTCTGCCCGCGGTGTCGGAGATGGCAGGCGGCGGGGGCGGACCGCGCCGCGTCGCGCTGGTGGGCAAGCCGAACGTGGGAAAGAGCTCGCTGCTGAACCGGCTGGCAGGTGATCAGCGCTCGGTGGTGCACGACGTCGCGGGCACCACGGTCGATCCGGTCGACTCGTTGATCGAGATGGACGGCAAGATGTGGCGGTTCGTCGACACCGCGGGTCTGCGCCGCAAGGTGGGACAGGCGAGCGGGCACGAGTTCTACGCGTCGGTGCGCACGCACGGCGCGATCGACGCGGCCGAGGTGGCGATCGTGTTGATCGACGCGTCGCAACCGCTGACCGAGCAGGACCAGCGTGTGCTGTCGATGGTGATCGAGGCGGGCCGGGCACTGGTGCTGGCGTTCAACAAGTGGGACCTGGTCGACGAGGACCGGCGCTACCTGCTGGACCGTGAGATCGACCGCGAGCTCGTGCAGCTGCAGTGGGCGCCGCGGGTGAACATCTCGGCCAAGACGGGCCGCGCGGTGCAGAAGCTGGTGCCCGCGCTGGAGAAGTCGCTCGAGTCGTGGGACACCCGCGTTCCGACGGGCCGGTTGAACACGTTCCTCAAGGAAGTGGTGGCGGCGCATCCGCCGCCGGTGCGCGGAGGTAAGCAACCCCGGATCCTGTTCGCCACCCAGGCGACCGCACGCCCGCCGACGTTCGTGCTGTTCACCTCGGGATTCCTGGAGGCCGGGTACCGGCGTTTCCTGGAACGGCGACTGCGCGAGACCTTCGGCTTCGAGGGCAGCCCGATCCGGATCAACGTGCGGATGCGCGAGAAGCGCGGCCCCCGCTCCCGGTGATCTGTGGAGTCGCACCGGCGGTAGGCGCCGCTGCCGCTCCACAAATCGACGATTAGCCTTGCCCAAGTGCCCGTCGTCGACATGGTTCTCATCGCGTTGGCGGGCCTGGGAGCGGGTGCAATCAACACGCTCGTCGGCTCCGGCACGCTGATCACGTTCCCGACGCTGGTGACGCTCGGGTTTCCTCCCGTGACGGCCACGATGTCGAATGCGATCGGGCTGGTGGCCGGGAGTGTCTCAGGTACCTGGGGCTATCGCCGCGAACTGCGCGGACAGTGGGATCGACTGCGGTGGCAGCTCCCCGCCTCGTTCGTAGGAGCGGGGCTGGGTGCGTGGCTGCTGTTGCACCTGCCGGAGACGGTGTTCGATCGGGTCGTGCCCGTGCTGCTGATCGCCGCGCTGGTGTTGGTGGTGATCGGTCCGCGGATCCAGTCCTATGCGCGGGCGCGCGCCGAGGCGGCCGGGCAGTCCGCAGAGCATGTGTCACGTACGCGGATGGCCGCGGTGGTGTTCGCAACCTTCGCGATCGGGGTCTACGGCGGGTACTTCACCGCCGCGCAGGGGATCATGCTGATGGCCGCGATGGGTGCGTTGCTGCCCGAGGACATGCAGCGGATGAACGCCGCCAAGAACTTGCTGTCGTTGGTGGTCAACGTGGTCGCGGCGGTGGCATACACAATGGTCGCGTTCGAGCGGATCAGCTGGGTGGCGGCGGGCCTGATCGCGGCCGGTTCGTTGGTCGGCGGCTTCCTCGGCGCCCACTATGGACGGCGGCTGTCGCCGAACGCGTTGCGCGCCGTGATCGTCATCGTGGGAATGATCGGGTTGTATCGATTGCTGAGCGTCTAGACGGCTTGGGTATGGTTACGGAAACCGCTGACCAGGAAAGGGGAGACGGGTGGCCGAACGCCAGTTCCACACCGCGCCGTCTGCCCTTTGCGCGCTGGAGCCGTTCTGGCCGTCGCGCCGGGTCATCGCCTTCGACGAGTGGTGTCGCGCGCGCATCTGATCCGCGCCCACCTGTCCGTCCGGTCGGCCGCCCCGCCGCGCTGACCACTTCCGAAAGCAGTCGAACCTGTGCGTTCGCTTCTGATCTTCGCGCTCGTCGGTGTCGGAGCGCAGCTGGTGGATGGCGCGCTGGGCATGGCGTTCGGCGTGACCGCCTCGACGCTGCTGGTGCTCAGTGGCCTCGGAGCCGCCCAAGCGAGCGCCGCGGTGCACCTGGCCGAGGTCGGCACGACGCTGGCTTCGGGTCTGTCGCACTGGCGGTTCAAGAACCTCGACTGGTCGATCGTGCTGAAGCTGGGCGTGCCCGGTGCGATCGGCGCATTCGCGGGTGCGACCGTGCTGTCGTCGCTATCGACCGAGCATGCCGCGCCGCTGATGGCGGCGATCCTGGTGGCCATCGGGGTTTACGTGTTGCTGCGGTTCTCGCTGCGCAACCCTCCGGTGCTGCGGCACGGCGAGACGCCGCATACGGCGAAGTTCCTCAGCCCGCTCGGATTGTTCGGCGGATTCATCGACGCGTCCGGAGGCGGCGGCTGGGGTCCGGTGACCACGAGCACGCTGCTGTCCCGCGGGAAGACGGCGCCGCGCACGGTGATCGGGTCGGTCAGCGCCTCGGAGTTCCTGGTGGCGGCGTCGGCGTCGGTCGGTTTCGGTGTGGGGCTGCGCGAGGAGTTCGTCGAGAACCTGCCGGTGGTACTCGGTCTCGCGGTGGGTGGGGTGATCGCCGCCCCGTTCGCGGCCTGGCTCGTCAGCCGGATCCGCCCCGCCCTACTGGGAACCGCGGTCGGCGGTGTCATCGTGTTGACCAACAGCCAGAAGCTGGTGCACTACTTCGGTATTGAATGGCCGTGGTCGACAGGCGTCTACACGCTGATCGTGATCGGCTGGGCCGCAGCGCTTTACGTGGCTTGGCGGTACCGGCGGTCGGTGGAGCCGGTGCCTGCCGCCGACGAGGCGGCAAGCGTCGCGGTCGGCAGGTGAGCGGACCCGCTCTCGGCGAGATCGCGCCGGGTGGCGGTTGGGATTGCAGGGCGCGCCTGCGGTAGCATTTCGACCTGCTGCCGGCGATCCCGGCGGCACCGCGGGCTGTGGCGCAGTTTGGTAGCGCACTTGACTGGGGGTCAAGTGGTCGCAGGTTCAAATCCTGTCAGCCCGACTTTCGAATCACACTGTGACCTGGGGTGATGCCCCCTCAAGCGGAAGCATTCGCGCGTCGTGATCTAAGGCCAGTGTCGCCCAGCGGGACCACACCGAACCTCCTGCCTGAGCCAGCCTCGCGCGTACTTACCCTTGATGAAGGGTTGCGTTCACACAGACCGCCGCTGGCGGCTCGGCAACGGAGGGTGCGATGCCGAAGGATCTCGAGGTCGATCCGATCGATCTCCACATGTCCGCTGATCACATGGACATGCATCATTCGGACCTGCTTGCCGCGCACAGCGCTGCCAACAGCGCGATCGAGGGGGCTCAAGTGGGCTGGGTCGGCGCCTCGGCATCGGCTCTGCAGGCGAAGTTCGCGGAGTGGCACGAGGCCACCGAAACGATGGCGGACGACATCGCCGCGCACGGCGCAGCGTTCCGATCGGCCGCCTCCGAGTATCAGATCCGCGATGCGGAGGGCGCGGCGGCGCTCAACGACCAACTCTGATGACGCTGACCCTCGCCGACGTCGAACGATGGGATGCGGGCGCGGTACGAGAAGTGTCATCGGCGCTGGCCAAGCGTGGCGCGAGCGCCGAGGAGGTCCGATCCGGTTTGACCAAGTTGCCCATGGTCGGCACCTGGCAGGGATCTGGCGGCGATGCGGCTCGAGCCTCGCTCGACAAGCTCTCGGCGTATCTCGCCGGCCACGGCCTGGAGATGGCGCGCCTGTCGTCGGCCACCGGAGAGGCCGCCGACGAGATCGAGCGGATCAAGGCCGGCCTGCAACGACTCAAAGACGATGCGCAACGCCTCGGTTTCGCGATCGATACGTCCACCGGCGAGGTGACGCCACTGCATCCGGACATGGTCGGCGACCCGATCTACGCACTACAGCAAGCCGACCTCGAAGTCCGGGTCACCGAGTTGCTGACCGCGGCCGAAACGGCCGACTCCGACCTGGCCCGCGCCATCACCACCGCCGGTGAAGCACCGGCCGACCAGCCTCCGATTCCCGATCCGCTGTCTACACCCTTGCCGGACGATCCGGAGCAGTTCCACGACTTCTGGCAGCGGCTCACCCCCGAGCAGAAGGACCTGCTGTATCGGCGCGACCACACGATCGGCAACCGCGACGGGATGCCCGCTGTCGACCGCGACTACTTCAACCGACTGGCGCTCGCCGATGAGCTGAAGCAGGCCCAGTCGGCGCAGACCACCGCGGACACACTGCGCAACGAACACCCCGACTGGGCAGCTGGACAGAACATCCCGCCACCGAACAAACCGGGCGCGATCTTCGACGAACGGCTGAGATACGAAGCGTGGCAACGCCGGTACGACGCGGCGCGAGCCGGCGCCGACGCGCTCCCGGATCTGGCCGCCGTCGACCGGGCGATCGAGGAACCCGGCCGCAAACTACTCCTGCTCGACACCAAGTCCGGCGAGATGGTTCACGCCGCGGTAGCCATCGGCGACCCGGATACCGCCGACAAGGTCGCGGTGACCGCCCCCGGGCTCAACACGACCGTGCGCGACAGCCTGGTGGGCATGACCGAAGAGGCGGTCAACCTCCAACGCGAAACCTACCGACAGCTCAGCCTGTCACCGGGTCACGAACTCGATTCGGTGTCGACGATCGCCTGGATCGGGTACGACACCCCGCAGATCCCCGGATTCGACGACACGGGCGCATCGCTGACCGGCGCCTGGGACGTCAGCCACGGCCAGCTCGCACAGGCCGGTGCCAGGGATCTCGCCGGTTTCTACGACGGCCTCACCGCCAGCCACGAGGGCGTGCCGGCCCAACTCACCGCGATCGGCCACTCGTATGGGTCGTTGACCACCGGACTCGCTCTGCAAGAGCCCGGCGACCACGGCGTGACCGATGCGATCTTCTACGGTTCGCCAGGCATCATGGCGACAACTCCCGGTGAGCTGCAGCTCCCCGACGGCCACGTCTTCACCATGCAGGCGCCGGACGACCCCATTCGGCATGTCTTCGACGCGCCCTGGCTGCACGCGGCCACGCCGCTTCTACCCGAGCCGTTCGAGACCCTCGCCGAATCAACGCTTCGGACAATGGAACTCACCGGGGCCGGGCAGTTCGGTCCGGACCCGGCCGCCAATCCGAACTTCACACACCTCGAAACCGGTGCGGTGAGCGTCCCCGACGGCAGCGGCGGGACGTTCAGCCTCGGTGCGGCACAAGGCCACAGCGAGTACCCCCGGTTCGGCGACGACGGGATGCCACGCACGACCAACTACAACATCGCCGCGGTGGTCGCGGGCCTACAAGACGACGCCATCCGGCAGAAGTGAGGCGGACGAGATGCACCGATCCTTGGGCGCTGGCATCAGCGTGGTGACGACAGGCCTTCTACTACTAGCGACAGGATGCGACGTGTCAGACCGAGATCCCGCCCCCTCGCCGACCTCGTCCGTCGAGGCGCGCGACCAACTCAACGCGTTGCCGTCCCTGGAGGAAACCCAGGCTCAGATAGTGGCCGTCATCGACGAGATCAAGGCGACCGCGTCCGCGCAGCAAGCCGGCCTCAGCTGGCAGTCCCTGCACGGTGAGACCCGGGGTAATTGCGAGGGACCGTTCGCGAACACCGATGGCAAGCGTCTGTTCCTGCCCGATGCCGTCGCCTCGGCCCAGCTCTCGGACACCCAGTGGGCGGCGGTTCTGGAAACCGCGCGGCAGTCGGCGGCACGGCTCGGCGCCACCGATGAACAGGTCATGCAGGACAGCCCGGGACATCACGACGTGTGGTTCACCGGGCCGGCGGGCCTGTCTGTCAAGGTCGCCTACAAGGGCAACCTGGTGATCTCCGGCTTCACCGGTTGCCGACTGCCCGAAGAGAAGCGGACGGCCACCTAACCCGAGACGCGCTCACCAGCGAGCGGCCACCTTCTCCGCGATCTGTTTGGCGATCCGCACGGCTGAGTCGCCCGGATTGGCGCTGCACGTGTTCACGTCGATGATGACGTTGTTCTCCAGCGCGACGGCATGCCCGCAGGCCCACCCCGGCGCAGCGGCCTCCTGCAGGGTGGCGACGGTGCTCAGCACGTCGTCGGCGTGGGTGATCGGCCCGACCGTCCACTTCGTCCCGCTCTGCAGATGGGTGTAGTCGTGGCAGGCCGGCCACTGCTGCGCGGACGCGTCGAGAAAGCCTTGCGCCTGCTTCACGAGCGGATACAGCACGACGGCCTGCTTCACATAGTGCGCGAACTTGTCGCCGTCGTTGAGGCTCTGGTCCCGCGACGCTTGGAACCCGCTGTCAGCGTAGACCGGAGCCTCCGCCGCCCCGTCGATGCCGAGGCATTCCTGCGGTTCCATCGTCGCGCTGTTGTCCGACATCGAACTCTGAGCGCTGGTGACCTCCAGGGTCTGCGAGCCCATCGCGGCGTTCAACTCAGCGGGATTGAGCAGCAGTTCATCTAACTCGCGCTCCACGAGAGGGCGCGGAATCAACGTACGGGTGGGCGTGGTCGTGACCGCATTGCCGACCGAGCTGGCACACCCGGCGACCAGAAGACAGACCATCGTGGCACCGAATGCCGTCACTGGTTGGCGCATGTGTTCCTCCCCACGGCAGCCGTCTCCAACCGATCAACGCGCGGCGATGTCCCCAACAACGCCGCTCGTGGAGCAATGGTGCAGCAGGGCGGCCGCCGACCGTACGAAGTATCACGGCGTTTCTGATAACGATGGGCGCTGCTTCTGATAACGATTGATGCGTCGCATGCAGCGCCGGAGCGCGACCGGAGAACGACACAGCCTGGGGGAACGCACCGCACCCGTTGCGCGAGAGCGGGATTCGCCAACCGTCGGGCAACCTCAGTCGGACTTTTTGTCGTCGTCGTCGTCGTCAGAGCCCTCGTCGTCGGAGCCCTCGTCATCATCGGAGTCGTCGTCATCGTCATCCGAGCCGTCGTCATCGTCATCCGAGTCGTCAGACTCGTCCTCGTCGCCGGATCGGGGGGAGTCGTCGAGTTTGTCTGCGAATTTCGTCAGCGCCCGTGCCAGCTGGCGCGCTTCGTGCGGCTCGAGAGAATCCCCGAACAACACCTCGCCATCGTCATTGGTGCGTTCGATGTAGACCCTGTTCTCCTTGGCCGCAACATTCCACTGACCGGACTCGGGCTCTGCCATCATTGCCGCCTCTCGCAAGTGAACAGTTTGGCCTCGTATACCCACCCAGATTCGCTGTCACGCAACTCACGACGCAGGCGGCACGCGTTAGCTTCTTTCGCAAGCAGTTGATCCCCCGGCCTTACCGCGGAGATAGAAAAACCTCCCCACACACGGACGGAATCTGACCTCGCGGCGATTACGGAGCCCCCCGCCGACTCGCAATCATTTCTCTCAACACCCCGCACCACCCCCGAGAGGACCCGACATGACCACCACACACGCTCGACGGACCCGACTCCAGTACGCCGCCACGCTCGTCGGCGCCTTGGCCGTCTTCGTCTTCGCCCCGGCGACCGCTTTCGCCGTCGACAATGAGCCCACGCCCGGCAGCGGCGGATGCACCTACACCGACGCCGACGGTTACGACATCCCGATCGACGATGGGCAGGACGTCTTCGTCGACGGCAAGATCGTCTCCTGCCGCGGCGGCAAGATCGTGATCACCACTGCGCCTCAGCGCAATCCAGTCAACGTGCGCCCGGCGTTGCCCGCCGGCAAGCTGCCGGTGCTCACCCGGCTGCCCTGAAACCCCTCCCCACAATCGGCCCGTCACCTCACGGTGGCGGGCCGATTCAGTACGCGATCGGCGTGGCCGGAGGAAGATCCGCAGTACATTCGCCGCATGCCGAATTGTGGCGGCACGCTTCCGCCGGGAAAGCCAAGTGGCCGGTGACGTAGCGGTCATCGGTGCGGGCCCCGGCGGGCTCGTCGCAGCACGCTGGCTCATCGCTCAGGGATTCGAGCCGACGATCTACGAGCGCGGCGCCGCCTTGGGCGGTCAGTGGACCGGGGAGCAAGGCCGCAGCGGCGTGTGGCCGACCATGCACACCAACACAAGTCGCGTCCTCACCGCGTTCAGCGACCTCGATCCCGGGGCAGGTCCCGTCTTTCCACCCGCGGTCGAGATCCTTCGTTACCTCCACCGGTACGCCGAGATGTTCGACCTGTCACGACGAATCCGGTTCCTCACGCCGGTGGCCGGCATCCGCCGCGACGACGGCCGGTGGCTGGTCGGCAGTGCGGGCGGTGAGGAAAGCTACGAGCGCGTCGTCGTGGCCACCGGGCGGTTCCAGTCACCCCTCGTTCCGGCTGTCGACGGGTTGGACGGCTTCACCGGTCCACTTGGCGCGGTACCGACCTTCGACTATCGGGATCCGACGCCCTACTGCGACAAGCGTGTCCTGGTGGCCGGATGCGCCGTCAGCGCGTTGGAGATCGCCGCCGAATTGGCCCAGCGCGGGGCCGCGCGCGTTGTGGTCACCCAGCGCCGTCAGCGCTACGTGCTGCCGAAGTTCGCCGCGGGTGTGCCGTCCGACCACCGAATCTTCACCCGGTACCTGGCGCTGGCCGACGAGCAACTGCCTTTCGCCGAGGTCGACCGTCAGCTCAAGGAGATCGTCGTCGAAGCCGGGGGAATGCCGCAGCAGTATGGTGCACCGGCACCCGATGCCTCACTGGTTTCCGCAGGAGTCACGCTGAGCCAGCATTACCTACCGCTGGTGGGGGAGGGCCGGATCGAGGTGCGCCCGTGGATGAGGTCGGTGGCCGGTGCGACGGTGACGTTCGCCGACGGGCATGCCGAGCAGTTCGACGGCATCCTGCTCGGCACCGGTTTCGGTCTCTCGATGCCGTTCCTGCACAACGAGATCCACGCAGTCCTCGATACAGACAACGTCCACCTCGACACCGATCGCCACACCTTCCATCCCGACCTGCCCGGCTTGGCGTTCATGGGGATGTGGGATCAGTCCGGCGGGTACTTCGTGCCGCTGGAGTTGCAGGCCCGCTGGATCGCCTACGCGTGGGGCGGCACGATCCCGGCTCCGAGTGCTGCCGGCCAACGAAGTGCGATCGAGGTGTACCGGTTGCGCCGTGGCCTGCCTCAGAAGACCCGGATGAATCTCGTGGCGTTGACCTTCGCTCGGGCCGCAGGCGTCGAACCGGCGATCCAGAACTGGCCCGAGCTTCACCGCGCCCTGTTGTTCGGCCCGCTGGCCCCGAGCTGCTTCCGCCTCGAGGGTCCCGACGCGTTGGAGGATGCGCCTGCGCGGTTCGCCCGTGATGCCGCGGCGTTCGGCGCGATCACCTCGCCTGCTCTGACAGACCGCGAACGCGCCTACTGCGCGTTGTTCGGGGCGCCCGCGTCACGTAGTACTACTCAAGCCGAGCCGCGGCCGGCCGGGGCATCCTGAACTCATGCCGCTCACCAAGCCCCTGTCCGGCGCCGACGAACTGGCCGCCGACACCCCGCCGACCCGCGACCGCGCCGTCGACGTCGCCCGTCTGGCCGCGCTCATCGTGGTCATGTTCGGCCACTGCGCGCTGCTGCTGGCCACCATCGACTCCGGCGGGGTGCGGATCGGCAACATCCTCGGAGAGATCCCCGCTCTCGCCCCGGCGACGTGGATCGTGCAGGTCATGCCCCTGTTCTTCCTCGCCGGAGGCGCCGCGGGGGCATACGGCTGGCACGCGGGCAAGTCGTGGGGGACCTGGCTGGTCGCCCGTGCGCAGCGATTGTGCCGGCCGGTCTTCTGGTACCTGGCGGCCTGGACGGTCGGACTTCTCGCGGTGCGACTGACCCTCGGCCCGGACTCCGCCGCGGACCTCGGCCGCGAGTCCGTCGCGCTGTTGTGGTTTTTGGGCGTGTACCTGGTCGTGCTCGCGTTCGTCCCCGCCCTGACGCGGCTGACGACGGGCCGCGACGTCGCGGTGGTGGTGGCCGGCCTGCTGGCCGCCACCGCGGTCGTCGACACCATCCGGCTTTCGGTCGGTGCTCCGATGGCCGGAGTCGCGAACTTCGTCATCGTCTGGCTCATCCCGGTCGTGCTGGGCGTCGGATATGCGCGACGGTTGATCGGCCCGCGTGTCGCGCTCGCGGTGGCGGCCGGTGCGCTCCTCGCACAGACGGTCTTGGCGATGGTCGGGCCCTACGAGGTCTCGCTCGTCGTCACCGGAACCGAGCAGCTGTCGAACGTCTCGCCGCCCACCCTGCTTCTCGCGTTGCACTGCACGTGGGTGTCCGCAGCGTTCATCGCGTGCGCGGGGGCGATCCAGCGGTGGGCTCAGCGGCCACGGGTCTGGTACGTCGTCGCGGTCGGCAATCGGGGAGCGATGACGCTGTACCTGTGGCACATCGTGGCCATCGCCATCGCCGCGTTCTCACTGCACGCCGTCGGCCTCGACGCGTATGACGTTGACGCACCGTACTTTTGGGCACTGCTCGCTCTTCGCGCCGCGGTGTTCGCCGTCGTGATGTTCGCTCTGTTCCGGCTGCTCTCGCCGCTGGAGCATCGCCGCCTGCCGTGGTGGGACGCGCCGGTCGGCGCCACCGGTGCACGGTCGCTCGTCGCCGGTGTGCTGATCGTGCTGGCCGGCGTGGCGCTGGTGCTGCTGGCCAAGAACGGGCTCACCGGGGCCTTCGGGTGGACGATGCTGGGTTGCTTTACGGCGTCGACTGCTTCGGCGCGGGCCATGGCACGGGCTTCGGCCGAGGCCTGACCTGCTGGGGCCACCAGAACCATCGGCCGAGCAGCGCGGCGATCGAAGGCGTCATGAACGCGCGGATCACCAGTGTGTCGAAGAGCAGTCCCATGCCGATCGTCGTGCCCATCTGCGCCACCACGGTCAGTTCGCTGACCATCATCGACATCATCGTGAACGCGAACACCAGACCCGCCGCTGTCACGACCGACCCGCTGCCGCCCATGGCCCGGATGATCCCGGTGTTGATGCCTGCGGGCAGTTCCTCCTTCAACCGCGCGACCAACAGCAGGTTGTAGTCCGCGCCGACCGCCAACAGGATGATCACCGCCATGGCCATGACCATGAACTGCAGTTCGATGCCGAGAATGTGCTGCCACACCAGGATCGACAAGCCGAAGGACGCACCGAGGGACAACACGACGGTGCCCACGATCACCGCGGCCGCGATGACGCTGCGCGTGATGATCAGCATGATCGTGAAGATCAGCGCCAGCGCGAGGATGCCCGCGATCATCAGGTCGTAGTTGTTGCCTTCCTGCATGTCCTTGAACGCCGCGGCGGTCCCGCCGACGTAGATCGTCGACCCTTCCAGGGGCGTGCCTTTGATGGCTTCCTTCGCGGCCTGCTTGATCGCATCGATTCGTTCGATGCCGTCGGCGCTTAGCGGGTCACCCTCGTGCTGGACGATCATCCGCACGGCACGACCGTTGGGCGAGATGAAGTTCTCCATGCCGCGCCTGAATTCCTCGTTGTCGAAGATCTCAGGCGGCAGATAGAACGTGTCGTCGTTCCACGAGTCGTTGAAGGCGTCGCCCATCGCCGACTGGTTCTCGCTCATGGCGGCCTGCTGATCCTGCAGGCCCCCTTGCGAGGCGTGCATCGTCAGCATCATCGTGCGCATCGTGCGCATCGACTCGATCTGCTCGGGCATCAGCGCCAGCAGCTGCGGCATCAGCGCATCGAGACGCTCCAGGTCCGGAACCAGGTCCTGGACATTGTCGGTCAGCTTGTTCGTGCCGTCGATGACGTCGAAGATCGACCGTATCGTCGAGCAGACCGGGATGTTGAAACAGTGCGGTTCCCAGTAGAAGTAGTTCCGGATCGGGCGCATGAAGTCGTCGAGATTGGCGATGTAATCCCGCAATTCGGCGGTGTCGGCGGCCATCGTCTTGGTCTTCTCCACCATGCTGTGGGTGGTCGCGTTCATCTCGCCCATCAACGCCATCATCCGCGTCATGGTGTCGATGGTCTTCTGCATCTCATCGGCCTGCACGAGCATGTCGGCCATGCGGTCCTGGGTGTACTTGCGGTTCAAGTCCTGGCCGACGCCGCCGAGGCTCATTTGCGCTGGGATGGTGCTGAATTCGATCGGTTTACCGTTGGGGCGGGTGATGGTCTGGACCCGCGAGATGCCCGGCACCCGAAAGACCGCCTTGGCGATCTTGTCGATCACCAGGAAGTCGGCCGAGTTGCGCAGGTCGTGATCGGTCTCGATGAGCAGCAACTCGGGATTCATGGTGGCCGGGGAAAAGTGCCGTTCGGCAGCGGCGAAGCCCTGGTTGGCCGGCAGATCGGCCGGCAGATACAGGCGGTCGTTGTAGTTGGGTTGATACCCGGGCAACGTCAACAACCCGACCAGTGACAACGCGACGGTCGCCAGCAACACCGGCCCGGGCCAGCGGACGATCGCGGCGCCGATCTTGCGCCAACCGCGGATACGCATGGCGCGCTTGGGTTCCAGCAGGCCGAAACGGGTCGCGATCGTGATGATCGCCGGTCCGAGAGTCAGCGCCACCAACACCGCGGTGGTCATTCCCACCGCCAGCGGCACACCCAGCGACTGGAAGTACGGCAGGCGGGTGAACGACAGGCAGAAGGTGGCGCCCGCGATCGTCATACCCGAGCCCAACACCACATGGGCCGTGCCGCGGAACATGGTGTGAAACGCCGTTTCTCGGTCCTGACCGAGCGTGCGGGCTTCCTGGTATCGCCCGATGAGGAAGATCGCGTAGTCGGTGGACGCCGCGATCGCCAGCGTCACGAGTAGGTTCGTCGCGAATGTCGACAGGCCGATCAGGTCGTGGTACCCGAGGAAAGCCACCACTCCGCGCGTGGCCGCCAGCGCCAGGAACACCATCACCAGCGTGATGAGCATGGTCCCGATCGACCGGTAGACCAGCAACAGCATCGTGATGATGACCGCGAATGTCGCGTATTCGATGATGCGAATGCTGCGGTCGCTGGCGATCTGCTGGTCGGCGACCAGGGCCGACCCGCCGGTGACGAAGACCTTCACCCCCTGGGGAGGGGGAATGCTGTCGACGATGCTCTTGACGGCTTCGACGGACTCGTTGGACAGGGCCTCGCCCATGTTGCCGGCCAGGTAGGCCTGGACGTAGACGGCCTTGCCGTCGGCGCTGACGGCCGCGGCCTCCGTCAGCGGGTCGCCCCAGAAGTCCTGGACGTGCTCGACGTGCTTGTTGTCGGCTTCGAGCCGGTCGACGAGTTCGTCGTAGTACCGGCGTGCGTCGTCGCCCAAGGGCTGCTCGCCTTCGAGGACGATCATCGCCGAGCTGTCGGATTTGAACTCTTCGAAAACGTGGCCGACGCGTTGCATCGCGATCACCGACGGGGCCTCCGCCGGGCTCATCGACACCGAGCGCATCTGGCCGACGACCTCGAGCTGCGGCACGGTCACGTTGAGCAGCGCGATCAGCGCGATCCAGCCGACGATGATGGGAAGGGCCAGCCGCCGGATCCACTTGGCGAGTTGAAACCGTTCGGAGTGCGCGGCGTGTTCGGTTGACGGCGCGGTGGGAGCGCTCACCAGGAATTCACCTCGGCGGAGCTCCTCCCTAGAGTGTTAGGACCGCCTTAGTTCCTACCAGATAAGAGCCTGGGACCGGTAGTCAGATCCGCCCCGCAGCGAACTCCGCAGCTTGGTTAACCAATCCGGCCTGGACATAGGCGACGTGTGCGCCCATGTCGCGTCCCCCTTCGAAACAGATCGGGTCGTTCGGCACACACAGGTCGATCGTCTTGGCCGCGTAGTTGGGCCCCACAGACGGCAGCGGCCCGGGTGACAGCCGATCGGCAAAGCTGCTGCGCGGCCCGCCGAACAGGGCGACAGCGGCGACGTGCGGAGCGACCGTCGGGGGCATCTCCGCGGTGGCGACATCCATCACCGCGGCACCCTGGGAGTAGCCACCGAGCACCATCCTTGTCGCGGGGCAGCCTGCGGCCATCGATTGCACGTGGGCGCGGGTGTCCTCTGCGCCTGCGCGGGTGCTCACCGCAAAGTCGCGAGTGGCGGGGTAGTCGACGGCGTACACACCGACGGACCGGTCACCCAACCTCGACCGCACGGTGTCGACGAAGGCTTGTCCGATGCCGCCCACTCCCGGCGGCTCGGTGGTCCCGCGCGCGAAGACGATCTCGACCTCTGGACACGGGGCGGCCTCGGCAGCGGGCACACCGATCAGTGCGGACAACATGACCGCGGCGGGAAGAAGTGCCGCGCGACTGGTGAATGCGCTCATACGGGTATTTCGCCGCGCGGGTCGCGGATGTGACACCACGGCGGACACGGCTAATGAGCGGTTAACAGAGCCGGCGGCGGGCAAAGGTAGTCCGACGGGCCGGTCGCCAGTCGCTCGCGCAGCTTTCGAGATGCCGCGCACCGCGAAGCAACTTATGCTCGCTTCGCTGATCCCGGCTGAACAGTGAAGCTGCGGCGGGATCCAGGCGGGAAGGGAGGCGGCGTGGACACGGTGCTCGGGCTGTCGATGACATCGACCGGTATCGCGTGGGTCCTGCTCGAAGGCCAGGATGCCGATGCCAAGACGGTGGACCACGACCACTTCGCCGTCGTCGCCGACGTGGCGACCGACGGGGACATCTCCACCCACCAAGCAGCGGTGCGGGGCGCGCGGGCGATCGCCTCGGCCAGTGGCCATCGGGTGGACACGGTCTACATGACATGGAGCGCCGATGTCGGCGCGAAGGCCGAACTGCTCCGAAAGTCGTTGCTCGACATGGGATTTGCAAGGGTAACCACGGTACGGATGGCGGATGCCGCTCGAACCTGGACCCGGGAGACCGGGCCCGACGACGAAATCGACGGGTGCGCGGTGTGCGTGGTGGAGTCCTCTGCCGTCACGGTGGTGTCGGTGCTGGGTGGCAATGTCCGTACCGCGATGACGCACATGCGCGAAAGCGCGGACGGCCTGGCCCGGTGGCTCACCGGCTTCTTCGACGACGAGGAGATGCAACCGCGGCGGCTCTACCTGATCGGCGCCCGCGGGGACCTGGAGCTGATATCCGGGCCCTTGGAGCAGGCCCTCGGTGTCCCGGTCGTCTCATCCGACGACGTCCAACTCGCACTCGCCCGCGGCGCCGCACTGTCGGGCCCGGCAATCAGCGTCGCGGCGCCGCCCCCACCAGCGGGGGAGTCAAGGCAGCTGCGTTCGCGTCGGCGATTGAGTCCGCACGGCCGGGCTGCGATGTTGCTCGGGGCGGGCGTGATCGCCCTGTTCGCCTTCGGCCCGGAGCTCGCCCGCTGGGACTCGCCGGAAGCCAGGGCCGACCCGTCGGCAGAAACGTCGGCTGTGGAACCCGCTGCCGCGGTGACGGACGTCGGCCCGTCGATGAGCGTGCACGCCGTGCCGTCGCGGCCCGTCGTCCCGATCGTGGTCAAGGAGGTGATCGCCAAACCGGTGGCGGCACCGGCCATGTCGACCCCGCTACCGTCGACGAGCGACGTCGCAGAGGGGACCGCCGTCGCGCCGGAGGTCGCGGCGCAGCAGGTCACCGAAACGGTGGAGCCGCAGGTTGAAGCCGTTCAGGAGCCGCCTGCAGCCGTGGCTATCGCGCAGGCAGAACCCGCGTCCCCGCAGCCCGCTCCGCAAAACCCGGTGGCGCCGCCGCCGGCCTTCGTGCCGGCTCCCGACCCCGTCCAGCTGGCGCTGAGCCCGCTGTTCGGCGGGCTGCCCTGAGCCGGGCGGCTACGGCGTCGTGGTCCAGTTCCAGATCTCAGGCTGGCTCGGCGGGTAGTTCATGCACACGTCGGTCGCATGCGCGACGACACCCTTGTTGTTGAAGAACAGCTTGGCCCAGTTACCCCACCGGGTGGCCATCTGCTCGTAGAACACGTTGGTCGCGGTGTTCTCCGCGTACTGCCGGCGGCCCGCGTAGTCCAGCGAGAAGAACCAGTAGATCCGGTCGCGGGCACCCTTTTGCACGTCCGCGGGCCGGTTCCGGTAGTCGATCATGTAGCGCTCGAAGTAGAACGGGTCCTCATCGCGAACGGCGGCCATGTACTGGTCGACCGTGCAGGGGGTCCTCATGATCCGGTTCGGGATCGGGTAGTCGTCGGTGGCGTCGGCGGCCGCGGTGGCCGGGAAGATCATCGCCGCGCAGCCGAAGGAGGCCAGCGCAATGGTGGCTTTACGGAACACTTTCGGACTCCTAGCTCTGCCGGTTACGGGCTTGGTCGAGGGTCGGAAGCAGATCGGGGCAGTAGAAGCGCAGCGCTCCGGCCAGGAACTTCCACGACTGGTCGGTGCTGTTCTGGCCCCGCGCCAGCTGCTTCTGGACGAACTGTGCCGAGGCGAACGCATCGCGGTCGACCCCCTTGCGTATCCGCTTGCAGGTGATCTTGCCGATCCAGGCGTTGTAGTCCTTCTGCCCGTAGATGCCGTATGTGTGCAACTCGTTGCTGAAGTCGGTGTCGATGTCCTGCGCTTGGGCGGGTGCGGCCAGCACCAGCGCCGCCGCTGCGGCAGCAACCCCACTGATCAGTCGTTTCATGACTGTGCTCCTTCCCCCCCTGACGGCGTCAGTTCCCTCGGTTTCGGCCACGGTACAGGCACTGGACGTTCTCGCACCCGCTGTGGCCACCAGAACCACTTACCCATGAGCGCCGCGATGGACGGCGTCATGAATGCCCGGATGACAAGAGTATCGAACAACAGGCCGAGTCCGATGGTCGTTCCGACCTGTCCGATGACTGTCAATTCGCTGACGGCCATCGACATCATCGTGAAGGCGAACACCAACCCGGCCGAGGTCACGACCGAACCGCTGCCGCCCATCGCCCGGATGATCCCGGTCTTGATTCCGGCGTGTAGTTCTTCTTTCAACCGGGAGACCAGGAGCAGGTTGTAGTCGGCGCCGACCGCCAACAGGATGATGATCGCCATCGCCATCACCATCCAGTGCAGCTCGATGCCCAGGATGTGCTGCCAGATCAGGATCGACAGACCGAACGACGCGCCGAGCGAGATCACGACCGTGCCGACGATCACCGCGGCGGCGACGACTGCGCGGGTCAGGATGAGCATGATCGTGAAGATCAGTGCGAGCGCGAGGATGGCCGCGATCATCAGGTCATAGCTGTTGCCGTCCGACATGTCCTTGTAGACCGCGGCGGTGCCGGCCAGATAGATCGTGGAGCCCTCCAGCGGCGTGCCTTTGATGGCCTCCTTGGCCGCCTGCTTGATCGCGTCGATGCGCGCGATGCCCTCGGGGGTCATCGGGTCACCGTCGTGGGCGATGATGAAGCGCACCGACTTGCCGTCCGGGGAGATGAAGTTCTCCATGCCCTTCTTGAACTCTTCGTTGTCGAAGACCTCCGGCGGCAGGTAGAAGGAGTCGTCGTTCATCGACGCATCGAAGGCATCACCCATGGCAGTCGAGTTCTCCTGCATGGCTGCCATCTGGTCCTGCAGACCCTTTTGCGACGAGTACATCGTCAGCATCATCGTCCGCATCGTCTTCATCGTTTCAATCATCGGCGGCATCAGCGTGACCATCTGCGGCATCAGCTGATCCAGCCGCTCCATATCGGGCAGCAGGGCCTGGATGTCGTCTGTCATCGTGTTGATGCCATCGAGGGTGTCGAAGACCGATCGGAACGCCCAGCAGATCGGGATGTTGAAGCAGTGCGGTTCCCAGTAGAAGTAGCTGCGGATCGGCCGGAAGAAGTCGTCGAAGTTGGCGATGTTGTCGCGCAACTCGGCCACGTCGACCGTCATGTCCTTCATCTTCGTGACCATGCTGTGCGTGGTCGCGGCCATCTCCTCGGTGAGCTTGGACATCCGCTCCATGTTCGCGATGGTCTTGGACATCTCGTCGGCCTGCACCAGCATGTCGGCCATCCGGTCCTGCAGGTACTTCTGGTTCATCTGCTGGGTGGTGCCCTGCATGCTGATCTGGAACGGGATCGACGTGTGCTCGATGGGCTTACCGTCGGGACGGGTGATGGCCTGCACGCGGGAGATCCCGGGCACGCGGAAGATCTGCTTGGCGATCTTGTCGATGACCAGGAAATCGGCGGAGTTGCGCAGGTCGTGGTCGCTCTCGATCATTAGCAACTCGGGGTTCATCCGCGCCGGCGAGAAGTGCCTGTCCGCGGCGGCGTATCCCTCGTTGGCCGGCAGGTCGGCGGGCAGGTAGTTGCGGTCGTTGTAGTTGGTCCGGTACCCCGGCAGCGCCAGGAGGCCCACCAGCGACAGGGCCACCGTCGCGACCAGGATCGGTCCGGGCCACCGCACGACGGCCGCGCCAACCTTGCGCCAGCCCCGTACCCGCATCGCCCGCCTGGGTTCGAGCACCTTGCCGAACCGGCTGGCGAGGCTGATGATCGCCGGACCCAACGTCAGCGACGCCACCACCGAGGTCACCATGCCGACCGCCAGCGGCACGCCCATCGTCTGGAAGTACGGCAGCCGGGTGAAACTCAAGCAGAACAGCGCGCCCGCAATCGTCAGACCGGAGCCCAACACCACGTGCGCCGTGCCGTGGAACATCGTGTAGTACGCGGTTTCTCGGTCTTCTCCGGCTCCGCGCGCCTCCTGATAGCGGCCGGTGAGGAAGATCGCGTAGTCGGTTCCCGCGGCGATCGCCAACGTCACCAACAAGTTGGTCGCGAACGGGGACAGCCCGATGATCTCGTGGTAGCCGAGGAACGCCACCACGCCGCGGGCCGCGGTCAACTGCAGGACGACCATCACCAATGTCAGAAGGACGGTGACGATCGACCGGTACACCAGCAGCAGCATCGTGATGATCACCGTGAACGTGAGGGCCTCGATGACCCGCATGCTGCGGTCGCTGGCGATGTGTTGGTCGGCGGCAAGGGCGGCGGGTCCGGTCACGTAGACCTTCACGCCGGGCGGTGGCTGCATGCCCGCGACCAGGTCCTGGACCGCCTCGACCGATTCGTTGGCCAGCGCCTCGCCCTGGTTGCCGGACAGGTACACCTGCACGTAGGCGGCTTTACCGTCGCTGCTCTGCGCGCCGGAGGCGGTGAGTGGATCGCTCCAGAAGTCCTGAACGCTCTGGACGTGCTTCTTGTCGGCTTCGAGCTTGGCGACCATCTCGCCGTAGAAGGCGCGGGTGTCCTCACCGAGGGGCTGCTCGCCCTCGAGCACGATCATCGCCGAGCTGTCGGAGTCGTACTCCTGGAAGACGTGGCCGACGCGCTTCATCGCGATCATCGACGGCGCGAAATCCGGGCTCATCGAGACGGCGCGCTCCTGGCCGACTGTTTCCAGTTGCGGCACAGTCACATTGAGCAGCGCGATCAGCGCGACCCAAACCAGGATGATCGGGACCGCGAAGGTGCGGATCGTCCGTGCGATGAAGGGGCGCTTGGCGCGCCGAAGGGGAGGGAAGGCGTCCGTCGGGGCCTCGTTCGTCGGTGAGGTCATGCGGATTTCACAAAGCAGAAGGTTTGGGCGTTCACGCCGGTGGAGGTTCTTTCGTCCTTGATTTCGTCATCGACGGTGATTCGGCAGGTGATGGTCTGGCCGTCTCCCTGGGCGACGATGTTGGGCGCGGCCGACGGCGCCGTGGTCTGCAGCGTCAGCGTCCAGGGCAGCGACGCGCCGTCGATCCGTTGCGGCCGGGCGTCGAGGTCCAGATAGTTGATATCCGCATACGAGCCGGTACCGAAGATCTCGTACTTGATGACCTTGGGGTCGAACGGTTCGGGGTCCTCGGCGAACACCCGGGGGGTGACGATGATGCCTTCTGCGCCGAAGAAGGTCCGGATGCGGCTGACCGTGAAACCCGCGATGGCCACCACGACGATGATGACGATGGGCAGCCAGACCTTTCTCGCCCTCCGGAGCATTACTGCGCCCGCCCGATGCAACCCATATCCGCCCTCAAGTCTTATTCGTCGTTGTGCATGCGTCTCTGCGTAACTTAGCCCGTATAAGTTCTCATTTGGCCCTAGGTTAACTCAAGTCGGAGTGCTGCTGGTCACCCGTGCGTTCGCAGTGTGGGCCAGCTCACGATCACTTGATTTCGAAGCGGTCCAGGTAGCGTCCGATGAACGCTTGCGCCTCGGCATGACCTCGGGTTATGCCCAGCCCCCGTTCGAGAAGGATGATGCGGGCCAAGCTGGTGATGATCATAGACATGACTACGGGCGGGAATGCCTCGACGTCTGCGCCGTGCGCCGTCATCGCCGCGGCCACGACGCTTTCTTCGACGCCTCCGAACCGCTCGGCGTAGGCCGCAATCTCACTGCGGATGGCCTTGCGATGGTTCGCCAGGGCCATGAACTCCATGAACAGCCGCGCCCCGTGGGTGCTGTTGAGGCGCCACAGCGCGTGCAGGGGTTCGTCGGCACCGGCCGCTTCCCGCTGACGGGACAGGTTCGCCTCGGCGCCTTCGCGCAGCACGGCAAGGAACAGGTCGTCCATGCTCGGGAAGTAGTAGTGCACCAGGGCGGGCTTCACCCCGGCCCGGGCGGCCACCCTCCTGGACGTGGCTGCGGCGTACCCCTCGTCGAGCATGACCTGGGCCGTCGCCTCGATCAGAGCCGAGCGCGCGGCCGACTCCCGACCACCCCTTGACCGCTCGACGACGGGGCTGCTAGACATGGCGCCAGCCTAGATGTTGGGCGATCGCCCAACAAGTGAGGGGAGCTGCGGCGATGGCGGGTCGGGTAGCAGACAAGGTCGCGTTCGTCACCGGTGCGGCACGGGGCCAGGGGCGCAGCCACGCGGTGCGGTTGGCGCAGGAGGGCGCCGACATCATCGCGGTCGACATCTGCCGCGGTTTCGCGGACTCGACCGCACCGGCGGCCACACCCGAGGACCTCGCCGAGACCGCCGACATGGTCAAGAACCTCGACCGCCGCGTCGTCACGGCCGAAGTGGACGTCCGCGACTTCGAGGCGCTGAAGTCCGCCGTCGACAACGGCGTGGAACAGCTGGGCGGCCTCGACATCGTCGTGGCCAACGCGGGTATCGGCACCACCGGCGTGAAGCTGCACAAGATGGACGAGGACCGCTTCGACGAGACGATCGATGTCAACCTCGGCGGCGTATGGAAGACCGTCAAAGCGGCGGTTCCACATCTTCTCGCCGGCGGCCGCGGCGGCTCGATCATCCTCACCAGCTCGGTCGGCGGCACCAAGGCCTACCCGCAGGTGGGCCACTACATCGCCGCGAAGCACGGTGTCGTCGGGCTGATGCGCACCTTCGCCGTCGAACTCGGAGCCCACTCGATCCGGGTCAACAGCGTGCACCCGACCCATGTGTGCACGCCGCTGTTGATGAACGAACCGACATACCGGCTGTTTCGTCCGGACCTTCAGAATCCGGGACCCGATGACCTCGCGCCGATCTGCCAGTCGTTCCACTACCTTCCGATCCCCTGGGTGGAGCCGGTCGACATCAGCAACGCCGTGCTGTTCCTCGCGTCCGACGAAGCCCGCTACATCACCGGCGTGACTCTGCCCGTCGACGCCGGCAGCCTCCTGAAGTAGGGAGAACCGATGACCGCTGTTGACGAGCAGGCCCACGGCAGCGCCGTTTACTACGACCCGTACCGGGTGGACATCGTCGCGGACCCGTATCCGACGTATGCCCGCCTGCGCGAGGAAGCCCCGCTCTACTACAACGAGCCCTACGACTTCTGGGCGTTGTCCCGCCACGATGACGTCGAGCGCGCGCTGCTGGACTGGCAGACGTTCTCCAACAGCCGGGGAGACATCCTCGAACTCATCCAGTCGGAGTTCGAGATGCCCAAAGGCGTGATGATGATGGAGGATCCGCCGGTTCACACGATGCTTCGCGGCTTGATGTCGCGGGTGTTCACCCCGCGCCGAATGGCCGCGCTCGAGGACCAGATCCGCCAGTACTGCGTCAACTGCCTCAACCCGCTGGTCGGCTCCGATCGCTTCGACATCATCGCCGAACTCGCGTCGATGATGCCCATGCGCGTCATCGGCATGTTGCTCGGCATCCCCGAATCCGAGCAGGTGTCGGTGCGCGACGCCAACGACGCGAGCCTGCGCACCAAGCCCGGCTCACCCATGAAGGTGGTACGCGCGGACAAGATCGCCGACGGCAGCATCTACGCCGAATACGTTGACTGGCGCGCGAAGAACCCCTCCGACGACTTGATGACCGCCCTTCTCAACGTCGAGTTCACCGACGAGAACGGCGTGACGCGCAAGCTCACCCGCAAGGAGGTGCTGCATTACACGCAGGTCGTCGCGGGCGCCGGCAACGAGACCACGGGCCGACTCATCGGGTGGCTGGCCAAAGTCCTCGCCGAGCACCCCGATCAGCGCCGCGAAGTGGTGCAGGACCGGTCGCTGCTGCAGCGTGTGGTCGACGAGACGTTGCGATACGAGCCGACCGGTCACAACGTGGCACGTTTGGTCACAAGGGATTTCGAGGCGCACGGGCAGACCGTGCCGGCGGGCAGTGCGATACTCCTGATGTTCGGGGCGGCCAACCGGGATCCGCGCCGCTACGACAATCCGGACACGTTCGACATCCACCGCGACAACATCAGCCATATCACGTTCGGCAAAGGGGTGCACTACTGCCTGGGCGCCAACCTCGCCCGGCTGGAGGGGCGGGTCGCGCTCGACGAACTGCTCAACCGGTGGCCGGAGTGGGACATCGACACCGAGACGGCGCGTCTGGCGCCGACGTCGACGGTTCGTGGCTGGGAGCGGCTCGACGTCGTGTTGCCCTGAGGCGGGCGGCTCCCGGCTTAACGGGTTGATCGCACGCACCTGGTGAGGGCGATCAACCCGTCAAGTGAAGAAAGACCTGTTTGCGACGGCGCAAATTCGGGCAAGCTCGACGCATGAGCAAGATCATTTCTCGTGCGATGGTCCTCGCCACCGCTGCCGCCCCGATAGCCGCGTTCTCGATCGCCACGGCGGCATCCGGTGGGGCTCAACCCATCAACTGTCCGAACGGACAGTGGTGGGATCCGATAGACAACGTGTGCCGGGGGCCCGTGGCGACCGCGCCGTTGGCGTGCGCGCCAGGCGAGTATTGGAACCCGATCACCAACGTTTGTCGCCCACTCGGGCAGTACTAGCGGTCGGCCGGGGGTCGACTTGTCCGACGTCGGCACTGGCCGCAGCGGAAAGCCCGCGCACCGGGCCTAGGGCTTTCTTGCTATTTTTGCTAGTTTAGTCCTGCCGTGCCGGTTGTCGCGGGCAGGAGGGCGAGCGGGTGGATTCGCGATCGGGTCCTGGGGACCAGACACCGCTTGCCGTGCCGTGGCGGGTCCAGGCCGCCGACCGGATACCCAAACAGCGTTATTACGATCCCGATTTCTACGCACTCGAAACCGAGATGCTCTGGCCTCGGGTGTGGCAGATGGCGTGCCGGCTGGAGGAGATTCCGCAACCCGGCGACTTCGTCGAGTACGAGATTCTCGACCAGTCGGTCATCGTCGTGCGGGTCGATGTGAGCACGGTAAGCGCGTACTACAACGCGTGCCGGCACCGCGGCATGAAACTGGTGGAGGGGCGCGGCTCGCGTCGCAGCCTCGTCTGCCCGTTCCACGGCTGGTGTTGGAGTCTCGACGGGACGAACACGTTCGTACTGCGACAGGACGCATTCGACGAGACCAACATGTGCGCCGAGGATCTGGCGCTCGCGAGGGTCCGCTGCGAGCTCTGGGGCGGTTGTGCGTGGATCAACCTCGACGACACCGCACCGCCCCTGCGGGACTGCGTCGAACCCTTCGCCTCCCGGCACGACGAGTGGAACGTCGCGGCGTTGCGCACCGAGTGGTGGAAGTCGTGCCTGTTGCCGGTGAACTGGAAGCTCGCAACGGCGGCGTTCATGGAGGGCTACCACGTACCCCAGACCCATCCGCAACTTCTGCCGTCATCGTTTCAGCCGGAAGCCAACTCGGTGCACCCCGTCGTGCAGAGCAGCCTTCACTTCATGCGTACCCTCGGCTCCGGGATGGGCGGCATGACGCACGAGAATGATCTGCGGGTCGCCGAGGGATTGCAGAGCATCTCGTTACCGGACGACCCCGCCGAGGCCTTGACGGCATGGCGGAGCGCCGTCAATGACGGTGTCACCCAATGGCATCGGTCCCGGGGCTGCGATTTCCCCGACCTCAACGACCTGGACCGCCGGGGCGTCATCGACCCGATCGGGTTCTGCTTCCCCCACTACTTCCTGCTGCCGCAGTACAGCAGCGCATCGTCGTACCGGATCCGCCCACTGGGCCCCGAGGAGACGCTCTTCGAGATCTGGTCGCTCACCCGCTACCCCGGTGACCGTTCCCCGGGCCGGCCCACACCCCCCGAACCGTTGGCACCGGACGATCCGAGCTGGCCGACCATCCCGGGCCAGGACTTCTCGAATCTGCCTCGTCAACAGAAAGGGCTGCACGCCAAGGGGTTCGAATACATGCGGTTGTCGGACCAGATCGAGGGCCTGATCTCCAATTTCGAACGCCTCATCGACGGGTTCCTGGCCGGTCTGCCGTACGAGCGCCTGGTTCCGGCGACCCAGAAGACCAACACGACCATCGACGTGCCGGTCGCGGATCTCGGCCTGGGCGAACGAGTTCCGGCGTGGTGAGCTGGGACCGGTCGGTCGATCTTCTGATCGTCGGCAGCGGCGGGGGAGGGATGGTCGCGGCGCTGACGGCACTGGACTCGGGCCTGGAGCCGCTGGTGCTCGAGAAGCAGGACTTGATCGGCGGATCGACCGGCATGTCCGGCGGCATGGTGTGGCTGCCCGACAACCCGCTGATGAAGGCCGCCGGCATACCGGATTCCCACGCCGACGGCATGGCGTACTTCGAGGACGTCGTCGGGGACATCGGCGAGGCGTCGTCGTACGCGCGACGGGAGATGTTCCTGACCGCCGGCAACGAGATGATCGACTTTCTTGTCCGCCGCGGTGTTCGGCTCGTGCGGTGTCCCGGTTGGAGCGACTATTACCCGAACCACAAGGGCGGCAACGCCGCCGGCCGTGCGGTCGAAGGCGTCCCGTACGACGCGGCCGCTCTGGGGGCCTGGAGCGACAGGGTCCAGCCGTCGATGGGCAAGAACTACGGCTTCGTGATCAAGACCAACGAGTTGCGCGCGGTGCAGTACTTCAACCGCTCCCCACGGGCATTCGCCACGGCGATGCGGGTGTTCCTGCGCACCAGGGCGGCGCGGTTGCGGCGGCGCGAAATGCTCACCAATGGTGCGTCGTTGATCGGCCAGATGCTCAAGGCCATGCTGGATCAGCGACCCGAGCCGCCGATCTGGACCGGAGCCGCACTCGACGATCTCCTCGTCGAAGACGGCAGGGTGGTCGGGGCCCGAGTGGCCAGGGGCGGATCGACGGTGAACATCCAAGCGCGTGAGGGTGTGCTGCTCGCGGCGGGCGGATTCAGCCGCAACGCCGATATGCGGCGCCGCTACAGCGGCCGTCAGCCCAACGACGGTCAGTGGTCGATCGCGAACGCGGGTGACACCGGCGAAGCCCTGCGGACGGCGATGGCACTGGGAGCGAAGACGGACCTGCTGGACGAGGCTTGGTGGCTGCCAATGGTTTTCCTCGCCGATCCCGGCGCCGCGTCGCTGGGTTCGGGCCGTCAGCGGCCCGGTGCGATCTACGTCGATGGCAGCGGTAAGCGGTTCTGCAACGAGTCGAATTCCTATGTCGAGGTGGGTAAGGCGATGTACGCGGCGAAGGCCGTCCCGTGCTGGCAGGTATTCGACCAGGGTTACGTCGGTCGGTATGTGTCGGGTGCCAACCCGTTCAAGAAGCGCGGTATCTCCCAGGCGCTCATCGAACAGGGTGCGGTCAAACGGGCGGTCACCGTCGGCGAATTGGCCCGGCAGATCGACGTCCCGCCTCAGGCCCTGGCGCAGACCATCGAGCGCTTCAACGGGTTCGCCGCCGACGGTCTCGACCCCGACTTCGGACGCGGCCAGTCGGCATACAACATCTGCCTCGGCGACCCCGGTTACAAACCCAACGCCGCGCTGGGCCCGCTCAACCGGCCCCCGTTTTACGCCACTCGGGTGTTCCCGGCCGACGTCGGCACGTGCGGGGGAGTGATCACCAACGAGCACGCCCAGGTGATCGACGAGTCCGACCGCGTGATCGAGGGGCTGTACGCGACGGGAAACATCACCGCTACCGTGATGGGTCGCAAGTACCTCGGCGCTGGAGGCAGCATCGCCAACACGATGATCTTCGGCTACGTCGCGGCCCGGCACGCCGCGACTAATTCTCGCGTTCGATGAATTCTGTTGGCTTCAAACCTGATTCGATGAGCTGACGCCGACGGTCCTGCACGTCGGTGGCGGCGCCGACCATGTTGGTCAGGATGTGACTGACCTGCAGGTGCACGCGCATGCCCATCAGCTCGTACGCCCGCTTGACGTTGTTCTTCACCGCCATCAGCGTGGTGAGCGGGATCTGGCCGATGCGCCGGGCCATGTCCTCGACGGTGTCCTCGAGGTCGTCGGGCGCGACCACCTTGTTCAGGAGCCCCCACTCCAGCGCCTCGTGCGCGGACAACTTCGGCGCAAGCAGCAGCCAGTCCATGGTGCGGTGCCAGTTCATCAGTAGCCACGGTTCGATCATGGTGTGGCCGCCCGGTTCACCGAGGCTCTGCGCCAACGGCATCTGGAAGTAGGCGTCGTCGGCTGCGACGCAGAAGTCGGTCAGCAGGCCCAGGTAGATGCCGCCGCCCATGCAGTAGCCGTGTATCTGCGAGATCGTCGGCTTGGGAAACTCCCACAAGTACAGCGTCGGCCATAGGAACAGGTCGGCCGTGCCCTTGTACAAGTCCTCGAAGGTGTCGCCGAAGTCAGGGTAGGGGTTCTCGTCGGGGCCCCAGCGCGCGACGTGGCCTCCGCAGAACCCCTTGCCGTTGGCCTTCAGGATCACAACCTTGATCTCCTTGTCGCGGTCGGCCTCCCGTAGGCAAGCGTCGACGTCCTGAACCAGATTCGCGTCCTTGGTGTTGGCCTTGTCCGGGCGGTTGAGGATGATCCGCGCGATCGGCGGTTCGCGCTCGTAGATCACCGACGCGAGGGTGCGCCGTTCCACGGATGACGGGTTCATCGGTTCTCCTAGAGGATCGCGCCTCGGTCTTTCGCGGTGGCGATGTCGTCCCAGTCCAAGCCCAACTCCAGCAGGATCTCCTCGGTGTGTTGACCGTGTTCGGGGGCCCGGGCCGGCTCCGGCGGGGTTTCGTCGAACTGCACAGGTGCGGCGACGACCTGGTATTCGTTGCCGTGGTCGTCGGCGTTGGAAATGACGTACCCGTTCGGCCCGACCTGCGGATCGTTCAGTGTTTCTTTCGGGGTGGCCAGCGCGGCCCACACCCCGGGTTCATCAGCGAGTGCCTCACGCCAGTGCGCCAAGTCTTTGGCCGCGATCGCCTCGCCCACCAGAGCGCAGGCCTCGGTGGCGTTCGCGATGAGGTTGCTGGACGGGACGAACCGTTCGTCGGTGGCGAGCTCGGGCAGCCCGATGCGCGCACAGAAACCGGCCCAGAACCGATCCGGCTGCAGAAACACCAGCTGAAGCCACCGGTCATCCTTCGTCTTGTAGCGGTTGACGAGGGGGTTGATCGCGAGACCGGGTGGCGCACCGGGGATACCGTCGATGCCGAACAGGTCCGCAACGGAGATCGACGGGGCGATGGTCCACATCGCCTGCGCCAGAAGCGATGAGTCGACGATCGACGGCTCGCCGGTGCGCTCCCGATGGAACAGTGCGGCACAGACGCCGCCGGCGAGCGTGATGCCGCCCTGGAGGTCCCCGAACCCCGGTCCCTGTACCGCCGGTGTCTCCGTGCCGAACGGCGTCAGGGTGTAGGCGACTCCGCCCCGGGACAGATATGTTGCGGCGTCGAATCCGCCCTTGTCGCGGTCCGGGCCCCGCACGCCGGTGCCGGTTCCGCGGGCGATGATGATTCTGGGGTTGAAAGCCCGGACGTCGTCGACCGTCAGCCGGGCCCGTTCCAAGGGGCCGGGCAACCAGTTGGTCAGGAAGACATCGGCCGTCGCCAATAGGCGCCCGAAGTGTTCGCGACCGGTGTCGGACTTGATGTCGAGTGCGATGCTGCGCTTGCCGCGGTTTCCGATTTCGAGAATGAAGTCCACCTTCGCGCGTGCGGCGTCCTTGGTGAACCCGCCGATCACCAACGCCCGGCCGGGGTCGCCCGCCTTCACGTCCTCGACCTTGATGACGTCAGCGCCCCAGTCCGCCAACGCGGCCCCGGCAGACGGCACGTAGGTCCACGATGCGAGTTCCACCACGCGAACGCCGCTCAGTACGCCTGTCACAGCTCCATCCCTTCCTGGTCGCGCGCACGGGCCACGACGCTTCGGCCGACCTCTTCGAGATACCAGTCCGTTCCGCCGAACATGG
Organism: Mycolicibacterium novocastrense; assembly: GCF_001570485.1. Classification (GTDB taxonomy): domain Bacteria; phylum Actinomycetota; class Actinomycetes; order Mycobacteriales; family Mycobacteriaceae; genus Mycobacterium; species Mycobacterium novocastrense. The sequence goes on from NZ_BCTA01000003.1 coordinate 46,168, forward strand.
CGCTGAAACTGAGGAGTCGCTTCAGGTAGAGGTGCGCATCGTGTTCCCAGGTGAACCCGATGCCTCCGAAAACCTGTATCGCGGTGTCACCAACCGCGGCGAGTTGACCGGCGAGGGCCTTCGCGCGCAGGGCTGCCAGGTGACGTTCGGCCGGATCGGCGGTGTCAGCGGCCCATAACGCGTGCATCACTCCGCTTCGCGCGAGCTCGACGGTCTCGAACATGTCGACGCACAGGTGTTGGACGGCTTGAAAGCTGCCGATCGGCTTGCCGAACTGTTTGCGTACCTTGGCGTAACCGACGGCGAGTCGCATCACCGCGTCGGCGGCACCCAACGCATCTGCGGCGTAGGCGATCAGCACGTCGTCGACGACGGCGCCGACCGCGTCCTCGGTTGCGGGCGCGAGATGGCGCGCGGGAGTGTCGTCGAAGACGACATCGAACAACTTGCGTGTCGGGTCGACGTGGGGGCGAGCGGTGACGGCGATACCGTCAGCCTCTACTGCGAAAAGGCCGGTGCCGCTGCCGTGTTCGGCGAGTATGAGCACGATGTCGGCCGCGGCCGCGTCGGGTAGCGCGTCGATCGTTCCCTGTATCCGGAACGGCCCGCCGGAGCGGTCGGCCCGGGGTCGCGCACCGTGCAGCGGGCCCAGAGTCACGAGCGTCGATCCGTCGACGATGCCTCGCAACAGGTCGGCCGCCTCCTCGCCCGCGCCCGTGCGCACAAGCACTCGTGGTGCGGCGACAGCCGTGGACAGCCAGGGCCCGGGGTTGACCATCGCGCCGAGTTGTTCGGCGACGATGCCCGCCTCGGTCATCGTCGCGCCGGCACCGCCATGCGTAGCCGGAACGAGAAGGCCCACGACCCCTAACCTCGATCTTTCGTGAGTGAGGCAGTGACTGGTCGCTGGGGTTGTTGTCGTGTCGGTATTTCTTGGGCCATGGGTGGCCACCGGCGCTGTGTC
>NZ_BCTA01000004.1 GCF_001570485.1 Mycolicibacterium novocastrense
TTGACACACCCATCTCCTGGGCTGCTCGCTCGACTCCCACGCCCTGACACACCCGATCAAACAACTCCCGACGCGTCGACCGCGGATGCGGATAACCACTTGGCATGTGCAACCTCCAAATCCAGGGATGTTGCACTGACCGTATGAATCTGCGCCGAGGAAGGCGTGTCGGTAACCCACGTTCGGCGCGAACTACGAAGCGACCTGTCGGCGCGTTGAGGCAGTATCGAACCGTGACCCTTGTCCTGTTGTATCTGGTGGTTCTGGTCCTGATCGCGGTGGTGCTGTTCGCCGTAGGCAGCGTGGTGTTCGGCCGCGGTGAACCGCTGCCCCCGCTACCTCGGGAGACCACCGCGACGGTCCTACCCGCCTCCGGTGTGACGAGCGCCGACGTCGACGCCGTCAAGTTCGCCCAGACGCTGCGCGGTTACAAGACCAGCGAGGTCGACTGGGTGCTCGACCGGCTGGGCCAGGAACTCGACCAGTTGCGTGGTCAGCTGGCCACCCTGCGGGCAACGCACGGCATCGAGGACGACGAGCCCGTCGAGGGTGGCGCGCATGCACTGCAGTCGGAGGGCGGTGACGAGTCATGACCGCCACCGTCGAAGAACCCTCCGTCGAATCCGACGGCCGTGTCCGCTGCGCCTGGATCGACGAATCACGTTTGGCTCCAGCTGATTTCGTTCTCTACCGCGACTATCACGACACCGAGTGGGGGCGGCCGCTGCGCGATTCGGTCGCGCTGTTCGAGCGGGTGAGCCTCGAAGCGTTCCAGAGCGGGCTGTCGTGGCTGGTGATCCTGCGCAAACGGGAGAACTTCCGCCGCGCGTTCCACGGTTTCGACATCGATCGGATCGCGCGCTACACCGAACGCGACGTCACGCGGTTGATGGGCGATGCCGGAATCGTGCGCAACCGCGCCAAGATCGAGGCCACCATCGCCAACGCGCGAGCGGCGGCCGACCTGCGCGACACGGGGGCCGACCTCGCCGAGCTGCTGTGGTCGTTCGCACCCCCGCCCCGGCCGCGGCCGGCCAGCTTCGCCGACGTTCCGGCCGTCACCCCGGAGTCGACCGCGATGGCCAAGGAACTGAAACGTCGGGGCTTCCGCTTCGTGGGGCCAACCACCGCCTACGCATTGATGCAGGCAACCGGAATGGTCGACGATCACACCGCCGACTGCTGGGTCCCGGCGACGTGCGCGGCCTCCGAGAAGCGTTCTTAGCCGGGTCTTTGCACACCGAACGGCGCCGATAGGGAACAATAGAGGCGTTCAGTAGCAGTTTCAGTGCCGGGAATGTCAAACGAGTGGGCAGTCTCGGCCCCGACCGAGCCCGCGGGCGGGCCGGCTCATCTGGAGGGAGCACTCGATGGCGGCGATGAAGCCCCGGACCGGCGACGGTCCTCTGGAAGCAACCAAGGAGGGGCGCGGCATCGTGATGCGGGTACCACTGGAAGGCGGCGGGAGACTCGTCGTCGAGCTGACCCCTGATGAGGCCGCCGCACTCGGGGACGAACTGAAGAACGTCACGAGCTGACGGTTCAGGAGTGACCGGCTACGCCGGATTGCCCACTTTCTGGTAGATCTCCAGGGTCTGCTCGGCGATATGGGCCCAGGAGAACTCCTGAATGCACCGCTGCCGCCCGGCCTCGCCGTATCGGCGGGCGGTCTCGGGGTCGGCGATCAACTCGTTGACCGTCGCGGCCAACCGGCTCTCGTAAGCCGCCGCATTCTGCGGGTCGTAATGCACCAACCGCCCGGTGTGCCCGTCGGCCACGACCTCCGGAATGCCGCCGACGTCGGAGCCCACGACCGCTGTCGCACACGCCATTGCCTCCAGGTTCACTATTCCCAGTGGTTCGTACACCGACGGACATACGAATACCGTTGCAGCGGATAGGATTTCGCGAATTTTGACGATGGGTAGCATCTCGCGCACCCAGAAGACCCCGGCGCGCGCATGCGACAGACGCTGAACCGCCTCGGTCACTTCGGCAGCGATCTCGGGCGTGTCGGGTGCCCCAGCGCACAGCACGATCTGCACATCGGGGGCGAAGTCGTGCGCCGCGGCGATCAGATGTGCGACGCCCTTCTGCCGGGTGATCCGGCCGACGAAGGCCACCATGGGCCGCGACAAGTCGACGCCGAGTTCGGCCAGCACCGATTCGCCCGGCTCCGGTTCTGCCGGATACCAGACCTCGGTGTCGATCCCGTTGCGCACCACGTGCACCCGATTCGGGTCCAACGCGGGATAGGTGCGCAGGACGTCCTCGCGCATACCGGAGCTGACCGCGATCACCGCGTCGGCCCCTTCCACCGCCGTCTTCTCCACCCATGACGACACCCGGTAACCCCCGCCGAGCTGTTCGGCCTTCCACGGGCGCATCGGCTCCAGCGAATGCGCGGTCAGCACGTGCGGAACCCCGTAGAGCAGCGCGGCGAGGTGGCCGGCCAGCCCGGTGTACCAGGTGTGCGAGTGCACCACGTCGGCATGTGCTGCGGCGTTGACCATGTTGAGGTCGGCCGAGAGCATCGAGAGCGCGGCGTTGGCGCCCCGCAGCGCCGGGTCGGGTTGCGCGACGATCGCGTCCGCGCGCGGGGAGCCCATGCAGTGCACGTCGACCTCGCAGAGGCGGCGCAGCTGAGCGACCAACTCGGTGACGTGCACCCCCGCCCCGCCGTAAACCTCGGGTGGATATTCCCGAGTCATCATCGCCACCCGCATGGTTTCGACCCTAGTTACGGGTGCAAGCCACCGCAGGAGGGCCGTGGCGTCGGGGGTCGCCGGATCGCGTCGGACACGTTGACTCGAAGTGGAATGGGTAGCCCAGGACAGAAGCGGCCGATAGGTTTGAGGCATGAGGGAACTGCCACACGTGCTGGGCATCGTCCTGGCCGGCGGGGAGGGCAAGCGGCTCTACCCGTTGACCGCGGATCGAGCCAAGCCCGCCGTTCCCTTCGGCGGCGCCTACCGCCTGATCGACTTCGTGCTGTCGAATCTGGTCAACGCGCGGTATCTGCGCATTTGCGTGCTGACGCAATACAAGTCGCACTCGCTTGACCGTCACATCTCTCAGAACTGGCGGTTGTCGGGTCTGGCGGGCGAGTACATCACGCCCGTCCCGGCCCAGCAGCGGCTCGGCCCACGGTGGTACACGGGCTCTGCGGATGCGATCTACCAGTCGCTGAACCTCATCTACGACGAGGACCCGGACTACATCGTCGTGTTCGGCGCCGACCACGTCTATCGCATGGACCCCGAGCAGATGGTCCAGTTCCACATCGAGAGCGGCGCGGGCGCGACGGTTGCGGGTATCCGGGTGCCGCGCGCGGAGGCCACCGCGTTCGGGGTCATCGACGCCGACGAGTCCGGCCGCATCCGCAGCTTCGTCGAGAAGCCCGCCGATCCGCCGGGCACGCCGGACAATCCCGACGAGGCGTTCGTGTCGATGGGCAACTACATCTTCACCACCAAGGTGCTGATCGACGCGATCCGTGCCGACGCCGACGACGACCACTCCGACCACGACATGGGCGGCGACATCATCCCGCGTCTGGTCGACGACGGCATGGCTGCGGTCTACGACTTCAGCAACAACGAAGTGCCGGGTGCGACCGAACGCGATCACGGCTACTGGCGCGACGTGGGAACCCTCGACGCGTTCTACGACGCGCACATGGACCTGGTGTCGGTGCACCCGGTGTTCAACCTCTACAACAAGCGCTGGCCGATCCGCGGGGAGTCGGAGATGCTGGCGCCGGCGAAGTTCGTCAACGGCGGCTCGGCGCAGGAGTCGGTCGTCGGCGCCGGCAGCATCATCTCGGCTGCCTCCGTGCGGAATTCGGTGTTGTCGTCCAACGTCGTCGTCGACGACGGGGCGATCGTCGAGGGCAGCGTGATCATGCCCGGTGCCCGGATCGGCCGCGGCGCGGTGGTGCGCCACGCGATCCTGGACAAGAACGTGGTCGTCGGGCCGGGCGAGATGGTCGGGGTCGACCTCGACAAGGATCGCGAGCGGTTCGCGATCAGCGCCGGGGGAGTGGTCGCGGTCGGCAAGGGCGTCTGGATCTAACCCCCAACCCCCTAATCGCGAACCGCCCGCCGGTCCCGACCACGGTTCGAACGGTGTGGGTGGTCGCCCCGTTTTGCCGCAACCCCGTGTGTCTCATGGTGGTTCAACCAGCACCGGCCAGCGAGGCCACAACCACAGGAGGCACACGATGAGACGCAACAGCATCACCGCCGCCATCGCCGCGGGCGCCGTCGCGGTCGGCGCGCTGATAACCACGACCGCTCCGGCCGCACACGCGGAGAAGCTGTCGGACCAGACGATCAAGAGCGAATGCAAGGCCGCCGGAGGGACGTACAACAAGAAGGGAACGGTGTCCACCTGTGGCTACAAGGATGCCAGCGGCAAGCTGAACATCGACTACTACTCCGGCGGGCATTACGTCACCACCCTCACGTAACGCGCCCCGGGTCAGCCCGGTGCGGCGTTGCGGCGTCGTCGCCGCAGGATCCTGACCGTCAGCCACGCCAAGACGATGACGGCCACCAGCACCAGCACCGGAACCAGGATCGCGGCGAAGACCAGCCCGACGCTGACGCCGTCCTCGACCGTGCTCAGCACCGGTGCAGCGACCCCGGCGGTGGCGACGTTGGCCGCCGGCCGCACCGTCGACTTGGTCAGCGACACCACCAACGCGACGACGACACCCAGCACGACCGGGATCCACTGCCCGGACTGGGCGAAAGCACCGGGGTCGCTGACCGCCGACGTTTGCGCCGCGGTGCCCGAACCGAAGACGATGCCGCCCGCGGTCGGGCGGACGAAGGTCTGGACGGCGTCGTTGACACTGTCCAGAGCCGGGACCTTGTCGGCGATGATCTCGACGGCCAGAAGTATCGCGACGATAGCCATCACCCAGCCGTTCTCCAGCCAGGCCCAGCCGGCGGGCAGGGCAACCAGGTCGGTGAACCGCGACAGCAGGCCGAGCGCCAGCAGCGGGATGTATGCGTTGAGTCCTGCCGCCGTCGCCAGGCCGAGCCCGGTGAGCAGTTCCACCTCCGCATTATCGGCCGATCGGGCCGCCGTAGAGGCGACTCTCACCAGACGTGGGGCACCAACCGGAATCGGACTTGCTGCATGTACTCCCGATAGCCCGCCAGTTGCTGCCGCAGCATCTGTTCCTCGTCGGCGATGCGCACCGCGAGCAGCAGCACCGCGGGTGGAATCGCGACCAGCCCCCAGTAGGAACCCAGCGCGAGCGGGGTTCCGAGCATCATGACCAGCGTGCCGGCGTACATCGGGTGGCGGACCACGCCGTACAGACCCGTGGAGACCAGCGACTGACCCGACTCCACGGTGATGGTGGCTGCGGCATAGTCGTTTTGGATGATGACGAACTGCGACACCGTCAGACCGGTCCACACCAGCACATCGCCGAGCACCACCACCGCCGTCGGCACCGCCGACCATCCGAAGCGATGGTCGAGGGCGCTGATCACCAGCACCACGACCACCATCAGCACGGTCGCGGTGATCACGACCCTTTGCACCGGTCTCGTTTCGGCGAACGGTCCCGCTCTCATCCGGCGGCGCAGGGCGTCGGGGCGCTTGACCATGAGGTAAATGCTGGGCCCCATCGTGCCGATGATGAACACGCCGATGAAAACCCACGCCTGCCAATAGTCGAATGTCCCGGCCGGCCAGAACAGCGCTGTGGCGAAGAAGACGAATCCGAAGACGGCCGAAGCCAACGACTGCAGCGCGATTTTCACGACAACTCCTCAGACGGCGTCGCGCCTGCGGTACAGGAGGCCGGCCACCCAGGTCAGGGCGGCGGCGACGACAGCAAGGACGGCGATCGTGGTCACCGGGTAGTCGATCGGCGCCGTGGTGCGGCCGATCGGCGACAGGTCGATGAGCCACTGCGGCAACCGCAGCAGCGGCCCGAGATACAGCGCGGTGACGACGAACGCCACCGCCACCCAACCCAGCACGGGCCGCCGCACGGCGACGGCGAGCGCCGCGACACCCGCCATGACCGCCAGCGCGGGAACGAAGGCCACCCCGGCGAGCGTCAGACGAAGTACGGTCGCCGGTTCGCCGACGGTGACGCCCGCGCCCAACCCGTTTCCCAGACCGGCGAACAACATCAGCACCACCGAACCGAGCACCGCCGCCACCACGGCCGTCGTCAGCCAGCGCCACCGCGACACCGATCCGGCCAACACGGCTTCCCCGAGACCGTTGCCCTCGTCGGTGTGAACGCGCAGCACGGCGGCGACGACGTACGCACTCGCCGCGGCCGCGAGGAACTGCGTCATCGTGGTGTACACACCGTCGGCGCCCTGCTGGGCCATCATCAGCCGGATCACCTCGTTGGACTCCGCCGCGTCGAGCAGGGATTTGGTCATGGATCCGAAAGCCAGGCCGGCGAGGAACAATCCGATGGTCCAGCCGACGGTCTGACCCCGCTGCAGCATCAGGTGCAGACCCAGCACACCCCTGATCGGTCGGGCGTCGGGATGCTCACCGGTGGACGGGATGACGCCGTCGTCGTACTGACGCCTGCCCTCCAGCACCGCGGCCAGCGCGATGAGGGCGACGGTGAGCGAGATCAGCAGCGCCAACGGCCACCACCGCAGATCGACGAACGCGCGCATCTGCTGGGCCCACGCGATCGGGGAGAACCAACTCAGCGCACTGCCGGAGTTGTCGATCACATCGCCGATTCCACGGACCACCGCGGCGATTGCCAGCACGGCCATGGCCGCGCCCGATGCCGTGCGTGCTTGGCGCCACAACTGCGCGGTCACCGCGGCCACCGAGCCGAAAAGCATTGCCACGCCGGTCACGCCGAGACACATCGCCGCGGTGTCGATGAGTGAGAAGCCGCTCGCGGCCATCGCCAGCGTCATCGTCACAGCGAGGACGGCGTTGACCCCGCCGACCAGAATCAGTGCCGCTGCGGTCCGCGCATGGCGGCCGACGACCGACGACAGCACCAACTCGGCTGCGCCGCTCTCCTCTTCGGCCCGGGTATGACGAATCACGGTGAGAATGGCGAGAATCGACGCGGCGACGATCAGCGTCAGCATCATCTCGTTCGCGATCATCGCGCCGAGGTCGGTCTCGTTGCGGCCGAACATCGGCCCGCCCATCATCATTCCCGCGGGCGTCTTCAGTAGATCCACCCGTGTGAGCCGTTGCGCCTCTTGGGGATAGGCCAGTTCCATGGCGGCGGGCGCGTAGGCCATCAGCATCGTCAGGACGCCGACCCAGACGCCGAGCCGCACCCGGTCGCGGCGCAGAGCCAGCCACAGCAGGTCGGCGGTGCCTGTCCATGCGTGCGCAAGACGATGCCGCTGGCTGCGGGGCGCACGCGTCGTCACCGCCGTCATCGCTCGGCCCCCCGGTATTCGCGCAGGAACATGTCTTCCAGCGATGCCGGGGTGACGGTCAGGTCGAGAATCCCGAGCCCGGTCAGCAGGCCCATCGCGCGGTCGAGGTCGTTGCGGTCGACCGAGAAGACGTAGTGCCCGTCGGTGACCGCGAAATCGTGGACGAAGGGCTCATCCCGAAGGCGCTGCCCGTCGTTGCGGGTGCGCGCGGTCACGGTCGTGCGCATCAGGTGTCGCAGTTCGGCGAGGGTGCCGGCCCGCACAGTGCGACCGGCGCGGATGATGGTGACGCTGTCACACAGCTTTTCGACTTCGGCCAGGATATGGCTCGACAACAGCACCCCAGCGCCGCGCCCAACGACTTCGCCCACACACTCCTGAAACGCCTTCTCCATCAACGGATCCAGGCCGGACGTCGGCTCATCGAGGATGTAGAGCTCGGCGGCGGTGGAGAACGCGGCGATGATGGCGACCTTCTGCCTGTTGCCCTTGGAGTAGGTGCGGGCCTTCTTGTGTGGGTCGAGGTCGAACCGCTCGATCAGCTGATCGCGGCGGGTCGTGTCGACACCGTTGCCGCGCAGCCGGGCCAGAAAGTCGATTGCCTGCAGCCCGGTCAGGTTGGGCCACAACGCCACATCTCCCGGCACATAGGCGATCCGGCGGTGCAGTGCCACCGCGTCATGCCAGGGGTCGCCGCCGAGCAGTCGCACGGTGCCGCTGTCTGCCCGCAAAAGTCCGAGCAGCACGCGGATCGTCGTCGACTTACCCGCACCGTTCGGTCCGAGGAAGCCGGTGATCTGGCCCGGTGCGACCCTCAAGTCCAAGCCGTCGAGCGCCCGGGTGCGCCCGAAAGTCTTCGTCAGCCCGCGGATCTCGACAGCAGGCTTGTTGAAGTCAGCCTGCCGCGGACGCTGTGCTGTCTGAGCCGTCATCGCCATCTCCTTGTCGGGGCGTGCTGAACGGGATGCCCTTCTTGCGTTGCTCGAGGAACGCGTCGTACATCGCCGAGTCGGCCATCAGCCCCTCGGTGTACAACTCGAGCGCGGGCAGCACCATCTCCTCGCCGTAATCGCGAAGCGCCACACGAAGATCGGAGGAGGGATGCAATTGCAGATACAGCAGGAAGCCCCCGCCGCTGGCCATCGACAGGAACCGAGCCCTGGCCCGGGGATCGCGGCTCGGCTTGAGCAGGCCGGAGCGCACGCCCTCGTCGAGATACTGCTCGGCGTTGTCCATCATCTGCTGCCAGAACGCCTTGGCCAGTTCGCTGCCCGACTGCAAGCTGCGCACCAGATAGGCCATCAGCGGCGCGTACGACTCGATCTCGGCCATCTGTGCAAGCCACGTGGCGGGGTCGTGCGTCTGCAGCGATTCGGTCTTGCTCTCGCGGATCACGTCGGCGACGTGCGAGTCACACGCCTTGCGCAGCCCGTCCTTCGAGCCGAAGTGGTGGATGACCAGCGCCGCGGACACCCCTGCCGCCTCGGCGATGGTCCGCAGGCCGACGGCGAAGCCGTGCTGGCCCCACTGCTCGATCGCAGCGTCGCGGATCCGCGCGATAGCGGTGAGGTCGTTCGGGGCTGAACGCATGTTCAGTAGATTAAACGTGTGTTCAGCCAGCGGTCAAGAGGCCACCGCGAGCAGCCGCAAAAATGCACATGCCGCATTACGGCATGGGTCCGAGCTGGGGGAGATTCAGTCGCGCGCGGCGGCCAGTAGGCCGTCGCCCAGCGGGATCAACACCGGGGTGAGCCGTTCGTCCTCGGCGATCAGCCGTGCGGCTTCGCGCACCGCCGCCACCTCGGCGTCGTTGGCGCCGGCGTCGCCGGCACGGCCTCCCAGCGCCGCGCGGTGCAGGACGATCGCGCCGCCTGGACGCAGCAACCGGACACCTTCGGCGACGAACTGGGGCTGGTCCAACGGATCGGCGTCGACGAACACCAGGTCGTAGGACTCGTCGGCGAGGCGGGTCAGCACTTCTTGGGCGCGGCCGCTGATCAGCCGGCTTCGCCCCGGCCCGATCCCGGCCTCGCTGAACGCCTGCTTGGCGATGCGCTGGTGCTCGGGTTCGACGTCGATGGTGGTCAACACGCCGTCTTCGCGCATCCCTGAGAGCAGCCACAGGCCGCTGACCCCGGCGCCCGTGCCGACTTCGACGACGGCCTTGGCGGAGGTCAGCTTCGCGAACACGCACAGCAGCGCGCCCACCGCGGGAGTGACGGCGCCGGCGCCGATGTCAACGGCGCGTTCACGGGCCGCCGCGACGATCGCGTCCTCGGAGATGGACTGCTCGGCATGCGACACGATGGCTTCGGCACGGCTGTGCCCTCCGATGACGTCGTCGGTGCCGGCCATGCCCGCAGCGTAGCCAACCGGTGGGGGCCAGCATCGCGACACGCCCGTTCCCGATCGCCGGATCACACGAATCGTCGGCGGGTTCGCGCAGGTCATAAATGGGTAGAAGAGCTTTCTCAGGAAATGTTCAGTTTGCTCATATGCCAGGCACGGAACGGTCGGAGACGGTATGTCCCATGGAAAACGGCGGACGCTGGCATCCAGGGGACCAACCAGGGAATACCTACACGGATCTCCGCGTTGCGGGCAGTAGCGAACCGCCGCACCATGATGGCGGCTTGGACCAGGAGGATCTGACGACCATCAAGATGGCACCGACGTCGATGTCCCACCTCGAACAGTTCGTGGACACCGAATGGGTCGAGCCTTCCGACGAAATGACCGGCACCGCCGTGTTCGACGCCACGGGCGACAAGTCGACCATGCCTTCATGGGATGAGCTGGTACGCCAGCACGCCGACCGGGTGTACCGACTGGCCTACCGCCTGTCGGGTAATCAGCACGACGCCGAGGACCTCACCCAGGAGACGTTCATCCGGGTGTTCCGCTCGCTGCAGAACTACCAGCCCGGCACGTTCGAGGGCTGGCTGCACCGCATCACCACCAACTTGTTCCTCGACATGGTGCGCAGGCGCGGGCGCATCCGCATGGAGGCGCTGCCCGAGGACTACGACCGGGTTCCGGCCGACGACCCCAACCCCGAGCAGATCTACCACGACGCGCGGCTCGGCCCCGACCTGCAGGCCGCACTGGATTCGTTGCCTCCCGAGTTCCGCGCCGCCGTCGTGCTGTGCGACATCGAGGGGCTGTCCTATGAGGAGATCGGCGCGACGCTCGACGTCAAGCTGGGCACCGTGCGCAGCCGCATCCACCGCGGGCGGCAGGCCCTTCGCGACTACCTGGCCAACCACAGCGAGACCGCCACATCGGCTCGCCCCGGCGGCGCGGCCAAAACGGCCTGACGTTCGCGGGCTTGGCACGGCGCTCCGCGCTACATTCGAATGGACGCCGTGACACGCAGCGAGAGGAGCTGGGCGATGGTCGACCGGGGACACGTGTTCCGCCGGGCCTTCTCGTGGTTGCCCGCTCAGTTCGCATCCCAGAGCGACGCGCCCGTGGGGCCGCGCGAGTTCGGTTCCACCGAACACCTCTCGACGGAGGCCATCGCCGCCTTCGTCGACGGTGAACTGCGGCTGACCGCACATCTACGCGCCGCCCACCACTTATCGCTGTGTCCGCAGTGCGCCGCCGAGGTCGAAGCCCAGCGGCAGGCGCGCGCGGCGTTGCGGGAGTCCCGGCCAGTCGCCATGCCCAGCTCACTTCTGGGCCTGTTATCCGAGATCCCGCACCATGCTCCGCCGGAGCCGCCCGTCGATACGCAGCGGTCAGAGTTTGCTGACAGCACACAGCGCTCTCGGCGCAGGCGCCGGTAGGGTAAATGCGAAGACGAGCAGCGATCCGCCCCGGCATTCGAGGGCGCTTTCACAGAGGGTGATGACCGGGTGACCAATCTCGACCAGACCGGGCGCGAGCGCCTGGAACCCCGCCCTGTCTCGCGGCCGCCCGTCGATCCGGCGGCGCAGCGCGCGTTCGGCAGGCCCGACGGTGTCGAGGGTTCGTTCGTGGGACTCGACAAATATCGCGACCAAGGCGAGTTCACGCCGACCAACCAGCCGCCCGATCCGGTGCTGGCCGAGGCGTTCGGCAAGCCCTACCCCGGCGGCGACTCGCTACAGCGCCATCCCGCCGACGCGGGCGCGCTCGAAGCCGAGCGGGATCAGGACACCGACCTGGCCGCAGACCCGTGGCGCGATCCCTCGGCGCCGGCCGCCCTGGGCGCCCCCGCCGTCCACGAGCCGCCGCGAATCCCGGCCAATGTCCCGACCGGCAAGTTGGGTGTGCGCGACGTGCTGTTCGGCGGCCGGGTCTCCTACGTCGCGCTGGCGATGTTGGCCATCATCGCGTTGGTGATCGGGTTCGCAGGCGGGTGGGTAGGCCGCAAGACCGCCGAGGTGGTCGAGGCGTTCACCACGTCCAAGGTCACGCTGGACACCACCGACGCCGGCCCGCCGCCGGAGGGGCATATCGCCAAAGTCGCTGCCGCCGTTGCCGATTCGGTGGTGACGGTGGAGGCCACCAGTGATCAGGAGGGTTCGCAGGGCTCCGGCGTGGTCATCGACGGTCGCGGTTACATCGTGACGAACAACCACGTCATCTCCGAGGCCGCGAACAACCCCAGCAAGTACAAGATGAAGATCGTCTTCAACGACGGCAAAGAGGTGCCCGCCAACCTTGTGGGCCGTGACCCGAAGACCGATCTGGCCGTGCTGAAGGTCGACAACGTCGACAACCTGACCGTCGCGCAGATGGGCGACTCGGACAAGTTGCGGGTCGGCGACGAGGTGATCGCCGCGGGTGCTCCGCTGGGCCTGCGCAGCACCGTCACCGCCGGAATCATCAGCGCGCTGCACCGCCCGGTGCCGCTCTCGGGAGACGGCTCCGACACCGACACCGTCATCGACGGTCTGCAGACCGATGCGCCGATCAACCACGGCAACTCCGGCGGGCCCCTGATCGACATGGACGGCAACGTGATCGGCATCAACACCGCCGGTAAGTCGCTGTCCGACAGCGCCAGCGGGCTCGGATTCGCGATCCCGATCAACGAGGTCAAGACGGTGGTCGACTCGCTGATCCGCGACGGCAAGATCGCCCATCCGACGCTGGGCCTGACCGCCCGCTCGGTGAGCAACGACATCGCCTCGGGCGCCCAGGTGGCCAACGTCAAGGCCGGCAGCCCGGCGGAGAAGGCGGGAATTCTGGAGAACGACGTCGTGGTCAAGGTCGGGGACCGGACCGTGGCCGACGCCGACGAGTTCGTGGTCGCCGTCCGTCAGCTCAAGATCGGCCAAGACGCGCCGATCGAGGTGATGCGCGACGGACGGCGGGTGACGCTGACCGTCAACCCGGGTCCCGACACCACGTAGCCGATGTTCGCCAACGTCGGCTGGGGCGAGATGCTGATCCTGGTGATCGCCGGTCTGGTGATCCTGGGCCCCGAACGGCTGCCCGGTGCGATCCGGTGGACGACGGGCGCGCTGCGTCAGGCCCGTGACTACATCAGCGGGGCCACCAGCCAACTGCGTGAAGACCTCGGGCCGGAGTTCGACGACCTGCGCGAGCCGCTCAGCGAGCTCAACAAATTGCGCGGTATGACGCCGCGCGCCGCGCTCACCAAGCACCTGCTCGACGGCGACGACTCGATCTTCACCGGAAATTTCGACCGTAAGCAGCCCGACAAACCGGTCAGCTCACCCGAGCCCCCTGCGCAGTCGGCGCCGCCCGCATCCCCGCAAGCGCCTGCGACGACACCGTTCGACACCGACGCCACGTAGACCCCGCGGGCTCAGATGAAGTATTCCTCGTCCCCGGTCGGGTATCCGCCGCCGTTGGTGGCGATGTGCACATGGTCGAAGTGGTTGGCGGTTTCGTTGCCGTAGTCCGCGGTCCAACTGGGAGCGCCGACGCCGGGATAGAAGCCCTGCCGCCAGATCACATGGATCACACCCCAACGCTCCGCATTGGCCAGCGCGATCCCGGCGATCTGGTTGCCGAGCGCGATGCCCTCTTCGCTGCCGTGATTCGGGATCATCACGTCGATCGCCAAGCCGTTCGGATGCCACCTCAGCGGGTCTTGGCGGTATCCGCCGATCGTCTTGACTTCGGGGAACAACACGCTGATCGCGCGGGCCACCCGAATCGTGTTGACCTGTAACCCGTTTTCGGGCGTGATACCGGCGGGCAACGCGAACGGGGTGGCCGCCGTGGCAACGGGAGCACTGGCCGCGAGCAACTCCGCTTCGGTGGGTGTGTTGACCTTGGGGGCGGCCGCGGGGACATCCTGCTGCCCGACCGGTGGCGGGCCGGGATGCTGGGTGGGCGGTTCGGCGCTCTGGGCGTAGAACAGGGCGACGGACAGCGTGATGGACGCGACGAGCGCCAGCAACTTGCCGCGCCCGTTGGCTAACAAAGCCCTGCCCACGAACAGCACTGTAACGCCTTGTCGGACAGGGTGTGACGGAGTTCGGGCTCGAACACGAGACCGTTATCGACCGGCCGGGTCCAGGCCCAGCGACATGCCCGCCAGTCCGCGTTTGCGGCTCGAAAGGGCATCGGCGACGCTGCGCAACTCCTTACCGGCCGCCGAGTCGGGTGCGGAGAGCACCAGCGGGACACCGGAGTCGCCCGCCGACACGAGCTCGGGGTCGAGCGGCACCTGGCCCAGCAACGGCACGTCGGCACCGATCGCGCGCGACAACCGCTCGGCGACCTGTTTGCCGCCGCCTTCGCCGAAGATCTGCATGGTCGTACCGTCGGGCAACGTCAGCCCGGCCATGTTCTCCACCACACCGACGATGCGCTGACGGGTCTGCAGTGCGATCGCGCCCGCGCGCTCGGCCACCTCGGCGGCGGCCAGTTGGGGCGTGGTGACCACCAGGATCTCCGCGCCGGGGATCAGCTGGGCCACCGAGATCGCGACGTCGCCGGTGCCCGGCGGCAGGTCGAGCAGTAGCACGTCCAGGTCGCCCCAGTAGACGTCGGCGAGGAACTGCTGCAGCGCGCGGTGCAGCATCGGGCCGCGCCAGACCACCGGGGTGTTGCCTTGGGTGAACATCGCGATCGAGATGACCCGGACGTCGTGGGCGACCGGCGGGACGATCATCGACTCCACCTGGGTGGGCCGGTCCGTGATGCCCATCATGCGGGGAACGGAGTGCCCGTAGATGTCGGCGTCGAGCACTCCGACCGACACGCCACGCGCGGCCATGGCCGCGGCGAGGTTCACGGTGACGCTGGACTTGCCGACGCCGCCCTTACCGGAGGCCACCGCGTACACGCGGGTCAACGAACCGGGCTGGGCGAAGGGGATGACGGGCTCACGCGAATCGCCGCGCAGTTGCTTGCGCAGTTCGGTGCGTTGCTCGTCGTTCATCACGTCCAGGCTGACCCGAACGGCGCCGGTTCCGGGGACGTCGGCGACGGCACGGCTCACCTGATCGGAGATCTCGGTCTTCTTCGGGCACGCGGCGGTGGTCAGGTAGATCTCGACATGGACGGCCCCGGCGGGTTCGACGGTGACGTCCTTGACCATCCCGAGCTCGGTGATCGGCCGCCGCAGCTCGGGGTCGATCACCTTGGCCAGCGCGCGACGGATCTCAGATTCCAGGTCAGCGGGTGAATGAGACATCACCGTCGAGTCTAGGCCGACTCGACGGTGGCCCTTAACCGACGGGTCCGGGCGGCGGACCCGGCTGGGCCGCCGGTCCGGGTGCGGGCCCTGGCTGGGCGGCCGGACCGGGCGCTGGTGCTTGAGCCGGGCCGGGTGCTTGAGCTGGGACCGGTGCAGCGACCGGAGCCGGTGCGCCGACCGGCGCGGGTCCCGGCTGCGGAGCTCCCACCGGGGCGGGCGGCGCGAGCGGCGCCGGAGCGGGTGGAAGCATCGGGTTGGCGATCGGCGGCCCGCCGAGTGCGGGTTGCAGCGGTGGCGCCGGGTTGTCCTCGATGCAGAACACCGCGCACTCGGGCCGCTGCGGCTGCATCCACGGCGGTGTCCACGGCGGCGGGATCGCCGGCGCCTGGGGTGTCGCCGGGGCCTGCGGCGCCGGTCCTGGCAGGGGTCCGAGCCGCTGACCAGGGGCGAACCCAGGCATGTTGCCCATCTGGCTGGCCACCGCGTCGCGCTCCAGCAGCGGCATCAACGCCAACGGATCGCCCGCGGGCAGTCCCAATGCGTTGAGGGGCAGCCCCGGACCGAGCCCCTGGTACTCCTTGAGATCGGTGAGGTGCACGTTTGCGACGGTGTCTTCCAGGGTCGGGACCGATCCGGTGATCGGGGGCAGGTCCATCGGCACGACGCCCGTCGCGTAGGCCGCGGCCCAGCCCAGCACGTTGCGCGCGTAGGCCACCGAGTTGTTGTAACGCAGAATCGCCGACATGACGTGGTTCGGGTCGCGCAGGTTCAGGTTGCCGCTGCACAGGTAGCGGGCGGCGGCCAGCGACGAGTCGAACAGGTTCTGCACCTCGGCCTTCCCGTCGCCGTCACCGTCGGAGGCGTACCGCGACCAGGTGCCGGGCAAAAACTGCATGGGTCCCATGGCGCGCGCGTAGGTGACGCGGTCGGCCACGCGGCTCTGCACGATGATCTCGTTTCCGGGCAGCGTGCCGTCGAGCGCAGGCCCGAAGATGGGGCGGATGGCCGTGCCGCGGGCGTCGGTCGCGCCTCCGTTGGCGTGCATCGACTCGATGCGCCCGATACCGGCCAACAGGTTCCAGCTCAGGCCGCAGCCGGGGTAGGCGGACGCCATGATGCGCTCGGCATTACGGTACGCCGACAAGGCCATACCGGGAATGCCCAGTGTGCCAGGCGAATTCACCACCGCAGCGGGGGGCGGAGCCGACACCGTCGAGGCGGCGATGTGGAAGGCCATCGGCTCCTTGGCGACGGCGACCACCGATGCGCCCGCCCGCGTGCCCGGTGACGGCTCGACGGCGGCCAGCGGCGTCACCGCGGCATCCGAGGTCGTACGCGGAGTGGGCGCCGAGGCGCCGACGCTGCCGGCCAGAATGATCGGGGTGATGATGGCCACGCCGAGGCCGGCGCGCATGCGGTTGGCGGATGCCAGCTTCTGCACTCGAGGGCCCGGGATTCGCCGCAGACGCCCCGTTTGGCGCCGCACGGCCTTGAGGGCGGCGGCTCCTCCCCTTATGTGCACTCAACCGTCCTATGTTTGCGATCGCTTGTGAACCAAGTCACCATACCTACTAGATAACCGCCGCGTTACAGCAATTCGTTAGCCACCTGCACTCGACTTTTTGGGCCGGCGCTCACCCGGGTCGCCGTGGCCGGGGTCGTCGTCGCTCGATTCGCCCGGGGCGTGCTGCAGGGCGGCCAGCATTTCGCGCATCTCGTCGAGCTCTCTGCGCAGGTAATCACGGGTGACCACCTCGCCGATCGCCAACCGCAGCGCGGCCAGTTCGCGAGCCAGGTATTCGGTGTCGGCCTTCGTCTGCAGCGCGCGGCGGCGGTCTTCGTCCAGCGACACGCGGTCGCGGTTCTCCTGGCGGTTCTGCGCCAGCAGGATCAGCGGCGCCGCGTAAGCCGCCTGGGTGGAGAACGCCAGGTTGAGCAGGATGAACGGGTAGGGGTCCCAGCGCAGCCCGACCGCGAACAGGTTCAGCGTGATCCAGACGACCACGAGGATGGTCTGCCACGCCAGGTAGCGACCGGTGCCCAGGAACCGGGCGATCTTCTCGCTGAAGTTCCCGACCGCCTCGGGGTCGACGTTCAACGAGAACCGCCGCCGGGTGGCCAGCGGCACATCGAGCCGGCTGCGGTCGGTCATGAGGTGCCTTCGGCGCCGGTGAGCTCGGGTTCTTCGGTCTCGCGCCAGTCGTGGGGCAGCAGATGGTCGAGCACGTCGTCGACCGACACGGCGCCCAGCAGGTGGTTCTCCTCGTCGACGACCGGTCCGCACACCAGGTTGTAGGCCGCGAAGTAGCGCGTCACCGCACCCAGCGAGTCATCAGGGGACAGGTTGGGCAGATCGGTGTCCACGATTCCGCTGACCAGATCCGCCGGTGGCTCGCGCAGCAGCCGCTGCAGGTGCACACAACCCAGGTAGTGGCCGGTCGGCGTGGCGGTCGGGGGGCGGGTGACGAACACCAACGAGGCCAACGCCGGGGTGAGGTCCGGGTCGCGGACCCGCGCGAGCGCCTCGGCCACGGTGGTGTCGGGGGCCAGCACCACGGGCTCGGACGTCATCAGCCCGCCCGCGGTGTCGGGGGAGTGCGCCAGCAGGCGGCGGACATCCTCGGAATCCTCGGGATCCATGCGGCGCAGGAACTGCTCGGCGTCGGTGGGCGTCATCGACCCGAGCAGATCGGCCGCGTCGTCGGGGTCCATCGCCTCGAGAACATCGGCGGCCCGGTCGGCGGGCAGCCGCCTGAGCACATCGAGCTGGTCGTCTTCGGGCAACTCCTGCAGCACGTCGGCCAACCGCTCGTCGTCGAGGGCGTTGACCAGTTCGTAGCGCCGCTTGGCCGGCAGCTCCCGGATCGCCTCGGCCACCTCGACGGCGCGCTGGCCCTCGAACTGATCGAGCAGCTGCGCCACGCCCTGGCCGGGCATCGCCAGACCCGACGGTGTCAGGCCCTGAACGTGCTGCCAGTCCACCACGTGCACGTTGGCGCGCCTGCCCAGGCGCCGGTGCGGGCGGACGGCGACCTTGGTGACCATCCAGTCCCGGGTGCGCGTCTGCTCGATGCCGAGGTCGACGACGATCACGTCGACGTTGGCCAGTTGTGGCAGATCGGGATCGTCGACGCGCACCCGGGTTTCGATCACCTGACCGAGCACGAGCACTTCACCGGGGCGCTGGACGAACCGGCGCAGCGACACACTGCCGGTGGCCAGCGTCACGGCGCCGGGATCGATCGACGTCACCCGCAGAATCGGTACGAAAATTCTTCGCCGCGTGAGCATTTCGACAACCAAGCCGAGGACGCGGGGTTGCTGGCGCACCAGGCTGATGCTGACCACCACATCACGGACACGGCCGATGGACTCCCCGTCGGGGCCCAAGACCACCATCCCCGCGAGACGGGCCGCATAGACCCTGTTGACCGCCGCCATGCATCAAAGGGTAGAGAGTGTGGTTGTGGAAAACCGGTATCGACCCCGCCGAACGGTCCTTTCCGTTCCCGGGAGCAGCGCGAAGATGGTCGAGAAGGCGAAAACCCTGACCGCTGACGAGGTGTTCCTCGATCTCGAGGACGCCGTCGCGCCGGAGGCCAAGGCCGAGGCCCGGACGCGGGTGGCCACGGCTCTGGCGGAGCCGGGTTGGGCCGGTCAGCTGCGCGGTGTGCGCGTCAACGACTGGACGACGCCGTGGACCTACGCCGACATCATCGAGGTGATCTCGACCGCTGGTGCCGCACTGGACATCGTGGTTCTGCCCAAGGTCAGCGACGCCTCCCACATCCAGGCGCTGCACATGCTGTTGAGCCAGCTCGAGGCCACCCACGACCTTCCCGTGGGCCGCATCGGCATCGAGGCGCAGATCGAGAATGCGAAGGGCCTCACCAACATTGACGCGATCGCGGCCGCTCCGCGGGTGCAGGCGTTGGTGCTCGGGCCCGCCGACATGGCGGCCAGTTTGAACATGCGCACGCTCGAGGTCGGTGAACAGCCGGAGGGGTACGACGTCGGCGACGCGCACCACCACGTGCTGATGCGCATCCTCGTGGCGGCGCGCACGCACGGGGTGCTCGCGATCGACGGGCCCTATCTCAAGATTCGCGACGTCGACGGCTTCCGCCGCGTCGCCGGCCGTTCCGCGGCCCTCGGGTACGACGGCAAATGGGTGCTGCATCCGGATCAGATCGCAGCGGGCAACGAGATTTTCAGTCCACGGCAGAGCGATTACGACCACGCCGAGCTGATTCTCGAGGCCTACGAATGGCACACCTCGCGGGCCGGCGGGGCCAGGGGCGCGGTCATGTTGGGCGACGAGATGATCGACGAGGCGAGCCGGAAGATGGCCCTGGTGATCGCCGGAAAGGGCCGCGCCGCAGGCATGCAGCGCCAGGGCGAGCCGTTCCGTCCGCCGCAGTGAGGCTCAGATCCACTGCCATCCGCTGGCGAGCAGGCTCATGTACAGCAGGATGTAGACGAGAAAGCCTGCCACCGCGAGCCCGCCGATGATGGTGCCCGCCAACGCAATTCCGTAGCCGTCCTGTCCGGTGCGTTTGGTTTCGCGCATCGCCATGACGCCGAGGATGACCCCGACGATGCACGTCACGCCGCAGCAGAACACGCCGACCAGCGAGCTCACCAGCGAGCCGATCGCCATCCCGTTCGTGCCCGCAGGACGGATCGGCCGGTAGGGGTCGTATCCGTAGCTGTATCCGTAGCCGACGGGCGGTTGGTAGCCCGAATACGGGTTCACCGAAGCCGGATACGGCGGCGGATAACCCGACGGTGGCGGCGCGCTGAGCGGTGGCGGCAATCCCGCATCGGTGGGGTAATCCACCGGTGCGAACGGATCGGGTCTGCCGCTGTTGCCGACGCCGTCCTGATCGCCGCCGCTCACGGTGTCAGGTGCTCAGCATCGCGAGGGTGAAGACGATGTTGAGCAGAAGCGTCGCCGCGCCGACGGCGATGCCGGCGATCGCCAACCCGCGGCCGCCCTCGCCGTTGGTCTTGATCTGGTTGAGCGCCACGATGCCCAACACGATGCCGATGAGCGAGCCGACACCGCACAGCACGCCGACGGCCGATGCCACCAGCGAGCCGATGGCCAATCCGTTGGTCTTGTGCTGCGGCATGCCGTAACCGTCGGCATAGCCGGGTGCGCCGTATCCGGGCGCTCCGTAGGGGGCCGGACCGCCGTACGGGGAGGGTGCGCCGTAGGGCGGCGGCGGGTATCCCTGGCCGGCGGTGGCCGGATCAGGGTAAGGCGGGGGATAGGCCCCGGGCGGCGGAGGCGGGTAAGCGCCGGGCGGCGGGTAGGCGCCGGGCGGCGGAGGCGGATAGGCGCCCTGGGGCGGCGGGGGGTAGGCGGGAGGCGGCGAATACCCCGACGGCGGGTCGTATGCCGGCGGAGTCTGGTATGGCGAGCCGTACGCGGGCGGTTGGTCGGCCGACGGCTCGGATCTCGAATCGTCGCCCGACGGCGGCGTGGTCGGGTCGGGCGGCCAAGTCTGCGACTGCTCGATCGACGGCGCCTCGTAACCGGCGGACGTCGGCTCGGAGGCACCCCCGTCGGATTCGGATGGTGCGTTTCGTGCTGCGTCCTCCCCGGGATTTGTCATGCTTGTCAACCTAGCGCAATTCTCGGGCACGATTGCGGCCATCGCGGCGTTGTCCCTTACGAGACAGCAACTTAACGATTCGCGGCACAGAGGAGATAGAGGACCGATGACCAGCCCGTTTCAACCTGGAGCAAATCCCGGCGCAACGCCGGGTGGCCCAAATATGGGCCGCGGCCCCGCTGGTCTGCCCACGCCCCCGAAGGGGTGGCCCATCGGTTCGTACCCGACGTACGCCGAGGCGCAGCGCGCCGTGGACTACCTCTCAGACCAAGAATTTCCCGTCCAGCAGGTGACGATCGTCGGTGTCGACCTGATGCAGGTGGAGCGGGTCACCGGCCGGCTGTCGTGGCCCAAGGTGCTCGGCGGTGGTGTTCTGACGGGTGCATGGCTGGGCCTGTTCATCGGCTTGATTCTCGGGTTCTTCAGCCCCAACCCGTGGGCAGCACTGGCCACCGGCCTGATCGCCGGTGTGTTCTTCGGCCTCATCACGTCCGCGATCCCATATGCGATGGCACGCGGCACAAGAGATTTCAGTTCTACGCTGCAACTCGTGGCGGGACGCTACGACGTGCTGTGCGATCCGCAGAACGCCGAACGCGGACGGGATCTGCTGGCGCGCTTGACCATCTGACGCCCACCCCTTTTCGGCGAGGGTGCGGGTCTGCAGACGACACACCGCGCACAAAGCGGATGTTGCGCACGCTCGCGATTGCGTAACGGTGCGCGCCGCGCGCCGCCGAGGTGTTGCAAACCATACACTTGTGGCAATACGGTTTGCGCGCGGGAGATTCCCGACATTCGGCGCGGACGGAGGCGGGTGGTGCGCTTCGCCAGCATGCGCGGCCCACGGCGGATGGGCGCCGCGGCGATCGCTGCGCTGACGGCGGCGTCAACGCTGACGGCGTGTGGTTCCGACAGCGGCGGCATCGTCATCAACTACTACACGCCTGCCAACGAGGCGCAGACGTTCACGGCCGTCGCCGAGCGGTGTAACGAACAACTCGGCGGCCGCTTCACCATTCAGCAGATCAGCTTGCCGAAGAGCGCTGACGACCAACGGCTCCAGCTCGCGCGGCGGCTCACCGGAAACGACAGAAGCCTCGACGTCATGGCGCTCGACGTGGTGTGGACCGCCGAGTTCGCCGAAGCCGGTTGGGCGTTGCCGCTCTCCGATGATCCGGCGGGTCAAGCCGAGGCCGACGCGAGGGCCAACACGCTGCCGGGCCCACTGGAAACCGCTACGTGGCAGGGCCAGCTCTACGCCGCGCCGATCACCACCAACACCCAATTGCTCTGGTACCGAGCCGATCTGATACCGGAGCCACCATCGACTTGGGATGACATGGTGGCCGAGGCGACCCGGCTGCACGCCGCCGGTGAGCCGAGCTGGATTGCGGTACAAGGAAAGCAGTACGAAGGCTTGGTCGTCTGGTTCAACACCCTGCTGGAAAGCGCGGGCGGTCAGGTGCTTTCCGACGACGGCCAAACCGTCACGCTGACCGACACACCCGAACATCGCGCCGCCACCGTCAAGGCGCTGCAGATCATCAAGAGCGTCGCCACCGCACCTGGTGCGGACCCGTCGGTGACTCAGACCGACGAGACCACCGCACGGCTGGCGCTCGAACAGGGCAAAGCGGCGCTCGAGGTGAACTGGCCTTACGTGCTGCCGTCGCTGCTCGAGAACGCGATCAAGGGCGGGGTGTCGTTCCTGCCGCTGAACGAAGACCCGTCGCTGGCCGGCAGCATCAGCGACGTCGGAACGTTCTCGCCCAGCGATGAACAGTTCGAGACGGCCTTCGAGGCGAGCAGGAAGGTCCTGGGATTCGCCTCGTATCCGGGCGTTCGGCCGGGTGAGGCGGCGAGGGTCACCATCGGCGGCCTCAACCTCGCCGTGGCGAAGACGACGCAACACAAGGCCGAGGCGTTCGAAGCCATTCGATGCCTGCGCGACGTGGAGAACCAGCGGTACACCTCCGTCGAAGGTGGACTGCCCGCGGTGCGCACCTCGCTGTACAGCGATCCGGCATTCCAGGCGAAATACCCCCAGCACGAGCTCATCCGCCAACAACTCACCAACGCCGCGGTGCGTCCCGCCACGCCGCAGTACCAAGCGGTTTCCACCCGCATCTCCACGACGCTGGCTCCGATCACCGACATCGATCCCGAGCGCACCGCAGACGAACTCACCGAACAGGTGCAGAAGGCTATCGACGGTAAGGGGCTGATCCCGTGACGGCGCCACCGGCGGCCGCGACCGCGCCGGCACCGAGCGCGACCGGCAGCGACGACACCCGCTCGGAACGCAAGTTGGCCTTCCTGCTCATCGCGCCCGCGGTCGTATTGATGCTCGCGGTGACGGGCTACCCGATCGCCTACGCGGTGTGGCTGAGCCTGCAGCGCAACAACATGGCCGCGCCCGACGACACCGAGTTCATCGGGCTGGAGAACTACGTCACCATCCTCACCGACCAGTACTGGTGGACAGCCTTTTTCGTCACGCTCGGCATCACCGTCGTCTCGGTGGCCATCGAATTCGTCCTCGGCATGGCGCTGGCGCTGGTGATGCACCGCACCATCTTCGGCAAGGGCGTCGTACGAACGGCGATCCTCATCCCGTACGGAATCGTCACGGTCGCTGCGTCATACAGCTGGTACTACGCGTGGACGCCGGGCACGGGGTACCTGGCGAACCTGCTGCCCGAGGGCAGTGCCCCGCTGACCGAACAGCTTCCCTCTCTGGCGATCGTGGTGCTGGCCGAGGTGTGGAAGACGACGCCGTTCATGGCGCTGCTGCTGTTGGCCGGATTGGCGCTGGTGCCACAGGATCTGCTCAACGCCGCCCAGGTCGACGGTGCGGGCGCCTGGAAACGGCTGACCAGGGTGATCCTGCCGCTGATCAAGCCGGCGATCCTGGTGGCATTGCTGTTCCGCACCCTCGACGCGTTCCGGATCTTCGACAACATCTACATCCTCACCGGCGGGGCCAACAACACCGGTTCCGTGTCGATCCTGGGATACGACAACCTGTTCAAGGCATTCAACGTGGGTCTCGGCTCGGCGATCAGCGTGCTGATCTTCCTGTGCGTGGCGATCATCGCGTTCATCTACATCAAGATCTTCGGTGCCGCGGCGCCGGGGTCCGCCGAGGAGAATCGCTGATGGCTGAGCGCGTCGGTGCGTCACGGGTCACCGGTTGGACGGTCGTCAACGTGCTGGTCATCATCTACGCGCTCTTCCCGGTGCTGTGGATCCTGTCCCTGTCGCTCAAGCCGACGTCAAGTGTCAAGGACGGCAGGCTGATTCCCGCCGAGATCACCTTCGACAACTACAAGGCGATATTCCAGGGCAACATCTTCACCTCGGCGCTGATCAACTCGATCGGTATCGGCCTGATCACGACAGCGATCGCGGTGGTGATCGGTGGGATGGCCGCGTACGCGGTCGCGCGGCTGGACTTCCCGGGCAAGCGGCTGCTGATCGGAGTCGCCCTGCTGATCGCGATGTTCCCTCACATCTCGCTCGTCACACCGCTTTTCAACATCGAGCGCGCGGTCGGGCTGTTCGACACCTGGCCCGGCCTCATCATCCCGTACATCACCTTCGCGCTGCCGCTGGCGATCTACACGCTCTCGGCGTTCTTCCGCGAGATCCCCTGGGATCTGGAGAAGGCGGCCAAGATGGACGGTGCGACGCCTGCGCAGGCGTTCCGCAAGGTGATCGCCCCGCTCGCCGCGCCAGGCATCGTCACCGCCGCGATCCTGGTGTTCATCTTCGCGTGGAACGACCTGTTGTTGGCGTTGTCGCTGACCGCAACCGAACGCGCCATCACCGCGCCGGTGGCGATCGCGAACTTCACCGGCAGTTCACAATTCGAGGAACCGACCGGATCGATCGCGGCCGGCGCAATGGTCATCACCATCCCGATCATCATCTTTGTCCTCATCTTCCAACGACGGATCGTGGCCGGACTGACATCCGGTGCGGTGAAGGGGTAGTTCCATGGCCGAAATTGTGTTGGACCGGGTGACCAAGAGTTACCCCAACGGCGCGACGGCCGTCCACGAGTTGTCGATGACGATCGCCGACGGCGAGTTCATCATCCTCGTCGGCCCGTCGGGATGCGGAAAGTCGACCACGCTCAACATGATCGCGGGCCTGGAGGACATCACCTCGGGCGAACTGCGCATCGGTGGCGAGCGCGTCAACGAGAAGGCGCCCAAGGACCGCGACATCGCGATGGTCTTCCAGTCGTATGCGCTCTACCCGCACATGAGCGTTCGGCAGAACATCGCCTTCCCGCTCACGCTGGCCAAGCGGAAGAAGGACGAGATCGCCCGCAAGGTCGACGAAGCCGCGAGAATCCTTGATCTGAGCGAACTTCTGGACCGCAAACCGGGACAGTTGTCGGGCGGTCAGCGGCAACGCGTGGCGATGGGCCGCGCGATCGTACGTGATCCCAAGGCCTTCCTGATGGACGAGCCGCTGTCGAACCTCGACGCCAAGCTGCGTGTGCAGATGCGCGCCGAGATCGCCCGCCTGCAGGACAGACTCGGCACGACCACCGTCTACGTCACCCACGACCAGACCGAGGCCATGACGCTGGGTGACCGCGTGGTGGTGCTGCGCGCGGGGGTGGCCCAGCAGATCGGAACTCCCGAGGACCTCTACAACCGCCCGGCGAACCTGTTCGTCGCCGGCTTCATCGGCTCGCCGGCCATGAACTTCTTCTCCGCGACCATCACCGACGTCGGTGTGCGGTTACCGTTCGGCGAGGTGACCCTCACCCAGGAGAATTACGACCTGCTGGCCCGACGCAACGCACCGAAGAACGTGATCGTCGGAATCCGGCCCGAGCATTTCGAGGACGCCGCCGTGCTCGACGGGTATGCGCGCATTCGCGCACTGACCTTCGATGTGAAGGTGGACATGGTCGAGTCGCTGGGCGCCGACAAGTACCTCCACTTCAAAACCGAAGGCGCCGGCGCGCATTCAGCGCAGCTTGCCGAGCTGGCCGCGGAGTCAGGCGTCGGCGAAAACGAGTTCGTGGCAAGGGTTTCGGTCGATTCGACCGCCAAACAAGGCGACACGGTTCAGTTGGCGTTCGACACGTCGAAGCTGGTGGTGTTCGATCCCGAGACGGGCAACAACCTCAGCCTGCCCGACGCCGATTCACCCGCGCCACCGGCGCCAGCGGCCGAGTGATCGACGTCCCCGCGAAGGTCCGCACCCACCTGCGCGAGCACTTCGCCGCGCAGGGCATCGATTCCGAGCCCGACGAGGCCAGCGTCACCTTCCTGGGCACCGAGACCATCGACGTGCTGCGGTTCGGGCCCGACGCCGACGGGATTATGCACCATGTGTCGCTGGGCTGTTCGCGTCATCCGATGTTCGATCCGACCGAGATGGTGACCGACGTCGTACACGGTCCGCGTGCGGAGGTGATCGTCGCCTTGCGTGGGCCATCGCCGCGGGGGTTGCACCGGTCGATCGCGATCGTGGCCGCCGCGCCCGCGGTGGAAGGGCTCGTCCTGGCGCCCGATGCGTTGATCGACCTGGAGACACCGCTGTGGGAGTCCACACCGTTCACCGCGTTCCTGTTGAGCGACAGCGCGATCGGCGATGTGCCGTTGGCCGGCCCGCTGGAACCGGTGAAGGTCTTGGCCGCCACACCGATCACCGCCACCGAAGCCGCATGGGTGCGCCTCAAGGGCGCCGACGCGATGCGCGAGGCGTGGCAACAGGACGGCGTCGACGTGCTCGACCCGGCGCGCCCGGCGGCCAAACCGAGCTGAACTCCGCGCGAAATTCGGTTCCGGCAGCGAAATGTCGAGAAGGCGCCTGCGGAAATGCAATTTCGGGAGTTCAGAGCCAGTGGTTGCGCCGGAAGGCGCGAAACAGCAGACCGCAGACGACCACCATGAACAGCAGCACCGCGGGATAGCCCCATGTCACCGACAGCTCGGGCATGTGCTCGAAGTTCATACCGTAGATGCCGGCGATCGCCGTGGGCACCGCGGCGATCGCCACATAGGCCGAGATCTTGCGCATGTCGGTGTTCTGCTGCATGGCCACCTTGCCGACGGCCGCCTGCACGAGCGAGCTGAGCACCTCGTCGAAGCTGGCGATGCGATCGGACGCCTTGATGGCGTGGTCGAGCACATCGCCCATGTACCGCAGGATCTCGACGGAGATCAGGTCGCTGTGTTCGGAACCGAGACGTTGCAGGTCGGTGGCCAACGGGCCGACCGCACGGCGGAGTTCGACGATCTCGCGCTTGAGCAGATAGATGCACTCGATGTCGGTCCGGTTGGTCGGGGAGAAGACGTCCTCCTCCATCGCGTCGATGTCGGTTTCGATCGACTCGGTGACCTCGAGGTAGCCGTCGACGACGTGATCGGCGATCGCGTGCATCACCGCGTAGGGGCCGAGCTCCAGCAGGTGCGGCGAGGCCTCGAGGTGTTTGCGGACCCCGGCCAGCCCGCCGTGTTCACCGTGCCGGACGGTCACCACGAAGTCGGGTCCGACGAAGATCATGATCTCGCCGGTCTCGACGATCTCGCGCGCCTTCGCGATCGACTCGTGTTCGACGTAGGTGACAGTCTTGAGGACGAGGAACAAGGTGTCGTCGTAGCGTTCCAGCTTCGGCCGCTGGTGTGCGTGCACGGCGTCCTCGACGGCGAGCGCGTGCAGACCGAAAACATTCGCGACTGTCTGCATCTGGCGTTCGTCGGGTCCATGGAAGCCGATCCAGACGAAGGCGTTCCGGCCTTCGCGGCGCAGCTCTTCGACCTTGTTCTGGGCCGCGTCGTGGGTGAAGCTTCCGGGCAGTCGAGTGCCGTCGCAATAGACGCCGCAATCCACCGTCGCGTGTGCCACGGGCACGCGGACGGGGTCGGCGGCCACACCATCACGGCTGTTCTTCACGGTCGCACGTCCGGGTTGTCGGCCCGGACTGAACGACGGCATCGGCGCAGCCTTCCTGAACGACGTACGCCCGGTTTCGGGCCGTGGTCGATGCTACGCGGCTGGGCGCGTCGGCTGCCTGCTAGTTTCGTTCCCGACGCAATCCGCCCGCGGTGCGGGCCACGTACATCTGTCCAAGGAGCATCTGACGTGAGCACAACTCCCCTCAAGGTCGCAGTCACCGGTGCCGCCGGCCAGATCGGCTACAGCTTGCTGTTCCGCCTCGCGAGCGGATCACTGCTCGGCCCCGACCGGCCGGTCGAGCTGCGGCTCCTCGAGATCGAGCCGGCGCTCAAGGCCCTCGAGGGTGTGGTGATGGAGCTCGACGACTGCGCGTTCCCGCTTCTTGCCGGCGTGGAGATCGGCGCCGACGCGAACAAGATCTTCGACGGCGCCAACCTGGCGCTGCTCGTCGGCGCCCGCCCCCGCGGCCCGGGCATGGAGCGCAGCGACCTGCTCGAGGCCAACGGCGCGATCTTCACCGCCCAGGGCAAGGCGCTCAACGAGGTGGCCGCCGACGACGTGCGCATCGGGGTGACCGGCAACCCAGCCAACACCAACGCGCTGATCGCGATGTCCAACGCTCCCGACATCCCGCGCGAGCGGTTCTCGGCGCTGACCCGCCTCGACCACAACCGGGCGATCAGCCAGCTGGCCCGCAAGACCGGCGCCAAGGTCACCGACATCAAGAAGATGACGATCTGGGGCAACCACTCGGCCACCCAGTACCCGGACATCTTCCACGCCGAGGTCGGCGGCAAGAACGCCGCCGAGGTGGTCAACGACCAGAACTGGATCGAGAACGACTTCATCCCGACCGTCGCCAAGCGTGGTGCGGCCATCATCGACGCCCGCGGTGCCTCCTCGGCGGCGTCGGCCGCCTCGGCGACCGTCGACGCCGCCCGGGACTGGCTGCTGGGCACCCCGGCGAACGACTGGGTGTCGATGGCGGTGTACTCCGACGGTTCCTACGGTGTGCCCGAGGGCCTGATCTCGTCGTTCCCGGTGACGACGAAGGACGGCAACTGGTCGATCGTGCAGGGGCTGGACATCGACGACTTCTCCCGCAGCCGCATCGACAAGACGACGGCCGAGCTCGCCGACGAGCGCAAAGCGGTCACGGACCTCGGCCTGATTTGAGCCGGCCGGCGATTAGGTTACCTACCAGTTCGTCGTTAACCTGGGCGCCGTGTCGCAAGCGGTAAGAGACCTTCCATTGACCGGATCCAATATCGTCCTCAGCGATGAGGAGATCTTCGCGGCCCACGTGGGCGGCAAGCTCTCGGTAGCGCTGAACGCGGCCCTCGACACCGAGCGGGCGTTGTCCGTCGCCTACACCCCGGGCGTGGCCCAGGTCAGCCGTGCCATCGCCGCCGACCACACGCTGGCCGCCCGCTACACGTGGGCGAGCCGCATGGTCGCGGTGGTCAGCGACGGCAGCGCGGTGCTGGGGCTGGGAGACATCGGGCCGGCGGCATCGCTGCCGGTGATGGAGGGCAAGAGCGCGCTGTTCAAGGCGTTCGCCGACCTGGACTCGATCCCGATCGTGCTCGACACCAAGGACACCGACGAGATCGTCGAGACCCTGGTGCGGCTGCGCCCGACATTCGGGGCCGTCAACCTCGAGGACATCTCGGCACCGCGGTGCTTCGAGATCGAGCGGCGCCTGGTCGAGGCGCTGGACTGCCCGGTCATGCACGACGATCAGCACGGCACCGCGATCGTCGTGCTGGCCGCCCTGCTGGGCGCGGCCAAGGTCGTCGACCGCGAGATCGGATCGCTGCGGGTCGTCGTCTCCGGCTGCGGTGCGGCCGGCATCGCGTGCGCGAAGATCCTGATGGCAGCCGGTGTCAGCGACATCACGCTGCTCGACTCGCAGGGCATCGTGCACAAGGGCCGGGAGAACCTCAACTCCTACAAGGCCGATATGGCCGAGTCGACCAATCCGCGCGGGCTGACCGGCGGCATAGCCGAGGCGCTCGACGGTGCCGACGTGTTCCTCGGGCTGTCCGCGGGCGTCGTGCCCGCCGACCTGATCGCCTCGATGGCGCCCGGCTCGATCGTGTTCGCGCTGTCGAACCCGGATCCGGAGATCCATCCCGACGACGCCAGCAGGTACGCGGCTGTCGTCGCCACCGGGCGCAGCGACTTCCCGAACCAGATCAACAACGTGCTCGCGTTCCCGGGCGTGTTCCGCGGCGCGCTCGACGCGGGCGCGCGCCGCATCACCGAGCGGATGAAGGTGGCGGCCGCCGAGGCAATCTTCTCGGTGGTCGGGGACGACCTGGCAGCCGACCGCATCGTGCCCAGCGTGCTGGACCCCCGCGTCGCACCCGCCGTCGCGCAGGCGGTCGCCAGTGCCTCCCGCGACACGTCGGGCGGCTAGTCACCAGTGAGCCGGCGGCTGGCGCTGGCGCTCGTCGCGGTGATCGTGGCGGGCACCGCGGCGTGCGGCGGGGACACCGAACGGCCGTCGATAGCCGTCGGCGCCACAGCCGATCCCGAGTCGACGTTGATCGCCCACCTCTACGCCGCGGCGCTGCGCTCGTACGGCAGCCCCGCCCACGTCAAGATCGAGGACGACCCGCTGACCGGGCTGGACTCCGGCGTCGTCCGCGTCGTCCCGGGATTCACCGGACGGTTGCTGCACAGGTTCAATCCCGAGTCGGCGGCACGCGCGCCGACGCAGGTGTATCGGGAGATGGTCTCCGCACTGCCCGAGGGTGTCGCCGCGGGGGACTACACCACGTCGGCGGAGGACAAACCGGCGCTCGCGGTGACCGAGACGACCGCCGAGAAGTGGGGCGGGCGCGACGTCACCGCCGCGGTGCGCAACTGCGACCGGCTGGCCATCGCCGCGGTCACCGATGCACCGCGACCGGCGACGATCGGCACGTGCGAACCCAAGGTGAGCGAATTCCCCGACAGCCAAGCGGCTTTCGACGCCGTGCGCGCCGGCCGGTTTCCCGCCGCGTGGACGACGACCGCGGCCCCAGACGTCCCGCCCGAACTGCTGATGCTGTCGGACCGAACCTCGCTGATCCGCGCCGAGAACGTGGTGCCGCTGTCTCGCCGCAACGAGCTCAACGAGTCACAGGTGCTCGCGCTCAACGAGGTCGCCGGTGTGCTGGACACCGCGGCGCTGGCCGAGATGCGCGCCGAGGTCGCCGACGGCGCTGATCCAGGTCACGTGGCCGACGCGTTCCTGGCCGAACACCCCCTGGGCGACTCCTAGCGTCATCGCCGAAACTGAAGATACTCGTCACGAAATCGCAGAACTTCGCACAAAGCTTCAGTTTCGGCGCGGGCGATCAGTGCGCGTTGGGCACCATGCGCTTCATCACCGTCAAGAACAGTCGCTGATAGCCCGAACCGGTGAGCCGCACGATCGCGTCGAGGATCTTCGCGTCGGCCCCGACGAGCACCCGCGCCCGGTTCTTGCGGACGCCGTCGAGGATGATCTTCGCGGCCTCCTCGGGCGTGGTCCGCGTCAGCCTGGTGTCGAACGTCTTGGTCAGGCCTTCGCGGTCGACGCCCTCGGCGGCCGTCGAATTGCGCATGATCGCCGTCTTGATCCCGCCGGGGTGGATGGTGGTGACCTTGACCGGGTGGCCGGCGGCCTGCATCTCCTGGCGCAGCGCCTCGGTGAACCCGCGGACCGCGAACTTGGCCGAGTTGTATGCCGACTGGCCGGGAACCGAGAAGATGCCGAACAGGCTCGACACGTTGACGACGTGCCCGTCGCCCGAGGCGATCAGGTGCGGCAGGAACGCTTTCGTGCCGTTGACGACGCCCCAGAAGTCGACGTCCATCACCCGCTCGATGTCCTTGTACGGGGTCACCTCGACATCGCCGACATACGCGATGCCGGCGTTGTTGTAAATCTGGTTGACCTTGCCGAAGTGCTCGACGACCGCGTCGGCGTACAGCTCGAAGGCCTCACGCTCGGTGACGTCGAGGCGGTCGGTCTTCACCGGCGCACCGATCGCCTTCAGCCGCTCCTCGGTGGCCGCCAGGCCCTCGGCGTCGACGTCGCTGATCGCCACACTCGCACCCGACTTGGCCAGCTCGATCGCCAGCGCCTGTCCGATACCCGACCCGGCACCGGTCACCACGGCGACTTTTCCGGCGAAGCCCTGCATAACCACTCCCTCGTGTTGTAGCCGTCAAGAGGTTAGCCGGAACCGCCGGTCCGTCCACTAACGGGTTGATCTCACTTACCCGGTGCGGGCAATCAACCGCTTAAGGCCCCGCCGAGCGAACTGCTCAGGCCTCGCCGAGCGAACTGCTCAGGCGAACGCCTCGCGCCGGTTGTCGTCTCCTCGGCGTCCGCCTTCGTGCCTCAGGCGAACGCCTCGTCGATGATCTCCTGCTGCTCGACGGCGTGCACCTTCGACGAGCCCGACGACGGCGCCGACATGGCCCGCCGCGAGACCCGCGTGATCCCCGTCAGCTTCTCCGGCAGGACCTCGGGCAACGTCAGCCCGAACGTCGGCCACGGACCCTGGTTCGCCGGTTCCTCCTGCACCCAGAAGTACTGCTCGACGTTGGGATAGCGGTCCAGTGTCTCGGCCAGCCGGCGCCGCGGCAGCGGAGCGAGCTGCTCGACGCGCACGATCGCCACGTCGTCGCGCTGATCCTTGTTCTTGCGGGCGGCCAGCTCGTAGTAGAGCTTGCCGCTGCACAACAGCATCCGCTTGGCCTGGCTGCGATCCCCGTCGCCGTCGGTGTAGGTCGGCTCCTCGAGCACCGAGCGGAACTTCTGCTCGGTGAAGTCGCGAATGTCGCTGACGGCGGCCTTGTTTCGCAGCATCGACTTCGGCGTGAACACGATGAGCGGCCGGTGAATGCCGTCCAGGGCGTGACGCCGCAGCAGGTGGAAGTAGTTCGCCGGCGTGGACGGCATCGCGATCGTCATCGACCCCTCGGCCCACAACAGCAGGAACCGTTCGATGCGTCCGGACGTGTGGTCGGGGCCCTGACCCTCATGCCCGTGCGGCAGCAGCAGCACGACGTCCGAGCGCTGGCCCCACTTGGCCTCACCGGAGCTGATGAACTCGTCGATGATCGACTGTGCACCGTTGATGAAGTCGCCGAACTGCGCCTCCCACAACACCAGCGCATCGGGGTTGCCGACGGAGTAGCCGTACTCGAAGCCGACGGCCGCGAACTCCGACAGCGGGGAGTCGTAGACCATGAACCTGCCGCCGGTCGGGTTGCCGTCCTTGTCGACGGTCAACAGATCCAGCGGGGTGAACTCCTGACCCGTCTTGCGGTCGATGATCACCGAATGGCGCTGGGTGAACGTGCCGCGGCGGGTGTCCTGCCCGGACAGCCGCACTGTCTTGCCCTCGGCGATCAGCGAGCCGAGCGCGAGCAGCTCGGCGAACGCCCAGTCCACCTTGCCCTCGTAGGCCATCTCGCGGCGCTTCTCCAGCACCGGCTTGACCCGCGGGTGCACGTTGAAGCCCTCGGGCACCGACAGATGCGCATCGCCGATCCGCGCCAGCAGCGACTTGTCGACCGCGGTGTTCGTGCCGGCGGGCACCATCTGATCGGCTTCCACCGAGGCGCTCGGTTCGATCTCGTGTTTCTCGAGTTCGCGCACCTCGTTGAAGACCCGTTCCAGCTGGCCCTGGTAGTCACGCAGCGCGTCCTCGGCCTCTTTCATCGAGATGTCGCCGCGGCCGATCAGCGCTTCGGTGTAGCTCTTGCGCACACCGCGTTTGACGTCGATCGCGTCGTACATGCTCGGCTGCGTCATCGACGGGTCGTCACCTTCGTTGTGCCCGCGGCGGCGATAGCACAGCATGTCGATGACGACGTCCTTGTGGAACTTCTGCCGGAAGTCGACCGCGAGCCGGGCCACCCAGGCCGCGGCCTCGGGGTCGTCGCCGTTGACGTGGAAGATCGGCGCACCGACCATCTTGGCGACATCGGTGCAGTACTCCGAGGACTTGGCATCCGAAGGCGATGTGGTGAAACCGATCTGGTTGTTGACGATGATGTGGATCGTCCCGCCGACGCGATATCCCCGCAGTAGCGCCAGGTTCAGCGTCTCGGCGACCACGCCCTGGCCGGCGAACGCCGCGTCACCGTGCAGCATCAGTGGCACGACGCTGAACGCCCCGGCGCCCTCACCGTCGCCGTCACCCTTGTCGATGATGTCCTGCTTGGCGCGCACCAGGCCCTCCAGGACCGGGTCGACGGCCTCGAGGTGCGACGGGTTGGCCACCAGCGAGACGTCGATGTCGTTGTCGCCGAACATCTGGATGAACTTGCCCGACGCGCCCAGGTGGTACTTCACATCGCCGGAGCCGTGCGCCTGAGACGGATTCAGATTCCCCTCGAACTCGGAGAAGATCTGCGAGTACGGCTTGCCGACGATGTTGGCCAGCACGTTGAGCCGGCCGCGGTGCGGCATGGCGATGACGACCTCGTCGAGGGCATGCTCGGCGCACTGGTCGATCACCGCATCCATGGTCGGGATGACCGTCTCCGCGCCCTCCAGCGAAAAACGTTTCTGGCCAACGTATTTCGTCTGCAGGAACGTCTCGAACGCCTCGGCCGCGTTGAGCTTGCTCAGGATGTACTTCTGTTCGGCGACCGTCGGCTTCTCGTGCTTCTTCTCGATGCGCTCCTGCAGCCACTGCTGCTGCTCGGGCTCGAGGATGTGGGTGTACTCGACGCCGATGTGGCGGCAGTAGGAGTCGCGCAGCAGTCCGAGCACATCGCGCAGCTTCTTCTCGTCCGCGCCGGCGAACCCGTTGACCTTGAACTCGCGGTCGAGGTCCCACAGCGTCAGCCCGTGGGTGAGGATGTCCAGGTCGGGGTGGCTGCGGAAGCGGTTCTTGTCCAGCCGCAGCGGATCGATGTCGGCCATCAGGTGGCCGCGGTTGCGGTAGTCCGAGATCAGCTCGATGACGCGGGCGTTCTTGTCCTCGACCGGGTCGGGGTTGTCGGTCCGCCAGCGCACCGGCTCGTACGGGATGTGCAGTTCGCGGAAGATCTCGTCGAAGAAGTCGTCGTCGAGCAGCAGTTCGTGAATGGTGCGCAGGAAGTCGCCGGATTCGGCGCCCTGGATGATGCGGTGGTCGTAGGTCGACGTCAGCGTGACCAGCTTCCCGATGCCCAGTTGCGCGATGCGTTCCTCGCTGGCGCCCTGGAACTCGGCGGGGTACTCCATCGCGCCGACGCCGAGGATCGTGCCCTGGCCGCGCATCAGCCGCGGCACCGAGTGCACGGTGCCGATGGTGCCCGGATTGGTCAGCGAGATCGTCACACCGGAGAAGTCGTCCATGGTCAGCTTGCCGTCGCGGGCCCGCCGCACGATGTCCTCGTAGGCGGCCACGAACTGGCCGAAGCCCATCGTGTCGGCCTTCTTGATCGCGGCCACCACCAGTTGCCGGTCGCCGTCCTTGCGTTGCAGGTCGATGGCCAGGCCCAGGTTGGTGTGCGGCGGGGTGACCACGTTGGGTTTGCCGTCGATCTCGTCGAAGTACCGGTTCATACCCGGGAACTTCTTGACCGCCTGCACGAGCGCATACCCGATGAGGTGGGTGAACGAGATCTTCCCGCCGCGGGTCCGTTTGAGGTGGTTGTTGATGACGATCCGGTTGTCGATCATCAACTTGGCCGGGACCGCGCGAACACTGGTCGCGGTCGGCACCTCCAGCGACGCCGCCATGTTCTTCACGACGGCCGCGGCCGCGCCGCGCAGCACCTGAGTCTCGTCGTCGCCGCCAGAGTCCTTGTCCTCGGCGTCCTTGTCCTTGGTCTTGGCCTTGGCGGACTCCTTGGTCTCCGATTTCTTGGCCGACTCCTTCGCGGGCTCCTTGGGCTTGGCGGGAGCCTTGGCCGGAGCCTTGGCCGGCGCCGACGACTTCGACGCCTTGCTCTCCTTGGCTGAGGTCTCCTTGGCGGGCCGGGCGGCACCGTTGCTGTCGGACCGCTCGGGCGCGGGCGCGGGGGCGGGCTCCGGCGGGCTCACCGGCCCGGCGGTGCGCTGGCCGTTCCCGCTGCGGCCCTGACTCTCTGAGGTCGGCTCAGGGGAGTAGTCGACAAGGAATTCATGCCAACTGGAATCTACCGACGAGGGATCCTCGCGGAACTTGCGATACATCTCCTCGACCAACCACTCGTTCTGTCCGAATGGTGAAGGTGAGCTCACGGTAGCTACTCGCCTCGATTCTTCGCTTCACGCGAGCGCATCTGAACGCTCGCCAGGTTCTGTACGGATTACCCGCATTCCGCCGACTAAAGGCTAGCGCCGAAGCATCGGCCAGACCACGACAACGACCTTCCCGGGCACGCGCCGTCAGTCCTTGGGCGCGGGCAGCACGTGCAGCACGGTCGGCCACCGCGGTGGCGGGGTGCCGAACGCGCTGCGCGCGTTGCTGATGATTCGCTTGCCCATCAGGCGGTTCCCGACACCGCCGACGACCGCGCCGACGCCGACCGGCAACGTCTTGCCGAACGCGAGCGCGCCCCGCTTGAGGGTGTAGCGCTTCACGAAATACCTCAGCAGCCGCGAATTCAGTTGCGACAGCGCGGGCAGCGGCAGGGTGGCCGCCCCGTCGGCGACCCAGGCGCCCCGAGTGCGGCCCCTGCCCATCAGGTCGGCGATCGCACGCTTACTGTCCTCGCCGACCAACACGGCCAGCACCAGCGCGCGACGCCGCTCCTGATGCTCGGCCGGAATTCCGTGCACCTCGGCCACGGCCAACACGTACAACGCCGTCGCCTCCAGGAAGACGACCGTCTCACCGGCCACCGACGCCATCGCGGTCAGCGTCCCGATACCGGGAAACGCCGCGGCCGATCCGACGGCGGCGCCGCTGGCCATCACCGCGCTCAGGTAGCGCTTCTCGAGTTTGGTGATCACATCGGCCGGCGTCGCGTGCGGGTCCTGTTCGCGCAGCCGGTCGACGTAGGCCTTGACCGCGGGAGCCTGCACGCGCGACCCGCGCTCGATGATGCGGGAGAGCGCCTTGGCGGCGACGCTCGGATCCTCGGCGGAGCCTTCGCTGACCGCCGGTGACTGGCTCTTGGCCTTCGACCGGGCACTCATGGGGCCTCCTGTCCGAACGACTCGTTTCAGGCTATCGCTTCGGCCAACGAACGACGGCGGCGGTGAGTGCCCCGGCCGTGATCGCGCTCACCTTCGGCCGGACCGGGAAGAAAATAATGAGAAGCGACGCTAACCATTCCCATGGCACCATCAACCGCTGTGGATCCGACGACTGCCCCGACCCCGTTCCAGGAGGGCACGACTCCGAGCCGCATCCGGATGATCGTCGTACTGGGTGTCATGGTGGCCTTGGGCCCGCTGACCATCGACATGTACCTGCCCGCGTTGCCGAGGATCGCCGAGGAGCTCGGGGTGTCCTCGTCGATCGCGCAGCTGACGTTGACCGGGACACTGGCCGGGCTGGCGCTCGGTCAGCTGGTCGTCGGGCCGCTCTCCGATTCACTGGGCCGCCGCCGGCCGCTGATCGCCGGAATCGTGCTGCACATGGTCGCCTCGCTGATGTGCATGTTCGCCTCCAACATCGAGGTGCTCGGGTTGGCTCGGGCGCTACAGGGGATGGGTGCCGCAGCGGCCTCGGTGGTGGCGGTCGCCGTCGTCGGCGATCTGTTCACCGGGTCGGTGGCCGCCACGGTGATGTCACGGCTGATGCTGGTGCTCGGCGTCGCGCCCGTGCTGGCTCCGTCGCTGGGCGCAGCGGTGCTGCTGAAGGCCTCCTGGCACTGGGTGTTCGCCGCGCTGGTGCTGATGGCGGGGGTGTTGCTGGTGGTTGCGGCGACGGCCCTGCCCGAGACGCTGCCCGTCGCACATCGCCGCCCGCTGAAGGTGCGCGGCATCGCCGCGACGTACCTGGAGTTGCTGCGCGATACCAGGTTCGTGGTGTTGGTTCTGGTCGCGGCGCTGGGCATGTCGGGGCTGTTCGCCTACATCTCGGCCGCGCCGTTCGTCCTGCAGGGTCGCTACGGTCTGGATCAGCAGGCCTTCGCGCTGGTCTTCGCCGCCGGTGCGATCGCACTGATCGGGGCCACGCAGTTCAACGTCGTGCTACTGCGCCGGTTGCGGCCGCAGACCATCGTGTTGTGGGCCCTGACCGTGGCCTCGCTCGGCGGTGCGGTCTTCGTCGGGATCACGGTCGCCGACGTCGGCGGGGTGGCCGGATTCGTCGTCCCGGTATGGATCGTCCTGGCGGCCGTCGGCTTCGTCATACCGAACGCGCCGGCGCTGGCGCTGACCCGGCACCCCGACGCCGCGGGCACCGCGGCGGCTCTGCTCGGTGCCGCGCAGTTCGGTCTGGGTGCCGCGATCGCCCCGCTGGTCGGTGCGCTCGGCAACGACGAGTTCGCTCTGGCCGCGGTGATGACGGTGGGTATGGTGATCGCGTTGCTCGCGCTCATGGCCGTCGGTGTGGCGGCCGAACGCGCGGACGACTCCGAACGCGATGTCACCGCCGACGTCGTGCCCGAGCCGGCCTGACGCTTCGCAGCGCGTGGTCCCGCCTTGTCGGGATCGACCACGCTCCGTAGCGTCGGCAGCATCGCCGAGTGCTAGTCGACCCAGAATGTTGTCAACCCTCTTCACCAGGCAGAACGCCTCAACGAACCCGTGGCATGCGCTGTGGGCGATGATGGTCGGCTTCTTCATGATCTTGGTGGACGCGACGATCGTCGCCGTCGCCAACCCGTCGATCATGGCCAGGTTCGGCGCCAGCTACGACGCCGTCCTGTGGGTCACCAGCGCCTACCTGCTCGCATACGCGGTGCCGTTGCTGGTCGCGGGCCGCCTCGGCGACCGGTTCGGCCCGAAGAACCTCTACCTTCTGGGCCTGACGGTGTTCACCGTCGCCTCGCTGTGGTGCGGGCTGTCCGACACGATCGGGATGCTGATCGCCGCGCGGGTCGTGCAGGGCGTGGGCGCGGCGCTGCTGACGCCGCAGACGCTGTCCACGGTCACCCGCATCTTCCCCGCCGAGCGGCGCGGCATGGCGATGAGCGTCTGGGGCGCGACGGCCGGCGTCGCGACGCTGGTCGGTCCGTTGGCCGGCGGGATCCTGGTCGACGCCCTCGGGTGGCAGTGGATCTTCTTCGTCAACGTGCCGATCGGCGTGGTGGGCGTGGCGTTGGCGCTGCGGCTGGTGCCCGAACTGCCGAGGCAGCGGCAGCGGCTCGATGTGCCGGGGGTGATCCTGTCCGCGGTCGGGCTGTTCCTCATCGTGTTCGCCCTGCAGGAGGGGCAGGCCAACCGGTGGACCCACTGGGTCTGGGGTCTGATGGCGCTGGGCACCGGGGTGGTGGCCGCGTTCCTGTTCTGGCAGGCGGCCAACCGCAACGACCCGCTGCTGCCGCTGGAGATCTTCCGCGACCGCGACTTCTCGCTGTCGACGTTCGGTGTCGCGACGATCGGATTCGTCGTGACCGGAATGATCGTGCCGGTCATGTTCTACGCACAGGCGGTGTGCGGGTTGTCGCCGACGCAGTCGGCACTGCTGACCGCGCCGATGGCAATCGCCACCGGTGTGCTCGCGCCCGTCGTCGGACGGATCGTCGACCGGTGGCACCCGCGCCCGGTGGTCGGGTTCGGGTTCTCCGTCCTGGCGATCGCGATGACCTGGCTGTCACTGGAGATGACGCCCGCCACTCCGATCTGGCGGCTGGTGTTGCCGCTGACCGCTACGGGGATCGGCATGGCGTTCATCTGGTCCCCGCTGGCCGCGACCGCGACCCGCAACCTGCCGCCGCGGTTGGCGGGGGCGGGTTCGGGTGTCTACAACACCACCCGCCAGGTCGGGGCGGTGCTGGGCAGCGCCAGCATGGCGGCGTTCATGGCGTGGCAGGTCAACTCCGAGATGCCGTCGTGGGCTTCCGATCCGGCCCAGGGGGGTGATGCGGGTGCGACGCAGTTGCCGTCGTTCCTGCACACGCCGTTCGCGGCCGCCATGTCGCAAGCGTTGCTGTTGCCGGCATTCGTCGCACTGTTCGGTGTCCTGGCCGCGATGTTCCTGCTCGGCTACCCGCGTCGCCCGCTCGAGCACGCCGCCACCGTCGCACCCGACGACGACGAGCCGTTCGTCGACGACGATGACGACTACGTCGAGTACACCATCGACTGGAACGACGGCGCCGCGTCGTGGGTGCGTGCCGAGCGCGAGCCGGCGACCGAGCCGCTGTCCGCGCGTGAGGAGCGCCCCACCGAGCAGGCCGACGACTCGTGGCGCGCCATACTCGACCAACTGCTCGCCGACATTCCGCCGGCACCACCGGCCAAACCCGCCAACGATCCGATCGGATTGTCGCACAACGGATTACACGTCGACACCGAGCAGCGGCTCACGTGGCTGGACTCACCGCGGCCCGATGACGGGGCCTATCCGCACAATGGGGACCGCGACCACCCCGACCACCCCGACCACCCCGACCGCCACGAGCGGTCGAACCCGGGGCGGTTCGGTTCCAGTGGCAGGCATGCGCGCGACGACCACGACTGACGACGGAAGCTAGTCGAACAGCACCGCGGGATTGAGGTAGCCGGCCGGGTCGAAGGCCGCCTTCACTGTTCGCATGGCCGCGATGTCGGCGTCGGTGCGCGACATTCCGAGGTACGGGCGTTTGCGGGTGCCGACGCCGTGCTCGCTGCTGACGTTGCCGCCCAGGCGGGCGATGAGGTCCATCATCGCTTCGTACAGGGCGCGTTCGGCGTGGCTGTCCAGCGTGCACCGCACGAGGTTCAGGTGCAGGTTGCCCTCGCCCACATGACCGAACAGCACCGGGATTGCCTCGGGCGCATGGTCGGCGACGAGTTGGGCGGCATCTGCGGCGAACTGTGCAATGGCCGAAAGCGGGAGCGAGACATCGAATTTCAGCGGCGGGCCGTACACGCCGAGCACTTCGGCGACGGCCTCGCGCACCTGCCAGAGTCGCTGCTGTGCGGCGGTGTCGACGCCGACGGCGGGTTCGCCGCACAGGTCCGCGCCCTCGATTGCCTCGGCCAGCCGGTCGGTCTGGTCGGTGTCGCCCGCCAGTTCGATCAGCAGTTGCCAGGCGCCGTCGACGGGCGCGGGCACCCCGGCGTGCTCGGCGGTCAACGCGCTGGCACGCGCGTCGATCAACTCCAGCGCGGCGATACCGTCCAGGTCGCGGAAGGTCCGCCCGGCGGTCACGAGCGCATCGAGGTCGGCGAACCCGCAGATCGCGGTCACCCGGTGAGGCGGTGTGGGGTGCAGCCTGAGATCGAGCGCGGTGATGACGCCCAAAGTGCCTTCCGCGCCGACGAACAGCGACGCCAGGTCGTAGCCGGTGTTGTCCATCCGCACCCGGCTGTGCCGGTGCACGACCGAACCGTCGGGCAGCGCGACGTTCAAGCCGATCACCTGCTCGCCCATGTTGCCGTAGCGGACGGTGCGCAGTCCGCCGGCGTTCGTCGACGCCATGCCCCCGACGGTCGCGGTGTCGCGCGCGGCGAGGTCGACGCCGAACACCAGCCCCGCCCCGCCGGCCGCCCGCTGCACTTCGGCCAGAGTGACCCCGGCGCCCACCGAGATTCGGCGTTCGGTGACGTCGACGTCGCCGATGTCGCGCAGCCGCTCGGTGGACAGCAGCACGTCGTCGTGTTCGGGAACGGTGCCGGCCACCAGCGATGTCCGTCCACCCTGCACGGTGACGTACGCCTCGGCGTCGCGGCATGCCCGCAGCACCGAAGCGACCTCGTCGGCCGACCGCGGTCGCACCAGGGCGCTGGCCCGGCCTCGGTACCGCCCGGTGTGGTCGACGGCCCGGGCGGCGAGCACGTCGGGATCGGTGCTGACGTAGCCGTTCCCGACGATCTCGGTCAGCCGGTCGGTCAAGCTCGTCACGCGGGTTCCCCCAGCGACAGGAAGGCGCCCAACTCGATCAAGCGGTCCGGTGTGCCCGGCAGATACTCGGTCAGCGCCTGCGAACGGACGATCACGCTGAGGTATTTCGCGCGGCTGACCGCGACGTTGAGTCGATTCCTGTTGAGCAGAAACGATATTCCCCGGGGCACATCGTCGATGGAGGATGCCGTCATCGATATGAACACCACCGGCGCCTGCCTGCCCTGGAACTTGTCCACGGTGCCGACCGCGACGTCGGACAGCCCGGCCGCCTCGAAGTAGTCGCGCACCAGCAGAACCTGCGCGTTGTAGGGGGCGACGACCAGGACGTCATTCTGGGTCAATGCGCGGGTGCCGTGCTCGTCGGTCCAGTCGCTGCCGAGCAGCGTCAGCGTCGCCGCGACGATGGCTTGGGCCTCCTCGGGGCTGCTCGTGGAGTTGCCGTCGTGGGGGATGGACACCACGCGCACACCGGGATCCTGGCCGGCGAGGCGCCGCGCGGCGGGTCGGCCCTCCGCGGACTTCAGCTTGCCCTCGTAGGACAGCCGGGACACCGGGGCGCACACCGCGGGGTGCATCCGATGGGAGCGGTCGAGAAAGTAGCCGAATTCTTCGGGCAGCGTGCGGTTTTCCTGCACCAGCCAGCCCAGCGCCGATGCGTCGACCGGCTCGGGATGGTGGCCCTGACTGACCTGCGGCAGCTGCTGCGGGTCGCCGAGCAGCATCAGGTTGTCGGCGGCCCTGGCCACGGCGATGGTGTTGGCCAGGCAGTACTGGCCCGCCTCCTCGATCACCAGCAGGTTCAGGCTGCGGGCCTCAACGCGCGTGTCGTTGGCGAAATCCCATGCGGTGCCGCCGATGACACACCCGGCGTGGTCGGCGATGAACGCCGCGTACTCGTCCTTGTCGATCGCCTGACAGCCGACGTCGTCGGGGCAGTCCTTCTTGGCGATGCGCTCTGCGTCCACCCCGGCCTTGATCAGGTCGCGAAAGAGGTTCTCCACCACCGCATGTGACTGCGCTACGACACCCACGCGCCACTGATGGTCGTTGACCAGGGTGGCGATGATCCGGGCGGCCGTGTACGTCTTACCGGTCCCGGGCGGGCCGTGCACCGCGAGATACGACGAGTCCAGGTCGAGCACCGCGGCGGTGATGTCGGCGGTGACATCGCCGGTGTGGGGCAGGGGCGAACCGCCGCGGGTGCGCGGCGGCCGGCGCAGCAGGATGTCGACCACCGCGGTGCGCGGCAGATCCGGTAACGCGGCGCTGACGTCGGCGGCCGCGGCGTCGATCGATTCGCGTAATTTCTTGGTCGGCACGATGTTTCGCGGCGTGAGCGCGAACGGCGTCTGCGTGAACGTCCCGGAAGAGGTTTCGCGTTCGCAGATCACCACCCGGGTGGGGACATTCGGGTCGTCGACCTCGATGACGTCGGCGTTACCCGCGGCACGCCGGTCCGCATTGTCGGCCATTCCCGCGGGTGAAGGCGGCTCATACAGTGCGAACACCTCTTTGCTGATGCCGCCGCCCTCCAGCGCCCCGGTCAGTTCCAGCCAGCGCTGCTGTTTGCGGGCGCGCGTCGACGGTAGATGCCAGTCCTTGACGACCACCACGCCGTCGGTGTCGACCAGGAACACGTCGCTGGTGTCGCCCCACTCGTCGACGGGGCTGTTGAGCCGGTCGAAATGCGCCCACCAGAACGGTTTGTCCTCGCGGCGGTGATATCCGCGCGCGGCGGCCATCAACGCCACGGCCGTCTGTTCCGGACTACGTTGCGCCACACCGTCTCCGGCGAAGTCCATCAGCGTGCGCGCCAGGTGATCGGTGTCCTCGACCGCGATGCTCTGGGTGACGGGCTGGGGTCCGAGCGGCGGAACGCTGGACTCGATCGCGATCTTGATCAGCCAGTCGCGCAGACGATGTGTCGATCGGCAGTCGTAGCGGTTGTAGTCCTCGATCTTCTTGAGCATGTTGTCGGCTTCGTCGTGGCGACCTTCGGCCCGCAGTTCGCA
Source organism: Mycolicibacterium novocastrense (assembly GCF_001570485.1). Classification (GTDB taxonomy): domain Bacteria; phylum Actinomycetota; class Actinomycetes; order Mycobacteriales; family Mycobacteriaceae; genus Mycobacterium; species Mycobacterium novocastrense. Next base: position 43,492 of record NZ_BCTA01000004.1, read on the forward strand.
GAACCGCGCGTACATCGTGATCGACTCCGTAGCGGTGGTGACGTCGCCGGTACGCAGCTCGGAGCCCATGTACAGCGGCTCGAGGGACTTCAGGCTGTAGTTCTCCGTGCCTACCCGAATGCTCTTGCGCACCAACGGATACAGGTCGACAAGTACGCCGCTGCGCAGCAGATCGTCGACCTCGTCCTCGCCGACACCGTAGCGGCCGGCCAGCCGGAGAAGCGCCGACTTCTCGTACGCCGCGTAGTGGTAGATGTGCATCTTCGGGTACTTCTTGCGGCGCTGGCGCACCAGCTTGAGGAAGTCGACGAGGGCCCTGCGCTCGCTCGCGCGGTCATGCGCCCACAGCGGGCGGAAACCGCCGCCGACTTCGAGCACGCCCCACATGTACTCCAGGCCCCACTCGTGCCCGTCGGCCGTCCACAGGGGGTCGCCTTCGAAGTCGAAGAACAGGTCACCCTTGTCGGGATCGGGCAGCAGCGTCAACGGCTGGGGGTCGACGATCTGGTACGGCGGCTTGCCATCGACCCGCGGGGCCAGTTGCAACCGGGCCTGGTCCCGCAGCGCGGTGAACGCCCGCGTCGAAAGCTCGGCCACCGGACCGTCATGTCGCGCGAGTTCGGCGACCGTGGTGATGCCCGCGTCGAGCAGACGTGCCCGCTGGCTCACCCGCATGTTCGCGACCAGCAGCAGGTCGTCGCCGGCCCGAACCTGGGCTTCGCATTCGGGACAGCGGAAACAGGCCCGCACGGTCTCGTCGGCCCAGTCGACCGGTGCGCCCGAGGCGAAGTGGTCGTCGAGCAACCGCTGCAGGTCGTCGCGCCGGGGCCGGTAGACCGGGAGCAGCTCGTCGATGCGGTAGCTCGCGGTGGCGCCGTCGCCGAGGATGAGCTCGACCTCATCGGCAACCGGAACGCCCGCGGCGGTGAGCGTTTCGGCGTAGGCCGCCAACTGCAGCAGCGCCTCGACTTTCACCGAGCGCGCGAGCTTGGTGTCGCGCAATCGATATCGCTCACCTTCGGCGTCGCGCTCCAAGATCAGGAAGTCGGCGAAGCCGACGAACCGGCCGTCGAACATCGCGGCCTGGTAGATCACTTCTGCGCGACGCTCGACAGCGCGGCGCGTCTGCTCGGCGGCGGCGGTCAGCCCGTCGATCGTGTACGGGGGCCTGCCGATGATCGCGACGTCGGTGCGGTCGCGCAGCAGATCGAGGTGCCGCTTCTCATGCTCGTCGCCGAGCTGGGCCGTCCTGGCCAACAGCTCGTCTTCGCTCGCGACCGCGGGGCCCCGCCCGAGCTTGGCGTCGAAGGCGCGCAGCAACGCGTACTCGCAACGGGCGGCCGCTGCAAGATCGGATGCGCTGTATACGACGCGGGTTTCGGCGCCGTCGGAGGCCACGAACACGCTGCCACTGTATGTGACCCGGGCGACACCTCCCCGCTCCGCCGAACGTGGGTTACCCGCACACTCGACGCGGCCGGCGCGTGACACGAGCCCACACTCGACGCAGCCCGCGCGTGACACGAGCCCACACTCGACGCGGCCCCGACGCCACACTCCTTCGTCCCCAACGCCCCGCGTATCCACAGGACCGCCGTTCGCCGGCCCGCATCGACCGTTTGCGAGAGACCGCGTACCGACAGTGACCGCATGGATACGAATGCATCGCCGTTCATCGGCACTGAAGCGCTGGCCGCTGGAGTGGTGACAAGGCGGACGTTGGTCAGCCGCCACGACATGATCTATCGGAATGTCTACCTGCCGAAGGGTGCGACGTTGACACCCGACAGACGAGCGGCGGCCGCCTGGTTGTGGTCCGGGCGAAACGCCACCCTCGCCGGATCATCCGCAGCGGCCTTACATGGGTCTCGCTGGATCGACGAGGACCTGCCCGCCGAACTGATTCGCGTCGAGGCATGTGATGTCGACGGAATCGTCATCCATAGGGCGAAGCTGCGTGATGACGAAGTCGGCATCGTGCGCGGAATGCCGGTCACCACTCCGGCGCGGACAGCATTCGACCTCGGGCGGAGGAAAGGGCTCGAGAGGGCGATCATCGCGGTCGATGCGTTGGCGAACGTCACTGGTCTCAAGCCGGTCGACGTCGCCCGTCTCGCCGAAAACCATCGCGGCGCACGCAGTGTGGTGCAGTTGCGGCGGGTTGTGGAGCTGATGGACGGCGGCGCCGAGTCACCGCAGGAAACCCGCACACGCCTACTCCTGATCGCAGCCGGGTTTCCGAGGCCGCAGACACAGATTGTCGTCGCTGACGAGTATGGCTCCTTCGTCGGCCGCGTCGACATGGGCTGGGAGGAATACAAGGTCGGCGTCGAATACGACGGTCCGCAACACTGGGACGATCCGATACAGCATGCACGCGACATCGACCGGCTGGCCGAACTGGCGGGTCAAGGCTGGCTGATCATCCGGATCAGTCGCGATCACTTGCGCTATCGCTCGCATATCTTTCTCGCTCGCGTACGGGACGCGATGCAGGAGAGAGGTTGGCCGCATTCGGACACGGTTCGGCTCAACGCGCAAATTGCTCGGCTATAGCCCGCCGAGTGTGGGCTCGATACACGTCGCCGCCGCGAAAGGTGTGCGGGTAACCCACGTTCGGCGGATCCGTCAGCCGGTGTTGCCGATCAGCTCGACGCCGTTTCCGTTCCAGCGGAACCTCACCACGCTGTCGAGGCCGGGCACGCCGTTCGAGTAGCGCAGCGCGACCGTGTCGCCCGTGCTCTCCGACGTGTCCACGCCGTTGAACCCGTAGGTGTCGGGCGCCCCGCTCGGAATGAACTTGCCGAGGTGGAACATCACCGCCCGCGTGTTGGGGTTGGTGGCGTTGGTGTTGGCCTTGACGATGACGACCGACAACTGCGCGCACTCGTTGTAGTTGCCTGCGATCGGCTCCGGATTCCAGCCCTGGTCGCTGCGGGGGTCGCGCGGCAGCTCGGCCACCGCCCTGGTGATCTCCGGGGCGGCGAGGTTGACCGCGCAGGGGTCGGCCGCCGGTGCACCGGACGCGGCGGCGGGGGGAGCGGCCGAGGGCGGCGGTGCGGCCGGCGCCGGTGCCGAAGCGGGCATGGCGTCGGGCGTCTTGGAGACGGTGGAGTCGCTGGCTCCGCACCCGACGGCGACCACCAGCACCGCCGAGAGCGCCGCCACCGAGCCGAAGGGGCCGTTGAGTCGAACCGTGCACATCACCTGAGCCACCCTTGCAAATCGCGTCGACCAGGTCGCGCCGACACACCGCGTGGCGAATCGGGCCGCTCGCTGGCACTAGACTCGACGCCGATGACCTCCGCCGAGTCGGATGCGAGCCCCGACGGCTCGACCGGCGACCTGACCTTCGACGACCTGCAGATTCACCCTTCGGTGCTGCGGGCCGTCGTCGACGTCGGCTACGAGACGCCCTCGGCGATCCAGGCCGCCACCATCCCGGCCATGATGGCGGGTTCCGACGTGGTGGGCCTGGCCCAGACCGGCACCGGCAAGACCGCCGCGTTCGCGATCCCGATCCTGTCGAAGATCGACACCGCCAGCCGGGCGACCCAGGCGCTGGTCCTGGCGCCGACGCGCGAACTGGCGCTGCAGGTGGCCGAGGCGTTCGGCCGCTACGGCGCCCACTTGCCGGAGGTCAACGTGCTGCCGATCTACGGCGGCTCGTCCTACGGTCCGCAGTTGGCCGGACTCAAACGCGGGGCCCAGGTCGTCGTCGGCACACCGGGTCGGGTGATCGACCACCTCGAGAAGGGCCGCCTGGACCTGTCGCGGCTCGACTACCTCGTACTCGACGAGGCCGACGAGATGTTGCAGATGGGCTTCGCCGAGGACGTCGAGCGCATCCTGGCCGACACCCCCGAGTTCAAGCAGGTCGCGTTGTTCTCGGCGACCATGCCGCCGGCGATCCGCAAGATCACCAAGAAATACCTGCACGATCCGGTCGAGGTCACGGTCAAGGCGAAAACCGCCACCGCCGAGAACATTTCGCAGCGCTACATCCAGGTGTCGGGCCACCGCAAGATGGATGCGCTGACGCGTGTGCTCGAGGTGGAGGAGGGCGACGCGATGATCGTGTTCGTCCGCACCAAACAAGCCACCGAAGAGGTCGCCGAGCGGCTCAAGGCCAGAGGCTTCGCCGCGGCGGCGATCAACGGAGACATCCCGCAGGCGCAGCGCGAGCGCACCATTGCCGCATTGAAGGACGGCAGAATCGACATCCTGATCGCGACGGATGTCGCCGCACGCGGACTGGACGTCGAACGCATCTCCCACGTCCTGAACTACGACATCCCCAACGACACCGAGTCCTATGTGCACCGCATCGGTCGCACGGGCCGGGCGGGCCGGTCCGGGTCGGCGTTGCTGTTCGTCACCCCGCGCGAGCGCCACCTGCTCAAGGCCATCGAGAAGGCCACCCGGTCCAAGCTGGTCGAGGCGGAACTGCCCACGGTCGAGGACGTCAACGCCCAGCGGGTGGCGAAGTTCCGCGACTCGATCACCGAAGCGCTCAGCGCTCCGGGCGTCGACGTCTTCCGCAACATCATCGAGGACTACGAACGCGAGCACGACGTGCCGATCGCCGACATCGCGGCGGCGCTGGCCACCCAGGCGCACGGCGGTGACGAGTTCTTCATGGTCGAACCGCCACCGGAGAAACGGCGCGAACGTGACGAGCGTCCCCGCCGCGACAAGCCCGACCGCAAACCACGCGAAGGCCTGGCCACCTACCGCATCTCGGTGGGCAAGCGGCACAAGGTCGGGCCCGGTCACATTGTCGGCGCCATCGCCAACGAAGGTGGTCTGCACCGCAGCGACTTCGGCCACATCACCATCCGCCCGGATTTCTCGTTGGTGGAGCTGCCCGCCGATCTGCCCAGGAAAACACTCAAAGCCCTCGAGAACACCCGTATCTCGGGGGTGAAGATCAACCTGCAGCCCGACCGACGGCCGGACAAGGGCCGGCACAAGCAGAGATGACGCTGTCGCGCGGCTTGGACGCGCAGGGCGGATTGGAATCCGTCAGCAGGGCCGAACGAGTCTCCTCGCTCACCGGTATCCGCGCCGTCGCCGCCCTGTTGGTGATGTTGACCCACGCCGCGTACACGACGGGCAAGTACCCGCAGGGCTATGTCGGTCTGGTGTACTCCCGCGCCGAGATCGGCGTGCCGATCTTCTTCGTGCTCAGCGGATTTCTGTTGTTCTCGCCGTGGGTGAAGGCCGCGTACGCGGGGACGCCCCCGCCGTCGACGCGCCGGTACGCCTGGCGCCGGGTGCGACGGATCATGCCGGCTTACGTGGTCACCGTGCTGGCGGCGTACGTCGTTTACCACTTCCGCACCGCGGGCCCGAACCCCGGGCACACCTGGGAGGGGTTGCTGCGCAACCTGACTCACACTCAGATCTACACCGACAACTACCTGTACTCGTATCTGCATCAAGGCCTCACCCAGATGTGGAGCCTGGCGGTGGAGGTTGCGTTCTACGCAGTGCTGCCGCTGCTCGCGTGGTTGCTGCTGGTGGTTTTGTGTCGACGACGGTGGCGTCCGGGCCTGCTGATCGGCGGACTGTCCGCCCTGGCGCTGATCACACCCGCATGGCTGGTCCTCGTGCACACCACCGATTTCCTGCCCGACGGCGCGCGGCTGTGGCTGCCGTCGTACCTCGCCTGGTTCATCGGCGGGATGCTGCTGGCGGCGCTGCAACCGCTGGGGGTCCGGGCCTACGGCCTGGCGTGCATACCGCTGGCGGTGGCGTGCTATTTCATCGCATCCACGCCCATCGCCGGGGAACCGACCACCTCGCCCGCCGAGTTGCGCGAGGCGTTGGTGAAGGCGTTCTTCTACGCGGTGATCGCGACGCTGGCGGTGGCGCCGCTGGCGCTGGGGGATCGCGGCATCTACGCGCGTGTGCTGTCGAGCCGGCCGATGGTGTTCCTCGGCGAGATCTCCTACGAAATCTTTCTGATCCACCTGATCACGATGGAACTGGCGATGGTCGAGGTGCTGCACTATCCGATCTACACCGGTTCGATCGTCATGCTGTTCCTCGTCACCTTCGTGATGACGGTCCCGCTGGCGTGGCTGCTGCACCGGTTCACCCGCGTGCGATCGTGACGCGATCGCGCACGCGCACTAACGGGTAGATCGCACGCGTCCGGTGGCTGTTGCGATTTGTGAGTGGTGACCGGTGGGATCGGGTGAGTGCTGTGTCGGGCCATCGGGGTGTTCACCCCAGGGCGACGGCTTTGTGGTGCAAGCGGTTGAGGTTGAGTACCGCGGAGGCCAGGTGCAGTTCGGCGGTGACGGCTTGCAGGCCTCGGCGGGCAAAGCGGCGTAAGCCGATTTGGTCTTTGAGATGTCCGATGACTGGTTCGACGGTGGCTGAGCGGCGTTTGTAGGCTTTCGCGTTCTCGGGTTGGCGCATCTTGTGGCGCATTGCATCCAGTGGCGACAGATCCGGTGGGGGCGGCCCATCGGTCGGGTGGCGGTTGGTTTTGTCGTGGACCTCGCGGCCTTTGCCGGGGGCGATCAGCCGGGGCGGGTCCTCGCTGGTGAGGTTGTCTTCACTGAAGTAGCCGGCATCGGCCAAGGCCAGTCCGATTGTCTTGCCCAGCGTCTGGGTCTGAGTGCTGGCTGCGGCCAACGCCGGTGTGAAGCAGTTCGTGTCGTTGGCGTCTTGGGACACATGCACGCCGATTACGAGATGGTCATTGGAGCACACGATCTGGCTGTTGTAGCCCGGGCGTGTCATTCCATCTGTGTAAGTCCGGGGTGGTCCAAGATCGGACCGCCGTTCGGGCGGACAGAAGGAGTGATTTGTGACCAAGGCCATA
>NZ_BCTA01000005.1 GCF_001570485.1 Mycolicibacterium novocastrense
CGACCAGGCTGCACCGCCGCGGCGCTTCGGGAAGCTGCAAGTCGACATCGCCGCCCGAGAGGTGCACCTCGATGGTGAGCCGATCCGGTTGACGCGCACCGAGTTCGACTTGCTGAGTGCGTTGTCTGCGCGCCCGGGCGTGGTCTTGACTCGCCGCCAGCTACTCGAAACGGTGCGGGAGGGACCGTGGGTCGGCGACGAGCACGTCGTAGACGTCCACATCGGTCATTTGAGACGCAAGCTGGGCGAGAACGCGAGCACCCCGCGCTATGTGCTGACCGTGCGCGGCGTGGGATACCGGATGGGAGGCGGACAGTGAGCGCGGCTGCGAACGCCCAACGAGCGCCGGTGCGCGCTTGGTGGCGCCCGGGGATCGGCATGCGACTACTGGTCGCTCAAACCACGGTGTTACTGGCCGGTGCGCTGACCACCTGGATGGTCGCCGCCATCGTAGGGCCACCATTGTTTCGTGACCACCTGCGCCAGGCCGGCGTCGCGGCTCACTCGGCCGAGCAGCATCATGCCGAGGAGGCCTACCAGTACGCCATGGTCGCCGCGGTGGGCGGCGCGTTGGCGGTCTCGGTACTGGCGGCCTTCGCGGTCAGCTGGTACATCAGCCGGCGGCTGCAGCGCTCCGTCACAGAGGTAGCCTCAGCAGCGACCGCGGTCGCCGACGGCCGCTACACCGTGCGGGTAGCTCCACCGCACCTCGGGCAGGACTTCGACGCGCTGGCGGCTGCGTTCAATCAGATGGCCGGGCGCCTGCAGGCAGTGGATGCCACCCGCCGCCACCTCTTCGCTGACCTGGCCCACGAAATCCGCACTCCGGTAGCGGTTTTGGAAGCCTATATGGAAGCGGTCGAAGACGGTGTCGAGAAACTGACTCCGACCACCACTGCCATGCTGCGTGATCAGACGCGCCGACTGGTGCGTTTCGCCCAAGATGCCGCCGCTCTCTCTCAAGCTGAGGAAAGCTCCGCATCGATGACGACGACTGACACCGACATCGCCGAGTTGGTCAGGACCGCGGTCAGCGCCGCCGCCAAACGCTACCGAGCCAAACAGGTAACGCTGTCCGCACACCTGCCACCCCGCGTGCCTACCGTTTCGGGCGACCCGCAGCGACTCGCTCAGGTTCTGGCCAACCTGCTTGACAACGCATTGCGGCACACACCGCCGCACGGCCACGTCGACGTCCGCGTCCACATAGACCGTCACCAGCTCGAAGTCAGCATCTCCGACACCGGTGAAGGCATTCCCGCCCAACACCTTCCGTACGTATTCGAGCGGTTCTACCGCGTGGAAGCAGAACGTGCCCATGACAACAGCGGGGCCGGCATCGGTTTAGCAATCGCAAAGGCACTCGTCGAGGCACACGGCGGCTCCATCACAGCACGCAGCCAAGGCCCGGGCACCGGAGCCACGTTCATCATCACATTTCCGGTCGCCACGTCCGAGCACCGCCGACCAGACTTGCCGAGGCCAGAGTCTCAAGACCTGCACGTCCGACCGTAATTGGACGATCTATCCACGTCCGCGGCCGGACTACGTAGTTAGCGGCGAGTCCGGTCAGATCGGTCTGTCTCCGTTGGGTTGCGGCGGCGACTGGCGACGGCGGGCCGGGCGTTGGCCAGTGGGCCAAACACATCTCGCCGCAGAGAAGACGAGCGTCGAGGTTCAAGTCCTCCAAGGTCTTGATCCGCGGATCGCTGCAAGGGTCCCCGTGCCGGCGGAAATCACCGGCACGGGGACATCGAGGAGAGCTCGACGCTCCTAGCGTTCTGACATCCCTACAGCGAGCCGAGGATCTGCTCCATGGTCTGGATCTCTTTTTGTTGCGAGGCGATGATCGTACGTGCCATCTCGATCGCCGGCGCGAACTGGCCGTTGTCGACCTCAGTCTGCGCCATCGCGACGGCACCTCGGTGATGCTCGATCATCTGCGTCAAGAACAGCCTGCTCGCCTCGACACCCTGCGCGTTACGAAGCGCGGTCAAGTCTTCCTCGGTCATCATGCCGCCGCCCATATTGCCCATGTCATGGCCGGGCATGCCCGGCATACCAGCGCCCGGGGACGTAGTGGGAGACACGCCCCATTCTGATAGCCAACCTTGCAATTGCTGGATTTCCGGGCCCTGTGCCGCCTTGATCTCGTTGGCCAACGACACCACGCGCGGGTCGATGCCCTGCTTTGCCAGCAGCATGTCGCTCATCTCGATTGCCTGCTGATGGTGCGGGATCATCCCTTGGGCGAAGGTCACATCGGCGTCGTTGTGCGCTTGAGTCCCCGGCGCGCGCTCGCTTGGAGAAGCGGATGACGACGGGGTGGCCACCGCCGAAGTAGTCATTGACGACATGTCTTGTTCGCTTTGTGGGCTGTTACTGCAGGCGCTCAATGCGAGTGCTGCAGCGGCGGCGATGCCAATTAACCGGTTCAGGTGCACGCGAATTCCTTTCGTTGCGCAGCTAGCTAGCCTGCAGGCAGAACCTAAAGGGTCGCTTCCGTATTCGATGAAGAATCGGTAAAGACCCTGACCGCCGGACCTCGTGTCGGTCGCCCATCCCCTTAGTCGTGATGGCCTGCCATGTATCCGGAGGCAAACGTAAACCCCTGTCCAGCACTCGGCCGACCCTCTGATCGAGAACGAATCGAGCCAGGTGGCTTCATGGTGTATCGAACGCCTCCAACGTAGTGACACAACGACGGACGAAGGCTTCAACGATCATGTCGACCGGCATAGCCATCCGGTGAGTGGCGTGCACTGCGCCGAAGGCCACCACTCGAACGACTGGACTTTCAGCGGCTCCGGCGTGTTCAAGCAGCGGAAGTAGGATCACCGCAGCATCCCCGACCACGACCTCAAGGCTCCCACACTGCATAACAGCCAAACGTCGCGACGATCGGCGGCGACCACCGGGCTCAGCGCTCGCCGCAACCAGGTACCGAAGCGACTCTGCGGGCGTCAGTCTGTGCCCGCACGCCGCGGCGGCGGCGGTTTGCAAAGGCACGATTGCCGGCTGAGCTCATTACATACGTAGCAACTGCGCGTACCCAGTAGCAGCTGAGGATTTCTCTCTGACGCGCCAGACCCTCCCATCGCCGAGTGTGAAGTGTGACAGGTGCCCTCGGCCCGCTCGCGCCAGGGAGTCAACCGACATGTGCGCTGACGGGTGGCTACGATGTACGTACCGATGCAGTAGTAGCTTCGGTAGCACGCACGCTCGTGTTGGTAGGTCAATGGCGACGTCCGAACCTTTACCGAACCTTCGACGAAGGGCTAGGTAAGCAAAACACCGAGCGGTGACCATGGAGGGTGGTCACATGCGCAGCGTGGCGCGACTGTGCCGGGACAGCAATGCTTGCAGCCGTCGCATCCGCGTTGAGACGACGGCAGAGAAGGAGTAGCCATGCTGCTGCGGCGGCGGACTTCACGGATCGGTCGACGGAACACTCGGCTCGGGCTCATCGCCGCGGCCGTGGTGGCGTTGACGGTGCTGCTCATGGGATGCAGCAGCAACGCGGCCGCGCCGGCCCCTCAGGTGATTGCAGACAAGGGCGACCCGTATAGCGAATTACTGGTACCGACGCTGCAATCCTCAGTGGCAGACGGCGCCGTCGGCGTCGCGGTGGACTCTCCTGTCACGATGACCGCCGGCGACGGCGTCCTCGGTCCGGTAACCATGGTCAATGCAGACGGCATTTCAGTCGACGGGCACCTCAGCCCAGATGGAGTGACGTGGACGACGACCGAACCACTGGGCTACAACAAGCAGTACACGTTGCACGCCGAAGCATTCGGACTGGGCGGCGTCACTCGCAACAGCATGACATTCCAAACGCAGTCGCCGGAGAACCTGACGATGCCTTACGTCATGCCGAACAACGGCGAAGTCGTCGGAGTCGGCCAACCCATCGCCGTCCGCTTCGACGAGGACATCCCGAACCGTCTGGCTGCCCAGAACGCGATTACGGTCGTCACTACTCCCCCGGTAGACGGAGCGTTCTACTGGCTCAGCAGCCGCGAGGTCCGCTGGCGCCCGGCCGAATATTGGAAACCCGGTACTACCGTTGAGGTTTCGGTCAAAACGTATGGTGTCGACCTCGGGAACGGCTTGTTCGGCCAGGACGACGTCAGCACCCGGTTCACCATCGGTGATCACGTCATCGCCACCGCCGACGACAGCACCAAGACGCTGAGCGTCAGGCGTAACGGCGAACTGATCAAGACCATGCCGCTGTCCATGGGAAAGGACAGCACACCAACTGACAACGGCGCCTACATCATCGGCGACAAGTACCCGAATCTGATCATGGACTCGTCGACCTACGGCGTGCCGGTCAATTCACCAGACGGTTACCGGCTCGATGTCGATTGGGCGACCCAGATGTCTTACAGCGGCATATATGTGCATTCAGCACCATGGTCGGTCAACAGTCAGGGGCGTGCCAACGTAAGCCACGGCTGCCTCAACGTCAGCCCCGCGAATGCCATCTGGTTCTACGAGAACACCAAGCGCGGCGACATCGTCGAAGTCGTCAACACCGTAGGGCAAACACTGTCCGGTACCGACGGCCTCGGTGATTGGAATATCCCGTGGGAGCAGTGGCGAGCAGGAAATGCGAACCTCTGAGCCCGCCGAAAAGCACCGATCACGCTGCAATCATCACAGACGGCTGTCGTGACAACGCCCTTGAGATGGCAGGCACGCATGCGCTCGGCCCTGATCACTATCTCTACGGTTACCGCATTGCTGAGCGGAGCATGCTCAAGTGCTGACAGCCCCTCTGGCCGATCCAACCCCAGCGGTTTTTCGCACATCCACGCCATGGGCGTGGATTCCGACGGCGTGTTGTATGCCGGCACGCACTACGGCGTGTACCGACTCGCCGGGGAGCGCGACCCCGAACTCGTCGGCGA
>NZ_BCTA01000006.1 GCF_001570485.1 Mycolicibacterium novocastrense
CGACCAGGCTGCACCGCCGCGGCGCTTCGGGAAGCTGCAAGTCGACATCGCCGCCCGAGAGGTGCACCTCGATGGTGAGCCGATCCGGTTGACTCGCACCGAGTTCGACTTGCTGAGTGCGTTGTCTGCGCGCCCGGGCGTGGTCTTGACTCGCCGCCAGCTACTCGAAACGGTGCGGGAGGGACCGTGGGTCGGCGACGAGCACGTCGTCGACGTGCACATCGGTCATTTGAGACGCAAGCTGGGCGAGAACGCGAGCACCCCGCGCTATGTGCTGACCGTGCGCGGCGTGGGATACCGGATGGGAGGCGGACAGTGAGCGCGGCTGCGAACGCCCAACGAGCGCCGGTGCGCGCTTGGTGGCGCCCGGGGATCGGCATGCGACTACTGGTCGCTCAAACCATGGTGTTACTGGCCGGTGCGCTGACCACCTGGATGGTCGCCGCCATCGTAGGGCCACCATTGTTTCGTGACCACCTGCGCCAGGCCGGCGTCGCGCCACATTCGGCCGAGCAGCATCATGCCGAGGAGGCCTACCAGTACGCCATGGTCGCCGCGGTGGGCGGCGCGTTGGCGGTCTCGGTACTGGCGGCCTTCGCGGTCAGCTGGTACATCAGCCGGCGCCTGCAGCGCTCCGTCACAGAAGTAGCCTCAGCAGCGACCGCGGTCGCCGACGGCCGCTACACCGTGCGGGTAGCTCCACCGCACCTCGGGCAGGACTTCGACGCGCTGGCGGCTGCGTTCAATCAGATGGCCGGTCGCCTGCAGGCCGTGGACGCCACCCGCCGCCACCTCTTCGCTGACCTGGCCCACGAAATCCGCACTCCGGTCGCGGTTTTGGAAGCCTACATGGAAGCGGTCGAAGACGGTGTCGAGAAACTGACTCCGACCACCACTGCCATGCTGCGTGATCAGACGCGCCGACTGGTGCGTTTCGCCCAAGATGCCGCCGCTCTCTCTCAAGCTGAGGAAAGCTCCGCATCGATGACGACGACTGACACCGACATCGCCGAGCTGGTCAGGACCGCGGTCAGCGCCGCAGCCAAACGCTACCGAGCCAAACAGGTAACCCTGGCCACCCACCTGCCACCCCGCGTTCCCGCAGTTTCAGGCGACCCGCAGCGACTCGCTCAGGTAATGGCCAACCTGCTTGACAACGCATTGCGGCACACACCGCCGCACGGCCACGTCGACGTCCGCGTCCACATAGACCGTCACCAGCTCGAAGTCAGCATCTCCGACACCGGCGAAGGCATTCCCGCCCAACACCTTCCGCACGTATTCGAGCGGTTCTACCGCGTGGAAGCAGAACGCACCCACGACAAGAGCGGAGCCGGCATCGGTTTAGCAATCGCAAAAGCACTCGTCGAGGCACACGGGGGCTCCATCACAGCACGCAGCCAAGGACCGGGCACCGGGGCCACGTTCATCATCACACTTCCGGTCGCCACGTCGGAGCGCCGCCGACCAGACTTGCCGAGGCCAGAGTCTCAAGACCTGCACGTCCGACCCTAATTGGACAATCTGTCCACGTCCGCGGCCGGACTATGTAATTAGCGGCGTGTCGTGTCAGATCGGTCTGTCTCCCTGGGTTTACCGCGGCGTTTGGCGGCGGTGGGCCAGGCGTTGGCGCGCAGAAGTCGTAACCCGTTGAGGCCGACGAGGATAGTGGAGCCTTCATGGCCTGCCACAGCCAGCGGCAGCGGGAGATGTCCGACGAGGTCCCAGGTGACCAGGACCGCGATGAACGTGGCGGCAATGATCAGGTTGGCGGCCACGACACGGCGGGCGCGGCGCGCCAATTCAAGGACGGCGGGAAGAGTGGCCAGGTCGCGGGTGATTACGGCGTCGGAGGTTTCCAGCGCGAGGTCGGAGCCGCTTCGTCCCATGGCGACGCCGATGTGGGCGGCGGCCATGGCCGGGGCGTCGTTGACTCCATCACCGACCAGCATGACTTTGGCGCCGCTGGCTTCAAGCTCGCGGACGGCGCTGACTTTGTCCTCGGGCAGCAGCCCGGCCCGGACATCGGTGATGCCCAGATCGGCGGCCATGCGGGCCGCTGCTCGGCGGTTATCGCCGGTAAGCAGGATCGGCTGGGCGCCGGTGAGCGTGGCGAGGTGAGCAACGGCGTCGGCCGCCTGCTCGCGAGGACGATCGGATAATCCGAGGACCCCGGCGGGGGCCTCGTTGACGCGCACGATCACGGCGGTATGGCCGGTGTCTTCCAGTTCGCGAGCGGTGGCGTGGGCGGCGGTGTCGTGATCTTGGAGTAGGGCGGGGCTGCCGACTTCAACGATGTTCTCACCGATGCGGGCTCGCACTCCGCGCCCGGGGGTCGAGGTGAAGTCGGTGGCCGCGACCATGGTGAGCTGTGCGTGGTGGGCGGCGGCCGCGATAGCGCGGGCCAGCGGATGCTCGGAGGGGTGTTCGGCGGAGGCCGCCAACCTTAGCAGTGTGGTGTCGTCGAGGTGGCCCGCGGGCAGGGGGCGAATGTGGATGAGTTGCGGCGTTCCCTCAGTGAGTGTGCCGGTCTTGTCGAAAGCCACGTGGGTGATGCCGGCGAGTTTTTCCAGTACGACCGCGGATTTGACCAGCGCGCCGTGGCGGGCGGCGTTGGCGATCGCGGCCAGCAGTGGCGGCATGGTGGAGAGCACCAGGGCGCACGGTGACGCCACGATCATGAATGTCATGGCCCGCAACAGCGCTGATTGCAGGTCGGAGCCCACCAGCATGGGGATGACGAACAACGCGATCGTGGCGGCCACCATGACGACTGAGTAGCGCTGTTCGACCTTTTCGATGAACAGCTGGGTGCGGGCCTTGCTGGCGCTGGCCTGGTCGACCATGGCCACGATGCGGGCGATGACGGTGTCGGCGGCTGGGCGCCAAACCCGCACCCCCAGGCTGCCGGTGCCGTTGACGGTGCCGGCGAACACCTCGTCACCAACGGTCTTGTCGACGGGCAGGGCTTCACCGGTGATGGTGGCCTGGTCGACCTCGCTGGCACCCTCGAGGACCACGCCGTCGCCGCCGATGCGTTCACCGGGACGGATCAACAGCACGTCGCCGACGTCGAGAGTCGCGGTATCAACAATCTCCTCACCCGAATCGGTGATGCGGGTGGCGGTTTCGGGCGCCAGATGGAGAAGTCCGCGCACGGAGTCTTCGGTGCGTTTGGTCGCCGCCGCCTCCAGCGCCCCGGAGGTCGCGAAGATGACGATCAGCAGGGCGCCGTCGAAGACCTGGCCTATGGCGGCCGCGCCGATGGCCGTGACCACCATCAGCAAATCGACATCAAGGGTCTTGTCCAACAGGGCTTTCAGCCCTGCCAGGGCGGGTTCCCAGCCGCCGGCGGCATAGCAGGCCAGATACAGCGCCCAGTACAGCCAGACCGGCCCCCCGGCGAGCTGCGCCAGCGACCCCGCCCCGAACAGTGCGGTCGCAGCCACTGCCCACCGCACCTCCGGTAACGACCAGGCGGTGGATCGGCGCGCCGGCCAGGAGTCGATCGGGGAGCGCTGCAGCGCGGTGGTGGCGTGTTGCACGTCAGTGGTCACCGGATTCATAGCTGCCGCATTCGCGTATATACGCAAATGCGCGCTCAGATGGGCAGATCATCACGCAGACGGCGCTATACTTTGGCCGTGCACTCGTCCTTTGCGGGTTTCTCGATGCCCACCCAGGAGCAGGTCACCAGGGCCGCGGAGACATTTCGCATGCTCAGCGACCCGACCCGGGTCAAGGTGTTGTGGGCGCTGCTGCAAGGTGAAACGTCGGTGGCGTGCCTGGCCGATCTCGCTGATGCCGCGCCCACAGTGGTCAGCCAGCACCTGGCCAAGCTGCGGCTGGCCGGCCTGGTCAAAAGCCGCCGCGACGGAACGTTCGTCTACTACTCGCCCGCCGACACCGACGTGCTGCGAGTGCTCAGCCAAGCGCTCTTCGGCGCCGACACCATCACCGCCGACCCCACCACCGCAGAACCGGTTAGCCGACGCCGCCCGTCATCGCGACGCTAGGTCATTCACGTCAATGCCTAAGCATGACATGGGTTTCGCGATCAAAGGGTACTGAACGGGGCAGCAGTCGATTTGTGCGGCATCAGCGTTGATCGGCGTCATGATGCACGAGGCGATCGATCATAATCGCGGCTACCACTGTGTCGGACAACCTTTTTCCCAGCGGCCGAACGCAGACTGAGGGTCACCATGACCGAGCCCGGCTGCTAGCGGCGGATCTTTTTCAGCTGGCGCTAGGAGATTAGCGTGGTGCGCGGTCGACAGGCGCGTGATCCAGTTGCTGGCGGTGTTGAAGAGTACCGGGCGTGGGCAGCTTTCATGCCCGAGCCCGATCGCCCAGTGTTTTGCCGAGGCCTGGGTCGTCCGAGCAGGATCACGTTTTCGGCTTTCGGCACAAAAATTTCCGGTGACCCAAGTGGGCCAACACATCTCGCCGCAGCGAAGACGGCGATCGAGGTTCAAGCCCTCCAAACTTCTTGACCTGCGGATCGCTGCAAGGGTCCCCGCGCCGGCGGGAATCACCGGCACGGGGACATCGAGGAGAGCTCGACGCTCCTAGCTTTCTGGCACCCCTACAGCGAGCCGAGGATCTGCTCCATGGTCTCGATCTCTTTTTGTTGCGAGGCGATGATCGAACGTGCCATCTCGATCGCCGCCGCGAACTGGCCGTTGTCGACCTCAGTCTGCGCCATCGCGACCGCACCTCGGTGATGCTCGATCATCTGCGTCAAGAACAGCCTGCTCGCCTCGACACCCTGCGCGTTACGAAGCGCGGTCATGTCTTGCTCGGTCATCATGCCGCCGCCGCCCATATTGCCCATGTCATGGCCGGGCATGCCCGGCATACCGGCGCCCGGAGACGTCGTGGAAGACACGCCCCATTCTGATAGCCAGCCTTGCAATTGCTGGATTTCCGGGCCCTGAGCCGCCTTGATTTCGTTGGCCAACGACACCACGCGCCCATCGATGCCCTGCTTAGCCAGCAGCATGTCGCTCATCTCAATTGCCTGCTGATGGTGTGGGATCATCCCTTGGGCGAAGGTGACATCGGCGTCGTTGTGCGCTTGAGCTTGGGCGCCGTTGCTTGCAGAAGCGGATGACGACGGGGTGGCCACCGCCGAGGTAGTCATCGACGACGTGTCTTGTTCGCTTTGTGAGCTGTTACTGCAGGCGCTCAATGCGAGCGCTGCCGCCACTGCAGCGACGGCGATGCCGATTATCCGGTTCATTTGCACGCGAATTCCTTTCGTTGCGCAGCTAGCCAGCCTGCAGGCAAAACCTAAAGGGTCGGGTCCATGTTCGATGAAGAATCGGTAAAGACCCTGACCGCCGGAGCTAGCGTTTCTGTCGCCGATCCCTTAGTCGTGATGGCCCGCCATGTGTCCGGAGGAAAACATGTGCACACTGGCCAGCACTCGGCCGACCCTCGGATCGGGAACGAAACGAGCCACGTTCCACGGTGCCTCAAACCGCTCCAACGTAGTCACATGACGACGGTCGATGGCTTCAACGATCATGTCGACCGGCATAGCCATCCGGTGGGTGGCGTGCAATGCGTCGAAGGCCACCACTCGAAGCGCCTGGACCTTCTGCGGCTAGGGCGTGTTCAACAGCCGTCGGGCTGCGCGTCAAGTCGTGTACGAGGAATAACAAGACAGCATCGACCTCGTTGGGAAGCGGGACGACCGCAGCATCCCCGGTCACGACCTCAAGCCTCCCACCACTTCATAACAGCCCAAGCGTCGCGATAATCGGCCGCGATCACCGGGGCTCATGCGCCCGCCGCAACCGAGTACCGAAGCAACTCTGCGAGCGTCAGTCGTGCGCCGCGCAACACCGCGGCGCCGGCGATTCGCTGGGGTACGACCCCAGCTGACCTCATTACATACGTAACAACTACGCATACCCAGTAGCAGCTGAGGATTTCACCCTGACGCGCCAGACCCTCCCATCACCGAGTGTGTCAGGTGCACTCGGCCCGCTCGCGCCGCGCAGTCAACCCACCTTTGCGCCGCGGGGTAGTTACGATGTACGTATCGATGCAGTAGCCGCTTCGGTGGCGACACGCTCGTGTTGTAGGTCAAAGGCGACGTTCAAACCTTTACCGAGCCTTCCACGAAGGAGCAGGAAAGCAAAACACCGAGCGGCGACCATGGAGGGTGGTCACATGTGCAACGCGGCGGGACGGCGCAGGACATCGAGGCTTGCAGCCGTCGCATCTGCGTTGAGACGACGGCAGAAAAGGGGTAGCCATGCTGCTGCGGCGGCGGACTTCACGGATCGGTCGGCGGAACACTCGGCTCGGGCTCATCGCCGGGACGGTGGTGGCCTTGACGGTGCTGCTCATGGGATGCAGCAGCAACGCGGCCCCGCGGCCACCGCAAGTGATCGCAGACAAGGGCGACCCGTATAGCGAATTACTGGTACCTACGCTGCAATCCTCAGTGGCAGACGGTGCCGTCGGTGTGGCGGTGGACTCTCCTGTCACGGTGACCGCCGGCGACGGCGTCCTCGGCCCGGTCACCATGGTCAATGCAGACGGCATTCCGGTCGACGGGCAGCTCAGCCCAGATGGAGTGACGTGGGCCACGACCGAGCCACTGGGCTACAACAAGCAGTACACGTTGCACGCCGAAGCGCTCGGACTCGGCGGCATCACACGCAACAGCATGACATTCCAAACGCAGTCGCCGAAGAACCTGACGATGCCTTACGTCATGCCCAACAATGGCGAAGTCGTCGGAGTCGGCCAACCCATCGCCGTCCGCTTCGACGAGGACATCCCGAACCGTCTGGCTGCCCAGAACGCGATTTCGGTCGTCACTACTCCCCCGGTAGACGGAGCGTTCTACTGGCTCAGCAGCCGCGAGGTCCGCTGGCGTCCGGCCGAATATTGGAAACCCGGTACTACCGTTGAGGTTTCGGTCAAAACGTATGGTGTCGACCTCGGGAACGGCTTGTTCGGCCAGGACGACCTCAGCACCCGGTTCACCATCGGCGACCAGATCATCGCCACCGCCGACGACAGCACCAAGACGCTGAGCGTCAGGCGTAACGGCGAACTGATCAAGACCATGCCGATGTCCATGGGTAAAGACAGCACACCCACTGACAATGGCGCCTACATCATCGGCGACAGGTACCCGAATCTGATCATGGACTCGTCGACCTACGGCGTGCCGGTCAATTCACCAGACGGTTACCGGCTCGATGTCGATTGGGCGACCCAGATGTCTTACAGCGGCATATATGTGCATTCAGCACCATGGTCGGTCAGCAGTCAGGGGCGTGCCAACGTAAGCCACGGCTGCCTCAACGTCAGCCCCGCGAATGCCGTCTGGTTCTACGAGAACACCAAGCGCGGCGACATCGTCGAAGTCGTCAACACCGTAGGGCAAACACTGTCCGGTACCGACGGCCTCGGTGATTGGAATATCCCGTGGGAGCAGTGGCGAGCAGGAAATGCGAACCTCTGAGCTACACCGAACAGTACCGATCAACGCTGCATAATCATCACAGGCGGCTGTCGGGGACAGACCCCGGGAGATGGCACGCGCCCATGCGATCAGCCTTGATCATTATCTCTACGGTTACCGCATTGCTGAGCGGAGCATGCTCAAGTGCTGACAGCCCCTCTGGCCGATCCAACCCCAGGGGTCTTGCGCACATCCACGGCATGGGCGTGGATTCCGACGGCGTGTTGTATGCCGGCACGCACTACGGCGTGTACCGACTCGCCGGGGAGCGCGACCCCGAACTCGTCGGCGA
>NZ_BCTA01000007.1 GCF_001570485.1 Mycolicibacterium novocastrense
CTCCGCCAGAGCCGACAACACGGCACAATAACCACGACCACGTGGCCTACTTTTCACCGTCGCTTCTGGCCTAGTTTTCGACCGTCGTCGACAGAGGGTTGCGGGGCTAGCGGTTAGCGTCGCCCACACGGTTCAGCCCTACGTCGACGTGACCTTGCGCTGACGACGAACGACCCTCACGGTTCATAAACTGTTCTGCACCATCGTTTTGGCTGAGCTCATACTGTCGCTGTAACTGGTTCGTGCTCATGCCATTTCAGTAGGCCTGTATCAATTTGGCGATGGCTGACGCGGACAGCTGGTGATTCACATCTGTCTGACGAACATATCCACACATCACTGGTCGTTGCCGAGCTGCTTGTGGTTTAACGCCTGGGCGCACAAGTGGACACCAGAACAGTTGCCGGTAGAAACAGGGACCGCGCACGACACAGGGAAGGTGCTTGTTCAGCGGATGCAAGGACGGCGGCAGAAGCGATATTCGACTTGTCCCGGACTGGCCGGGGTTCTAGTTCAGTGCCGTACACACAACCTTAGACATGCGCGGGTTCTGTGACCCACCCCTTCCCTCGAAGATTCTCCCATGCACGGCGTATATGCATTTCCGAGAACATCCTCCCCTTTCGGGGGGTCCACTTCTGTACCTCTTTAACGAGGAGATCGGCGTCACCGCTCGCTCGCGGATCTTCTTTCGCGATCCAGTGAACGCTAGCCAAAAGCTCAAGCCCGTAAGGTGTCTCGTAACCGTTCGCCAGCTCGAGCACACGCTCGATCCGTTTTCCAGTGTCTGGGTGTCCATCAAGAAACGCCTGCGCGGCGTCCAGTGCGCCGGGTAAGACGTCGAGCGGCTCGGCGTCCATCACCGCAGTCGCGCCATCGCCGAACCCACGGAGATAGTGGCCCTCTACGACTTTGAGCACATGCCTCAAATTGTCAGCATATGGTCCGTACCAAGCCTTCTCGTACCTGAGACTAAGTGGCTCCCCAGCCACTTGGAGGAAGTACATCAACTTCTGCGACTCGATCAGGGATGTGCTCGCCTCCGCTTGGCTGGAGTAGCCGTCGAGAAGGGCGATCAGCGCTGCCCGGCCGGCCGTCATTGGCGGACGTGGCTCGTTCGTAGGCATAGATGCTGCGCTTGGGGTTCCCGTCGGCGGGTAAAGCAGGACGTCCACTTCCGGAATCGCCTGGAATGCGGCGACGATTAGTGGTTCGACATCGGCCCAGTCCAGTCCGCCGTTCCCACAGCCGAGCGGTGGTACCGCGATCGATTTGATGCCGTATTCATCCACCACTCGGATAAGGTCAATGAGCCCTGACTCGATATCGGCTAGCCGGGACTTTGCCTTCCAGTGCTTCTTCGTAGGGAAATTAATGATGTACCGGGGACCAGTCATTTGATTGGTTTCCCACACCGACATTCTGCCAAGCCGGATTTCGCCGTTCTTAGCGGCGCCCTCGTAGGCTTTGTACATCGATGGGTAGGCGCGCTTGAACTGCAGGGCGATGCCCTTTCCCATTACGCCGACAGTGTTTACGGTGTTGACAAGCGCGTCAACGTCGGCGCGGAGCAAGTTTCCGTCGCCGGTCCTGATCAAAGTTGCCGCTCCCTCCACACGTCAGATGTACCAGTCGGGTCTGACATAGACCTCGGTAGATTGCCCGTTGGCTGCCAGCGTTGAACGCACAGCCTCCGCCTGTTCTTCCCTGTGAACCATGATCGCCCCGAACCTGTCAAACGGCACCCGCTGATGTACAAGACACTCCGCCATCCGACGTTCCTTACGTTCGGGATCCTGGTCGGTGTTGGCCCAGTACCTCTGTTTCATCAGGTTCCAATCAACAAGATCGTCGCCGTCCGCTTCGGGTTTGAATTTTGCGTAGTCCAGTCGCGCATTTCGATCAGTGAACAGCAGCTTTAGGCCACCCTCAACCAGGATCTGCGTCGTGGTCGCGAGGTACATCAGGGACGTCGAGTCAGTGCCGAATTCCGGAACCTTCCCGTTCGAGATTGCCGACATCATCGGACTTCGCGCAGCGAAATAGAACGGTACGTAATCCGCCACCCGCCCGTAAGGCTCGATCGGCACTGGTCGTTTCCGCCGAGCCGCCTTGATGCCGACGTTGCCCGCCTCACGAGTCAAAACACCTGTGCTCTGTGCATCTGTGTCGCATAGCAACCCGTTGTTGATAACCGTTTCCAAGTGCTCGATATGGGTGAAGTGCAAGACTATCGTTGGGTTGGGCCGTGTCGGCAAAGACTAACCCTCCGGGGCAAGATCTTGGAATATTTCCGATCCAGCGTACGGCCGCGTCGACGGACGTCGGAGCATTATGGCCATCGCGTCGTGCAAGATGGATCATGCTGCCGACGCGTTCACCACGGCGTGTGCGACTGTATGGCCGGCGAACACCCCCCCCACCGCCTTCACGCCTGTCGTCGGACATTGGTGCTAGCTCTCGGATATTGCGGCTTGCATTTCGGCGAGGCAGCGGCGCTGACTGTATCGAGCGTCGACGTCGACGCCGGGCGTACCGGGGGCGCGCTCGATGACGTACGTACGTGCGCAAACCGGGTCTCGCGGAGGGCCGACGAAGAGCAAGCGGTCCGGAGTGTGCCGGTACCGGCGTTTTTGTACGCGCTCTTGAAGTGAAGACGGGGGCGACAACCGCCAGCCGGACGACCTACTGTTTCCGTCTGTCGCGGCGGGTCTGCCCACGATTTGCTGACTTGCCTCAGCGTCGAGCCGCAAGCTACCTGGTCGATCCAAACCAGCAACTACTCTGTCCAGGCACGGGGGATCTCCCCGGACACGAGACTTCACAGGGTGCGAGTTCCTTTTGGGGCACTCAGTGAATTTGCCGTTTCCGCTGCTAAAGGGGCGCTTCCCGTCGGATCGGGGCGACGCGGTGACCACCGTCGCCACACTTGAGCAAAATGTCCGTGCCCCTGATTACGATCATGTCGGGCATACGACCTTCCGAAGCGTATGCGCTTTCCCCGACGGCGGCGACAATGACCACAACACACAGACAACCCCGCAGGCTGTGGCTCCACGGGCCACGGTCGTTGCTACGCCTGGCTCGACGCACAACTAGCACACGCAATAGCGTCCGGTCACGTCCGTGAACTTCGACGACCTGTTAGCCCAATTGGACCCCGACCCCAAACGCGCGGGCAAACAATTTGAACCCATCTGTCAGTGGTACTTGCAGCACGACCCGAGCTACGCGTTCGAGAACGTGTGGCTGTGGAAGGAGTGGCCCGACCGCTGGAAGGAGGGTGAGGCTGGTATCGACCTGGTCGCGCAGACTCGCGCCGGTGAACTGTGGGCTATCCAGGCCAAGCACTACGGCGACAAAATCCCCAAGGATGCGATCCACGGATTCCTGTCGGAGTCTGCGCGGAAGAGTGCTGACGGGCGGTCGCCATTGTTTGCTTACCGCTTACTGATCGGGACACCAGCGACCACTGAGCCCTTCTCCCGCCATGCGCAAGATGTCGTAACGGGCTCATACATCCCTGTGGGTGTGGTTGACCGCGCCGTTTTGGAGTGCGCACCGCTCGACTGGCCGAGCTCACCATCCGACTTGCGTGCCCGACCACAACCACCGAAGGTGCCGCGGCCATACCAGGCCGAGGCGATCGATGACGTGTGGGCGGGCTTCCGCGGTGCAGATCGTGGCCAGTTGATTATGGCGTGCGGACTCGGCAAGACGCTGATTTCCTTATTCATCGCGGAAAAACTTGCTTCCGAACGCACGCTGGTATTGCTGCCGTCTCTGTCCTTGCTGGATCAGACGATGCGTGAATGGACCGCTAGCCGGACAGTCGAATTCGACTATCTGTTGGTGTGTTCTGATATGACTGCCGGCGGTGAAGACGCGGCTGTAGAGCATACGAGCAATCTTGGCCATCCGGTAACTACCGATCCTACTAAGATCGCCGAGTTCCTGCGCCGGCCTGGTCGCCGCGTTGTCTTTTCCACTTACCAGTCATCCCCAGAGGTCGCCGCTGCCTGCGCGGTGGCAGGGGTGCCCGCCTTCGACTTGGCGGTTGCCGACGAGGCGCATCGCTGCGCCGGGCCGATCGCATCGATGTTCGCGACCATTCTCGACGGCGAGAAGATCCGAGCTCGGCGGCGCCTGTTCATGACGGCGACCCCGCGAATCTTCGCTAAGCGCATCCACGACGCTGCCCTGGATGACGACCTGGCATATGCCTCGATGGACGACGAGGAGACATTCGGCTTGGTGTTCCACCGGCTGAACTTCAGAGACGCCATCCACCACAAACCGAACAGACTGCTCACCGATTACCAGGTTCTGGTTATCGGTGTGGACGAAAACCATCCCACGTTTCGAGACTGGGCCGAGAACCAAAACTTCGTCCAGCGCGTTGAAGGCGTGGCTGAAAACGCTGGGCGCCTGGCCGCGCAGATCGGGCTGGCGAAGGCCATTCGGGATTACAACCTGCACCGGGTGATCACCTTCCACAGCCGGGTCAAGCATGCGGCGGAATTTGCTGACACGTTAGAAGAAGTAGTTTCCTGGATGCCCGAGGATGAGCGCCCCACCGTGAAGACGTGGGCGCGTCATGTCTCGGCCAAGGATTCGACAGGCGTTCGACGCCAAGAGCTGCAACGTCTCCGGAGTGTGGGTGCGGGCGAGTGCGGAGTGCTGTCCAACGCTCGGTGCTTGACCGAGGGCGTGGATGTACCTGCCCTCGACGGCGTGGCGTTCATTGACCCGAAGCGCTCCGTGATCGACGTCGCGCAGGCTGTCGGCCGCGCGATTCGGCTAGTCCCCGACAAGACGCTCGGCACCATCGTCATCCCAATCTTCATGGACGCGACCGATAAGGACACGAACACTGCCCTTAAGAGTTCGGCCTTCAAACCTGTCTGGGATGTTCTGCTGGCCCTGCGCGCCCATGACGAGGAACTGGCTGAACAAATTGATGAGCTCCGCCGCCAGCTTGGCAAGCGGAACAGACCCAAGGGACCAGTGAAGCTCCCACCGAAGATCCACGTCGATCTGGGGCCGCGGGTGAGCGATGCGTTCGCCCGCGCGTTCAACACGAAGCTGATCAACATGACTTCAGCCTCATGGGAGTTCTGGTTCGGCCTGATGGAGCAGTTCGTCGAGCAGAACGGTCACGCGAACGTCCCGGCGGCCCATAAGGAAAGCGGCTACAAGCTCGGTGCCTGGGTGGGCGAACAACGCAGCGTATTTGCGGAAGGCAAACTCCACGCGGACCGCGAAAGCCGACTCAAACAACTGCCCGGCTGGACGTGGGACAGCCGTGCTGCGGCGTGGGAGGAGGGTTACAGCCATTTCCGCGAGTACGTCGAGCAGAATGGCCACGCGGCCATCCCAGCGACATATAAGGCAGCTGACGGTTATCGACTCGGCCAGTGGCTCAACGTACAACGAAACGCCTACGCCAAACCCGGACTAGATGCCGACCGCGAACGCCGACTGCGAGAGCTCGGCTGGGTGCCAAACCTCCTGGACGCCGCCTGGGAGCACGGTTACCGGCATTACCAGTGCTTCGTAGAACGCGAAGGCCACGCCCGTGTGCCTCAGTCTCATGAGGAAAACGGCTTTCGGCTCGGTCGGTGGGTCAATAAGCAACGCCAGGCGTATCGCAAAGGCAGCATGGATGCCGAGCGCGAACGTCGGCTGCTTGAGCTGGGCTGGACATCGCACCCCTATGTCGCTGCGTGGGAGGAGGGGCTTGAACGCTATCGCCGCTTTGTTGAACGCGAAGGCCATGCCAACGTCCAGGCGCGCTACGAAGAAAATGGTTATCCGCTCGGTACGTGGGTCAGCAAGCAACGTGTTGATTACGCCAATGGCCGTCTGGACACCGACCGCGAACGAAGACTTCGGGAGCTGGGCTGGACACCTGAGGTGTGGGCCGCAGCGTGGGAGGAAGGCTTTAGTCACTATGAGCGCTATGTAGAACGCGAAGGTCAAGCCCGCGTCCTGCAGCAGCACAAAGAGGACGGCTATCCACTAGGCTCCTGGGTCAACACCCAACGAAGCCAGTATGTAAAAGGCTGCTTGGACGCGGATCGCGAACGCCGACTTCGGGAGCTGGGCTGGACACCGGAAACGACTGCAGACGCGGCGTGGGAGCAAGGCTACAGTCACTACAAGCGCTTTGTGGAGAGCGAAGGCCACGCCCGCGTCCCGGTGGTTTATGAAGACGGTGATGGCTATCGGCTCGGCTCGTGGGTCGCCGTCCAACGCCGCGTTTACGTCAAAGGCAAACTTGATTCGGAGCGGGAGCGCCGGCTGCGCGAACTCGGCTGGACACCCGAAACTTACGCCACTCCGCCGTGGGAGGAAGGCTATCGCCGATACCGCGAGTACGTCGAGCAGCACGGCCCCCACGTTCCGTCGGCATATGCCACGCCTGACGGCTATCGCCTCGGGCAGTGGTGCTCGGCTCAACGCGCAGCAAGCCGGAAGGGCGTATTAGCCCGGATTTTTCGTGGAATGTTGACTGTGGGGGTGTGTAGATAAGCGAAAGTGCCTGTCCTGCAAGGAATAATTGGACTTCTCTACG
>NZ_BCTA01000008.1 GCF_001570485.1 Mycolicibacterium novocastrense
CGGGCTGAAGCGCTCTACTACCATCGCCAACGGCACCCTCACGCCGAGGAGGCACTCAGATAAGAGAACCTCCCGACATTCCGGGGCGGATCAAGTCGTAGCCGCGGCGATGATCGACCGCATCGTCCACCACGCCGACGTCCTGACCCTCAAAGGCTCCAGCTACCGCCTCAAAGACACCGGAATCGACACCTTGCCCTCCGCCAGAGCCGACAACACGGCACAATAACCACGACCACGTGGCCTACTTTTCACCGTCGCTTCTGGCCTAGTTTTCGACCGTCGTCGACATACATAAGGTGACGCGCCAGGCGCCCGGGCATTGCGCATCCGATGGAGGCGCCACCATGAGCTCGCGTCCAGATTCGGTTGTGCAGCATCATCATTAGTTCCGCGCCGTTTTGGCCGTGGTTCATTCGGCGATGTTGTCTTGACGGGCCGGTGAGACGTAGCTTACATTCTCTACAGCGGAGGACATATCTGTTCAGCAGAATATCGAGTCAGTGTTGATGGTCTGGTCGAGGAGTTCGGTGTGATGAACGCGGTTGCGGTCGATCGAGATACCCGTGAGGCCGTCGAGGAGTTCATGTTCCGGGAGGCGGAGCTACTCGATGGGGGGCAGTTCCGAGAATGGTTGGGTCTGCTCGACCCC
>NZ_BCTA01000009.1 GCF_001570485.1 Mycolicibacterium novocastrense
GCACCTCTACGCCACCACACGAAAACCACTACCCAACAACACAACTCGGCATCACACCGAACCCACACCAATTACCACGCAAAATCCGGGCTAACCTCGCTAACTGTCGAGCACGAACAACAGGAAGGGTTCGGGACGATGTTGAAGGGGTTCAAAGATTTCCTCGCGCGAGGCAACATCGTCGACCTGTCGGTTGCGGTGGTCATCGGCACGGCGTTCACCGCATTGGTCACCAAATTCACCGAAAGCATCATTCAACCGCTCATCAACCGCATCGGCGCGGGCAGTGAGTCCAACTACGGCATTCTGCGGCTCGGCATCGGCGGCGGCGAGACAATCGATCTGAACGTTCTCCTGTCGGCCGCCATCAACTTCATTCTGGTGTCGGCCGTGGTGTATCTCCTCGTCGTGCTGCCGTACAACCGGCTGCGCAAGAAGGGTGAGGTCGAGCAGGCCCAGGACACCGAGCTGGCCCTGCTGACCGAGATCCGCAACATCCTTGCGGAAACCAACGGCACGACCGCTAGGCATATCAGCGGTTCGGGCCCCGGCCCGAGCCCGTGTACATCGAAGACGACAAACGGGGATACAAGCAACGACGTCGACACTTCGTCAACGGAGTAATCTGTCCAATCAACTATGGGAACCGATTCGTTCAGCCGGCTCCGCGGTGACGTAGCTAAGTCGTTGGAAGACGAGATTGGCACGCTCACCCAATAGGGTTTCTTGGCCGCTACAGGTGGTCACGAAATTATGGTCGCTCTCAACAATTGCAGTCGGCGAGCGCCAAAATCGTGCGTCAGAACGAGTCCAAAGCGACGCGCATAGCATCGTTCGTTATGGACCTGCCTGTGGAACTTCACCGCAGCGTTATCTGCTGCCCGGAGTTATACGCGCTACACTCGGCATCGTGAAAGTCACCGGTCGTGCGGCCAGGCGATTGCGATGCGCAGCTGTCATCGCGGTTGCGGCGTTGGCCGTGCTGCTTGGGACCGAGGTTGGTCTTCCGCACGCAGACGCCGTCGAGAGTCATGGAGTCCATGTTCTGCAGGCGTCCTCTTTTACGCAAGCTGCGTCGCCGCTGATAACGGATCATTCTCACCTAATGCCGGACAAGGAGTGCCACTCGGCTCCGCCCGATGTTCTCACTTGTGCGGCTGGACTCCGGGCGGGGACGGATAGGACCGCGTTGGCGATCTCCGCAATCGCCGTCGTTGTCGTGATGGGGGCATGGGCTGCGCTCGGCGCGACGCGCGGGCCGCCCAGTGTGCTTCTTGGCTTCTCTGCGGGTCGCCCCTTGCTGATTCGGAACTGTATCGCTCGTCGCTGACTGGGTAGCGCCAGGCCGCCGTGCTGCGTGCACGCATGGCCGGTGACCGCTACCCCTATTTCTCTTGCCGCGCATCCTTGCGGCAGCGATTAAGAAAGCGACGATTCATATGACTGCAGCTCTACCTTCCCGCACTGGGAAGTTTGTGCGTCCGACTCGGCGTAGCGCCGCGGGCAGATTGCACCGTGCAGCAACCGTGGCCAGTCAGAGCCCCGGAACACTGGTGGGCCGGACGCCGGTGTTGCGAGTGTCGGCGCCGCTGACCAACGCCGACCGTGGCTTCTGGGCCAAATTGGAGGGCTTCAATCCTGGCGGCGGTATGAAAGACCGACCTGCCATGCACATGGTGGAAATGGCTCAGGCCCGCGAGGAACTGCGTCCCGGTGCGCGGATTGTGGAATCTACCAGTGGCACATTGGGTCTGGGGCTGGCCCTGGCTGGGATGGTGCATCGGCATCCGGTCACCCTTGTCACCGATCCGGGAATGGAGCCGATCGTGCGGCGCATGCTGGCCGCCTACGGCGCCGATGTCGATTTAGTGCGCGAGCCTCATCCGGTCGGCGGATGGCAGCAGGCCCGCAAAGACCGAGTGGCCGAACTGCTGGCTGCCGACCCGCCCGCGTGGGTTCCCGACCAATACAGCAATCCCGACAATGTCGACGGCTACCAGCCGCTGGCCCTTGAGTTGCTGGCCCAGCTCGGAAACGTCGACGTGCTGGTGTGCTCAGTGGGGACCGGCGGACACTCGGCGGGAGTAGCGCGCGTGCTTCGCCAGGCCAACCCTAACCTGAAGCTGATCGGGGTGGACACTATCGGGTCGACCATCTTCGGACAGCCGGCCGCAACACGCCTGATGCGAGGGCTGGGATCGAGCATCTACCCCGGCAACGTCGACTACGCAGCCTTCGACGAGGTGCACTGGGTGGCTCCGGCTGAGGCAGTGTGGGCGTGCCGCGCCCTGGCAAAGAGCCACTACGCCAGCGGCGGATGGAGTGTAGGCGCGGTGGCCTTGGTCTCCGGGTGGGCGGCACGCACCTATGAACCCGACACCACGATCGCGGCGGTGTTTCCCGACGGGCCCCAGCGCTATTTCGACACCATCTACAACAACGACTACTGCCGCCGACACAATCTGCTCGGAGGTGACCCACCGCGCCAACCGGCGGTCATCGACCACCCGACCCAGCAGGTGGTGCAGTCATGGACCCGTTGTGTCACGGTCGTAGACCCGGCTCAGTGATGCTGAAGGGCGTCTTGCCAAGTACATCGGCCTCGGTCATAACAGGGATGTCTCCCGACCGCTAGACACGGCGGACCACGGCCGCGCATGGACTGGCGACTCGGCCCTTTTGGACGACTCGACTCGCAAAGTGCCCGCGCTGAAGTTTTTCGGGAACGACGATCGGAATCAAAGCATTCGCAAATGGGCTCCGACCATTTCGGTCGAGATGGAAATGCCGACAACAAGAGGAGGTGCCGACCACCATTCATCGAAGGCCAAATCTGATTTGAAGACATTCTTCTGGAAGGAAATCCGACCATGATTCGAGCAAACCAATTGCGTCGACCGATTCAGGTGCTTACCGGCGCCCTGGCCATCGCCGGCGGACTAACTCTGGCCGCCGGCGTAGTCCCCGCTTCTGCTCAGGCAGCACCGGTGTCGGGCCCGGCCGTTGACTACAGTCTGAACGGACCTCACGGCGGCGGACACGGCGGCGGACACGGCGGCGGACACGGCGGCGGACACGGCGGCGGACACGGCAACGGCGGGCCAAGGTATGGCGGAGGCCATGGATTTTTCTCGCCTCCTCTGCCACATCAATACTGTGTGCCCTTCCTACCGTGCCGATGACACATGAAGCGGTCGAGGGTACGGCATACCGTTGCGTGAGTGACGGTATGCCGTACCCCTCGGCGTCGTGCATCGCGTCGCCCTGAGCCGCTTTCAGCCGGGTCTGCGACCGCAGAATCGAAAAATCTGTGCACTCGGAAAGCAGCCAGTCGGCTCTGGGTTTCGGCGCCCAGCTCATGCGGTCGCGCGCTGAGTTGACGGCCATCGAGGTTAACAGCGCGGCAAACAAGTCAGCCGGACAACGGTCCCGGTGGACCATAGGGCGGCGATAGTTGAGTTCAATGACCAGCAGGACCGCCGGTGAGTGGTTGTTGAGCCTGACACCCTTGGGGAAGTAGTCCCCGCAGCAGTCTGTGGGTGTTCTCGTTGCTGCCGCGTTGCCAGGGTCGACCCCTCAAACGAACCTTACACGGTTAGCCCTAGCCGCCCGATTCCGCCGCCTCTGGTCGCTGGCCGCTTGGATCCTCCAAAACCGGTGCGGGCGTAGGAGTTACGTCAGGAGCTTCCGACTCAACTGCGGGAGTACCATCGGATGGTTGACCGCTCGGGTCCTCCAGTGCCGCAATGTGGCCCACACCGGAGGAGTTCACACCCGGGGTATGCGTGGGGACAGGTGCCCCTAGAGCGGAGAGCCCGTAACGCGTATTCGACGATGTAAGAGGGTTTGTCTTGTGAGGACTGTTGCCAAGTTTGCTGCCAGGTAGCCCGTGGGCCGCCGAGGCAGGGTCGGCGTTGCTGGCGACGTTCAGACCCCGCGAATCAGTGATCGCCGGCGACGGCGGCAGAATCACGTAGTAGGTAGCGCTGTAACTCCCTGGCACTGCCGGCAGAAATCCGAAAGTGGGAGCAGGAAAGAAAGGCGGTGGTGGTGGCGGCGCTGGCTGGGCGTCCGCCATGGGTAGGGGGGCAAGGGTGAACAGCGCAGCAAAACCAGTCGCCGCGCCGAATATACGTCGCTTCGCGCAAACCATGGTCTCACCTCAAATTTTGATCGGATCGCCGTAAATGGCGAAATTGCTGTGAGCGGCGTCCGTCGAGATGCGCAGGTAAGCGTAGGAACGGACGGTAACATCGCCTCCGCATGCGTCAGCCTTGATGTGCAGATTGTCGACGTCAAGCATACCCGTGCCGCCCTCGTTGAGGACCATGTTGGCCAACGGAAGATCGACGATCACGCCTGGCTGTAGAACCGTCTGGACGAATCCCGCTACACCAGAGCTCACACCGGCACTGACCGACGGGTCGGGGAGGCCGACGCCTACCGTCGGTGCAATGCCCCCCGTACCACCGATCTGCAGACCAGTCGACACGTCGGTTTGGCAGCCCAGCTGGTACCCGGCGATGAAGAGGCTGTCTGTGATCGGACTTGATCCACCGGTCGCGGTGGCCGTTGCGTCGAACGTGACAAACGCCTCCCTCGAGTTTGCGGCTGCGGCGAGATTGGGTACTGAGTTCACTTTCTCGCGGTCGATCCGGATGTTCAATTGCCAGCCATCGCGGGTGTTTTTGCTAAAAACCTTGGGCGCCATATCTATCGGCTCGGCGTGCACAGTTGCAGCCCCAAATACGCAAACGGTCATCGCAAGCGGAGCCAATCCTATGATCCTTTTGAGCAGTGCCACGTAATCTCCTTGCTTCCCTGTTACGGCTGAGCGACATACGATCGCCCGAACCCACGTCGTACGACTAGCTTTCGTTCTGGCACGAGAAGTTCGTCGGCTCGGCGGGTTCCTTGTGGCGACCTGTCGTTGCGGTGAAAGGCATCCTCAAGATACGACGCCTCTACTCCCAGTGCCGAGTTGGTTACATCAAGTTAACAAGGACCGGCGAAGGGCTGCTGGGCGAAGAGACGAACTCGGCTCAGCATGACTTAGCCCTATGGTAGTGGGATACCGCGTTCGGCCGACATTTATCTGTCGCCATACTCTCTTTGTCGGACATGGTATTTCACCGCGGTGATCGCCTAGGGTGCAAATTTCCCGGCAAAGGCGTCGGCCCGCGATAAGTCTGAGCAACCAGCATGCCGCCGAGGCGCCTAGGGGGTTGACGAAGCTGAGATGTGAGCGGACCGACAGTCTGCTGCACACGTCGCGAGACACTGAGTGAACATCTCTGTAACACCTAGGAAATAAATACTGTGATGCCGACACGGCGGTCGAGGATACCGATCTCTGCACTGAGTCGTTCCGGGCATGTTCTGTCGTTGAATTCGGGCCCTTCGTCGGGTCGGGTGCGTGAGCGTGCGCCAGTCCCACGACGACCTCGGGAGGATTGGACAAGCATCGCGTCCATCATGACCGAGAGCCATTCGTCGGCATCGCGATTCGAGGTCACGATGGTCGCGCTGCGTTGATGTCTGGCGACGATGCTCGGGCTCATCGAAAGTCCCCAGGTGTCCTCGCTGAGATTCCCCACCTGTGAGCAGCGGTCAGTGTAGTGGTTCGCGGGTGCCGGTAGCGGCTCGGCGGAGGGTTTCGGCGGCAGCGTGGTGGTCGCGGAGTCGGTATAAAGCCGACAGATCGATGACAGTGGAATCGTTTGACGCCGTCGAGGATTCATTCGCGCGCCCGCTGTCGTCACGGAGTCACAGTAGTTGGGTGGCAGCGGCTTTGGCTGCCGGTCGCGGTGGGATGCGTTCCTTGCGGCGATGCGGGGGCCTGGTGGCCGCCGTCGCCATCGCTGCGGCGTCCAACGCGATGACATGGCCGCAATCGCAGACCATCACCCCCGGCCCCGTCGGCAGCCAGCCGGTGCCGCGCGATCACGATTCCGCCTGACGGTGGCGATGTCGCAGGACTGGCCACCGACCGGATGCGACACCACCACTTGGGCGGCGGCCCGCGCAGCGGCGCATCGCGAAACGGGAGCCCCCGCGGACGCACTCGTTTTGGTAGAGCCCAATAGTGGTTTCCGCGAGCCTTATCGAGGGCGTCCCCCACCGTGCCGACCGACCACATGGTTTCAGGAGGTACGCTCGGCACCCGTTGGGGACAGCGGCAGGGTGACGGTGAACGCGGTGCCTTTGCCGATGCCGTCGCTGGCCGCGGCGACGCGTCCGTTGTGGGCCTCGACCAGCGCCTTGACGATGGCTAATCCGATTCCGCCTCCGCCGTAGCCCCGGTCGCGGGCGAGATCGGCTCGATAGAACCGTTCGAACACATGGGGTAAATGTTCGGCCGGGATGCCTTCACCGCTGTCGACGACCGAAAGCGTGAAAACAGTGCCGTCCGCAGCCGCGCGTATCTCGACGCGTCCTCCCGGCGGCGTGTGGCGCAGCGCATTGTCAAGCAGGTTGCCTAGGACCTGAGATAGCCGTTGCGGGTCACCCCATAGCGGGGGCAGGTTCGCAGGTAACGTGGCGACTAGATCAACGTGTTTGCTCCGATAGCGTTCCTGCGCGGCTGTCACGGCAGCATCGATCAGCTGGGGCACGTCAATCCAGCTAAAGGCCATCGAGAAGGCACTTTCTTCGGCTTGGGCGAGCGCAGCGGTGTCCTCGGAGAACCGCACTAGCCGGCGGGTCTGGTCGCGCAGCATCGCGGTGGTCTGTGGGGTAAGCGACCGCACGCCGTCTTCGAGCGCGTCCACGTAGGCGTCCAGCACCGAGGCGGGGGTGCGGATCTCGTGGGCGAGGTCGCTGAACAACTGGCGCCGTGTGGCGTCGACTGTCTGTAGCCGGGCCGCCATCTGGTTGAACGAGTCAACGAGCGTGTCGAAATCCTCGTCGAGGCGGGTAGGCGAAACCCGGATGTCGTATCGGCCGTGGGCGACCGCGGTCGCAGCGGCGGCGACCTCGGTGACCGATCGCTGGAGCCGACGGCTGACATACCAACTGACCGCCAGCGCCATCAGCACGGAAATGGCAAGGGCGCCGCCCACGGCCACGGCGGTGGCCCCTCTGTAGGCATGGTCGGCATGTGTTTCAAGGAACGAGCCGGCGGGCACCGCGTCATGCATGTGCTTCTTAAAGAGCTGCGGTCCGACGACGGCGGCAATTCCCCAGGTGACCACCGCACCGGCGGCGAGCACCAGTGTCTGGGCGAGCAGTAATCGCAGCCCGATGCTGGGCCGGCGCAAGAACCGGGGCGGCTTAGCTCCCGGTGTGGTGTTGTTACTCATTGGCCAATTCCCGTCCGAAATTTAACGTCGCTGACCTTCGAT
Source organism: Mycolicibacterium novocastrense (assembly GCF_001570485.1). Classification (GTDB taxonomy): domain Bacteria; phylum Actinomycetota; class Actinomycetes; order Mycobacteriales; family Mycobacteriaceae; genus Mycobacterium; species Mycobacterium novocastrense. The sequence goes on from NZ_BCTA01000009.1 coordinate 7,344, forward strand.
CGCACTGCAATTTCTCGTCGCTGTGTTCGGTCGACTGCTTGCCGAAGGCTTGGCCGAGCCGATCTCGACAATGTGCACTCCTATCCAAGCTATATCGCGGGGCAAGACTGTTATCGCGATGCTAGAGGTCACTCGGTCGACTGCCCGTTCCGAGTCGCATACTAGGTCGCCGCATAGCATTACGAGGCCTGTGCCGACCGCGGCGGCCGGGGCGAAGGCTTGAGCTTTCGGCACTCGGTGTTCAGTCAAGTTGCGTCCAGGCGAGAAGTGCATGAGGGAGGCGCCGACACGACTGCTGCTAGTCGGCTGGGGTTTCGGTGCCGTCTCCACTCTCCGTCTGCATAGTGCGCGGTCGGCGTAGCATCGCGAGGATGCGTGCGATGAGTTCGCGGGGCCTGAAGGGCTTAATTACGTAGTCGTCGGCGCCCACCGACAATCCAATCAGTGTGTCCGCCTCGCTGTCCCGAGCGGTCAACATCACAACATAGGCGTCGGAGAAGGTGCGTAGCTGGCGGCAGGTTTCAATCCCGTCGATCCCCGGCAAGCCCAGATCAAGAACAACGACATCAGGATGGAACGCGCGGGCCAAAGTGAGCGCATCGTAACCGTCGTGAGCGATACATACTTCGAATTGCTCATGCTCGAGGTAACTGGCGACCACTCCGGCCAGCGGAATTTCGTTGTCGACCACTAATGCCCGATGACCGGCGCCGGTCACTGAAGTCTGCGGCACTGTTTCCATCCGTCCATAATGCCTGCTGCGATCCTGTGGTATCCAATCCCGGCGCTTGACAGATTCCCATGGAATATTCCCACGACTCACATGCGTTCTGCGGCCGCACAGGCTTCTCTCCGGACAGCGCAGCCCAAGTAGGTTCAAGCCGCTGTCTCAAGCCGTCCGGTCTTTCGCAACAAATAACACTTCAGGCAGGTGTCGATTCGTAATGCACAGGTGGGCTGCTTGGCTCCGTTTCTCGGGTCGTGATGCTGTTACAGTCGGGTCATAGGAAGTTTTAGCGGCACCTCGACGGGCCTCTACCTGAAGTCCACCGTTCTCGTGTTCGGCGCGGCGGTGGTACTCGTTCTGGGCGCCAGAGTCGCCCTGCCATCGTGTGAACCCTCCCCGGTCCATTCACATCCCTCGGTATCGGCATCTGCGGATCGTTTTGTCGGTTTTGTCGCGCTGACCAGTCACGACCATATTGAACGTGAGTCAATCTGTGCGTCGGACATGTCAGCTGCTGCGGCGGTCTTATCGCGAATCGCGCCGCTCGCCGGTTCCGACTTCACCGCGATGGCCGCCATCGCGCCTGCCGGGTGGCTCGCGGACATGCTGTCACCGATGATGCGGGCGTCGCCTAGTCGGCTCGCTCCTTCGTTGACCGGCAGACAGATTTTGTCCCGATTGTGTATCACTATTCGCTGACCGGTCATCGTCAAACCGATGGCTCCGCTGCCATCACGGTTGGTGACCGCCGTCATTGTCAGCTGCCGCGCTCTGCCGCGGCTTCACGCAGAAGCGATGATCATGAACTCTGCTCTATCTTCTGAAAACAACCGACCTATAACTTCTCAGCCTGTTGCGCTGGGCACGCAGGGACGGGCCAACACGATTGTCGGCACCACGCCGGTGTTGCGGGTATCTGCGCCATTCAGTGACCCGGACCGCGGCTTCTGGGCCAAGCTCGAGGGACTTAATCCCGGTGGAATGAAGGACCGTCCCGCGCTGCACATGGTGGAACGAGCTCGTGCACGCGGAGATCTGCTACCCGGTGCGCGAATCGTCGAATCCACCAGCGGCACCATGGGCTTGGGTTTGGCGCTGGCCGGGACCGTGTACGGGCATCCGGTCACCGTGGTCACCGATCCCGGCATGGAACCGATCATCGAGCGCATGCTCACTGCCTACGGCGCCCAGCTCGATCTCGTCGCCGAGCCTCACCCGGTCGGCGGGTGGCAACAGGCGCGCAAGGATCGCGTCGCCGAGCTATTGGCCGAAGATCCACATAGCTGGTATCCAGACCAGTACAACAACCCCGACAACGTCGATGCCTACCGACCACTGGCCTTAGAGCTTATCTCCCAATTGGGAAATATCGACGTACTGGTGTGCTCGGTGGGAACGGGTGGACACTCGGCGGGGGTGGCGCGGGTGCTGCGCGAATACAACCCTGACCTGAAGCTGATCGGCGTGGACACCATCGGCTCCACCATCTTCGGGCAACCAGCCGCCACGCGACTGATGCGCGGCCTCGGATCCAGCATCTACCCCAGAAACGTCGACTATCCCGCCTTCAACGAAGCACACTGGGTCGCCCCCGCAGAGGCGGTATGGGCATGTCGTGCCCTGGCTTCGACCCACTACGCCAGTGGCGGCTGGAGTGTGGGGGCGGTGGCACTAGTCGCGGGCTGGGCCGTCCGGACACACTCGCGCGACACCATAATCGCGGCAGTCTTCCCGGACGGGCCGCAACGCTACTTCGACACTATCTATAACGACGACTACTGCCGCGAGCACGGTCTGCTCGACGTCGAGCCGCCGAGCGAACCGGACGTCATCAGTCACCCCACCGAACGCGTCGTGCAATCCTGGACCCGCTGCCCCGTCGTCATCGACCCGGCCGCCGGAAAGCGTTGATAAGCGTCATCGGTCAGTTCCGCAGCTTTGATGCGCCGAGCCGGATATTGATGATCAATCAGTTCGGCATCAACCTGGGCTTCTACATGCTCATGCCCTATCTGGCCGGCTACCTCGCCGGCCCGTTAGGGCTGGCGGCCTGGGCGATCGGGCTCGTATACGGCGTACGTAACTTCTCACAGCAGGGCATGTTCATCGTCGGAGGCACACTGGCCGACCGGCTCGGCTACAAACCGCTGATCGTGGCCGGCTGCCTACTTCGCACCGCAGGATTCGCGCTACTGGCGTTTGCTCAGTCCCTGCCGATCGTTCTCGTGGCCTCGGCGGCAACCGGTTTCGCAGGCGCGCTGTTCAATCCCGCGGTGCGCGCCTACCTGGCTGCCGATGCCGGCGAGCGGCGGTTGGAAGCGTTTGCATTGTTCAACATCTTCTACCAAGCCGGGATTTTGCTCGGCCCGCTGGTGGGAGTCGCGTTGATGGTGTTTGACTTTCGCATCACCGCACTGGCCGCAGCTGTCGTGTTCGCGGGACTGACCGTTGCACAATTGGTGGCGTTACCTCAACATAGAGCGGATGAGGTTTTAGTGAAGACCTCCATCGTAGACGACCGGCGAACAGTGGTGAGGAATCGGTCGTTTCTGCTGTTCGCAGCGGCGATGATCGGCTCCTACGTTTTGTCCTTTCAGATCTACCTCACCCTGCCCTTACAGGCCAAGTATTTGGCACCGAACCGCGAAGCTTGGCTTGTGGCAGCCACTTTCGTAGTATCCGGAGTTGTAGCGGTGGCCGGACAGCTGCGTATCACCCGCTGGTTCGCGGCGCGATGGAGAGCCGGGCACAGCCTGGTCATTGGCATGATGGTGCTGGCCATCTCCTTCGTGCCGCTGGCCGTGTTCCCGGATGCAGACCGACTCGGTACCGCCGTAGCGGTGGCCGCGCTGATCACGTCGGCGGCCCTACTGGCAGTCGGCTCAGCTGCCGTCTTCCCGTTCGAAATGGACACCGTCGTATCACTGAGCAACGGACGCCTGGTGGCTACCCACTACGGGTTCTACAACACCATTATCGGCATCGGTATCCTCTTCGGAAACCTCGCCGCCGGCTCCATCCTGGGCGCGGCGCGAGACATCGGATGGAGCGAACTCGTCTGGGCCGCGCTGATTGTCATCGGCGTGATGTCGGCAGCTGCCTTATACCGCCTCGACCGTAAGCATCATTTGCGGCCCACCGACGGTTGAGGGGCAGGTACGAAGGGTCACTACTTAGCTTGTCACTCAATGCGTCGAGCGCTCGATCATATTGAGCCACAACGGATTCAGCGTCAGGTTGGTTGAAGATGGAGTGCAGCAGCGTGCACACCCACGGCCAGGAAGCCTTCGGGGTGACCGACATCAGGTTGATCGTGCAGTGGGTTCTGCATCGCTGCCAGGCCACCCCAGGCAGGGTGGCGCCGATCGCGGCCATCAGTCCCCGGTGAGCGTCGCTGGTCACCAGCGCGAACCCCGATAGGCCGCGAGCGACCAGATCGCGGAAGAACGCCAGCCATGCCCGCCACGTCTTCGGCCGAGGTCACCTCCGCACCGAGGATCTCTCGGTAGCCCCTCGGCATTCACGCATCCTCTTGCGGTACCCGACCCGCGCATATCAGTCTGACACCGCCGTCGTTGACCAACGACCGCCGACAGCACGCCGACACCCGATCAAACGAACCCCCGGCACCGAACCGGAGCGGCTTTCACCTACCTCTTGACAACCATGCCTACATATCAAGTGTAGTGGAGGAAGGCCGCCATGCCGGCGTCCAGGTGATACGTGTTGTGGCAGTGGACGAGCCACCGACCGGGGTTATCGGTGTCGAAGTCGACTTCGACGGTTTGCATCGGCGGCACCAATACTGTGTCTTTGCGGGCCGTCCGCCCGGTGGGCCGAATGACCTGAAACGTGTGGCCGTGCAGATGCATCGGATGAAACATCATGGACTCGTTGGCATATCGTATGCGCACCCGCTGGCCGCCCCGGATAGGATAGCCGCCGTTCGGCGGATCGTACAGCTTGCCGTTGATCGGCCAGTCGTAGCGGTTCACCGGGCCGGCTAGCCGCATGTCGATGATGTCGTCCGGATCGCGTTGCGGTAGTTGAACTTCGGGTGTGGCCATCAACTGTGAGGTGTCCAAGGGGATACCGTTCCGCAGGGCGGCGATGAACTGAGCGACGTTGACACCGCTCGGTGCGCCATTGACGCGCATGTTCAATTGAGCGTAGCCCGCTTTCTGCTCTGCGGCGGCGACCACCGGAACCGAGGTGCCGAGCGTGATCGTGGCGTCCACCCGCTCACCCATACCCAGGAGCACCGACTCGGCTTGCGCTGGGGCCACCGGAAAACCATCGGTATGGGTGACGTTCAGAACATGGTTGGGCACCGCTACCCGAAACGCGGTGTCGGACGCCACGTTCATCACCCGCAGCCGAATGCGTTGCCCAGTACGAAAATCCAGCACCTTCGGATCTGCCGCGATCCTGCCATTGATGAGATAGTAGGGGTAAGTGACGTCCCCGCCGTCGTCGCCGAGCGGTCTGGTTGCCCTGACGCCAGCATCGGGACCAATGCCGGCCATTCCACCCATGTCTGCCATGCCGGTCTTCTTCAAGTCTGCTAGTACTTGATCGGGATCAGTGCCTGTGCCGTCGATCCAGTCGTCGAGCATGATTATCAGCTCGTGGTCGTAATCGGTGCGTTCGTCGGGGTCCTCGATGATCAACGGACCGTACAGCCCCCGATCCAGCTGGGTGCCGACATGGGAGTGGTACATGTATGTCCCCGCATCGGGCACGGCGAACTCGTAGGTAAAACGCTTTCCGGACGGGATCGGCGGCTGAGTGAGCACCGGCACACCGTCCATATCGTTGCGGAGCGCCACACCATGCCAATGAATCGTGGTGTCGACCGGTAACTGGTTTGTCACCTGGGCTCGCAGCGTCTCGCCCTTGCGAACGCGGATCTCCCTGCCAGGAAGCTCCCTGCCGTATGCCCAAGTGCCTACTATGACGCCGCCTAGGTCGATTTCGGTGGCGGTCGGCTCGAGAGTGACGTCGACTGCGTCGGCCGCTCTGGCCGATTCGGACCGCGGCGAGCAGGCGACCGCCAAGCCGGCGGCGGCGGACAATGTCAGGAACCCTCGCCGATCGATCATGCTGTCAGTATGCCAGCGTGCCGCCCTGAGCCGTGGCGTGCACCGCTGGAACAGCATGAATCGGACACGATCTGTGTGGAACAAACTCTCGCCTGGAGCGGCTGCTGGGCGACGCGGAGCTGGAGAGAGACGCTCTTCGGGAGACCGCGAACAATTTTTGAGCCAAGCTGCCAAGCGCGCGCCGTGGACATGCTCAAGACACGTTGAGCATGTCGGAGCGGCTGGCGTGCAAGGCCGTTGGGCCAGCCCCGATGTCAGCAGGCTCTACCCCGCTATGGATGAGATTCGGCGGTGCCCTCGTGTCCAAACTTGGCGTGCGGTACCGGCCGCGGGGCCAAGGTACCGGGCTTTCGGCCCAACCGGGCGCACTGTGGCTCGGTGGTGCATGGCACCCCCCGTATTGCGGGGACATCCGGATTGCCCGGGATGGGCTGCAACGGCGAGCGCGGTGCAAGGTGCGGTATGCACGACAGGCTGAACACGTCAACTTCTTCTCCGTTAGGGCAGGGAGCCGCCGGCGTGATCAGATCACTGCTGGTAACGGCTAATGTCGGCACCGATGCGATCGCAGCGAGGACTCCACCGGCCAAGACAAGCCGAAGCCAGTGCTCACGGCGGGTAGCTGAAGGTCCAGTATCGCACGCACTCTGACGCTTCATGTTGGACCACTTTCTCTACGGAACTATCACGTACGTGATAAATCCGATACTACTGAGTTTCTCAGCATCGTGTCTCACCCTAATGTCACTACGGCGTGGACTTCGGCTCCGTAAAACAGGAAACGTGAACACGGGTCTGCGCCACGATCCGGTGACAGTCGGATCACGCGGCCTGACTGGCCGGGGTGGTTATGATTGCTTCGTATTCGATGGGGGCCAATCGCCTGAGTGCCGTTTGTCGGCGGCGTCCGTAATAGGTGCGTTCGATCCAGGTGACGATTGCGATCGTTGTTCCTTCCTCGTGTACCAGCGGCGGCGGTCGAGGACATTCAGGTTGAAGAAAAGCTCTCTATGGCGGCGGTACCGACGCGGCACATGGAGCCGACCATGCTGCGTCAGTGGAGCGCCTGGACGGTCTTTCGGCTGCAAACCTAGAGGACCGCTCCCATAACTCCGCTGAATTAGTGGTGCTCTCACCCGGCTGGGTGCCTCGTCGATATCGCTTGGCGTATTGTCTGTCTGCGTCATCGGATGCACACCGAAATCGGTGGCATCTTGCTCGATCTTCACATCGTCGTCGCGATTGCGCATTCGACGGCCAAGTAAAAGTCTCCGTTGGTGGTAGGAGAAGTCCCCACTCCGTTGGCGGGTGATTGGCTAATTCTTGTTGGCTCCCTTCTTGTGGTCGGCCTAGCGCATCCGGTAGGACTCACCGGAGGTGACGACGATACTGGCGTGGTGCAGCAGGCGGTCGAGGATGCTGGCGGCGGTAGTGTCCTCCGGCAGTATGAATCGCCGCGGGTTTGATGCACACCGGTTATTGGTGTGCAGCCGCTGATCGCGGCTGTGTTTGTAGCGTAGTAGATGGTCTCGTATTCGATAGGTGGGATGCGGCCCAGGCGGTGCATGAGCCGGTCGGTGTTGTACCAGTGCACCCACTCGGCGGTGAGCAGTTCGACGTCGGCCAGGCGGTGCAGGGGGCCTCGCCGGAACGGTGAGTCCTCGCGGACGGCTTCGGTCTTGTAGAGCCCTATGGTCGTCTCCGCCAGAGCGTTGTCGAAGGCATCCCCGACCGTGCCGATCGAGGCCACCAATCCGGACAGCGCAGGGTTCCCCCGAACCGCACAGAAGTGTATTGAGACCCTGCATCGCTGTGATGAATAGTGTTGCCAGCAAAGGATTCCCCTCGTTGAGGCGGAGTTGTGCGGCATGGCGGATCGCTTGTCGAACGAATCGGTCCTCCTTGCTCGCTGAGCAGGTCCATCCCACGATCCGGCCGGCGTAGGCGTCCACGGCCAACGCGGTGTACACAAACGCCCCGCTGGATAACCGGACGTAGGTGAAGTCAGCCACCAGCAGCACGTTGGGTGCAGGCACCCGGAACTGGCGTTTGACCAGATCTGCGGCCCGTGCGGCGGTCGGATCCGCGTTCGTGGTGCGGATCTTCTTTCGGCGAGTGATCCCGTGCCAACCGTTGGCCCACATCAGGCGCTCCACGGTGCAGCGGGCTACGGCGATGCCCTGGCATTGCAGGTGAGCCCACATTTTGGTGGCCCCGTACAGCGACTCCGGCTTACGCCGTCCGTGCTCGTCGGGCTCGTAGAAGCCAGCCAGCACCTCGGTGATGACGGTGTCCCACAGCGTCCGCGCCGACGGGGGTCGGGTCAGCCAGCGTAGAAGGTTCTCGGGGCGATTGCGCAGCCGTGCTCGGTGAGCACGCGGCAAATCGGAGCGACCCCGAACCGAGCGCGATGCTCGGCGATGAACGCACAGATCAGCGGTGTCGCGGGTCGCTCTCCCGCACGAAGAAACTTGTTGCGGCCTTGAGGATTTCGATGGTTTGCTCAAGGGCGTGTCATTCCATCTGTGTAAGTCCGGGGTGGTCCAAGATCGGACCGCCGTTCGGGCGGACAGAAGGAGTGATTTGTGACCAAGGCCATA
>NZ_BCTA01000010.1 GCF_001570485.1 Mycolicibacterium novocastrense
GCACCTCTACGCCACCACACGAAAACCACTACCCAACAACACAACTCGGCATCACACCGAACCCACACCAATTACCACGCAAAATCCGGGCTAGCACTCTCTTTCCGCCAGCGTGCGTGTCTGCACACGACACGCCGCGAAAAGTCGACACTTTGCGCACGGTCGACGCCCGCGAGCGTGCGCACACCGCCGAAGAACGCCCGCGTGTCGTCAGCAGACGCGCACCGTCGCGCGGCACAGGGGGAGGCGCGGCATAGGGGGTCTCAGCTGTCGATCTGGCGCTTGTTGCGCGCCGAGACCGCCTGGAACCGGTCGCCGAGGCCGGCGAAATCGCGGTGTTGGGCGAACGCGATCTTCTCCTCGGCGGCCAACGCGGGATCGATCACCGCGGCCGCGCCCGTCGTGTAGATCTCCTTCAGACCGAGCATGACCGACGCAGGCACCTCGGCGATCTGCGCGGCCAACTCGACGGCGCGCTCGACCAACCGTTCGTGGGCGACGACCTCGGTGACCAGGCCGATGCGCTCGGCGCGCGCCGCGTCGACGACCTCACCGGTCATCGACAGCCGCCGGGCCATGGCCAGCCCGACCACCTGTGGGAGCCGGGCGGTCATACCGCCTCCCGGCAGGATGCCGACCCGGGCGTGCGTGTCGGCGAACACGGCACGCTCGGAGGCGATCAGGAAATCACAGCCGAGCGCCATCTCCAACCCACCGGTGAAGGTCGCGCCGTTGACGGCGCCGACGATCGGGGTGCGCATGTTGCCCGTCGCGGCGATGCAACTCTGCGACCGGAATTCCTCGAAATAACTCAGGCCGTCGCGTTGCGCCTCCTTGAGGTCAACCCCCGCGCAGAACGCGGGGTCTGTGCCGGTGAGCACGACGGCGTTGACGGACTCGTCGGCGTCGGCCTCGGTCAGCGCGCTGTAGGTGGCTCTGATCAGTCCGCGACTCAAGGCGTTTCGCGCCTCTGGCCGGTTGAGGGTCAGCACCCGCACGGGACCACGGTCGTCGACGAGCACCAGCGGTTCGGTCATGCGATGACGGTAACCCGGGGCCGCCGACCAGGAAAGGCGGCCCCAGCAACCTAACGCAGGAACTGGTCGGCGTTGTTGGCCAGATCCAAAAGCGGTTGCGGCAGGGCGCCCAGTGCGAACGTCACTGCCGCGGTCACCGTCACGACCGTTGTGCTGAGCACGCTCGGCACCACCACCGTCGGCGCGTTCTCGGGCGGATCGGTGAAGAACATCAACACGATCACCCGCACATAGAAATACGCGGCGATCGCGCTTGCGAGGACGCCGACCACCACCAACGGCATCGCCCCGCCCTCGCCGGCGGCCTTGAAAACCGCGAACTTCGCCACGAAGCCGCTGGTCAGCGGGATTCCGGCGAATGCGAGGAGAAACAGCGAAAACACCACGCCCACAATGGGGTAACGCCGCCCGAGCCCGGCCCACCGGGCCATCGCGGTGTCCTCCTCGCCGGCCCCGTCACGCACGAGGCCGACCACGGCGAACGCACCCACGCTGCTGAAGCCGTACGCGAACAGATAGAACAGCGTCGAGGACAGTCCCGCCTCATTCGCGGCGATCACGCCGGTGAGGATGAAACCGGTGTGCGACACCGCCGAATACGCCAACATCCGCTTGACGTCGGCCTGGGTCACCGCCGCCACGGTGCCCACCACCATCGTCAGGATCGCGATCGCCCACAGCACCGGCCGCCAGTCGTCGCGCAGTTCGGGCAGCGCCACGTAGAACACGCGCAGCAGGGCACCGAAGGCCGCGATCTTCGTCGCCGCGGACATGAACGCCGTGACCGGAGTCGGCGCACCTTGATACACGTCGGGAACCCAGCTGTGGAACGGCACGGCACCGACTTTGAACAGCACGCCCACCAGCACCAGCCCGGTACCGATCAGCGCCAGCGATGTCTTACCCGACCCGGCGGCGATGGCCTCGGCGATACCGACCAGATCCAGCGTCCCGGCGTATCCGTACAGCATGGCCACGCCGTAGAGGAAGAACGCCGACGAGAATGCGCCCAGCAGAAAGTATTTCAGCGCGGCCTCTTGGGACAGCAGGCGACGCCTGCGAGCCAGACCGCACAACAGGTACAGCGGCAGCGACAGAATCTCCAGCGCGATGAACATCGTCAGCAGGTCGTCGGATGCCGGGAACAGCAGCATCCCGCCGATGGCGAACATCGTCAGCGGGAAGACCTCGGTCTGGATCACCCCGGCCTTGGTGGCCAGTTGTTCGTCGACGCTGCCGGGCACGGCCGACGCCTGCGGGGTGAATCCGTCCAGGCCTCGGCGGGCACCGACGGCGACCTCGGCACCGACCTGCCGCTCGGCGATCAGCAGGACGCCGAGCACACCGACGAGCAGGATGGTGCCCTGCAGGAACAGTGCGGGGGTGTCGATGACGACCGCACCCATCACGGCCGACCGCCCGATGGTGCCGTGCAGGTCGCGTACGAGCACCACCACGGCGACCAGGGCGGCCGCCAGGCCACCGAAGCAGAGCACCAGCTGGCTCGCGTACCGGTGCTGTCGCGGCAGGAAAGCCTCCACGAGGAGCCCCGCGATGGCGACCCCGAACACGATCAGCATCGGGCAGACCAGACCGTATTCGACGGTCGGCGGGGTGAGGGTCATGGTCTCGGCCCTTCCGCGACTCTGGGTACGGGATCAGGTTGGTCGATGGTCGTCAGGGTGTGGTCGACCGCGGGATTGATGACATCGAGTGCGGGTTTCGGATACACCCCGAGCACGACCAGAAGCGCGATCAACGGTGCGACGACGACGAGTTCGCGCGGCACCAGGTCGCGCACCCCCTCGTTGCCCTCGGCGACGGCTCCGGTCATCATTCGCTGGTACATCCACAGGATGTAGATCGCCGACAGCACCAGCGCGGTGGCCGCGAACACCGCCAGCACCGGGTAACGCGTGAATGTGCCGATGAGTACCAGGAATTCGCTGATGAACGGCGCCAGACCCGGCAGTGACAGCGTTGCCAGCCCGGCGACCAGGAACGTGCCCGCCATGACCGGCGCCACCTTCTGCACGCCTCCGAACGCCCGGATCAGTCGGGTGCCCCTGCGCGACACCAGGAATCCGGCGATCAGGAACAGGGCGGCCGTCGACAGTCCGTGGTTGATCATGTAGAGCGTCGAGCCGGACTGGCCCTGGCTGGTCATCACGAAGATGCCCAGGATGATGAACCCGAAGTGCGAGATCGAGGTATAGGCGATCAACCGCATCACGTCGGTCTGGCCGATGGCCAGGATCGCGCCGTAGACGATGCCGATCACCGCCAGCGTGACCACCAGCGGCTGGAAATACGTTGACGCGTCGGGGAACAACTGCAGGCAGTACCGCAGCATGCCGAAGGTTCCGACCTTGTCCATGACCGCCATCATCAGCACCGCACTGGCCGGGGTGGCCTCGACGGCAGCATCGGGCAGCCACCGGTGGAACGGCCACAGCGGCGCCTTGACGGCGAACGCGAACATGAATCCGAGGAACAGCAGGTTCATCACGGCGGGGTCGACGGCGAACTCGCCGCTGGACACCGCGTTGACGATCTCGCGGAAGTCGAACGTGCCCGCGGCGAAAGCGTCGCTCGTGGCGGTCACCACATACAGTCCGATCACCGCGGCCAGCATGATCAGCCCGCCGAACAGGTTGTACAACAGGAACTTCACCGCCGCCTTGCCGCGGTTCTTTCCGCCGAAGCCGCCGATGAGGAAGTACATCGGGATCAGCATCGCTTCGAAGAACACGTAGAACAGCAGGATGTCCAGCGACATCAGCGACATGAGAACCATGCCCTCGACGGCCAGCGTCAACGCGAAGTAGGTCTGCACCGACCGTCCGCGCAGGCCGGTCTGGGCGTCGGCGTCGTTCCAGCCCGCGATGATCAGCAGCGGCACCAGAACCGCGGTGAGGACGATGATCGCCAGCGCGATGCCGTCGACGCCGAGGATGTAACCGGTGCCGAATGACGGTATCCACCGGTGGGATTCGACGAACTGGTACCGCTCGCCACCGGGTTGGAATCCGACCGCCACAACGGCGGTGATCGCCAGGACCGCGATCGAGACGGCCAACGCGAACCACTTGGCCAGCACCCGCTGGGCGGCGGGCAGAAGGATCGTCAGCGCGGCGCCGACGGTCGGCGTCGCCCACAGCACCGTGAGCCAGGGGAAGTTGTTCACCAGAGTTGCACCGCCAGGATCGCCGCGACCACCAGAACCGCACCGGAGAGCATCGAAAGGGCATAGGAGCGGGCATAACCCGTCTGCAGCCGCCGCAGACCCGTCGACAGGCGGCTGACCAGTCCGGCCAACCCGCTGGCCGCGCCGTCGACCGCCTCCTCGTCGATCTCGACCAGACCGCGGGTCAGCAGTTGGCCGGGCCGCATCAGCGCCGCCTCGTTGAACGCATCGCCGTACAGATCCCTGCGTGCCGCGACGGTGAGCGCCGAACCGTCCGGGACTTCCGCCGGCACGGGCTTGGTTCCGTACATGCGGTAGGCGATGAGGATGCCGACCGCGACGACGGCCAGGATCACCGTTGTCACCACCCAGACGGGTGCGACGTGGTGTACCTCGTGCGCACCGACGACCGGTTCGAGCCAGTGCTCCAGTGTGCCGCCGATCGCGAACGCGGCGCCGGAGCCCACGGAGCCGATGGCCAGAAGGATCATCGGCCAGGTCATCACCGCGGGGGCCTCGTGCGGATGCGCCTGTGGAGCCCAACGCTTCTCGCCGAAGAACGTCATCAACATCACCCTGGTCATGTAGAACGCGGTGATACCGGCGCCCAGGATCGTCACGCCGCCCAGGATCAGACCTTTGACGCCGCCGGCGCCCAGCGCGGCTTCGATGATCCCGTCCTTGGAGAAGAACCCGGCCAGCGGCGGCACCCCGATGATCGCGAGGTAGCCGAGACCGAAGGTGACGAACGTGATCGGCAGCGCTTTACGCAGGCCGCCGTAGCGGCGCATGTCGACCTCGTCGTCCATCGCGTGCATCACCGAACCGGCCCCCAGGAACAGGCCGGCTTTGAAGAATCCGTGGGTGAGCAGGTGCATGATCGCGAACGCGTATCCGACCGGGCCGAGCCCCGCCGCCAGCACCATGTACCCGATCTGCGACATCGTCGACGCCGCAAGCGCTTTCTTGATGTCGTCCTTCGCGCAGCCGATGATCGCGCCGAACAACAGCGTGACGGCGCCGACGATGACGACGCCCAGTTGTGCGGTGGGCGCGAGGTCGAACACCGGTCCGGAGCGCACGATCAGGTACACCCCGGCGGTCACCATGGTGGCGGCGTGGATCAACGCCGACACCGGTGTCGGGCCCTCCATCGCGTCGCCCAGCCAGGACTGCAGCGGCACCTGCGCCGACTTACCGCAGGCGGCCAGCAGCAGCAGGAGCCCGATCGCGGTCAGCACGCCCTCGCCGGCGGCCGGCGCGGCGGCGAAGACGCCCGCATAGGAGATGGACCCGATGTAGGCGAACATCACCATCATCGCGATGGCCAGGCCCATGTCGCCGACGCGGTTGACGACGAACGCCTTCTTGGCCGCCGTCGCGGCCGACGGTTTGTGCGCCCAGAAACCGATCAGCAGGTAGGACGCCAGACCGACACCCTCCCAGCCGACGTAGAGGCCCAGGTAGTTGTCGGCGAGCACGAGCAGCAGCATCGCCGACAGGAACAGGTTCAGGTAGGCGAAAAACCGCCGCCGCCCGGGGTCTTCGGCCATGTAGCCGATCGAGTAGATGTGGATCAGCGAGCCGACACCGGTGATCAGCAACACGAAACACATCGAAAGCGCGTCGAGTTGCATTCCGAAGTCCACCTGCAGCCCGCCGACCGGAACCCAGGAGAACAACGCCTCGTGGATCGTGCGGTGTTCGGCGTCGCGGCCCAGCATGTCGACGAAGAGCACGACCCCGACGACGAACGACGCGATGGCCGCCGCGCAGCCCAACAGGTGGCCCCAGGCGTCGGTCCGTCGGCCCCCGAGGAGCAGGATCGCCGAGCCGGCCAGCGGCAGCGCGATGGTCAACCAGACAGGAATCGTCATCGCGCCTCTAGTTCTTCAGAAGGCTTGCGTCGTCGACCGAAGCCGACTGGCGGGCACGGAAGATGCTCATGATGATCGCCAGGCCGACCACCACCTCGCAGGCGGCGACCACCATGGTGAAGAACGCCACCACTTGGCCGTTGAGGTGGCCGTGCATGCGGGAGAACGAGACGAACGCGAGGTTGGCCGCGTTCAACATCAGCTCGACGCACATGAACACCACGATCGCGTTGCGGCGCAACAGCACCCCTGCCGCGCCGATCGTGAACAACAGCGTCGACAGATAGAGATAGTTGTCGGGGTTCACTCCCCGCCTCCTCTGCCGTTCGTCACGGTGACGGTCCGCTTCTGCAGGATGGGGCTGACGGACAGGTCCGACCCGGAACCGTCAGGGAGCCGGGCGGCGATGTCGACGGCGTTGTTGCGCGCGAAGACACCCGGGTTCGGCAACGTCGTCGGATAGCCGCCCGGTTTGAACCGTTCCTCGGCGAGTTCGCGTTGGGTCTTGCGGCGTCCGAAGCGTTCCCGGTGCGCCAACACCATCGCGCCGAGCGCGGCGGTGATCAGCAACGCGCTGGTCAACTCGAACGCCCACAGGTAGCGCACGAAGATCAGCGCCGCCAACCCCTCGACGTTGCCGCCCGCATTCGCCTGGGCCAGGCCGGTGAAACCGCCCACCGAGACGTTGCCGATGCCCGCGATGAGCAGCAGGCCGAAGCCGACACCGACGACGACAGCCGCAACCCGTTGTCCGCGAATCGTTTCCACGAGCGAGTCCGACGAGTCGACCCCGATGAGCATCAGCACGAACAGGAAGATCATCATGACGGCGCCGGTGTAGACCACCACCTGGACGACTCCGAGGAACAGTGCGCCCTGGGCGATGTAGAACACGGCCAGCACGATCATCGTCGTGGCCAGAAACATCGCCGAGTACACCGCTTTCGGTGCGGCGATCACCCCGAGCGCGCCGAGTACCGCGACGATCCCCAACACCCAGAACAGCACGGCCTCGGTGGTCGTGGTCTGCCCGGGGTTGTCGGCAGCCACCGCCGCGAGCAGGTCGAGCCTCATCGCACGTCCCCGGTGACCTTCTGGGTCTCGTGCTCGACGGGCCCGATGTTGCCCAGGTAGTAGTCGTCATCGGTGGTGCCCGGCGCCATGGGATGCGGTGGCGGCAGCATGCCGGACCGCAACGGCGCCAACAGCTTGTCCTTACCCCAGATGAGGTCGGCGCGGTTGTCGTCGGCCATCTCGTATTCGTTGGTCATCGTCAACGCCCGGGTGGGGCAGGCCTCGATGCACAGACCGCAGCCGATGCAGCGCAGATAGTTGATCTGGTAGACGCGCCCGTATCGCTCACCGGGGGAATACCGTTCGTCTTCGGTGTTGTCGGCGCCCTCGACATAGATGGCGTCGGCGGGGCAGGCCCAAGCGCACAGTTCGCAGCCGATGCACTTCTCCAGGCCGTCCGGGTAGCGGTTCAGTTGGTGTCGGCCGTGGTAACGCTTGGCGACGGGCCCCGGCTTCTCCGGATACTCCTCGGTGATCGGCTTTTTGAACATGGTGCCGAAGGTGACCCCGAAACCCTTCAGCGCGTCGAGGAACTTAGGCATCGGCTGGCTCCTTGGTTGCGGTCTGGCCCATGCTGCTCGGCAGGGGCGGGGTGGGGAAGATCTCCGGATCCAGCTTCTGCCGCGGGATCGCGCGAACGTTTCGTCGGCGCAGGGCCCGCCACAACGCCACGGCGACCAGCAGTGTCGCGATGGCGCCGAGCGAGGCCAGCGTTGTCGTCACCTGGCTGAAACCCTCGTTGCGGAGCGCGCGCGCCGTCGCGACGATCATGATCCACGCCAACGAGAACGGGATGAGCACCTTCCATCCCAGCGCCATGAACTGGTCGTAGCGCATGCGCGGCAGTGTGGCGCGCAGCCAGAAGAACAGGAACATGAAGCCCCACACCTTGGCCACGAACCACAGCAGGGGCCACCAGCCGGTGTTGGCGCCATCCCACATGTTGATGGGCCACGGTGCATGCCAGCCGCCCAGGAACATCGTGGTGGCCAGCGCGGAGACGGTGGTCATGTTGACGTACTCGGCGAGCATGAACATCGCGAACTTGATCGATGAGTACTCGGTGTGGAACCCGCCGACGAGCTCACCCTCGGCCTCGGGCAGATCGAAAGGCGCGCGGTTGGTTTCGCCCACCATCGAGATGACGTAGACGAGGAACGACGGCAGCAGCAGGAAGATGAACCACGTGCCGTACTGGGCGGCGACGATGCCGGAGGTCGACATCGAGCCCGCGTAGATGAACACCGCCACGAACGACAGCGCCATCGCGATCTCATACGAAATCACCTGCGCGCTCGACCGAATCCCGCCCAGCAGCGGATAGGTCGACCCCGAAGCCCATCCGGCCAGCACGATCCCGTACACACCGATGGAGGTCGCCGCCAGGATGTACAGCACCGCGACGGGCATGTCCGTCAGCTGCAACGCGGTGCGGTGCCCGAAGATCGAAACCTCGCCGCCCATCGGGATGACGGCGAACGCGATGAAGGCGGGCACCGCGGAGATCACCGGTGCCGCAAGGTAGACGAACTTGTCGACCCCGGCGGGAACCAGACCCTCCTTGAGCGCCAGCTTGACACCGTCCACCAGCGACTGCAGAAGTCCCTTGGGGCCGACGCGGTTGGGCCCGAACCGCATCTGCATGCGGCCCAGCAGCTTGCGCTCGATCAGAATCGCCGAGAGGACCGAGAGCATCAGGAACGCGAATATCGCGAGCGACTTGGCCAGGATCAGCCACCACGGGTCGTGGCCGAACAGGGTGGGATCGGGATGGATCACGCTTCGGCCCGTCCGATCGACACGACATCCCCGGTGGACACCCCGAGGCTTCGGTGCACCGCCGAACCCGGCGAATTCAGGGGAAGCCAGATCACGCGGTCGTCCATGTCGGTGATGGCCAACGGCAGCGTGATCGTCCCACGCGGTGTCCTCGCGGCGATCAGATCGCCTTCAGCAGCGCCGATTTCGGCCGCGGTGGCGGCGGAGAGCCGCGCCACCGGCATCCGGGCGGTGCCGGCCAGATGCGGTTCGCCGTCTTGTAGGCGGCCCTCGTCGAGCAGCATCCGCCACCCCGCGAGCACCGCTTGTCCCGCGGCCGGCGGAGTCCGCTTCGGCGCAGGAACGTTCGGCGCCTCGGGTCGGCGACCCGCCCACATGCCCAAGCGCGACATGTCTTCCCCGGCGGCCGCCGCGGTCGGCAGGTTCAATGCGACGCCGATTTCGTCGGCCAGGAAGTTCAAGACCCGCAGATCGGGGATGGCGTTGGTCTTCAGCGACGGCTGGAAGGGACGAAGTCGGCCTTCCCAGTTCAGGAACGAGCCGGCTTTCTCCACCACGGGCGCGATGGGGAAGACGACGTCGGCGACAGCGGTGATTGCGCTCTCCCGCAGCTCGAGGCTGACGACGAACGGCGTGGACTCGATCGCGGCCAGTGCCACTTCGGGATCGGGGAGGTCGTCGACCTCGACGCCGCCGATGAGCAGGGCGCCCAGTTCGCCGCTGCGCGCCGCCTCCAGAATCGCGGTGGTGTCGCGGCCCGGCACGGTGGGCAGCGCGCTGACGTGCCAGGCCGCCGCGGTCTGCTCGACGGCCGCGCTGTCGGCGATCGGCCGGCCACCGGGCAGCAGGTTCGGCAAGGCACCGGCCTCAGCCGCGCCTCGGTCGCCTGCGCGTCTCGGCACCCAGGCCAGCCGGGCACCCGTCGCTTCGGCCAATCTGCTTGCCGCAGAGAGGGAGCCGGGCGATGTGGCCAGACGTTCACCGACCATGATGATCGCACCCGGCAGCCGCAGCTGCGGGTCGTCCGCCAGCTCGTCGAGGGCCGCGGCCTCGTCTCCCGGGGCCGCGGTGACCAGGCGGCCGCGCAGCTTGGTCAGGGCGCGGCTGGCGAAGGGGGCGACGGAGATGACCTGCAACCCCTTCTTGCGCACCGCCTTGCGCAGCCGCAGGAACACGATCGGTGATTCCTCTTCCGGCTCGAACCCGGCCAGCAGGACCGCCGGCGCATTCTCCAGATCGGCGTAGGTCACCGTCATCGGCTGCCCCGCGACATGGGCGGCGAGGAAGTCGGCCTCCTCGGCGCTGTGCGACCGGGCCCGGAAGTCGATGTCGTTGGTGTTGAGCACGATCCGGGCGAACTTGGAATAGGCGTAGGCGTCCTCGACGGTCATCCGGCCGCCCACCAGCACGCCCGCGCTTCCGGCCGCGGCCGCCAGCCCGTTGCCTGCCACCACGAGGGCCTCCGACCATGAGGCGGGCCGCAACTTGCCGTCCTCGTCGCGAATCAGCGGGGTGGTGATGCGGTCGCCCTGCGTGGTGTAGGTGAACGCCCAGCGACCCTTGTCGCAGTTCCACTCCTCGTTGACTTGAGGTTCGTCACCGGCCAAGCGGCGCATGACCTTCCCGCGCCTATGGTCGGTGCGCTGGGCGCATCCCGATGCGCAGTGCTCGCATACGCTGGGACTCGACACCAGGTCGAACGGCCGGGCCCGGAAGCGGTAGGCCGCCCCGGTCAGCGCGCCGACCGGGCAGATCTGAACGGTGTTTCCCGAGAAATACGACTCGAACGGTTCACCGGTCGCGATGCCGACCTGTTGCAGCGCACCGCGCTCGAGCAGATCGATGAACGGATCGCCGGCGATCTGCTCGGAGAACCGGGTGCAGCGCGCGCACAGCACACAGCGCTCGCGGTCCAGTAGCACTTGCGAGGAGATGTTGATCGGCTTCGGGAAGGTGCGTTTGACGTCTTCGAAGCGAGTTTCGGCGCGGCCGTTGGACATCGCCTGGTTCTGCAGCGGGCACTCGCCGCCCTTGTCGCACACCGGGCAGTCCAGCGGATGGTTGATCAGCAGGAATTCCATGATGCCCTGCTGCGCCTTGTCCGCCTCCGCCGAGGTGTACTGCGTGCGCACCACCATGTCGGGGGTGCAGGTCGTCGTGCATGACGCCATCGGCTTGCGCTGACCCTCGACCTCGACCAGGCACTGTCGGCAGGCCCCCACCGGGTCGAGCAGCGGATGGTCGCAGAACCGCGGGATCTGGATGCCGATCAGTTCGGCGGCCCGAATCACCAACGTGCCCTTCGGAACACTGACGTCGACGCCGTCGATCGACAACTGGACCATCTCCACACCGGTGTCCGCCCCGGTGTCGGCCGTCTGCGTCATCGGATCACCCCCCTAGCTCGCCACCCCATCACACGCCCACCTCTTCCGTCGCCATCAGCGTGGACGCGTGCGGATCGAACGGGCACCCGCCGTCGAGGTGGGCGATGTACTCGTCGCGGAAGAACTTGATCGACGACATGATGGGGGCGGCCGCACCGTCACCCAACGCGCAGAACGCCTTTCCGAAGATGTTGTCGGAGATGTCGAGCAGCTTGTCGATGTCGACCTCCGTGCCCGCGCCCGTCTCGAGACGTTCGTAGATCTGTGCCAGCCAGTAGGTGCCCTCCCGGCACGGTGTGCACTTGCCGCACGACTCGTGGGCGTAGAAGTCGGTCCAGCGGCGCACCGCGCGAACCACACACGTGGTCTCGTCGAAAATCTGCAGCGCCTTGGTGCCGAGCATGGTGCCCACGCCGGCCATCCCCTCGTAATCCAGTGGTACGTCGAGGTGTTCGTCGGTCAGCAGAGGAGTGGAGGACCCGCCGGGTGTCCAGAACTTCAACTGGTGCCCGGCACGGACACCACCCGCGTAGTCCAGCAACTCGCGCAGCGTGATGCCCAGCGGGGCCTCGTACTGTCCGGGGTTGGTGACGTGACCCGACAGCGAATACAGCGTGAAGCCCGGCGACTTCTCCGAGCCCATCGACCGGAACCAGTCGATGCCGTTGAGCAGGATGGGCGGGACGCTGGCGATCGACTCGACGTTGTTGACCACCGTCGGGCAGGCGTACAGCCCTGCGACGGCGGGGAACGGCGGCCGCAACCTCGGTTGTCCGCGACGGCCTTCGAGCGAGTCCAGCAGCGCGGTTTCCTCACCGCAGATGTAGGCGCCCGCCCCCGCGTGCACGATCAGTTCCAGGTCGAAGCCCGACCCTCCGATGTCGTTGCCGAGGAAACCGGCCTCGTGCGCTTCGGCGACCGCGGCGTGCAGCCTGCGCAGCACCGGCACCACTTCGCCGCGCAGGTAGATGAAGGCGTGATGCGCCCGGATCGCGTAGGCCGCGATGATCGCCCCTTCGATGAGGAAGTGCGGGGTCGTCAACATCAACGGAATATCTTTACACGTACCGGGTTCCGACTCGTCGGCGTTGACCACCAGGTAGTGCGGCTTGGCTCCGGCGCCGGTGTCACTCTGCGGGATGAACGACCACTTCGTGCCGGTGGGGAAGCCCGCACCGCCGCGGCCCCGCAGACCGGACTCCTTCACCAGGTTGATGACCTCGTCGGGGTCCATCGCCAGAGCCTTCTCGAGGGCGCGGTAGCCGCCGTGACGACGGTAGGTGTCCATCGACCATGGCTCGGGCTCGTCCCAGAACCGGCTGAACACGGGTGTCAGATCTGTCATGCGCGTGAATCCGTTGTGTCTGGATCGGTCTCGACGGTGTTCGACTTCGGCGGGACGGTTGCCGACGGGCCAGGGGCGGACGCGTTCTCGGTGGCCTCGATACCCGCCGTTTCGTCGTCGAGCGTCTCGGTGGAAGCGGCCGCGGCGTCGGCGTCGGGCGCGTGCATACCGCGTTCGCGCGCCACCCGCAGGCCCGCCAGCGTGGCCTCGCCGACCTTGTTGCCCCCCGAGCGCGGGTCGGGCAGACCCGCGAGTGTGCGCGCGGTCTCACGGAATGTGCACAGCGGCGTTCCCCGTGTCGGTTCGGGAGGGTCGCCGTCGCGTAGCGCGTCGACGAGGTCGCGCGCCGACGACGTCGTCTGGTTGTCGAAGAACTCCCAGTTGACCATCACCACCGGTGCGTAATCACACGCGGCGTTGCACTCGACGTGTTCGAGGGTGATGCGACCGTCCGGCGTCGTCTCGCCGGCGTGCACACCCAGATGTTCCTGCAGCGCTTCGAGAATCGCGTCGCCGCCCATCACTGCGCACAACGTGTTGGTGCACACCCCGACGAGGTACTCTCCGGTCGGGGTCCGCCGGTACATCGAGTAGAACGTCGCCACCGCGGTGACCTCGGCGTCGGTCAACCCCAACTGCTTGGCGCAGAACGTGATTCCGGCGGGGGTCAGGCATCCGTCCTCTGACTGCACGAGGTGCAGCAACGGCAGCAGCGCCGAACGCGACTGCGGGTAGCGCGAGATGATCCGCTCGGCGTCGGCGCTGAGCCGCGCCACGACGTCGTCCGGATATGACGCCGGCCCGTTGATCGGCGGGCCGGGTTCCTCGGGTCGCTGACCGAGCTCGAGGAATACGCTCATCGGTGTCCTCGCCTCTTCGCGCAAGCGCTCATCGGTGTCCTCGCCTCTTCGCGCAAGCGCTCATCGGTGCCCTCGTCCTCTTCGCGCAAGCGCTCATCGGTCCACGCCTCCCATCACCGGGTCGATCGACGCCACCGCGGTGATCAGATCGGCGACCATGCCGCCTTCACACATCGCGGCGACGGCCTGCAGGTTGTTGAACGACGGGTCCCGGTAGTGCACCCGGTAGGGGCGGGTGCCGCCGTCGGAGACCATGTGCACGCCGAGTTCGCCTCGGGGGGACTCGATTGCGACGTAGACCTGCCCGGCGGGCACCCGAATTCCCTCCGTGACGAGTTTGAAGTGGTGGATCAGCCCCTCCATCGAGTGACCCATGATCCGGGCGATGTGCTCGGGGGAGTTGCCGAGCCCGTCCGGGCCGACCTTCAGATCTGCCGGCCAACCCAGTTTCTTGTCCTCGATCATCACGGGTCCGGGCCGAAGGCGATCCAGGCACTGCTCGACGATCTTCAGCGATTCGTGCATCTCCTTGACCCGGATCAGATACCGGCCGTAGGAGTCGCAGCCCTCATCGGTGATGACGTCGAAGTCGTATGTCTCATAGCCGCAATACGGTTGGGCTTTGCGCAAGTCGTGTGGCAGCCCGGTGGACCGCAGGCAGGGCCCGGTGATCCCGAGCGCCATGCACCCCGTCAGATCGAGATAACCGACACCGACCGTGCGGGCCTTCCAGATGTAGTTCTCGTTGAGCAGGTCCTCGAGATCCTTGAGCCGCTTGGGCATCAGGTCGAGCACGTCACGGATCTGCGGGATGGCTTCGTCGGGCAGGTCCATCGCCACCCCGCCCGGGCGGACGTAGGCGCTGTTCATCCGCAGGCCCGTGACCGTCTCGAAGACCGACAGAATCTGCTCGCGCTCACGGAATCCGTAGAACATCGCGCTCATCGCGCCCAGTTCCATCCCGCCGGTCGCCAGCGCGACAAGATGCGAGGAGATCCGGTTCAGTTCCATCATCATCACGCGAATGACGCTGGCGCGCTCGGGGATCGCGTCGGTGACGCCCAGCAGTTTCTCGACGCCCAGGCAGTAGGCCGTCTCGTTGAAGAACGGCGACAGATAGTCCATCCGGGTGACGAATGTGACGCCCTGGGTCCAGTTGCGGAACTCGAGGTTCTTCTCGATCCCGGTGTGCAGGTAGCCGATTCCGCAGCGGGCGGAGATGACCGTCTCACCCTCGATCTCGAGGATCAGCCGAAGCACACCGTGGGTGGAGGGGTGCTGCGGACCCATGTTCACGACGATGCGTTCGCCCGCGTGGGCGGCGGCCGCATCCTTGGCGGCCTGGACCACTTGATCCCAATCCTGGCCGCCGACAACGACTACCGTCTCGTTGTCCGACGCGCCCGAGGACGAAGCGCCGCCCGGCGTGGGCGGGACGTGCGAAATGCTCATCAGCTGTAGGCCCTCCGTTGATCGGGCGGAGGAATCTCGGCGCCGTGGTATTCCACCGGGATGCCGCCCAACGGGTAGTCCTTGCGCTGCGGGTGCCCGACCCAGTCGTCGGGCATCTCGATCCGGGTCAGGGCGGGATGCCCGTCGAAGATGATGCCGAAGAAGTCGTAGGTCTCGCGTTCGTGCCAGTCGGTGGTGGGATAGACCTCGAACAGCGAAGGAATGTGCGGGTCGGCGTCCGGTGCCGCGACCTCGATCAGCATCCGCCGGTTGTGGGTGATGGACATCAGCGGATACACCGCGTGCAGTTCTCGCCCGACTTTGTCGGGGTAGTGCACCCCACTCACCCCGAGACACAACTCGAAACGCAACTGCGGATCGTCGCGTAGCGCGCGGGCGACGACAGGCAGCTGGTCACGCTGCACCTCGAGGGTCAGCTCGTCGCGGTAGACCACGACGCGCTCGATGGATGCCGCATAACCGTCCTCGCCGAGCACCTCGGCGAGGCGATCGACGACCTCGTCGAAATAGCGGCCGTAAGGACGCGGCGAGCTGCCGGGCAGCGCGACGGGTCGCACCAGGCGCCCGTAGCCGGAGGTGTCGCCCGTCCCCTTGGCCCCGAACATTCCCCGGCGCACGCCGATGATCTTCGGTGTGCCTGCGCCTGCGCCTGCGCCGGTGCCGTTCGTCGCACCCATCTTCGACTGCTCTTCCCCCGGGCCGCTGGTCATCGCAGCAGCCCTTTGAGCTCGATGGTCGGGGTGACGGCCAATGCGGCCTGCTCGGCCTCGCGGATCGCCTCTTCGCGGTGCACGCCGAGCGGCATCTCCTGAATCTTGTCGTGCAGCTTCAGGATCGCGTGCAGCAGCATCTCCGGGCGCGGTGGGCAACCGGGCAGGTAGATGTCCACCGGGACGACGTGGTCGACCCCCTGGACGATCGCGTAGTTGTTGAACATGCCGCCCGAGGATGCGCACACCCCCATCGCCAGAACCCACTTGGGTTCGGCCATCTGGTCGTAGATCTGGCGCAGCACCGGCGCCATCTTCTGGCTGACCCGCCCCGCCACGATCATCAGGTCGGCCTGGCGGGGGGTTGCCGAGAACCGCTCCATGCCGAACCGGGAGATGTCGAATCGCGGGCCGGCCGTGGCCATCATCTCGATCGCGCAGCAGGCCAACCCGAACGTCGCAGGCCACAGCGAGCCCTTGCGGATGTAACCCGCCACTTTCTCGACGGTCGACAGTAGGATCCCGCCCGGCAGCTTCTCTTCTAGTCCCATGCCAGACCTCCCCGTCGCCACACGTAGGCGTAGGCCACGAACACCGTGGCCATGAACAGCAGCATCTCTACCAGGGCAAACAGCCCCAGATTGTCGAACGCGACGGCCCACGGGTACAGGAAGACGATCTCGATGTCGAAGATGATGAACAACATCGCGGTCAGGTAGTACTTGATCGGAAACCGCTGGCCGGTCGGCTGACCGGACGCACCCCCGTGCGGCACCGGCTCGATGCCGCATTCGTAGGCCTCGAGCTTGGCCCGGTTGTAGCGACGCGGGCCGACCAGCAGGGCAATGGCAACCGAGCCGACCGCGAACGCAGCCGCAATAGCGCCAAGCACCAGGATTGGCGTGTACAAATCCATACCGAGCAAACGCTCCCTCGTGGGCTGTTCGATGTGAGCTTACCCACACCCTAGCGCCCTTTGGGATGCGCGCCACACCTTTTGGTTAGTATCGCTATTGGCAACGCGTGGCTATGTCGTCATGCCTCCAATAGGCAAGTGCGACAGGTGTTTACGTGTTTTCCGGCTATTGCACCAGGGTGCGCATCAGCGATGCCACGGCGTCGCCGAGCCGGATCGGATCGATCGGGTGGGGAACCGCGGCTTCCGCACGAGACCAGCGGGCCAGCCACGCGTCATCGGGCCGGCCGGTGAGCACCAGGATCGGCGGGCAGTCGGCGATCTCGTCCTTGAGCTGCTTGGCGATTCCCATCCCGCCGACGGGGGTGGCCTCGCCATCGAGGATCACCAGATCGAACCCGCCTTCATCCATCTGGCGAATGACCATGGGGCCCGTCGCCACCTCGACGTAGGTCAGCTCCGGCAACTCCGGATGCACCCGCTTACCGAGCGCGAGTTGCACCTCTTCGCGGGTCCTGGGGTTGTCGCTGTAGACGAGGACCCGCAACGGGCGCGATGAGTCGGCCATGCCGTGATCGTACGGCTAGCGCGCGTGCCGGAACACCAAGTCGCCGGAGATCGTGGACTTGTCGCCGATCATGCCCACCAGGTTTCCGTCGACTCCGAAGTCCCGCCGGCTGATGGTGGCCTGGGTGGACAGCCGCATCCCGCCGTCACCGACCGGTGTGACCTTGGTCCGCAGTGTCAGAGGTCGGGTCGTGCCTTTGATCGTCAGTTCGGCTCGTAGGTCGATGGTGTCGCCGTCGATCGCGCCGGCCCCGGTGATGAGCACGCTGATCTCCGGATGGCTTTCTGCTCCAAAGAAATCGGCGGAGTGCAGGTGTTCATCGCGCTTGCGGATGCCGGTACGCAGCGACGCGGCCTTGATCTCGACGTGCCCGGAAACCGTTTGCGGCGCCGATAATTGGCCGTCACCGCTGAATTCGGTGAACCGGCCCTTGACGGGCACCAGGCCCCACATCGACTTGCTGCGCACCGTGATTGTGGACTGGGCCTGGTCCAGCGTCCATGTCCCCGTCGAGGCGGGATCGCTGAAAAGCTCGCTCAGACTTACCATGTCATCTCCTGGTTGAATGTTCGGCTTCGCCGCCGGATCGTTACGCGGGCTCGAGCAACGGAGCGATCTCCGCCGGATCGAAGTACTCGTCGATCCGGCTGATCCGGCCGTCGGCGCCCAGCTTGATGATGATGCCGACGCGCATCGCGATGACGCCACCGTTGTGTCCGGTGGCGTGCAGGATGTGCTGCTGGACCAACCCCCCGTCGAACAGCTGTCGATCGATGACCTCGTATCGGCGTTGTGCGGTGGCGTCGATGAACCAGTGGAGGACTCGCAGGGCGCGGTCCTTGTCGCGGTCGCGGTCGGCCACCTTCCAGACCACGATGTCGTCGTGCCACAGCCGCGAAATCGCGTCGCGGTCGCCGGACTCGATCGCCGCGAACAAGCGATCCGCCACGTCGGTGACGGTGTCGTGGGCAACGGTCACGTGATCCTCCTTGACCTCAACGCCGATTGAGGTTGAACACTGGCGGCATGGATGTGACACCTACTCTCTCGCTATTCGACGACGCCTACAAGAGCGGAACCGCACCATGGGTGATCGGCGAGCCGCAGCCGGCGATCGTCAACCTGGAACGCTCCGGCCTGATCCGTGGCACGGTGCTCGACGTCGGCTGCGGCGCCGGTGAGCACACGATCCTGCTCACCGGACTCGGTTACGACGTGCTCGGCGTCGACTACGCACCGTCGGCGGTCGATCATGCGCGCAGAAACGCCGAGGCAAAGGGCGTCGACGCGCGGTTCGAGGTCGCCGATGCCATGGATCTCGGGAAGGCCACGTACGACACCATCGTCGACAGCGCGCTGTTCCACATCTTCGATGAGACCGACCGCGCCAGATACGTAGCCAGTCTGCGCGCGGCGTGCCGGCCGGGCGGCGTGGTCCACGTGCTCGCGCTTTCCGACCGCGGCCGCGGATTCGGCCCGCAGGTCAGCGAATCCGACATCCGCGACGCGTTCGGCGACGGTTGGCTGCTGGAGTCGCTGGGGGAGACCACCTACCGTGGCGTCGTTCAGCCCGCCCAGGCCGATGCCATCGGATTGGCGGCCGGAAGTCTCGTCGACGAACCGGCGTGGCTCGCGCGAATCCGCCGCCGCCCCTTCTGAGCGATTTGTGCGTGATTCCGTTCGCTCCGGGCGCTGTCAAGCTGCGTGGAGTCGGTCGAGGTCGTTTTCTGGGGGGAGGTTGATGCCGACGACGGGGTTGGGGTTCTTGGTTTGTGGGCGCTTGCGGAAGCGTTCGGGGTGGGTGTCGTAGTAGGCCTGCAGGGCTTGGTCGCGTTGAAGCCATTGCTGTATCCAGGCTCCGCTGTGGACCTGATCGGGGGTGAACAACGCGATACCGCTGTGGCGGTGGTTCTCTGGGGGTCCTGCCCGGCTGCCGTGACGGATCTCCGCGTTTCCGCAGGTCACGTGGCTAGTGTCTGAAGGTTATCCATT
>NZ_BCTA01000011.1 GCF_001570485.1 Mycolicibacterium novocastrense
AAACATTTCCACGGCGAGGTCGTCGCACTCACGTTGCTCGACACGCCAGCCCACGATCTTGCGGGAGAAGATGTCGATGACCGAGTACGCCTTAAATGCCACGCCGCGCCACGGGCTGCGTAGGTCAGTAATGTCCCAACTCCAAATCTGTTGTGGACCAGTAGCTTTGAGTACGGGCGCCGACCTTGGCGTCGTGCTCGTCGAGCGGGTCGGCGCAGCCGGTCGCGCACTTTGATCGACAATCCCCGAGGCAATCCGCCACCAGGAACGCCGCGAAGCCAGCATCACACCCTCATCCCAGGCCGCAGCGAACGAGTGGTCCACCGAGGTGCCCGCCAGCCAACCGGCGATGATCTGCTCTTTGATCACCGCTCGATCAGACTCACTGACACGCGACGGGTAGGCCCGGTCCTTGTGTGGCACCGGGTCGAGCACCCTCGCACGCGGGTTGAACCGGTAATGCCACGTCGAGCGCGACAGATCGATCATCGCCAGCGCCCGGCGTTGCGACCCGATCGCCACGCTCAACTCGGCGACGAGTTCGTTCTCGAGGTCGAGGAATCGTCGGGATCGCTCGTCGGCGGGGCTGCATCGGGCTCTTGTGCGTTCATCGCGTGCAAGAGCCCGATAGCTTTTCCCAACGCCTCGTTGGTGGCCTCGAGCTCGCGTACTCGCTCTCGCAGATGAGCCAGTTCGGCCTCATCGCGATCCTGCTTGGCCGCATCCGCCTTGGCCAACGCCCTGCGTTGCGGCGCGGGAACTGTCATAAGACCACCTTCCCTGGGAATCAGGGCGCGGTCGAGGTCACCGGCGAACACCGCCGCCTGCCACCGTCAGAACTGGTGGTTCGACACCCCCCGAGCAGCAAGGAACGGCCCCTTCTGCCCATAAGGAACTAGCTGATACTCCACGACGAGCTCACGAATCTCGCCGGATGAGAACCCCGGACTGATCGACATAACCCAACCTCTTCACACTGGACCACATTGACTCACAACGAGCGTGGCAAAGAGGGCTCAGCGATCGTTTTCACTCACAAATCGCATCAGTAGCCGGGGTGGTTGACGTCGAGGCGGTGCCGCACGACTGTCCGCAGCACCGGCAACAACTCTGCGGCGCGGTCGTCGAGCTCGCCCGAGCGGATCCCCGCGGCCAGTTCCGGTTCGTCGCGGTAACCGATTCCGCGCAGGGCTTCGGTGACCTCACCGGAAGACGTGTCGAGTAGTTCGCGTTCGACGATGCGCAACACATTGGCCGCGACGCGGGCGTGGAAGTTGACCTGGCCCGCATCGGCGGATCCGGTGGCGTTGCGGACGTCCTTCTCGAGGAAGCCGGCGACGGCGGCGACGAGTTCAGCCGCCGTCGGTCGGCCGTACAGCCAGCTCATCGCGGTCCCCCTCCTTCGAGCAGATCCAACACGTCCCACTCGGTTTCGCTGACGCGCCGACCGATCGCGGCCAGCTCCACCGACTCCGTCTGCCCCGACAGGTGACGTTCGGCCTGATACCTGCAGATGACGCCCCACCGCAGGGTGGCCACGGTCAACCACCACCGGAACGCCTCCCGGTCCAGCGTCACGCCCGCGGCCGATTCATAGGCGACCAGGAAGTCCTCGACGCTGCCCAAACCGCCGGCACCGTGATCCTCCGGCGCGCCGAAACGCCATGCCCGGATGCAGAACCAGGCCAGATCCTCATAGACCTCCCCGATGTGCACGAGCTCCCAGTCCAGCACTGCCGCCAGCCCGGTGTCGTCGACGATCAGGTTGCCCATCCGGAAGTCACCGTGCACCAGCACCTGCGGCGAGGGAGGCGGGCGATTGCCTTCGAGCCAGCGGAACGCCCACTCGAACGTCGCTGTGGTGTCGCCCATTTCGTCGAGCCGAACCCGCCATTCGGACAGCTGGTCCGACGGCGGCACGTCGATGCCCTGATGGTCGGCGCGGTGGATGGCGGCAAGCGCCTGGGCGCACTGCACGAGCAACCGTTCGCGGCCGGGATCGTCGAGTGAGCGATAGATCCTGCGCACGATCGTCTCACCGCCGATGGCGTCGCAGATCAGGTACGGATTGCCCAGTGCGGCAGGGGAGTTGTCGGCGGTGAGGATGTGGGGCACCGGAGCCCCCGCGACGGCCGCCCGTTGCTGAACGGCGGCTTCCAGTTCCATGCTCGCGTGGACGTCGTCGGGCGGGCCCGTGCGCAGAATCAGGGCGCGACGCGTGTCAGTGACCGCGTCGAACGCCCACGTCGTGCGGCTCGCCCCGCCGGTCAGCGCGTGCAGATTCTCGACGGCGACGCCCTCGCCGAGCACCGGGGCGAGGACGCCGGTGAGAGCGTCGGCGAGTTCGCGGCTCAACGCTTGCCGAACCCGAACAGCCGCTGTGCCACCCGCCGGATCTGAATCTCCTCGGCTCCCTCGGTGATCCGGTACCGCCGGTGATGGCGGTAGATGTGTTCGAACGGTTCATGCCTGCTGTAGCCGACGCCGCCGAACACCTGCATCGCGCGGTCGGCGGCATCACAGACCAGCCGGTTGGCACGGTAGTTGGCCATCGACACCTTGTCCGAGACCTCCATGTGGTGGTTGCGGTCCAACTCCGTTGCCGCGTAATACACGAGCAGCCGCACCATCTGCGCTTCGGTCTGCAACTCCACCAGCGGCCACTGCACGGCCTGGTTCACCGCCAGCGGCTTGCCGAAGACCTTGCGGTCTCCCGCGTACTGCACGGCGCGGTCGATGCAGTACTGCGCGGCGCCAAGACTGCTGGCCGCCTGCCGAATCCTGTTCTCGTGCAGGAACGTCTGGCCCACCTCCAGGCCGCGGTCGATCTCACCGAGCACCGCATCTTCGGGCACCCGGACGTCCTTCAACTCGACCTCGCCGTGGTCGGTCGGCATGTTGAACGACCACCAGTAGTAGGGCACGGTGAATCCGGGGGCATCGGTGGGCACCAGGAACGCGGTGATGCCGCGGGCCTGCCCGGCTTCTCCGGAAGTGCGGGCAAACACCAGATCGTGGGTGGCGCGGTGCACTCCGGTGTTGAACCTCTTGGCGCCGTTGATGACCCACTCGTCGCCGTCGCGCACCGCGGTGGTCTCCATCCAGGTGGCGTCCGACCCGTGTGCGGGCTCGGTGAGGCCGAAGGCCATCGACCGTTTCCCGGTGATCAACGCCTCGGTCCACTCGGCTTTCTGCACGTCGGTGCCGAACCGGTCCATCATGATGACCTGCGGGAAGTTGCCGACGATCGACGACTCGTTCTGCAGGTCGTTGTGCAGCCCAAGGCCTTTGTGCGCGAGATGTTCGCGGATGACGGCCATGTCGATGTTGCTTCCGTCGCGGCCACCGAACCGCGACGGCAGCCCGTAGCGCAGCCAGCCCGCCGCGTCCGCGCGCCTGCGCATCTCGTCGAGCAAATCCTCCCATTCCCGGCGGGGGATTCCGTCGTTGTCCCAGTCCGTGCGGGCATGTTCGCGACGCTTGTCGAAGTACTGGATGTTCTCGCGTTCCAGCGGCTTGATCTCGGCCTCGATGAAGGCGTCCATGTCGGCGAGGAGTTGGGGCAGATGGTCGGGCAGAGCGAAATCCACGTTGATTTCCTTTCCGGGGTTCAGAAACCGTACAGCGTCTTCTTCCAGATCCTCGACAGCGTCGCGATCGCATCCTCGTCGGTCAGCTCGATGCCGAGGCCCGATGTTCCGACGAAGACGGTGGTGAAGTTCTCGAACAGCAGCGCGATGGCCGCTGCGGTGTGCTCGGGATTGAGTTCGGCGCCGTAGCCCTGCTCCTGTGCCCGGCGCACCGACGCGGCGACGACGTCCATTCCCAGCCGGCGAAACTCGTTCTGCACCGCGGCGAACCGGGGTTGGGTCGCGGCCAGTTGCGCCATCGCGATCATGATCCCGATGTTCTGTTTGAACATGTTCCAGTAGCCGGTGACCACGCTGCGGAAGAACGCGTCGTCCTCCGGTGATTCCGGTAGGTCGAGCGCCCCGCCGGACGGTGCCACCACCTCGCGCAGAAACGACTGCGCGAGCACCGCCAACAGGTCTTCCTTGTCGGTGAAGTAGCGGTAGAAGGAAGCGGGGGACTTACCGGCCGCCGATGTGATGTCACCGAGCGTCGTACCGTGAAAACCCCGTTCGGCGAACAGTTTCCGCGCGGCCTTCTCGATGGCCTCGCGGGTCTGGCGGCCCTTGGCGCTCAGTGTTGCCGACGGTCCGGTGGGCACGTGTGCTCAGTTCAGAATGCGGTCGCCGGCGCGCAGCAGCGAACTCGGGAGATCGTGTCCGACCAGGCGTTGCGCCACACCCGCCGCTTCGATCGCGGCGTCCAGGTCCACGTCGACACCGATTCCGCTGTCGCGCAACAGATACACCAGATCCTCGGTGGCGATGTTGCCGCTCGCGCCGGGTGCGAACGGGCAACCGCCGAGCCCGCCCACCGACGCGTCCAGCCGGGTGATGCCCGCCGTGACCGCCGCATAGGCGCTGGCCAGCCCGGCGCCGCGGGTGTTGTGAAAGTGTGCGCCGAGCGGGATCTCGCCGACCATCGGGCGCAACGCCTCGATCGTCTCGGTCACCCGCCGCGGGGTGGCGGTGCCGATGGTGTCGGCGATCGCCAACCGGTCAACCTCGCTCGACAACGCCGTCGTCATCACGTCGACGACCCGCTGATGCGGGGTGGGCCCGTCGAACGGACAGTCCCACGTGGTCGCCACGATGACCTCGACGCTGGCCCCGCTGTCGTGAGCGATCGCGATGATCTCCGGAATCAACGCTGTCGACTCTGCCGACGTGCGGCCCACGTTGGCGCGGCTGTGGCCGTCGGCGGCCGACACCACGTATTCGATCGACGACAACCCCGCCGCGATTGCGCGTTTGGCGCCGTTCGGGCTGGCCACCAGCGCGGAGAATTCGATGCCGTGCGAATTGCGGTACTCCTGCAGATGCGCGGCGAGATCGGCGGCGTCGGCCAGGGCGGGCACCTTCGACGGCGAGACGAATGCCGTCGCCTCCATCTCGCGCACCCCGGTGGCGGCGACGGCGGCCAGCAATTCGAGCTTGGCCGACAACGGAATCGGGTCCTCGATCTGCAGGCCGTCACGCAGCGAAACGTCCCGTATCTGCACGTGTTCGGGTAGTTCGTTCACAGCACTCCCTCCGCCCTGAGCGCGTCGAGTTCGGCGGGACTCTTGCCGAGCAGGCCGCAGTAGATCTCGTCGTTGTGTTGGCCGGGTGCGGCCGGCCCGGCGTAGCGCACGGTCCCGGGCGTCTCCGAGAGCACCGGCACGACACCGGGACCCAGCACGGACCGTCCGACCCGCTCGTCCCAGTGCTCGACCAGCATTCCGCGCGACCGCAGCTGCGGATCCTCGACGACCTCGGCGACGGTATTGATCGGTCCGGCGATCACACCTGCGGCACTGAGGGTTTCGATGATGTCGGCGGGTTGGCGTTCTGCGGCCCAGTCACCGATGATCTTGTCCAGTTCGTCCTGATTGCGTCCACGGGCCACGTGGTTGGCGAACCGGTCGTCGGTGGCCAGTTCGGGGCGGCCCATCGCTTCACACAGTCGACGGAAGACGGTGTCCTGGTTGGCCGCGATCACCACCCAGCTGCCGTCGGCGCTGCGGTAGATGTTCGACGGGGCGATGCCCTCCAGCCGCGTGCCCGACGGACCGCGCACCACGCCACCGACGTCGTAGTCGGGGATGGTGGATTCCTGGACCGCCAGGCAGGCCTCGGTGAGCGCCGCGTCGACGACCTGACCGTCCCCGGTCACCGCGCGGCGATACAGCGCGGCCAATGCGCCCTGTGCGGCGAACATGCCCGCGAGGCTGTCGCCCAGCGACAGCGCCAGTCGGGGCGGCGGGCCGCCGGGGAAGCCGTTCATGTGCCGCAGGCCGCTGGCGGCCTCGGCGACCGAGGCATAGCCCGCCTTGTGCGCCTCGGGGCCGGTCTGCCCGTAACCGGAGACGCGCACGAGGATGATCCCGCGATTGCGTTCGCGCAGCACGTCGTAGCCCAGGTTCCACTTTTCCAGCGTGCCCGGCCGGAAGTTCTCGACGATGATGTCGGAGCGCTCGACGAGGTCGAGGAACAGGGCGCGGCCACCGTCGGTCCGCAGGTTCAGCGTCACGGCTTTCTTGTTGCGCGCGTGCACGGTCCAGAAGAAGTGATGGCCGTCGAGCTCGGCCTGACCCCACGTGCGCAGGGGATCCGGGGCGCCCGGCGGCTCGATCTTGATCACCTCTGCGCCCATGTCGCCGAGCAGGCGTCCGGCGAACGGCCCCGAGATCAGCGTGCCGACCTCGATGACGCGGATGCCGTCCAGCGGACCGGTGACGCTCATTGCGAGAAGCCGTGCCTGCGCAGCCAGTCGGTGACGACGCCGACCGCTTCGCGCAGCTTGTCGCGCTGGTCGGCGCCCGCGTAATAGTGGTTCGCGCCCGGGATCTCGTGCATCTCCTTGTCATGATGCCCGATCGCCTCGTAGAGCCTGCGGGTGTGGCTCGGTGTGCATGCGTCGTCGGCGAGGTTGCCGATCACCAGGGTCGGCACCGCGATGTCCGGACCGCACGCCACCGCGTCGCCGTTGGCGTCGTCGTAGCTCCATTGCGACAGCCAGCTGCGCAGTGTGCAGAACCGCGCGAGCCCGACCGGGCTGTTGTTCACCACCTGGGGGTCACCCAGGTAGCACGTTCCCGGGGTGCGTTCGTTGGGGTCGACGGCGGGGTCCAGCCAGCGGGGGTCGGCCATGGTGCCGTGCACGACGAACGCAAACTCGTCATCCGGCCGGCCCGCGGCTTTGAGTTCGGTGAGTTTGTCCTTGACCCACTTGGTGATTCGCCGGTTGCGGTCGATTTGTGCTTTCCGGTAGCGGTCGAGGAACTCCTGTGAGTAAGGCGGCTGGTTGGGGTTGTCCGGGTTGTACAGATCCAGTTCCGGATCGCGCCTGGTCGGATCGGCCTCGTCGAGGATCGACGCGTCGAGCCACTCGGTCAGGGTGCCGTGGCGGCTGATGTGGGCGGCCAGCAGCATCAACCCGTCGGCGGGCACGAGGCCGAGCTTGGTCAGGTCCGGCCCGTCGCCCGACGGGCTTGCGGTGATCGTGGGGTGCTGGGCCTGCTGCTGGTAGAACACCGACAGCGAACCGCCGCCGCTCCACCCGGCCAGCACCACCTTCGAATAGCCCAAGCGGTTCTTGGCGTCCTTGATGCATTCGCCGAGGTCCTCGACGACCTTCTCCATCAACAGCGCCGAGTCGGTGCCGCGGAATCGGCTGTTGCAGTAGATGACGTGGTGTCCCGCCCGGGCCAACCCGTTCATCATCGGCAAGTAGGCACCGCCGCCGATCGGGTGCATGAACACCAGCACGGTATCGGAGGGTTTGTCCTTGGGCCGCAGCAGGTGACTTTCGAGCACCACCAGCTCGGCCACCCCGCCGTACACGTCGCGCACACCCGAAGTGTTCTGGTAGGCAACGAGATACGGAACGCGGTCGTACTCGTGTTTCACGGCCGTCGTCACGCGTGCTGCCCCAGATCGTTGGCCAGCACCTCGGCCGACGGGGTCAGCCGCCGAGTCGTGTCGACGGAGATGACGTACCAACCGACGCGATCCTGTTCGTCGAACTTGCGCCGCGCGCGCTCGCGGGCCTTCTCCGGTGCGCCGTGGTGTACCCCCTGGGGGGCGTGGCTGACCAAGCCGGGTGGCATCGGGATGCCGAAGAGGTCGCCGCCGTGGAAGAAGGAGACCTCGTCGTAGTCGACGTTGCGGTGGTACCACGGCGGACGCTCGGTACCGGGAACGCTCTCGGCCGGCCGGGGCAGGAAGTTCATCACCGCCACACCCGTCGCCTGCATGAACAGGTGCACGGTCGGCGGCAGGTGCACGCTCTCGCTGGCGATGACGTTGTAGTCGGCGATGTTGAAGGTGAACGGGAAGTTGTCGCCGCGCCATCCTTCGACGTCAATCGGGTTGTGTTGGTAGAACAGCGATGTCGGGCCGCCGTCATGGATGAGGCGGACTTCGTATTCGGTTCTGCCGTCATCGTCGATGGGCTGCGGTTCGGGCACGGTGACCTGCGACGGATCGAACGGGAAGTGCCTGCCGAGCGGCCCCGGCGGCGGCACGCGGAACTCGGCGGTGGCCTCGATCATCAGCAGCGTGGTCTCGTCGTCGGGAATCTGACGCCACGTCGTCGCCTTCGGCACGTAGACCCAGTCGCCCTCCCGGTAACGCAGCGGTCCGAACTCCGTCTCGAGCCGACCAGAACCCCGGTGCACGAACGACAGCAGGTCCCCGTCGACGTGCCGCACGAAGAACGGCATCTCCTCGCTGCGCCGGCTCAGCGAGATCCGGCAGTCCGGGTTGCTGAACAACAGCAGCGGCGTGCCCGCGGCATCGGTGGCGTCGCTGGGTTTGAGCTCGCTGGTCATCACGTCGACGGGCCGCAGCGGTCCCGACGCCCGGTAGGCGGTGGGGTCGTGGCGGCGGTAGATGTTGGCGGTGCGGCCGACGAATCCGCCGCGGCCGAGTTCATCGTCCTTGAGGCCGTCGAGGTCGGCGTGCAAGCGCTTGGGGGTGCGGCCTTTGCGCAGGTGGACAAACGATTCCATGATTCGCTCCATCGACGATGACGGCGGGGCCGCGGAACACCACGACCCAGAACTAAAACTGACTTTAGTTTTACTTACGACGCGAGTCAATCCTCGAGATCGACCCGAATGGTGAGCAGGTTCGTGCCGAAGGTCCGCACGCCGAAGCTGTTGAACTGTGGCAGCTTGCGCAACCGCTCACGCGCGTCGTCGTCGGCGACGATGTGCGCGGTTCCCTTGTGCCACTTGCCGTTCAATCGAACTCTGACCGCGGGGTCGGCCTGGATGTTCTTCACGTACTGCGAGTTCTCGCCGAACTCGGAGACGAACCAGAACTCGTTGCCCACGCGCCGCCCGCCTAGTGGAGTGCGGCGGGGTTGGCCGCTCTTGCGCCCCGTCGTCTCCAGCAATGTCTGGAACGGCAGGAGCCGCATCATCGGGTTCATGACGTTCTTCTGAAACATCTTGGTGACCTGATCGCGCAAGTCCTCGGCCATGGTTCCCCCTTCGTTTCACACCATCGCGGTTCGCGACACCTTCATACCCAGTCTCAGCGCT
Organism: Mycolicibacterium novocastrense; assembly: GCF_001570485.1. GTDB lineage: Bacteria > Actinomycetota > Actinomycetes > Mycobacteriales > Mycobacteriaceae > Mycobacterium > Mycobacterium novocastrense. The sequence continues at coordinate 9,161 of NZ_BCTA01000011.1, forward strand.
CCGGCCAGTTCGCGACTGGTGTCGTAGTCGAAGACCACATGTCCGGCCACGACGTCGACGTCGCGCTTGATCCGTTGCAGCGGATTGTCGACGAAATGCGCGCTGGCACCTGACGCCTCGAGCAACAGCCCGATCACGTGGCGCGACTCGTGGACGATGTGCGCCGCGGCCATCCGGGCCGCTCCGCGCACCGGCCTCGGCACGGGATCGCCGGCGGCGACGATGCTCTCGATCTCGCCGACGGTGTCGGCCAACAGACTGCGCAGCGCCCGCAGGCGCACCTCGGCCTCTCCGAGGCGGGCCTGCGCGATCGGCTTGTCCTTCTGCATGACGCCCTCGTAGGCCAGCACCCGTTCCGACAGGCGCTCGGCGTAGATCTCGGCGACACGTTCGGCGCCACCCAGCGCCGGCATCGCCGCCAACAGCGCCAGGGCGGGCACCATCGGCCAGCGGTAGGTGTCGGCGTCGTGTAGCGCCGCGCCGGGCGCGGTACCGGTGTAGATGTCGACGACGCGGACCAAGCGATGTTCCGGGACGAACGCATCGTCGATCACGACATCGTTGGAGCCGGTGGCGCGCATACCGTCGGTGTGCCACACATCCTCGATCGCGACGTCCTCGATGGGCAGCAGCGCGAGCGCCGGGAAGATCGCGTCGTCGGGGCCGCAGAGCGCACCCACCATGATCCAGTTCCCGTGCATCACCCCGGTGGCCCACGACCAGCGGCCGCTCAGCCGTATCCCGCCGTCCACGGGCAGCCCTCGACCCGTCGGAGCCAGGGGAGCGGGGGCGAGAAACGGGCGCGTCGCGAATGCCTCTTCCTGGGCCCGCTCGTCGAACAACGCCAGGATCCAGTTGTGCAGGACGTAGAAGCCGATGGTCCATGCGCTCGACGGGCAGCCGTGTGCCATCCGCCGGACCGGATCGAGGATCGCCGGCAGCGGTGCCTGCATGCCGCCGTACCGCGCGGGCACCAGCAGGTCGGTGAGGCCCGACGCGGTCAGTTCATCGACCGTCGCCTCCGGCAACCGGCGCAGCCGCTCGGCCTCCGGTGCCCGTTCGGCGAGCCGGCCGACGAAATCGGCGTCGACAAGGGGGAGAGCCGGAGCGGCCGTCATGGCCTGGACGCTACCATACTTTTTTGTATGGTAGCCCTCGTCGGCCGGACCATTGAACGCCGAGCGACCGTGTCTGTACCCGACTCGCCGCCGGATTCCGACCCCAAGCGGACACTCGTCCGCGCCGAGAAGCCGCGAACTACCGCGCGAGCATGATGTCGAGGAACCGCTCCCGCCGCGCCGCGGCCTTCGTGCTGGCTTTCGCGCCCGACAGATGTAAGAAGCCGATCCCGGCTGCGAAGGTGGCGTTCGCACGCAGATCGGCCTCCTCGGGATCGAAGCCGTCCTCGATGAACGCCTGGCGCACGGCCTCGAGGACCCGCCGGTCCGACGCCCGCACCCCCGCGGCGACCTCCTCGTCGGTGCGCGCCCACTCCCGCATCGCCCGCTCCAGCGTGCGGTGCCGGGCGTCCACCAGCGCACCCATCATTCTCGAGAGCCGCTCCCGCGGCGGCAGGTCGCTCAGCGCCGCGAAATGCCGCCGATCGTCGTCGCGCACCTCACCCCACGCCCGAACCAGCGCGGATCGATAACCGGCCATATCGGGGAAGTGCCAGTAGAAGCTGCCCTTGGTGGCGCCGACGCGCTCGCACAGGGCGTCCAGCTTGAGCGCCTTGATGCCCTGCTCAGCGAGAATTTCGTATCCGGCCTGAATCCAGTCGTCGACCGACAGTCGCGGCGTACGGGCCGGTGCCATGACCGCAGCCTACGGGTGCCGCAATCAGCACACCGATGCCCGGTCGAGGGCTTTTTCGACGGTCCCGTCAGTGGTGATTTGCTTGGAAAATCCGGCGCGCGACACGGCCCTGGGTTTCTCCTGCGCTGATCATCGTGTTTTACTGCACACGCGACAACTGAAATTTTCTCGGTCCGCTCGACGGGCCCCGGGCTCAGTCGAGCGGGCATGACAGCGCAGTGCACACCTTGCTGCGGTGTCGATGGCGATCGCTCGATCGCAGACGGAACGGCCTCCAAAGTGGCAAACCGGAAGATGGATGGACTTGCAGTATGAGCTTGATTGACAAGATTCGCGGCCCATGGGCGCGGCGCTTCGCGGTGGCGGCCATCGCGGCGGCCCTGCTACCGGGATTCGTGAGCCTGGCCGGCCAGTCAGCCACCGCTGGGGCGTTCTCCCGGCCCGGCCTGCCGGTCGAGTACCTGATGGTGCCGTCCCCGTCGATGGGACGCGACATCAAGGTGCAGTTCCAGAAGGGCACCGGCTCCAAGGCGGTGTACCTGCTCGACGGACTGCGTGCTCGCGACGACTACAACGGGTGGGACCTGGAGACCCAGGCGTTCGAGTGGTTCTTCGAAACCCCGCTCTCGCTGGTCCTGCCGGTCGGCGGTCAGTCCAGCTTCTACACGGACTGGTATGCGCCCGCGTGCGGTAAGGCGGGTTGCCAGACCTACAAGTGGGAGACGTTCCTGACCAGCGAGCTGCCGCAGTGGCTCTCCGCCAACAGGGGCGTGTCGACCACGGGCAACGCCGCGGTCGGCCTGTCGATGTCCGGCAACTCCGCGCTGATCCTGTCGGTGTTCCACCCCGACCAGTTCATCTACGCCGGAGCACTGTCGGCGTTCCTCAACCCGTCCGAGGGCCAGTGGCCGTTCCTGATCAACATGGCCATGGGTGACGCGGGCGGTTTCGACGCCAACGACATGTGGGGCAGGACCGAGGACCCGAACAGCGCGTGGAAGCGCAACGACCCGATGGTGCAGATCCCGCAGATCGTTGCCAACGGCACCCGGATCTGGATCTACTGCGGTAACGGCACGCCCAACGAGCTCGGTGGCGCGAACCTGCCCGCCGAGTTTCTCGAGGGCCTGACGATCCGCACGAACATCACGTTCCGCGACAACTACATCGCTGCCGGCGGCACGAACGGCGTGTTCAACTTCCCGCCGTACGGCACGCACAGCTGGGAGTACTGGGGTGCGCAGTTGCAGGAGATGAAGCCTGACCTGATCTCGCATCTCGGTTCGTAAGGCACGTCAGGAGTCCCCGGACGCGACACGCGTCCGGGGACTCTTGCGTTCCCAGCTGGCGCGTGGGCGCAGGTGAACAAGGGGCGACATGAGCGCAGTCAACGTCTTGGTCGCACATCGCCAAGAACGTCACGGTGATCGTCACGGTGATCGAGGCGCCGCACACCTTGCGCACGATCATCGGCGTGACCGGCCGCACCCGGGTGGTCGTGCACGACGGCTTCTAGATCCGCCGATTGTGCACTCAGCGACGCTTTCCTGCGATTTTCGTCGTCAGATTCACAAACGGCACCGAACGCGGCCCGGCGCTACTTGAGCTCGGCCGAGGACAAGCCGAGCAGGCGGCGCGCCACCACCAGCAGCTGAATCTGTTGGGTGCCCTCGAAGATATCGAGGATCTTGCTGTCGCGCGCCCACTTCTCCAGCAGCGTGACCTCCGAGTACCCGACGGTGCCGGCCAGTTCGACCGCCTTCAGGGTGATGTCGCTGGCCACGCGACCGGCCTTCGCCTTGCCCATCGACGCTTCCTTGGAGTTCGGAATGTCGTTGTCGGCCTGCCACGCCGAGCGGACCATCAGCAGATAGGCCGCCTCCCAATCGGATTCCATCCGCAGGAACTCCGCCGCGGGTGCGCTCTGCGCGTGCGAAGGTTTGTCGTAGGAGATCTCGATGCCGGCCTCGGTGAGGATCTTGCGCACCTCCTCGAGAGCGGCGCGGGCGATGCCCACAGCCATCGCGGCGACGACGGGCCGGGTGTTGTCGAAGGTCTCCATGACCCCGGCAAAACCCTTCTCGACGTGAATCTCCGGGCTGCCCAACAGGTTCTCTTTGGGGATGCGGGCATTGTCGAACCGGATCACCGCGGTGTCGGAGGCCTTGATGCCGAGCTTGTCCTCGAGGCGCTCGACCGTCACACCGGGATGCTCGCGCGGAACGATGAACGACTTGATGGCCGCGCGGCCCAGCGACTTGTCCAGCGTCGCCCATACCACGATGTGGGTGGCCCGGGAGCCGGCCGTGACGAAGATCTTCTCGCCGTTGATCACGTACTCGTCGCCGTCAAGCCTGGCCGTCGTCGACACCGCCGCCGAATCCGAGCCGAAGCCGGGCTCGGTGATCGCCATCGCAGCCCACACGTCCTTGCCGAGTCGCTCGAGCTGTTCGGGCGTGGCCACGCTGGAGATCGCCGCGTTGCCGAGCCCCTGGCGCGGCACCGACAGCATCAAAGCCACGTCGCCCCAACTGATCTCCATCACGTTGAGCACCGCTGACATGTTCGCGCCGTTGTGGTTGGCGTCCCTGGGCTCGTCACCGCCCGCGAACGCCTCGGCGCCTGCGAACGCAAAAGCCTTCGCGTCCTGGATGCCCTCGAAGAGGGTGGCCAGGGTGTCCAGCTCCACCGGGTACTCGTGCTCGCGCAGATCCCACTTGCGCGAGACCGGGCGCAACATCTCCGCTGCCCCCTGATGAGCCTTCTCGATAACCGCTTCGAGCTTGCGCGGCAGCTCCAGATTGATTGCCATGATTGCTCTTTCGCTCAGATGACTACAACGCCCTCGGCGACGCCGATGGCGCGCAGATCGCGATACCAGCGTTCGACGGGGTGTTCCTTGGTGTAGCCGTGGCCGCCGAGCAGCTGCACGCCGTCCAGGCCGATCTGCATGCCCTTGTCGGTGCCCAACCGTTTGGCCAGCGCCGCCTCGCGGGCGAACGGCAGGCCCTGGTCGGCCCGTGACGCGCCGCGCCACGTGATCAAGCGCAGACCGTCGAACTCGATCGCCATGTTGGCGCACATGAACGCGACGGCCTGACGGTGTGCGATGGGTTCACCGAATGCGTGCCGCTCCTTGACATATGGGACGACGTAGTCGAGTACCGCGTGGGCGGTGCCGACGGCCAGCGCCGCCCAGCCGAGCCGCGACAATGCGAGTGCCTCCGAGTAGATCCGGTCTGTCTCTATCGGTGGCGCCTCCTCCTCGCCGAGGCGTGCCGACAGCGGCACCGAGACCCCGTCGAGCTCGACCTGCCCGATCGCCGCTCCGCGGATGCCCATCCCGGGATCGGGCGTGATGGTCAGGCCCTTCGACGACGATTCGACGATGAAAAGCGCCGGCTTGCCGTTGAGTTGCGCCCCGACGATGAACAGTTCGGCGTTGGCGGCGGCGGGCACAAGCGACTTGACCCCGTCGAGGCGGTAACCGCTCGGAGTCCGGACCGCGGTGGTCTTCAACGCGGTGGGATCGAACAGTGCCCGCGGTTCGGCGATCGCCACGCAGGACTGCGGAACATTCTCGCCCGCAAACTCTTTCAGATAGGTGGCCTGCTGATCGGCGCTGCCCCAGTGCGTCAGCGCCGACGCGACCCCGGCAGGGGCCAGGATCGGCAGCGCCAGCCCCATGTCGCCGTACGCCAGTGCCTCGGCGACCAACACGTTGGTGACGGCTGCGCGGTGCGCGGCGATGCCCTCGAAATCCTCGGGCACGTTGATCGCGGTGATGCCGAGTTCGGATGCCTTCGCGACGAGGTCGACCGGGTAGTCGGCGGACTCGTCGGCCTCGCGTGCCGCGGGACGGATGACCTCCTCGGCGAACTCGCAGACCGTCTCGACGATCATCTGCTGCTCGTCGTCGGGGGTGAGGTCGAAGTAATCCGAACCGCTCTTCTTCAGCCGCGTCGGTCCGCTCTGGCTGCCCGATACCCGCTTGAACTGTCGGCTGGCCGCACCGGCGAACGAGAAGACCTGCTTGACGCCGTACTTCAATCCGCGGTTGAGCGGGTCGCGCAGGTTGTAGCGGTCGAGGAACTCCTGGCCGACCAGGGGAGTGACCAGCGCCAGCCCGAGATCGGTCGCGGAGCGCTTGTGCTTCTTCAGGCCGACCGCGCTTTCCTTGTCGCTTCGCTTGGGCTTGGATCCGTTTTTCGACGGCAGGGCTTTACTCATTTCGTCTGCCTCGCTTTGATTTGTGACGTCCGAACTCGTCGAACTGACTCCAGAGTAAGGTATCCGAACTGACTCACAAGTAAGTTGTAGTCGAACTCACAGCTCGGGCGGCGACAACCGACGCAGCACCGCATCGTGCAGCAGTCCGTTCGTGGCGACCGCGCTGCCGCCGTGCGGTCCGGCCTCACCTGACAGGTTGGTGAAGCGGCCGCCGGCCTCGCGCACCAGGACGTCGAGCGGTGCCAGGTCCCACGTCGAGACTTCCGGCTCCATCGCGATGTCGACGGCTCCCTCCGCGACCAGGCAGTAGTTGTAGAAGTCGCCGTAACCGCGCACCCGCCACACCGCGTCGGTCAGCGCGACGAACCGGTCGCGGATGCCACGGTCGGCCCACCCCGAGAGGCTGGAGAACGCCAGGCTCGCCGAGCCGAGGTCGTCGACCTTCGACACGCTCAGCCGTCGCTCCGACTGCCCGGACACTTGCGCGTACGCACCCCGTCCGGTCACCGCCCACCACCGTCGGTGCAGCGCGGGCGCGCTCACGACGCCGAGCACCGGTACGCCGTCGTGCAACAGCGCGATCAGCGTCGCCCACACCGGCACGCCGCGGACGAAGTTCTTGGTGCCGTCGATCGGGTCGACGACCCACTGCCTGCCCACGAACTCCTTCGTGCCGCCGAACTCCTCGCCGAACACCGAGTCGTCGGGTCGTTCCCGGTCGAGTCGGGCGCGGATCATCGATTCGACCTCGAGGTCGGCGTCCGTGGCGGGGGTGAGGTCGGGTTTGGTCTCGACGACGAGGTCGACCGCTCCGAAGCGGGCCATGGTCCGAACATCGGCTGCGTCGGCAAGGGCCAGCGCCAGTGTCAGATCGTCAGCCTCGGAATCCATGCCTGTCGTCCTACCATGTCGGGATGTGGGAATTCGCGGTGATACTGCTGCTGGTCGGTGCGCTGGTGCTGCTGGCCCGACCGATGCTGATGCGCCGTCGCGGTACACCGACTGACTGGCCGTCGGGTCAACTGCTGGTCACCGGCGTCAGCCCGCGCCCGACCGACGTCACCGGACCGCAGTACGTCACGATCACGGGCGTCATCAACGGGCCCACGGTCAACGAGCATGTCGTGTACCAGCGGCTCGAGGTCGACGTCGACGACTGGCCGTCGATGGGCCAACTGTTTCCCGTCGTCTACTCGCCGAAGAACCCGGACAACTGGCGATTCGCGCCGCAGGCCCCACCACCGGGCGCCGCGCCGCCGCCGCCGACGCCGCCGCCCTACTCCTGAACTTTGCACGCAGGGTCGTCAATCCGCGCCGACCACAACCGTCCGCGCAAAAACGAGCCGACGCTCAGCCGTGCCCGATCCTCAGCATCTCGGCCACGGTGGTCAGCTTCACGCGCGGTCGCCCGTGCGGTTCCCCCGCTGACCGCTCGTATTCGTCGATCAGCCGCCAGTGGTCATCGGTGACGACCTTCGGCTGCCGCTCGACCAGCCATTCGGCCAACCGCCGCGAATGGTTCTCATCGAACTCGGACAACTGCGCGCCGGCCAGGTCGGCGATCAGCGTGTCCACGGTCTCCTGCGAATCGCTCTTGTTGCTGCCGATGACGCCCGTGGGCCCGCGCTTGATCCAGCCGACGACGTACTCGTTGCGGCTGCCTTCGACGCGTCCGCGGGTGTGCGGGATCGTGCCGCTGCGCTCGTCGAACGGCAGGCCGGGCGTCGGCACACCGCGATAGCCGACGGCGCGCACCACGAGCTGGGCCGGCACTTCCTCGCGTTCCCCGGTGTCCTTGGCGACGATGCGGCCGTTCTCCTCGACCAGCTCGTTGCGGCCCAGCACGATCGATTCGACGCGACTGTCTCCCTTGATCTCTATCGGGGAGGTGCGGAAGCGAAAGACGATGCGCCGCTTGGCATTCTTCGGCGTCTGTTCGGCATAGCCGCGCAACACCTTGATGTTGTTGCGTACTGTCTTGCCCGCCGCCTCGAGGTCGTCCTCGGTGATGTCGGCGAAGTCGGCGGGATCGATGATGACGTCGACGTCACCGAGCCCCTCGAGGTGCCCGAGCTCGCGCAACTCCAACGTGGTGAACGGCGCCTGCAACGGCCCCCGCCTCCCGACGACGAGGACCTCCTCCACCCCGCGGTCGTGCAGCGATTTCAACGCGTGGTCGGCGATGTCGGTCGCGCCCAGCACGTCGGGATCGGTGACGAGGATCCGCGCCACGTCCAGCGCGACGTTGCCGTTGCCGATCACGACGGCTCGACCGCTGGAGATGTCCGGTGCGATCTCCTCGAAATGCGGGTGGGCGTTGTACCAGCCGACGAAATCGACGGCGGCGACGCTGCCGGGCAGGTCCTCACCGGGGATCCCCAGCGCCCGATCCGATTGCGCGCCGACGGCGTAGATCACCGCGTCGTAGTGTTCGGCCAACTCGGCTGGCTGCACATGCTGGCCGACCGCGACGTTGCCGAAGAAGCGGAATCGCGGATCCAGCGCCGTCTTCTCGAACTGGGCGCTGATCGACTTGATCTTCGGATGGTCGGGCGCCACACCCGAGCGCACCAGCCCCCAGGGGGTGGGCAGCATCTCGAGCATGTCGACGCGCACATCTCTTTTCTGGCTGGCGTCGTCTTCAGAATCGGCGAACTTGAGTAACGACGCCGCGGCAAAGTAACCCGAAGGTCCCGAGCCGACGATCGCCACGTGGTAGGGGCGCATGGACACCTTTTGTCGAAGCTTCCTTGTCGCTGCCCGGCCTCGCGCAAGGGGCTGTCGCGTCGGGGCCGGCTGGTTACGCATCCGATGCTAGAACGCGGACGGGCCTCGTTGCCGCCAGTCGCGAGAACCGGCGTGGCTCGGCTCACGGGTAACCTGAACTCCCGTGGATCCTGACCGTCAAGCCGACCTCGCTGCCCTCGACTCCACCCTCACGACGGTGGAGCGGGTGCTCGACGTCGAAGGCCTCCGCGGTCGCATCGAGAAGCTCGAGCACGAGGCCTCCGACCCGAACCTGTGGGACGACCAGGTGCGCGCGCAGAAGGTCACCAGCGAGCTGTCGCACACCCAGGGGGAGCTGCGGCGCGTCGAGGAACTCCGGCAGCGCCTCGACGACCTGCCGGTGATGTACGAGCTGGCCGCCGAGGACGGCAGCGAGGAGGAACTGGCAGAAGCCGACTCCGAGCGGAGCAAGTTGCGCGAGGACATCGAGGCGATGGAGGTCCGCACGCTGCTGTCCGGCGAGTACGACGAGCGCGAGGCCGTCGTCACGATCCGCTCGGGCGCCGGCGGGGTGGACGCGGCGGACTGGGCCGAGATGTTGATGCGCATGTACATCCGCTGGGCCGAACAGCATGACTATCCCGTCGAGGTGTTCGACATCTCCTACGCCGAAGAGGCGGGGATCAAGAGCGCGACGTTCGCGGTGCACGCGCCGTTCGCCTACGGCACCCTGTCGGTCGAGCAGGGCACCCATCGCCTCGTACGGATCAGCCCGTTCGACAACCAGAGCCGCAGGCAGACATCGTTCGCCGACGTCGAAGTCCTGCCGGTGGTGGAGACCACCGACCACATCGACATCCCGGAAAGCGATGTGCGCGTTGACGTCTACCGGTCCAGCGGTCCCGGCGGCCAGTCGGTCAACACCACCGACTCGGCGGTCCGGCTGACCCACATCCCGACGGGTATCGTGGTGACCTGTCAGAACGAGAAGTCGCAGTTGCAGAACAAGGTTTCGGCAATGCGGGTTCTGCAGGCAAAGTTGTTGGAACGTAAGCGTTTAGAGGAGCGTGCCGAGATGGACGCCCTCAAGGGCGACGGCGGCAGCTCGTGGGGCAACCAGATGCGTTCGTACGTGCTGCACCCCTACCAGATGGTCAAGGATCTGCGCACCGAGTACGAGGTCGGTAACCCGGCGGCGGTGCTGGACGGCGACCTCGACGGATTCCTCGAGGCGGGTATCCGTTGGCGCAAGAGTCAAGATGATGGATGACGATTTGATCGCATTGTCCCTGGGGGAGCGCTGGGAGGGCTTCTGGCAGGGCAACATCGGCAACTGGATTCTCGACCGCGGTGTGACGATCGCGCTGTTGTTGATTGGCGGGCTGCTGGCTGCGCGGTTCATCAACTGGGCGGCGCAGCGGATCGTGAGCCGCATCGACGCCGAGTACCTGGAAAGCGATCAGCTGGTTCGTTCGGAGAGCACCAAGCATCGTCAGGCCGTCGCGTCGGTGATCTCGTGGGTGACGGTCGCCCTGTTGTTCATCATCGTGGCAGTGCAGATCACCGCCACGCTCGCGATCCCGATCGGGTCGCTGGTCGCGCCCGCGGCGGTGTTGGGCGCCGCGCTGGGCTTCGGTGCGCAGAAAGTGGTCCAGGACCTGCTGGCCGGTTTCTTCATCATCACCGAAAGGCAGTACGGCTTCGGTGATCTGGTGCAGCTCAGCATGGTCGGTGCGCCCGAGGAGTCGCTGGGGACGGTCGAAGAGGTGACCTTGCGGGTGACCAAACTGCGCACCGCCGAAGGTGAGATGTACACCATCCCCAACGGCAACATCGTTCGATCGCTGAACCTGTCGAAGGATTGGGCGCGCGCCGTCATCGACATTCCGGTGCCGACGGGGTCGGACCTCAACGAGGTCAACGAACTCCTGCACACCGTCGCGCAGAACGCAACCGAGGATCCCGAGCTCAGCGCACTGATGCTCGACGCGCCACAGCTGATGGGGGTCGAGAGCATCGGGCTCGAGACGGTGAATCTGCGGATGGTCGCGCGCACACTGCCGGGTAAGCAGTTCGAGGTCGGCCGTCGCATCCGCGTGTTGGTCATCGCCGCGCTGCGCCGCGCCGGGATCGTGTCGCCGACCGACGGTGCCACGCCGATGGTGGGCGCCATCGTCCACCCGGCGACAACCGACGGAGCCGAACACCAGACACAGGGCTCGGCGGAGCAGAAGAAGTGAGGAACTGGCTGACGGCCCGTTTCGGCCGGATGCGGATGTCGACGGTGGTACTCATCGCGGCGTTCGTTGCGCTGTTCTGGGTGAACCAGACGTTCGAGCCCAAGCCCCCCGAACCGCCACCCCCCGCGCCGGCGGTGGTCCCGCCCGGGTTCGTGCCGGACCCAAACTACACCTGGGTGCCGCGCACCAACGTGCGCCGGACCACCGAACCGACGACGACCACCACCACGACCACGACGACGACCCCGCCGACGACAACCACCACCAGCCCGACCGAGACCCCGACCACGCCGACCACGACGGTGACCGACCCGGACGGCCCGGGTCCACGGCAACCGATCACCCAGACCATCGGCCCCGAGGGGACGCCGCCGACGACCGACACGCCGCTGGTGCCCCCGGTGCCGCAACTGCTGCCACCACCGGCGACCACTCCGCCCAGCTAGGGCGGCACCCTTTCACCGCTACACTGGCGACCCGTGATGATCACCCTCAACAACGTGACCAAGCAGTACAAGTCGTCGGCGCGACCCGCGCTCGACAACGTCTCGGTCAAGATCGACAAGGGTGAGTTCGTCTTCCTCATCGGGCCGTCGGGTTCGGGCAAGTCGACGTTCATGCGGTTGCTTCTGGCCGAGGAGACGCCGACCCACGGCGACATCCAGGTGTCGAAGTTCCACGTCAACAAGCTGCCCGGACGCCACATCCCCAGCCTGCGCCAGGTGATCGGCTGCGTGTTCCAGGACTTCCGGCTGCTGCAGCAGAAGAGCGTCTTCGAAAACGTCGCATTCGCCCTCGAGGTGATCGGAAAGCGCGCGGAGACCATCAACCGGGTGGTGCCCGACGTGCTGGAGATGGTCGGTTTGTCGGGTAAGGCCAACCGGCTGCCCGCCGAACTGTCCGGCGGCGAACAGCAGCGCGTCGCGATCGCCCGCGCGTTCGTCAACCGGCCGCTGGTGCTGCTCGCCGACGAGCCCACCGGCAACCTGGACCCGGAGACCAGCAAGGACATCATGGATCTGCTCGAGCGGATCAACCGCACCGGGACCACGGTGTTGATGGCCACCCACGACCACCACATCGTCGACTCGATGCGTCAGCGGGTCGTCGAACTCGAACTCGGCCGGCTGATTCGTGACGAGCAGCGCGGCGTCTACGGAATGGATCGCTAGTGCGCTTCGGCTTCCTGATCAACGAGGTTCTCACCGGATTTCGTCGCAACGTCACCATGACCGTGGCGATGATCCTGACGACCGCCATCTCGATCGGCCTGTTCGGCGGCGGCCTGCTCGTCGTCCGGCTGGCCGACCAGTCCCGCAACATCTACCTGGACCGCGTCGAGAGCCAGGTCTTCTTGACCAACGACGTCTCGGCCAACGACCCCTCGTGCGACGCCGACCCGTGCAAGGCGCTGCGTCAGCAGATCGAGGACCGCGACGACGTGCGCTCGGTGCGGTTCCTCAACCGTGACGAGGCCTACGAGGACGCGATCACCAAGTTCCCCCAGTACAAGGACGTGGCGGGGCGCGACGCGTTCCCGGCGTCGTTCATCGTCAAGCTCGACGACCCCGAGCAGCACAAGGAATTCGACGAGGCGATGGTCGGCCAGCCCGGTGTGCTCAACGTGCTCAACCAGAAGGAGCTGATCGACCGACTGTTCGCGGTCCTCGACGGCATCAGCAACGCCGCGTTCGCGGTGGCGTTGGTTCAGGCGGTCGGCGCGGTGCTCTTGATAGCCAACATGGTCCAAGTCGCGGCGTACACCAGACGCACCGAGATCGGCATCATGCGTCTGGTCGGAGCCAGCCGCTGGTACACGCAGTTGCCGTTCCTGGTGGAGGCGATGCTTGCGGCCTTGATCGGTGTGGTCATCGCGATCATCGGGCTGATAGTGGTGCGGGCGCTGTTCTTGGAGAATGCGCTGAACCAGTTCTATCAAGCGAATCTGATCGCCAAGGTCGACTATGCCGACGTGCTGTATTTCAGCGCCCCGCTGATGCTCTTCCTGGGGTTGGCGATGTCGGGGATCACGGCCTACGTCACACTGCGGCTTTACATACGAAGGTAGCCATGCCAAAACAGGGCGCCAAGAAAGCCGACCCGTCCCGGTCCAGCAACAACAAGGTCGTCGCGACCAATCGCAAAGCGCGCCACAACTATTCGATTCTGGAGACATTCGAGGCTGGCATTCAGCTGGTCGGCACGGAGGTCAAGAGCCTGCGCGACGGGCAGGCATCGCTGGCCGACGCGTTCGCCACCGTCGACGACGGCGAGGTGTGGCTGCGCAACCTGCACATCCCCGAATATCACCACGGCAGCTGGACCAACCACGTGCCGCGGCGCAACCGAAAACTGTTGTTGCACCGCAGGCAGATCGACCAGCTGATCGGCCGCATCCGCGACGGCAACCTCACGCTCGTGCCGCTGTCGCTGTACTTCACCGACGGGAAGGTGAAGGTGGAGCTGGCGCTGGCGCGCGGTAAAGAGGCCCGCGACAAGCGTCAGGACCTGGCGCGTCGTGATGCGCAGCGCGAGATCACCCGCGAGTTGGGGCGCCGCGCCAAGGGCATGGCCTGATCGCCGCCGGCTGATCAACTCGACAATTTGCGCCGAGCCGCCATGAGCGCTTCGTTGCGTTTGGCATCATGACGAACGGAAAGGCGGGGAAGGCGTGTCGGTCAGGGGTCATCGTTGGCGCTACGGCGTCTTGGTGGCCCTGCTTTTGCTGGTCGTGGTGAACGCGCTGGCCCCGTGGGGATACGACCGCGCCGAGGCGGGAATGATCGCGGTGCAGGCGGTCCTGGGCGCCGTGATCGTTGTCCGCGGCTTCGTGGTTGCCCGCAAGGTCGACGGCCCGTCTCGATGGTGGCGAGTCCTCATCGCGGCTTCGTGCCTGAGCTGGCTCATCGGTGAGCTGTTGTGGTGGACGGGGGGCGGCTCTGACCCCGGTCGCGTGGCCGGTGCGCGGGAGATTGTGGCGTATCTGCTCCCCGCGGTGCTCATCGTCGCGGCCGTGATCGTGCTCGGACGCGTCGGTGTCGGGCGCACCGGCACCCCCGAGGTTCCGGTGCATCACTATTCGCTCGTCGCCTTCGTGCTGGACGGGATCGTCGCGGCGATCTCGTTCTCGCTGCTGTCCTACCTGGCCGGCTATGGCGGACTGGCCGCAGCGGCGTTCCCCCGGTCGGACAACCCCACCATTCTGGTGATCTACTCGCTGCTGCAGTTGTGCACGGTGGTGGCGGGCGTGTTTTTCGCCAGCCTCTACCGGCCCGGCCGGCCCTACCGCGCGAACTGCCTCCTGCTGAGCGGCGGTGTCATGTTGCTCGCGGCCGCGGACCGGATGGTGGCCTACTTCCGAACCGTCGACGTGCAGAACGGTGACCTGTGGGGCGGTGGCGCATTCATCCTCGGGCTGGTGCTGGTGATCTACTCACTCGCCGCACCGAGCCCGCAGTCGGAGGCCGGCGCGCAAGCCGACGATCGGGTGATGGACTGGGTGCAGTTGATCCTGCCGTACGCCGGATTCGCCGGAATCGCAATACTTTACGGCTATCACGTGATGATCGGCCGAGAACTCGACGGGGTGCTCGTCGTCGGAGCGGTGGTGATGGTTGTGCTCGTCGCCACGCGCCAGGCCTTCGCGATGCGCGCGCAGCACAGGTTGACGGTGCGGCTGTTCGACGCCCAGCGCCTGCTCGCGCACCAGGTCCATCACGACGCGTTGACCGGGCTGCCGAACCGGTTGTTCTTCGGCAAGCAGCTCGAAACCGCGGCATCCAGAGGCGGTTTCGTGTTGATCTTCGTCGACCTCGATGACTTCAAAGACGTCAACGACCGGTTCGGGCACGCGGGCGGTGATGAACTGCTGCGCGCCGTAGGCGAACGGCTCCGTCGATGCGTGCGGGATACCGACACCCTGGCGCGCATCGGCGGTGACGAGTTCGCGATCCTGATCAACAGCGACGCGGCGGCACCCGAAGTCGTTGCCGACCGCGTCCGGGCGGCGCTTCGAGAGCCGTTCGCCGTGCACGGGTCCAGTGTGCGGATCCGTGCGAGCATGGGCTTGGTTCGGCTGGAAGCCGACGAAGACAGCCAGACCCCGGACGATCTGCTGCGCAAGGCCGACCACTCGATGTATGAGGGCAAGCGCCTGGGTAAAGACATCGCCGTCGTCTACCCGTCGATGACCGGCCGGGCGGTGGACTTCCCCACCGCGTTACGTCACGCCGACGGCGGCCCGCCGGATGGGTTCAGACTGGTCTATCAGCCCATCGTCCGGCTGCCCGAGGAGACTCCGATCGCCGTCGAGGCGTTGGCGAGGTGGACGGCGCCCGACGGCACGCAGATACCGCCCGAGACGTTCGTGGCCGCCGCCGAGGCCGCGGGACTCGGCGAAGCCTTCGACGCGATGGTGCTGGACCGGAGTTGCCGGGAAGTCTCATCGGCAGGCGTGCGTCTCGATCTGCAGGTCAACATCGGGGCGGCACGCTTGCGCGACGGCGGTTTCCGTGACGTGGTGGCAGCGACACTGGCGCGTTACGACATGGAGCCCAGCCGGCTGACGCTGGAGATCACCGAAACCGTGCCGATCGTCGATGTCGACGAGGCGGCCGCACAGATCCGGCGGCTCAAGGCTATTGGGGTCAACGTGGCCCTGGACGATTTCGGTGCCGGCTACAACTCGCTGACCTATCTGCACGCCTTACCCATTCAAATCGTCAAGCTCGACCGCAGCTTGTTGGCCGGGCCTGAACGCGGCCAGGCCGCCACGCTGTACCGGTCGGTGATCGCGGTGTGCGCTCCGCTGGGCCTGGAAGTGATCGCCGAGGGCATCGAGACCGCCGAGCAGGCCGAGATGGTGTTTCTCGCCGGCTGCTCGTTGCTCAGGGGTATTTGTTCGGGTTGCCCGCGGCGATCGCCGATATTGCCGCCGAATGTCTGGCCGCTGACACACCGTAGCGCTGTGGGTTCTGTCCACGGCGGTCCGTGACGAGCGGTACGGTCGGGCGGTGAGCAGCCCCTCGCGTCCGGTGACGAAGCTCGACAAATCCGCGGTCCTCGATGCGCTGTTCGCGCAGTGGCGCACGATCGACGGATTGTTGGCGGGTCTGTCCGACTCCGACTGGGAGGCGGCGACGTCGCTGCCCGGCTGGACGGTGCACGACGTGACGGCCCACATGGTCGGCACCGAATCGATGTTGGCGGGTATGGACACCCCGGAGTCCGATGTGGACGTGTCGTTGTTCGAGCACGTGCGCAACGACATCGGTGTGCTCAACGAACGTTGGGTGCTTGCGCTGCGGACGATCAGCGGTGCGGAGCTGCTGGACCGCTTTCGGGCGATCACCGCCGAGCGTCGTGCGGCGCTGACCGCGCTGAGCGACGACGAGTGGAACCAGGTGACGGCGACGCCGGCCGGCCCGGACAGCTACGGCCGGTTCATGCGGGTGCGGATCTTCGATTGCTGGATGCACGAGCACGACATCCGCGATGCGCTCGGGCGGCCCGCATCCGACCCGACGGGCACGCCCGCGATGTTCGCGCTCGACGAGATGGCGGCCAGTATGGGCTTTGTGGTCGGCAAACTGGGCGGGGCGCCCGACGGCTCACGGGTGTCGATGGTGCTGACGGGGCCGCTGGGCAGGACGATCAACGTCGCGGTCGAGGGGCGCGGCAAGGTGGTCGAGGACTTCGGCGGCGCCCAACCGACGGCGACGATCACCCTTGATGCGCTGCTGTTCGCGCGGCTGGCCGGTGGGCGAGTCGCGTTGGATCACGACGCGATCGCTTACGGAGGGGATGAGGAGGTCGGCAGGCGTGTCGTCGATCACCTCAACTACGTGATCTGACCAGCGGTTTTGATCCGGCGCGGGCATAAATACGTGGTGTGCGGTGTTGTAGGTCGCGTAGGATGAAATGTCCTGCCGTACTTCGGCGGGCGCGTTGTTAGACAACTACACAGGGGCTGAACGGTTTCGACTTCGAGCGTCGAATCAAGGGAAGCGTGCCGGTGCAGGCAAGAGACCACCGTAAGCGTCGTTGCAACCAATTAAGCGCCGATTCCAATCAGCGCGACTACGCACTCGCTGCCTAAGCGACTGCGTGTCTGTCAGCCCGGGAGAGCCCTCGACCCGGTGTCTGGCATCAGCTAGAGGGATAAACCGGTGGGTCCGGTCGCGGGACTCATCGGGACATCAAACAGCGACTGGGATCGTCATCCTGACTTGTTCGCGTGATCAGGAGATCCGAGTAGAGGCATAGCGAACTGCGCACGGAGAAGCCTTGAGGGAACGCCGTAGGACCCGGGTTCGATTCCCGGCAGCTCCACTGTGAACGGGGATGGCCAGAGCGCATTTCGCTCTGGCCTTCTTTGTTGCGGCCGCATGTGCAGCCAAGCCAAAGGCGTTTGCGTGTCAGGCCGTCCTACAGCGCCTCGACGTTGAACGGCCGGTCCAGCAGGGCGTGCAGTTTGCTCGCGATCGACTTGTCGACTGATCTCCGCCTCTGGTGGGCGAAAGTCGCCTCACGTCGGGATAGAGCCGATGCAAGATCGCGCGTTCGGCCGCGGTGCAGTAGCCGACATGCCCGACCTCGGAGGTCAGATCACGCGGTACAGAAAATCGAGCCGCGCCGCGACGGCGGGTTCCGTCGGCGAACAGTTCGATTTCCCCGCGTAACGCCCGCTGAGCGGCCCGCGTCAGATACCCAGCTTGAGGCTGGCGCCGGCATCCACGAACAACTGCTGCCCCGTCACGTAACGCGATTCGTCCGAGGCGAGGTAGACAACGGCATGCGAGATGTCTTCGGGTTCGACATAGGGGATGGGCATCGCCTGCAGGACGGGAAAGACGAGTTCGGCATCCTCGCGCGACGGGTCCGTCAGATCCGGTCGGAACGTCCGGTACATCGGCAGGTTGTGCAGCATGTCGGTGTTCACGTTGGTCGGGTGGACCGTGTTGATGCGAACCCCGTGTGGCGCCATCGTGAGTGCGAGCGCCTTCGTGTATTCGCGGATCATCTTCTTGGCCATGCCGTACCCCGCCCCGCCGGGTCCCTGCGGTCCGCCGCCGGTGGCGAGATCCTTCTGCTCGACCAGGCCCGCGATCGATCCGGTGACGATCACGGACCCGCCCGGCCCGAGATGCTCGAGCCCGAGGTGAACCGTATTGACCACGCCCACGAAGTCCACGTCGAACGCGTCGATGAAGCCACGGTACGGAATGTGGCTGCCCTGCGGGCAGATTCCGGCATTGGCGACGACGATGTGCAAGCCACCGAGTTCGGCGACGGCGTCGTCGAGCACCTTCTTCAGGGTAGGTCGGTCGCGCACATCCACCGCGGCCGTGACGACGCGCCGCCCCGCCTTTTCGACCAGCGTCGCTGTCTCGTCGAGGTCGGCCGGGGTGGCCAACGGATACTCGTTGGAGGGGATGTCTGCGCATATGTCCAGGGCGATGATGTCGGCGCCCTCATCGGCCATGTGTACCGCGTGGCTGCGCCCCTGGCCTCGCGCTGCGCCGGTGATCACTGCCACCTTGCCTGTGAGACGGTTCATTCAGCTCTCCCATGCGCTAGGACGTCGGCCCACCCCGCTGGATGATAGAACACAGACTGTAAATCTGTCATACAGCTGACAGGCCTCGCCGCCGAACGGGCGTCAGGGCGCACACCGATGAGAAGGCCGGTACAACAGTTTTTTTCGCGACCATCGGCGCCTACCTCACATGGCGGTGCGTTCGTCGTGGCCCATGGCTTCCGGCCGGGTATGGAACTCACGGACCATCGCCTGGATCGTGTAGGACGCCACCAACCGCCCGCCCTCCGTGAACACGTGGCCGTCACCTTGGACCAGTCCGCGTCCGGCCCAGAACGCGCGGTTGGTATACAGCAGCCAGTCGGTGACGTCCGCATCTTCGTGGAATGCGATTGTGGCCTTCATGATCCCGGTGGACAAGGTGCGATGTGCAAGGGCCTCGCCAAACCCTCTGTGCGGCAACATGCCCGCGGCGATCGTCCAATGAGTACTGGACTGAGCCAACAAGGCGGAATGAAGGTAGGACCGGTCGGGTGCGTCCCGGAACCGAACCCACGCGTTTATCTCCGGCGGTCCTACCCGATCGGGGTTCGAGTCGTACGCGCCGTCTACCACCCGGATCTCGCGACCGGGCATACCGAAACCTTCGAACGGCTCGGCGTCCGACGGCTTCGGGACGTCCGGCATCGCCATCGCGTGACCGATGACATCGCTGGACCCCGAATCACAAAGCAGGATGGCGGCGCCGCGGAGGGTGTCGTGCTGCGTGGCACGAACTTCGGCGGTCGAGAACGTGCGACCTTTACGCAGCAGGTCAACGGACAGCTCGACCGGCGCGGTGAAGGAAGCTGCCTTGAGGAAGACCATCGATGCTGATGTGACCCGTTGCTCGGGAAGGATTTTGGACACCGCGACGATGGCTTCGGCGAGCAGCTGTCCGCCTTCGACGACGTCGCGCTGCGTCGGGCCGTGCGCAGGGCCGACGAAGTGGTTGTCGCCGCGCGGTTCCACGTCGATGAGCCGCACCAGCTCGGCGGCATCACCCCACAGCGGGAATCTCGTAGACACCAAGGCCCCGTCGGGCCAGGGCTCCACGACGACGATGCGCAACCGGTCGTCGTAAAACGAGATGTGGTCGGCGATTCCCGCAACTTCGGGCAGCGGCGTCGGGTAGCTCCACGCGACGTTGTCGATCGATTGGCCAGCGGCCGACAGGCTCCAGTAGGAAGCGCGGCCCTTGAATGGACAAACGGTCGTGTGCGCGCTGGGCTCGAGCAGCTCCCAGCGCACGTCCGCCTTCGGGAAGTACAGCCGGTCGACGTGATCGCTTTCGGTGACCACAAGGCACTTTTCGCTCTCGGCGACGAGCAGGTTCCCGAGCCACACCCGCCCGGTGAAGGGACTGCGCTCGATGCCGATCCGGTAGTCGGGGTGCGCCGGCCAAGCCGACTCGACTTGTTCGGTCATGACCGCATCGGCCCCGTCGGTGATTTGAGAACGAGGGACTCCAGGCCGACATCGGGATTGTCGATGGCGCTGGCGAAAGTGCCTGCGAGAACGTCTGCGACAGCATCGGGCGTCATTCGGCTCTCTTGGACGAGTCCGCGCGCGAGCCATTCGGTGAGCGCTGTGCCGAGCAGGTCGGGGTCGAACTGTGAGGTGAAGTCCGTCGGGACGGTGCCGCTGATCTCCACGCAGCTGAACCGGTATCCCGGCTTCTCCAGACGCCACGAGACCAGGCAGCGCTCCATCGCCGCCTTGCTCGAGGAGTAGGCGCCGAGTGCCGTGTGCGGATGGCGCACCGAATCCGACGACAGCGCAGCGACGATCGCCGTCGGGTCGAGTATCGGAAGGTGGGCTCGGATGAGTTCGTGTACGCCGATCACGTTGGTTTCAAACACATCTCGCCAGTCCTCTGCGCCGGTGTCGGAAAACATCTTCAGAGGTGCGTATCCCGACGAGATCAGCAGGATGTCGACTTTGCCCAGCGCCTCACCTGCCACCTCGGCGAGTCGTGCGCAATCGGCAGAGTTGCGCACGTCAACCGCCACCGTCACTCCACGGCCCGCCTCCGCAACCACCTCATCGAGCTTGTCGACGCGGCGCGCGGCGAGGACCACCTCGGCGCCGTCTTTGCCCGCCCGTACGGCGAAGGAGCGCCCGATGCCGGCGGATGCGCCCACCACGACCACCCTCTTGCCGGCTAGCGACAGCTCACCCATGCCACCTCTGCTTTCATGCTCCCGAAGCCTACGGCCCGAAATAGAACATTATTACAGAGTATGTACTACTGTTCGCGATTGAAGGATCAGCGCAGGCCGTTGACGGCGAACTTCTCGACGTAACGACGCACAGTGGTGGGCTTGGACATGTCGAAGGTCTGAGCTTTGTTCACCGTCGAGAATGAGTAGATGATCCTGGCAAGCCATTCACTGGCGGCCTTGACGTCGATGTTCGCCCCGACCTCGCCACGCTCCTGGGCCTCCCGCACGTAGGGTACGAGAAACTCGGTCGTGCGCCGTACAGCCGAATCGCCGTCTGCGATCATGTGCCGCATCAATTCGGCGTCGTCAGCCATCAGGCGGTTCCGCGTCCGATGATCGAGCAGGATTCTGGCGTGGGTTTCGGCCATGGCGCCAAGCTTCTCGGCCAGCGTGGACTTCTTCGCCATCGCTGCCGCGACTTCCTGGTAGAACTTCTGGGCGCCGTACTCGATGGCCGCCTCGATGAGAATCGTGCGGTCCTCGAAGTAGCGGTACACCGTGCCCCGCGACACGTTCGCAACCCGGGCGACATCCTGCACGCTTGTGCGTTGGATCCCCAGTTGCGAGAAGCACAAGTTCGCCGCTTCGAGGATCTGGTCTCGGCGGTCGGACTCCTGCTGCTCGTCGAGCTCGGCCGTGGCCCGCTCAGTCGCCATGTCGCTCCCTCGTCGCTGGGATCAAGCAGTTTTGAACCCTTCTATGCTACGTGACAGCTCGTGTTCAGGCGTTCCGGCGCACCGCCCCGGCGGCAGGCGGAGACGCTCGGCGGATACTGATCATAGTGACACATCACGTTCAATTGTTACACTCCGTGGGCGCGGGTGTCGCGAGATGACGAGGGAGGTTTGTCGTGGACCTCGGGTTGAGGGGCCGCAACTTCGTCATCGTCGGAGGAACGACCGGCATGGGGTTTGCCGCTGCCGAACAACTTGCCCACGACGGTGCCAACGTGGCGCTACTGGCGCGCGACGGTGAGCGTGCCGTCGAGAAGGCGTCTCTGTTGTCCAGCCGACATGGCGTCCGTGCGGTGGGGATCAGCGTCGACGCCGCGGCCCCCGGCGACGGTGTTGCGCGCGCCGTCGATGAAGCCGCCGACAGGCTCGGCGATCTGCGGGGATTGGCAGTGACAGCGGGCCCGATGAAGCAGCAGGGGCCGTTCCTCGAGCACACCGACGAATCGTGGGACTGGTACTACCAGATGATCTTGATGGCGACTGTGCGCTCCTGCCGCGCGATCATTCCGCACCTGCAACGCACCGGCGGTGGCACGGTGGTGACGACGGCCGCGTATTCGGTGCGCGCACCGAAAGTCCTGATACCGCCGTACAACGCGCTCAAGGCCGCCGTCCTGACAATGTCGAAGATTCTCGCGAAAACGCATGGGCCCGATAACATCCGGGTGAACACCGTCTGTCCTGGATTGTTCGACACCGAGGTGAACGACTTCATCCGCGCCCAGCGGGCAGCGGAGTACAACGTGCCGGAGGAAGACGCGATCTACACCCACCTGTCCAGCAATCCCGCCTGGAACATGCGGGTGGCACTCGACCGCGGAGGCAGCCCGAATGAGGCGGGGGAGTTGATCGCTTTCCTATTGAGCGATCGGGCGGCGTACATGACCGGCGCAGCGATCAACATCGATGGCGGGACCGACTTCTAGATCCCGACCCGGTCGGCGAGCAGGCCGCGATGGTAGGCGGGATCGCCCAGAAGATGCTCCGACGATTTCGCCCGCTTGAAGTACATGTGCGCGGGATGCTCCCAGGTGAAGCCGATTCCGCCGTGGATCTGAATGTTCGCCGCGGCCGCTTTGGTGTAGACGTCCGAGCAGTAGGCCTTGGCCAGCGAGGCGGCGGCGGGAAGTTCGTCCAGTCGCTGCGCTGCGGTGTGCACCGCGTATTGCGCCGCGCCTCGAGCGCACTCGATCTCGAGCATCAAATCGGCACACTTGTGCCGGACCGCCTGGAAAGACCCGATCGGCCTGCCGAATTGACGGCGCGTCTTCGCGTAGCCGACGGCGATTTCCAGGCACCGCTGTGCGCCCCCGACCTGTTCGGCCGCAAGACAGGCGGCCGCGATGTCGAGCGCGTGGGACAACGCAGGCCAGGCCTGCCCCTCAGTGCCGATCAACTCGGCCGGGGTGTCGTCGAAGTCGATTCGGGCCTGGCGCCGCGTCGCGTCAAGCGTCGAGAGCATCCGGCGCGACAGTCCCTCGGTGTCGTCCACCGCGAACAGTGAGACACCGGCGTCCGTCCGGGCTACGACCAGCAGCAGGTCGGCAACGTGACCGTCCAAGACGAATGTCTTGCTGCCGTTGATGAACCACTGTGTTCCGCGGCGACGCGCGCTGGTGTGGATCGTCTCCGCACTCCACCGGCCAGACTGCTCGGTCAGCGCCAGCGCGGCGATGGTCTTGCCCGTCGCGATGCGTGGAAGGTATCGAGACTGGGCGCCCTCGTCGTCGCAGCACATCAAGGCGCTGCCCGCCATCACGACGGAGCCGAAGAACGGGCCTGGCAACAGGGCACGCCCCGACTCCTCGACGACCACGCCCAATTCGGCGTAGCCATAACCGCTTCCACCGAATTCCTCACCAATGGCCAACCCGTGGAGCCCGAGTTGGTCGGCCATCTGGCGCCACACCTCGCGGTCGTAGCCTTCGGGAGTCTCCATGACGCGGCGAACTTCGTGCTCGGGTGACTTCAGCTCGAAAAATGCGCGGGCCGTCCGGCGCAGCTCTTCCTGCTCGTCGGTCCCTGCGAAACCGTCGGTGATGCCGGACAATTCAACGGCTCCCTGCTTCGCGTCCGGTCGGGTCGACACGAGGATCGGGGCTGTCGCGGCGAAGGGCGCGCAGCCACGCGCCGACAGGTGCGGGCGCGCGAACCGGCGTACCGCGGCGACCGGGATCGGCGTCCCAGAAGTCCCGCCACGACGGGAACGCGTCGTGCAGGTTTCCGTCGTGCCGGGGCTGGCCCGGCCACCGCATCTTCTGCGCACCCACCGGTGGGTCGGTGATATCGGACTCGTACCAGAACAGGGGTGTGCGCCTGAGGAAGTACCAGTGACCTTCCCGGCGCTCGTAGCTGTCCAAATAAGCGAGCATCTCGATCACCCACACCGACTCCGTCTCGAGGTCGTTGCGGGAGTAGACGAGTCCGGAGGCGGTGAGGGTGTCATGGATGTCGATGACGTGTCCGAGCACCCCGTGCGCACTACCCAGCAGGTTGTGGCGGAGTTCGGTGTCATACCAGTCGCGCAAAGCGGCACGGCCGTGCAGTTTTCCGGGCACTTTCACGTCATCGACGAAGAGATTGACCAGCGCGTCGAGGTCCCGCATGTCCAAGGCGACCGCGTATTTCGCCGCGAGCTGGCGGATTTCATCGAGCGCTTCGAGGCGTTCGATTCGCGCCTCGAGATCGGTCAGGGACGTCACCAGAGTTCTCCGGCCGCTATCAACGCTGTCAAGCGCGCCTTGTCGATCTTGTTCGTGGTGGTGTAGGGGAGGAGGCTCGGATCGTCAAGGATCACCCAGTTCTTCGGCACCTTGTATGCCGCAAGCCGTTTTCGACATTCGGTCGCCAGATCGGCCGCCGACGCCGTGTACCCCTCGTTGAGCACTACCGCGGCACCGACGATCGCGCCTTTGTCGGCGTCGGGAACTCCGATGACGTAGGCGATGCGCACCGCCTCGATTCGTCCCAGTGCGGCCTCGACCTCCATGGGCGCGACGTTGGTGCCCGAGGTCTTGATCATCTCGTCGAGGCGGCCCGCGAAATACAAGTGACCGTCGTCGTCACGGTAGCCGGCGTCCTTGGTGTGCAGCCAGCCGTCGCGGTCGACCACCTCGTGCCACTGCTTGCCCACCATTCCGCGCATCATCGCCGTACCACGCACACAGATTTCGCCGGTGACGCCGTTGGGTACCTCGTTACCGGCATCGTCGACGATCTTGTGCTCAAAGCCCGGCGCGGCGACGCCCAGCGAGCCCCGTTTGGATTCGGGCAGTTGCTCGTGCGGCGGCCACCAGGTGTGAGAACTGCAGGTCTCGGTCATCCCGAGTTGTGCCACGCGCAGCGACGGGTCCGGGGTGCGTCGTCCGGGTGCCAGCAGCACCTGTTGGTAGCCCTCACGCAGGGTGGACAAGTCGGTCGACGCGAAGTCGCGATGATTGCTAAGCGCCGGACCGATATGCGGGAATCCCGTTGTGTAGGTTGCCTTTTCACTTTCCAGAAGACGCAATACCATCCCCGCGTCGAACTTGTGCTCCGTGAGAATCGTGGCGCCCACCTGCATGGGGCCGAGAAATCCGAATACCAGTCCGGCGACCCAGAAGAACACCATGGGCACGTAGATGCGGTCGCCGGCGTCCCAGTCGTGGGCGGTCGCGATGAATCGGGAATGGGTGATCGCCGTGCCGTGGGTGTGGATTATGCCCTTCGGATTCGACGTGCTGCCTGACGTGTAGATGACGAGCAGGTCGTCGGCGGCGCGCACCGTCGCCTCGCATGTTTCGCGGAAGCTCGGTGGGACGGGGTCGGGCCATCCGGCCGGCCAGCTGCGAGTTGTCTCACCGAGGGGAAAGACGTTGCGCAACTGGGGGAGTCGCTCGGTGCGCAGTTGTCCGTTGACCACCTGCCACTCGCCGGTAGCGGTCTCGATCCGGTCGAGCACGTCTCGTCCGAGCAGCGTCTCCACCGCGAGCAGGGTGTGGATGTCGGCGTCGCGTAGCACCCAGTGCAACTCGGCGTGCTGGAAGAAGGTGTTGATCGGTACCGCGACGGCCCCGATGCGGGTGATCGCCAGGAAAGCCGTGACGAAATCGGCGCCGTTGGGTGCCAGTACGCCGACGCGGACGCCCTTGGTGACGCCGCTGGCGAGCAGTCGGGCCGCCATGTCGGCCGAACGGGTCTGCGCCTCGGCGTAGGTGATCCGTTCCACGGCGCCGTCGGCGGTGGCGGTCACCACGAGATCGTTCGAGCCGTGGGCACCGACGACGGCGGACAGCATGGCCGGTAGGACCGCGTCGTAAGGGAGCGGTTCGTATCGGAACACCGGTGTCGTCAGTGGCATCGACGTCATTCGACCACCCAGCGGGGTTCCCGCTTCTCGGCGAACGCGGCCATCCCCTCGTGATAGTCGGGGTGAGTCATCTGGTGCTGCAGGACGTAGCGGTAGGCCACGTCGTTGGCGGCGTGCAGGCCGACGTCCAGGCTGGCCCACATCGCCTTGACCGACGCCTGTACGGTCGCCGGCGACAGCTTGGCGATCGACAAGGCGATCTCGCGGGCACGTTCCTGGAGTCGCTGCGCCGGCACCACCTCGTTGATGAGGCCGATCTCATGCCCCCGCTGCGCGGTGATGCGGCCGTCTCTGCTCATCAGTCCCAGTTGCATCACCATCGACAAGGGCATGCGCCGCAGCAGCACCGCCGGCTCGAGCGCGAACACGTTGCCGACCTGTAGATGGGTGTCGATCAGTTCGGCATGCTCGGCGGCGATGATGAGGTCGGCATCGGCGACCTGATGCAACGCCCCACCGACCGCCATACCGTTGAGCGCGCAGATGACGGGCTTCCACACGTTGTGGTGCAGCCGGGATCCAGGGACCTTGTTGCGAATTCCGCCTTCGGCGGTGGCGCGGATGTCCTGTCCGGCGCAGAACGCCCGGTCGCCTGCGCCGGTGATGATCGCCACCCGGATGTCGGAGTCATCGCGTACCCGACCCCAAGCCCAACCGAGTTCCGTGCGTGCCAGATCGTCGGTGGCATTCAGCCGTTCGGGACGGTTGATGGTGATCGTCGCGACGTGGTCGCTGACGTCGAATAGAATCCTCTTCAGATCCATCGAATCCCCTGGGCTCGAACCGCATGCGGTGATGAACAGACTATCAGTGCATGTTCCATCGTTCTGTGAGTTACTACGGCATCCACTGACCACCCGAGACCGAGATGAGCTGGCCGGTGAGGTGTTTGGCCGCCGGTGAGCACAGAAACGCAACCGTGCGCGCGACGTCCTGCGGTTCGCCGAGACGTCCCATCAGTGTCGATCCGCGCATATCATCGAGCTCGTCGTCGGTCTTTCGCGACAGCAGCCACGGCGTTTCCGTGGTTCCCACCACCACCGTGTTCACCCTGACGCCGAACGGGCCCAACTGCACCGCCATCAGGCGGCTGAGACCCTCCACACCCGCTTTCGCGGCCGCGTAGGCCGGCGGGCCGGTCCGGACGCCGTGCGCCGACACCGAGCTGACGTTGACGATCGTCCCGGACTTCTCCTGAACCATCTGGCGCGCGACCACCTGCCCCATCACGAACGCGCCCTTGAGGTTGACGGCGACGATGCGGTCCCAGTCCTCGTCGGTCTGGTCCAGGAAACTGCCGGGCAGAGTCATTCCGGCGTTGTTGACCAACGCCCGGACCGGTCCGTGAGCGGCGGCCAACTCGCCCATCGCCCGCTCTACCCCCTGCCGATCGGTGATCGACAGCAGCAGAGGGATTAGTCGGCCGTCCCGCGCGGCGTCTGAGGCTTGTGCGCGCGCGATCGCCTTTTCATTCACGTCGACGACGGCCGTGCGGTAGCCGGCGTCGAGCAACGTCTGCGCGATTGCTGCCCCGATGCCGCGCGCTCCTCCGGTGACCACCGCGACCGGTCGCGTCTCATCCGACACGACGGCCTCGAATGTTCTTGGAGTCCAGCTCGATTCGGTTGACGGTCGGTCGCACCAGGGCTACAGCCTCTGCCATCATCGCGACCAGATCGCCCACTCCGCCGCCAGACACCCAGAGGTCGATCGCGGCCCGGTTTGCGCCGTTGATCACCGTGGCCGCCAGACGCGGCCGCACATCGACCGTCGGATCGGCCTTCAGCCACCGCGCGACCTCTGACGTCATCTGGTCGATCCAGTCGTCGTTGATTCGCAGCATCGTGGCGCGCAGGGCAGGCAGGTCGCGGTACATTCTGGCCCGGGCCACGAAGATGTCCGGGTTTTCGGTGATGGCCGCGGCGACCGCTTCCGAGGCCTCGGCGAGTGCGTCACCCAGAGAACCCTTGTCCACGGCGCGAAATCGACGCGTGGCTTCCGCGAGGCGCTCGGCATACCCGTGAAAGAGGATGTCTTCCTTCGCGGCGAAATGGTGAAAGAACGTTCTCGGCGATACGGCTGCCAGCTCGGCGATCTGTTCGACAGTGGTCTGCTCATAACCGTTGGTGGTGAACAGTTCGATGGCGGCTGAGATGAGCGCATCGCGGTTTCGTCGGCCCCGGGCGCGGCGTTGGTCCATGGTCAGCATCCTGTCAACGTCGCGGTGCCCGAACTGAGGGAAACGACATCGCCCTGCAGGGTCTGGAACCGAACCGGACCGGCGCCGTCGCGCCAGATCTCGGTGCGCAGTTCGGACGCGAGCTTCACCGGTTTGGCGAAGCGGCAGCTGATCGAGGTGAGCGACGCCGGATCACCATTGCCGGCAACGTTGATCAGCGCCCTGGCCGCGAAGCCCAGCGTGCACAAACCGTGCAGGAACACATCGTCGAAGCCGAATCTGCGGGCAGCGGCGGGGTCGATGTGCAACGGGTTGCGGTCTCCGCTCAGCCGGTAGATCGCCGCCTGCTCGGGTCGAACCTCGTCGGCATAGACCCCGTCGGGAGCGCGGTGCGGCGCCGGGGCGGTCGAGGCCGGACGCGTCCCGCCGAAGCCGCCCTCGCCGAGCACCATCGTCTGCGAGGAGGCGTGAAAAAGGGGACCGTCGGCGTCAGTGCCCGTCGATGTCACCTCGATGACCGCGTGCTTGCCGGTATCCCACAGCGCGGTCACCTCGGCATCGACGGAAACCTCGCCGCTGGCGGCCACGGAACGCTCGAGGCTCAGGGACTGCGCCGCATGCACGATCGGAGACGCGCCGAGGTCGAGTATCGCGCGCAGATCCTTGACCGCCCACCAGTTGGCGACCAGCGCATAGGTCGGCAACACGGCGGGGCCGACGTGTTCGTCGAGCAGATGGCGCTCTGCAGGCGGGCGTGCTCCGACACCCAGGGCGTAGAGGATGGCATCGGTGGGCATCCAGCGATGTGTCGTCGGGGGCAGCCGGGTGCCGACCGCGGCGGGGGAGAGGGTCGCACGTGCGGTCACGCGGCCTCCAGTGATAGAACGGATTGACGATATTTGTTCAATCGTGCAATATAGTCGCAGTAACTGCAACTATATTCTCGGCGGAGGCAGCGGCGTGCGGTTCGGCGTATTCATCCTCGGTGACAAACCCAATCACCTCAGCCATGCGGAGGTATTCGCCAACGTGCTCGAGGAGGCGCGCTGGGCCGAGGAATTCGGCTACGACGAGGTATGGCTGGCCGAACACCACTTCTCGCCGTATGGGGCCCTGGCGGACCTTCCGCTGGTCGCGGCGGCGATCGCCGCGCAGACCGATCGGATCCGCATCGGCACGGCCTGCATGGTCGCGCCCTTCCACGACCCCATCCATCTCGCGGAACGAATCGCCATGGCGGACAACCTCAGCGGGGGTCGATTCGATGCCGGCTTCGGGCGGGGCTACCAGGCCCACGAGTTCAAGGGGTTCGGCATCCCGATGGATGAGGCCACCGCTCGATACCAGGAATGCGTCGAGATCGTCAACCGGTTGCTCACCGAGGAGAACGTCACTTACGACGGAAAGTACTGGCAACTGCAGGATGTCACCATCCATCCCCGCCCGGTGCAACAGCCGATTCCGGTGTGGGGAACGGTGATGAAGACGCCGTCGAGTTTCGAATGGTTGGCGGACAAGGGCTTCGGCGCCATCATCGGCAACCCGTACCAGGTCGACCCAGACCTGCAGGGTGCGTTGGACATCTATCTTCAGACACAGGAGAAGAAGGGACTCACCGCGGCCACCGGCAACGTCTGGGCCCTGCTGAACGCGTTCTGCCATGAAGACGATGGGTTCGCGCGGACATATCCGCGCGAGAGCGTCGAGCTGTCCATCGTGACGCACCGCAAGTATTCGAGTCCCTTCGAGCGTGGCGGGGACATCCCGGCCGATTACAAGGCATACGCCGACTGGTTCGAGAAGCACGACAAGCAGAGTTACGAGCAGGTGCTCAACTCTCATCTCACCCTGATGGGCAACCCGGACCGAATCATCGAGAAGATGCGCACCGTCATCGACATGGGATGGCGCAACGTGATATTGCGGATGTCGCGGGGCGGGGCAATGGACCGCGCAAAAGTCCGCGATTCCATGAAGCTGTTCGCCGAAGAGGTGATTCCGGCGGCGACCGAACTCGCGGCAGCGTCGGCTTGAGCCGGCAGATCGAAGCCCGTATCCGTGCCGTGTTGGCACTGGATCCGACCGCACCGGCCATCGAGTACGAAGGCAGTTGGACCGACTGGAAAACGATCGGCGATATCGCGTCCGCAGTGGAAAACCGTTTGACGGCAGCGGGGCTGGGCAGCGGTGCACCGGTCGGCCTGCTCCTTCGCAACCACCCGGCCATGGTGGCGGCGCTGCTCGGGGTCCTACTCGTCAATGGCTGCGTCGTCACGATCAATGCCGGGAGTGGGGACACCCGGTTGGCGGCCGACATCGAGCAGCTGCGGTTGCCCGCGGTGATCGCACTCGGTGCGGAGTGGCGGCGTCCTTCCGTCGTCGCAGCGGCGACGGGTGCACTCGGTCTCCAAGTGGCCGGCGACCCGGCTTCGGTTCAGACGGTCGCCGGGCTCGAGCGCCTTGGCCCGGGCCCGTTCCGTCCGGCGCAGGATGGTGTGGCGGTCGAGATGCTCACCAGCGGCACCACCGGACCGCCAAAGCGAATCCCTCTGTCCTATACAGCGTTTGAGCAGACTATCGACGCCGCGGGCGCTCACTACGGCAGCGGCGAACCGGGACACCTTCGGCTGCGGTCCGGGGTTGCCATCGTCAGCTCACCGCTGGTCCACATGTCCGGGCTGTTCCGCACCCTGCTGAACATCTGCGAGGGGCGCAGGATCGCGCTGCTGGAGCGATTTCGGGTGGACGATTTCGTCGATCTCGTCGTGCGGCACCGCCCGAAGGCGGTCAGCCTGGTGCCGTCGGCGCTGACGATGGTGCTCGACGCGGCCGTGCCGCCGGACGTCTTCTCCAGCGTGCAGGTCGTCACGTCCGGCACGGCGCCGCTGCCGGTCGACGTGCAGGAAGCCTTTGAGGCCCGGTACGGCGTCGCGGTGTTGCCGTCCTACGGGGCCACCGAGTTCGCCGGCGGCGTCGCCGGCTGGAACCTGGCGTTGCACCGCGAGTGGGCGAAGACCAAGCGGGGCAGCGTCGGCCGTCCGCAGGGCGGTCGCGAGGCCCGGATCGTCTCGACCGACGATGGTCGTGAGGTGCCGGCCGGAGTCCAAGGGCGCATCGAGGTGCGGACTCGCGGCGGTGAATGGGTGCGGACCACGGACCTTGGCCGCCTTGACGAGGACGGTTTCCTGTTCGTGGACGGCCGCGCCGACGACGTGATCATCCGCGGCGGATTCAAGGTTGCCCCCGCCGATGTTGTCGACGCCCTGCGCAGCCACCCCGCCGTGCGTGACGCGGGAGTCACCGGTATCACGGACAGGCGACTGGGTGCTGTGCCCGTTGGCGCGGTGGAACTCGCCGACGGCGCCCATGTCGAACCCGAGGAGCTGATGGATTTCGTTCGTCAGCGGCTCACCCGATATCAGGTGCCTGCGCGGCTGCTGGTCGTCGATGAGCTGCCCCGGACTCCATCGCTGAAGGTGAGCCAGCCCGCACTGCGCGAACTCTTCGAACAGGAGCTGACGTGAACGACAACCTTCGCGGCGCCGCCGCCATCGTCGGCGTGGCCGATGAGGTGTCGCCGTCCGGCGTCATCGACATGCCGCTACGTGAGCTCGAGGCCCGCGTCATCACCGCGGCACTCGCGGATGCGGGCCTGTCGCTCTCCGATGTCGACGGTCTGTGCACGTGCACCGGCGGCACTCTCATGCACTCGGTCGAACTGGCCGAATACCTCGGCATCACACCGCGATTCACCGACGGCACCCAGACCGGGGGCGCGAGCTACGGACTGTACGTCGAACACGCGGCCGCCGCGATCGCCGCCGGCCTCGCCGAAACCGTCGTCATCGTTTACGCGTCGACTCCACGTGCGGCCCGCAAGCGCGGCGACAAGGGCCTCGGGGTGTTCGCCACCCCCGAACGGCTGGAATGGGAGACCCCGTTCGGCGTCATGCTTCCGCTCAGTGCGTACGCGCTTGCCGCCAACCGGCACATGGCGGTGTACGGCACCACCGCCGAACAGCTCGCGCAGATCGCGGTCGACACCCGCCGGTGGGCGGCACGCAATCCCCGCGCCAATCAACGCGATCCGATCACCGTCGACGACGTCCTGAATTCCGGCTACATCACCGAACCCATCCACAAGCTGGAATGTTGCTTGGTCACCGACGGCGCCGCCGCGATCGTTCTCACCAGCGCCGCACGGGCCCGCGACCTCGGCGACCCGGCCTACGTGCTCGGCGCGACGTCGGCGGCATCGCACGCCATGATCACGCAGATGCCCGACCTGACCGTGACTCCGGGTGCGGTGTCGGGACGCGCGGCGTTCGCCGCCGCCGGCCTGAGTCCCGGCGACATCGACGTCGTGCAGTTGTACGACTCGTTCACGATCACCGTGTTGCTGGCCTTGGAGGATCTCGGGTTCTGCAAGAAGGGCGAGGGCGGACCGTTTGTCGCCGACGGTGTGCTCGCGCCCGGCGGTGCCCTTCCCGGCCAAACCACCGGGGGAGGGCTTGCGTACACGCATCCAGGCGCGTTCGGTGCCTTCCTGCTTGTCGAAGCCGTCCGCCAGGTGCGGGGGGAATGCGGTGAGCGACAGGTTCCCGGCGCGCAAACCGCGTTGGCACACGGCACCGGCGGTGTGCTATCGGCGACCTCCACCGTCATCATCGGAACAGAGGCAGTGCTATGAGCGAGGGGTTCCCGGTGCCGCAGCCCAGTGCGGTGTCGGCACCGTTCTGGGCGGCGACCGAAAAGCATCGGTTGGTCATGCAGCGTTGCGACGCCTGCCGACGGCTGGTGTGGTACCCGCGCCACGTGTGCCCGCACTGCGGAGGCCTCGCGCTGCAGTGGGAGCAACTGAGCGGGCAGGGCGTGGTCCACGCGGTCAGCGTGCACCACCGCGCCGCGCATCCGGCGTTCGCCGACCGGGTGCCCTATTCGGTCGTCCTGGTCGACCTGGCGGAGGGTGCGCGCATCATGTCGAACGTGTTCGGGCCACCGCCGTCGGTGGGCGACGAAGTATTCGTCGCCTGGATGCCGCTCGACGACGGGCGCAACCTCCCGACGTTCGAACCCCGATGAGTGAGGACCGGTTGCGCAGGGTCCGCGAGGAGATTGTGCTGCGCCACGTCGCAGGCGAGAACGCTCGCGATATCGAGGCGATCATGGCCACCTTCGCTCACCCCCGGTACGAAATCGTGCCCAGTGCAACCGTTTACGATGGTGACGCGGCGGTCAGGACGATGATCCTGCGACAGTGGGACGAGTTGCCGTGGATGCATTACGCCGCTGAGGCGATCTATCACGGCCCCGACGGGCTGGTGGTGGAGACCAGAACGACCTGCGCGGGCACCGACATCGACATGCTCAGCGTCAACATTTTCGGATTCGACGGCGAAGGACTGATTCTCGAGCGGTGCTATTTCGATCGGATGCTGTTCGCCGATCAAGTGAAGGGCGTCAAGAAACAGAACGACTGAACATATTTCGTCATGTTGTAGAATCACCGCAGCCGAAGTGCGCGGGCAAGGAGATTCAATGGCCACCCAGTTGGACACCGAGGCGCAGGCATCGACCAACGATCGCGCGATCGAGTTGTACCGCCTGATGAGCAAGGTCCATCACGCCGATCAGCGGGTCCGAAAAGGCTTGTCTTCGGGTGAGATCGCGATGAGTTATTGGCCCGTCGACGGTCAGGAGGCGATGTCGGCCGGTGCCGCGCTGGCGCTGTCCGACACCGATCAACTCGTCAGCACGTACCGGGGCCTGGGCGACGTCGTCGCCAAGGGCATCGACCTGGCCGGTTATTTCGGCGAGATCCTCGGTCGCAGCACCGGGCTGTCTCGAGGTAAGGCCGGTGCCATGGGAATCTCCGATCCCGACCATGGCATCGCGTGGACGACGGGCATCGTGGGGGCGGGTCCGCTGATCGCGAACGGCATCGCACTGGCCGCGTCGATCCGCGGCACCGGGCAGGTGGTACTGGTCAGCTTCGGCGACGGTGCCACCAGCATCGGCTATATGCACGAGGCGATGAACATGGCAGCGCTGTGGTCCCTTCCGGTGGTGTTCTTCTGCCAGAACAACGCGTGGGCGGAGTGCACGGCGATGTCGCGGTACACCCGGACCGTTGACTTGTCCGACCGTGCGGGCGGGTACGGGATGCCCGGCGTGACGGTCGACGGCACCGACCCCCAGGCCGTCCACGACGCCGTGTCAGAGGCGGTCGGGCGCGCACGAACGGGCGACGGCCCCACGTTCGTCGAGGCGGTCGCCTACCGGCTGCAGGGCCACTACTTCGGTGACGGCATGGCCTACGCCGATCCCGACGAACTGGCTGCCAAACGTGCCGACCCGCCGTTCGATCGCTACCGGCGGCGACTGGTCGAGGAGGGGACCGCCACCGCAGACGACCTTGATCGGATCGACGCCGAAGTATCGGAAAAGGTCGAATCCGCCTTCGCCGCCGCCCGCGACGCCGAGTCACTCGAGGCCGAGGAACTCACGCGCGATGTGTTCGCGGACAACGGGTCTGAGTTGGCCGCGGGCACGGCGACGCGTGTGCCGCTGCCCGACGGGGAGACCGAGGACCTCGGGCTGGTGCAGGCCATCCATCGCACCCTCGACCGAGCGATGGCCGCTGACGAGTCGATCATCCTGCTGGGCGAGGACATCGGCGATCGCTCCGGCGGCGGCATGTTCAAGATCACGGCCGGGCTCTCGGCCAAGTACGGCGAGCTGCGGGTGCGTGACACTCCGATCGCGGAGTCGTCGATCATCGGGGCGGCGCTCGGTGCATCGCTGGCCGGATTGCGCCCCGTCGCCGAACTGATGTTCATGGACTTCCTCGGTGTGGCGATGGACCAAATCGCCAACCACGCTGCGAAGGTCCGCTACTTGTCCGGCGGCCGTCGAGGCGCGCCGTTGGTGATCCGGACAATGGTGGGAACCGGTGCCGGCCCCCAGCATTCGCAAGCCGTCGAGGCCTGGGCGATGCACACCCCGGGACTCAAGGTCGTCTGGCCCAGTACCGCAGCGGACGCCGCAGGTCTGCTCAATGCGTGCCTGCGGGAGGAGGACCCGTGCCTGTTCATCGAATCGATGAAGCTCTACTACGGCGGCGGCAAGGGACCGGTTCCGGTGGCCGACTACGTCATTCCGCTCGGACAGGCCGATGTCAAGCGCGCCGGTAGCGACGTCACCATCTGCACGTACGGCGTGATGGTGCACGCGGCCCTGGAGGCGGCGAACACACTCCAAGACGAGGGCGTCTCGGTCGAGGTCCTCGATCTGCGGACCCTCGTCCCGCTGGACCTCCAAGCCGTTCTGGCTTCGGTAGGAAAGACCAAACGCCTTGTCGTCGCCCACGAATCGGTCGGCTTCTGCGGGCCCGGCGCCGAAATCGCCGCCGCCGTCGGCGCCGAATTGTTCGGCGAGCTCGCGGCGCCGATCCAGCGCGTGGCGGGCACCTATACCCCGGTTCCACGGGCCGCGACCTTGGAGGCGGCCTGTCGGCCGAACTCGGCCCAGCTCGTCGACGCCGTGAGGAGGGTCGTGTGACAGAGGTTCGGATGCCCAAACCGGGAGATGCGATCACCGAAGCCGAGGTGACAGAGCTGTACGTCGCCGACGGCGAGTCCGCGGTCGAAGGTGATCCCCTGTATGCCATCGCCACCGACAAGGCCGAAATGGACGTCGAGGCACCAGCGTCCGGCGTGGTGACGTGGAAGGTGGAAGTCGGGGGCACCTACGACGTCGGCGAACTCGTTGCCGTGATCTCATGACCGGATTACCGGACGCCCTGACGGTCGACCTGGAGGCACCCGAGCTGATCGGCGAAATCGCCGGCGACACGCTCACCGTCACCATCAACCGTCCGGAGAAACGGAACGCGGTCACCGCCGACGGTTACCACGGGATCAAACGCGCCGCGATGATTGTCGCCGACGAACCAGACCTCCAGTTCCTGATCATCACCGGAACCGGCGACGTCTTCTGCGCCGGTGGCGACATGAACTCGGTGAGCAATCCGGACCGGTCGTGGGACGCGTTCACCGAGGCGTACGACGCGACACCTTTCGAAGTACTCGGCAAGATCCCGAAGATCGTGGTGTGCGCCGTGAACGGCATCGCAATGGGCGGCGGCCTGGTAATGACGCTGTTCGCCGACCTCGTGATCGCGTCGGACCGGGCCCGCCTCCGGGTTCCCGATCTGACCCGTGGGGTCTACGAAGCTTTCGTCGCCGCCCGTATCCCGCAACGCATCGGAACATTGCGCGCCAACCACATGATCTACGGAAATGACTGGCTCGACGCCGCCGACGCCGGGCGTTACGGGCTGGTCGGCAAGGTCGTGCCCCACGACAGCCTCGCCGCAGAAACACAGGCGCTACTGGACCGGGTCCGCAACACCGGCCCCGCGGCACGTGCGGCGATGAAGCGCGAAATGGCACGTGCTCTGCCCGCCGTCGACGTCAGTGGTTACTGGTCGTCGATCGGAACCTCCGAACAGATCGAGGCGTTCTCCGCCTTCCTCGAAAAGCGTTCGCCGCGTTGGTCGGTGAACTCTGATCGTGATGCGTTCGTGCAGACCCGTCGGTCGGCGTGGATGCCGTCTGACTCTTGAAAGGATTAGCTGCCGTTGACCGAACTGCCGACCGGCTCCTCAGAGCTCACCGGATGCGACGAGATCCTCGTGGCCAGTGACGGTCCCGTCCGGATCGTGACCCTGAACAACCCCGGTGATGCCAATGCGGTCAACAATGCGATGCATGGCGCGTTCGCCCGGCTGTGGACCACGCTGGGCGAGGACTCCGAGGCCCGCGCCGTGCTCATCACCGGCACGGGTGACTACTTCTCGGCGGGTGGCAACCTGGTGGAGTGGCTGGAGACGCACGTCAACAACCCGGTCACGCGGCGCGAGGGGATGCGCGACGCCCGCCGCATCGTGCGCGACATGATCGACTTCCCGCTGCCGATCGTCGCCGCCGTGAATGGTCCAGCTGTCGGATTCGGTTGCAGCATCGCCGTTTTGTGTGACATCACGCTGATGTCGGACCGCGCATTCCTGGCCGACACCCACGTCGCCAGCGGGCTGGTCGCCGGTGACGGTGGCTCGGTGCTCTGGCCACTGATGATGAGCCTGATGAAGGCGAAAGAATACCTCTTGCTGGGTGAACGCATTCCGGCGGCCAAGGCCGTCGAACTCGGGCTGGCCAATCGGGTGGTACCGCACGACGCGATCAAACAGGAAGGACTCGCGCTGGCGCACCGGCTCGCGGCCCTTCCCCCGCGTGCCGTCCAAGGCACCAAGCGGACGTTGAACCTGCATGCCGAACGCGCGGTGACAGCCATCCTGGATTACGGGATATCCGCGGAGACAGAGTGTTTCACCACTGAAGAGCACCGGGCGGCGATCGACAAGTTTCTCAATCGGTGACGTGATGTCCGATGGCACGACACCGCTGGTGCTACGCGAGGACAGGGGCGCAGTCGCGCTGCTGTTGCTGAACCGCCCGGCGCAGCGCAATGCGTTGCGTTATGAGTCGTGGACCGAGTTGTCCGAGCAGTTGACTTCGGTGGCTGCCGACCCCGATGTGCGTGGCGTCGTGCTGGCCGGTGCAGCCGGATTCTTCTGTGCGGGCGGGGATTTGAAAGCCGGTCCGGCGCACGGTGCGGGCCCGCTCGCACCGGCGGGCCGGGTCGAGCATGCACAGCGAGTCATGGAGCAGCTCAAAGCGCTCCCGGTACCGACCGTCGCCGCGGTCGAGGGCGCCGCGGTGGGCCTGGGGTGGAGCCTCGCGCTGTCGTGTGATCTCGTCGTTGCCGCAACCGACGCCTTTTTCAGTGCTCCGTTCGTCGCTCGCGCGGTCGTCCCGGACGGCGGCTTGGCCTGGCGGCTGACCCAGCAGCTGGGCAGGCAGCGCGCCGCCGCACTGCTGCTGCGCGGCAAACGACTTGCGGCGTCCGACGCTGCAGACGTCGGCCTGGTCACCGACCTCGCCGAGCCCGGCGCCGCGGTCGACCGTGCGCTCGCCGTTCTCGACGAACTGGCACAGGCTGATTCCGCGGCGGTGGAGATGACCAAGCGTCTGATCAACTCGGTGGAGACCGCCCAGCTGGCGGCCTTTCACCCGCTGGAGCTGGCGATGGCGACCGTCGCCCAGCAGCGCTCGGCTAGCGCGGCAAGCCGAGACCGGTGGTAGAGATCAGGTCCCGCTGAATCTCGCTGGTGCCGCCGCCGATGGTGTGCAGCAGCGAGAGCAGCAGGCCTTCCGAGAAGTGACCGTCCAGCACGGCCTCGGGGTCGTCGGGCATCAGCGCGCCCGCGGGGCCCAGGATCCGGGCGCCCAGTGCGCGAAGCTCGGCAGTCAGTTCCGAGTGGTACAGCTTGGACAGCGACGGCAGCGCCGGATCCAACGATCCCGCCGCCTGTAGGTGTGCGATCCGGTAGGACAGGATCCGTCCCACCTCCACCCGCTCGACCGCCCGTGCCAGCGCCAGCCGGTTGGTCGGATCCGCCAGCGGGTCATGGTGTTTCCCGCGCTGCGCATGGCACCAGTCGACGAGCTCGTCGAGATAGCGCTGAGCCTGTGCGGCACGGGTCACGTTCGATCGTTCGGCGTTCAGCAGAGCCTTGGCGACCTTCCAGCCGTCACCCTCCGCGCCGACCAGGTTCGCCGCGGGCACCCGCACATCGTCGAAGAACTCTTCGGCGAATGTCGGGTAACCCGTCATCGATCTGATGGGCCGGCGGGTGATGCCCGGGCTGGAGAGGTCGACGAGGAAGAACGAGATCCCCGCCTGCCGTTTCTCGCCCACGGGCGAGGTCCTGGCGAGCACGAAGATCCAGTCGGCCAGCACGCCGTTGCTCGTCCACGTCTTCTGCCCGTTGAGCACGTAGTGATCGCCGTTGCGACGCGCGGTCATCCGCAACGCTGCCAAATCGGATCCGGCCTCGGGTTCGGAGTACCCCTGCGCCCACATCCGCTCCGAGCGCGCGATCAGCGGCAGGTGCTCGCGCTGTTGTTCGGGGGTGCCGAAGCGAAAAAGCACCGGCGCCAGCATGTTCACCCCGTTCGTGTTGACCAGCGGCGCCCCCGCGTAGGCGAGTTCCTCCCTGATGACCACCTGTTCGACGACGCCGAGGCCGCCGCCTTCGTACTCCGCGGGCCAATGCGGAACGAACCAGCCCTGGGCGTGCAGCGTGCGACAGAACGCCACCGCCCGTTCGTGGCCTTCGCGGGGCAGGTAGTCGGGGTTGGCGGCGGTGCGGCGGAACTCGTCGGGCAAGTTGTCGGCCAGCCAGCTGCGGACCGACTCGCGCAACCGCTCGACGCGTTCCCCGCCGCCGAACCGGACGATCGGCCTCAGCGGCATGCTCAGACCCGGTCAGCGGGTTTGGCTGCCCTCTTCATCAGCTCCCTCATGTAATCCTGGAACTCCTTCGACCCGGTGACGACCGCCTGCAGGTCGTTGGTGGCCTGCTGGTGGGTGCGAAAGCCCATGGTCTCCCAGGCCCGCATGATGCCCGCCTTCGTGGCCTGCAGCGTGATCAACGGCGCCTTGGCGATCCTGGTGGCCAGCTCCTCTACCGTGCTCTCCAATTCATCGGCCGGTACGACGCGGTTGACCAACCCGAACTCCAGGGCCTGCTCGGCCGAGATCTTCTGCGCGGTATAGAGGTACTCCGCGGCACGCTTGTAGTTCATGAACACCCAGGGCTCGAACATCGTCTCGGCCCCCGGCAGCCCGAACCCGGGCACAAGCGGCATCTGGAACCAGGCGTCGTCGGAACAGACCGTGATCTCGGGCAGCAACGCCCAGGTGGTGCCGCCGCCGATCGCGTATCCGTGCACCTGAGAGATGACCGGTTTCGGAAACTCCCACAGCTTCAACACCGGCCACAGGAACAGTTGTGCAGCCGAACGCCACACCTTGCCCGAGGCGTCCAATTCCGCCTTGAACTCCGGGTAACTGCCGTCGGGTACGTGACCCGAGCAGAAACCCTTTCCGTTGGCCTTGATGATGACGACCTTGATGTCATAGTCGTACTGCGCGTCGTCGAGCGCCTCGTTGACGCTGTGCACCATCTGGGAGGTCTGGGCGTTGGCACGTTCGGGATTGTTGAGAATGATCCGGGCGATCGGACCGTCCTTCTCATAGATGACATGGTCCAGGGTCCGCGTTTCCAACCTGCCCGTCCCTCCTCGACTTCAGTGTTGTACAGAATTACGCGGAGTGTACCATTGTTTAACGTTTGACCACCCAGGAAAGGACCAGCCGATGGTGACAGCGGAGTTGCGCTGGGATCCGTTCGACCGTGCCCTGCACAAGAATCCCTACGAGGTGTGGCGACGACTGCGCGATGAGGCGCCTGTCTACTACAACGAGCAGTATGACTTTTACGCGTTGAGCCGGTTCGACGACGTGCTGTCGGCCTCCCTCGACACCGAGACGTTCTCTTCCGAGCACGGCATCACGTTGGATGCGATCACGCCCGAACCGTGGCCACCGCCGAAGGCGATGATCATGATGGATCCGCCCGACCACACGGCCATGCGAAAAATGGTCAACCGCACATTCTTTCGGAGCAAGATCGCCGAGCTCGAGGACCGGGTGCGCACGTTGTGCCGCGGATATCTGGAGCCCCATGTCGGCAGCGGGGGATTCGACTACGTCCGTGACTTCTCCATGAAGCTACCGGTCATGGTGATCAGTTCGTTGCTGGGCTTCCCGGAAGAAGACCATGACAATCTGCGTGAGTGGACGGATCTGCAGCTTCACCGAGAGGAGGGCACTGCGGAGCTCAGCGAGTTGGGCCAACAGGCCAACGAGAAGCTCTTCGGGTATTACAAAGAACAAATTCAGAAGCGCCGGGTGAACAGCACCAGCGATATCGTCGGCAACCTGATGGACTCCGACCTGGTGCAGCCCGGCCGAGAAACTCGTCGTCTCGACGACGGCGAAGTACTGTTCTTCATCGCGCTCATCAACGTGGCGGGCAACGAGACCGTCGCGCGACTGCTCGGCTGGACGGCGTTGACGCTCGCGCGCTTTCCTGGCGAACGCGCGAAACTCGTCGAGAACCCCGGCCTCATCGGAGGCGCGGTCGAGGAACTACTGCGATATGAGGCACCGTCACCCGTGCAGGGCCGCTTCACGCTGCACGACACCACCTTTCACGACACCGTGATACCGGCCGACTCCAAGGTCGCGCTGTTGACGGGCTCGGCCGGGCGTGACGAACGCCAGTACCCGAACCCCGACGTCTTCGACGTCAACCGCACCGGCATCCGGCACCTCAGTTTCGGCCACGGCGCGCACTTCTGCCTGGGCGCCGCGCTGGCCCGACTGGAGGCCAGGGTGGCCATCGAGGAAACCCTGGCCCGCTTCCCGACGTGGGAGGTGGACGAGGACGCCGTCGAATACGTCCACACCAATTCGGTGCGCGGTCCGGCGAGCGTGCCGATCCTGCTGTGAGCGCCACCGGACTGACCGCGCGCACCGGGGACGGGGTGCGGTGGTTGGTACTGGACCGCCCGGACGTCGGCAACTCCGTGACCCGGGCGATGCAGCGGGACCTCATCGACAACTTGGAGCGCGCATCGAGCGATCCCGGCATCCGTGCCCTCGTGTTGACCGGCGCGGGCACCAGGCACTTCTGCACCGGCCCCAACCTGCGCGACCCCGAGATGCGGCCGAGCCAGGACCGGGTCGCCGGTGACGCCGCGCGCAGGCTTCGCACCGGATCACAGGCCGTGGTGTCGGCGATATTGGACTGTGAAAAGCCGGTCGTCTGCGCACTGAACGGCGTCGCCGCCGGTGTCGGCGCGAGCATGGTCCTGGCGTGCGACCTGATCGTCGCCGCCGAAAGTGCGCGGCTGATCGAGCTGTTCGTGCGACGCGGCCTGGCGCCCGACGGCGGTGCCGCCTACCTACTCGCGCGGAAGGTGCCGTTCAACATCGCCAAGGAACTGCTGATGTTCGGCGAGGAGATCACCGCCCAGGAGGCGCATCGCATCGGGTTGGTGAACAAGGTCGTCGCCGACGATCAGCTCACCGCGGAAGTGACGGCGTGGGCCCAGCGCCTCGCGCGCGGAGCGACACGCGGGATCGCCGCCGCCAAGGCGATGCTCAACCAAGCCCTCGACGTGGACCGCGCCGCGGCATTCGATACCGAGGCACTTCTCGTCGAGCAGGTGGCAGCCACCGATGACGTCGCCGAGGGGATGGCGGCCTTCATGGAGAAACGCGACCCGACGTTCCGCGGACGGTAGCGGCGCCCACGCCGCCGGCCGATGTAGCGACGACCAAGGAGGCCGAAGATGGCGCGCAGCACTCCCGGGGTGATCGGGCCCTTCGCCAACGCAGTCCGGATGAATGTCGTTGCCGCCGTGCAGAACCGCGCGCGTGGTTATCGGGGGTGGACGGGCGCGGTCAACACCGATTTCGATCCGATGGATCCTGCGACGGCGTCTGCGCCGTTTGAGGCCTACCGGACTCTCCATCGCAGCGGTCGGGTGCACTACAACCCCCGGCGGTCCAATTTCATTTTGAGCCGACTCTCCGATGTCAGGACCGCTCTGCGCGATACCGAGTACGTGACGAGCGCCGAAGGCGTCACCCGGCTCAAATTCTCGGCGCCGCTCGCTGTACTGACCGACGGCGACGAGCATGCCCGGCTGCGCAAGCAGGTCCAGCCGGGCTTCAGTAAGGGCGCGATGGATAGCTGGAAGGGGATGACGGAGAAGCTGGCGACCGAACTCGTCACCGAGGTCATCGACTACCCCGGCTGTGATGTGGTGCAGCGACTGGCAATTCCGATGCCCATCCGGATGATCGCGCAGATCCTCGGCATACCGGAGTGCGACGCCGACGACTTTCGGCGCTGGTCGGAAGCCGGTGTCGGCATCATGGACTTCTCGCCCACGCCGCGCGGTGTCGTCGGCGCGGTGAAGTCGATGGCGGCGATGGCCACCTTGCGTCGCTACTTCCTGAACCAGTTCGCCCACGGTGGTTTGAAAGGCTCCGGCACCGTGCTGGGCCGCCTGCTCGAACACAACAGCGACGGCAGCCTCACTGATGAGCAGCTGTTCCTCATCGCGATCCACCTGCTGATCGCGGGCAACGAAACAACAACAAATCTGCTGGGCGGCATGTTCGACACCTTGGCGCACAACCCCGACCAGTACGACATGATCCGAGCCGACCCCGACCTCATCCCCATGGCGGTCGAGGAGCAGTTGCGCGTGACGACACCGATCCAGAACCTCTACCGGTACACCCGTGCCGACTACGAGATCGCCGGCGTCACGATACCCCGCGGATCTCGAATCCTTCTGTTGTTCGGCGCGGCCAACCGCGACCCCATCGCGTTTGAGGACCCCGATCAGTAC
Source organism: Mycolicibacterium novocastrense (assembly GCF_001570485.1). Lineage (GTDB taxonomy): Bacteria > Actinomycetota > Actinomycetes > Mycobacteriales > Mycobacteriaceae > Mycobacterium > Mycobacterium novocastrense. The sequence goes on from NZ_BCTA01000011.1 coordinate 52,633, forward strand.
CGTGCGGACCGAAATCCCCGGACGCACATCGCCTTCGGCTACGGTGCGCACATGTGCGTGGGTGCTCCGCTGGCGAGGATGGAGGCTCAAGCGGTTCTACGTGAACTCGTTTCCCGGGTGTCGCGGATCGACGCGGTTGGCGACACGACGTGGTCGCGGCACAGCTCGTTGCGTGGGCCCACGCGGCTTGCGGTCCGGCTCACCCCGGTGCGGTGAGCTCAGCGCAGCCTGGCACGTAATGCGTTGAGCGTCAGATAGATCGGGTATGCGATTGACAATGCGATATTCGCCGTGCGGGTTCTGGTCATGCTGACCGCTTAGCCGAGCAGCTCGGTCAGTGGTGTCACGTGCCCGATCCGACCGCCGGTCAGGAGCGGTTCCATGAGCAGGAGTTGGCGCATCACCCGACGGTGGAGCAGCGCAATCAATGCGGGGTCGTGATGCGGCGCCGCGGTCAGGACGAACTTCTCGAGGGTCTCGTCGCCCTCCGCGCGGTCGGCGGGTCGACTCCCGAGCAGATCCTGGATGTCATCGAGGTCGGCGGCGTCGATGGCGTGCGCGTACTCGCTCACGCGGTGACAAAATTGCGCAACCTTCGCCACGGCGGACCGCTGGTACTCGGCGATACCGGCTGGCACTGGAAGTGACTCCACCATGGATGCCAGGCCGGCGATCGCGCCGGGGTAGGCCGTGGGCATCGGGTCGGGTAACGACACAGCCGATAGCTGGACGTCGGCCTGGCGGGCAATCGATTCGATCGCGTGCAGCGATAGGAGATGGAACCACTCGATGTACTGGACGATGTCGGTCAGCGGTAAGTCCAGATGCAGAACGATCGCGACACCGAGCGGCGTGCAGAGCGCGAACTTGGCGGTGTGAAACTCGATCGCGGTCCGATCCAGCGGCGTTCCCGAGACCGCCTCATAGCGCCGCAGTACCCGGCCGAGGTCGCCCATCGGCTCCGTGACGTTGCGCAATCGCAGGCCCGCCAGATCGTGGGAGACGTCGCCGATGTGGGCGAGTTCGACGTCGATCAGGCCGGTGATCCGGCCATCGGCGTACATGTACTGCCCGGTGTCACCAAGAACGAACGACGGGGTCGACCGGTGAGCCGGGGCGTTGCGTCGCAGCCATCCGATCGCGAACTCCAGTAACGGTTCCGGGCGCCGCTTGAAGTCCCGATAGCGGGTCACGAACGTCTCGAAATAATCGAGGGCGAGCGCACGTGGACCGTCGGGGATGCGCACGCCCGCAGCGGCGAACGCCGCCGGGTCGATGGAGTGGGCGCCCACAAGTGCATCGACATAGGAGTCCATGACCGCGTCGACGCCGTGAGCATCGTCGGTGAGGCATGGATTCGGCGCTCCCGGCAAGAGGTCCATCACGATCGCCGATGCCAGAGAACCACACTCGGTGATCTCTCCGTGTATGTGGGGGACGGGGATCCGATGCGCCTCCAGCACCCGGAGGATCTCTGCCTCCGCGGCGACGGTGGCAAAGCCGAACCCCTCGCGATCTCCCCGGACGTAGAGGTCGACCTCCCGACCGCCGCGGTCTGCGGTGACGAACCACGCGGGCCGCCAACGGTGGTGGCGTTCGATGGTGCGCACCGGCCCGATATTCGCTGAGATCCAGTCCTCGACGACGGAGTCCACGCCGTGTTCAGTCACTGGACAATAGTACAGATAGTGTGCTCTCGTAATCTCTGAAAGACTCCGCCGCTGAACGGCTGCGACCACACTGGAGGCATCATGAGCCTGTTCGACGCCTTCTCCTATCGAGACAAGCGTGTCGTCGTCGTCGGTGGCGCCACCGGGATGGGCAATGCCACAGCTCGGCTCGCTCAGGACGCGGGCGCCAACGTCGTCGTCATGGACTACGCCGACTGCGACCTGCCCGGCGTCACCGCGATCCGGGTGAATCTGGCGGACCGGAACAGCATCGACACTGCGGTGGCCGAATGCGGGGGCACCGTCAACGCCCTCTTCGCGTGCGCGGGCGTGGCGGACGGTCCCGGCATCGAGCGCATCAACTTCATCGGTCACCGCCACCTCATCGAGCGACTGCGCGCCGAGGACATGCTCCCCCGGGGCAGTGCGATCGGGTTCATCTCGTCGGCGGCCGGCCTCGCCTGGCGGTCGAACCTGCCGCAGCTCACCGAATTCCTCGACATCCTGGACTTCGACACCGCTGCCGCGTGGGCGCTCGACAACGGTTGTGCGCACTACATGTTCACCAAACAGGCGGTATGCGCTTACGTGGCGCGCGAGGCCATGGATCTCATCTCCGACGGCATCCGCATCAACGCCATCTGCCCCGGTCCCACCGACACGCCACTGGCGCGGGCCAATGCGGAACTCTGGCTCGACTTCGGTGCCGACTACCGCGCGAAGGTCGGCGTGGCCGCCGCTACGGCGATGGAACAGGCTTACCCGCTGCTGTTCCTGTGCAGTGATGCGGCGCGCGTCGTCAACGGCATCACAATGGTGACCGACTCAGGATATCTCAGCGCCGGCATCACCGAGGTGTTCCCCGCAGGCACGCCGATGGCGAAGATGCTGTTGGACGGGTAGTGGCCATGAGTGCGGACCTCGCGAACAGCGTCGTCGTCGTCACCGGCGCGAGCGGTGGAATCGGCCGTGTGATCGCGCGGCGGTACGCGCGCAGCGGCGCCACGGTCGCGTTGGTCGCGCGGCGGCCGGACCAACTGGCGGTGACCGCGGATGTGATCGCCGAGGACGGTGGCCATGCCTCGGTGCACATCGCCGACATCCGGGACGAGACTCAGTGCGGGGACGTCATTTCCGCGATCATGTCCCGCTGGGGACGCCTCGATGTCCTGGTCAACAACGCCGCGATACCGGGCACCGATCAGCCGGTCGCGGAGGCCACCGTCGACAACTGGAACGCGGTGCTCGCAACGAATCTCGTCGCCCCGATGGTGTTGTCGCGAGAGGCATTACGGCAGGCAATGATTCCGGCCAGCAGTGGCAATATCCAGTTCTTGTCCTCGGCCGCGGCGCGTACGGTTCAACCGCATAAGGCCCACTACGCCGCGGCCAAGCTGGCTTTGAGCGCACTGGGGCAGACGCTGGCACTGGAAGTGGGGACCGCCGGGATCCGGGTCAACACCCTGGTGGTCGGCACGGTGGAGGGTCAGTTGGTCGACAACTACCTGGCCCGGCGGGCGGCCGCCGATGGAGTGAGTCCGGACGAGGTGCGACGCAAACTGGTCGCGTCGACCAAAATGGGCCGACTGATCCGCCCGGACGAGGTCGCGGACGTCTCCATCTGGCTGGCCTCCGACGCCGCGTCGGCGATCACCGGCCAGGACATCAACGTGACAGGAGGCTGATGCGGATGGCTCACCCCGGGCAGGTCGCAATATTGGTGGCACGCGACGAAATTCGCCAGCTCGCATATCGGTACGCGGCCGCGCTCGAGTCACGGGACGTCGACGCGATGGTCGACCTGTACTCGCCGGACGCCCGCTTCGGCGAATACGGCGATGGTCCCGACGGACTGCGGCGGCTGATGACACACAGCCTCGACGGATGCCTATTCGTGGTGATCCTCGTGGCCAACCATTTGATCGACTTCGATGACGACGCGCAGGCCCACGGCCAGGTGTGGGCACACTGTTTCGCCCAATCCGAGGCCGACGGATTCGTCGAGCAGCTCATCAAATACGAGGATCGCTACGAACTGCGCGACGGCCGGTGGCTGTTCTCCCACCGCAGGCACCGCCTGTGGTACGGCATCGGGCACGCCCAGTCGCCGCTGCGCCAACCGGCAGCCAACTGGCCCGCCGGCCAAATCGGAGTCGGCGATATCCCGTTGTCCGACAGTGTGTTCCGCAGCTGGTGGGCGGGTCGATCGTGATGCGCGGCACGCACTACCTCGCCGACGGTCTGGCATTTCCGGAGAGCCCGATCGCGGAGGCGGACGGGTCGATTCTGGTCTCGGAGATCGCCGCCGGGTGCATCGCGCGGGTGCGGCCCGACGGTACCAAGGAGAAGGTCGCCGACACCGGCGGCGGGCCGAACGGGATCGCCCGGCTGCCAGATGGTCGGCTCGTCGTCTGCCAGAACGGCGGCTCCACGTTCGGAATCGGGCCGTGGCCGTACGATTTCGACGGCTGCGCCATGCTGTTCCGTCCGATCGGAGCCGCGGCTGCACCGCTGACACCGGCGATCCAGATCGTCGACCCAGACGGTCGGGTTGGCACGCTGACCACCGAATTCATCGCCCGCGATGGCCAACGGTCACCGCTGGTCCGTCCAAGCGACGTGTGCGTCGACTCCTCTGGTGGCTTCTACGTCACCGATGGCGGGACGATCAGGGGTCGCACTCGCGATGTCACCGGACTCCTGTACGGCACCGTCGACGGCGGATTGCGCGAGGTGGTTTACCCGCTGGAGATGCCGAACGGGGTTGCGCTCTCGCCGGACGAATCCAAACTGTATGTTGCCGAGACCAGAACGCGCCGGATCTGGGAGTTCGACCTCGCCGCGCCCGGCGTCATCAAGGCGGCGCGCGGATTGGCGACGGTGCCGAGCGGAGGACCGCTGAATGTCGGTGGCGCCGACGGCCTGTGCGTCGACACGGCGGGTCGGATTCTGGTGGCGACGCTCGGCACCGGCGGGGTGACGATCTTCTCGGCGGACGGGGCACTGCTCGGCGCGATTCCCGCGGACGATCCGATGACCACCAACGTCACGCTCAGCGGTAACGAGGCGACGCTCTACATGACCCTCGCGTCGTCCGGGCGGATCCTGGTCGTCGAGGACTGGTTGGCCGCCGCGGGAATTCGGTGAGTTGCGGCTATTCCTTGTTGGTCATCTGGTCGGCGAGATTCTGGATGAAGGCGCCGTACCCGACGCCGCCGTGGTCGGACATCACGGCGTCGTAGTCGTACTCCGGTGGGTTGCCGGCGTTGGGCCGCCAGCCGGAGTCGGCCGTGCACGAGGCGAACCCCTCCTCTGGGAACGCGTACCACCGGCGGGTGTTCAGTTCGACGATCTTGTGCGCTTCTTCGTCGGGAACACCGGCCAGCATCTCCTCGGCGCGAGCCCGGCTCTTCGGCCAGAACGAGTCGGAGTGCGGATAGTCGCATTCCCAGGTGATGTTGTCGATGCCGATCAGGTGGCGCAGCCCGACCCCGACCTCATCCTCGATGAAGCAACCGGTGATGTTGCGGCGGAACAACTCTGACGGCGCGATCGTTGGATGGATGTTCTGGTAATACTTGTGTTTACGCCACACGTAGTCGGCCCGCTCGATGATGTACGGCATCCACCCGATGCCACCTTCGGAGAAGGCGACCTTCAAGTTCGGGTGTTTGTGGAACACCGGGGAGAACATCAGCTCGACCGCCGCCGACATCGACGTCGTGCCCATGAGCGTCACCATCACCGCGAACGGCGCTTCGGGCGCGGTGGCCGGTGGCATGCCGCCGGAGCCGAAGTGCATGACCGCGGTCAAGTTGGTCTCCTCCAAAGCGGACCAGACCGGATCCCAATGCGGGGTGTGGAAGCTCGGTAGACCGAGGTTCAGGGGGTTGTCGGGCAGGCCGACGGCGCGACACCCCTTGGCCGCCATGCGCTCGATCTCCTTGACCATGAGCTGGGTGTCCCACAGCGGGGTGATCATCATCGGGATGAAGCGGGCCGGATCGGTGGCGCACCACTCGTCGATCGAGAAGTCGTTCCATGCCTGCACGCACAGCAGTGCCAGGTCCTTGTCGGTGCCCTCGAGGAAGACCGTGCCGCAGAACCGCGGGAACGACGGGAAGCACAGCATCGCGTGGACTCCGTCGATGTCCATGTCCAGCAGGCGCGCCTTGGGGTCGTAGCACCCGGGAATCATGTCGTCGTAACGCACCGGGTCCACGCCGAACTCCTCGGGGCGCTTGCCGGCGACGGCGTTGAGCCCGATGTTGGGATACGCGCGCCCCTCGTAGACCCACTGGTGCATCGGCGGCTTGCCGTCCCGCGGGAACTCGACGATGCGCGGGCCGTCGTGCAGATACTTCTCGGGCAGGCGGTCGGACCAGACGTGCGGAGGTTCGATGAGGTGGTCGTCGACCGAGAGCAGCTTCATCGACGGTTGCAGTGGCATCGCTGGTTCCCCGTCCTTCCGGCTGATAGACTTTATAGAACAATTGAACAGATTGTGCTTAGTTGACTATAGCGCCCGGTGGTGTGGGAACTCAACCGTGGCAAGGAGGCGCCGATGGATCCCAGTGATCGCATTCCGCACGACGACTGGGCCGATCAGGACCTGCTGACCCGCGCCGAAGCCGCCGAACGGTTGGCCGCCGAGATCGCCGACGTCAGGGCCAGAGTGGACGGCGGCGAGACCGACGAGGTCACGCTGCGCCGCCTCGCGGCGCTTCAAGAGGCGCATGCCCAACTCGTTGATGGACGGGCGCCGAACTGAGTCACTTCGATCGCGGGAGGCCGAGCACCCGTTGCGCGACGATGTTGCGTTGAATCTGCGCGGTCCCGCCGTAGATTCCCGCGGCCCGCGACCACACGTAGATGTCCCACTCCAGCCCCTCGCGCAGCAGCGGTTCGCTGTCGGTGAGATCCATCATCGTGTGGCCGAACATCTGGTCGGCGCGGGCCATCAGCAGCTTGTCGACGGACCCTTCCGGACCCGGGAGGGCGCCACGCTGCCGCTCACTCAACGACCGCAACACCTTGACCTGCAGGGCACGCAATTCCGTGTACACGCGACCGAGCCGAACCCGGGTCATCGGGGAGTTCTCCAACTGCCCGGAGCGCACCTGCTGTTCTAAGTCGCGCAATTGCCTTGACAGCCTGCTGATCCAGTTGATGTCGCTGGGGCCGCGTTCGTAGGCGAGCAACTGGTTGGCGATCGCCCAGCCCTGTCCGCGCTCGCCGAGCAGGTTCTCCTCGGGCACCTCGACGTCGTCGAACGTCACCTCGGTGAATTCGCGGTTGCGTGCGGAGTTGACGATCGGCGTGACGGTGATCCCGGGTGTCGACATCGGCACCAGCAACACCGAGATGCCCTGATGCTTGGGGGCGTCGGGTTCGGTGCGGCACAACAGAAAACACCAGTCGGCGACCGCGGCGAAGCTTGTCCAGATCTTGCGCCCGTTGACCCGAAACACGCTCCGACCGCCGGTTTCGACGAGGTCGGCCCGGGTCTTGAGGCCGGCCAGGTCCGATCCGGCCTCGGGTTCGCTGAACCCCTGACACCACCGCACCCGGCCCGAGAGCAGGCCGGGCAGCAGTTCGGCGCGTTGGGTGTCAGAGCCGAACAGCCGCAGTGCGTTACTGAGGTGGCCGACCCCTTCGATCGGCGCCGCGCCGGCGCGGCCCAACTCGTCGTTGAGGATGGCTTCATAGATGGGGGGCAGGCCGTGGCCGCCGTACTCGACGGGAAACGACAACCCGATGTATCCGGCTTCATACAGGGTCTGATGCCAGGCGTTCTGGGCGTCCGCGCGTGCCGCGGGGTCGTCGGGGATTGCGGCGTCGGCGCTGTGGTCGCGCAGCCACTGACGCAGGTGTGCCCGGAATTGCGCTTCCTCAGGGGTGTCGTTGAAGTCCATCGCCTACGCCAACCCCTCGTTCGCCAACCGCAGGTGTGCGATTGCCTCGTACTGGGCCGTCTCGTCGCCGAACAGACGGCGGTTCAGCAGGGTTCGGCGCACACGTAGATGCGAGACGTGCTCCCAGGTGATGGCGATCCCGCCGAACACTTGAACGGCGGTCTCCACGACGTCACGGCCGGCCGCGGCGGCGTATGCCTTGGCCGTCATGGCCGCCAGCAAGGCCTCCTCGGTGGGCAGGTGGTCGACGGCCCACGCCGCGTGCCACACGCAGCTTCGCGCGCCCTCGACGCCGATCAGCGCATCGGCGAGCATGTGCTGCACCGCCTGGAACGAGCCGATCGGGACCCCGAATTGGACTCGCTCCCCGGCGTAGCGGACCGCGTCGTCGAGGGCGCCCTGCATGACCCCGAGCAGGTCGGCGGCGACGACGGTCAGTGCGAGTGCTTCGACGCGACGCCAGCGCTCCTCGGAGATCGGCTCGCCGACGGTGGCGATCGGCACCGCGCTGTCGGAGGGCAGTCGGCGCAGCGTCCGGGTGAGATCGAGGCCGTCGGCGGCCGCGCCGCCATCCAGTGGGGCCGTGCCGAGGTGGCGCAGCCCGTCGGCCTGGTTGGCCACCAGAACGTGGGTCGCGCCTGCGGCGTCGAACGCCACCGCGCCGCCGTCTGAGGCGCCGAACCGGCGCAGGTCAACGGTCAGCGCCGGGGCGATGCGCAGTTGTCCCTCGGCCAGAAGATCCAATTCCTTCTCGGCGCGCGCGGCTTCCAACAACTCGGCGGCGAGCACAGCTTGACCGGCGACCGGCACCGCGCACAGCGTGCGGGCCAGCTGCTCGATCGCCAGGACCGTCTCGACCCCACTGGCCTCCAGCCCGCACAGAGCGGGGGAGCGCAGGGTGGGAATGCCGATCTCGACCACCTGGCTCCACTGCCGCGCCAGGGTGTCACCGCTACCGATGTCGCTCGGATCCGTGGTCGCCAACTGATCCGCCAGCGCGGATACGGTGTCCCGCAGGAGTTTTTGCTCGTCGGTCAGGCCGATGTCCATCGAGCGATCAGCCGTCTGTCAGGGGACGTGTCAGCCCACACACCGCATTGGATTCGCAGCGCTCGCGATCCACTTCGACACGCATCCGGCTTCCTTCCTGGGCGTTCGGATACCATCATGAATGATAGAACGAATATTGTTCAACTGTTCACTCGAGGAGGCTCGTCTTGTCCCGGCTGGAGAATCGAAACGCCCTCGTCACGGGTGGTGCTCAGGGGCTCGGGCGCGCGGTCGCTCGTCGACTTGCGGCCGAAGGCGCGCGGGTGACGATCGTCGACCTGAACGAGGAGAAGGGTCGCGAGTGCGTCGGGATCATCGAATCGGCAGGCGGTAGGGCGGCATTCGTCCGGGCGAACGTGGCCAAGCGGGAGGACATCGAGGCCGCCGTGCGGGCGGCCTCCGTCGACGGGCGCCTCGACGTCCTGGTCAACGCCGCCCAGTATTTCGCGATGCCCAAGGCGCTGGAACTGGTATCGGACAAGGATTGGGAACTGTCGGAAGCCACAGGCCCGAAGGCGACGTTCCGGTTCATGCAGGCGGCGTTCGGCGCGCTGAAGGAATCCGGTAAGGCGTCGGTGGTCAACTTCGTCTCGGGCTCTGCGCTCGGCGGGATGGCTTACACCGCACCGTATTCCGCGGCCAAGGGGGCGGTTCAGGCGTTGACGAAGGTCGCCGCCAACGAGTGGGCGCGCCATGGCATCCGGGTGAACGCGGTGTGCCCGTTCGCGCTGACGGACGTGCAGCGCAAGATGATCGGCACCGAATGGGACAACTACACCCGCACCGCGGACGCATCGCCGATGAAGCGCGGCGCCGATCCGGACACCGAGATCGCACCGGCCGTGACCTTCCTCGCCAGTGACGACGCGGCGTTCGTCACCGGAACCGTGCTGCACGTCGACGGCGGCATGACCGAGTTGTCGACCGTGGACTATTCGCAGTCGCCGGGTGTGTTCAGCGCTACCTGAGCGTCATCTCCACGCTGGTGTATCCCCGCACGGTGGCGGTCAGCACGCGCTCGTGCGCCCCGATCGAGTAGTTCGGGAACTTCTTGGCGATGTACTCCAAGACGAGTTGAGCCTCCCGGCGGGCCAACCACTGGCCGAGGCAGATGTGGATGCCCCAACCGAAGTACACGTCCGTGCCGCGGGGACGGTCGATGATGAACCGGTCGGGGTCGGGGTAGCGGCGTTCGTCGCGGTTGGCGCTGCCGAGCAGCAGGAGTACCCAGTCACCGGCGGCCATTGTCACACCGTGCTTTTCGACGGGTCGGGTCAGGGTGCGCGCGACCCAGTGGCTGGGGGTGTCGTATCTGAGTGCCTCGTTGACGGCGGCCGGGATCAATGTCGGGTCGTTGACGATTCGGCGCCACTGGTCGGGATGCTCGTACAACGCCACCAGTCCGTTGGAGATCAGCTTCTGGGTGGTCTCCGAGCCCGCCGCCGACAACAGGTTCGCGAACATCAGCACCTCGTGGGGGGTGAGCGAGCGCTCGCCGCCGGCCTCGGGGTCGTCGAAGGTCGCGTTCAGCACGGTGCTGATGAGATCGTCGCCGGGATGCCGGCGGCGATGGTCGATGAGATCGCCGATATACGCGCTGATCTTGCGGTTGGCCTCGATGGCGCTGGCCGGCATCGCGACCTCGCCTTCGTGCCGGGTCAGGAACGCCTCCCACCACACTCGGAGCTGCTCTCGGTCGGCCTGCGGAACGCCGAGCAGGTCGCCGATCACATCGGTGGGAATGGAGAAGGCGAACGCCTCCATGGCGTCAACGGTGGTGTCCGGTCGCAGCTTGTCGAGGTGGTGTGCCACGACCGCGCGCAGCGCATTCTCCAAGGCCGCGACCGCCTTCGGGGTGAAGAATCCCTTGAGCACTCCACGGACCCGGTCGTGCCGTGGCGGATCCATGGAGATGATCGAGTACTTGCGCCCGTCGTTGTCCGGGTTCTCCGGCGCCGGGCCCTGCTTGGAGGAGTACGTCGACCAATCGCGCAGCGCGCCGGAGACGTCGTCGAATCGGGACAGCACCCACCATCGGTCTTCAGGATCCCGGTACACCGGCGCCTCGTCGCGCAACCGGCGGTACACGGGATAGGGATCATCGAAGATCGCCTTGGAGAACGGCGAATACGTCAGCTCGTTGATCGCTGGCACTATGATTTCGTCACCTGTCAACCGGGGGAGTTCGTTCGATGAGCTCGAGCAGGTTGCCGTCCGGGTCGGTCGCCATCAGACCGCGGTTGCCGGCGCCGAACGCGACGGTGCGGTCTGGAAGCGCTCGGCCCCCGTGCGCCACGATCGCGTCCACCGCCCGATCGGCGTCGTCGACCCGAAACGACAGGTGGGTGAAGCCGAGGCTGTTCATCGGGCGCGGCCTCGTTGCCCCCACGGTTCCCGGCCGGACGTAGCCGAGCAGTTCGAGGCGAAACCCGTCGCGCTGCAGGTAGACGAGTTCGAGCAACAGGCCGGGCACGTCGAGCAGCTGGGCGGTGGCGTCGTCGTCGACTGTCATCCGGCCGACGACTTCGAAACCCAGTGCCGAGCAGTAGAACTGCTCGGCACGACCGATGTCGCGAACGCACAGCCCGATGTGGGTGAGGCGGTGCCCGTCGCTCATCGCGGTCGTTCGGCGAGGTCGTCGAGCAGTGCGTTGTGCTCACCCAGCAGCGGCGGCCGCGTCGGTGCGGCCGGCGGGGTCGCGCTGAACAGGTACGGCGTGCCCGGGTAGGTGATGGTCCTGTCCAGGTCCGGGTGTGGCACCGGAACGTGAAAGCCCCGTGCGATCGTGTGCTCGTCGTCGAACGCCTCGTGGGGGGGAAGCACTGCGCCGCAGGGAAAGCCGCGGCGCTGACTGGTCACGAAGAACTCCTTGGCGGGCAGTCTTGACGCGATGAGGCGGATCGCGTCGCGCGCGGCGCTGAGGATCGCCGTGGTTTCGTCGTCGACACCGATCATGGCCAGGTCGACTGGTTCTTCCCGGCCGGCTGCCAATTCGAGGAACACCGCTTCCGGCAGTTCCTCGGAGAGGCCGAGTTCGTCGAGCCACGCCAGCAGCCGGGCGAAGTCCTCCTGCTTGCGGGGGAGCACCCCGGTGGTGGCGTAATGCCCGTCGGCGCACCGTACTTGCACGGGAGAGCTGCGTGTCGGGTAGGCGTGTCTGCCCGTCTGGCGCAGACAGATGTCCTGGTTCACCAGCCAGTGATACGTCGTCTGCTCGCTCGTCACGTTGCACGCCGCATTGACGTTGACATCGACCAGTTGGCCCTGCCCGGTTCGATCGCGGTGCGCGAGGGCCACGAGAGCACCGATAGCGCAGTACATTCCGGCGATGTTCGCCGACTGATCGCCGGCTCCCCGGATCGGCGGCAGGGTGCGGTCGTCGTATCCGCAGTTCCACACCGGGCCGCCACCCGCGAGCATCGTCAGATCGGTCGCCGGTTGGCCGCTGCGGACGCTGCCCAACCCGAACGGGCTGACCGACACCCAGACCAACCGGGCATCACGGGACGCGCATGCGGCATAGTCGACGTCCTCACACCGGTCGCTGCCCGCGATGACCACGTCGGCAGTGGCGATCAGCGCCGCAAGATCCCGCTGTCCGGCATCGGTGCGCAGATCGACTGTGACCGAGCGCTTCCCGACGTTTCCCGCCCACCAACGCAGACTCCGATCCACCCCCGGCAGATCGTCGACGAATGGCGGCCGGGCCCGGTCAGTCGATCCGGTCGGCGGCTCGACGACGATCACGTCGGCGCCCAACTCGGCCAGCGCCCTACCGCCGACCGGAGTGAACTGGTCGGCGATCTCGACGACCCGCAGGTCGCTCAGCGCGGTCAGATCACACCTCGCTGTGCCCAGTCGTCGAGTTCTGCCTCGGAGTGGCCGAGCAGATCCACGAGCACCTCGCGATTGTGTTGGCCAAGGCGGGGTGCGGCCGAGGTGATCTGCCACGGAGTGGCAGAACATCGCATCGGGATGCCCTCGACACGCACCTCGCCCATATCGGGATGGGTCACCGTGGGGAAGAGCCCCATCGCGGCCAGATCGGGATCGTCATCGATACGTTCCGACGGGCTTTTGACCATGCTCGCCGGTAATCCGGCGGCCACGAGGTCGTCGGCGAGCGTCGCCGCGTCGCGGGAGGCGGTGACGTCGCCGATCAGCGCGTCCAGTTCATCAGCGGCGCGCACACGCTGCTCGAGGGTGGTGAACCGATCCGACGACAGCTCGGGTTCGTTGAGGACCTTCGCGAGCACGCCGAGTTCACGCTCGTCGCGGCAGGCGATCGCGATCCAGCGGTCCGCGCCCGCACAGGGGTAGATGCCGTGTGGCGCCATCTCTGCGAAATCGGCGCGATTACCGGCGGCGGTCGCGGCGCGGCCGTTGACCGTCCAGTCGAGCACCTCCGTCGGCAACATCGCGATGCCCGCGGGCACGGTCGCCAGGTCGACGTGCTGGCCCTCCCCGGTCCTGTCGCGGTGGTGCAGCGCCGCGAGGATGGCCGTGGTCATGTACAGCGCCGACATGTGATCCATGTAGGAGAAGCCCCACCCGGCGGGTTCGGCATCGGGGAGGCCGGCGGTGAACGTCAAGCCGCTCATCGCCTGGACGATCGGCCCCCATGTCTTGAAGTCCCGATACGGGCCGGTGTGGCCGAACCCGCAGTTGGACACGTAGATGATGTCGGCTTTGATCTTCTGCAGTTCCGCATAGCCGAAGCCGCGCTTGTCCAGGACGCCGGCCGCGAAGTTCTCACAGACGACGTCGCTGATCGAGATCAGCTCGCGCAGCAGGTCTTTGCCTTCCGGCGTGCGCATGTTAATCGTGACGCCGTACTTGCCGACATTGTGGTTGTTGAACCCGGCACCGAAGTTCACCCCGCGGCGCTCGTCGACGTACGGGCCGACGCCGCGCAAGGCGTCCCACAGTCCCTGCGTGGCAGGGTCTTCGACCCTGAGGACCTCCGCTCCGAACGCAGCAAGGATCTTGGTGGCTCCGGCACCCGCCAGCTGACCACTCAAGTCGCACACTCGTACGTGGGACAACGCGCCCGTCACAGAAGCGACAATAGCAGCTGGACATAAAGTGTTCTATTGTTCAATTCGATGGTGTTGACCACAACGGAGGCTGTGCAGATGACAGCAGGTGTCCCCGCGCCGATGAAGGGTGTGCGCGTGCTGGAAGTCGCGCAGTGGACGTTCGTCCCCGCTGCGGGGGCGGTGCTGGCCGACTGGGGGGCCGACGTCATCAAGGTCGAACACCCGCGCACGGGCGACTCCCAACGCGGGCTGCGCAGCCTGGGCCACATCACCATCGAGGGCGACCGAAACCCGGTGATGGAACACGCCAACCGCGGCAAACGGTCGATGGCCATCGACATGTCGACGCCGGACGGCCACGCGCTGCTGATGGACATTGCGCGCACGGCCGATGTGTTCCTGACCAACTTCCTGCCCGAGGCCCGCAAGAAGCTCAAGATCGACGTCGATGACATGCGCGCGGTCAATCCCCGCCTCATCTATGCCCGCGGCAGTGCGTACGGGCCACTCGGCGCTGAGGCCGACACCGGTGGTTACGACATGACCGGATTCTGGAGCCGCGCCGCGGGGGCCATGGGGTCGACCCCTTCTGACCTGGAAGGTGTTGTCCCGCAGCCGGGCCCGGCCTACGGTGACTCGATCGGCGGCATGACCATCGCCGGCGGGATCGCGGCGGCGCTGTTCGAGCGTGAGCGCACCGGGCATGCTCGTGTGGTCGACATCTCGCTACTCGGCGTGGGTGTGTGGGCGTCGGGGGTGGCGATCAACGCGGCCCTCGTCAGCGGCGAACCCTGGGTGGCCAACCCCGCCGGCGCGAACGTCGCGCCGAACAATCCGCTGGTCGGCTTCTACCGGACCGCGGACGGCCGCTTCCTCGGCCTGTCGATGATGCAGGGTTTCCGCTACTTCGGCGAGTTCTGCCGTCGCGTCGGAGTGGGTGAGTTGGCCGACGACGAGCGCTTCGCGGGCCATGAGGCGTTGACCGAGAACGCCGCGGCGGCCGCCCAGATCCTACGGTCCGCGATCGCCGCGCGGCCACTCTCGCACTGGCGGGCAGCGCTGGAGGGCTTCGACGGCCAATGGGCGGTGGTGCAGAACACCGTCGAGGTTGCCGCGGACCCGCAGCTGCGCGCCAACGGCGGCATCGTCGACGTCGAAACCGATGGCGAGCGAGCCGAACTCGTCGCCAGCCCGGTGCTGTTCGACGAGACGCCGCTGCGGCTGCGCCCGATGCCGGAGTTCGCCGCCGACACCGAACAACTGATTCTCGAACTCGGTGGTGACTGGGACCGCATCACGGCGCTGAAGGAAAGCGGTGCGATCGCGTGAGATCACCCACGCAGTAGGGCAACCACGCACGAGCCGCCACCGCCGACGGCCTGTGTGAGGCCGATTCGCGGTTGTGGTACCTGGCGCGGACCCGCCTCTCCGCGTAGCTGGCTGACGATTTCGGCGGCCTGCGCCAACCCTGTCGCGCCGATCGGATGGCCGCGGGCGATGCAGCCGCCGTCCGTATTGGTGGGTAGGGAGCCGTCCGACGCCAGACCCGCGGACTCGGCAAGGTTCACCGCCCCGGCCGCGTCGGTCAGGCCCATGGCGATCAATGCGGTGATCTCCTCGCTGGCGCACATGTCGTGCAGCGACACCACCCCGATGTCCTGTGGATCCACGCCCGCGTTGGCGTACGCGCGTTTGGCGGTCAGGGTGATCTGGGAGGGTGGGCCCACGACCGGGCCGACCAGGGGCCAGTCACGGTCGGCCGGCCAGCTGGTCTGCTCGATCGACAGCACCGACACCGAACGCGGTGCCGGATCTGTCGAGACGACGATGGCCGCCCCGCCGTCGACCGAGGCGTGGCACATCATCTTGGTCAGCGGTTCGGCGACCATCCGCGAGCCGAGCACGTCGTCGACCGTCACCTCGTCCGGGTTACGGCGTGCGGCAAGAGGATTGAGACGGGCCTGGTTGTAAGACTTGGCGGCGACGGCGGCGATGACGTCTGGCCCGCAACCCGTGTCGTGCAGGAAACGCGCGGCCTCGATGGCGTAGTGCAGTTGCGGTGGGAAGCGGTCCCAGAAGCCGACCGCGGCCGGGACCACTCCGCCCGGTTCCAGTGCGGTGGTCTTCTCGTACCCGATGGCCAGCGCGGTGCGACAGCGACCGGACGCGACCGCCCAGACCGCATGCCTCAGGGCGACCATTCCGCCGGCGGACGCACTCTCGGTCGCGGTCACCGGTATTCCTGTACGGCCCAACCGGTGTGCCACACCGATGCCGGTCTGCGGTCCTGCCAACGCCGAGGAGGTGAACACCTCGCCGACGGCGTCGTACCCGACGCCCGCGTCCTCCAGCGCCTTCTCGGCCGCGGCGACGCCGAGGTCGGCCAGCGGGGTCTGCCCGTGCTTGCCGAATTCGGTGACACCGACCCCCGTGATGTGTACGCCGGTCACGACGCATCCGCCACGAACATCTCGACGGTGTCCTCGCCGAGCGTGGCGCGAATCAATCGACCGACGGTGCCCGGCGCGGGCCGGGCACCGTCGACCAGAACCTGGAACCGGCCGGTGTGGGTGTCGACCCACGCGACGCTGTAGCCGTCGCGACCGTAGTCGGGGTAGGGCGATTTCGACGGCACAAAAGTCGATGACCACACGGTCGCGATCTCGGACATCGTCAGACAGTTGTCCTCTCGTAAAGCGCACTGGAGGGTGTACTGCCCAGTGCGGGAGGTGGTGTCAGTGGCAGCGGTCCCGCGCCGGCGAACCGCCACGGCAGACCCACCAGCCGTCCGGTGCGCAAATCCGGGTCGGGGTGAGCGATTTCGGGGAAGAAGCCACGTGCGGCCAGGTGCGGGTCGCCGACCAGTTCGTCGGCGCTGCGTACGACGGCGGCGCGGACACCAGTGGCGGCGAGTTTCGTCGCGATGACCTCGGCGCGGGACGACCCGATCTGTGCGGTGAGCTCGGCCGTGTCGATGGACTCGTCGTCGGTCGACTCGACCGCCACCCACCGCTCGTCGGCGCTGCGGTACACCGCGCGGCGCACGGCCGAATCCGAGTCCACCAGTTCCGCTGATGCCGCGGCGAGGTATTCGGCGACGGTGTAGGCGACCACCTCCGACATCGACAGGTCGACGACCGCACCGGTGTCGGCGCGCGGTCCGACCGCCCACGCGGCGATGACGACCGCGGCCACCACGGACGACAACGGATCGGCCAGCACGGTGCCCAGCCGCGCGGGTTTCCCGTCGTCTCCCGTCGTCAGGCCCGCCAGGCCACCGTAGGACTGAACATTGTTCGCGTACACGCGATATCCGGCCAACGGCCCGTCCGATCCGAAGCCCGACACCCGCATCACGAGTCGCCCCGACGCGGCCAGTTGCTCCGGTGACACGTTCAGCCGATTCAGCCGGGACGACCCGACGTTCTCGATGACGACGTCGGCCTGCGACAGTGCCGCGGCGACGTCGTCGATTGCGTGATCCGGGTCGATCAGCACGCTCCGTTTGGAATGGTTGGCCACGGCGTAATAGGCGCCGCGTTCCAGCCCCGCGATCCCGTCGGCGAACGGACCGCTGCGCCGGTAGATGTCGAGGCGGTCGGGATCCTCCAGGCGTACCACGGTCGCACCCATCGCACCGAGCAGCGAGCCGACGATCGGGCCCGCCAGGACATGGGTGAGCTCGGCGATGCGCAGCCCACGTAGGCCATCGGTCCGGCGTTGACCGCTGTCGCCGAGATCAGTACGCCACGGCGGACCCAGCACGGTGACGTCGCGGTCCCCGATTCGCGCCGTGGTCAACGACTTCCGGTGGGCCAGCTGCGGCGACATCAGCAACTCACCGGGCAGATTCACCGGTGTCGAGGGGACGCCGTTGGCCTGCAGGATGGCTGCGCATTCGGCCTTGTCTCGGTCGCGGGTCCACTCGGTGACCTTGGCATTGATCAGGCCGGCGTTTTCGATCCGGGCGGGACGGTCGTCGAGGCCGGCCGCCCATTCGGGCTGTCCGAACGCCGCCAACAGGCCCCTCCACTGATGGTTCTCCACCGCCGTGATCCGCACCAGCCCGTCGCGGCACGCAAACACCCCCGACGGTGCAAGGTACCGACCGCTGCCCGCGCGACCCGGACATCGGTACATGACATGTGCGCACTCCGGCAGAGCAGAGGTGTAAATGACCGCTTCCTGGATCGACACGTCGACGCGTACAGGTGTCGAGGAGTCGCGCCGGTCCAGTCCGTGGAGCGCGGCCAGTGCCGCGACGGCTCCCGCGGACTTGAGGGCGACGTAGCCCGGCGCTGGAACTGGCCGCCCGTCACCGTCCTCGATCGTCGCGAGGAGTCCACCGCTGGCCTGGGCGACCAGTTCGCCTCCGGGGTGCGGTGGTCCGTCGGCGCCGAACGGGGTGAGTGTCACCACCACCGTGGGCCCGTCGACGGGTGGGGCTGCTGTGCCGTCGACGATGACGATGTCTGCGTCGCGGGCGTGTTGGGCCGGGTCGGCGGCCGGGTCGAGTATCCGCTTGCGGCGGTCGAGCACGAAGTCGACCGCAGCGACCGGACCCTCGGGTGCCGCCAACTGTGGGCCCTCCCGACGCGCGTTCTCGCCAGGAATCCTGGCGACGTCGGCGCCAAGGCTCGCCAGGAGCGCGGCGGCGGCCGAGCCGGCGACGCCATCGCCGACCTGCAGAACGGCGACGCCGGCCAGGACATCCGTCGTCGCGGGACGTTCCTGGCTCACCGTGCGCGCTCCTTCCCGCGGTTGCTGAACAATTGAACATTATTCGTTCTGTTGAGTCCACAGTGACCCGACCGACTAGCGCCGCGCCATGGGTTCACAGATTCACATGAAGTGTTCTATTGTTCATAATATGTCGACGATCGCCGGCCTGTCGGAAGCCCGCTTCGATGACCCCGCGTTCTACCAGGGCGACCCCAACGCGACATTCCGGCGGTTGCGCGAGACGGATCCGCTGCACTGGTACGACGAAGGTCAGTTCTGGGTCGTCACCAAGTACGACGACATCAAGGCGATCTCGGCGCGACCGGAGAAGTTCAAGTCGGAGCGCATTGCGATCATGATGGATTTGATCGCGCATCGCCAAGGGGTCGACCCGCAGGGATTCGGAAGTCGCGGGATCATGTTCATGGACCCGCCCGACCACCGTGCGCATCGCAAGGCGATCGGGGTCAGGTTCACCCCGGCGGCGGTCGCCAAGATGGAGGATCGCGTGCAGCAGGTCGTCGCTGAGGCGTTCGACAGTCTGCCCGACGGTGAGTTCGACTGGGTCGAGCACATCGCAGAACCGATTCCGGTGTACATCTTTTCCCACTTTCTCGGTGTGCCGGAGTCGGACTGGTCAAAGGTCGCGTCGTGGGCGACGACCATAGCGAAAGCGGGCAGCGGGCTGGCCAGCGACGAGGATTTTCAGCTGATCTTCGATCAGATCGCGCCCTACCTGTTGGCGCTGGCCGCAGAGCGAGCGAAGGATCCGCGTGACGACCTGTTGACGATGCTCACGCAGGTGAGTATCGACGGGGAACCGTTCAACGAGGTCCAGATCATGGTCTACGCGATGACGCTGCTGGCTGCGGGTAGCGAAACCACCCAGAGCCTGCTGGCCGGTCTCATTCACTGTCTCGATGTGCACCCCGGGCAGGCCGAGGCGCTGTTCGCCGATCCTTCGCTGGCGGAGAACACCGTCGAGGAGACGATGCGGTGGTGGACCCCCGTGATGAGCATGGCCCGGCAGGCCGCCGCCGACGTCGAGCTGCGGGGTAAGACGGTCCGCGCGGGCGACGGCCTCCTGATGGCGTACGCCTCGGCCAATCGCGACGTCGACCACTGGGGGCCGACGGCCGACGAGTTCGACATCACCCGCCCCGATGCGTCCGGCCATCTCGGTTTCGGTGTTGGGGAACACTTCTGCATGGGGGCGGCGCTGGCCCGCCGCGAGGCGCGGTTCGTGCTCGCCGAGGTGATCAAGCGGGCGAAGCGAGTTCGCGTCACGGGGCAGCGGGTGAAGCGGGAGTCGTCCTTGGTCAACACCTTCGACCGGCTGGGCGTCACGCTCGACTACCGCTGACGAGTACTGCTTCGCGACAACGGGATCAGCCGCGTCCGGCCAGCCAGTCGGTGACGAGTCGGCGATGCTGCGCACGCGAACCCAACGCCGCGATGAGCGTGGTGGCCCGCCGCAGGTACACATGCGCGTCGTGTTCCCACGTGTAGGCGATGCCGCCGAAGACCTGCATCGCCCCCTCCGGGACGGCGCGTAGCGCATCGATGGCCCAAAAAGCCGCCAGCGACACCAGCGCTTCCGCGTCGGGCTGATCGTGGTCACAGGCATCGGCGGCCCGATTGACCAGCGCCCGACCGACTTCGATCGCCCCGCGCTGGTCGACGAGCCGATGTTTGATCGCCTGAAACGCGCCGATCGGCCGGTCGAACGCGACGCGGACCTTCGCGTACTCGGTCGCGGCCTCGTTCGCGGCGGCGACGACGCCGACGACCTCGGCCACCTCCGCCACGCGCATGCGCATGACGGCTTCGCGGTGGCGGCGGACCGCTTCCCCGCCTCGGGCGATCGGCTCGAGCGGCGCCCGGTCGAGACCGATGCGCGCCGCGGGGCCGTGATCGAGGGGGGTGACCGGCGTGCGCTGCACTCCCGCGCCCGCGAGGTCGACGACACCCAGCACCTGCCCGCCATCCGCCTGGGCAAGCACGACGAGGTGGGTGGCGACGGCGCCGTACGGGACGCAGTCGAATGTGCCCGACACCGTCTGCCCGACGAGCGTGGCCGGCTCCGCAACCACGAGCGCGACGCCGTCGACCCTTCGGCCCTCGGACCAGGCCGCGGCCCCGGTCGCGGCCAGTGGCAGCGGTGCCGCGACGGATCCGGTCACCTCGGTCAACACCGCCAGCTCGCGCAGGGTGCCACCGGCGCCGCCACCGCTTTCGGGCACCAGCACGTCGGGCCAGCCCAGCCCGCGGATGGTCGCCCATAGCGCGTCGTCGAACGCGGGGGTCGGCCCTTCCAGCAGCGCGCGGCTGCGGTCGACCGACCACGCCCGGGCCACGATGTCGAGTGCGGAGCGACGCAGCTCGGCCAGTTCGGCTGCCGTGTCGGCTATCTCGGCGAGGGAGACGGTGGTATCAGGGGTCACGGGGCAGCCCCAGCAGTCGTTCGGCGATGACGTTGCGTTGGATCTCCGACGTGCCTGCACCAAAGGTGGCCGCCCGCATCAGCAGGTAGCTCGCGGCGACGTTGCCCCGCTTGGCGGCGCCGGGCGATCCGCGCTCCAAAACCCCTGACGCTCCGGACAGTTCGACACCGAAGTTGGCCATCGACTGGTCCACCTCCGAGCTGAGAAGCTTGGCGACGGAGGCCTCCGGGCCGGGAGCGACGCCCCGCACGCCGGCAGCGGTGGCCTGGGCGGCGATCTGACGCAACGCCTCGACCTGGGCCGCATACCGGGCGATCCGGTCGGCGACATAGCTGTCATCGAACCCGCTGTCGGTCAGCGCATTCGGCTCCTGCGCCATCTTCACCAGGATGTCGAGGCGACGCTCGATCCGGTGCGTGCGGCTTTGGCCCACCCGCTCGTAGCCCAGCGTCGACTTCGCCACCTTCCAGCCGCCGTGCAGCGGTCCGAGCACATTGGCCAGCGGCACGCGTACTGCGTCGAAGAACACCTCGGTGAACTCGGCGGCACCGGTGATCTGCCGAATCGGCCGTACCTCGATGCCCGGCGTGGACAGCTCGGCCAGGATGTAGCTGATTCCCTCCCGCTTCGGCGCGGTAGGGTCGGTCCGGGCCAACAGGTAGATCCGGTTCGCGTAGGAGGCCTTCGACGTCCAGATCTTCTGTCCGGTGATGACGAGTTCGTCGCCGTCGATGACTGCCTTGGTCTTGAGCGCCGCGAGGTCGCTGCCGGCCTCCGGCTCCGAGAAGCCCTGACACCAGACATCTTCCGCCGACAGGATGCGGGGGAGGTAACGCGCACGCTGCTCGTCTGTGCCCCACTGGATGATGGTCGGACCCAGTTGGTTGATCGCGCTGCGGTTGATCGGTTCCGGGGCGTGCACGGCAGCCATCTCGGTGTTGAAGATGAGCTGTTGGGTGGGAGTCGCGGCGCGCCCGCCGAATTCGGTCGGCCACGAGATGGCCGCCAGCCCGGCGACGTGCAGGCGATTCTGCCATTCCCGCAGTCGGTCGAGGCGAGCCGTTTCGTCTCCGTCGCGGCCGAGCAGGTCGGAGGTCAGCGACGACGACAGGAAGGCGCGCACCTCGTCGCGGAAGGTCCGGTCGGCGTCGGTGAGCACGACGCCGTAATCACGATCGGTCACGTGCCGCCGCGGATGATCGACGCCATGCGCTGTTTCATGTCACCGTAGGTGATCGCGGTGGTGCCGGCCTTGGGGGCGCGGCCCGCATCGACCTTCGGCGCGGACAGATCGAGTTCGGCGATCTTCTCGCGCAACGTCTTCACGGTGCAGTTCTGCCGCCCGAGACGCTCGACGGCGTCATAGCCAAAGGCGCGCGCGGCATTTCGCCAGGTGATGTCTTCGACCTCATCGGGCGAACAACCCTCCAACTGGGCGGCGAGCTGCTCGGGTGCGTCCGGCCAGCTGCTGTCGGAATGCGGGTAGTCCATTTCCCAGCAGAGGGTCTTCACGCCGATGCGGTCGCGCATCTCGACACCGACCCGGTCGCGGATGAAGCACGACATGAAATTGCGGCGGAAGACATCGGTCGGGGTCAGGCCGTCACCGAGGTCGTCACCCGTCCACGCGCGCTGGCGGGCGTAGAGGTCTTCGAACCGTTCGAGCATGAACGGAATCCAGCCGATGCCGCCTTCGGAGAGGGCGAACTTTATCGTGGGGAACTTGACGACGACGGGGGAGAACAACAGGTCTGCGGTGAACCGCATGGTGTCGATGGCCAGCATCGAGTTGTACGCGAGGTAGGTCGTCTGGTCGGAGGGGACGGGAACGCCGCCGCCGGTGCCGATGTGAATGTTGACGATCGTCTCGTGCTCACAGACCGCTTCCCACAGCGGATCCCATTGCGGGTCCTGCCACGGCGGCTGCCCGTAGTTTCCGATGTGTTGGGGCACCGTCACCGCGTGACAGCCGTTCGCCGCGAGCCGCGCCACCTCGCCGGCCGCGAGAACGGGGTCCCACAGCGGAAGGATGCCCAGCGGGATGAAGCGGTCCGGATGGCGGCCGCACCAATCCTCCAGATGCCAGTCGTTGTAGGCGCGGACCATCACTTCGGATACGTCGCGGTCGCCGCGGTAGGTGAACAGCGCCCCGGAGATGGTCGGAAAAGACGGAAAGCACAATGAGGCCAGCACCCCGGCCGCGTTCATGTCATCGACGCGGGCATCGACGTCAAAGCAGCCGGTGCGCATGTCCTCGAAGCGCGACGGTTCGAAGCCCCACTCGTCGTTGGGTCGGCCCGCCACGGCGTTGAGCCCGATGTTGGGCATCTGCAGGCCCGCGTACTCCCAAAAGCAGACGCCGTTGTTGTCCTGCACGATCTTTGGTGCGTGGTCTGCATAACGCGACGGCACCCTGTCCTTGAACATGTCGGGTGGTTCGACAGTGTGGTCGTCGACGCTGATCAGCACGAGGTCCAGAGGGTCGATCACCGGGAACAGTCTAGGCTATTGAACAAAGTATGTATATCTGTTCCAGCTATGCGGTGGAGTTCACCGCCGCCGCCAGCCAGTCGGCCATCATCCCGTAGACCGACTCGATGCTCTCTCGCGCGCTGGCGTCGTCGCCGGATGGTTCATAGTCCACGTCCCACTCGACCCGGCAACCGTCGGCACCGGACCCGATGACCGAGACGACGGTCTCGAAGCGGCTTACCGGCAGCGGGTTGTTGGTGATCCGGTAGGAGATCTGTCTCTGCTCGGGCCGTGCCCACAACAGCGTCTCGACCGTCGGGTCGCCGTCCGCGGTGCCGCGGATCCTGCGGCTCATGCCGGGCCCGTCCCCTTCGACCTCGACGTCGTTGATCACCGGAATCCACCGGACGTCGGCGAAGTCGGCGAGTAGGCGCCAGACCGCCTCGGCGCTCGCGGCGACGTCCTTGCTGACCGTGATCGACGCCATGTGGCGACCCTACCATCTATGTAACAATAGAGCGGAATATGTTCAGATGTGCAGTGTGCTGCCGGGTGGAATCGGGGTGTCGTGAGCGCTGACGATGGGTCCGCGGGCGATTTCGAGGTCGACGAGAACTGGGTGCGCTACGAACTTGTCGAACCACACATCGCGCAGATCGCGATCAGCAGGCCCGACCGCCGCAACGCGATCCTGTCGCCCGACATGCACGCCCTGTTCAAGGCTCACCTCGATCGAGCCGAGGCCGACGACGAGGTGAAGGTCGTCATCCTCGCGGCCGACGGCAAGGACTTCTGCAGCGGCGACGATGTCCGGCGGCTGCCCGTCGAACAGGCCGGCCTGAAGAAGGGCAAAAAACTGCCGCAGACCGCGCGGATGGGCAATGCCCGCCGGTTGCACCGCCACCTGACCAACTGGCTGGAGTTTCCGAAGACGGTCATCGCCGCGTGCCAGGGTGCGACGCTGGGAGCCGGGATGAACCTGGCGCTGGCCGCCGACATCCTCGTCGTCTCCGAGGACATGTACCTGGCGCGGCCGCAGGCGCGGATCGGGTTCGCCGGGTTCTCCACCGCGATGCCGTTGATCCTGCTCAAGCTGGGTCCGAACCGCGGCTACGAGGCGATGATCACCGGACGGAAGGTGCGCGCCGCGGAACTGCGCGACTGGGGGGTGGCCGCGTCGGTCGTGCCGGCCGACGGTCTCCGTGAGGAGGCGCTGCGCTACGCGCGTGCGATCGCCCACCACTCGGCCGACGGGCTGATGGTCGGCAAGCACGGGTTGATCACGTTCTGGCACGCGGTGGGGATGGCGCAGTTCGGGGACTGGGTTCCCATGGCGCACAGCGTTTTCAGCAACCTGTCCTGGCGGGACGACGAGTTCAACTTCATGAAGGAGCGGTCGGCCAGGGGCGGCCGTGAGGCGCTCGCCGAACTCGAGCGCCGGTACCGGGAGTGGGACTTCGAGTAGATAAAACAATTAAACAGAGACTGTGTTTGTGTTTTGTATGATGAACGTGCGGTGAGGAGAGACGAATGGGTGTGCTGGACGGACGGACGGCCTTGGTCACCGGTGCAGGTCGAGGGATCGGTGCCGCCGTAGCCGAGGGTTTGGCGGCCGAGGGGGCCACCGTCCTGGTCTCCGACGCCGGCGTTGCGGTGGACGGCACGGGGCACGACGCGGGGCCGGCGGAGGCGGTGGCAGCTGCCATCAATCAGCAGGGTGGCAAGGCGTTCGCCGACGCCACCGACATCACTGACTTCGCCTCCTGCGAGGACTTGATCGGCCGCGCCGCCGATACGCTCGGCGGTCTGGACGTCGTGGTCAACGCCGCGGGCATACTGCGCGACGGCATGGTCTTCAAGATGAGCGAGCGGGACTGGGATTCCGTCGTCGCCGTCCATCTCAAGGGCACGTTCAACATCACCCGGCATGCCGCCGCATGGTGGCGGGAGAACCGTGGCGGCCAGTACCGGCTGATCAACTTCACCTCGATGTCCGGACTACAGGGCGCACCCAGCCAACCGAACTATGCGGCCGCGAAGATGGGCGTCGTCGGTCTCACCTTCTCCTGCGCCAACGCCCTGCGCAACTACGGCGTCACGTCGAACGCGATCGCGCCGATCGCCGGAACCCGAATGACGCAGGGCATCAAGGGCGGTGGAAGCATGGACTATTCCGATTCGAACGTGCGTCTGTCACCGAAAAATTGCGTGCCCCCGGTGGTGTACCTGGCGAGCGCACAGTCCGACTGGCTCAATCGGCGCGTCATCTTTGCCGGAAACGGCCGCATCAGCCTGATGTCGAACCCAGTCGTCGAGCGAGAGCTCGTCTCGGCCACCGGCACCTGGGACATCCCCACTGCCTTCGCCGAGATCGAGACGTCGTTCAAGGAGGCCGTCCTGTGGCCCAACATCTTCGACAAGCCCCCTGCCAAGTGACCCGACGGGGGGGGTGACGAATGACTGAGATGACGACCCACCGCGTACCGCAGAAGTACGCCTGCGGCGAGACTTTCGTCCCCAAGAGCCGCTACATCGACCCGGAGTTCCTGCAACTCGAACTCGACCGGCTCTTCTCTTCGGTCTGGCAGCCCGCCTGCCGCGAGGAGGAGATACCCGACCCCGGCTGCTACTACGAGTACCGCATCGGCGGGCAGTCGATCGTGGTGGTGCGCCAGAAGGATCGCAGCATCAAGGCGTTCTACAACTCATGCGCACACCGCGGGATGAAGATCGTCTGCGGTACCGGCACCGCTACCGAGGGCGACCTGCGGTGCGGATTTCACGGCTGGCGCTACTCGCTGGACGGCCGGTCCTCCTTTGTGCCGTGCCGTGAGGAGTTCGCCCCTCGGCCGCGCGAACAGTGGGGGCTGACACCGGTCCACGTCGGGAGCTGGGGCGGTTGGGTATTCATCAGCATGGCGTCCGATCCGCCGGACCTGCTCGACTGGCTCGACCCGCTGCCCACCGCACTGGCCCCGTTTCGTCTGCAGGACATGCGATACGGGTGGCGTAAGCGGACGACACTGCCGGCCAACTACAAGACCGTCATCGATGCGTTCATCGAGGGCTACCACACGCCCGGCACGCATCCGCAGACGTTGCGCACCGCCAAGACTCCTCACCCGAGCACCGAGCCCGCACAACCCCAGGAGTACGTCTACGCGCCCTACACGCCGACAATCGCCTACAAGAACCACTCCCGGTTCATCTACACGCAGCGTCCCGAGACCACCGAACGCGACAAAGGGCGTCAGCAGCAGGCCTCCCGCCCGGAGGTGTTCGCGAACGCGATGCAGTACAACTACCTCGGCGTCAACGCGCTTGTCACAGAGCGCGATTACCGAGCCGCGCAGCGGTTGGCGACGATGGAGCCCAGCGAGATTCCGCCGTTCGTCCTTTACCACCAAATGTGCGAGGAACTGGCGCTGGCCGAAGGTGTCGACTTTCCGCGGATGTCGATGGAGGAGTATTTCGCGGGCAACGGCGACTGGCACATCTTTCCCACGTTGGTCATCCTCGTCGAGAAGTCGTGTCTGCTCGGGTACCGGATGCTGCCCGACGCGACGGATCCGAACAAGTGCACCTTCGAGATGTTCACGCTCGAACACTTCGCTCCCGGTGAGGTCCCCGACACCGACTGGCAGGAATTCGAGCGCTGGCAAGATCATGACGGCTGGGGTGAACTGCCCACGCAGGACCTGCAGAACATCGCCGCGATCCACGCGGGCATGCACTCGAACGGCTTCGAGGGACTCTGGCTGAACACCGCCCAGGAGATGACGATCCGCAACGAGCATGCAATCGCCGATCGGTTCCTCTTCGGCGCCGACGAGCGGTGAGCGACGGGGATGAGTGCCGGGGCGAGCGAAGCGACGGGAATGAGTGCCGGGGCGAGCGAAGCGACGGGGATGGGTGAGGCGATACCGCAGCGGCCGGTGCCGCTGCTCACCGAGCTGAACCGGCCCTATTGGACGGGCGGCTCCGACGGCACTTGGCGGATGCAACGCTGCCTCGGCTGCGAGCGCCTGGTCCATCCGCCGGCCCTGCGTTGCCCGCACGATCACGGTGTTCTCGAGTACGCGACGCTCAGCGGCCGGGGACGGGTCGAAACGTGGACCGTCAACGAGCATCCGTTCTTCCCGGGTTTCGCGCCGCCCTACCTGGTGGCGTTCGTGAATCCGGTTGAGGACAGCCGCGTTCGGGTGCTGACGAACATCGTGAACGTGCGGCCGGAAGACGTCACCGTCGGACTGCCGGTGCGCGTCACGTTCGAACGGCACACCGACGGAGACGACGAGGTGTTCATCCCGCTGTTCGAACCGGACCTCTGATGGGTTCACCGCTTGCCGAGAAGGTCGTCATCAGTGGGGTCGGCCAGTCCGAGATCGGTCGGCGGCTGGGCCGAGACGCCCTGC
Source organism: Mycolicibacterium novocastrense (assembly GCF_001570485.1). Taxonomy (GTDB): domain Bacteria; phylum Actinomycetota; class Actinomycetes; order Mycobacteriales; family Mycobacteriaceae; genus Mycobacterium; species Mycobacterium novocastrense. The sequence continues at coordinate 80,360 of NZ_BCTA01000011.1, forward strand.
AACTCACCGCGGACGCGTGCCTGGCCGCCGTCGAAGATGCAGGACTCACGCTCGCCGACATCGACGGGTTGACGACGTATCCGGGTGCGTGCCAGGCCGGTCCGGGGTTCTCGGGGGCGTCGCTGCGGGATATCCACGACGCGCTCGGCGTCAAGCCGAATTGGGTGGCCGGAGGGGTGGAGTCTCCGGGCCAACTGGGCGCCGTGGTCGATGCGATGTTCGCCGTCGCCGGTGGCATGGCCAACCATGTGCTGTGCTGGCGCAGCATCTGGGAGGGCACCGCCCAGGGCGCGGGCCGACGGCAGGGCTACGGCGCGCGGGGCGGTCGACCGAGCGGGATGATGGCCTGGCAGCTGCCCTACGGCGCCACTGCGGCCAATCTGGCTGCAATGCAGTTGCGCGCCAGGATGATTCGATACGGCCTCAGGCGCGAACAGCTCGCCTCGATTGCGATCGTCGAGCGCGCCAATGCGCGACGAAACCCGTCGGCGATATACACCGACCCCCTCGACGTTGATACCTACCTGAATGCGCGGATGGTGTCGGAGCCGCTGTGCATGTACGACTGCGACATCGCCTGCGACGGAGCGACCGCGTTCGTCATCTCGCGGGCCGCGCATGCTCGAGCACTGGACCATCCCGCGGTCACGGTCGAGTCGCTGGACTGCGCTCATCACGACCGCTTCACCTGGGAGGGCGGCGAGGACATCACCCGGATCAGCTCGCGTTGGTCGACCATCTGGGACCGAACGGATTTCACCGTGGCCGATGTCGATTACGCCTCGTTGTACGACGGGTTCAGCGTATTCGTGCTGTGCTGGTTGGAAGATTTCGGCTTCTGCAAGGTGGGAGAATCCGGCGACTTCATTGCCGACCCGGCACGCATCTCGCTCGGCGGTGAACTGCCGATCAACACAGCGGGCGGCCAATTGTCCGGAGGACGGCTGCACGGATTCGGTCACCTGTACGAGGCGTGTTTGCAGATCCGGGCCGAGGCAAGCGGCCGTCAGGTTGACGACGTATCACTGGCAGCGGTCGGGGTTGGGGCTGCCAACAGTGGAACGACAGCCATGCTGCTGCGACGGACGCTGTAGGTGGGCAGAAGATCCACCGTGCTTCGAACACCCTGAGGCATGTTCTCGTCAACGTAGAGGAGCCACTTTGCACATCGACCTACAGACGTGTTTCGAGCTGGAGCAGGCCAAATCGAGATACTGCCGGCTGTTGGACACCAAGGACTGGGCCGGATTGGCTGAGCTGATGACCGACGACATCGTCTTCGATCTAGGCGGCGGCGATGAGGTGCCGCCGATCGTCGGACGCGACGCCACGCTCGAAGCAGTGCAGACGTCGGTGACAGATGCGGTCACGGTTCATCAGGTGCACAGCCCGGAGTTTCACCTCGACGAGAATGAGGCACGCGTGATCTGGGCGGCTCAAGAGCGAGTGAAGTGGAACAACGGGACGGGGTTGACTGCCTACGGTCATTACCATGACCGATGGGTGCGACGCGACGGAGTGTGGCGTATCGCCGAGCTTCGGCTCACCCACCTTCTCATCGACGTCGACTGATGGGGTCTCGCCGACGTCAACTGAGGCGGGGATAGGTCATGAGGTCCACCCAATTCTCGGCTATGGCCCTTTTAGCTGACCCACTGGCGTACAGGCTGATTCCGGCGTACGGGTCGAGAAACTTGCCGGTCGCCGGATCGTAGGTCGTCACGGCGGCGCCCGCCTGTGGTTGGGTTGCTCCCGCCAATCCGGCTTCAGCCGGTAACGGGTCGTTCCGGGGAGCGGGCGGCGCTGTGGGGCTTGGATCTACCGGAGCGGGCGGCGCCGACGGCCGGACGTATGGCGGGATCACCTGGTCGGGCGGCGGCTGAAATGGTAGAGGCGGTGGAGGAGGTCCGGGGGTCACCGGCGGGACCTGCGTCGGATACGGCGCGGTCAGTGCCGGCCCCGGCCCGGGCGGCACACCGGGCGGAAGCTGTACGGCAGGAGGCCCGGGATCGTAGTCCGCTTGCGGCGGAATGTAGGGATACTTGTTCTGCGGCAGGGTCATCCGAGGATCGGTTACCGGTGTTCCCACGGGCACCGGCGGTCCACGCCATGGGTTGCTTCCGACCGGCACATAACCCCGCGGATCGCGGCAGAGCTGCACCGTCGGCGCCCGTTTGCCGGGGAATTCCTGGCAGGGATAGTTGCGTGCGCCGCGAACGACTGTCGGATCGTTGTGCGGGACCTTGCAGTACATGTCTTTGGGGACGTCGCGAAGCGTGGTGTCGGCGGGCGAACGTATTTCGGCCGGAGGCACGAACCCGGTGATACACGGCGGCGGATCACCGAAATTCAGCTTGAAGTCCGCCTTGGCGCCTTCGTCCGCCGGGTACTGATTGGCGATCGTGATGACTGCCGCGGCAAGGGCAGGCATGATCACCAGAACCTGTTCGATCGACTTGTGATAGATGACGCCAACACGGCCGGCGTTGGCGAGGTTAGCCGCCAGCACCGGAAACGTGGGACGGATACCTTCGAAGAGGGCAGTTGCTTCGCCGGTGGCGCCGGGAGCCGACTGCAGAACGGCGCGTATCTCTGGGTCGGCTTCCCGAAGATGAGTCGTGAGGCGTGCCAGGCCATCTGCCACCGACCTGATGTTCTGCCCGGACGCACGCTGAGCGTCGAGCAGCGGTTGAGATCGTTCGAGGAGCTCAATTGTCTCACTGGACGTGTTGTCGGCTTCTTCGATCAGCGACCGTGACGATTCGATGAGCCGCGCGAGCTCGGGACCCGACCCGTCGAAAGCTGTGAATGCCTCCCTCAATACGTCCCGCAACCGGCTTCGATCAAGCGAATCGACCAGGCTTTGCGCCTCGCGCAGCAGGCCGGCGATGTCGCCGCTGATGTGCGTGCGGTCGCGATCGATGTGCCCATCGTCACCCAGGAAATCCGTGGACGCATTCGGCGGCGGCACCAGATCGACGTACAGCTCGCCGATGGCCGACACACTCTTGACGTAGGCGTCGACGTCGTCGGGAACTTTCATGGCATCGTCGATCCGCATCTCGACCAGGACATCGTTGTCGCGGGTCAGCGAGACCGATGTGACCTTGCCGATGGTCGTCCCGCGGTAGGCGACGTTCGCATTCGTATACAGACCGCCACTGGCCACGAAATTGGCCGTCACGGTGTAGGTTCCGAGGCCGAACGCCTTCGGCAACTGCACGTAGAACACCGCGATCACGAACACACTGACGAGCGCGACCAGAGAGAAGATGGTCAGTTGCAGGCGGACGAGGGGAGTGAGCATCAGGGTTGGCCTGCAGACTGTGGATCGGGAGGATTGAGGGGCGGGATCTGGAACGGATCGGCAGCCTGCCCGGACAACGACGATGTCGCTCCGACGAGGTAATCGGGGACGGAGACGACTTCAGAAAGACGTTTCATGTTGGGATCGAGAGTGCTTGTCGTGAAGAAATTCTCACCCATCCGCCGCACCGTGAGGTCAAACGTCGCGAAGACGTTGAGGAAGTCACCCCTGACCGCCCGCGGCAGTCCCTCGTTGAGCGGTATCGGAAACGCAGGCAGGATCGGCAACGCGTCGACGAGCGTTTCGGCGTTGTCGCTGAGAGCCTTGACCACGGCATAAGCGTGGACGAGATCAGCGGCGAAGTCCGCTTTCGTCTGGGCCAAGAGGGGGGCAGAGACGTCCGCGAGCCGCTTCAGAGCCGCAAAGGCATCAACGATGCGGTGGCCATTGTCGTTGAGTACGCGCGTGGCCGACGGGAGTGTCGCCAGTGCGCGCTCGATCTTGTCCCTACCACCGGCGAGTCGACCTGCTAGGCGATTGACCTTCTCCATCGCCGTTGCGATGTCGTGCGCCTGAGCATTCAAACCTGCGGCCAATTCGGCGAGTCTGGGCAGGAACGCGGCGAACTGACCGGCGCGCCCGGCAATGGCAGCGTACGTCTCATTCGTAATATCCTGCAGCACACCGAGGTTACCGTTGTTGACGACGATGGCCAGAGACGACAGCACATCCTCGGTGCTCGGATAATTGCCGGTGTTTTCAATGCCGATTCGGGAATTCGGGCCCAGGGAGCCGATGGGTCGTTCGGCGACGGGTTCGGCCAGTTCCAGGTGCCGCGAGCCCAGCAGAGATGTTTGACCGACGGTCGCAGTGGCGTTGGCGGGCAGATGCACCGAGCCGCCGAGGGACAGCTGCACCAGCGCATAGAACGTGCCGTCGTCACGCTGCACGGGCTTGATACCTGACACACTGCCGACGGTCACGTCGTCCACCTTGACGGGGGAATTCTGTGGCAGCGACGAAATATCGGGTAGCTCGACCGATACGGTGAACGAACCGTCGCCGTGGCCCGCGGTACCCGGCATGTTCAGTGAGTTCAACCCATTGAATTGGCATGCCGAAACCACCACCGCGAGTGACCCGATCGCCGTGGCTCGCCGCGCCCATCTGTGAAGGTGTCGGTTGATCATCTGCCGGCTCCCGCCTGTCCGTCGGGCTGGTGGGGCGCGGTTGGCGCGTCCGGCACCATGAGCGAACTCAGATCGGCGTCGGGCGGTATTGATGGCGGAGTCACCCCGGGCAGCGGGTGCCATTGCAGTTGTGCAATCGGCGTCTGCGCTTTGGCTTCCGTCTGTGGTGTGTCATAGATGATCTGCCCCTTGTACGCCGTGATGCTGGTTATCGGGCGAAACAGGAACGGCGGATAGTTCATCTGGAGCCGCTTGACCACCGGCGCCATCCGCTGACGGCAGATTTCGGCGCGCTTGTAATTCTCTGGCGTCTCCGCGGTCTCGAACATTCCCGCGCACATCAGTTGTACCGGGTTTCCGAAATTGGGCAACGTCACGATTCCCGCCAACGACGCCTGGGCCGGATTGTAGATGTTGTAGAAGTTGGCCAGCGCCGTCGGCGCCAGGTGCAGAACTTGTTCGATATCGTCGCTGCGTTCGTTCAGCAGGCTGGTGAAGTCGGCGAGTCGGTCGATCTGGCCGATCAATGCGTCGTTGTTGTCACTGAGCAGGCCCCGGACGTCGGAGAGTGCATTGTTCAGAGAGGCCAGCGCTTGATCGATGTCGAGGGAACTGTCCGCGAGCACCTGAGACACTGAGGCGACGTGAGATGTGAACGCCACGATCTGTTCGTTGCTCTCGGCCAGGGCGTTCACCACGATGTGCAGGTTCTTCACGGTGTCGAAGATGTCGGCACGCGAATCGCCGAGACGCCCTGCCACTTGCGATAGTTCACGGACTGCACTTCTGAATGACTCACCGGAACCGTCGAAAGTGTCTGCGGCTTGGTTGATCAACTCGCTCAGTGGCCCCTGCGCCGAGCCTGGTTTGGGCCCAAGCTGCGCGGACAACTTGGTCAGTTCGTCCTTGACCTGATCCCATTCGATCGGTACCGCGGTCCGATCGAGTCCAACGACTGCGTTGTCGGACAGCGTCGGGCCGCCGTCGTAGATCGGCGCGAATTCCACAAACCGAGCGGAGACCAGATTCGGCGAAACGATGAGCGCGGCGGCATCGGCCGGAATGGGGACTCCCGCCTCGACACTCATCGCCACCCTGGTGTGCTCTGGGCCTGGCTCGATTCCGGTGATCCGACCGACGGTGACTCCGGCAACCTTCACTTCGTCGCCGACGTACAGACCCACTGCCGAGGAGAACAAACCCGTGATGCTGCGCTGCTGCGCGCGCGGCCATACTGTGTACACCCCTGCAATGAGTGTCACGGTCAGCACCGCGGCGAGCACAGCCCTGGGCCATCGTCGGGGGTGGGCGAGTCCGAGCGCGGTCATGGCGTTTTCGGCCTGATCACGAGTCGCTCCCGGATGAATCCGCGGAGCATGTCGGCCAGACTGTCGGGCAGCTTGCCCGGCTGGAAGTAGGTGTCCAACAGCACGCCGGCGACGGCAGGAGTCGGCACACCCCAGACGTTGACGGAAAAGCCCGGGCCGGACCCCACAACTTCACCCAGTGTCGTGGAGAAGGCAGGGAGCCGCTTGAGCGCCTCGTCGAGATGGGCGCGACGGGAGTTCAGATTTTCGAGCACGAGGTTGAGCTTGACTAGCGCGGGACCGAATTCACGACGGTTGTCGGCGACGAACCCCGATATTTGCCGCGACACATCGCCGATTCCCGCGACGAGAGAGGCGAGCGCGGTGCGCTGTGCACTGAGCTCGGCGAACAGCGCGTTACCGTCGGTGATCAGCTGATTCAGTTGACGGGAGCGAGTGGCCAGGATGGCCGACAGCGACTTCGCGTGAGCCAGTAGATCGGCGAGATCCTCGTCGCGGGCGTTGATGCTGCGGGAAAGCGCGGTCACGCCGTCGAGTGCGCTACGCAGTTGGGGGGTGGCGTCACGCATCGTGGCGGTCAGAGTTTGCAGCGCGGTTTCGAAGGTGTCGGTGTCCAACTCGGCTGCGGAGTTTCCCAGATCCTGTAACGCGTCGGGCAGGGTGTACGGGGTAGTCGTGCGTCCGAGCGGCACGGTGTCGACCGACCCTGCACCACCCGGGGTGACCGCCAGGATCCGTTGGCCGAGAACGGTGTCGGTCTTGATCGCCACCAGCGTCTGGTCGCCGAGGCGCAGATCGCGGTCGACGGTGAAAATCACCTTTGCGGCGCGGGCGCTCACGTCGAGGTTGACCGAGCTCACTTTGCCGACGTTGTATCCGTAGATCTGCACATCGCTGCCGCTGGTGACTCCGGCGGCGTTGGTGAAGTAAGCGGTGTAGACCTTTCCCTGCGGCATGAAGGGCAGTGTGGAGTAACCGAATGAAACGAGCACCAGCAGGATGACGAGAATGATCCCGAAAATGCCTGTGCGTAGGGGGTTTCGGCGACCCCGCTCCTCAACCGTCATCGGAGCACCGTCCCTTTGACGAATCCGTCGGCCCGAGAAGCGGAATCAAGATGTCGCTCCCTGCGGGACCGTTTATCTTGATCTTCACCGCGCAGAAGAAGATGTTGAAGAAGGCGCCGTATTGACCGAGCGCGCTGAGTCGCAGGTAGTTTTCGGCGAGGGGTTCGATCACGGCGTTGACCTCGTCTTTCCGGTCATCGAGAACGGTCGCCAGGGGGCGCGCATTTTCGATCACCCCCTGCAGCGGACGTCGCGACGAGGTCAACAGATCGGTGAGGTCGGCCTGCGCGGAGGCGAGCGGCTGGATCGCCCCGGCAATCGGGCCGCGACCCTCCGATAGGGTTGTGGTCAGTTGCTGCAGGTGATCGATACTCGTGTCCAGTTGTGCCCCTTTGTCATCGATCGATGTGAGTACGGTGTTGAGATTGTCGATGACTTCGCCGATCAACTGGTCGCGTCCCGCCAGCGTTCGGGTGAAGGAGTCGGTATCGGACAGGACCTTGGCCAAGGTGCCGCCGTTGCCTTGGAGTAGTTCGATGATCGCGTTGCTGACCTCGTTGACCTTGCTCGCGTCGAGGCCTTTGAGGACCGGGCGCAAACCGCCCAGCAGAGCGTCGAGATCCACTGCCGGCACGGTATTCGAGCGCGGAATGGTACCGCCGGGCGCCAGCGGCCGCAGTTCCCCTGAGCCAGTCGAGATTTCGAGGTAGCGGTTGCCGACCAGATCTTCGTATCGGATCGCGGCACGGGTCGAGCTGTATATCCGGTATGTCTTGTCGATCGCGAACTCGACGTCGACATGGTCGCCGTTGATGGCGATGTCGGTGACGGACCCGACGGGGATGCCTGCGACACGTACGTCTTGGCCGGGCTTCAGGCGTGACACCGAGTCGAACTCCGCACGATAGGACACTGTCGAGCCCAGCCGGAACTTCCCGAAGGTCACGACGAGAAGGCCGAGGACGAGCAGCATCACAACGGTGAAGGCTGCAACCTTCATGCCGAGTCGGTCCCTGGGCATCAGTAATCGTCTCGCTCGGCATAGGCACCGTTGAACAGAAACTGGAACGTCGTCAGCGGATCGAATTGCAGTTCGGTGTTGGGCTGGTAGGGAATGTAAGCGTTGTCCGTCACCAGGAACTGCGGCCGAAACCACGATCCGTTCTTCATCTTTCCTGGCAGATTCGGCAACCCCCGACAATTGGGGCCGCCGGACGCGTTGACGATGGGCAGGCTCTCGGGGTAGGTGTACGGCGCGACGCCGGGAATGAAGAAGGCGTTCATGAAGACCCCGGGCACAGTGCCGCCCCAAGCGGGAGCGAATTCCTTGAGCGTGGTCGCCAAACCGGTGAGCAGGCAACCCAATTGCGGGGAGTAGTCGCCCAGGACCTTCAATGGGGCCCGCAACCGCTGAATCGCGGCGATCAAGTCGCGTTGGGAGGGCTCGAGCACGTCCGATGCGGTGTTCCCCAGCCCGACCGCCGCCATCAACGTCGTAGCCAGGTTCTCCTGCTGGTCGACAATGGTGTTGCTGATCGAATCGGTGTTGTCGAACAAGGTCAGTAGGTCCGGCGTCGCCTCTGCGTAGATATCGGCGACTTCGCCCACCTTTTGGATTCCCGACTGGAGCGTGGGCAGGTGCGGGTTGAACGTTCCCATGTAGTCGGTGAACGTCGAGATCGTGGTCCCGATGTCCCTCCCGTTTCCGCGCAACCCTTCGCCGATTGCGGTCATGGTGGCGTTCAGCTCCACCGGATCGATCTTCTTCAGAGTGTTGACAAGCGTTTCAAAGAGCGTGTTGGCTTCCACGGCGACCTCGGCGGCATGCAGATGCGAGTTGGCCGCGAGTGCGCTCTTGTCGGGGATCGTCGGGCTGAGGAACTCAACGGATTTCGCGCCGAACACGGTGTTGCTGGCGATACGGACGGTGACGTTGGAAGGGATGTAGTTCATCTGATCGCGGCGGATCTCCAATGTCAGTTCCGCCTGTGCCCCGTCGTATTCGATCGAGGACACTTTGCCGACTTCGACTCCCAGGTACTTGACCTTGGCGTCCCGGTCCATCACGAGACCGGCCCGCGCCGAGGTCACTATGACGGTGTCGACGGGAATGAACGCCCCCGAGTAAGCAAGGTAAGTCAGCGATGAGATCACTGCGAACACCGCGGCCATGATGAGCGCCGCTATCCGCAGCGCTCTCTTGCGGTGGATCTTGATCAACGCCCGGCATCCTGCGCGGGATTCGGCGGGAGTTGAACCGTGATCATCGGACTGCCAGTTCCAGACGTTCCAATCGGCGGACCAGGATGCTGGTCAGCCAGTCACCCACGTCGACAGCCTCGATCCAATCGGTCCGTTCGAGCAGCATGCGCAAGACGATCCGGGCCTCGAGCCGGGCAAGCGCTGCGCCCACGCAGAAATGAGCACCCTTGCCGAACGTGACGTGGCCCTTGCCGCTGCCGCGGTCGAGCCGGAACTCGTGCGGTGAATCGAATTGTGCGGCATCGCGATTGGCGGCGCCCCACAACAGCAGCAGATGTGAGTTGGCGGGGAGGTCGACCCCGCCCAGCGTGGTGTCGTGCAGGACGTGGCGGTAGTGGCCGCGGAATGGAGGCTCGTATCGCAGCGTCTCCTCGATGAAGGGCACCAGGAGGTCACGATCCTCGCGGACCTGTTTCTGTATGTCGGGTTGGCTGACGAGAACCCATGCGGCGCTGCCGAGCAGCGAGGCCGTGGATTCCCCGGCGGCGCTGAAGAGCGTGAGCATGATGCTCAAGGCGACCGGCTGTTCCACCTCGCCGGACGCGCAGCGCGCAGCGAGATCGCTGATCAGTCCCGGTTGTGGATCCCTGCCCGCCGCTTCGAAGTGTTCCAGCACATAGCCGCCGAGTTCCATTGCCGCCAGCCCGGCGGCTTCGAGTTGGTCCGGGGTGACGATCCCGTCGAGCAACGTGGTGGTGGCGTATCCCAGCCTGATGAGTTTGTCCACATCGTCGTGGGGCAAGCCGAGCAGTTGAGCGACCACCTTCATCGGGAGACGGTTGGCGATGGCGCTCATCCATTCGATTCGCCCGTCGTCCACCGACTCCGTCCACAGCTGGTGCGCAGTCTCCTCCGCGAACTCCTCGATCACCTGGACTCGTCTAGCCGACAGGTGCGGCAACAGAATCTTGCGATGCACGGCGTGTGCGGGGTCGTCTGCGGTGGCGAGCGCGTGCGCCGGGTCGCCGAGCGGCATCATCGGGAACGGGTTCACCGCGCCGCTGTGGTCGTAGACCACGGTTGCGGTGAGATTTGAGGAGAAATCCTGCACCCGGTTGGTCGCCTCGACGAGCGCGTCCCAGCCGCAGACCGCGTAGAAATCGGACTCACCGATGCGGTGCACCGGTGCTTCTGACCGCATCTGCTCGTAGAGCGGGTACGGGTCCTGGATGGCGGCATTTCCGAAGAATTGAGCAGGGTCATCCAAGATCGCCACGGTCCTAGCGTTCGTCTCCTGATGGAGACCGTCAACGCCGCTGGCCGAAGTTGAAATGCCTCTCGTGGAGCAGCCGAACCTGGCCTTCTCACGAACGCGCCCTCACCAGCGGCGTCCATGAGAGAATCGGCGCTGTCCTTCTCATCCTGAGAGATAGAGCCCTGAGGCTGTCGGCGACAGGAGACGCGTGCGGTGGCTGGTACCGATTGGCTGGTCGGTCGAGATCGAGCCTCCGAAGCGACCAGACGCATACACGCCGCCGCCGCCGATCTGATCGCCCGTCGTGGATGGGAGGCGTTCACCATCGACGCGCTGGCTGCGAAAGTGCACTGTTCGCCCGCCACGATCTACCGGCACGCCGGCGGCAAGACCGCGATCCGCGACGCCGTTGTCGCCATCCACGCGGCCCGCACGGTCGAGACCGTGCGCGAAGCCATCCGCGGCCTCTCCGGTGCGGAGCGGGTGGTGGAGGCGACGGCGTTGGCGTTGGAGCGGGCCCGGTCCGACCCGTTGACCAACGCGCTCCGCTCCGCCCATCCGCCCACCGAAACCGACTGGCTGACGACGTCTGAGGTCATCGCGCAGTTCGCCGCCGAGATGCTTGGACTCGAGGATCCCGACCCCCTTGCGGAGCAGTGGCTGATTCGGGTCTTCTTGGCGCTCTGGAGTTGGCCCATGAAGGATCCCGACGCCGAGTACCGAATGCTGCAGCGATTCCTCGGTCCGCCCTACCGTCAGGAGGCCCAGCAGTCCTGACCTGAGAGGTGAGGTACGCGGCAGGCGAGTGGTTGCCGCCGAGCGCGGTGCCGCCCTACGAATTTGGCCGTTTCGACCGGCGCCCCCTGCGTGTGGACATAGGCTTTGCGCGTCCAGCCCGAGGCGACTGTCCGATCGTGATGTCTCCCAGGGATTTCCGATTCAATCGCGCGACCGCAAGGTCAAGCCTGACGGCTATCGGGTCGGCGACGTCGGCGCACAAGGGAGGCTCGCAACGTTGTCGACGAAGGCGATGGCCAAGCGGTGACCCACGAACGAGGGCGTCTGCGCGGGAAGTCCGCCGTGATCACCGGGGCGGCGTTCGGCATCGGCCGGGCGACGGCGGTGCGCTTCGCGGGCGAGGGAGCCCGGTTGACCGTGACCGACATTCAAAGTGAACCGCTGCTGGCGCTCGCCGACGAACTGCGAGAGACCGGAACGGAAGTCGAGACGGTCGTCGGTGACGTCTCGGTCCCCGACGATGCGAAGCGGATGGTCACGGCGGCCGTCGACCGCTACGGACGGCTCGACGTGCTGGTCGCCAACGCCGGAATCATCCCGCTCGGCGACGCGCTTGAGGTCTCCGCCTCCGACTGGGAGGAGGTCATGGCCATCGATGGACGTGGGATGTTCCTGACGTGCAAGTTCGCGATCGAGGCGATGTTGCCCACCGGGGGCGGCGCCATCGTCTGCCTCTCCTCGATCTCCGGACTGGCAGGGCAGAAGCGGCAGGCGGCCTACGGGCCCGCCAAGTTCATCGCCACCGGCCTGACCAAGCATCTGGCGGTCGAGTGGGCCGACCGGGGGATCAGAGTCAATGCCGTTGCGCCCGGGACGATTCGAACCGAGCGAGTCAAGCAGCTTCCGAATGAGCCGGGTGGCTCGGAGTATCTGGCCGCGATCGAGCGCATGCACCCGATCGGCCGTATCGGCGAGCCCGCCGAAGTCGCCAGCGCCATCGCCTTCCTCGCCTCCGACGACGCCTCCTTCATCACCGGTGCCGTGCTACCCGTCGATGGGGGCTACCTAGCGCAATAGTGGTCGGCGCTCCGCCCCGCGCATCGATAGAGAAGGCGCCTCCGCTCGAGCAAAGGAGCTCCGAGGATGAAAGCGACACGAACCGGTTCTGGCGGCCCACCCTTGGTCTTCGTGCACGGACTTGCCTGCGATGCCACGGACTGGCAGGCCCAGGTCGACTGGTTTCGAACAAGAACCACCGTCGTCGTATGCGAGCTGCCCGGGCACGGTTCCGTCCAGAGCGCACCGGCGGACTGCACGGTCGAGACGTATGGAGCTGCGGTGGCCCGAGCCATGGTGGAAATGTCGCTGCCACCGGCGATCGTCGTGGGCCACAGCATGGGCTGTCGCGTCGCTCTCCAGGCGTACCGGGTACGGCCCGGCGCGGTGGCCGGCCTCGTACTCGTCGACGGCAGTCGGATCGCCGAGGGTGATCCTGCGGTCGCCGAGCGGGCCATGTCCGATGACCTCGCTGAGGATGGCTACGGGCGATTCATGAAGTGGTTTTTCGAATCGATGTTCGTCCCGTCCAGCGATCCCGTTCTGGCTAACCGGATAGTCGATCGAGGGGTCGGCTTTCCCGCGCCGTTGGGCAGGAATCTGCTGACAAGTCTGGCCGGTTGGGACGCCGGGGAGGTGGAGAATGCACTCGACGCTGTGCGGGTTCCGCTGCTGGCAATCCAGTGCACGACGCTCGACGCGGCACGCGAGCGTGTCTCGCTCGAATCGGGACAGAGTTCAGCCTGGATTGATCTGGTCCTCTCGCATGTGCCGCAGGCCACCGCGGTGGTGTTGCCCGGCGCTGGCCACTTCCCACAGATCGAACAGGCCGAGGAGATCACCGCGCTGATCGCCGACTTCTTTGACGCCATCTGAGTGTCGCCGAGCTGATTTCCGGTAGTTTCCCCGAGTCCATCGAGCGCCTGTCCGCCGTGATCACCGCGGCACCATTGGTCGGACGAGCCGCCCCGTGGGCGATAGCCTTCTGACATGTCAAAGTCGTTCGACTGCACAGTCGAATCCGCGGTCAGCGTCCAACAGATCCAGACCGCGTTCTCCGAGCGGGGATACTGGCTGGCGCGGTTGGAACCGCACAACGGCACCGCAGAACTGCGCTCCTTCGACGTCGGCGCGGGCGGCGAGGTGCGGGTGACGGTCGCCCAAGACCTGCGAAACACGGTGCTGCCCGGTGTCCTTGGCAAGCTTTACCCCGGCGGTGTGGAACTCGTGCAAAGCGAGACCTGGACGGTCGACCGTGGCGACAAGGTGCGGGGGATGATCCACGTCCGCGCCCACGGAGCACCGGGCTCCGGCCGCGGCACCCTCGAGATGACGCCGACGCCTGACAATAAGCGCCTCGAGTGCAGCGGCACCGTCAAGGTCAAGATCCCGATCGTCGGCGGCAAGATCGAAAGCTACTTCGGGCGCCAGATGATGGATCAGATTCCGGAGATACTTCGCTTCATCGGCCAGTGGACCCGCGAGCGCGCTTGACGCTGCGGCCGCAACTGGACGAGTAGAGCGCGAGACGGACGCTTCGGGTACCCCGGCGGTCGCTTCGCGTACCCCGGCGGTCGCTTCGCGTACCCCGGCGGCCGCTTCGGGTACCCCGGCGGCCGCTTCGCGTACCCCCGCGACTGCCTACCCCTATTGCCCAGCTCTGCGCGAATTATTCGCTGCCAGCGAATTATTCGCTCGTAGGCGGGCAACGGCAGCAGTGGTTCCGGCGGCGAGTGATGACGCCGGTGTCAACCGCCGCCCTCCGAACCCGCGTTGGGCAAATCACAGTCCCGGCGCGGGTCCCCGCGAATCCGAGGGATCCCGGGCACGATCCCCAGGGCGCGGCCGCTCCAGAAGGGCGCTGTCCGCAAACCGAAGTTTCTCCGAATTCCCCGCTCAGACGACGGCGATCGTGATTCACTGACCTCCACGCAAATTCTTGACGGGCGTCAGGAGGAATTCGGTGGCTGATCAAAGCGTCGACGATCGGGAGCAAGGCCACGACTCGGAGTTGGCCGTGGACGTCCGTGTCCGCGTCAACCCCGACACGGACGCCGAGGCTCGTGGCGTCATCGTCGAAGATTTCGGTGAAATGACCGCCGTGCCCGTCGACATCGGCTCCAACCACATCGCAGATGCCGCCCGTCGATGGGCGGTGATGCTCGACGAGGGCACGCTGCTGTTCGCCGACTCCGATCAACTCACCCGAGTAGCTCCGGTTGACCTCTGACCCCGCCGTCCTCACGCAGGCGGCGGGGGCGGCGGTGGCGGCGGCGCAATCGGCGGTGGAGGCGGAGCCGGCGGCGGCGGGGGTGGCGGTGGCGGCCCGAAGACGAACGGCGGCAGACCCGGGATCTGCATCACCATCGGATCAGGCGGCGGTGGCGGGGGCGGCACACCCGGGGGAGGTGGCGGTTCCTCCGGGCGCGGCGGCGGTGCCGGCGCGATCCCGGTGCTGGTGTTGATCGTGACGATGGAGCCCGGGATGGTTTGACCACTCGGCGTGGTGCCCACGACCGCACCGTAAGCGGCCGCGCTGTTGACCGGCGTCGTCTTCTCGGCGACCTGGAATCCGGCATCCTTCAGCCGTTGACGGGCCCGGTCGACGTTCATGCCTGTCACGTTCGGCACCTCGCTGCCGGGACCGCCCTCGACGTAGCGGGGATCGGTCGGCGGCAGACGCACCTCGCCGAGATCGGTCGCGATCGGCTTCATCGCCTCGAACCAGATGCGCGCCGGCTCGTTACCCCCGTAGAGGTCTCCGCTGTAGCACTTGCGCAGGGGGAACGAGCAGATCTCCGACGGTGAGTTGGAGTCGTCGAAGATGTACACCGCGCCCGCGAGCTGGTTGGTGAATCCCAGAAACCCCGACGACCGGTGAGACTCGGTCGTGCCGGTCTTACCGGACATCGGCAGATCCCAGCCCACTGAACCGGCGGCTCCGGCGGCCGTACCGGCGCCCTTGTCGTCCTTGCTCAGCGCGTTCGCGAGAGTGTTCGCCAACCCTTCCGGAACCGCCTGGTCGCACTTCTCGGCGGTGAACGTCACCTCGTTGCCGTGACGGTCGATGATCTTGTCGATCGGGTTGGCCGGGCACCACATGCCGCCGGAACTCAATGTCGCAGCCACATTCGACAGCTCGAGAGCGTTGAGCTGGAACGGCCCCAGGGTGAACGATCCGGCGTTCTGTCGCTTGATGTACTCGGCCAGGCTCTCGTTGCTTCCGCGATCGTATGCTCGCGCCGTCCCCGGAAGGGCGTAGGAGCGCAGCCCGAGGCGAACGGCCATGTCGACCGCCCGGGGCACGCCCACCTGCTGGATGAGCTTGGCGAAGGCGGTGTTGGGCGAGCTGGCCAGCGCGTCGGTCACGTTCATCGACCCGCGATAGTTGCCGGCGTTTCTCACACACCACGTCTCTTTCGGGCATCCGGGTGTGTCGCTGCTGCCGAGTCCCCGCGCTTGGAAGGATCCGGGAACGGCGAGTTGGGCATTGATGCCCATACCCATCTCGAGTGCCGCTGCGGTGGTGAAGACCTTGAAGATGGAACCTGCGCCGTCGCCGACAAGCGAGAACGGCTGTGGCTGCACCGTCTGCCCCGCGTCCTTGTTCAGGCCGTAGTTCCGGTTGCTGGCCATCGCGAGCACCCGATGCGAATCCTTGCCCGGCCTGATGACGCTCATCACGCTGGCGATTCCCTCCAGCGTGGGACTCGCGACCTTCTCGATCGCCCTTCTCACCGACGACTGGATCGTCGGATCGAGCGTGGTGCGGATCAGGTAGCCGCCACGGGCGATTTGTTCCTTGTTGATTCCCGCGTGGGCCAGATACGCCAGCACGTACTCGCAGAAGAAGCCGCGGTCACCGGCAGCGATGCACCCGCTCGGCAGCTCCTTGGGGCGGGGCAGCACACCGAGCGGCGCGGACTTGGCGGATCGCAGTTCGTCGGTGTGCTGGGGGAGATGTTCGATCATGGTGTCCAGCACCAGGTTCCGACGCTGTAAGGCGCCTTGGGGGTTGACGTACGGGTCCAGCGAGGCGGGCGACTGGACCAGGCCGGCCAGCAGCGCCGCCTGTTGCCAGTTCAACTGCGAGGCGTTGACCCCGAAGTAGGTCTGCGCGGCGTCCTGCACCCCGAACGCCCCGTTTCCGAACCCCACCAGGTTCAGGTAGCGCGTGAGGATCTCGGCCTTGGTGAACGTCTTGTCCAGCGTCAACGCCATGCGCATCTCACGGAGCTTGCGGGCCGGCGTCAGCTCGACCGCGGCGCGCCTCTCGGCGTTCGTCTGTGCGGTCACCAGCAACTGGAAGTTCTTGACATACTGCTGCTCGATCGTCGACCCGCCGCGGGTGTCGAGGTTGCCCGACAGGTATCCCGACAGACCCGTGAGTGTGCCCTGCCAATCGACGCCCGCGTGCTCGGCGAACCGTTTGTCCTCGATCGAGACGATCGCCAGCTTCATGGTGTTGGCGATCTGCTCGCTTTTCACCTCGAACCGGCGCTGGCTGTAGAGCCAGGCGATCGGCTTACCGGCGGCGTCGACCATCGTCGTCACCTGGGGAACGTCTTCCTCCACCAGCTGCGCCGAACCGTTGGCGACGACGTCGGAGGCCCGGTTGGACAACAGGCCGAACCCGCCCGCGAACGGGAACATCAGCGCCGCCACCAGCACCCCGGCCAGCGTGCAGCACAAAATCAGCTTGATGACCGTCCCCCCGGCCGGTACGCGCTCCGGCATGTCAGCAGCGTATTAAATGCGGTCTCGCGGCGAACGCTCCCGCGCCGATTTCAGCGCAACGACGGCGAAACGCTCTGGTAACGGGCACGGTCAGCCTCGGTCCAGATCCCACTGGCCGAAGTCGGGCGCGAGGACCTCGTCGACGTCGACGTGGGTGTCTCCGATGGGCACACCGGGCTCTGACGGACCGATCACCACGGCCTGATAGAGCACGGCCCGGGGGTCACGCTCACCGGCCGACCAGGCCTTGGTCTGCCACACCCACCAATGTCCGTCGCTGGTCGAGCGGCCGACGACCCCGTCGCCGATCGCCCACGAGCACGCCCGCGCGTGGCCGTAGAGGCCGGTGCGATCCACACCCAGAACGGAGTTGATTCCGCGGTACCACTCGCGCGCGACGTTCTCCCACGTCTCGGCGTCGATGTCCTCGTCGACGCTGAAGAAGATGGGTGCCGAATCAGGTCCACCCGCGGCATTGTGCAATCGCAGGGCGGTCAGGGCGTCCGCCACACCACCGTCGTACCCGCGCGTGTAATCGGACGGCGTCGGCCAGCCCGGCTTGCCGTACTGGTAGCAGCTGACGACGTGCAGACCCTCGGCCCGCAGCGAGTCGGCATATTCGCGCGTCACCGGTTTGAAGTCGAAGTCAGCGCCCGGCCGCAGCTCGGAGACGTAAACCAGCGCGCCGTCGAAGCCCGCCGCCTTGAGCTGATCGGCCGGCACCTTGCGGTGCGCGAAGTCGACGAGCCGCAGCGGCGCCGCCGACGCACTCGGGCCGAAGAGCGTCGCGGCCGCCGCGCCGAGAAAGAACAGCGGCGGCGCGGCGACGGCATACTTGAGGAGTTCGCGTCGTGAAGGAGAGTGCCCTCCGCCACGACCGGGTGACGTCGGGAAGTCCTGCACGGCGCGATGCTAACAACATTGACGACGCGCGGGTGCCGGTCAGTCGATTCCTCTGTGCTGACCCCGCTGGGCCGAAACACTTTCGCCCTATGCTGATGACCGAAACGCAGCTGTACCCGGCGGCGTCGCACCCGCATCTTCGACCGGACGGGGTGGCCATGCCCGCAGACCGACCCGCCACGCACGGCAAGCGGGCGTGGTCGAGGTGCCTTGCCATCGCCACGGTCGTCATCGCGCTGACCGCGGCCTCGGCGTGCGGTGGAGCCGTTGACGATCCGCCGGCGGACTCCGGTGCGCGGGCGACGCCGTACCCGTCGACCGCGACCCAGACGCCCACGCTTGCGGCGCCCGGCCTGCCGGCGGTTGACGAGTTGATCAACACCGCGATCGCCGCACACGAATTACCCGGCGCGGTGGTCGCGGTGGGACACCGTGGCAAGCTCGTCGTTCACCATGCGTACGGCTCGCGCAAACTGGCGGGCGAACCCGGCCTCGACGGGGCCCCGGCGCCTGCCGAGCCGATGACCGAGAACACGATCTTCGACGTTGCGTCGTTGACCAAGAGCCTTGCCACGGCGACCGCCGTCATGCAGCTTTACGAACAGGACAAGGTCGGACTCGACGAACCGGTGCAGACCTATCTGCCCGCCTTCAACGGTGCGCGCGATCCGCAGCGGTCACAGGTGACGCTGCGCATGTTGCTCACCCACACTTCCGGTATCGCGGGCGATATCGACCTGCGGGACCCGTGGGGTTTGGCGGCCCCCGACAGCACGGAAGGGATCCGTCGCGCGCTTGCCACGCCGCTGCGATTCGAGCCGGGTGAAGTGTTTCGTTACTCCGACATCAACTTCATCCTGCTCGGAGCGCTGATCGAAGAAATCACCGGCGAGTCCGAGGACGTCTACGTCGAGCAGAACGTGTTCACGCCCCTGGGCATGGCGGACACCCGCTACCTGCCCGCGACCAAGGCATGCGGCCCGCACCAGATCAGAGGAGCCGCGATCGCCTGGGCGTCCACGTCGGAGCCACCCGCACCGACCACCTGTCCCGAAGGTGCCTGGGACACAGACATTTTGCCCCGAGTCGCCCCGACAGCCCTCGACGAGGAAGGCAGAGCCCAGCCGGGCAGCAATCCTGACCTCGACTACCCGTTGCGAGGCACCGTCCATGATCCGACAGCACGCCGCATGGGCGGCGTCGCCGGGCATGCCGGGGTGTTCTCGACCGCGCGTGACATCAGCATCTTCGCCCAAGCCCTGCTGGATCGACTGGCCGGCCGCCCCAGCACGTTTCCGTTGACGCAGGAGACTCTGCGGCTGATGACCACGCCCCAGCAACCGGGACACTCACCCGGACAGATCGAGGCGGCCAACGATGCCGTTCGAGAGGCCCTCGCCGTGGCGCCGAACTCGAATCCGCTACTGGCCCCGAACTATCCGGCGATCGATGGTCAAGACCTGCGCGGGTTGGGTTGGGACATCGACACGGGCCACTCCAGGCCGCGCGGACTGCTCTTTCCCGTCGGCAGCTTCGGGCACACCGGTTTTACCGGGACGTCGATGTGGATAGACCCGGCTTCTGAGACGTATGTGATCCTGCTGACGAACGTCATACACATCCGCGGCAGCAGACCACTGTCGAACTTACAAGGAGAACTCGCCACGGTGACCGCCCGAACACTGGACCTCTACACCGACACGCAGCCGGCCCCCAAACCTCGCTGAACGAGCACGAGATGACCGAGTTGTACTACGCACAAGGGCAGTTCGAGGCATACGGGCCGTCGCACCTGGTGGTGCTGGCCATCTTCGTGGTCGGCGCGGTATTGCTGATCTGGTTGGGGCGTCGCCAGACCGAGGCCCAGGCGCGGGTGTTCTCGCGCGTGTTCGCGTTGCTGATCGTCGCGGCGTTCGTGGTGGCATTGGTCTACAAGGTGATCCGGCCCGACATTCAAACGTCCGTGCCGATACAACTGTGTGACATCGCCGAACTCACCGCCGCTTATGCGCTGTGGTCGCAACGGCATTGGGCTTTCGCGCTGACGTACTACTGGTGTCTGCTCCTGAGCTCGCAGGCGCTGCTGACGCCCGATGTGGGAACACCTCGAGACGGTGCACCGGATTTTCCACATCACCTTTTCCTCACGTTCTTCGTGCTCCACGTTTTCGCGGTATGGGCGGCCATCTATCTCACCTGGGGACGCGGGATGCGTCCGCGGTGGCGCAGCTACCGTTTCACCGTCGTCGTAACCCTGATATGGGCAGCGGCGACCTATACCTTCAACGCGATCGTCGGCACGAATTACGGCTATTTGAACAGGAAGCCACCGACCGCGTCGTTGTTGGACGTGTTCGGACCGTGGCCGATGTATGTGGCCGTCGAAGTGGCGATCATCGTCGCCGCCTGGGCCCTCATGACGTGGCCATGGGAGCGGAAACGGCGAACCGCCGGGGCGGTTTGAGTCGAACCGCCGGTGCCGGTCGGTCTAGCGTCCTATCGAGAGCCAGCGCCGCCGGGCCGGTCGCGAAGCAAGGGCGAGCCTGGTCAACGACCGAATCCCGCTGCGCCGCAGGACCGCTCGGGTTCTGCCGGCAGCGCTGTGCCGCCCGGCCACCGTCGCGCCGGCAAGGAATCCACAGAAGGCGCCGAGCGCAAAGATGCGCCCCGTATGCCGCTTGTTCCGCCGCATGGCCGTCGATGCGACAAATCCGCCCATCGCGCTGAGGATCGCGACCACCACCAGCAGACCCACCCAATACGGCACGAGCGAACCCATAGGCAACCTTTCGGCCCGTCATCCGCGAGCCGCCGGGGTCCATGGAATCACCGTGACGGCGGTGCCGTCAGTCCTGTACGCGTTTCGTGACCGAAGCGAACGCGAAGCGTTGCACGACGCCTACGTGATCGTCACGCCGCCGTCCACCACGATGGTCTGGCCCGTGACGTAGCCACCGGCTTCGGACGCGAGCCAGACGACGGCGGCCGACAACTCGTGCGGCTCACCCAAGCGTTTGAAAACCACGCGGCTGGCCAGGGTGCGCTCCAGATAGCCCGGCTTGTACTCGTCGGTCATCTCGGACTTGAAGAATCCCGGCGCCAGGGCGTTGACGCGGATCCCCTTGCGCTCTCCCCACTGTTGGGCGAGGTCGCGGGTGAGGCCGACGATCGCGGCCTTGCTGGCGCTGTAGGCGGCCTGGGGCAGCGCCGCGGTGGTCAATCCCAACACGCTGGCGATGTTGATGATCGAACTACCCGGCTGCATCACCCGCCCACACGCTTGGGCGGTCCAGTACGACCCGTTGAGGTTGACGTCGACGACCTTGCGGAACTCCTCGGGTGTTTCCCGAGTGGCGGGCACGGCGGTGC
The DNA here is from genome assembly GCF_001570485.1 of Mycolicibacterium novocastrense. Classification (GTDB taxonomy): domain Bacteria; phylum Actinomycetota; class Actinomycetes; order Mycobacteriales; family Mycobacteriaceae; genus Mycobacterium; species Mycobacterium novocastrense. The sequence continues at coordinate 101,512 of NZ_BCTA01000011.1, forward strand.
CCACTCCGGCGTTGTTCACCAGCACGTCGACGCGGCCGAACTCCTGCATTGCCGCGTCGACGAGCGCCGTGCACTGATCGGGCTCTGCGACATCGGTTTGGACGTTGAGAGCACGCCTGCCGGCGGCCCTGACGAGTTCTGCTGTGGCCTCGAGCTTTTCGACACGTCGGGCGGCCAGCACCACGTCCGCGCCGGCTTGTGCAACCGCCTCGGCGAACGACACTCCAAGCCCGGACGATGCGCCGGTGATGACGACGACCTTGTCGTCGAGTCGGAAGCGGTCCAGAATCGTCATCTCCGACGTTCTCCTGTCTATCGTGGTAGCTGTGCTCGACCAACCGTAATGCGTGGGGTTCGGGGTATCGGCCGGGCGGTGCGTCGACCCGGTCGAGGATTCGAACGGTCCATTGCGGGCACCACTAGGGGCAGTCGGTTCCGGTGAGAGATAGCGAGTAGCGCATGGTGGTTCCCGGATGGGTGTGGGCACTGACGATCGCCGCCATCGTCGCACTCCTGGCTTTCGACTTCTTCTTCCACGTACGGAAGGCCCACGTCCCGACCCTCAAAGAGGCGGCGATCTGGTCGGCGGCCTACGTCGGGATCGCGGTGCTGTTCGGGGTCGGCGTCCTGGTCTTCGGGGGCGTTGACCCTGGCGGCGAGTATTTTGCGGGGTATATCACCGAGAAGGCGCTGTCGGTCGACAACCTGTTCGTCTTCTTGATCATCATCAGCAGCTTCCGCGTGCCGCGCGAGGACCAGCAGAAGGTGCTGCTGTTCGGCATCGTGTTCTCGTTGATCGCGCGTACCGGCTTCATCTTCCTCGGCGCAGCGCTGATCAACACCTTCGCCTGGGTCTTCTACGCGTTCGGATTGATCCTTCTGCTCACCGCGGGAAACATGCTGGCGCCAGACAGCAGCGACTCTGAGACCGCCGACAACTTCATCATTCGGCTCGCGAGGAAGGTCTTCCACACCACCGACCACTACGACGGCGACAAGCTGTTCACCACGGTGGACGGAAAGCGCGCGATGACGCCGATGCTTCTGGTGATGGTCGCCATCGGCGGCACCGACATTCTTTTCGCCCTGGACTCGATCCCGGCGATCTTCGGTCTGACCCAGAACGTCTACATCGTCTTCACCGCGACGGCGTTCTCGCTACTGGGCCTTCGGCAGCTGTACTTCCTGATCGACGGCCTGCTCGACCGGCTGATCTACCTTTCGTACGGCCTGGCGGCGATCTTGGCGTTCATCGGGGTGAAGCTGATTCTGCATGCGCTGCACGAGAACAACGTGCCGTTCATCAACGACGGAGAACCCGTCAAGGTCGTGGAGGTCGGCACCGGCCTGTCCCTCTCGGTGATCATCGGGGTCCTCGTCGTCACCGTCGTCGCCTCGCTGTTCAGCAAGAAGGGGGTGGCCCAGACGGCGATCGCCAACGCTCGCCGGCACGCTCGGGCCTATCTCGACTCCGAGTACACCAAGAGCGCCGAGGAACGCGAACGCATCTTCACGTCGCTGCTTCGCGAACGTGATCAGATCCTCGCGCTCGGGCCCAAGTACCGGCAGTTGGTTCGCGACGAAGACGCCCTCATCGAACTGCTCGATCGCGCAGCCGCCAAGCACGATGAGGCAGTCGAGCGTGGCGAGGCAGCACCGTTCACCCCGAAGGGGCTCACGGCGCGATAACTGCTCGCGACCGCCGCGGAAGCCACACACGCCGAAAAGAGCCGCATCCGCTGCGGCCCCCTCCGGTCACGGTCAGGGTTGTTTGGCGTACCGGATCAGGAACGCGGCGGCAACGTAGCCAGCGGCGACACCGATCACGAGCCACAGCACGAGCGGCAGCACCAAGGAAACCGGTGACCATCCGACGCTGGAGAACGTCGCCGCCGTGTAGAAGAGCCAGAGCACGCGGTAGAGCGACCAGAGCGCAGTGAGCCCCGCGGAGATTCCGATCACCAGGCTGTACGTCCGGTCGACGCGGCTGACCTGCTCTTCGATGCGGGCGGGGACGATGTTCATTGCTGTTCCTCTTCGTCATCACGTTGCCGGGGTGGCTTCGTTGTGACTGAAGTACAGCCGGGGACCGGGCCTACCGATCCCAACAAGTTCAGCCCGCGGCGAGGATCGCCGACAGCAACACAAACGCGGACGTCCCGATCGCGATGCCCACCCAGATCGCCGAGCTGATTCGGTCGGTGGATGCATACGGATCATGGCTCATGGCACATCTGTGCCCGAAGGGAGCCGGTGCAAACCTCGCTTTCGAAGCGGCCTCGGAAAGCTCAGGGGGGTGACCGCTGAGCGGGCAGGTCCCTGCTCACCGTTACGCTGCCCGTCGACATTGGGTGAAACGAGAAAAGCGAGAGTCGAAATGGGCGTGTACGTGGTCACCGGGGCCGCCTCCGGCATGGGGCAGCAAGCCGCCACCAAACTGAGGGCACAGGGGCACACCGTCATCGCCGTCGACGTCAAAGAAGGCGACATCGTGGCCGACCTGGCGACCGCCGAGGGACGGCAGGCCGCCGCTGATCAGGTGCTGGCCCGGTCGGACCGACTCGACGGTGCCGTGTTGGCCGCCGGAATCGGGCCGACACCTGGCAAGGACAGCGCCCGGCTGATATTCGAGGTCAACTATCGCGGCGTGGTCGACCTGCTGCAGGCATGGCGCCCTGCGTTGGCCGCCGCTGACAGAGCCAAAGTTGTGGTGATAGGCAGTAATTCGACGACTACCACCCCAGCGGTACCCAGGCGCACGGTGCGTGCGCTGTTGGCCGGCGACACCGACAAGGCGGTGCGCTCACTGAAGCTGTTCGGGCCCGTCGCGCCGTCGCTGGGGTATGCCGCCTCCAAAATCGCGGTCTCCCATTGGGTCCGGCGCACCGCGGTGAGCAGGCAGTGGGCCGGTGAGGGCATCCGGCTCAACGCCCTGGCGCCCGGTGCCATCATGACGCCGCTGCTGGAGAAGCAGCTGGCCACACCGCGTGAGGCCAAGGCGGTCAAGGCTTTCCCGGTGCCCATTGGCGGTTTCGGAGACCCCGCTCAGCTGGCCGACTGGATGTTGTTCATGCTGTCGGACTCCGCCGATTTCCTCTGCGGCAGCATCATTTTCGTCGACGGCGGATCCGATGCCTACTTCCGGGCGCGAGACTGGCCGAAGTCTGTGCCTGCTCGGCGGTTGCCGTCCTATCTGTGGCGGTTCGGAAGGTTCGGCGCCACCAGGTAGGTCCCGCGAAAATCAGAACTTCGCCACGGCGCCGGCGTCGACGGGCAACGCCGCTCCGGTGATGTACTGCGATTCGTCGGAGGCGAGGAACAACACGGCGTTGCTCACGGCGCGGGCCTCGATGACGGGTTTCGGCAGCAGGTGGAAGTGCCCGATGACCTGCGTAGCGTCTTCCATCGTCGGATCGGCGAGGTCGGGCCGGACCGTGCGACGGAAGTGATCGTTGTCGATCATCGGGGTCAGGATGTTGCCGGGGTGAATCGAGTTGACCCTGATCCATTGTGGCGCAAGTTCATTGGCCAGGGAGTTCATCAACCCGACGACAGCATGCTTGGCTGAGGCGTAGTGGGCCATGTAGCCGCCGCCACGAAGTCCCAACATCGAGCTGACCAGGACGATCGAACCGCCGCCGTTGGTCATGTGCGGCAGTGCGGCTTTCACGGTGTGCCAGACGCCGGTCACGTTGATGTCGAGCATCGTCTGCCACGCGGATTCCCCGATCATCGCGGCCGGCGCCGGGTCGGCGCTGATGCCGGCGTTGGCGACGACGATGTCGAGCGGACCGAGTTCAGCGACTCCACGCTCGAGAGCGGTCTGAAGGCTCGCTAGGTCACGCACATCCGCCTTGGCGGTCACGATGCGGCGGCCCGACTTCTCGACCAGCGTCGCGGTGTCGGCGAGGTCTGCCTCCGTGGGACCGGGGTATTTGGCGGCGTCGATGTCGTCGCACACGTCGACGGCGATGATGTCGGCGCCCTCCTCGGCGAGTCGAACCGCGTGTTCCCGTCCCTGACCGCGTGCAGCGCCCGTGATGAACGCGACCTTGCCGGCAACCCGGCCGACCCTGTTCTCTGTCATTGCAGCCTTTCGCGTGCGGAAGGGGCGGTCCTTCAGGGCCGACGCTTCCCCGAGGCGGTCCCGAAGATCAGACCCGCGCGGCGGGGCGTTCGAGCCGCTCGAGCTCGGCACGTGCCTCCCGCTCGACGAACAGCGGGATGAAGTCGCGGATCGGGCGGCCCTCGAAGCGGGCGTGGTGTTCGCGGACCAGGCTCGTCACCGCATCCGTCGGGACGCTCGGGTAGGAGACCGAAAGGCGGTCGGCGATCTGATCCAGGATCTGTTGTTCACTCAACTCGATCACCAGCGAAGCTTGCTCTTAGAAGGGCTAACCGGTCAAGGGGCGACCGGATGAAATCTCGACCCTAAGTGTGCCGGATGACGAATTTCGCCACGGCCTCGGCGAAGGCATCGTTGCGATCCCCGGCCACCATATGTCCGGCGCCGCCGACATCGACGAATTCGACGTCGGGGAACCGGCCGAGGAACTCGCGGGCGCATTCTTCGGTCACGAGGTCGCTCATCTGCCCCCGCACCAGCAGCATCGGGATGCCGTTGCGCAGGATCGCCGCAACCGCAGAGTGCATCCGGTCCACCTCGGTCACTTCGATCGGCGGCAGCGCGGCGGTGCCGTCGATGAACTTCGGGTCCCAGTGCCAGTACCAGCGACCGTCGCGCTGGCGCAGGTTCGTCTTCAAGCCGTTGAGGTCGGCGGGCCTCGGCCGGTGGGGGTTGTACTGCTGGATCACGTCGGCGACCTCGTCGAGCGATGCGAAGCCCGACGTCATCTTCTCGGCCATGAATTCGTTAATGCGCGACGCGCCGGAAGGGTTCATGTCCGGCACGATGTCGACGAGGACGATCGCGCGCACCGCACCGGGCGCGAGTTCTCCGGCAAGAAGCATCGCGGTGATACCACCAAGAGAGGCGCCGACGATGACGGGCTTGTCGGGAAGTTCTCGAAGCACTTCGAGCACGTCTCCGGCGAACGTGGTGACGCGGTAGTCGCCGTCGGCCGACCAGTCGGACTCGCCGTGCCCGCGGAAGTCGACGGTGACGGCCTGCCATCCCCGTTCGGCAACCGCGGCCGCGGCCCGGCCCCATGACCGACGGGTCTGTCCGCCGCCGTGCAAGAACACCACCGCCGGTGCGGTCGCATCGCCGATTCGGTCTGCGACAATCGTCACGCCGCCGTCACCGACCACACGAAACACTCTGGGAGACATGGTCATCGGGATGCCCCGGCAATGACGGTCCGGGTGATCGCCTCGGCCCGGCTCCGGCGAAACGAGCGTCCTTCGGTGAGGATCGCGTAGACGATTCCGCCGACGATGGCGTCGGCCGCCGCCTGCGATGTCGCATCGTCGATTCCGTCAGCCGACAACCGCGCTCTCACGCCCTCGTGCAGAGGGGCGCTGAAACCCGCCTGCATGCGCGCCTTGACGTCTTCGTGTTCCATTCCCGCGACGGTGAGGATGCGCAGCATCGCGTTGCCGCGCTCGCCCGTGAGCGTCGCCGCGAGGCTGGCCGACCATCGGCTCAGGTCCGCCACGAGGTCGTCGGTCTGCCCGACGGGCCGCAGGATCTTGTCGGCATCCTCGAGCAGCACATCGGCGACGAGGGCCCGGCGGCTCGGCCACCACCGGTAGATCGTCTGCTTCCCGACACCTGCGCGCGCCGCGACCGCTTCGATGCTCAGCCCGTCGAACCCGCGCTGCAGCAGCAGTTCCTTGGTGGCCGAGATGATCGCCGTTCGGGACCGCTCGCTGCGGCGGCGGGGCGCTCTGGCCTCGGTGACCATCGGTTGACTCCGCATCTGACGGGGGGCGGCTTTACAGATGGTGACAGCACTGCATAATCTTGGCAAGACGAGACGTTGCGTCTCGTGAACGTGGAGAGGAACGCGATTGGCCGGCCACCGGTGAGGCCCAGCAAGCTCGTCATCGGCGCCAGCGGTTTCCTGGGTTCGCATGTCACCAAGCAGTTGGCCGCCCGCGGCGATGACGTGCGGGTGTTGATCCGGCCGACCAGTTCCACGCGCGGCATCGACGGTCTGCCCGTCGACATCCGGCGCGGGGACATCTTCGACGCCGACGGTGTGCGCTCCGCGATGCGGGGATGCGATGTCGTGTACTACTGCGTCGTCGACGCCCGTCCGTGGCTGCTCGACCCCGCGCCAATGTGGCGCACAAACGTCGAGGGGCTGCGAGCCGTGCTCGACGTCGCCGTCGACGCGGGACTGCACCGCTTCGTGTTCACCAGTTCGATCGCCACCATCGGCCGTTCCAGCGACGGCCCCGCCGACGAGACCACCGCCCACAACTGGCTCGACATCGGCGGTGACTACGTCCGCAGTCGGGTGCAGGCCGAGCAGATGGTGCTGCGCTACAGCGCCGAGAAGGGCCTTCCCGCGGTCGCGATGTGCGTCTCGAACACCTACGGGCCGGGAGATTGGCTGCCGACCCCGCACGGGGGCCTGCTGTCGGCGGCGGTGCGGGGCAAGCTGCCGTTCTACATCGACGGTTTCGAGAGCGAGACCGTCGGCATCGAGGATGCCGCGCGAGCGATGATCCTTGCCGGTGAACGCGGCCGGGTCGGCGAGCGCTACATCATCTCCGAACGGTGGATGAGCGCGCGGGAGATCTTCGAAGTCGGTTGTGCGGCAGTAGGAGTCGAACCTCCACGGCGCGGCGTCCCGATCAAGTTGATGGCTGCCGCCAGCTATCCGAGCAGCTGGATCGCCCGGCTCCGCGGCCGTGACACCATGTTGACGCCCCTGAACATCCGGATGATGAACATCATGTCTGAGACGGACCACTCAAAGGCGGTACACGAGTTGGGCTGGCAGCCGTCGCCGACGCCCGACGCGATCGCGGCGGCCGCGCAGTTCTTCCGAGCGTCACGCCGGTCGGGAAGGGATTCCGCATGAGCCTGGCGCTGAGCCCTGAGCAACGCGAACTCAGCGAAGCGGTGGCACAGTTCGCCGCGCGGCGTGCCCCGGTATCCGCCACTCGCGAGTCATTCGACCTGCTTGCGCAGGGTCATCTGCCGTCATGGTGGGAGGAGTTCGTCGCCAACGGCTTTCACGCCGTGCACCTGCCCGAGCGATACGGCGGCCAGGGTGGCGGCCTGCTCGACGCAGCCTGTGTGCTCGAGGCGGCGGGCAGGACATCGCTTCCCGGGCCGCTGCTGTCGACCGTGGCCACCGGCGCGGTCGCGCTGCTGGCCGAACCGACCCCCGCGGCCGAAGCGGTCCTGACCCGCCTCGCCGAGGGTGCGGCGGCCGCGGTGGCGTTGCCCGGCCACTCGACGTTCACCGCTCGCGACGACGGTCAGCGCTGGTTGATCGACGGCGACTCGGATCTGCTCGCGGGAATCTGCACGGCGACAACCGCTTTGGTCTGCGCCGTCACCGACCGCGGGGATCGGGTCTGGCTCGCCGCCGATACGGCTCACCCCTCGGCGACAGTCGAATCCGTGCGCGGCACCGACCTGCTGACCGACCTCGGCAGGTTGCGTCTGGCCGACTATCCGGTCGAGAAGACCGACGTTCTCGACGGTATCGACGCCGAGCGGGCCGAGTGCCTCACCACCGCGCTGACGGCGAGCGTGGCCGCCGGTATCACTCAGTGGTGTGTGGAAGCCGCCACCGCACATCTGCGTACACGCGAACAGTTCGGCAAGCTCATCGGTACGTTCCAAGCGCTGCAGCACAGCGCCGCAATGCTTCTGGTCAACAGCGAGTTGGCCGGCGCGGCGACCTGGGACGCGGTGCGCGCGGCTTCCGAACCGATCGACCAACACGCGATGGCCGCGGCCGGTGCCGCGCTGATGGCCGTCGCGCCGTGCCCGGACCTTGCCCTGGACACGCTGACGATGTTCGGCGCCATCGGCTTCACCTGGGAACACGACCTGCACCTCTACTGGCGCCGGGCCACCAGCCTGTCGGCGTCGATCGGCGACAGGAATCGCTGGGCCAAACGGCTGGGGGAACTGACCGCCACCGGCGAACGCGACTTCTCGGTCGACCTCGGTGACGCCGAAGCCGCGTTCCGTTCCCGCATTGCCGAGACCCTCGACAAGGCTGCGGCGCTGCGCAACGACAGCCCGGGCCGTCAGGGCGACTACGAACACTTCGCCACGGGCCCTCAGCGCACCGCCATCGCGGACGCGGGGTTGATCGCACCCCATTGGCCGCCGCCCTGGGGGATCGACGCCAGCCCGCTGCACCAACTGATCATCGACGAGGAATTCGGCAAACGGCCCGCCGTGGTACGGCCGTCGCTGGGAATCGCCGAATGGATCCTGCCCTCGCTGATCAAGGCAGGTTCGGAAGAGCTGCAGCACAAACTCATCCCGTCCACCCAGCGCGGTGAGCTGGCATGGTGCCAGTTGTTCAGCGAGCCGGGCGCGGGGTCCGATCTCGCCGCGTTGGCCACGCGCGCGACCAAGGTCGACGGCGGATGGCGCATCCACGGACACAAGATCTGGACCTCGTCGGCGCACCGGGCCGACTATGGGGCGCTACTGGCCCGGACCGATCCGGCCGCCCCCAAACACCGTGGTATCGGTTACTTCATCATCGACATGCGCTCACCCGGAATCGAGATTCAGCCGATCAAGCAGGCCAGCGGGGAAGAGGAGTTCAACGAGGTCTTCCTCGACGACGTCTTCGTGCCCGACGAGATGCTTCTCGGTGAACCGACCGGAGGATGGGCCCTGGCGATCGCCACGATGGCCGAGGAGCGTTCGGCCATCAGCGGTTACGTGCAGTACGACAGGGCCGCGCCATTGCGTCGAATCGCCGCGGCGCCCGAGGGCGCATGCGATGACGCGCTGCGCGAACTCGGCGAACTCGACGCCTACGCCAACGCGATCAAGGCACTCGGCGTGCGCGAGACCATCCGGTTGCTCGACGGGCAGGCCTCGGGCGCGGCCTCCAGCATCGCCAAGGTGGCGATGAACGTGCTTCTGCGACGCACATTCCCGGCGACGCTCGGCTCGGCGGGTCGATCGGCGATGGCCGCCGATTCCGATGTCGTCACGCCGTATCTGCGAGTGCCCGCCGAACTGATCGGCGGCGGCACCAAGGAGATTCAGCTCAACATCATCGCCCAGATGATCCTCGGGCTTCCCCGCAAGTAATCAACCGAGAAGGACACCCATGGGACTACGTGGTGAAGCCGCGATCGTCGGCTATGTCGAACTCCCGCCGGAGCGGATGAACAAGGCCACCCCCGCGCCGTTCACCCTCGAGCAGTGGGCGGAGTTGGCGTCGGCGGCGCTACAGGACGCCGGACTGTCGGCGGAACTCGTCAACGGCATCGTCACCTCGCACCTGGCCGAGTCGGAGATCTTCGTACCGTCCACGATCGCCGAATACCTCGGTGTGCGAGCCAACTTCGCCGAACTCGTCGACCTCGGCGGGGCGAGTGCGGCGGCGATGGTGTGGCGGGCGGCCGCGGCCGTCGAACTGGGTTTGTGTGACGTGGTGCTGTGCGCGCTGCCCGCGCGCTACATCACGCCGATGTCGGAGAAGAAGCCGAAGCCGTTGGTGGACGCCGTGTTCTTCGGTTCGTCGAGCAACCAGTACGGCTCGCCACAGGCGGAATTCGAGATCCCCTACGGCAACCTGGGGCAGAACGGGCCGTACGGTCAGGTGGCCACCCGTTACGGCGCGGTCTACGGCTACGACGAGCGGGCGATGGCCAAGATCGTCGTCGATCAGCGCGTCAACGCCAACCACACCGAAGGCGCGATCTGGAAGGACAAACCACTCACCATCGACGACGTGCTGGACAGTCCGGTCATCGCCGACCCGTTGCGCATGCTCGAGATCGTGATGCCCTGTGTGGGGGGCGCCGCGGTGGTCGTCGCGAACGCGGACATCGCCAAACGGACGCGCAACAGGCCGGTGTGGATCAAGGGTTTCGGCGAGCACGTCCCGTTCAAGACGCCCACGTACGCGGCCGATCTCCTGCACACCCCGATGGCGGAGGCCGCCGCAACCGCGTTCGGCATGACCGATCTGACCCGCGCCGATATGGACATGGTCTCGATCTACGACTGCTACACGATCACCGTGCTGCTCTCGCTGGAGGACGCGGGGTTCTGTGAGAAGGGCAAGGGCATGCAGTTCGTCGCCGACCACGACCTCACGTTCCGCGGTGACTTCCCGCTCAACACCGCCGGGGGTCAACTCGGTTTCGGCCAGGCCGGTCTTGCCGGCGGGATGCATCACGTCTGCGATGCGACCCGCCAGATCATGGGCAGGGCCGAGTCCGCACAGGTGCCCGACTGCAACCGTGCGTTCGTCTCCGGTAACGGCGGAATCCTGTCCGAGCAGACCGCCCTGATCCTCCAAGGAGACTGATCCGTGACCACCTTCGAGCGGCCCATGCCGGTGAAAACCCCGACCACCGCGCCCTTTTGGGATGCACTGGCCCAGCACCGCATCACGATCCAGTACTCGCCGTCATCGAATGCGTACGTGTTCTATCCGAGGGTGCGGGCCCCGCGGACTCTCGCCGATGACCTCGAGTGGCGTGAGATTTCCGGGATGGGCACGCTGTACTCCTACACCGTGGCACGGCGACCCGTCGGGCCGCACTTCGCCGATGCGGTGCCGCAACTGCTGGCGATCGTCGAATGGGATGAGGGGCCGCGGTTTTCCACCGAGCTGGTCGACGTCGAACCCGGCGAGCTGAAAGTCGGGATGCGGGTCAAACCCGTGTTCTTCGACTACCCCGAACACGACGTGACGATGCTGCGCTACACACCCGCGTAGTCGGCTCAAACGGTTACCTTCGCCGCAGCGGGGTCAGCAGCGCTTCAAGGCCGTAGGCGAACACCGCGTCGTAGTCGGTGGGTGACTGCAGCGCTTCGACGAGGGCACGGTCGGGCCAGTCGTCGGTCCACAGCGACGGGTCCTCCTCGTCGTGCTTCTCACCGCGCACGGCCGAAAACTGCATCACCGCAGACGAAATGACATGCACCTGCACCGCGCGCAGCACCAGGGCCGCATCCTGGCCCGTCACCCCGAGCTCGGCGAGTTGGGCCGCCAACGCCTGTTGAACCGGCAGGAACAAGCGAGGCGTCTGGTCGCGTTCGTGGGCGATCGCGAGCAGATGTTGTCTGTTGATGAGTGCCCGCCGTTGAGCATGCGCGAGGGAGGCGATGCGGTCGACCGCGCTGTTGCCGTCGGTGGGCAGATGTGCCATCTCGTCGAGCAGCCGGTCCACGAGGCTGTCGAACAGCTTGTCGCGGCCGCCGACGTGCCAGTAGATCGACGTCACCGCCACATCGAGCTGCTCGGCCAGCCCGCGCATGGTGAACCCGTCCACCCCGTGCAGTTCGATCATCCTGGCGGCGGCGTCGAGGATGACCTCTGCGCTGATGGCCTCCTGTGCCCTAGCGGCCCGCCGTGATGTCACCGGGCTCACCTCCGGTCATCCGTTCCGAATCGGGCAGGTCCAGGTAGCGCTCGAGGTTGCGGTGCATGTTGATCACGCGGCGCTCCTCGTTGGACAGCGTCAGGTGCGTCAAGCCCGGCTGGTGCAGGCCTCGCTGCAAACCGGCCAACACCGAGATGTCTTGCGTGAGAACCAGTCCCGGGTGCGCATCGTCGGCCGTCATGCGCACGTCGACGGGCGTGGCGCGGGGCGCGCCGGGCGTCATCCGTGTCCACAGCAGCATCACCAGTTCGCCGTGGTCCGGATCCGATCCCGGATGTGACGTCATCACCGTCAGATGGTCGGCATTCATCAGCAGCGTCATGTTCGGGAAAACGTTGTACTGGTGCAGCCGCATGATCTGCTCGGTGTCGGCCCATTGCAGGTCGACGCCGCGGGAGGCGGCGAACGCGCGCGTGCGGGCGGCGATGACGTCGGCCACCGATGCGCCCGGTTCGCGGTCGTCGGGCAGGGGGGTGCCCTCCTCCACGCCCATCAACGCGCCCTGCGTGCAGACGTACGCATCCCACACCTCGTCGTCGCTGATGGGCTGCTTCAGATGCGGGCTCGGAATCCCGTACAGCTGTTCGGATTTGCCCGTGTGTCCCCAGATCTTCTGTGGGGCGTAGACATCGTCCATACACCGGTGCAGCTCGGGGTGCAGGGTCTGAATGTGGTAGGTCTCGCTGTATCCGTCGGCGATCGTCTTCCAGTTGGCGTCGACGTCGATCGTCATCGTGGCATAGCAGCGGAAGTCGGCGAGCTTGCACCACTTCACGTCGGCGGGCAACTCCTCGAGGTAGTCGAGCAGCGGCATCGCGTCGACATCCAGATTGACGAAGACCAGCCGCTCCCAGGTGTCGACGGCAACCGGGAGAAGCGGGAGCTCGGACATCTGCAACGCGCCGAACCCTTTGCGGTTCGGCACCCGCCGCAGCGACCCACCGAGGTCCCAGGTCCAGCCGTGATACCCGCACCGCAGTTCGCGCAGGCCCGAGCCGGCGCCGGAGCACAGTGAGTTGCCGCGGTGCCGGCACACGTTCTGAAACGCCCGCAGAACGCCGTCGTCCCCGCAGACGATCAGCACGGAGTATGGGCCGCACCGATATTCGAAGTAGTCGCCGGGCTCGGCGACGTGGTCGAGCGTGCAGGCCAGCTGCCACACCCTGGGCCACATGCGTTCGTTCTCGAGCGCGGCGAATCCGGCGGAGTAGTACCGCTCGGCGGGCACCAGCGTGGGCCGCGCGGGTGGGGCGCCGATCGCATCTTCGCGTCGGATTTGTCGCGCTGTGTGCGTCACGAACGGTCCTTTCCGAAGTCGCCGCGAAGCCTCTGTAACGGTGTTACAGTGCCCGACACTAGCGGCTGAAATCCGGATGCGGAGGGCTTATCGTGTTCGACCTGAAGATCACCGGCGGAACCGTCGTCGACGGCACAGGAGCGGACCGGTTCGGCGCGGACATCGGCATCAGGGACGGCAAGATCGTCGAAGTCCGTCGTCGTGGACCTGGCGACGCTCCGCTCGAGGGCGAGGCCGCGGAGACGATCGATGCGACCGGGAAAGTCGTCGCGCCCGGCTTCGTCGACATCCACACGCACTACGACGGGCAGGTCAGCTGGGACAGCCTGCTCGAGCCCTCGAGCGGCCACGGGGTGACCACCGTGGTGACCGGCAATTGCGGGGTCGGGTTCGCACCCGTGCGGCCGGGCCACGAGGAATGGCTGATCGGGTTGATGGAGGGCGTCGAGGACATCCCGGGAACCGCGCTCACCGAGGGCATCTCGTGGGGGTGGGAGAGTTACCCCGAATACCTCGATGTCGTCGAAAAGCAGGACTTCGCCATCGATGTGGGCAGCCAGATCGCCCACGGCGCGGTGCGCGCATATGCGATGGGGGAGCGCGGAGCCCGCAACGAGCCCGCCTCACCGGAGGACATCGCGGCGATGGCCCGCCTCGTGCAGCAAGGCATCGAGGCCGGCGCGCTGGGTTTTTCGACATCGCGCACGTTGGGGCACCGGGCCATCGACGGCGAACCGGTCCCGGGCACCTTCGCCGCCGAGGACGAACTGTTCGGTCTCGGCCGCGCCATGGCCGCGGGTGGGCGCGCGGTGTTCGAGCTGGCGCCGCAGGGAGTCGCCGGCGAGGACATCATCGCGCCCAAAAAGGAACTCGAATGGATGAAGCGTCTCGCCGCCGAGATCGACCGTCCGATCTCGTTCGGGATGATCCAGGTCGATGCGGCTCCCGACCTGTGGCGCGAACAGCTCGACATCTCGGCGCAGGCACATGCGGCAGGCAGTGAGCTCTATCCGCAGATCGCCGCGCGTCCGTTCGGGATGCTGTTCGGCTTCCCGGGCCACCACGCCTTCACGCACCGGCCGACCTTCCGCAAACTGAAGGCCGAAAGCAGCCGCGAGGAGTTGGGCGCACGCCTGGCGGATCCGGCGGTCAAGGCCGCGATCCTGGCCGAGAAAGACCTACCGCCGGACCCGAATGTGTTGTTCGACAACATGTTTGCCCTGGTGCAGTATTCGCTCGGCCGCATCTATTCGCTGGGCGATCCACCCGACTACGAACCGACCGTCGAACGCACCGTGGAGAAGATCGCCAGCGAACGTGGGGAGGATCCGCTGGCCACGTTGTACGACCTGATGCTGGAGGACGACGCGACGGCGATGCTGATGCTGCCGTTCTACAACTATTTCTACGGGAACCACGACGCGATCCGGGAGATGCTGCTGCATCCGGCGGGTGTGGTCGGGTTGTCCGACGGCGGCGCGCATTGCGGAATGATCTGCGACGCGTCGTATCCCACCTTCTTGCTCACGCATTGGGCGCGCGACCGCCACCGCGGTGACAAACTTCCGCTGGAGTACGTGGTGCGCAAGCAATCCCACGACACCGCGCAGCTGTTCGGGCTGAGCGATCGCGGCGTCATCGAGGTGGGAAAGAAGGCCGACGTCAATGTCATTGACATGGACGCGCTGACTCTGCATCCCGCGCGGATGGCCTACGACCTGCCCGCCGGGGGTCAGCGGCTGGTGCAGGGCGCCTCCGGTTACACCGCGACGATCGTCAGCGGCGTGGTGACGCGGCGCGACGGCGCCGACACCGGCGCCCGGCCGGGCCGGCTTGTGCGCGGCGCTCGCTGACCTCGCAATCACCGCAGACGAGAGACGGCCCCCTCGTTGCCGAGGGGGCCGTCACCGTCGTACTTACTTAGTTGCTGCTGCCGGAGCCGGAGCCACTGCCCGAGCCAGAGCCGGAGCCACTGCCCGAACCGGAGCCGGTGCCCGAGCCGGAGCCGGTGCTGCCGGTGGAGCCGGTGCCGGTGGTCGATCCGGTGCTGCCGGTGCCGGTGGTCGAGCCGGTGCTGCCGGTGGTGCCGGTGGTCGATCCGGTGCCGGTGCCCGAGCCGGAGCCGGTGCTGCCGGTGGTCGAGCCGGTCGAGCCGGTGCCGGTGGTCGAGCCGGTTGTGCCGGTCGAGCCAGTGGTGCTGCCGGTGCCGGTGCCGTCGCCCCGGCTGGTGCTGATGCCCGAGGTGTTGCTGCCGGTGTTGGTGCTGCCGCTCGCGCCGGTGCCTTCGCTCGGTGTCGCGTCGGTGCCTTCGCCCGTCTCTTCGCCCGAGGTCTCACCCGACTCCTCGCCGGTGCCTTCGCCCGACTCTTCGCCAGCGCCTGCGCTGACGTCCTCGCCGACGCCTTCGCCCGACTCCTCGCCGGTGCCTGCGGTGACGTCCTCGCCGACGCCTTCGCCCGACTCCTCGCCGGTGCCTGCGGTGACGTCCTCGCCGGTGCCGGCAGTAACGTCCTCGCCGGTGCCTTCACCGGCGCCTTCGCCGACACCTTCGCCAGCGGCCGAACCTTCGCCTTCGCCTTCGCCTTCGCCGGTGCCTTCGTCCTCACCCTCACCCTTGTCGGCGAGGCTGACCGGAACGAGGTCACCACCGAAGCGGAACTCGCCCGGGCCGCCCAGGGCACTGAGGGTCGACGGGGCCGGAGGCGCGATCGCATTGGCAATCTGGTTGGGCAGCGTGACCGCGAGGTAGGTGAACAGACCACGGTCGAGCAGACCCTGCCACTCCGAGGGGGAGGTGGCCGGCGTGAACCCGTTGACCAGAGCGTTGAGCGCCAGCACCGGCAGGTTCACCAGGTTGGTGATGGCATCCGTGATGTTGCCCGCGGCCAAAGCCTCGCGCGTGGCATCAAAGATCTCCGTCGACTGGACGATCGAGCCGATGATCGGTTCGAAAATCGCCTTGGTGACCGCGAACTCGGAGATCACATCGAGCAGCGCGGGCAACTTCTCCGCGCCGGGAAGGGCTCCCACAAAGTCGGCGGGGATGGAGAAGACGTCGATCAGCGGCCGTACCTCCACCGAGCACCCGGAGCACGAACCAGCCATTGACCTTGGAGAACGCTTCGAAGAACTCGCCCTTCGACAGGTGAGTCAACGACTCGGTGATCACGCCGGGGAACTGCTCGGCCGCCAACCTCAGCCCCTCGAAGGTGCCCTCCAGGGCCGAGGTGATCACAGGTCCGAAGTTCGAGTTGAAATTGAGGACCTGATCGAGCAGAGGACCCGGGTTGAGGGTGTTGAGAATCAGGACATTCGCTGCCTCCCGGAAGATGTAGCCGGTGCTCAACTCCCGCAGAAGGTTGAGGTTCGCGTTGGTCGCGTCGCCGGTCAGCGTCTCCAGGCTTCCGAATGTGTTGGCGATGGCCTGCCCCCACACGAGGAGCGGATTGCTGGCCGCCGTGAGCTGGACCGCGGCGTGCGCCACGCGCTCCTGGACATCCTGAACGGTGGGCATCGGGGGGCCACCGGGCTGACCGCGATCACACCCGCACTTGCCATCGCGACGCCAGCAACCAACAGCTTGGAGTTGCGTCGGCTCGACGGCGAGTAACTGGGTGGGAGGTCCTGAACCGGCGGACCGGCCTGAACTGCTAGTTGCACGTTTTCTCCTGTTGTGCCTGTGAATTTGCCAAATGGCAGCTGAAGATTAGCTGAGCCTATCCTAAGAGGCAAGTGATTCGTCCCACTAAATAGCGTGGGTTACGCTAGCCGGCTTGATGATGGCGCGAAGGCGTCATAACTCGGCATATCGCAGCTGAGGCACGGTACTTGCCGATTCACGCAACGATCTCAGGGAAACCTACACGAGAGGCGCTCGTCGTCCAGGCCTACCCCATGCTCCGCGCCGTGATGTGCGCCACGTCGTAGCTTCCGTCTGCTGATCACCGACCGCGGAGTTGCTGGGGCATCGGCCGCGACGTCGCCGGAGTTTCTCGCGACCGCGGCGTGAAGATTTCGCCCGCGCAACATCCTCACGCGCAAGTGCGCATATCGGGCAAAGCGAAGTCAGCAGCACGGGCCGGCAGCCCGCACGATCGCGCGCCGAGCGACGACTTCACCTCCGCCGAGCCGCAAGACCAGCCTCGTGGCATCGCGGCCACACGAACCCGCTACGAGCTGCCCTTTACCGATTGACAGCAGATAATTCGACAGGCTAGATATACGACACGCACGGTGGACGGGGTCATGGGGACGCGGTCGGCGTGCGACACGCGCGCGCCATCGAAGGGTCATGGGATGAGCATGATTCGACCAGCCCGCACTCCGCCCGGAACGCAGGCCGAACGTTCGCGCATTGCGCATGCCATCCGAGTGCTCTCGGTGCCGATCATCATCGGTTGGCTGGTGCTGACCGCGGCCACAAATGTGTTCGTCCCGTCGTTGGAGAAGGTCGGCGAGGCCAACACCGTCTCGATGAACGCCCACGACGCACCGGCTTTCATCGCGATGCAGCGCGTGGGCGCGAACTTCAAGGAGTTCGACTCCGACAGCAACGCGATGGTCATCTTGGAGGGCGACAAAGCGCTCGGCCCGGAAGCGCACCGCTACTACGACGACTTGATCTCCAGGCTCCGCGCCGACCCCGAACACGTCGAGCACATCGCCGATTTCTGGAGCGACCCGCTGACCGCCGCGGGGGCGCAGAGCGCAGACGGCAAGTCCGCGTATGTGCAGATCTATCTGCGCGGGAACATGGGCGAGACGATCGCCAACGAATCGATCCAATCGGTTCGCGACATCATCGCGCAAACGCCTGCACCGCAAGGGGTCACGGCATACGTGACCGGAGGAGCGGCGCTGAACGCCGACCAACGCGTCGCCGGCGACAAGGGGGCCGTTAAAGCGACCGTCGCCACGCTGATCGTCATCGCGGTGATGCTGCTGTTCGTCTACCGCTCGATCACCACCATGGTGCTGATCCTGTTCATCGTGTTCGTCGAACTCGGCGCCTCGCGCGGCATCGTCGCCTTCCTCGGCGACACCGGATTCATCGGGCTCTCGACGTTCGCCACCAGCCTGCTCACCCTGATCGCCATCGCCGCGGGCACCGACTACGCGATCTTCCTCATCGGCCGGTACCAAGAGGCCCGCCAGGCCGGCGAGGACCCCGAAACCGCGTACTACACCATGTTTCACGGCACGGCCCACGTCGTGCTGGCTTCGGGGCTCACCATCGCCGGAGCGCTGCTGTGCCTGAAGTTCACAAGGCTGCCGTGGTTCCAGACCATGGCGGTGCCGTGTGCGGTGGGCGTACTCGTCGCGGTGATCGCCGCCTTGACACTCGGTCCGGCCGTCACCGTCGTCGGCGGTCGGTTCGGACTCTTCGAACCGAAGCGGCCCATCAACTCGCGCGCTTGGCGACGGGTCGGCGTCGTGGTCGTGCGGTGGCCAGGGCCGGTGCTCGTGGCGACCTGTGCGTTGTCACTGGTCGGGTTGCTCGCACTCACCGGATACAAGGTCGACTATGACGGGCGGCACTTCCTTCCCGCAGACACCCCGGCCAACATCGGATACGACGTCGCCGAACGACATTTCGACGCCGCCCGGATGAACCCCGAACTGCTGATGGTCGAAAGCGACCACGACTTGCGCAATTCCGCCGACTTCCTGGTGATCGACAAGATCGCCAAGGGGATCTTCCGCGTACCCGGCATCGCCCGCGTGCAGACCATCACCCGCCCGCAGGGTAAGCCGATCGAGCACACGACGATCCCGTTCCTGCTCAGCATGCAGGGCACCACGAACCAGCTCAACCAGAAGTATCTGCAGGACCGGATGGCCGACATGCTGGTCCAGGCCGACGAAATGCAGTCGACCATCGACCAGATGGAAAAGATGGCCAGCCTGATGCAGCAGATGGCCGACACCACCCACAGCATGGTCCAGAAGACCAAGAACACGACGATCCACATCGCCGATTTGCGCGACCACATCGCCGATTTCGACGACTTCTTCCGGCCTGTCCGCAACTACTTCTACTGGGAACCGCACTGCTACAACATCCCGATCTGCTGGTCGCTGCGTTCAATATTCGACACCCTCGACGGCATAGACACGCTGACCGATGACATCCAGCGCCTCGTGCCCGACCTCGAACGCCTCGACAGCCTGATGCCCCAGCTGATTCTGCTGCTGCCCCAGCAGATCGAGACGATGAAGACGATGAAGACCATGATGCTGACCATGCACTCCTCGCAGAAGGGGTTGCAGGATCAGATGGCCGCGATGCAGGAGAACTCGCATGCGATGGGTGACGCGTTCGACGCATCCATGAACGACGACTCGTTCTACCTGCCGCCAGAGGCGTTCGCGAACAAAGACTTTCAGCGCGGTATGGACAACTTCATCTCGCCCGACGGCAAGTCCGTGCGGTTCATCATCGAGCATGAGGGCGATCCGGCCACCCCCGAGGGCATCGACCACATCGACGCGATCAAGCTCGCGGCCAAAGAAGCCATCAAGGGCACACCCCTGGAGGGCTCCACCATCTACCTCGGAGGGACCGCCGCCACGTACAAGGACATGCGCGACGGCTCCAACTACGACTTGATGATCGCCGGATTATCCGCCGCGGCATTGATTTTCATCATCATGCTGATCATCACGCGGGCGGTCGTGGCCGCCGCGGTGATCGTCGGAACGGTGCTGCTCTCGCTGGGCACGTCGTTCGGACTGTCTGTGCTCGTGTGGCAGCACCTGCTTGGCATCCGCCTGCACTGGATCGTGCTGGTGATGTCGGTGATCCTGCTGCTGGCGGTCGGCTCGGACTACAACCTGCTGCTGGTGTCCCGGTTCAAGGAGGAATTGCACCACGGGTTCAAGGTCGCGATCATCCGTGCGATGGCCGGCTCGGGCAAAGTGGTCACCTCGGCGGGTCTGGTGTTCGCCGCGACGATGGCCTCGTTCGTGGTCGGTGATCTGCGCAGCATCGCCCAGGTCGGCACCACGATCGCGTTGGGTCTGCTGTTCGACACCCTGATCGTGCGTGCGTTCATGACACCGTCCATCGCGGCGCTGCTGGGCCGATGGTTCTGGTGGCCGCAAAGGGTGCCCACACCCGCGTCACGGCGCAGGATGGCCGCCGTGTTCCCTGACCGGGCAGCCGCGCCGACCAGCGGTGGCCACTGAAGCCGGACCGGAGTTACGGAGCTTTCCCAACGCGCTCCTTCTCGTGCGCCTGTGGTGCCATGATGGGCAGATGACGAACCCGGACGTCGCAGACAGCCCTCTGCCGTCCGCCTCGGACTGGGCGATCGCCGACCGCAACGTCGGCACGTTCCGGTTCTGGTTCGTCGGGCAGCGTTGGGAGTGGTCGGACGAAGTAGCCCGGATGCACGGCTATGAGCCCGGCGCCGTCGTGCCGACGACCGAGCTGCTGCTGTCGCACAAGCATCCCGACGACCGACAGCACGTCCAGGACCTACTGGACCACGCCCTGCACTTGGGTGGCTCGTTCTCCAGCCGCCACCGGTTCATCGACACCGCGGGCAGGTTGCACACCGTGATCGTGATCGGCGACCGGATGCTCGACGACCAGGGTGCGGTGGTCGGCACCGAGGGCTACTACATCGACCTGACCGACACGTTCGCCCATACCCGCCGCCAGGCGCTGAGCGAGTCGCTGCCCGAGCTGTTCAACGCCCGAGCCGCCATCGAGCAAGCCAAAGGCGCCCTGATGCTCGTCTACCGCATCGACGCCGAGGCCGCGTTCGAATTGCTGATGTGGCGCTCACAGCACACCAACACGAAATTGCGCGCGCTCGCGGCGCAGATCGTCGCCGAAGTCGGCACGATCGATCCCCAGCGTGACGACCTGCGAAGGCAGTTCGACCACCTGCTTCTCACCGCGCACACCCGCGCCCGGTAGGTGATCGAGGGCCGTGGATGCGCGTCGTAACTGAAGTCGTCCCAGCCGGGGTATCACCAGGGCATGACAAGACAGACGCGCAAACCGCTTGGCCGCTGACGGGTGAGATGACGTGGCGCAGATAGAGGTGGGCCTGGACGTGCGCGACACCGCGGTGGTGGTGTCGGTAGCCGGCGAGATCGACTCGAACAGCGTCGGAGCTCTGCAACCCCATTTCGACCGCGCCGTCGAGGCCGCCGATGGGCATCCGGCCAAATTGCTGATCGTCGAACTGTCCAGGGTCGGGTACTTCGGTAGTGCGGGACTCAACGCCGTACTCGAGTGTTACGAGAAAGGCTTGGCCGCCGGAGTCGCGGTGCGGTTGGTGGCCGCCAACCCCGAGGTGGTCCGTCCCATCGAGGTCACCAAGCTCGACAAGGTTCTGCGACCGTACGGATCCGTGGCCGATGCGGTCGACGGATGAGTGACCCGAGCGGGCAGCAGAACCGACTGACCACGGTTTTCGATGCAGACGGCGAGGTCGGGCCCGATATGGCCGGAGTTCGGTGGGCCGCCACGCCGTTGGGCGCGCCGGACGGCTGGCCGCAGAGCCTGCGAACCGCGGTCAGCATCCTGCTGTCCTCGCGATTCCCGATGTGGATGGCGTGGGGGCCCGATCTGACGTTCTTCTGCAACGCCGCCTATCGGCGGGACACGTTGGGCCGCAAGTATCCCTGGGCGCTCGGCCGACCGGCGCGCGAGGTGTGGGTCGAGATCTGGCCCGATATCGGCCCGCGCATCGACCACGTGCTTTCCACCGGAGAGGCGACTTGGGATTCGGCGCTGCTGCTCTTCCTCGAGCGCTCCGGCTATCAGGAGGAGACGTACCACACCTTTTCGTACAGCCCACTGCGTGACGACGACGGGCTGGTCGTGGGCATGCTGTGCGTGGTCAGCGAGGACACCCAGCAGGTGATCAGTGAGCGCCAGATGGCGACCCTGCGTGACCTCGGATCGGACCCGAGCGTCGTGCGCACCGAAGAAGAGATCATGGCGTTCGCCGAACGCCAGCTCGGTCAGAACCTGCGCGACCTCCCGTTCACGTTGACCTACCTGTTCGATGCCGACGGCGGTGCCCGCCTCGCCGGATCCACCGGCGGCATCGCCGAGCATCCGATCGCGTGGGCGCATGTGGGCGCCGGCCACGACGGCAGTTGGCCGCTGGAGGAACCCGCGCGCGGTGAGACGACGGTGGTCCCACTGATCGGCGACCGGTACGCGGACCTGCCGACCGGGGACTGGCGGGATCCACCGCAACACGCGCTGATCGTCCCGCTACAGCAGCAGGGCGGTTCCCCGATCGGCTTCCTGGTCGCCGCGCTCAACCGCTACCGCCCGCTCGACGACACCTATCGCGGCTTCGTGACACTCGTGGCAGGGCACGTCGCCGCGGGCATCGGCAGTGCGCGCAACTACCAGGCACAGCAGCAGCGCGCCGAGGAACTCGCCGAGCTGGACCGCGCCAAGACGGCGTTCTTCTCCAACATCAGCCACGAGTTCCGAACCCCGCTGACGTTGATCCTTGACCCGGTCGCCGAATTACGGACGCGCGGCGCCGACTTCGACGAGCTGGCCCGCGACGAACTGGACATCGTGTGGCGCAACGGATTACGGCTCGCCAAGCTGGTCAACACGCTGCTCGACTTCTCGCGGATCGAGGCCGGCCGCATGCGGGCGAACTTCGCGCCGGTCGACCTCGGCGGCGTGACCGCCGAACTCGCCAGCGTCTTCCGGTCGGCAATCGAGCGTGCCGGCCTCACCTTCACCGTGGACTGTCCTTCCCTCGGCGACACCGTCTACATCGACCGCGACATGTGGGAGAAGGTGATCTTCAATCTCCTGTCCAACGCGCTGAAATTCACGTTCACCGGCGGTATCTCGGTCACCGTGTCCCGCGACGGCGACGAAGCCGTGGTCAGAGTCTCCGATACCGGTGCGGGGGTCGCCGCCGCCGAAATACCCCGACTGTTCGAACGATTCCACCGGATAGAGAACGTGCGGGCGCGGTCGAACGAGGGCAGCGGAATCGGTCTGGCCCTGGTCAAGGAGCTTGTCGAACTCCACAGCGGCAGCATCACCGCCGACAGTGCCGAGGGTGTCGGTACCACCTTCACGATCCGCGTGCCGATCGGCGCCGCACACGTTCCGCCCGACGCGCTCGCCGCGACACCCGACGGGCGGACAACGGATCCGGGCGCCGAACCCTATCTTCAAGAGGCGCTGCGGTGGCTGCCGGCCGACGGAGAGGGCCCGGCCCCCGATGTGCCGTCGGGGGTGGGCGGCCCAACATCGTCGCCTCTCGCTCCGGGCTCCACACCGCGGGTGCTCATCGCCGACGACAACGCCGACATGCGTGAGTACGTCGCCCGGATGCTGCGCAACGACGGATACCTCGTCGACGCCGTCACCGACGGCCAGCAAGCGCTCGACGCGGTCCGTACCGAGCTGCCCGACGTGGTGATCAGCGACGTCATGATGCCGCTTCTGGACGGCCTCCAACTCGTCAGCGCATTGCGGTCGGACCCGCGCACCGCGGCCATACCGGTGCTGCTGTTGTCGGCCCGCGCCGGACAGGAAGCCGCCATCGAGGGTTTGCAGGCCGGTGCCGACGACTACCTCGTCAAGCCGTTCGCCGCAGCCGAACTGCTGGCGCGCGTGCGCGCGAACGTCAAACTCGCCAGGATCCGCAATCATCACGCCCGCTGGCGAACCGCGCTGATCGACTCGCTGCAGGAAGCGTTCTTCGTGGCCGACGAGCGCGGCACGGTGATCGAGATCAATGCGGCGTTCACCGACATCCTCGGGTACGGCGTAGATGGGTTGCCGTACGAGTCCGTGCAGCCGTGGTGGCCGACGGCGGAGTCGGATCCCGACGCGCACCGTCAGGCCAGCGAGATGTTGGCGCAGATACTGCGTGAACCGCATGGCAGGCACACGGTTCCGGTCACACATCGCGATGGGCACCGACTGTGGGTGACTCTCACCTACAACCGGATCGAGGAGATCGACACTGGCAGGCCCGTGATGGTCGGCACCTTCCGCGACGTCACCGCTGAGCACTACACAGTGCAGCGGGAGGCCGCCCTGGCCGCGCTCAATCAGCAACTGGCGCAGGCGGACACGCTCGACGATGCGGTGCGCACCACGGCCGAAGTCCTGCGCCAGGTGTGGCGCGCGCACCGCGTCCTGGCCGTCACGTTTCCCATCGACGACGGCACCACGACGATCGATCCGTCAGCCCTGGTCTGTTCCGGCGAGCCGGTCCAGTGGCACGACCTGCCCGCGGCGACAAGACTGGCCATCACCTCGCTGCGCACCGCAGACTCACTCGTCGCCGACGCGTCGGACACCGGATCCGCGAGCATCGCACTGCAGCATCCTCGCGGGGTTCTGGTCGTCTACCTCGAACTGCCCGAGCGCCGACCGTTCACGCCCGAAGACAAGACGCTGTTGGCGGTCTTGGCCGGCCGGCTCGGCCAGGGGCTGCAGCGCGTTCACCTACTGGACCAGCAGCGCGAAACCGCACTAGCGCTACAGCACGCGATTCTCGGTCCCACGGTCTCGAGTGGCTTTGCCGTGCGGTACCAGCCGGCCGCCCGCCCGCTGCAGGTCGGTGGTGACTGGTACGACGTCGTCGACCTCGACGACGGCCGTATCGCGTTGATCGTCGGCGATTGCGTCGGG
This sequence comes from Mycolicibacterium novocastrense, assembly GCF_001570485.1. Lineage (GTDB taxonomy): Bacteria > Actinomycetota > Actinomycetes > Mycobacteriales > Mycobacteriaceae > Mycobacterium > Mycobacterium novocastrense. The sequence continues at coordinate 125,979 of NZ_BCTA01000011.1, forward strand.
CATGGATTGACCGCCGCCACGGTGATGGGACAGCTGCGAAGCGCCTGTCGGGCACTGCTTCTCGAACACCCCGGACCGGCCGCTGCGCTGACAGCCCTCGACCGGTTCGCCGCCAGGCTGCCGGGCGCGCGCTGCACGACGGCGTTCTGCGCCGTGCTCAATCCGGACACCGGTGAGTTGCTGTACTCCAGTGCCGGCCACCCGCCTCCGGTCATGGTGCTTCCCGACGGCGCGAGCCGCTTGCTCGACGACGCCTCGGTCACCCCGCTCGGCTTGCCCTTCGATCACATCCGCCCCGAGGGCAGGCAGGTCATGCCCGCGCGCGCGACGCTGTTGCTCTACACCGACGGCCTGGTGGAGCGTCGGCGCGAGTCGTTGGACAAGGGCATTGGCCGGGCCGTCGACGTGCTCGAAAGCCACTCCGCGACAGGGCTCGACGACCTGGCAGACGAGATCATGACGCAGTTGGCGCCCATCCACGGATACCAGGACGACGTCGCGCTCATGCTGTACCGCCAACCGGCGCCGCTGGAGATCGAATTCAGCGCCGATCCCGCTGAGTTGGCCGGCACACGCAGCGCGCTGCGGAAGTGGTTGGTGCGGGCGGGCGTGGATCCGAGCCAGACCCTCGACGTGCTGATCGCCACGGGGGAGGCGCTCGCCAATGCGATCGAGCACGGACACCGTGACCGTCCCGGGGGGACGGTACGTCTGCGCGCGACCGTGCTGGCGAACCGGCTTCACCTGACCATCGCCGATACCGGGGTGTGGAAAGTGCCCCACGTCGATCCCGCGTCCCATCGCGGGCGCGGAATCGCGCTGATGCGGGCGTTGATGCACGACGTCACGATCGAGACAGGCGATTCCGGTACGACGATCGACCTGCACGCCAGGATCGCGTGATGCCCACACCGCTCACCGTGCGCACCGACCGCCGGGTCGACGGCACCATGGTGCTGAGCGCAGCCGGCGAACTCGACCTGAGCAACATCGACGCGTTCACCGACGCCATCGCCGCCACCGTCGGCAGGCGAAGCCAGGAGACGGCGCGACTGACCATCGATTTGTCCGCGGTCGAATACCTCGACAGCGGGGCGATCAACGCGCTGTTCGAGCACGCCGCGCAGATCCGCACGATCGTTGCCAATCCGATCCTGATGCCGGTACTGACGATCAGCGGGCTGACATCGGTTGCCGAAGTGCAAGCGGCAGAGGGTGACTGAACGGGCCAGCCGGTCTCACGGCAGCACCGTGCGCATCAACATGACGTTGTAGGCCGACCACAGCGACAGGTTGAAGTACAGCTCTTTGCCGGTCGACCACGGATGCAGGAACGGCGCGTAGATGCCGCCGGGGACATCCCAGGACCGCACCAACAACTGCTCGGGGCCATACGGTCCCTGGGGGGCCGGCGCCATCCTCGCCACCACGTCGTTGGCGCCGTTGCAGTACAGCACCACGTACTGCTTGAGGTAGGTGTTGTACTGGGCCGACATTTCGCCGACCGGGCCGGGGATCACCACTGTCGCCGCTCCGGGATCCCCTGGCACCCAGGCGTTCTGATCGACATTCCAGTACTCGTAGCGGTTGAGATCGGGCACCGCGCCCTGCGGGATGCGCGCGATGTACGCCGCGCCCCCTCTGCCCGCCGGCGTGCCGAACGTATACAGGTACGGATCGCCGGGACCCGGCTTCAGGAACGCGCCTTGCTGGAAGTTCTCGTTGCCGCGCACGTACCGCGCATCGGGGACGTCGCCTTCGCGCGCGGCGCGCACCGTGCCGGGGTAGACGCCCCAGTGCTCACCGTTGTCCGGGGAGACCGCGATCGCCGAGAAGTTGGTCGTCCAGCGCCCGTCGGCGTCCCAGCTCTTGATCGACATGAAGTTCACGAACTGATTGCCGCCCACGGCGACACCGGCGGTGGGAATGATGCCTTTCTCATTCGGCGCCCACTTGGTGCTGTTGATGATCTGCTTGGACAGGCCGGGCGCCCACAGTGGGGAACCGGAGTAACGGTTGGCGAGGGCGCCGTCGGGCACGGCGACCGTCTTCGACAGCGCTCCGTCCTGCGTGCGCAACAGCGCGTTGTAGCGCCACTGCTTTCCGCGCACGCTGCAGTAGCCGTACGTGTCGCCGAAAGCCATCAGAACCTGGCGATTGCCGGGATCGCCGTTGTCCCACATGATCCCGAGGTCGGTGCCGGTGATCGCGAACCGCCCGATGGTGTTGTTCGGGCTCTCGGGCCCGGTGACCCACCCGACCAACGTCGTGCCCGGGGGCGCGGGCGGGGGAGGCGGCTCGGGAGCGGCAGCGGGAACCTGTTGTGCGACAGGCTGGTCCGCTGCGGGTTGGGGTGGTGTTGGGCGTACGGCGGCCTGTTGGTCCACGGTCGCCGACTGCGGCGTAAGCGACTGGAGGATTTCGGCGGGCAGTCGGCCGAGGCGCGGCAGCGGGGCCTCGTCGTTGGTGTTGCGAGGCCGGTGGCCGACCGGCGGGCCGCCCGGCAGCGCCGGCGTCGCTTCGGAGTTCGGAGCAGCGGGCGGTTGTGCGGCCGCCGCGGCGCCGGTACACGGTTCGGCCCAGGCCGCGGGCGCGACGCCGAGTACGGCGCTCAGTGCGATCACGGTTGCGGACGCCACCGACAACGAGGCGATGCGCGGAGGCGGCGACATGTCACACCTTTCGGAGGCGGACGCCCGACGAGGCGTCAGCGATGGCGGATGTGACATTAGTGACGAAAGTGACTCATGTGATCTTGATGCACAGATAGGTATTCACCTGTGACCGTGTCGCAACCTCGTCAACCCACCTGATTTGTGAGTGATTGCGTTCGCCAGCCGATCGTTTTCACTCACAAGTCGCGGTGTGTCGATTCTCGGTGCCGGGGTATCAAAACCGGCATGACCTCCCCGGCCAAAGCGCAAACCGGCGAGCCCGACGAGACGACCGGCGGCAAGCTCAAACGCAAGATCACCGGGCCGCTGCTGTTCCTGTTCATCCTCGGCGACGTGCTCGGCGCCGGTATCTACGCGCTGATGGGCGTGCTTGCGGGCGACGTGGGCGGCGCGCTGTGGGCACCGCTTCTGCTGGCTCTGCTGCTGGCGCTGCTCACCGCCGGCTCCTATGCCGAACTGGTGACCAAGTATCCGAAGGCGGGCGGCGCGGCGGTATTCGCCGAGCGGGCGTTCGGTCGGCCGGTGGTGTCGTTCCTGGTCGGCTTCTGCATGCTCGCCGCGGGGGTGACCAGCGCGGCGGGTCTGTCTCTCGCCTTCGCCGGTGACTATCTCACGACGTTCATCGATGTTCCGGCCGTACCGGCGGCCATCGTTTTCCTGGCGCTGATCGGGTGCCTCAACGCGCGGGGCATCAGCGAGTCGGTCAAGAGCAACGTCGTGATGACGGTGATCGAGCTGACCGGTCTGCTGATCGTGGTCATCGCGGTGTCGCTGATGGTCGGCGACGGCCGCGGCGATCTGGGCCGCGTCACCGAATTCCCCGAAGGCGCCACGCCCGCGCTGGCCATCCTCAGCGGAGCGATCGTCGCGTACTACTCGTTCGTCGGCTTCGAGACATCGGCGAACGTGGCCGAGGAGATCCGCAATCCGAGCAAGGTGTATCCCACGGCGCTGTTCGGCGCCCTCATCACCGCGGGCGTGCTCTACGCGCTTGTGGGGGTGGCGAGCGCGGTCGCCCTGCCCGCCGAGGACCTCGCGAAGTCCTCCGGTCCGTTGCTCGACGTGGTCGCGGCGGCCGACGTCGGGGTTCCCGACTGGGTCTTCAGCGCGATCGCCCTTGTCGCCGTCGCCAACGGCGCGCTGCTGACGATGATCATGGCCAGCAGGCTCACATACGGCATGGCCGAGCACGGCCTGCTGCCCAGCGTGCTCGGCCGCGTACTTCCGAAAAGGCGCACACCGTGGACGGCGATCATCGCGACAACCGCGGTCGCCATGGTGCTGAGCCTGCTCGGCGATCTGTCGACGCTCGCCGAGACGGTGGTGCTGCTGCTGTTGGTCGTCTTCATCTCGACGAACATCGCGGTGCTGGTGCTGCGCCGCGACCCGGTCGATCACCCGCATTTCCGAGTCTGGACGGGCGTGCCGGTGCTGGGGGTGGCGTCCTGTGTGCTGTTGCTGACCCAGCAGACCGCGAAGGTCTGGCTCTTCGCCGCGATACTGATCGCGGTGGGCGCGGTGCTGTATCTGGCGGCCCGGGCAGCGACGCGTCGCTGACGTCAGCGCTTGTGCACGGTGTCCCGCAGGAATTGGCTTTTGGCGCTTTGGGTTTCGTCGATGAGGATGGCGGCGGCCTCGGCCCACCCACGCGATCCACTCCGGCCACCGCTGGGCCGCGAGCGATCCAATCGTCGATAGGCATTCGGTGGGGAAGGTTCCGCACGCGATGCTCGGCGCCTTTGCGGTCGGATGCATGAATACGGCCGACCCGGGATAAAAGGTGAACGCGGCATGCGACGGTGGTTTACGTTCGCGCCGGTGATTGCAGTTCGAAAGGGGGGACGAACAATGGTCGGGCTATCGGCTCATCTCAGAGGCGCCCGTCGCACGGGGCCCGCGGCCAAAGCGATCATGCGATCGTCGGTCGTACTGGCGGCGGTGTGTGTGCTGTTCGGCTTCGGCGGGGGACAGGTTGCGGCGTTCCCGGGAGGCGATGCGGCCGGCGCCTTGACGATCGGCGGGCTGAACCGCACCTACACGGTGCATTCCCCGCCCGGCCTCGACCGCCCCGCAGGGCTCGTCCTCAACCTGCACGGCGCCGGGATGACCGGTCCGGCGCAGGCCGGAGCCACCAACTACAACGCGATCGCCGATCAGTACGGGTTCGTCGTCGCGTATCCCGACGGGGTCGACATGAGCTGGGCCGACGGCCGCGGCGCCGCACTGCCGGACCGCCAGGGCGTCGACGACGTCGGGTTCCTGGTCGCGCTCGCCGAGCGGCTGCGCGAGGAGTACGGCGTCGACCCCGGCCACGTCTTCGTGACCGGGACATCGGCGGGCGGCTTCATGGCCTCGCGGCTGGCATGTGAACGCGCCGACGTCTTCGCCGCCGCGGCACCGATCGCGGGCACGCTCGCGTCGGGTTTCCCCTGCGCACCGTCGCAGCCGGTGTCGGTGTTGGCGGTGCACGGAACGGCCGATCCGGTGGTGCCGTTCGCCGGTGGCCCGATGGTCGGCCGCGGCGGGCCCAGCGACATCGTCGCGCCCGCGGTGATGGCGCAGCGCTGGCGTGAGCTCGACGGCTGCCCGGCACCGGTCGAGGAGGTGCAGGGCGGCGTCCACCGGTTCGTGGCCGCCGGGTGTGCCGGCGGAACCGAGGTGGTGTTCGTCCAGATCGACGGCGGAGGTCACGTCTGGCCCGGCGGTTTGTTCGCCCCGTTCGACGCCTCCCAGTCCAGTGGTCAGTTCTTCGCGACCCACGGCAGGTGAGCCGCCGCTTCTGCCTACGGTTGGTGTGACGGCACACTGGAGCCGGCGCGAAACGAACAGGAGATCGGAATGAGCGACGACGTCCCGGGTATCACCGGCATCCACCACATCTCCATCACGGTGACCGATCTCGAGGCCAGCCTTGCGTGGTATCAACGGCTGCTCGGGGCGGACCGGTTGCCGATGAAGTTCCCCCACTACGAACGGGAGGACACCGGATACGGTGAGCTGCTGATCGACCCGCGCTCCGGTGTCGTGATCGGCTTGCACACCAACACCGGCAACGACGGAAGCCGATTCGACGAAGCCCGAACCGGTTTGGACCACGTCGCGTTGAACGTGGCGTCACGAGACGAATTGGACGCGTGGACGCGACGGCTCGACGAACTCGGCATCGAACACTCCGGTGTCCGCGCGGCCGACGAGCCGTTTCCCTTTGCGACCGTGGTGTTCCGCGACCCCGACAACATTCAGCTCGAGCTGTTCACGCTCGGCTGAGCAGGCCCGGCTGAGCGGGCTCGGCCGGGAAAGTCGCTCGTCGCACACGACTGCGGCCTAGGCTGCGGCCATGTCATACGACCGCGCCGCGCTCGTCGCGGGCAGCATCCGATTCGCGTCCGGTGTGTCGTTTCTGGTCGACCCCCTTCGGGCCAACCGGCTGTGGGGCGATCCGGATGAGCCGGCGCCGACGACGCAGCTGCTGCTGCGCTCGATGGGGTACCGCGACGCGCTCATCGGCGGTCTGCTGCTGGCATCGGCACTGCGGGGCCGCGACACCCGAGGATGGTTTCTGGCCTCGGGCGGCGCCGACGCCGCCGATCTGCTGGGCGGCTCGAGTGTGCACCACGAGATGAGACGCTCCCAGCGGGTCATCGGACTCGGCGGCGCGATCATCGGCATCGGCGTCGGGTTGTGGGGCGCACTGCGCCGGCCCCAGCGTGCGGAGGACTGACCTCAGCGGGTCAACAGCAGGCAGCCGGCGATCGGCCCGCCGCCCGCCGCGGCGACCGCCACCTCGGGCCGGCGCGACACCTGCCGGTCACCGGCCTGCCCGCGCAGCTGAAGGCACGCTTCGTGCAGCAGCCAATAGCCGTGCATCCGCCCAGCCGAGAGCTGTCCACCGTAGGTGTTGAGCGGCAACTCGCCGTCGAGCGCGATGCGCGTCGCGCCTTCGATGAACGGACCCGCCTCGCCGTCCGCGCAGAAACCCAGCGCCTCCAGCCATGCGAACGTCAGAAAGGTGAAGCCGTCGTAGAGCTCGGCGAGGTCGACGTCGGATGGCGTCAGATCAGTGCGCGACCACATCTCGGCGGCCGCGTCGGTCGACGCCATCTTCGGAAAATCGTCGCGGTGAAACCAGCCTCCCGAACCATAAGCGCCGCCAACGGCTTCCACCGCCACCGGTGGTTGGGGGCAGTCTCGTGCGTACTCGGCCTGCGAGATCACGAACGCGACCGAGCCGTCGATGGGCACGTCGCAGTCAAACAGCCCGAACGGTGTGGACACCGGCCGCGCCGCCAAGTAGTCCGCCATGGTCATCGGGTCCCGGTAGGCGGCAAGGGGATTCAGCCCGGCATTGCGTCTGCTGTTGATCGCCAGCCAGCCCAGCTGCTCCTTGGTCGTTCCGTACAGCTCCATATGTCGACGGCAGTGCATGGCCAGCCAGTTGGCCGCGGAATAGGCGTGCGCGGCCAGCAGTTCGTCGATGTCGCCGAACGGCGCGAGCTTGCGCGGGGACCCGGGGGCGCGGGGTTCGATCGGCGGATTAGCCAGCGGGTTGGGCCCGGAGGTGGGCGGTGCCTGCGTCATAGTTCCGCCGAGCATCTGCACGGTCCGGTACACCAGCACGTGCCGCGCGCGCCGCTCGGAGACCGCCACCATCGCCGACATCACCGGGGTCAACACGCCGCCGGTGGGGAAACCGTAGCCCTGGTCCACAGCCGGACCACCCAGTGCGGCAACGACTTCGGCCAGCGGCGTGTCCCCGAAGGTGACGATGCCGTCGATGTCATCCGGCGTGAGCCCGGCATCGGCGACCGCGGCGCGCACCGCCTCCATCGTCAGATCGATCCCGGGGATTCCGGTGCGGCGCCCGATGCGGGAGATGCCGAGCCCGCTGATGATCGCGTCCTTCTCGAACGTGCTCAACCGGCCACCGCCTCGCCTTCGTGCCTCTCGGGAGTTCGCCTCACGCGGAGGTCCCTGTGATGATGCCCGCTGCAGACTGTACTTTCCTAGACGTGTCCGACGACGTGTCACCTGCCTCCGCGGCCAGAATGGTGCCGGCTCTCGATGAGCACAACCGGGCCTTCTGGACCGGGGGACGAGATGGCCGACTGCTGATCACCCGTTGTGAGCGTTGCCATTTGTGGGTGTCACCTCCAGCTGGGGACTGTCCCGAATGCGGCGGACGACTTCGCCCACAACCGGTTTCGGGACTCGGCACGGTGTTCACCTACACCGTCAACCACCAGCCGTTCAACCCGGCTGTCGCGGTGCCGTACGTCATTGCCATCGTCGAACTCGATGAGCAGCCCGGCCTGCGCATCGCGGCCAATATCGTGGACTGTCAACCGGATTCGGTGCACGTCGGTCTTCCGGTCGCGGTGCGCTTCGAGCGTCAGGATCTCGACGGCGAGATCGCATTCGCACCCGTATTCGCACCGCGCTGACGCGACTCAGGCCCCACGCTTGAGGTGACGCACCGTTGCGGGCGGGGCCGGAGAACGGCGTCGCCGACGCGGCGCGGGCGTCTCGACCTCCACACCGTCGACGCCCGGTTCGAGCACCTGCTCGCGGAGCCTGCGAAGGGCCTGCGCGAGCAGACGCGACACGTGCATCTGCGAATAACCCATCCGTTCGGCGATCTGGGTCTGGGTCATGCTCTCGAAGAACCGCAGGAGCAGCACGGTCCTTTCACGCTCGGGAAGCGCAGCGATCAGCGGCCGTACTGTCTCCAGGTCGACCACCTTGTCGATGTTCGGGTCGACGTCGCCGAGGGTGTCACCGACCGACCGGAACTCATCGTCGGCCGAGGCCTGAACGTCGGTGGACAGCGTGGAGTAATTGCTGCTGGCGATCGTCGCTTCCATCACCGCTTCGCGCTCGATCCCGAGGTGTCCGGCGACTTCGGACGGTGTCGGCGCGCGCCCGATCTGCTGCGACAACTCCGCACGCGCCTTCACCAGCTGCCCTTGGAGGTCTTTGAGCCTGCGCGGAACCTTGACCGCCCAGCCGTAGTCCCGGAAGTGGCGGCGTACCTCGCCCATGATGGTCGGGATCGCGAAGGACAGGAAGTCGGCGCCGTTGTCGGGGTCGAAGCGGTTGACCGCGTTGACCAGGCCGACCCGCGCGGCCTGCACCAGGTCGTCGATCGGCTCACCGCGGTTGCGGTAGCGGCGAGCAACATGGTCGGCCAGTGGCAATGTTCGGTCGACGATCGCCTCGCGCTGGCGACGGTAGGGAAGTGATCCTTGGTCCAGCGCTTTGAGGCGGCGGAACATCTCGGTCACGTCTGCGTATTCAGAATTCGCCTCGGACACCACACAGGCTCCTCACTCCCGACCCTGCCGTATGGATCACACGGCTCGGATCTGAACCTGTGGCTGCTGCGGTTTACCCTCTCGGACGGGTGGTCAAAACATCGCCCGGCGGGACCCTTGTCCCAGGGTAGCCGTCGGCGGGCGCTGCCGTGGTCAACCGGCGAACTCGCGCGCCTTGCTGGTCGTGCCGACGGGCATGGCGTGTTTGCCATAGGGCCGCTGCTGCCTGCCGAGCCGCGCCGGTGCCGAGACCAACGGGCTGTCCCAGATCGCGCCCGTGAACACCGCGGCGCCCAGCGCCGTCAAACCTGCCATCGCCACCAACGTGTCGGGGTCCATGCCTTCGTGGTTACCCACCGACGGCCGTTACCACGCCCACCGCCGCCGAAAAAGTTTGCTCGCGCGTCAGCGGGCTCGCCGGGCGAGCAGTTCGGTCTGGTGGATGATGAGGCTCTTCCCGCAGACCGTGATCCAGCCGCGCTGGACGAACTCCGACAACACCTTGTTGACCGATTCCCGTGACGCGCCGACCAATTGGGCGATTTCGGCCTGGGTGAGGCCGTGGTCGAGGCGCAGTTGCCGATCTTGTCGGACACCGAAACGCTGCGCGAGGTGGAGAAGCTGTTTGGCGATCCGGCCGGGAACGTCGGTGAAGTTGAGGTCGGTGATCAGGTCTTCGGCGCGCTGTAGGTTGCGCGCCAACAAGCGCATCAGCTGCTCGGTGATGTGCGGGTTGCCGTCGATGCAAGCGTGCAAAGCGTCACGGTCGATGACCGCGACGAGCACCGCGGTGAGCGCTGTGGCGGAACCGGTCCGGGGCCCGCAATCGAACATCGACTCGGCGCCGAAGATCTCCGAGGGGCCGAGGACGGCGAGCAGTTTCTCGGGGAACTCCGCCGACCGCCAGCCGATCTTGACCTTGCCGTCGACGACGATGTAGAGGCGGTCATCGGTTTGGCCTTCGGGGTATATGCACTGGCCCGGCCCGAAGCGGGCGTAGGCGAATCGGTTGAGCAAAGCCCCCATATCGGCGGGTGCTAGCCCCCGCATGATGGCCGAGCGGTGCAGCGCGGCTTCACTGTCACGATTCACGCCCGTTTCGGCCGTGGCGCCGGCGACCATCAGCATGCCCACTCCCAACCCCGTCGGTGCGGGGCTACCCGGCCGTGACCGGGGTAAACGCTAACCGCGTAGGCGGAATCGGACTACGCATTCGCGCGCGACGGCGGGGCATGCACGTGGCGAAGCGCGGCCGGCACCCACGGTTACTGGCGCGCAGAGTTCTCGACGATGATCTCGCGGGCCGTCTCGTAGAACGCGCTGATGAGCGTGGAGAAGGACAACTCGAACGGATAGATCATGTGCACGTCGAGCGACTCGAGGCGCCACTCGGGTAACACCGAAACGAGGGTGCCCTCGCGCAGCTCGTTGGTGCAGATGATCTGGGTGGGCATCGCACCGATCCCGAGGCCCTGCATGATGTACTGCTTGCACACCTGAAAGTTGTTGGCGCGCGCCCGGACTGGTGGCGTCAGCTCGTGCTGGCGGGCGCCCGCGGTGACCGTCAGCTTGCGGGGCCCCCCGAAGCCGAAGTCGATGAACGGAATCGCGTTCAACTGCGTGGGCTCGCGGAGCGGTTCGGGTAGCCGGGCAAGAAAATCCGGTGACGCGCACAAGAACAGCTCGAGGTCGAACACCTTGCGCGCGATCAGCGTGGAGTCCTGTAGCGGTCCGGTGGAGAACACCACATCGAAACCGTCCCGCACCGGGTCGACCACCCGGTCGACCAGTCGGATGTCCAGCGCTGAATTCGGATAGTGCTGCAGGAATGCCGCGCCGACGCGGGAGGCGTAATCGATGCCGACGAAGACCGGGATCGCCACCCGCAGTTCGCCCTGGGGCTCCTGCCTGCTGCCCTCGACGAGCGCGCGGACACCGTTGGCTTCGGCCAGGATGTTGACCGCGTGGGCGTACACCTGCTCGCCGAGATCGGTGACGGTGAGCTGGTGGGTGTTCTTGCGCAGCAGTTTGATGCCCAGGTCGGACTCCAGCCGGGTCAGCTTGCGGCTGACGGTCGACTTCGGCATTCCGAGCAGTGCCGCGGCCTTCGACAAGCTGCGGTTCTCCACCACCTTGCCGAAGATCAGCAGGGCGTGGACGTCGAAGGGCAGGTTTTGTTCCATTGTTTTCGAGCACCTTCCTCAATCGCCGGCGGCGTTCCAAATATGCAACAGGGTGTTGCGCTCGCGGGTCTGTTTCGGCCATATCGGCGGCGGTACCTTCGGCCTACCGTCTTCAGCCCGACGGAGGAGAGACCGTTGAGTCGCGACAGCCTGGTGACCAAACCCGCGAGCGGACACTGGACCGACGCCTACCCCGAACTGGGTCGTGGCCCCATGTCGCTTCAGGACTGCGTTTCCGAGGAGTTCTACGAGAAGGAACGCGAGCACGTCTTCAAGAAGACATGGCTCTACATGGGGCGTATCGAGCGCGTGCCCAAGTCCGGCAGCTACTTCACCCGCGAGCTGACGTTCCTCAACACGTCGGTGATCATCGTGCGGGGCAAGGACTCCGTCATCCGCGCCTTTCACAACGTCTGCCCGCACCGGGGCAACAAGATGCTGTGGGAGGACGACCCTTTCGCGGAGGTCGAGGGCCGCGCACCGCTGCTCTACTGCCGCTTCCACGGCTGGCGCTACAAGCTGGACGGTTCACTGCACTCGGCGACCCGCAAGGATCTGTTGCTCGACTTCGACGCGGACAGCTGCCGGGTGCCCGCCATCCAGTGCGAGGTGTGGGAGGGCTTCATCTTCATCAACCTCAACCCGCACAACACCGAGCCGCTGCGCGATTTCCTCGGCGAACTCGCGCACGAGATCGAGGGATATCCGTTCGCCGGACCCCATCAGGTGTACAGGCTCAAGGCCGAACTGCAATGCAACTGGAAGATCTTCCTCGACGGGTTCGCCGAGAGCTACCACGGGCCGTACCTGCACGCGTCGTCGTTCGGCGCGCTCACCGCCGAGGCCAGGGACGCGTTCGACCAACCGAATCCGTTCACCGACGCGCTGGCCTACCGGCTGAAGGGCCCGCACCGGATGTTCTCGTTCTCCGGTGAACCGTCGCGCAAGACCCCGTACTCCAAGCCGATCGAGTGCGTGTTCGAGGCCAGCGCCGCCGGCCCGTGGACAAAGAAGGCCGACCGCGGGCCGATGCCCACCGGCATCAACCCGACACGGTCGGAGAAGTACGGTTTCGACTCGTTCCAGTTCTTCCCCAATTTCGTGCTGATCTTCGGGGCGTCCGGATTCACCGTGCACACGCACTGGCCCACCGGACCGCACTCGCACATCTTCGAGACGGAGGCGTACTACCAGCCGCCGACGACCCACAAGGAGCGCCTGGGTCAGGAGCTCACGGTCACGTTCCTCAACGACATCATCCTCGAGGACGCCAGCCCGTCGGAGGGTCTGCAGGCCATGCTGAACAGCGGCGCACTCACCCACTTCACGTTCAACGACGAGGAGATCCTGCTGCGCCACTTCCACAAGGTCGTGAGTGACTACGTAGACAATGGAGTGAAGGCCGGCGAAGAACAGAAGGCAACGCGATGAATCCAGTTCTGCCACCGGAATTCTCCCACCTCGAACACCTCGTGCCCGAATGGGCCATCGAGGACGGCCACGCGCGCTACGTGAAGCGGGTCAACAGTTCCATGGAACAGATTCGGGCCTTCTACGACGAAATCTTCCCGTACGCCGAGGAAGCTCTTGCCTACGTCGACAAGTTCGACTACGCCGAGCCGCTGCCCGAGGACGTCGCCAACCTGCGCAACCTGCTCTACTCACTGATCACCGTCTCGCTCGCGGTCGAACTGTGGAACCAACCGCGAGTTAAACATTCGGCCAACACGATTCTGACGAGGGTGAGCTGAGCCACCGTGAGCCTGACCTCCGCACAACTCGACATCGTCGACCGGACTCCCCGGATCGGCAGCGAGATCAGAACCGACCTCGAGACTCTGCTGAGCGGGCGCGCCGCCGAGAAGATCAGGGACACACTCGACCAACGCGGCGTGGTGTTCTTCCGCGGGTTGCAGATCAGCGACGAGCAGCAAGTCGCGATCGCCGCAACGCTGGGTACCGTCGTCGCCAATGAGGGCGAGGACGGGATCTACAAGATCTCCCTCGACGAGAACGTCAACCAGCGCGCTAAATACCTGAAGGGCTCGTTGTTCTGGCACTTCGACGGCTCCCTGCAGCCGTATCCGAACCTGGCCACGCTGCTGCGAGCGGTGAAACTCTCTGACACCGGGGGCGATACGGAGTTCTGCAACACCTACGCCGCGTACGACGATCTGCCGCAGTCCGACAAGGACCTCATCGCCGATCTTCGAGTCGTGCACAGCGCCGAGCGGTCTCAGTACTATGTGACACCCGAGATGAGTTACGACGAGATCGCGTTCTGGCAGAAGTCGCCGACCAAGGCGTGCCCCATCGTGTGGACGCACCAGTCCGGCCGCAAGTCGCTGCTGCTCGGCGCGACCGCCGACTACGTGGTCGGCATGCCCGTCGAACAGAGCCGCGCTCTGCTTGCGCGGCTTCGTGATTGGGCCACCCAGCCGCAATACGTCTATCGGCACGAGTGGGCGGTCGGCGACCTGCTGATCTGGGACAACACGGGCACAATGCACCGCGCCCTGCCCTACGCCGCCGACAGCGGTCGGCTCATGCACCGCACCATCCTGGCGGGCGAAGAGCCACTGAATTGAAGCTGGGCATCGCGACACCGGTCGTCACCAACGTCGCCGGGGCGGCATTGACGTGGGAGCGCGACGCGGGAGTCGAGGACATCGGGCGCGTCGCAGAAGCCGCCGACAGGCTCGGCTATCACCACCTGACCTGCAGCGAGCACATCGGCATCCCGGCATCGGAGGCCGGGCGGCGCGGCGCCAGGTACTGGGATCCGCTTGCCACATTGGGATACGTGGCGGCCCGCACCGAACGGATCCGGCTCGCCACCATGACGCTGGTGCTCGGATACCACCATCCGCTGGCCATTGTGAAGCGTTACGGGACACTGGATCACGTCAGTCGCGGCCGTCTCATCCTCGGGGTCGGCGTCGGATCGCTCAAGGAGGAGTTCGACATCCTCGGCGCGCCGTTCGAAGATCGCGGTCCGCGCGCCGACGACGCGCTGCGCGCCCTGCGTGCCGCGCTGACCAGCAATGAGCCCTCCTACGACGGCGAGTACTACTCGTTCGGCGGCCTGATCGTCGACCCGTGCGCACTGCAGCCCCATATGCCGATCTGGGTGGGCGGCCGGACCAAGCGGTCGCTGCGGCGCGCACTCACGCTCGCCGAAGGTTGGGCGCCGTTCGGTATCTCGGTCGCGACCGCGGGGGAGTGGCTCAAGGCGCGCGAGGTGCCGCCCGGCTTCGAGGTCGTGCTGGCCGCCGACCGTCCGCTCGACCCTGTCGACAACCCCGGGGCGACGCGGGAAGCCTTGCGCGCGATGGCAGCCGCGGGCACGACGACCGTATCCGCGCGCTTCGTCCACCGCTCGCTCGCGCACTACCTCGAGCAGATCCACGCACTCGCGGAACTGCACAGCGAAGACAACGGGAGGTGACATGACGCAAGACACCGCGGGCCATCCCCTGCTGATGCCGCTGACCGCCGACGAATGGGGCGAGGCCGAGTACGCCGCCGTCGGCGCGCTGATGGGGGTTCCAGGCGACGACGTTCCACGGGCCGGCTCGGGGGAGACCAGGGATCCGCTCAACTTCGACATCATCGGTGTGCTGGCTCGGCACCCGAAGATGGCACAGAAGTTCCTCGGCTACAACGCGTTTCTGCTACAGCGGGGCGAGCTGCCGTTGCGGCTGCGCGAGCTGGCGGTGTTGCGGCTCGCGCATGCGCGGCGCTCGTCGTTCTTCTGGGGTGAGCACGTCAAGATCGCCAAGGGTGGCGGCCTCTCGGATGACGAGATAGCCCGGATCGCCCGCGGTAACGCCGAGTTCGACGGAGTGGACCGCTTGGTGCTCGAGACGACCGACGAGTTGCTCGCCCACGGCCGGGCCACACCCGACGCGTGGCGCCGTCTCGTCGACGAACTCGGCACCCACCAGGCGATGGAACTGATCTTCGTCGTCGGCACCTACGCGATGCTCGCGATGGCCTGCGAGACTTGGCAGCTCGCCCCGCCACCTGGCAGCGCGACGCTTCCGGACTAGGAGTCCTCGGCTTCGGGTGCCGGTTCGCTGTCGGCGCGCCGGGCCCGGCGCCAGCTGCGCACACCCCGGTGCGCGGCGAACGCACCCACGATCCCGGTGGCACACCACACTGCGATCGCGACATAGGTCAGCGGCGAATTCAGATCCGAAATCGAGGCCCCCAGCGCCGTGTACACGAACGCGCGGGGAACAGACCCGATGAATGCGCCGACGGCCATCTGCCACAACGGGACTCCGAACGCACCGAAGGCGTAGGACGCGAGCGCATCGGAGATGCCGGGAACGAAACGCTGGCCGACGACGGCCCACAGCCCGCCCCGCGCGATGAGAGCGTCGAGACGCGTCGCACGTTCCTCACCCAGGAGTGCCCGCGCGCTGTCGCGTCCGGCCCGCCTGCCGAGCAGGCTGGTGACGCACGCGGTGGTGACCGTCGCGCCGAGGGTGGCGAATGTGCCGACGACCGGACCGAACAGCACCCCGCTGGCGGCGGCGAGGATCGGTCCGGGCACGAACACGGCGCCGAGCAGTCCCGACACCACGACATAGACCAGGGGTGCGACGGGGCCGGTGGAGGCCACGGTGCGGCGGACGTGGTCGACGTCGATCACACCGGTGACGGCGACCAGGTAGAACAACCCGAGCAGGAACGCCGCGAACAGCACGAGTCGGAGGATGTGCCACCGGCGGGTGACGGGGCGGTCGCTGAGGGTCATGTCCAGGCAATCTTGCCGTACTCGCGGGACGCCCCTTCCCCGACCGGCGACGTGGATGTACCATTTGGTACATGATTACCGAGTGTGGTGCCGAGATCGACGCACCCGCCGCCGCCGTGTGGGACGTGTTCAGCGATGTCGAGCGCTGGCCGGAGTGGACCGCCTCGGTGACTCGGCTCGTGGCGCTCGACGATCGAGATCTGGTCGTGGGCAACCGGTTCGAAATCAAGCAACCCCGCATGCCGAAGTTGGTGTGGGAGGTCACCGAGGTGACGCCACCCACGTCGTGGACGTGGGTGCAGCGCTCACCCGGCGGGCTCACGGTGGCTCGCCACGACGTCACCCCCGTGCGCGCTTCGCCGCCGCGGACCCGGATCCACCAACGGCTCGAACAGCGCGGCCCGGTCGGGGCGGTGGTCGGACTCCTGATGCGCTCGATGACCCAGCGCTATCTGGAGCTCGAGGCCGAGGGTCTGAAGGCGCGCTGCGAGCACTTGCATCGGCTCGATGGCCCGGCCTCCTGATCTTCAGCGTCGCCAGGAACTGCTGGACGGGGTCGTCGCGGACGTAGCGCGCAACGGCATCGGCGACCGGTCGTTGCGCGATCTCGCGGCGGCGGTCGGCACCAGCCATCGCATGCTGCTGCACCACTTCGGATCTCGCGACGAGCTGCTGCTGGCGATCGTCGGCGAGGTCGAGCAACGCCAGATGGCGATGGCAAGTGAGTTGCCCGCGGATCCGGCCGAGGCCGTCGCTGCGATGTGGGCGAACCTGCGGCGCCCGGAGCTGCGACCGTTCGAGCGGCTGTTCTTCGAGTGCTACGCCCGCGGAGTGCAGGGTGAGCAACCGTTCGCCCGGATGCTGCCCGCCGCGGTCGAGGACTGGCTGGCGCAAGATCCGAGTGGCACGGCCGACCCGGCGATGATGCGCCTCGGCCTCGCGGTGGCGCGCGGTCTGCTGCTGGACCTGGTCGCCACGGAGGACCTCGACGGTGTCGACGCCGCCGCCGCGGCGTTCGCCGACCTGATCCGCCGTCGGTGAAGTTCAGTCTTGACTGCTTCGGCGCTCGCCGATGAACGCGAGCAGCCGGGGGTCCTCGGAGGTGAACACGTCGACCTCTTCGCCGCCGTCGCAGCTCAGCAGCGCGACGGTCACGCTGCCTTCGCGTCGCATCCGGACCTCCCAGACGGCGCCCGAATCCTGCCATCGCTGCAGATCCGCCACCCGGTCCTCCGCCATGCCCCTACCATCTCACCGCATGGGTGGCCGACCAAGCGTCGAGGTGGCGCGCGTCTATGACCCGCCCGGTGACGACGACGGCACCCGGGTTCTGGTGGATCGGCTGTGGCCGCGGGGATTCCGCAAGGACGATCCGCGGGCCGGTCGGTGGCTGCGGGCGGTGGCGCCGTCGACCGAATTGCGGCGCTGGTATTCGCACCGGCCGGAACGGTTCGACGAGTTCGTCGCCCGCTACACGGCCGAACTGGAAACCGGGGAGGGTGCCCAGGCGCTGGATGAACTCCGCAGCCTGCTCGCCGAAGGGCCGGTGGTGCTGGTGACCGCCACCCGCGACGTCGAGGTCAGCCACGCCGCGGTCCTTCGCGACCTGCTGACCCGAGCGGCGTGAGACGATCGGCGCATGCCGTCGAAACAGCCGCGATGACCGTCGTTCTCGCCATCCGCTGCGCCGACGGCGTCGCGATGGCCTCCGATTCGCAGATCACCGATCCCGAGCGCGGCCTGAGCTATCCGGCCCAAAAACTGCATCCGCTCGGTAAGCACGCCGCATGGGGTGGTAGCGGGTCGCGCGCCGTGCTCTACGACCTCGAGCAGATCTTCACCAACGAACCGGACGCGATCGTCGAAGCCCCCGACATCGGCCACGCCCTTCAGGGCCGCGTGCTGCCCGTGCTCGAGCACCACTACAAGAACTTCATCGAAGACGTGCCTGCGGGTAAGCCCGGCGCGACCCCGGCGACCTACGTTCTGGCGGCCGGCTACGTGAACGGGCACCCGTTCATCGTCGACTTCGATCCGCACGGGCTGATCGGCCACTACGAGGAGATCGGCTTCCACGCGGTGGGCAGCGGGTCTCCGATGGCCCAACAGGCCCATGCGCTTCTGGCGCACTTCGAGATGGGCGAACGCAGCGTCGACTACGGCGTGGTGGCCGCACTGCGGGTGCTCGACGCGCTGGATGCGTCGTCGCCCAGCGTCGGTGGGCCGATGGACATCTGCCGAATCACGCCCGACGGCGCCCAGCATCTCGACGAAGAAGCGGTCGCCGAGGTACGACGCACTGTGCGCCGGTGGACCGAACTCGAACAGCGGGCCCTCGACGACCTGTTCAGCTGAATACCGCAGGCAGAGGAAGGTAAGTCTTGCCTTAGTCGGTCCGGTAGGCTCGACGGGCGATGACCGAGATCGACGATGCACCCTCGCCCGTACTTCCGCGGGAGCTGACCGACATTTCCGATGCGGTACGTCAGGTCGCGGCGCCGCCCACGCCGGTGCTCGCCGAGCCGTACCTCATTCGGCTGGCCGATCCGGACGCGGACGCGGAGATGATCTCGGAGTGGATGAACCGCCCGCACCTGGTGGAGGCGTGGGAATACGACTGGCCGCCGCAGCGGTGGCACCGGTATCTGACCGCACAGTTGGCGGGCGAATACTCCAGGCCGTTCGTCGGGTTTTTCCGGGGGCAACCGTTCGTCTACATCGAGTTGTACCGGGCCGCCAAGGATTCGATCGCGCCCCGCTACGACGCCGACCCCCATGACATCGGGATGCACGCGGCGATCGCGGAGTTGCGCTTCGTCAACCGCGGTATCGCGCCGATCCTGTTGCCGCGGTTGACCGCCAACATCTTCGAGCTCGACGCGCGGTGCCGTCGCATCATGTTCGACCCGGACCACCGAAACAAGGGCGCGCGCGACGTCTGCGAACACGCCGGCTGTGAGTTCCTGGGGGAGCACGACATGTCGAACCGGCGTATGGCGCTGTACGCACTGCCGCGCACACCCGCCGACGCGCCGTAGCCCAGCGCTATCAGGGCAGCTGGTTGAACTCCGCGTAACCGTCGTGGTCGGGCTTCATTCCGGCCGCGACCAGCTCCCACAGCACCTCGTCGGTGCCCCCGCCGACCCGGGCCAGTTTCATGTCGCGCCACCATCTTCCGAGCGGAGTCTCCTCGACGAGATAGCCGGACCCGCCGAAGAGGTGCATGCACTCGTTCGTCACCTCTTCCCCGAGGCGCGCGGCGTTGACCTTCATCGCGGCGGCGGTGCGAAGGTCGAGCTTTCCGGTCGCGGCGATCCCGTCGAGCGCGAAGCGCAGCATGTCCACGCGTGCCTGAAGATCGGCCATCCGCAGCCGCAGGGCCTGATGCTCCCACAGGCTGCTACCGAACTGCTTGCGAACCATCATGCGCGCCTGGGTGATTCCGATGGCCCGCTGCGCCGACGTCGACACCAGGCCTGCCACCGACATCCGCTCCTGAGCCAACCCCCAGGAGATGGCGGCCAGCCCGATGCCCGCGCGCGCGACCAGAGCGTCTGCGGGCACCCAGGTGTCGATGTGCACGGCGGCGGTGTCGAGGGGCCTGCGCCGACCTTGCGGTACGGCGTCTGGATCTCACACTGCGCGAGCGGGACGGCGATCACCACGACGCTGCCGTGCTTGCTGTCCGGATCGTGGTCGACGCTGCGGGCCACGCACATGACGTGGTCGGCGATGGGGGACAGCGAGACGAACTTCTTGATGCCCTTGACTGCGAAACCGTCACGCACAGAACGCACTTCGGTGCCCACGATCTGCAGGTCGGATCCGCCGGACTGCTCGGAGGCGCCGATGCACAGCACGGTCTCACCGCGGATCGCCTGCTCGGCGATCTCCTTCAGGTAATCCGACTTGCCGAAGCGGCGCAGGATCGCGATCGCCGAGTCGTGCAGACCCACACCAACCCCGATACCGGCCGAGCCCAGCCCACCCAGCTTGCGAGCGAGCTCGATGACCTTCGCGACGTCGGGATGCTGTTGTCCGGGTGGCCACTTGCCGGCGAACACCCCGGACTCGCCGAGGTACTCGATGAGTTTGCGTGGGAATCGTTCCGTCTCTTCGGCTTCGGCTGTCCAGGCGGTGACGCGGTCGTCGAACACCCGGTCGAGCAGGTCGCGGTAGTCCTCGATCGGCGGTGCATCCGGCGCTTCGGAAGTGGCCGTCATCGGCTTGCTCCCTCCAATGTGCGCTTGACTTCGAGCCGGCGCAGCTTGCCCGATGAGGTGCGGGGCAGCGCACCGGGTTTGAGGAACACCACGTCGGCGGGCACCACGCCGCAGTGTGATGCGACACGGGCCACGATCTGGCTCCGGGCGCTGGGTTCGTCGTCGCCCTTGAACTCCGCGGCGATCACCAACCCGGGCCGCGCCGAGGACTCGCCGGTTCCGACGGCCACCACACAACCGTCACGGACACCGTCGATCTCGCCTGCGATGCGCTCGATCTCATTGGGGAACACGTTGCGACCCGCCACCGTGATGAGTTCCTTGGCCCGGCCGCAGACGACCAGTCCGTCGTCGGTGAGATAGCCCAGATCGCCGGTGGGCAGCCATGCGTTCCGGTCGATCGGGGCCTCGCCGACGTATCCGGTCATCAGCGACGTGCCGCGGACCTCGACCTCACCGACCTCGCGACCGGTCACCTCGGTGGTGTGCTCGGCGTCGGCGTTGATGCGGATCTCCATACCGGGGATCGCATGGCCGAGCACGGCAAAGCGGCGGTTGGTCTCGCTACCGTCGGTGATCACCTGGACATCGTCGACGCGAAGCCCGGTGAAGGGCACGGGAACGCTGACCGCACAGGTGGATTCGGCCAACCCGTAGGACGGGGCCAGCGAGTTCGGGTTGAACCCGAACCGGGCCATCCCGTCGGCGAAGCGCTGATAGCCGGCGCAGTCCACCGGTTCTCCGCCGTTGAGCGTGAAACCGAGGTGGCTGAGGTCGAGGTCCTTGAGGTGGCCCGCGTACTTGCCGATCAGGTTGAAGGCCATGTTCGGCGCGGCGGTCATGGTGGCTTTGCTGTCCATCAGCCACTGAAGCCAGTTGAACGGGGACGCGGCGAATGCTGAAGTCGGGGCCTGCCACAGGTCGGCCTGGCCCAGCGTGGCGGTCAGGAGGAAGGCCAATCCCATGTCGTGGTAGATCGGCAGCCAACTGTGCAGTCGGGAGCGGTCGTTGACGTTGACCCGCTCGATGAGCCCCCGCAGATTCGCCAGCGACGCGGCCGGCGAGATCTGGGCCGTACGAGGCGTTCCCGTCGACCCCGCGGTGCCCTGCAGAATCGCGACGTCCGCGGTGTCGGGTCCGCGGAAGGTTGTGGAGCGGCGCGAGTGGCCGACTTCGAGGAGGTCGTGAACGGCGATCGCGTCGGAGTGCTTGCGCAACAACGCCAGTTCGGTGCCGTGGCTGAATACCGTCGTCACTCCGATGGAGGCGAGCCGGTCCAGCGTGGTCTGCGCCCATTGGTCGGGATCGGCGCGCCGGATCGGTCCGGGCAGGATCGACAACCCGGCGCCGGCGAAGAACGCACCCGGAATGGCAGCGATGAACTCAACGGTCGGATCGCCGATCAGGCCGACGGCGTTGGCCTCGTCGTCGGTGATCCGCTCGGCAACGTTTTCGGCCCGCGCGTGGACCTCGGGCCACGGATGATGTACCCACTGGCCGGTTTCCGCGTCGAGGACGGCCAACTTGGTCGGCGCCCCCGACATCGCCGCCGACAGGGCTGCGGCCAGTTCGGTCACGAGTTCGTGGATGTGGCAGCCGATTTGGCCAGGATGGCAGCTTCCAGGTCGCCGACCGTGTCGCAGCTGAGCAGGTCCTCTTCGCTCAGCGCCACGCCCAGCCGATCCTCGATGGCCACCATCCCCACCGCGAACGCGACCGAGTCGAGGCCGACGTCGTCGATCAGGCGGGAGTCGCGGGTGACTCGTCGGACATCGACGTTCATGTCGTCGCGCAGGATCTCGGCCAGCGCGAGGCTGACGGCTTCTGGAGTAGACGGGTTCACGGCACGCGACGGTACTACGTCGCATCAGGTTAGGCTAGGCTTACCCCCGCTGCTCGCGGACAATCTCACAGCCGCATTCCGATCCACCATCCCAACGCGGCGGCGGCGATGCCGAGGGCCAGGCTGACGACGATGTTCGCGGTCGCGAGTCCGACCCGGCGGTCTGTGC
The DNA here is from genome assembly GCF_001570485.1 of Mycolicibacterium novocastrense. Classification (GTDB taxonomy): domain Bacteria; phylum Actinomycetota; class Actinomycetes; order Mycobacteriales; family Mycobacteriaceae; genus Mycobacterium; species Mycobacterium novocastrense. The sequence goes on from NZ_BCTA01000011.1 coordinate 148,148, forward strand.
CGAGTTCGAGCGTCTGCAGCATCCACGTCGAGAATGTCGTGTACGCGCCGAGGAGCGCGACACCGGCAAGCAGCGCGGTGGTGGGGCCCAGTTCGAGGCCTGCGAGCAGGCCGAGCACCAGCGCGCCGGAGATGTTGACGACGAAGATGCCCGAAGGGAACGCCCCACTCAGCCGGTGTGACACCGTGCGGTCGACGAGGAAGCGCAGCACCGCCCCGACTCCGCCGAGGACCGCGACACCCAGCCACACCGCGACCATCATCTCCGTGCCCATTCCGATGCCAGCCAGGCGGCCGCGAGGCCGACGACGATGCTGGCCGACGCGTATCCGGCCGCCAGCGCGAAATGCTCGCGTTCGATCATCCTGAGGATCTCGACCTGCATCGTCGAGAAGGTCGTCAGCCCGCCGCAGAACCCCGTTCCGAGCAGGGGCCGACGGTAGCTGTCGTCGGGGAGTCGGGTGGCGACGTATCCCAAGACGAACGCGCCGACGATGTTCACGGCGAATGTCGGCCACGGCCAGTGCCCGGGTTCGGGCGCGACCAGTGTCTCGATCGCGGCGCGCGCGAGGGTGCCCAGCGCGCCGCCGACGAACACGGCAAGCAGCTCGCGGCCGTCGTAACCAAGCACGAGGGTCAGTATGGCCCGGGTGGCTCATGAGACGCCGCATGACGGCAAGGAGCAGAATCGGGTTCATGGCGCCCAACCCCCGAGCCGGTCAGCCGGCGCAGCCCGAGGATCTCATCGACATCGCTTCGGTGGTGACGGCGTACTACACCCGAGAACCCGACCCAGAGAACGTCGATCAGCAGGTGGTGTTCGGCACCTCGGGGCATCGCGGGTCCAGCCTCGACGCGGCGTTCAACGAGGCGCATATCGTGGCCACGACGCAGGCGATCGTCGAGTACCGCGCCGCTCAGGGCATCACCGGTCCGCTGTTCATCGGTCGCGACACCCATGCGCTCTCCGAGCCGGCCTGGGTGTCGGCATTGGAGGTGCTGGCGGCCAATGACGTTGTCGCGATGATTGATTCGGCCGATCGGTATACGCCGACGCCTGCGATCAGTCACGCGATCCTGACGTTCAACCGGGGCCGGGAGGGCGATCTGGCCGACGGGATCGTCGTCACGCCGTCGCACAACCCGCCGCGGGACGGCGGGTTCAAGTACAACCCGCCCAACGGGGGGCCCGCGGACACCGACGCCACGGGTGCGATCGCCAACCGGGCCAACGAACTGTTGCGCGACGGGCTCAAAGGGGTCAAGCGGGTGCCGCTGGCCCGGGCGCGCCAGACCGCGCAGCGCCACGACTACCTCGACGCCTATGTCGCCGGTCTACCCAACGTCGTCGACCTGCACGCGATCAGCGCCGAGAAGATCCGCATCGGCGCCGACCCGCTCGGCGGCGCCAGCGTCGACTACTGGGGCGCGATAGCCGAACGCCACAACCTCGATCTCACCGTGGTCAACCCGCTCGTCGACGCGACGTGGCGGTTCATGACGCTGGACACCGACGGCAAGATCCGGATGGACTGCAGCTCGCCGAACGCAATGGCCGGCCTGCTTCGGACGATGAGCGCCAACCCCGACGCCTATCAGATCGCCACCGGAAACGACGCGGACTCCGACCGGCACGGGATCGTCACGCCCGACGGCGGGCTGCTCAACCCCAACCACTACCTGGCCGTTGCGATCGACTACCTGTTCTCGCACCGGCCGTCGTGGCCGGCGTCGACCGCGGTAGGCAAGACGGTGGTCAGTTCGTCGATCATCGACCGGGTGGTCGCCGGGCTGGGCCGCGAGCTGGTCGAGGTGCCGGTCGGGTTCAAGTGGTTTGTCGATGGGTTACTCAGCGGGACAATCGGTTTCGGCGGTGAGGAGAGCGCGGGTGCGTCGTTTCTGCGCCAAGATGGGTCGGTGTGGGCGACCGACAAGGACGGCATCATCCTGGCGCTGCTGGCCTCGGAGATCTTGGCGGTGACGGGTGAGACGCCGTCGCAGCGCTATGCCAAGCTGGCCGAAAAGTACGGCGCCCCAACGTATGCCCGCGTCGATGCGCCCGCAGGCCGCGAGCAGAAGGCGCGGCTGGCCAAGCTGTCGGCGGAGGAGGTCTCGGCGACCGAGCTGGCGGGCGAGCCGATCACGGCGAAGCTGACGACCGCACCGGGCAACGGCGCACCGCTGGGCGGATTGAAGGTGACGACGGAGAACGCGTGGTTCGCGGCGCGGCCGTCGGGCACGGAGGACGTGTACAAGATCTATGCCGAGTCGTTCAAGGGGCCCGAGCACCTGGGCGAGGTGCAGGAAGCGGCGCGCGAGGTGGTCAATAGGGTCATCGGGTGAGTTCTGAACCGGAGGGCGACAGTTCGACGGGGCCCGATGCGGCGGCGGCCGACCGGGCGGAAACCAAGCCGAAGCTTCCGCGCGAGGTCTGGCTGCTCGTCGGCGCCAACGTCGTGGTGGCGCTCGGCTACGGCGTGGTGGCGCCCGTGCTGCCGCAGTACGCGCGTCACTTCGGGGTGAGCATCAGCGCGGCGACGTTCGTCATCACGGCGTTCGCGTTGATGCGGTTGATCGCCGCGCCGCCCGCCGGGCTGCTGGTACAGCGGCTGGGGGAGCGTCGCGTCTACATCAGCGGGCTGATCATCGTCGCGCTGTCGACGGCGGCGTGCGCGTTCGCACAGACGTACTGGCAGCTGCTGGCGTTCCGCTCGCTCGGCGGGCTGGGCTCGGCGATGTTCACGGTGTCGTCGCTGGGCCTGATGATCCGGATCTCCCCGGAGAACGCGCGCGGCCGGGTGGCGGGCCTGTTCTCGACCGGGTTCCTGGTCGGTTCAGTGGGGGGCCCGGTGCTGGGAAGCCTCACCGCGGGTTTCGGGTTGGCGGCGCCGTTCGTGATCTACGGGGCGGCGCTGCTGGTCGCGGCCGGCGTGGTGTTCGTCAGCCTGCGCGGCAGCACGCTCGCGGCTCCCGAAGAGACGGAGGGCGCGGCGGTTTCGGTGCGTCAGGTGCTGCGCCACCGGGCCTACCGGGCGGCGTTGTTCTCGAACTTCAGCACGGGCTGGGCGGCGTTCGGGTTGCGGATCGCGCTGGTGCCGCTGTTCGTGGTCGAGGGGCTCGGCTACGGGGCGGGTGCCGCGGGCCTGGCGCTGGCGACATTCGCGATCGGCAACGTCTCGGTGGTGATCCCCAGCGGCTATCTGTCCGATCGGATCGGGCGGCGCACGCTGCTGATCGTCGGGTTGACGGTGTCCGCGGTTGCGACAATTCTCGTCGGCTTCACGACGTCGCTGCCGATCTTCCTGGTCGCCGCGTACGTCACCGGTGCGGCGACGGGCATCTTCGTCTCGCCGCAGCAGGCCGCGGTGGCCGACATCGTCGGGAACAAGGCGCGCGGCGGCACCGCGGTCGCGATCTTCCAGATGATGGCCGACCTGGGTTCGATCATCGGGTCGCTGGTGGTGGGCCAGATCGCCGAGCGGACGTCCTACGCCTGGGCGTTCGTGGTCAGTGGGGCGATCCTGGGGGTGGCGGCGCTCGGATGGGTGTTCGCGCCGGAGACAAGGGGCCGGCCCGCCGCGCACACGCCGGCGCGCGCGATCGGGCCGGAAGCCGGTGGCGAAGTCCCGTAACCAGCGATTTTGAGCGCTTCCAGCAGGTGGTGTAACTTCGATGGGCACGACTTCAGGGGCTATGGCGCAGCTGGTAGCGCACCACACTGGCAGTGTGGGGGTCAGGGGTTCGAGTCCCCTTAGCTCCACTCGATCGAAAGCCCGCGTCGACCATCGGTTGGGGCGGGTTTCGTCGTTTCTTGGCGCTCGATGCAGGCACGCTGTTTACGCACCCCGCTGATCATCAGAGGAGCATGCCGCACTTTCTCGCGCCGGCCGTCAGGCCGCCCGACCTCCGGGGGGCGCCGGCCCGCCGGGTTCACTTGCGCCGTCGATGGGTGGCGCGGCGCTCGATTGGGTCTCGCCGGTCTGGCTGTCGTCAGCAGATTCGGACGGTGCAGCGGTGTCGTCTATCCGGCCACCGTCATCGGGTTCAGGCGACGCAGCGGTGTCGTCTATCCGGCCACCATCATCGGGTTCGGACGACGCAGCGGTGCCGTGGTCGACTTCTCGGCTGTCGTCAGCAGCATCGGGTGACGCAGCGGTGTCGTCTGTCCGGCTGTCATCATCGGGTTCGGGCGGTGCAGCGCTGTCGTTCTCGTCTATCCGGCCACCGTCATCGGGTTCGGGCGACGTAGCGGTGTCGACTATCTGGCTGTGGGTTTCGTGTTCTTCGGGTGGGCGCAGGAGCCGTTCGGGTCGGTGGTAGTAGTTCAGCCGTGCCTGGCCGGTGTCGAGTCCGGGTGGGGGAAGCCATTCGACCTCGCAGCGCTCGTTCATTTGGGTGGTCCAGCCGCCGTCGTCGTCGACGCTGCGGTTGTCGGTTCCGCAGGCCAGGCCGAGTTCGTCGACGTTGGTGTTACCGCCTTTGGACCAGTCGGCTTCCACGTGATGCACTTGGCAGCCGTAGGCGCCCACAGTGCAGCACGGCTTGGTGCAGCCGCCATCGCGCGCGATGAGCATGATCCGTTGCGCTGGGGTGGCGATGCGCTTGGCGCGGAACAGATCCAGGGCTGATCCGGTCGCGTCGTCGAAGACCGCCAGGTAGTGGTTGGCGTGGCCGGCCAGC
>NZ_BCTA01000012.1 GCF_001570485.1 Mycolicibacterium novocastrense
GGATCAGGCGGTGTGGTCGTTCTCCAGCCAGCAGGCCACCCTGCGCCGGTTGAGCAAGGCGTTCGATGGATTCTTCCGCCGGGTCAAACGCGGAGACAAGCCCGGCTATCCGCGGTTTAAGGGTAAGACCCGCTTCGACAGCGTGGAGTGGCCCAAAGACGGCGACGGTGCACGCTGGCTACCCGAGACCAAGCGGGTGTACCTGCAAGGTGTCGGTCAGGTGAAGGTGCATCTGCACCGCCAGGTGCAGGGCAGAGTGAAAACGATCCAGATCAAACGCCAAGGCCGGCGCTGGATGCTGGTGCTCTCGTGTGACGAGGTACCGACCAATCCGTTACCGGCCACGGGTGGTCAGGCCGGTATCGACGTCGGGGTGGTGACCTATGCGACGCTCTCTGACGGCACCGAGGTCGCCAATCCGCGGTGGGCACGTCAGGAGGCCGCCCGACTGGAGGCGGCTCAGCAACGATTGCAGCGCACAAAACGTGGCTCCAATAACCGGGTCGCGCGCCGAGAAACGGTGGCGGCGCGGCACCGTACGATCGCCAACCGGCGTAAAGACTTTCACCACAAACAGGCCCGCGAACTCGTCGCCCGCTACGACCTGCTGGCGGTGGAGGACCTCAAGATCTCGAACATGCTGCGCCGGGCGACGCCCAAACCTGATCCGAACAATCCTGGGCAGTTCCTCCCCAACGGTGCCCGGGCGAAGTCCGGGCTCAACCGATCAATCAGTGACGCTGGCTGGGGCCAGTTCGTCTCGATACTGCACGCCAAAGCGGAAGACGCTGGGCGCACCTGGATCGAGGTCAACCCCCGGCACACCTCCGACGGGTGTGAGTGCTGCGGCCACGCAGCACCCGAAAATCGCGTCAGCCAAGCGGAATTCGTCTGCCAACGCTGCGGTCACAAAGCAGCCGCCGACGCACACGCCGCACGCAACATACTCAGGGCTGGACTGGCCCTACACACCGCAACCGCGGCGTAAAAGAAGCCGGTCGCTTCCAGCGGCCGGAGAAGTCACGGCCAACGTTGCGAAAACAGCCGGCGTGACGGCGTGGACAGGTGCCTACCGTCTACCCACCGACAAGCGTGACCACCAGCGTGCGGTGCGGGCGCAGCGCCGCCGAGATCGCCGCAAAGTCACCGCTGACGCGCGCCGCGAGATCGCCGACGAACACCACCGTTGAGCGGCTTATTCGAGACGGTCGGCGATGCCCGATAGGCGATCAGCAATGTCATCAAGCTCGACCGTCGGGGCACATGTCTGAAATGCCGTGCCGCGCAGTGCCGTGCTGACGCTGCGGAGGATCGCCGCCGCAGAACGGAATGCCTCGGCACGATCCGGAGCACGCATGCCGTCGGTCGGCGGAACATAGGTACCGACCTCCGGAAGCGTGAAGGCGATAGCCGCTGCGGCGTCGGAACATTCACGCAAAGAGTCGTCCTCGGCGACAGCCGCAGGCCCCGCACGCTTGATTAGGCTGGCGCTGTACGCCTCCGTCGCGACCAGCTGGCGAGCATCCGATTCGATCCGACCCGCCAACGCATACAGCTCAGCCGGGATCCGCCACACCACGTTGTCCTCCGCCGAGCCAAGCTCCCCGAATTCCAAACGTCGGCCCATCGCCGCCGTGCGGACCGTCTCGGCGGCCTGACGTAACCCCGTGACGATCAGCTCAAAGCTGAACCCGTCATCTCGCTGCGACATATCAGGGCAATGTACCGGCCATCAGCGCGATCGGTAGCACCCTGGCGGCACTATTGACAGCGGCTCAGAGAGCGTTGCGTGCCCGCCAGGCCTCCGCTAATCTCCGGAACGGAGCTAACCGGTGTGGTTAGCGGCCGGTGCGCTTCAGCTGCAGAAGGCTGGCCGGTATCCGTGCAGTCAGGGCGACAGCCACGGCGGGTAATGCCGTGGCTGTCGCTTCGCTTTTATCCAAGTGTCCGTAGATAGCCGGTTCGAGTGGACCTGCGCAGCGAGCACTATGACGGTCAGCACAAAGGGACATGCGGGCGCGGCGGCTAGTGTTCCGATCAGCGCAAATCGGCGATGAAACGCGGCAACGCCTGTCTGTTCTACTCTGCCGACCATGAGCACCACCACCGGCAGCCGCTCGCGCCCGCGGGGCACAGATCCCACCCGGCTGCCGGCACGCCCTGTCTGCGCCACCTGCGGCCGCCATCGCGGCTGTGTGTGCTGCCGCGGCTGCGGCTCCCCAGACTGCTTCAACGAATGCGCACCCAACACGCCATGCGCCACGTGCGGCTACCGGCTCTCGGTACCACTTGCCGCACTGAACGTCTCAGACGCCGGCCTCGACAACGACGGCCGCTACCCCGGCCGAATGATCATCGCCGCCCGCCAGCACTACGACCACCTCGACGAAATGCCATCAGACCTATTCGCCGACCTCATGGCCGACGCCCAAACCGCATCCCGCGCGCTGCGCCGGCTGCCTGGCGTCGCCCGCGTCAACATCGCAATCCTCGGCAATCAGCAGTCACACGTGCACGTCGAGGTCATCCCGCGCCGACACACAGAACCCAACAGCGGCCTTGCACCGTGGGATCACGCACCCATCCATCGCCCTCTGGCCCCCGCCGACCTCCAGGACCTCACCGAGCAGCTTCGCCGAGTCCTCCGAGACGCCAGCCAACGTGTTGAGGTGCAACGATGACGGTCTACGTCGACGACATGCGACTGCCCGCCCGCGTCGGCAGAATTGAAGCGCGCTGGTCACACCTCTTCAGCGACAACCCCGACCCCACGGAGCTGCACCGACTCGCAGCCAAAATCGGACTGCGCCGCGCCTGGTTCCAAGACAAACCCAGCGGCGCACATTACGACGTCACCGACACCAAACGACGGGCCGCGATCGCCGCCGGAGCCGTCCCAATTGAATGCGGCTCGCCCGAATGGATGCGCGCACTCGAAGCGCAACGTTCCGGTACGCGCACGTCATCGACGGTTGCTGAACAACTCACGCTCGAATCAGTCATGCGCAGGGACTGGTGATGTCGGTGAGCGAGCGCAGCGACGAAATGTCAGACCATCCAAGGAAACTGTGATCATGACGACCTTCGTAAGCCTCGCCGGTTTTTGGGTCGCGCTCGCCCTCATCGTGTCCGCCTCGGCCGCGGTTGTGCGCAACACCTTGCGGCGCGACAGTGACGACCTCATCCCCGCTGACGCCGTCACTGGAATCGGAATCATGATCGTCGCCCCGCTCGTTGCGGGCGTTCTCATCGCGATAACTTCGGGCGGAATCCTCACCGCCACCGTGAACGGACACCACGCCGCCGTCGGCTCGACGAACGTCATCCCGCAGCTTGCCCAGCGCGTGGCTGACTCCAGCCTGCTGAGCTACGCGATAGCGGGCGTGAGTCTGCTGTGGTGGTATGCACTGCTTTCGGCTCTGGTGGCAACGGTAATGCGACACCGACAGCAGAATCGACTCCGCCAACACGCCACCACATTCACTGTCCGGTAGGCAGTAGAAGCGAGGCGGCGAGAAATGGAGCACACCACCATCACAGCGAGTCCGGAGCATGTTCTGGACGTCATCTCGGCTGTGGTGGCGACACCGCGGATCGTCGATACGCCGTGCAGATGGTGTAACTGTCTTGGGTCGCGGTGCGACGAGTACGGCCCCGGCCGCAAGTGCTGTCCAGACTGCCGCCACCCCAAGCGTATTCAGCGGACACGGGTCAAGGGTTCGCGACTGCCGATGGGGGCGGTGAGCGTCGCGCGGCCGAGCAGATACGGCAATCCATTCCGAGTTGTGGGGTCCTCGGTCGTTGGCATGGAGTGGTCTGACGTCGTGGAATGGGACTGCGGCATAGGCGCTATGCCGAACGCCGATGTGCTCTACGTGTCGGCAGCCGACCGATACGAGGCGGTCGACTGTGCCGTCGGCCTGTATCGCGAGCTGCTGCGTGTCCGTCAACGCGACTGGCGGCCCGCCCGTTTCGAGAAGTGGATCCGCGCAGCCCGCGGATACGACGTGGCCTGCTACTGCCCACTCGACCACGCATGTCACGGCGACGCGCTACTCGAAACCGCCAACGCCACACAAATGCCGGACATCCACAGGAGGACGGACAGACATGAATGCGACGACTGAAGAGGCGCCGGTGGATCTGTTTCCGATGCCCGACGCTGAGCTTGTGTTCGGCATCAACAGAACCGGGCGCCATGCCGTCGAGCGCACGATGGCGCTGTCGGTAGTCGGAGCCGGGTTGATCCGCGATGCCGCACCGCCGGCGGTATGCGGCCAGATCGTGCAACTGGCCCCGAAATGGGGTGGCTACCAACGAGACTCGCTCTACCTCAATCAGGACAGTCGAGTGAACTGCCAGACCTGCGCCTGGATCGTCGCCGCGGCGCGCGACGACATAGCAGCCGAAATTGCCGGCGTCGCACCCGACGCCGACAGCCTGCCTGCGCTGCGCGAAGCGCTGGGAGACCCGCTCACTGGTGTGTGGCTACTTGAAGCGATCGCTGCTGACGAAGACCTCGGCCAGCCGACCGGCAGGCTTCGTCGCTCACAGCGGTCAGACCTACTTGCCCTGGCCGCACAGCATCAACCCGAAATCTTGGTGTGCGAGGAGTGCGCAGACGGGTTTGGTGACATCCACGACGGGCAGAGGTGCCCCGCACACACCGTCGCCTGTCTGGGGTGCACCGCCACCGCTGGTCCCTGGGCCGGCGAGTGGGAACACCACGTGTTGGAGCAATGCATTGTGGCGGCACCGTGCTCGGTACTGCAGGCCCTGTGCCAGCACTACAAAATCCAAGTCGGCGACGCGAGCAACGCTACCGGGCGAAAGGAATCATGACGATGAGTGCGTTTACTGATGTGTGTACCGAAAAGCTCGGAGCCACACTGGAATGGGCGACGGATATGGAAAAGGCTCTCACCAAGCACGGATTAGCCGTTGTCGAACTGCCTGAGCCGATTAGGGACGACGAACCAACTGCCTACGTCGCGTTCTCCGGATCAAACCACGTGTACTACGCGGTCCCCGGCCGGGTCGACTCCGACGCTTTTGAGAAATGGGAACACCCCGCCGATGCTCGCGATGACGCAGCCGCGCTGCTGGCCGCAGCCGCAGCGGCCGAAAGCTCAGCGGATGTCCGCTCAGGAGGCGCATCATGACGATCGAGGACAGCAAGATGATGAGCGACTCAATGACCGTCACCGTACGTGACCGTTCAGCCGAATCCCAGTGGGGCAGCGGACGAACCGCGCCCGTGACGCGCCAGGTCACCATCTCGGCGTACTGTCCGCGCTGCGGCCGGCGCCGTGGCCAACCGCAAGGCCTCAACCAGCACGACGACGGCGCCTGGTACTGGGTTCAGACCTGGACCAACCCCTGCGGTCACGTCGACATGTACACCAGCGTCCTCCGCGAAGCCGGCGCCACGCTTCATCGCGCGGTAACGCATTGATGGCTGTTTGCGGCGGACAGTTCGGCTTGGACCTGTGGCCGCGCGAGCACGACCTGCCGCCACGCTGGGACGGCCTCGTGGTGGAGTGGGGCGACTGGGACGACACCGCCGGCGTGTTCGTCTGCCCGCCGCCCCGATCGCCGCAGCGATGCGAGATTTGCGGCAGCACGCGCCCCCCACTGATCAACTCGGGCCGGATCTGGACCGACCCAGCGACAGCGCCGCCCGCGATCGGCCGCGTCCGTATGCGCCGAGGCCGTCACCTGGTGGGCAGGATCACTGCCTTCCGGTGCGCCGACTGCGAACACGACACGGTGCTCGACCCGAATGGGCAGATGTGGGACCTCGATCCCACCGACTACACCGACGACGGCTCCTGGGACGTCGCGACACGTTCTTCGTGATCGACATACCCGACGATGAGGCAGGGCAGAAAGATGCCAGGCATGAACCGACCCGAAGTGATGCGCAACGAACACCTGCGCACCGTCCTACGCACCTACACCACGAGGACCATCCCGCTGCTCAAGATCAACGACTACGCCCAGCAGGTCTATCAGGCGAACCGGGCCGCCGGCCTATGACCGCCCCATGGCGCGAAATCCCATCCCGCCGCGGCCTTTTCAGGTGTCGATGACGCCGCGCATCTGCTGAGCCGAATCGGACTCGTGCGTGTCCCACCGATTCGCCGCCTCATGAAGACCATCGGCGACACGCAGATGATGACGAGCCTGCCGCTCGTAATCCTGCCGACGCCGATCAAGTACCTGCATCCCAGCCGCCCGGAACCCGCCGAAGATCGGGCCAAGCGACCCCAGAAAGCCCTGGATATCTGGGTGCGAACTCGGAACGGTGGCTAGGTAGTCCGACGCCCCCTGGTGCTGGGCAGCCGCCTGCCGCAGATTCTCCTGCTCAATCCGGATGCCATCAGCCACTTAGACCACCCATTCCTTCGCCGCGTCCGGCTGCGCCTCAATGCCCTGCGGCGGCGACACAACATTGACCCCGATCAGCTCGCGCGCCTGGCGCAGCGCCTCACGCACATCGTTCAACTGCTGCTGAAGCACACTGACGTCGGTCATCACCGTGGCCCATTCTGTTGTGGCCACCAGTACGTCGTCCCGTCCGGATCGGTCCGCAGCAGGTAGTAATTGGACGGCGCCAACGCGTCGGAGTCCGGCGGAATCACCACCAGCTTGTCGCTGAAGTTCTCGTGCCAGATCCACACACCAGTGTTCGGCGCCGCCTCCTCATAGCCATACGGGCCAAGCTCACCAGGCGGCAGGACGACCGGCATCGAGTGATCCCCGGTGCCATGAATACCGTCGATAGCACCCCTGGACAGCGACGAATCCGACGAGTCATCCGGCAACGACGGCATCGGGAAATCCTGGGGCAACTCGCCCCCGCCGCCGGTTCGATTGCTGATCAGCTGAGCCGGGATCCCCGATCCCGGAATCACGCCAGGCCCCGGCCCGGCCTCGATCGGCGCCGGCCCGCGATCGATGTTGTCGTCGCCCTCAAACCAGTCATCGTCACCGGCCGCGTAGGTGGCCTCCAACGCCGCCATCTGCGACTGCAACGCGGCGTCGGACTGCTTGGCATCTTCGAGCACCGAGAGAATGTCTTTGTGCTTGGCCAGCAGAAACCGCTGAAACTCCCGCGCCGCGGCCGGGGTCAACTTCATCCCCGCATGACGCGCCACGGCCTCATCGATCGCACGCTCGATCGCATCAAGCCGATGCCTGTACTGGGTGGCCGTCTCATGGGCACCGCGCAGCAGCGTCTGCAACTGCGCATCCGCATCCGCCGACGTCGCATTCCGGGCAGCCAGAAGCGCCTCGCGGCGCTGCGCCGCCGCAATCCCAGCCCCTGACTGCGCCATAACGGCAAAAGTTTACCCAGCCCAGCCACCACACGCGTTCTCCAGAGGATGCGATGGTGTGGTCGATGCGGGTGGTCGAAAGGAGGCTCGAATCTGATGCGCAATCCGACAAACACAACGCGCGGCTGGATGCCCCCACGCGGCGGCGGGTACCGCCCCGGCAAGAACACAGCTACTATCGCGCCGCCCGCCGGCGCAGTACCGCCAGGGCCACCACCCAAAGGCCCAGCAGGCGCCTCGAAAGCCGCAGGTCATAATGCCGACCGGGGACGGACGCTACCAGGGCGAGTGGCAGCCCGGACCGACTGAGCACCCGATACTCTGACGGCGTGGCCAGAACGTGGAGGCAGCTATCCCCGGATAACGCGGAACCCGGCTCACCCACCGTCCGGAAGGCTGCCGGGTCCACTTTCCTGAAGCTCAACGCAACAGACACCGTGACTATACCCGGCCACGTGGCCCAGCCCAAGGCTTGTCGTCGACGAGGAGGTCGTGAAGAAAGCCGCTGCTCGGGCCACCAGGGCATCGGCCAAGCTGGAGAACCGTTCGGTTCCTACCGGCTACGTTCGCCCGGCCGCTGTCAGGAAACTCCTGGCTGAGCGGCCCACTCGCAACGAGCTCGCCCTGTACGCCGCAGAGGGTCGCGAACCACCACAGTCCTAGCGTCGGCTGGTACGAACGCTGGAAGGCGCTGGCTATTTCCACCCGCGTGAAAGGCCGCCCTTCGACCGAGATGGTCATGCGTCGCCAGAATGCCGGCGCGCGTGGGTTGGGCTCGCGCCTCTCGACCTCGCAACCTGCACGGTTCTATCAAAGCCCCAGCTCGCGAAAGCTGAAGTTCTCGAAGGCCATTACGCCCGCCCGCCAATGCTGATTTGTCGGTCGACGCGGCTATATTGCGGTTTCAAACGCTACGGGCCGCTGAGGGCGTCGGAGGGGACGATGGCAAGAGGCACGCATCGGTGGGATGCATTCAGCATGCCGTGGATCGCTGAAGCACTCGCGGACTCTGAGCGCTGCTACCAAGCGCGGATAGACGAAATCGACACCGTGCCAGACGAAATGAGAAACCATCCTTCGCGCGCGTACATGAAGATGTTCGCCGATAACATCGCAAACGCCCAGCTGTACTGGATGAGCCGCACGGCAGTATCGGTTGCTGCGGACCTTGCAAGCCGCGATATGCCCGAAACAACGTTCCAAGAACTGATCGCGACATCCGACCTGCCGCCCGTGGGCTTGATGCTGTGGCCGAAACCGCTCGCAACGTTCAACTGGCGAAGCGTCGACATGATGCACACTAATCAACCCACCGTGCCAGTCACCTGGGACGGTCTTGCATGGATCTACGACCAGACCCGCATCACCAGCTACCTGCTGTCCCAGATGCGCGAACCACGCAAACAGGGTCGGCTCAGCGACATGCGCCCAAAAACATCACCCGGCAAAGTAATCCGATTCGACCAACACGACTTAACGACAGTGGTCGACCGCGATTCGGGCGTACTGGACCTAGCTGACAGCCCGCTCGATGACCCCGACCAAACGCCTGGACCGCCCACTCTCACGGCCACAGTGATCTCACTACTGGCATTGATCGGTCAGCAGCGCGTCGTCACGCAAAAGCGCATCTCGACCGGACCCGTCAAAAAATCGGCGCGCACCGCGCGTAACGACATCACGATGCTCGACATTCTGCGCCCACCCACGGTGACTGGTGTCAACGGGAATCAGGATAACGACGACCGCGCATACCGCCGCTGGTTCGTCCGCGGTCACTACCGCCACCAGCCATACGGCCCTGGAAACACATTGCGCAAGCTGATCTACGTCTCCCTGCACACGGCCGGCCACCCCGACGCGCCAGACCCGACTGGGCCACCACCTCCACGAGTCGCGGCTGTCTACGGGAAAAACTTCAAACGCCGATAATGCGGTGCCACTGACCGAATCGCGCTGAGCTAGCGACGCCGCTGACGGCACTGATATCGAGTGATATCATCGCGGCGTGAGCGACTTGTTGATCCGTGACGTACCGGATGAGGTGCTCGCTGGCCTCGATGCGCGGGCTGCAGAGCTGGGACTGTCGCGCGTTGAGTACATACGGCGGCGGCTGGCTCAGGACGCGCGAGCAACGCGAGTTCCAGTGACCCGCGAAGATCTACATCGATTCGGGCAGGCGGTTGCCGGCCTCGCCAACGAGGAGCTGATGCAAGAGGCATGGGGATGATCGAGCAGCGGTGGCTGATCGACAAATCAGCTCTCGTCCGACTTGAACACAGCCATGACCTGGACCTCTGGGCCAACCGCATTGAGCGCGGACTAGTACACATCAGCAATGTGACACGACTGGAGATCGCCTATTCAGCCCAACCAGGTGACGCTGCGCGCCGTGAATTTCGCGAATCACCGTTAGCCGCAATGCCAGTCGAGTACCTAACTCCAAGGATTGAGGACCGCGCTCTTGAAGTCCAGTTGCTGCTGGCGGATCGGGGCCAGCACCGCGGGCCGTCGATTCCCGACCTCATCATCGGAGCGACTGCCGAACTCGCCGGACTGACCATCCTTCACGTCGACAAGGATTTCGACTTCATAACGTCGATTACCGGGCAACCCGCAACCCGCCTCGCCTACACCGACACAGGCGGTGCGCAATAGGTACAGCAGCGAGGAATGCACCGTGACAGGCGGCCAGGATCGTTGGTCGACATCGACGACTTGCGTCGGCGCTGCTCTGCTCACACGCAGTGGATGGCGAAGCATCCGGACAATGTGACGTTCGCAGAATCGTGGGCCGACCAGAACCTAGACCGGGGAGATGTCTGGGGCACTCGAAAGACGGGCAAAATGTTCTGATCCTTGGCGGAGCCTTCATCACCCGCACCGGCACCACCCGGCTCCGGCGACTGACCACCGCTTGCCGCGCGCGAAACGCGGAAGCGGCCACCTGATCTACAGTCCGAAGGCAAAACCCCGGTACCGCGCAAAGGATCGAACCCCCGTGAAGGCCGCCCTCGATGCAGTGCTCTCACACCCACAGATCCTGCTCGGCATCCTGGCAGGCGTCCTGCTCACCGTGATCATCCACGCCATCCGCCGAATCCGACGACTAATAGCCACAGGCATCGTCCTGGCCATCGCCGGGGGAGGAGTAACCGGCTTGGCCAACATGCAGAACCTGCTCCACTGGCCCTGATATGACGATCAGAGGACGCAAGGCCTACGCGCGGGTGTTTTGGTCTCTACTGCCAAAACAGCTGGTGCCGTGGGCTGACCCGTGCGAAGACCCGCACGACACCGTCACCGTCGACGGCGTCGACATCGACAAAGGGATCGCACCGTTGGTCATCTACCTGTGGAGCCAAGGCATCTCCACCCACGACTCCTGCCAAGGCGACTGCCACCTATATCGTCTGTACGAATCCCGGCACCCCGCAGAGTCCACACCCGCCGGCAACCCCTACGCCGCCTATCTCGCCGTCGACAGCCTCGCCGCTGCACAAGCGGTCATCCGGACCCTCAACCCGCCACCGCAGTCGGCTGCCATCATGAACGGAGGCGATCGGTGGTTCGTTGAATTCGACCCGTCGGCCCTGCTCCAGTGGCGATCGCCCGCTCCATAACG
Source organism: Mycolicibacterium novocastrense (assembly GCF_001570485.1). Taxonomy (GTDB): domain Bacteria; phylum Actinomycetota; class Actinomycetes; order Mycobacteriales; family Mycobacteriaceae; genus Mycobacterium; species Mycobacterium novocastrense. The sequence continues at coordinate 10,966 of NZ_BCTA01000012.1, forward strand.
ACGATTACCGGGCAAACCTCGCAACCCGCCTCGCCTACACCGACACAGGCGGTGCGCAATAGGTACAGCAGCGAGGAATGCACCGTGACAGGCGGCGACCTCGGCGGCACGCCGACCAGCTGGTGACCACAGCGAGGGCAGTATTTCCGGCTACCCTTCACGGATGCCCGATCCCCGCCACGATGCTGCCCGACCGTCGACGAGTTCAGGGCCAGTGTCGTTGGTCGACATCGACGACTTACGTCGGCGCTGCTCTGCTCACACGCAGTGGATGGCGAAGCATCCGGACAATGTGACGTTCGCAGAATCGTGGGCCGACCAGAACCTTGAGGACCTGCCCCGCCCCAAGCACCTCACAACAACCGTTGCGCCTACCGGGCGGCTGACCCCTGGTGCTCATCCAAGTAGGTGGCAATGGCGTCGCGCATAACGTCGCTGGCGCTGCGGCCCTGCTCGGCGGCGAAGCTATCGAGTCTGGTGTTGAGACTGCACGGCAGCCGGACTTGCCGACGCGGGGCCGCGCCGGCGGCGTCAGGGTCAGTGTCAATGCTGGGCCGACCACCGGCGCGGCGCAGCAGCTCCCGAGACGCCTCGGCCGCCTGCCGCCCGCGTAGCGCCCTGTCAGGATGAATCTCGCGGTCGCCGCTCTCGGCCCATTCCGCGAGCTTGTGATAGCGCTCCTGGTCGATGCGGCCGCTCATGGTGTGTCCTCCTCCTTGTCGAGCCTCGCGAGGAACTTCTCGCGGGCACCCATGACGTGGAAAACGCGGATCGTGCGCGGCGGGATCACTTCGGCCATCACCTCCAGCAGCGGCGCTTGCGGGTCGAGCGACGGACCGATCCACAGGCTCGGACGTATGGAGCTGTGGTCGTCACTCGGCTCATCGAACTCTGGTTCGTAGTAGCGCGCGTTGCTCACTGCGTGAAAAGCGTCCGCTTCGCTGAATCCGTGCTTTCCGGCGCTCTCGGCGAACTCGATGGCCACACAGGTAGTGTACGACAAAACCACCCAGTTGTGTAGTACAAAACCCGGGTCACTGTTGAGCCCCGCCAGCCAAAGTCTCTAACCATTGACATCATCACACGTCGCCTTGATTTGTTCGCAGTAACGACCCGATGACCCTCCCTGGCGGTGCTCAGCTCGTCTTTGAGCGGATGATGACGCCAGCGGCAATGTGCTACAATCGGTCGTGAAAGTGCTACGGGCGCTGAACGGCCCGCCTGGGAGGTGATTACCGATGACAACGATGCAGGTCGCGGATACCCTTGACGACATGACCACCACCCGTCCGCCCACAACGGCACCGCCGCAGTGGGCGCCCAGCTACGGCCCGCCCGCGCGCCAGGGCGCAGGCGGACGGCTCGCAACCCTCTTGGTCGGCCTCGTCGCCCTTGCTGCCCTCGTCGTCGGCATAATCGGCCTCGCCAAGTCGCCGTCTCCAACGCCAGCCAGCAGCCCGGCCGCATCTTCGCCGCCTGCCTCGACATCTCCAGCTTTTACCGCTGATGAGGTTGCTACGGCGCAGAACTCGCTGTGCACCACCTGGTCGGCCGCTTCTAGAGCAGTTAAAGAGGAGACCAACCGGACGGACAACCCTGCGCTGGCCCGCGTTGCGTTGACGAACTCAGCAGCAATGATTGATTCGGCGGCGCAGAATCCTGCACTGACTCCGCAAAATAGGGAAGCGGCAGCAGCTGTCTCCGGGGCTTATCGAAATTTGACGGCGGTGAGTAGCATTGCGCCTCCTGGAACGCCCGAATTCCAGGAGGCGGTGGACGGAGCGAATCAGGCAGCGCGCCAAATGCAGGCGGTTTGCCCTTAGGGTGATTTGCCCTGCCGCGCGGCCTGCTCCACCATGGCCTTGAGAACCGCTCTGACGTGAAGCCTGGCCAGGCGGCTTGATGCTGGAGGAGGACACATGGCAGGTGATCTGCCGCCGGGCAAGTGGTCACCTGCTCTTGTCGGTACGTGGTGGTGCCAGTCAGGCGCGACGCTGAGACAGGCCGGTCAGCACTGGGGCACACAGTCACAGGAGCAGGAGAAGTACGCGGGTGATCTGCGGACGCAATGGCAGCAGCTCGCCGCTGGGAATTCGGGTCGTACGGCGGATGACTTGGTATCGCGCTACCAGTCCGGCGAGAAGCTGCACATGGACCTTGCTGAGAAATATGGCACCAAACGGGACGCTTTCAATTCAGGCGCAGACGCACTGGATAATCTGCGCTCCGGTCTGAGCGGGATAGCCGCCGAATACAACCAGAGAATTTCTGAGATTGAAAATAGGCCCGGTGGTATCGGTGCCGGCGTGGCGAAAATGGCGGCAATTTCATCTTTGATCGCTGAAGCACAAGGATTCGCCGCGCATAAGTCAGCGGCGGCGGTAGCCAACATCATGGAGGCGGTACAAAAAATCTTAACCGCCGAAGGCATCTCGATGTCGCCTCAAGAGTTCGTCAAAAGCCAGGGAATCAGTACCGAAGCCCCTCCGCCACCCGATCCAGACAAGGTCGTGCAAGACATGGTCGGTGACGGCTCCGGTGATCCCAACGCTGGCGGCGGTGCTGCTGGCTCAGGCGATCCGAATGCTGTTGGCGTTGGTTTCGGCTCAGGAGATCCAAACGCCGGCGGCGGCGCGCACACCGACCCTCTCGTAGGAACCGGTTCAGGGCAGTCAGGGGCTGGCTCTGGCAGTGGAATCGGCCCGGGTGCAGGCTCAACGCCAATCGGTGCTGGCGGGGGCGGCCGTGTCCCGGGCGGTGTGCAGGCTGGCGGAGTGAAGGTCGATGCGCCTGGCGCAGGCGGGTTGTCGCCGGCTGCGTCGGTCGGCAACGGGCTGTCTCCCGAGTCGCTGAGTCAGTCGTTCTCGTCGGGTGCGGCGGCGGGTCAACCGGCAGCCTCCGGCGCGAATTCGTTGACGGCGGGCACGATGGATGCGGCTGTCGAGTCGGGCCAGCCGGCGCAGGCTCCCGGTGCTCAGCCGTTGGCGTCGCCGGTGATGTCGGCTCCGACGATGGTTGGCGGAGGTGGTGGTGTGGAATCCGGTGCGGGGGAACATGCTTCGGCTGCTGCTGCTCCCTCGGCTGCGCCGGTGGTGTCGACGGGCAGTGGCGACAACCATGCTCCCGCTCCTGCGCCGGCGGTAGTGGCTGGGCCGGCGGCTCCGGTTGCACCTGTAGCCAGTGGGCCGGCTGTGCCGGCCGGGCCGCTGCCTGCGTATGGGTCTGATCTCCGTCCTCCGGTGGTTGCGCCGCCGGCCGCGCCGGCGGTGCCGGCCGGTCCGGTGTCGGGCGCTCCTGTCGCGCCGCCGCCAGCCTCGTCGCCGGCGGCGGGCGGTTCGCTGGTGTCGCCGGTGGAACGCTCGGCAGCTGCAGCAGCGCAGAGTCAGGCGTCCTCGTCGGCGATGGCGGGAGCCGCCACGGCGTCAGCGACCGCCGGTGCAGCGGCGGGAGATGCATCCGCGCGGTCAGCCGAGCAGCAGCGCTTGCAACGAATCGTTGATGCGGTAGCTCGGCAAGAGCCATCGCTTGCGTGGGCGGCCGGCCTGCGTGAGGATGGCGCAACCACGATGCTCGTCACCGATCTAGCGTGCGGGTGGATCCCTCCTCACATCAAGCTTCCGTCGGCGAGAGTGATGCTGCTAGAGCCGGCAGTGCGCAGGCGAGATACTGGTGTGGTCGACCTACTCGGCTCAGTGATCGTTGCATCGGCCTACCAGCCGAATAGCTACATCGCCAAGCCAAGCCCGGACGATCCGGTGCTGGGCGGCGAACGCGCCCGGTACGGGCCGGAGGTCGACGAGCTGCGGCCAAACCTTGTAGACGCGGTGCGTCGGCGCTCCGGATTGCCCCGAATTGTGCAGACAGTTGTGCTCGCCGCCACTCGTAAAACGGGGATACTCGACAACGAGCTGGACCAACTGTCGCAGGTGACACGAGAAGTCCAAAGCCGCGCGCTGGCCGCGTATCCCGAGCAGCAGGACTTGGCGGTGATTGGCGACTGGATGCTGATCGGCGCTATCGATGCGCTCATTGAGGGGCACGAGGAGATTGCCCAGTATCACTTGGCCTGGTTTGAGGCGGTAGCCTCGTGACCACATTCCGATCTGGGGCTCTGTTCCGGCCAGCCGTTGAATCTGCGGACACCGACATGGAATGGTCAGATTTCGATCGCGCTGTTGATGCACTTTCCTTCGCCCGCGCATATGGGCCACCGCCCGAGGTCGAGGGCCTGGAGTGGGGATTTGGCCGACGTCTCCGAACTCGTTTGCAAACTCTGCCCGCAGAGTCGGAGACACGTTGCGCTCTAGAAGAACTGGTTGAGGTCGTGGATAGGGTGTGCGGCGCGGTCCACACCGCACTTAGCCAGCTATTTCGCGCTCGTGCGGCGGTCGTCGACTCATGGGCAGCTCGACTATACGCACCACCGATCACCCGGCCAGAAGGAGGAATTGCGGAGTACGACATCGACACGATGCGGGGCGAATTACGCGCTGCTCGTGAAGCTGCGCAGCACGAAAACCAGCTAATCCTGGATTTCGGGGGGCGGATGGATCGGTGGACGTGGCAGGCGCTCGACGCAGTGAAATGCAGCGATCCGGATCGGCTGCGCGCGGTGATACACGAAGTGCACGCCGCGGGTGATGCTGCCTTCGCAGCGATCCGAGCTTAATCGAGGGAGAGGTGACCAAATGGCTGACGGCGACGGGGCGATCGTAGTCAACACAGCCGATTACGTGGGCGCTGGTTCGGGTGCTCCGCCGCCGCCGCTGGCACCGAGTTCCATGCCGGCAGGTGGGGCGTCGCTTGCTGATGGTGCGGCGGCTGTCCTGGGTGCGGCCGGCAATGTCGGTGTGCCTGGTGACCTCGCTGCCGGGACTGAGGGCGATCTAGACCGAAAGAGTCACGCTGCGGACGCCGCGGCGAAGTTCCCGGCGAATGAGGCGGCTTCGGCGGCAGAGATGCAGGGTGTTGGCGCTCAGGGCCAGATGGCGCAGATGTTGCCGCAGGTGATCTCGGGGGTTGCGGGTGCGGTGGCCGGCGCGGTCGGTGGTGTGATGGGTCCGCTTACCCAGTTCCCGCAGCAGGTGATGCAGGCCGGTCAGGGTGCGATGCAAGCCGGTATGGGTGCGATGCAAGCCGGTATGGGTGCGATGCAAGCCGGCAGTGAGGGCGGTCTCGACGCCGGTGGTGACCCACTGGCTGGGATGAGTGATGAGGAGCTGCTGAGCAGCCTGGGTTATGACGATCCGGCGCTGATGGGCTCGGACTTCGGCGCTGGCGGCGGTGGTGGTGACGTCAGCGCTGGCGGCGGTGGCGGTGGTGGTGTCGGCGGTGGTGGTGACACCTCGCCGACGGGATACCTCGGTCCACCTCCTGTGCCGATGTCGTCTCCGCCGACCACGCCGGCGGCGGCGCCGTCGAAGCCGACGCCGGTGGCCCCGTCTGCCGGTACGACGCCGGCGGGCATGCCGATGGGTGGCGGGATGATGCCGATGATGCCGGGCGCGATGGGTGCCGGTGCTGGTGGAGACGGGAATAAGGACAAGCCCGATGAGAAGCGGGTTGCTGCGCCTGGTGTTCCGAATGGTCAGCCGGTGAAGGGTCGGATGACCGCGCCTCCGAACGTGCCGGTCACGAAATCTGTTGAGGGCAAACCCGTGCCGGTGCCGACGACGAAGCGGATCGTGGACAAGTCTGATGCTGATGCGGCCAAAGACAAGTAGGTGCCGCGATGGCTGGCGATGAGTTCGACGTCTATTGCGCGGATCTGGCCGCGCGTGTGAGTGCAGGCGATCTGTCGTTCGATGCGGCGGTCGAACGTGCACGGTGGGCACGGTTTGACTACGACGCGTTCATCGACGCGAAGTCTGATGCTGATGCGGCCAAAGACAAGTAGGTGCCGCGATGGCTGGCGATGAGTTCGACGTCTATTGCGCGGATCTGGCCGCGCGTGTGAGTGCAGGCGATCTGTCGTTCGATGCGGCGGTCGAACGTGCACGGTGGGCACGGTTTGACTACGACGCGTTCATCGACGCGCTGGCTGCCGATGTCGCCGACGGGCGGCGCTCGATGGCTGATGCCCATGCCACGAATGCTCGAACGGGGATGATCGCGGCGAACCTGTCTGTTCGAGTCCGGTTGAACCCGAGTGGGTTTCGGCACTGATGACTACGATTGAGGCGCGTGAAGCGGGCCGCACCGCGATCGCCATTGAGCTACGGACTGTAGCCGAGCTGCACAATGGTCAGTCAAGCATCCGAGTGCGTGCACGGTTAGCTGGTGTGCGACATGATCGAGGTGTTGACCTCGATGTGCGCGCGGCTGTATGGGCGCCGCGGCGCGCGTAACCGGGCGATGCGGGCTATGACCGCGGCCAAGCAATCCGAGGCGGTGGGTGATGGCTAGGTTCGAGGTACCCGAGGGGTGGACCGCACAGGCGTATCGCTTTGCCCTGGATCCCACACCAACACAGCTGAGGGCGTTGGCCTCTCATGCTGGTGCGGCACGGTTTGCCCACAATCACATGCTGGCATTGGTGAAAGCGACCATGGATCAGCGGGCCGCTGAACGCAGCTACGGGGTGCCCGAGGCTGAGTTGACGCCGGTGGTGGGGTGGTCGTTGCCGGCGCTGCGCAAGGTGTGGAATCAGCGCAAGGCCTGGTGTGCACCGTGGTGGGCGCAGAACTCCAAGGAGGCCTACAACACGGGCCTGGACGGGCTAGCGCGGGGCCTGGAGGCGTGGTCGAAGTCGCGAAAGGGGCAGCGCAACGGTCGAGCGGTCGGCTTCCCGCGGTTCAAGTCGGCCCGGGCGGACAAGTCGGTGCGATTCACCACCGGGACGATCAGGATTGAGGCTGACCGCCGCCATGTCACGCTGCCGCGGCTGGGCGCGATCCGCACCCATGAGTCGACCCGTAAGCTGGCCCGCCGGATCGAGGCTGGGTCGGCGCGGATCTTGTCGGCCACGGTGCGCCAAGATAGCGCCGGCCGCTGGCACTGCGCCCTGCAGGTGATCGTCGAAACCAAGACGCGGCCTGCTGACGCACGCCGGTCGCCTCATCGAGTGGTCGGTGTCGATGTCGGGGTTAAAGCCGACAGTCTGCTGGTGGTTGCGACCCCGGACGGGATTGAGGTCGACCGCATCCCTGCGCCGAAGTCGTTGACCGCGGCCCAGGCCCAGCTGCGGGCCTTGCAGCGCCGGGCGGCCCGCCAGCTGGGACCCTACGATCCGGCCGCCAAGGTCAGGCAGTCACCGTCGAAGCGGTGGCGCAAGACCCAGGCCCGCATCGGCCGCACCCATGCTCATGCCGCCGCGGTGCGCCGTGACGTGCTGCACAAGGCCACCACCGTGCTAGCTCAGCAGCACGACGTTGTGGTGGTGGAAACCCTGAACGCCGCCGGTATGCGCACCGCCGGCGGTGCCCGCAAACGTGGCCTCAACCGCGCCTTGGCCGATGCCGCCCTGGCCGAGGTTCGGCGCATGCTCGGCTACAAGACTCGTTGGTACGGCTCCCATTTGGAGGAAGCCGACCGGCATTTTCCGTCGTCGAAGACGTGCACGGGCTGTGGGAGGCGAAAGCCAAACCTCACGCTGGCCGATCGAGTCTTCGACTGCGAGCACTGCGGCAAGCGGATCGATCGTGATCTGGGTGCTGCGATCAACCTCGCCCGACTCGGCGAACCCACCATGGGTGATCAGAGTCCCGCCGGGAGTGGCCCGGTGGTAGGACGTGGAGCCACGCATGAGACCGAACCCGCGCCAGCGGGCGACGCAGCAGGCGATGAAGCGTCAACCCCGCACCACCACCCGGTGGATCAGACAGGGACCGCCTCACCGCAAGGCGAGGCTGCCTAACGATGAGCAGGAACTCACATTCGCTCACCAAAAGGCAACGGTTGACGCCGAGGTGTTCGGCGAGTGCGCGTTGTGACTTTGGGTGTGGTGCCCATACGCGCGTGGAGAGGATGATCCGGTCGCGTGGGTCGAGTCTGTCGAGGAGCCGGCTGAGCTCTGTGGCTGGTCCGTTGTCGAGGTCGGCGTCGGCGGCGCGTTTGGTGGTGATGGCGTCGGTGGCTGCGGCGAGTAGGGCCTGCACGGCGGCTTCGCCGACCCCGGGGTGGGTTCTCAGGGACTCGATGGTCTGGTTGGCGATGTCGGCCCAGTGGGTGAATGCGTCGGCGTAGGCGGCGTGGACTCGCGGGGGTAGGCGGGTGTAGGGTATTGGGAGAGCAGCGATTTCGTCGAGGCCAGGGATGAGGTCACGGATCGGCGTGTCATCTGTGCCGGGGTGGTCGTCGGCCGGGCGGTGTGCCGGGGTGGTCGACGATGAAGGCTGCAGGTTCACGGGTTAGGCGAGGCGGGTCACGGGCAGGTAGGCGCCGGCGATTCGTCCGGCGCTGATCGCGGTGAAAAGTGTGTTCTGGACGTCGTGGTCGGGGTGGTCGCTGATGCCGACGTCGCCGGCGTAGACGCGGACCAGGCCGCGGTCCAGCGCGGCGCTGACCCATTGCTCGGACGGGTCCGGTAGCGGGTCGAGCAGCACGGTACCGGCCGGGTCGCTGACCACGCGGCCCTGGCCGCTGCGGTTGAGTTCAATTGTGCCGGTGGTGATGAGGGGGAAGTTTTGGGCTGGGTCGAGGACCAGTGCCCACTGCTTTTCGAGGAGGAACTGCACCCAGAGGTCTTCGCGGTCGCCGGAGCCGTGGATGAGGGAGATGCCGGCGTGGCGGTCGAGGATCAGGCCTGCGAGAGGTCCGTCTGCTGCTTGCCACAGCATGGTGACGCTGATGATGTCCTCGTCGAGATTGATCGATGGATTGTCGGGGTCGATGGTTGCGGTGTCGAGGGTGATGATCTGCGACGGGGCGCAGCGGGCGTGGGCGAGCTGGACGACAGGCGGGGCTTCGGGGGTGCCCTTGACGACGATGACGCTGGTGCGCTCGCGGGTGGCCTTGCCGGGCTTGCTGCAGGTAATGCAGGTGTAATCGCCGGCGCTTCGGCACAGGGTCGTCAGCGCGTCGGGGCCGAGGAATTCCTTGACCTCTGGTGACCACCGGACGAACTTATTGAGGGCGTCCATGGTTTCGTGCGCACCCTTTCTGCGTTTTACGTCGAGAGGACCATACGAAATCGCGGTGACATGCGCCGCTCACTGGCAGTCGGTTTGGTTCCGCTGTGGTTGCCTCGTGTGCGCTAACCGGAGCGTCGAGCCTCGGAAAACTTTGTGCACCGGAGTGGTGGTGCGAGGCGGTATCGTACAGCGGTGGGCGCGTGGGGCGCGCCGAGCTCGGATACTTGGGGTGCCATTTGTGGCGCATTTATGAATTCGCATGCCTAATTCCTCTTGTAATTCTGGCGCTAACGTTAGCGTTAAGGGTGAGTGGTCAGTATTCGCTAACGGCAGTAATGTCGTCGCCGTGGGGTTATTCCGTAGGGGTCGCCGGGTCAGAGCGGACATTCAAGCGCGCGCGCTGGACCACATGGCAGTTCCCCAGTACGAGGTGCCAGGGGGCATGCACGGTCGGCAGGACCCGCAGCGCGGTCCGCAGCGGATGCCGCGTGACTGCTCGGCGGTAGTGCTTGACGGGGTGTGGCCTTACGAGTTGATGACTCCGCGTCCGGAGACCGAGACTGTTGCCCGATATCTGCACGAGGACCTGATGAAGATCGTCGAGCGGACCAACGAGCGGCTGGCGGAGATGGATCGCTGGACGCATATGCCGTATGAGCAGCGGCGGGATTTGGAGAGGCGGGCGATCGACGTCGCGCGGGCGTTGGCGGTGCTGCGGGTCGAATCGACTGTGCGGTCGCTGGGTGGGCGGGCGATCACCGTGTCGCCGAAGGTCGTCGAGGTGACCAAGGCAATCGAGGCCGATCTGATGCAGCGTCCGGGAGCGGGGCGTCCTAATAGCGCTGGTGGGAGGGGTGCTCCCAGACAGGATGGCCGTCCAACGACGCCGCCGCCGCACCGTGATGGCGCTGGACGGCCGGCGCCGGGCGGCGGTCCTGCGCACGGGGTGCCGCAGCCCGGTGCGCGACCTGCGCCTGTACCGCCGCCACGTCCGCCGGTGCCGCCGCCTCCGAACGAGCGGCTGGCGGCGCCGCGGCCCGCTGCCGGGCACTTCGTGGACGCCGATGAGTCCCAGACCGACGAGTACGAGCCCGCGGTCGCTTCGGCGTCGAATGCGAGCCATGACACCCGGCCGATGTCGGGGCCGCAGCCGGTGGTGATCGTCGACGCCGATGAGCCCGACGATGATGCCGGTGAGACGACGGAGGTGGTGGCCCGGGCGTCGGTGCTGCCCGACGAGTCGACGCAGGTGGTGGCGCGCGAGACGCTGCGGCCCGACGAGTCGACGCAGGTGGTGGCCCATGGTCAACCGGCGGTCGAGGAGACGACCCCGGTGGTCCGGCCTGCCGAGGTCAGGCCCGCACCGGCACCGGTGGTTGCGTCCGCCGAGGTCAGGCCCGCACCGGCACCGGTGTCGAGAGGGCACGTGGAGGGCCGGGCGTCGTTTGCCGGGCCGGACCAGCTGCAAGAGTGGCTGCAGCAGGTGACCGGTATCGTGGCGCGCCAGCAGCCGGCGCTGAAGTGGGTGGTCGGTGAACGCGCTGACGGCAGCATCGTGGTGGCTACCGATGTGATGTCGGGGTGGGTTCCGCCTGGTGTGGTGTTGCCGGCTGGTGTGGTGGTGCTCGAACCCGCGCGGCGGTCAGGCAAGCTCGAGGAGTGGGTTGGGCCGCTGGAGCGCAGCGCCCGCTATGGGCCTGGTGATCGGATTGCGCCGAGTGCGGTTCCGGCGTTGGCGGAGAAGCCTTTTGCGGTGGTCGAGATCGTCGAGGATCTGGGTTGGCGGCTCGGGGAGGCGACTCGGCTGCATGAGGGGTTGCCGCGCATCGCGCACACGTTGGCTAAGGCTGGTGCTGCGCATACGGGTGTTCCTGAGGCGGAATTGGACGTGTTGGCGGTGCATGTGCAGACCGCGACGCAGTCGATGTTGGCCGCGTATCCGAGTGTCAGCGAGGCGCAGGTGCTTTCCTGCATGCTTTTAGGTGCCGCTGAGGCGATGGCGGCTGGGCATACGGTGCTGGCGAGTTACCACTACGCCTGGTATGAGACGTTAGCTGGCCGGAGGTGGGAATGAGCGTGGCCGAGGAGCCCGACGATGATGATCCGGTGCGGCACGGCGCGGCGGCGGATAAGGCGTTCGTCGATCAGACGCTGGCCGAGCTGCGGGAGAACGCCGAGAAGTGGGAAGATTTTCTTGCCGCCCAGGAGCTGGAGACGTTTACGGCCGATCTGGGTGACATCTACGCGATGTGTGACTTGGATGGGCAGCTGCTGGATCTGAAGATGGCTGCCGATGTGATGACGTCGTATACGTATATCGAGTTGCAGGCTCGGCTCAACGCTGTCTTCGAGGCGCTGCGCAAAGAGGCGCAAGCGGAGTTCAAGCGCACCTATGGCGAGGGATCCGTTGAGTGACCCGCTGATGGCTGAGGCGGTGGCTGCGCTTGCGCGCGGCCACAACCTTTTTGCGGGAAACACCCCTGCTGGTGGTGTCGGAGACGGGCCGGCGTCGTTGTCTGCGCGCGCCGATCAGATCAGCTCGTCGACCGGCTCGGGTGGGCTGCCCGCGCCGGCGGTGGTGCGGTCGGGGGCCGCGGTGGGGGATCTGCGGCGGCTGGCCTCCACTGATGGGGCACTGGCGCAGATCTTGGAGAGTGCGCGGGCCGACCGTGTGCATGCCAGCACTGCGACGCGGGTGATTTTGGATGCGGCGCGGGCGGATCCGATGCCGGCTGGTGATACGCCGATGGGTCGGCGTGAGGCGATGGCGAGGATGGTGGCGCGGCTGCGGGCGCAGCACGGGCACATCGTGCGGTCTCGGTCGCAGGCGCGGGTGTTGGCGCTGCGGTTGCGGCGACTGCTGTATCTGCGTCGGCATCAGCTGGCCGCGCGGTCGTCGGCGGATGCCGCGCCGGTCGGCGGTGGTGGGCGCGGTGCGGTGCTGGCGGCGATTCGTCGGGCGTTGGATATCAAGGGTATTCACCACCCGGTGGCGCGGGCGCGGTGGGAACGCGGCATGGATCTGGTCGCCAAGCGGGAGTCGGGCTACGACCCTGCCGCGGTCAACGGCTGGGATTCCAACGCCGCGAAGGGTACGCCGAGCAAGGGTGCCTGGCAGTTCATCGAGCCGACCTTTCGCGCGTATCACGAGCCGGGCACTTCAAGGAATATCCACGATCTGACGGCGCAGGCCGCAGCCTTCATCAACTACGCGCAAGGCCGGTACGGCGTTTTTGCGGACGGATCGAATTTGGCTGATCGGATCCAGCAGGCCGATCCGCGCCGAGCACCGAGGGGGTACTGAATCATGCCGCTGAGTTTGTCGAACCGGGATCAGAACTCCGGGCATCTGTTCTACAACCGCCGGCTGCGCGCGGCCACGACGCGGTTTTCGGTGCGGATGAAGCATGACGACCGCAAGCAGACCGCCGCGATCGCCCTGTCGATAGTGTTCGTGTTGATCGGTATGGGTTGGATGGTCCTGCTGAATGTGCTCAAACCGTCGGGCACCGTGGGGGATTCGGCGATCATCGGCGATCGTGACACGGGGGCGATCTACGCCCGCATTGACGGCAGGCTGTATAAGGCGCTGAATCTGACCTCGGCGCGGCTGGCGACCGGTACCGCTGGATCGCCGACATGGGTCAAACCGGCCGAGATCGCCAAGTACCCGCCGGCGCCGCTGATCGGCATCCCGGGGGCGCCGGCGGCGATGGTGGTCAACCATGGCGCGCCGTCGGCGTGGGCGGTCTGCGATACCGCGGGGCCGCAGCGCGGCGGGGGGCAGCCGGTGGTGACATCGATCGGGGGTCAGCTCTCGCGGGCGGGTCGGGCCGAGCCGCTGCCCGACGGCGTGGGTGTGCTGGTGCGGTTCGAGGGGGCTCAATATGTGATCTGGGACGGCAAGCGTTCGCACATCGACCCGGCCGATCGGGCAGTCACCCTGAGTTTGGGGATCGATCCGGGTGTGACTGTGCCGGTGGATATTTCACGTGCGCTTTTTGATGGGTTGCCGTCGACGGAGCCGCTGCGGGTGCCGGTGGTGCCGCAGGCGGGAGCTGACTCGACGTTGGTGGCGGGCTCGCAGGTGGGGGCGGTGTTGCAGGCCCAGACCGCCGGCGGGGGAACACAGTTTTATGTGTTGCTCGCCGACGGGGTGCAAAAGATCTCCAGTTTCGTGGCCGACTTGCTGCGCAGCTCTAATTCGTTCGGGTCGGCCGAACCGAAGGTAGTCAGTCCGGACGTGCTGGTCGACATCCCCGAAGTGAACTCGCTGCCAGTCGATTACTACCCGGATGGGCGGCTGAAATTTGTTGACACCGCGGCTAATCCGACCACCTGTGTCGGGTGGGAGAAGGCCTCAACTGATCCGCAGGCGCGCGTCACAGTGTATAGCGGGCGGGGCCTTCCGGTGCCGTCGTCGATGGATCAGCGGATCGTGTCGCTGGTGCGTGATGACCGTGACCCGGCCTCGGTGGTGGCTGATCGGGTCCTCATGCTTCCGGGTGCGACCAACTATGTGGTATCCACCAGTGCGGTCAAGGACGCCCACTCGCGTGAGTCGCTGTTTTGGGTGTCGGACAACGGCGTTCGGTTCGGCATCGCCGCAACCGATGCGACGCTCAACGCGCTGGGCTTAAACGAGGGATCGGCACAACAAGCGCCGTGGCCGCTGCTGCGGACCTTCGCGGCGGGGCCGGCGTTGTCGCAAGAGACTGCGCTGTTAGAGCGTGACACGGTGCCGGTGGCCGGGGACGTCAAACCTGTGGTCCCGGCGGCGCGCCAGCAGGCAGGAGGCTAGAAGGGTGAGGACTTTGGACGTGCAAGCAGCTGCGGTGCCAGCCGAGAATAGGGGGCAGTAAACAATGTCCAAGCGAGCGTTTGTGCCTGTGCGGACGGAGGTTCCCGACCCCAAGCCGGTGCGGGTGGCGCCCAAGGCTCCGCACGCGCTACCCGATCGGGAGCCGCGCAACATGTGGGTCATCATCGGTATCCCGGCGCTGATCGTGGGCCTGCTCGGCACGATTGTCATGCTCTACGTATCGGGCAATCGCAGTCTGCAGAACGGGTTCTTCCCGCTGCTTGGCATCGGTGCGTTCATGATGCTGATGTTTTCGGGCCGGTTCGGTCGCGCCCGCAAGATCAGCTGGGGTGAGCAGGAAAAGAATCGGCGGACCTATCTGCGTGAACTCGACGGGGACCGCGAGCAGATCCAGAAGGCGGTGGGTGCCCAGCGTGCTTCCCAGGAAAGGGTGCACTCCAATCCCTTGGGGTTGGGGGCCATTGTGGGTGGGCCGCGGATGTGGGAGCGCCGGCGCAGCGATCCCGATTTCCTGGATGTGCGCCTGGGTGTCGGTGTGCAGAACGCACCGGATTCAGTGCTGTCGGTGACCTGGCCCGACATTCCGATCGAGGAGGAGCTGGAGCCGGTCACCGGTCAAGCGCTGCGTGATTTCATCTTGGAGCAACGCAAGATTCGCGATATCGCCAAGGTGCTCAACCTGCGGTCGCAGCCGGGGTTCAGTTTCGTCGGTGAGGACCTTGACCGGGTGAGGTCGCTGATGCGTTCGGTGCTGTGCTCGTTGGCGGTGTTTCACAGTCCGTCCGATGTCAAGCTGATGGTGGTGACCCGCAACCCGGACGTGTGGTCGTGGATGGTGTGGCTGCCGCATAACCAGCACGATGAGCTGTTCGATGCGTGCGGGTGGCGGCGGCTGGTGTTTCAGACTCCCGGCGAGCTGGAGCAGACCCTGGCTGGCGAGCTGCATATGAAAGGCAAGCGGGGGGCGTGGAAGCCGCCCACGGCGGCCAGCCCGACCGCGATGGCCTCACCGCTGGAGTCCCCCAACGGAGACAGCCCTGCGGATCTGGGGCCGCACTGGGTGATCGTCGACGACAACACCGGCAGCCCTGAGGCCTGGGAAAGTGTGGTCGGTCAGGTTGGCAAGGAACGCATCACCGTGCTGCGGGTCGCCTCGCGGGTGGGCACCGGCGTCGGGTTCGGCAAGGATCAGGTTTTCGAGCTCGGTGAACGCGTCAGTGGTGCGGCTGAGAGCAACGGCAGCGGCACGGCCAACGGCAAATCCTCCGGCGGCAAGCACAGTAAGCGCAACGGCGATGCGCGGCCGGCGCCGGCGCCGCTGCTGCGCACAGGCGGCAAGTTCTTCGCCCACGCCGATCAGCTGTCCACCCCGCGCGCCTACCGATACGCGCGGGCGATGGCGCGCTGGTCGTCGAGCAGCGCCACCGAGGTGACCGATTCCAGCAGCGGTGCCGCCGAACTGCAGCGCGCGCTGGGAATCGCCGATCCGCGCGAACTGGACGTGGACCGGTTATGGGCCGAACGGCGCGGACGGGGCGATGCGCGGTGGTCGGAAATCCCGGTCGGAGCCAAACCCAACGGTGAGCTGCAGAACATCATCTTCCGGGCAAAAGACTTCGGCGGGTTCGGCTTCCACTCGGTGGTGATCGGCACCAGCGGCTCGGGCAAATCCGAGTTCTTTCTGTCGCTGGCCTACGGGGTAGCGCTGACCCATTCCCCGGAGACGTTCAACATCATATTCGTCGACATGAAGTTCGACTCAGCGGCCCAAGACATTCACGGTATCCCGCACTCGGTCGCGGCGCTGTCGAACATGGGTAAAGACGATCGGCATTTGGCTGAGCGGATGCGCAAAACGATCCAAGGCGAGATCAAGCGGCGCTACGAGCTGTTCAACACGGTGGGTGCGCGCGACGCCAACGACTATGAGGAAATCCGGTTAGCGGGACGGGATTTGGAGCCGGTGCCGGTCCTGCTGGTGATCATTGACGAGTATCTGGAATTGTTCACCGCGCAGCCGAAGTGGATTGACCTCATTATTCACATCGCTCAGGTCGGGCGCGGCGCGAACGTGTTCTTCATGTTGGGCGGTCAGCGGCTGGACTTGTCGTCGCTGATGAAGGTCAAGCACAGCATCGCATTTCGCATCGCGCTGCGCGCGGAGTCCGGCGATGAGAGCCGAGAGGTGATCGGCTCTGATGCTGCGTTCCACCTGCCGTCGAAAGAGAACGGATTCGGTCTGCTCAAGGTTGGGCCGCGGGATCTGGAGCCGTTCAGGTGCTTCTATCTGTCGGCGCCGTTCGTGGTGCCCAAGCAGAAGAAACTGGCCAAGACCATCGATATGACGTTGACCAAGCCGCGGTTGTACAACTGGGAATACCAGCCGCTCGATGAACAGGACGCCGCCGCGCTTGCTGAGGCCGCGGCCGTCGACGACGAACCCGATGAGTTCGTGATCCGCGATGACGGCTTCAAGAAGATGAAGATCGTCGACGTGTACCGAGAGTCGCTGATGGCGGTTCCGCACAAGGCGCCACGAAAGATCTGGCTGCCGCCGCTGGAGAAATCTGAGCCCGTCGACGAGCTGGTGCGCCAGTATCGCGGCAAGGACTGGCACGTCGACTACGGCCGCAACGCTGGGCTGGTGTTTCCGCTGGGCATCATGGACATCCCCGAAGAGGCCAAGCAGCAAGTGTTTTCCATCGACGTGCTGCGCGACAACATCATGGTGGTCGGCGCGAAATCCAAGGGCAAGACAACCACGCTGATGACGATGATGTGCTCGGCGGCGTTGATGTACACCCCTGCGCGGGTGACGTTCTTCTGCATCGGCGGCGCCTCACTCAACCAGGTCTCGTCGCTGCCGCACGTCGCCGACATCATCTCGCCCAACGACAACGAGGGCGTGGTGCGCACCGTGGCGAGCATGGAGCGAATCGTCAACGCTCGCGAGGACGCGTTTCGACGGACCTCCAGTGATATCAACGAGTTTCGCGAACAACGGTTCGGGCCAGGCAGCGACGGGCTGGGTAACACCGACCCCAGCGACCGCTTCGGTGACGTGTTCTTGGTGATCGACGACTTCGCCGATCTGTACTCCCGCGACACCGTGCTCGGCGACCGCATCGTCGCGCTCAGCGGTATCGGACCGCAATACGGTGTACATGTCGTGGCCACCGGCGGCGGCTGGACGTACGGGCAACGGGGAACGCTGGTGCAAAACTCCAACGTCAAGATCCAGCTGCGGCTGGCCGAGCCCGGCGAAAACCAGATGAA
The DNA here is from genome assembly GCF_001570485.1 of Mycolicibacterium novocastrense. Classification (GTDB taxonomy): domain Bacteria; phylum Actinomycetota; class Actinomycetes; order Mycobacteriales; family Mycobacteriaceae; genus Mycobacterium; species Mycobacterium novocastrense. The sequence goes on from NZ_BCTA01000012.1 coordinate 28,135, forward strand.
CAACGCCTCGATGGAGGGGCGCGAAGCTGCCCGCAAGACGTTGGACCTGCCGGGGTTTGCGCTGACCAACTCTTTACACGAGCTGCTGATCGGGGTGCCCGAGATCGTCGGTCGCGACGGGCAGCGGATCGCGACCCGCGACATCGGCAAGGTGGTGGCCGAGGTCTCTGGTACGCCAAAGCACGCGACTTTGATGCGGCTGCCCAAAGAGGTGGCGCTGGCCCAGATTCTGGAGTTCGACCGCCAGCAGCGCCCGCAGCGCGAGTTGTCGATCGCGTTCGCGATCGGCGAGCAGCATGAGCTGCGCCCGGTGCCGATATCGCTGCGGGACCACCCGGGAATGATGATCATGGGCCGGCAAGGCTGCGGAAAGAGCTCGACGCTGATGGCCATCGGCGAGGCGGTGATGGACCGATTCAGCCCAGACGAGGCCAGGCTGACGATCATCGACCCCAAGGTCGGTCCCCTGCAGAACCTGATCGCGCCCGAGTACGTGCATGCCTACGCCTATGAGCAGGACGAGATCGACGAGGTGATCACCCACCTGGCCCGCGAGATTCTGCTGCCGCGCCGGCCACCGACGGGGTTGAGCCAGGAGGAGTTGCGCGCGCTCAAACCGTGGGAGGGACCGAGGCACTTCGTGCTGATCGACGATGTGCAGGATTTGCGGCCGGCGCAAAGCTACCCCGGCCCGCCAAAGGATCCGGTCGGATCGGCGCTGTGGAAGCTGATGGAAAGCCCTCGCGCTATTGGGCTGCACGTGTTTACCACCCGCAGTGGTAACTGGGCGACGATGGAAATGGATCCGTGGGTGCGCTATCAGCGGGCGGCTAAGGTCGCGATGCTGTATATGGACAACGATCCACAACAAAGGATCAGCCAGACAATTCGTGCGCAGGCGCTACCGGCGGGCCGCGGGTTGTTGATGACCGATGACACCAGCGCCGAAGGCGTATTGGTCGGGATCCCATCGTCAATGAGCGCTAATAGCTAGACGTGTTAGATAAGTGCCCGGTTTTTGCGTTAGCACAAAGTTGTTCCGCCATGTAGTGCTACAGTTTTCGGGAACAGCAGTATGGGGTTTTCGAGGGGATTCGAGAGAGTGAGGAAGGGGATTAGTCCAAATGGCTAGAAAGACCGAGAGCTATTTGGTCGACGACTTCGACGGATCGAAACCCGCGAATACGATCCCATTCAGCTATAGGGGTGCCGAGTACGAGATCGACTTGTCTGAAACCAATGCGCGCGAGTTCGACAAGGATATGGCGCGATACATCGACGCTGGCCGGCGGGTGCGAAACGGGCGCGGGATGCGGCGCTCGGAGGAGCGTCACCAGAAACTGCAGGCCGCGCGGGCGTGGCTGCGCGAACAGGGATATGACATCGGTAAGCAGGGGCGGATACCGAAGGCGTGGCTGGAGGAGTTCGAGAAGTTCGAGAAGGCGCAGGGTCAGCGGGACGACACTGCGCAGACCACCGGAACCGATGGTTAACGTTGCGCGAATTTGTGCAGGTCAGCGTTTGCTGGGTGTTTTTAGTGCACACGGGGTCGGCGAGCACACACTAGACTGATCGATCATCGCAGGACACACCGTCAATGACGTGTTCGGGAGGAAAATATGTGGTCTGTGGAACCCGCAGCGGTTTTGGCTTCCGCCGGTGCTGAGGCTGCCATAAGCGCTGAAACGGCGGCGGCAGCAGCGGCGGCGGCGCCAGCATTGACCGCCACCACCCCGATGGGTGGGGATCCGGATTCCATCGCGTTCTCCGCGGCGCTCAACGCCTGCGGCGTTGGATATCTGGGTGTGGTCGCTGAGCATGTCGGCCAGCGCAGCGCATTCGCCGGTGCGCAGACGATGGCGGCGGGGGTGTCCGAGGCCACTGAGGTGCTGCGCGCGGCCACCGTCGCTTTGGGTGGATAGCCCGAATGGGGGCGGCCGACCCGACCTGGCCTGCCCGACCGCCTGAGGCCAACGATCTGATCCTCAAGGCCGGTACCGGGGTGGGCACGATGGTGGCCAACGAGGCGGCGTGGACGGCGATGGGTGCCAGTCACCACGCATCGGCGACCGCGTCGACGATCAATACCGCGGTGACTTCGGCGTCGTGGCTGGGCGCCGGGTCAGCGGCCTCTGCTGCCAACGTGACGATGCAGAATACGGCGTTGCATGGCCTGGGCGGCTGGGTCGACGTCAAACCGGCGGTGGTGCAGGCCGCGGTGATGGCCTTTGAGACCGCCAACGCGATGATGCGCCCAGCGGCCGAATGTCAGGCCAACCGCGATGAGTGGGCCGCCGACAACGCTATCAATCCGGCGGTGTTCTTCACGCTCACACCGCGAATCGTGGCGCTGGACGTCGAGTACTTCGGCGTGATGTGGCCCAACAACGCCGCGGTCGGAACCACCTACGGGGCAACGCTTTCGATGCTCACCCAAAGCCTGCTTATTCCCGCGCCGCCCGCAACGATGGGCGCCTCACCGGCCGCGCCTGCCGCGGCGGCGAGCGCGGTCAGCCAGGCCGCCGCCGAGACCGCAGCCGGCGGCGGGATGCGCGCCGCGCATGAAAGCGCCTCAGCCGCTACCAGCGGAACCCGGCAGGGCGCGTCGGCGGCCCAGGAAATCGGTGGTCAGGTCGGCTCGCTGATGGGGCCGGTTCAGCAAGGCCTGTCCTCGGCGATGCAGGCGCCCTCGTCGTTAGCGCAGATGCCGCAGAGTTTCATGGGGCCAGCGCAGTCGGCGATGGGCATGTTCATGAATCCCAGCATGCTCGGCGCTCTGGGCGCTGGCGGCGCGGGCGCGCCGGCGACCGCGGCAGTGCCGGCGGCCAATGCGGCAGCGGGCGCCGGTTCGACGCTGGGCTCCGGCGGCGGTGCGGCCGGCGGCGCAGGCGGTGTGCCGGCGTCGACGTTCACCCGCCCGGTCAGTGCGTTCGAGGCCGGCGCCAGTGGGCGACCGGTCGGCATGCGGCCCAGCGGTGCCCTCGGCGTCGACGCGCTACGGGCTCCCACCACCACGACGCCGATGGGTGGCGGGATGGGCGGTATGCCGGTGGGGCATGCGGCGAACGCGCTGCGCGGCGGCGAGGGCGGTCGCGATCAACAGGCCGCAACGGTGCGGGTGGTCGACGATCGGGTGTGAGCAGCCAAAAAGGCTGCTCGGGCCGGTCGGGCACAAGTGAACAAGAGTGAATCGACACAACTGAATAGGGCTCATACACTTCGCTACATGCCCCGTCAGTCGTGGGGGAATGCCAACAGAAAAGGAGAATCCAGTGTCAATTGTCGTGACACCGGAATTGCTGCGCACCACCAGTGATGCCATTACGGCGCACATGGAAACCGCCCAGGCGATCGCCCGGGGCTATCTGGGCAACCAGGAAAACGTGATGAGTTCTGCGACCTGGTCCGGCCAAGCGGTCAACGCATCGCATGCGACGGCCACGCAACTCACCTCAGATCTGCAGAAGGTTCTCACCGGTGGGACGCGCCTGGCCGAAGGCCTCAAAGCCGCTGCGGCCCTGATGGAATCGCATGAGGCCGACTCCACGCACGCGTTCCAAGGGCTGTTCGGCGCGGGCGCCCAGACGGTATAGACCCAACTTCTCTTCTGAAAGGACGTTCCCAAAGCCATGGACAAAATTACTTATCACCCCGGTGCGGTGGCCGACTTCGCGACTGACACCGGCAACCGCGCCGGCCAGCTGCACGAGATCCACTCCGATGTCGCCAACAAGACCAACGCGTTGGCCGAGTTCTTCGCCGGCTCAGGCGCCGATGGATTCTTCGACGCCCAGCACCAGATGCTGTCGGGTCTGCAGGGCCTCATCGAGACCGTCGCGCAGCACGGCACGACCACATCGCACGTGCTGGGCAACGCGATCGGCACCGATCAGCACATCCGCGGCCTGTTCTGAGCCCCGCGGCGGGCAGAAGTCTTGCCCGCCAGCGGTTCACACAGTGTGGCGAGAAGGTGGGGCATGTGCGCAGTAGGGCGCGGGTGCCCCACCTTTCGCCGTCTAGGCAACGGGTGAAGGTGAAAGTAGCGTGCTGACAACAACAGTCGACGGCCTGTGGGTGCTGCAAGCAGTGACGGGCATCGAGCAGCTGTGCCCGGAGCTGAGGCTGCGCCCACTGATTCCGCGGCTGGAAACCGCGCACGAGGCGCTGAGACACCCGATGGCTGACGAGCTGCGCGCCATCACCCCGGTCCCGGCCATCGACGCCGCCGGCGAAGTGGACCCCATGATCCGCGAATGGCTCACCGTGATCATGCGCCGCGATCTGGCGCTACTTGTCACCATCACCATGCCCGGCCACGAACCGACCCAGGCCTCGATCTGCCGGTTTGCATCCTGGTGGGTCGTTCTGGAGCGCTACGGCGAGTTGGTGCGGCTCAGCCCGGCGGGCACATCGCGCGATGAGGCCTCGGCCAGCGATCTGCTGGTCGGCCAGATCGAGCGCCTACTGGGGGTCACCGAGGCCGCGCCGCTGCGACCGGTCACCCTCGACACCAAAGAACTGTTAGGCAGCGTGCATGACGCTGCGAGCCTTCGATCATTTCTGATGGACCAGCGCCTGGACGCCGATCAGATGCAGATCTTGTCCGCGGTCGCCGATTCAGGCCGCTCGTCGCAGGCCACCATCGTGGCAATGCAAGCCGGCGCCGGCCCGGAGAAGACCGCGCGACTGGCCATCGGCGATGCGGTGGTGGCGGTCGTCGATACCCCCGCCGGGCGGGTCTGCATCGAAGATCTCGACTCCGCAGGACGCCGCTACCGGGTCCTCTCGCCGGGCACACGCAGCGACATCGGCGGCGCGGTCAGCCGCCTCATTCGCCGGCTGCCCGCGGGGCAGGACTGGCACTCCTACCGCCGGGTGGTCTAGCTGTTGAAATGGGCCGTGTTGAAGAAGCAGGAGCGTTGGGAGGCGTGTTGACGGAGGCGTTTCTTGGCGCCGACTGGCGCCCTGGCGTGGCCCAGGCTGTCGGCCTGACGCACACGTGGGTGCCAGGCTGGTACGCAGGCGGGGTTGAGGCGATCGTTGCTGAGGTTCGCGGTGAGGCGTGGGATTGCCTCATGATCGAGAGCACATCCAACGGTCCGATCTCGCAAACCGCTCGTGACGAGGTTGTCGCCGCCGGTGCAACGGTTGTTGGCACCCGCGTGCGGGATGTAGACGCTGTCCTCGCCATGGTCGAGGACAGGCTGCGGCGCAGTCTGGGGCAGTCGTGGTCTGATTTCCCGCCGCTTCTGCTTCTCGTTGGCGACGGCGACCACATCCAGAAGGACGTTCTGCAAAGGGCTGCGTTCCTCGGACGGGCGGCGAACGTGCACCTGGGGATCGATGTGTTCGCCCGAGTGCGAACCTCCGGCCGGTTCGACCACTGCATCGGCGGCTGGTATCGCGGCTCGGATCAACGTTGCGTCAGTGTGGTGAGGTAGCGCATCAATCGGGCCGCGCGGAGCGTGCGCCAGGCACTTAATTCGTGTTCGCCAAAGGAACTCTTGAGAGCTGTCTGCGACCGGCGGCTTTATCCGGTGGAAATGCCGTACTGCGGGGTTACGTGGTATTAGCTGTTAACGCAGCTGAGGGGTTAGTGATGGTGATAAAGATTGGTGTAAACGAGGTTTCGCGCAGCGTGTTAGCATCGCGTTCGTGACGAGCCCTTGGAATGATCCGAATATGCCTGACGAAGGCCCGCCGGGGCGGGGGGATCCGTCGTACGGGCGCCACTACCGTGATTCGGTGGCGGACTCTATGCGCATTACCGACATGGCGCCACCCAGAAAGCCTCCACCGAAGTCCGGCTGGCGCAAATTCCTGTATAAATGCACTTTCCAATTGATAAATCCCGGCGAATCACCTCGGGAACGTCACTACCGCGAATTGAAGGGCCGTATTAGGCGGCATATTCGGCGGCAATACGTCATCACGTTTGTGTCGGGTAAAGGCGGTAACGGAACGACGACGGTGGCCGCCTGCGTCGGCGGGGTGTTCCGCGAAGTCCGGTCCGAAATGGTTGTGGCCATCGACGCGGTGCCCGGATTCGGCACGCTGGCCGACCGCATCGACGAGTCCCCGCCGGGCGATTACTCGGCCATTCTGCAAGACACCGACGTTCAGGGATACGCCGACATCCGCGAGCACCTGGGCCAAAACGGGATCGGGCTGGATGTGCTGGCCGGAAACCGCACCTCTGACCAGCCGCGGCCGCTGGTGCCGGCCATGTTCAGCGGTGTGCTGTCGCGGCTGCGGCGCACCCACAACGTGATCATCGTCGACACCGGTACCGACCTTGAGCATCCGGTGATGAAGGCGGTTCTGGACAGCACCGACACCCTGGTGTTCGTGGCTGGCATCACCCCCGATCGGTCACGGCCGGTGTCGCGGGCCATCGACTACCTCGGCTCGCAGGGCTATCACGAGCTGGTGTCGCGCTCCACCGTGATCATCAACCACAGCACCGATGCGACCAGTAGTGACGCGGTGGCCTACCTGACCGACCGGTTCAGCAAGATCGGCGCCGACGTTGAGGTGCTGCCGTTCGATCCGCAGCTAGCCAAAGGCGGCATCATCGATACCGTCAACGAGGTGAATAAGAAGACGCGGCTGCGCCTTTTTGAAATCACCGCCGGCCTCGCCGACAAATACGTGCCCGATACCGAGAGGTCTCGTCAGTGACATCGCCGACCGCCGCCACCGCCCCCACAAAGGTCGCTTTCCCAGCGCGCTGCCAGGTCACATTGGCCTACGACAAGCATTTGGTGTCCCAGGTGGTCCCGGCCGGAATTCCGGTGGAGGAATTCTTCGAGGGAATGGTGGAACTGCTCGACGAGGACCTGAAGCGGCGCGGGTCCGACGGGGTCTCGCTGCCGCCGGGCAGTTATGAGCTGCAGAAGGTCAACGGGGTGCGGCTGGACATCGCGCGCAGCCTCGACGAGTTGGGCGTGCAGGACGGCGACACCCTGGTGCTGGTTCCGGCTGCGGCCGGGGATTCGTTTGAGCCGCAATATGAGTCGCTGTCGAGCGCGCTGGCCGCTGTCGGCCGGCGGCTGGGCAAGCAGCCCGAAATCGTGTGCCCGAACCCGGCGTGCCGCCATCAGTTCGACGAGCAGACCGTGGCCAACCTGCTCAAGGTCAAGGTGGATCGGATGTTCACGCCGGTGACCGCGCTGACCGCCGCGCACACCGCGATCGCGATCCTGGCGATGGCTGTTGCCGTCGTCGTTGCGCTGACGTTGCGGGCGCGCACCTTCACCGATCATTGGGCGCCGGCGGCGCTGGCCGGCGGGGTCGGTGCGCTACTGGTGGTCGGCACCGCGGTGGTGTGGAGCATGTGGCCGGCGCGGCGCGATCTGATCAGCGGATTCGGTTGGCTGGCGGTCGCGGCGGTGGCGGTGGCGGCGGCGTGCGCGCCGCCTGGGGCGCTGGCAGCCGCTCATGCGCTGATCGGCGTGGTGATCGTAGCGTTGGGTGCGATCGCTATCAGTGTGATCACCCGGTCGCAGACCGCGGTGGCTGCGGGGCTGGTGACGGTGTGCTCGATCGCGGCGGGCGTGGCCGCGGCGCGGATGTGGTGGTCAGTTACGCCGCAAGTCATCGGTATCTGCCTGCTGTTCGCGTTGCTGCTGCTGGTGCGGCTGACCCCGACTGTGGCGTTGTGGGTGGCGCGGGTGCGGCCCCCGTATTTCGGGTCGATCACCGGGCGTGACCTGTTCGCCCGCCGCGAAGGGCTGCCGGTGGACACCGTGTCGCCGGTCAGTGAAGACGAGGACGAGGACGACGAACTGATCGACACCTCCGCGCGCGGTGAGGCGATCGCCGCGTCGGCGCGGCTGGTTAACGCCGTGCAGGTCGGGATGTGCGCGGCGGTCTCGGCGGTACTGCCGGTGGCGGTGTGGCTGGTACTCACTCCCGGCCAGCCCAGACAGTGGGCGGCGCTGATCCTGGCCGCGCTGGTGGCCGGCATCTTCATCACCCAGGGTCGCGGATTCGCCGCCCGCTGGCAGGCGATCGCGCTGGTGTGCGGATCGTGCACGGCTGTGTTCGCCGGCATCGTCAAGTACGCGCTGGATGCGCCCGGCGATTCGGCGGCCGGGCTGTTGTGGCCGGTGGCCGCGGCGGTGATTTTCGCCGGATTGGGTTTGGCCGCTGGGCTTTTGGTTCCTGTGACTCGGTTTATTCCCTTCATCCGCCTGGCGGTGGAGTGGCTGGAAGTGTTGGCGCTGGTGGCGGTTCTTCCCTTGGCCGCCTGGTTGGGGGGACTGTTCGCGTGGGTGCGCAACTGAATCGGGGGTGCTGGCGGGCCGCCGCCGTCGGGGCGGTGGTCAGTCTCGTGGCGCTGTCGGCCAATATTCCTGCAGCACATGCGATCAGGCCGCCGTCGGTGGACCCGGCGATGGTGCCCGCAGGTGGGACGCCGGGACCCGATGAGCCGATGCGGCGGTCGAACTCCTGCAGTACGCCGATCACCGTGCGTAATCCGGACGTGTCGCTGATGGCGCCAGGGTTTGATCTGCTGTCGATCAGCAAGGCCTGGGAATACTCGACGGGTAACGGGGTGCCGGTGGCGGTGATCGATACCGGCGTGCAGCCCAGCCCCCGGCTGCCGGTGGTGGCTGGCGGCGATTACATCATGGGCGGTGACGACGGGCTGGCCGGGCTGCAGGACTGCGACGCGCACGGCACGATCGTCGCCTCGATCATCGCCGGCTCCCCGCAGGGTCTGTTGCCGATGCCCAAGCCGTTGCCGGCGCGGCCGGCGTTCCCGGCCCCGGCCGGTCCGCCGCCGGTCACCTCAGCGCCGTTGCCGCCGGTCGATATCCCGCCGCCGCTGCCGCCGCCACCGCCGCCGGCCCCGGTGACCATCACGGCGACGGTGGAGACACCAGCGCCGCCGCCGCCCGAACCGCCGCCACCTGCGCCGCCGGTCGCGCCGGCGCAGGGGCCGCCGGACCCGCAGTCCGACGATGAGCCCGCGGTGCCGCCGCCACCGCCGGGTGCTCCCGACGGGGTGGTCGGGGTGGCCCCGCACGCGACCATCATCTCGATCCGGCAGTCCTCACGTGCCTACGAGCCGGTCAATCCCCCGCCGCGGGGCGCCAACTCTGAGGAGCACATCAAGGCCGGCACCCTGTCGACGGTTGCGCGCGGGGTCGTGCATGCGGCTGATATGGGCGCCAAGGTCATCAACATTTCGGTGACCTCGTGTCTGCCGGCGGCGGGCACGCTGGATCAGCGGGCGCTCGGGGCGGCGTTGTGGTATGCCGCGACGGTCAAAGACGCGGTGATCGTGGCCGCGGCCGGAAACGTCGGTGAGGGTGGCTGCGACAACAACCCGATGTTCAACCCGCTGAACCCCAACGATGTTCGCGACTGGGACCAGGTCAAAGTGGTGTCGAGTCCGTCGTGGTTCAACGACTATGTGCTCTCGGTGGGTGCGGTCGATGCCAGCGGCGCCCCGCTGGACAAGAGCATGTCCGGCCCCTGGGTGGCGGTGGCGGCACCCGGAACGCACATCATGGGCCTGTCGCCGCAGGGCGGCGGGCCGGTCAACGCCTACCCGCCGTCTAAGCCCGGGGACAAGAACACCCCGTTTTGGGGCACTAGCTTCTCGGCGGCCTACGTCAGTGGGCTGGCCGCGCTGGTACGGGCCAAATACCCCGAGCTGACCGCCCATCAGGTGATCAATCGGATTGTGCAGACCGCGCACAACCCGCCGACCGGGGTGGACAACAAGGTCGGCTACGGGCTGGTGGATCCCGTTGCGGCGCTGACGTTCAACATCCCGCCCGGTGAGCGGATCGCGCCCGGGTCGCAATCGCGGGTGCTCACGCCGGCGCCGCCGCCGCCGCCTCCGGATCACCGCGCCCGCAACATCGCCATCGGATTCCTCGGGGTGATCGGTGGCGGCGTGCTGATCGTGATGATCGCTGCGCGGATACGGAGGGCGCGATGAGCAGGCGGCGTCTGCAGCCCAACCTGACCGGGTTCAGCGCGGCCAGTAATCGGCGGCTGGTGTCGGTGAGCGTGGTGTATCTGGCCGGGTTCCTCGGCTGGGTGATCGGCGGCTACGTCGCCGCCGGCGGGACCACCGGCGGCATCGTCGGCGCCGCCGTGGCCGCCGGCGTGGCTATCGTCGTGGTGTTCGTTCCGTGGTGGGGTCAGCCGGTGTGGTCGTGGGCGCTGCTAGCGCTGCGGTCCCGGCGCAGCGTGATCAGCTGGAATGATCCGATTACGGTGGCCAACAACAGATCTGGCGGTGGGGTGCGAATTGAGCAGCAGTAGTGTTTCGGTGGCTGCGGTGCAGCTGCTCGGCAAAGCGCACTCGGCCACCACGGTCACCGGATCTCTGGTCGACACCGACAACTTCATCGACATCGCCACACTCATGCCGATGCTGCGCCAGCCACTGGGGCTCGAGTTGGACTCGCTCAGTGTGGTCAGTATCGGGTCACGCCGCGGTATCACCGGCGACTATCCGCGGGTCTACGACCAGTTCATCGGCACACCACCGTATGCCGGCCGGCGTGAGACGTGGCTGATTGCTCGGCTGCCGGTCATCACCAACACCGAAGCGCTGCGCTGGCGCACCACCGTCGGCGCGGCCACGGTGGCGCTGGCCCAGCGGATAGCCGCTGCCCTCCGGGTGGAAGGACTGCGGGCTCGGGTCGGCACCGCGACCGAACTGGTCGAGCTCGATCGGCGCCTCGGCGCCGAGGCGCTGGCCTCGCCGGCGGCCCAGAAGTGGAAGGCGCTGCGCACCGAAGCCGGCTGGGTGAGCGCCTACGCCTATCCGGCCAAGCACCTCAATTCCCAGGCACTGGCGCAGGCATGGAATCTGCCCGCCGACGAGGTGGTCCAGAATGTGACCATCTACCCCGACCGCACCTGCACGGCCACCGTCAGCGTGCGCACCCCGATGCCGTTGCCCACACCGCCGACGGTGATCCTGCGCCGCCTCAACGGCGAACAGGCAGCCGCCGCCGCGGCCAACATGTGCGGGCCACGTCCGCGGCTGCGCGGCCTGCAACCCAGTCCGATACCGCGGCGGCTACCCATCGAGATCGGGCCGTCGGGGGTGCTGATCGGCAAGCTGGCCAACGGGGATCGGCTGATGATGCCGCTGACCGACCCGGGCGAGCCCTCACGAGTGTTCGTCGCCGCCGAGGACGCGATCGCCAAGCGGATCGTGATCCGCACCGTGGGTGCCGGTGAGCGGGTCAGCGTGCACACCCGCGACAAAGCCCGCTGGGCCAGCGTGCGCATGCCCGAACTATCCCTTGTGGGTGAGCCGCGCCCGGCGCCACGCACCACCGTCAGCGTCATCGATGGACCGATCTCACCCACCCCTCGGCCGAGCACACTGATCACCATCGCCGAGGCCGGCACACGGCCCCCCGAAATCAACCCCGCCGACGTGACCATCGAACAAGTCAATCGGGCGATGCTGCGCGTCAGCGCGGCCGGCAAGTCGTGGATGGTCGAGATGGACCTGTTTCGGGCCGAAAACCGATACGTCAGCCGCGAGCCGATCACCATGTCGGTCGCAAACTAGCGAAAGGCGGGCACAGCACATGGGTGAACCAACTTCGCAACCGTCCGGTGCGCTCGTGAACCTCAACGCGGTCGTCGCGTACGCCTTGACTTTGCCGATCGCCGACTCCGACCGCGCGCAGCTGCAGTCGGTACAGACCGAGCTGTCACGGCTTGCCGATCAGGTGGCGACGATCCTAGGCAACTACGACCCTGAGGTGATTCGGCAGCGCCCAGACACCCGGTTCCTTGAGGAGCTGCGGCCACTGGGCACGCTATCGCGGCCGTCGCGTCGATAGCAGGTGGCTGTGAGTCCAGACCTGCCCGGCGCGATCGCCGCACGTGACCGCATGCTGGCCATCAGCGCCGACCCCGACCTGAGCCGCGAGGCAAAGCTGTTCGCGCTGTGCCTGCTGGCCTACCTGGTCGACCCCCAGCGCAACAACGGTGACCGGCAACGCAGTTGGACCCAGGCGGTCGGCGAAATGATGGACCCGCCGGACTCAAACGTCCGCCGCGTCTATCGGCCGTCGCAGGTGGTGCGCGCCGTCATCGCCGACGACATACCGCGCTATGAGATCCCGTACAGTCGTGGCCGCTGCCCGGTGCCCAAAACGCGGGGCAAGAACGCCGGCAAGCCCTGCGGGCGGTACCCGGCCCACCACTGGATTGATCGTGATCCGCAGACCGGCGAAGCCACTGAGGTCGGATACTGCCGCGATCACTACAACCCGCAAGCCGAGCAGCGCGCCCAGGACCGCGTGCAGCAATGGAAGGCAAACGGTGAGCCGGTGCCGGCGGCCAACAAGGGCGGTGTCTTGGCGCGGCACTTCAACACGGACTGGGCCAAGCTGTACGCGTGGGCCGACCCCGGCCGTCAGCCGCTGCCGGACGGCAAGGCGCCGACACCGCCACGGCCGAGACTGACGTTGATTCGCGGCCAGGCCGACGTCAACCATGCGGGGCCGGGCTTGGTTGATGATCACCGCGCGCCGGCTCTGCGCGCCGTCGGCGGCACAGGTGCACGTGGCTGGATGTCGTAGAAGGGAAAACGATGGGCAGGGGAGCACACCATGAGTGACTTACTCACCGCGCGTAGGCATTTCGACAAGGCCATGGTGATCATGGAGCAGCGCGGACGCGAGGCGGCGCTGGGTGAGTTCATGGCAGCCACAGAGGCGGATTCGTCGATGGCCGATGCCTGGCTGGGGCGCGTCGCTTGTGGTGATAGCGACCTGGAGGCACTCAAGCGGCTCTACGCCAATGGGGACTGGCTGCACCGCGAAACGTCGCGGCTGGGCAAGCATTTGGCCGCCGAGATCCCGCTGGGTCCCTACCTGTCGATCACCGTGACCGATGCCTCACAGGTTGGGTTGGCGCTGGCGTCGGCGTTGACGATGGCCGGCGACTATGAGGCCGCCAATGAACTGCTCGCCCGCAAGGAACTGCTCGACTCGTGGGTTAATCACCAGTGGCATCAGCTCGCGCGTGCCTTTCTGATGTTCGCCACACAGCGGTGGCCAGACGTGCTGACCACCGCCGCCGAGGAGTTGCCGGGCAAGGCGACCATCATGGCGGCAGTGACGGCCTCGATCTGCGCGCTGGCCGCGCACGCCGCCGCGCATCTCGGGCAGGGCCGTGTGGCGTTGGACTGGCTGGACCGGGTAGATATCGGCGGGCAGAGCCGGTCGTCGGACCGGTTCGGCGCCGAGGTGCTGACTGCCTCGATCGATTTGGCGGACTTTCCGGTTCTGGTGGCGGACCTGGCCTACATGCGGGGCATGGCGTACCGCCAGCTCGGGGAGGAGGACAAGGCCCAGATTTGGCTGTCAAAGGCCACCATCAACGGGGTGCTGACTGAGGACGCCAAAGCCGCGCTCAACGATCCCAACCTGAACCTGGTGGTCACCGACGAACGGACCATCGCCAGCCGCACGGACCGCTGGGACGTGAACAGCGCCAAGAGCCGCGACCAGCTCGACGACGACGCGGCCCAGGGCCAGCGCGCGGAGCTGCTGGCCGAGGGCCGCAAACTCCTGGCTAAGCAGGTCGGTCTCACCGCGGTCAAACAGGCCGTGCAGGCGCTAGAAGACCAGCTCGAAGTTCGCGCCATGCGGCTGGAGGCCGGGCTGCCCGTGGAGGGACAGACCAACCATATGCTGCTGGTCGGCCCGCCTGGCACCGGCAAGACCACCACCGCCGAGGCGCTGGGCATGATCTACGCCGGCATGGGCCTGGTGCGCAACCCCAAGATCCGCGAAGTGAAACGCTCGGACTTCTGCGGTGAGCACATCGGCACATCCGGCCCGAAAACCAACGCGCTGATCGAAAAGTCGTTGGGCGGCATCCTTTTCATGGACGAGTTCTACTCCCTCGTCGAGCGTCACCAGGACGGCAGACCCGACATGATCGGCATGGAGGCCGTCAACCAGCTGCTGGTGGCTCTGGAGAAACACCGCTTCGACTTCTGCTTCATCGGCGCCGGCTACGAGGATCAGGTCGACGAATTCCTCACCGTCAACCCAGGGTTGGCAGGTCGGTTCAACCGCAAGCTGCGGTTTGAGTCCTACTCGCCGGGTGAGATCGTCGAGATTGGTCATCGCTACGCCGCACCACGCGCCAGTGTGCTCGACGATGCTGCGCGGCAGACGTTCCTGGACGCGGCCACCACCATCCGGGCCTACACCACCCCAGACGGTCAGCACGGGATCGACGCCATGCACAACGGGCGGTTCGCCCGCAATGTCATCGAGCGAGCCGAGGAGTTCCGCGATCGGCGCCTGGCGGCCCAAAAGCGCTCCGGTACGCCGGTGTCGGTCGACGATCTGAAGATCCTCACCGCTGCCGACGTCGAGGCCGCCGTGCGCGCTGTCGTCTCCGACAATCGCAACATGGCCGCCATCGTCTGGTAGCCGGTCCTGGCCGCGATAGAGAGAGCGAGGAAACCATGCCCGGCGATGACGAACCGATCCGGCACAGGATCACGGGTGGGACATGGCCGCTAATGTCGCCACAGTTCTCGGCGTACTGGGCGGTCAAAAAGGCTCAACACTTCCGAGCGCAGGCACATGAGTATCGTCGTGCGGCGCAACGGTGCGCGCAGATCGCCAACTGGGCGCGGGCGCAGCAGAGGCAGTGATGGCGGGGCACAGATGTGAGTTCTGCGGTGAGGCAACCGATCACCGCGACGTCGATGGCTCACTGAGCCCGTGCCCGGAATCGATCGGTGCCACCATGGCCGTCGGTGCGCTGCTAGCCGATGACGACCGCAGCCTCGTCGACGCCAAAGCGTGGCGGGAAGAGTAAGACGATCGCGCCGCGGCCCGCGGCCGAAGCGCAGAAGCTGACAGGAGGGACGGCCCACGTGGGGACCGGACAGGCCGCAGGTCCTGGCGGACCGTGGATGAGCGCAGCTGAGGTGGAACGCGAATCCGGGCTGCACCGAGCACTGGTGACCCGGTTCGTGCCGCCGGTCGAAACCGCATCCGGGCCGCTGTACAACGCGCATCATCTCGCCGTGGCGCGATTCGTCAAGCAGCTCACCGAGATTCAGACACCGTCCGAGGCCATCGACGTCGCAGTGAGCGACGTCATCGATCGGCCCGCTACCGAGTTCGGGGGGACGCTCACACCGCGTTTTGCGGTCGAGACCAGCAGCGGAGTTCGGCGCCGCACCGCGATGATCGCCGGCGCGGCCGCCGCTGCCGCGCTCATCGTCGGTGGGCTCGTCGGGACTCTGGTTAGTGGTTCCCGCAGCGGCGACAGCCAGCCGCCGGAGGCGGCGCAGCCGGTGCAGTTCACACCGACAGTCCCGGCGGCGCCCGAGCCAGTGTGTGCTGAATGGTCATCGATGCTGGATTCCTACAACGACCGCCGCAGGGCCTGGGCTAAGGCGGCCGACCCGAGTGTGCCGGCCGACCGCTGGCCTGCCCACCGGCGCGCCCTCACCAATGAGGTGATCCCGGTACTAGAAGCCGAGGCCGCCGATATGCGTCGACTAGCCGAAAAGGCCGAGGACCCGTTTCTGGCCGGCCTCATGACCGCACAAGCCGTCTACGAAGATGAATTTGTCCAACGACTGCCGAACTACCAGCCAAGCGATCAACGCTACTGGGAGGCCGTCATCTCGTTCAGCGGCGGCATCCGCGCCATGTGCGCCCGACAATGATCACCACACACTGCACGCCTTGGGTCGTTCACGGCGCGGTGATGATGAACACGAGTGCCGACGACATCCGCTAAGCTGTGACACAGCGCCGCCCGCGACGGCCAGGCCCGCAACAGGCTGATCCGCCCACATCGGACAGCCCCTACCTGCCGGGCCGAAGACCCCCAGGGTTTCGCGGTAGACCCAGCAAAGAAACATCGCCTTGTACAGATGTGGGCTGACAGGGCGAGACCTTTGATGGGAGTGAGATACTTTGTCCAGCAACAACGCTCGAAAGAAAGCCGCCCGCCGCAAGCAGGCCGAGAACCCAGGCATGTCCTACCAGAAGGCGTGGGATGAGGTCGGCGCCGAGCACAAACAAGCGATCATCGAGCACGATCTCGCCGAATTAGGGCAAAGCGCAGCCCAGTTGGAAGAGATGTTAGCGGCGATGGATGCGGCAAGCGCGAGAGCTACTGAGAGGGCTCAGCAAAGATTCCATGATCATGTGGTAGCGCGATTCGACGGCAACGGTGCGCTCACTGCACTTGATATCGATGCGGCTGTCCTCTACAGCTACACCACCAAGGAGCTCGGGCGGGCCGTCACCGATGTCATGCAGCGAACATGGGACGCGGTGATGGCTGCGGCCAAAGAGGAGTACGCAGCGCTGGGCTACGACATTCCATTGGACCGTGCCCGTGATGCTGCAGGAGTCTTCACCGAGGCTTCGCGCGACGGCGCGCTTAAACTCGCCGTAAACGGGGCAGGGCGGCTGTTGTGGTGCGAAATTGGTGACGAGATCCTGGCCGGCGGCTGGACCGCGGCCGAGGTCAGCGAACGCATCATGATCCTGTTTCAATCCGCAGTCATGCGGTCGTGGCGGGAGATCGGCAGGCCGCTCGATGAGCCGACCCCTGACGACGACCGCGACCGGATTATTCCCAGTGATGCCGAGATTGCTCGGTACCGCGCTGAGACCCTGACCTTCTGATCCTCCAGTTCGGGTGTGAGGGCCTGACTTTCGGCGTCTAAAGCGACGACCCAGATGTCCAGTAGGCGGGCAGGGCGTCTAAGTCGCTTCGGTAGTTCGGATCGTTGAGTGCGTCGAGTTCGGTTGCGCGCACTGGAATGTCGGGCCAGGTGCTGATCCGTTCGCGCAGCCAGGCGCGCCAGTCAATCGGGTCGCCGCCGGCGGCCAGACCGGCTCGATACGACGCCTCGTGCATAACGCGGGCGCGCGAGGTCAGCGAGCGGTGAGCGTTTCGCAATGCCTCGATCGTCGCCTGGGCGGCGCCGCTGGCGCGCATGGTGGCCACTGTGGCGTCGTGTGCGGCGAGGTAGTCGTCGAGCACCGTGTGGCCGGCGGCCCGCCACGCAGTCAGGGCGGCTCGCCAGCCGATACCGCGGTGCGGCTCCCAGTCAGCGATCGGGCGCGCCTGCAGCTCGGCGACGACCAGGATGTCGGCGTCGCTGTAGAACTGGTAGCCGGGGTTGTGGGCGATCAGATCGGTGTAGTCGGCCGGCTGCAGGCGATCGCGCCAGTCGGCGGGCAGCAGCCCAACGCGGACGCGTTCGAGGATGGTGGTCATGGTCTGGAATCGCTTGGTGCGGTAGTACAGCGATCCGTACTGTTGGTGGGCTTCGCGGACGCGGCGCTCGCTGTCGCGCAAGGCATTTAGCGCTGCTTGGTAGCGGCGGTTGGCGGCTGCGGCTGGGTCGTCTGGTTGGTCGTGGCCGGTCATGGCGTCATCGGTCAGTGGGCGGTAGTCAGACGCTGTTGTCGCGGAAGGAGGCCAGCGCGGCGGGCAGCGACATCACATAGCCGCCGCGATAAGGCTCGGTGAAGTGGCCTTGCCATAGACCGACAATAGCCACGAGCGTGTCGCTGATCTTGAGGTATGTCGGCCCGCCCGAGTCGCCTTTGCGGCCGGTCTGGGTGACGGTGATCAGAGGGGTGTTCACAGCGCTGACGAAGCCGCAGACCTCTTCATCGGAGGTCGCGCCGTAGTGGCATACCCAGTCCGATTCGCGGGCGTTGACGTAGGTGACCACCCGATAGGAGGTGCCAGCGATGCGATCGGACCAGGCGACGTCGCCGAAATCGATGAGCCACCAGTCTTTTTGGGGAGGGTGGGGGGTGTCCTTGCCGGGGAGCAGAGTGACCGATACGGTGCGGCCGGTGACGCCGGCGTCGACGTTGGTGATCGGGCCACCATCTGGGGAAGCGCAGTGGCCCGCGCTGACGCCCATGGTGTGTCCGGGCACACGATAGACGTAGCCGAGTGTGCATCGGATTCCGCCCTGGGTGATGGTGTCGCCGGCCGCGACGGGTTTGGTTTCGTCGGCGTGGGCCGGTGCCGCAGGCATTAGCGTCGCAAACATCGCGACGGCAACAAGTAGGCCCGCAATTCGCGCTGGGAATCTCAGCAGGCGCCTCGGGAACGGCTGCTGATCATGGTGTCTTTCTGCCGCCACGAGGCGGACACTAGTTCAAATTTGCCGCCGCCGTTTCATCGCTCAACGGCAGGTGATCGTACCTGCGGGGCGACGCTGGGCGGGCGGCGATGAGGACGAGACAACAGTAGCCACCCGAGGATGAATACGCTCAAGCCGTCCAGTTGTTAGGCTTGAGTCACGTTGGGAGTCCGGCCTGTGACAATAGGGTTTCTGCAAAGGGGTACGCATGACGGAATCGGAGCGCTCCGATGCTGCGTGGGACATCCCTGATCCGGAGTCGTCGGCTGAGCGGCGGCGCCGCCAACTGCGCGAGTACCACCAGCGACGGACCCGCAGAACTGCCGACGGCGCCGAGCACGGCCGCCGCTGGACGATCGCCGACGCCCGCCTCGCACTCGATGTGCGCCGCAGCGTTCCCGAAGTCGCCGAAACACTGGGCCGCTCGGCCAGCGCCGTGGAATCGCTGCGCCGCCGCTGGCGCGCGGGCCGGCTGCCGGCGGTCCTGGCCGACCAGATGCCGCGCCCACCGGGCGCCTCCGCCGACGGCGCCCCCGCGCCCTGACCGACAGACCAGCAACAGAGGGACGGCAAGCATGGAGTACCTGGTCACAACCCCACAGGGCACATACCGCATCGATCAGGACGCCGACGACGTGGGTGACCTGATCGCGCTGCTGGACCACTACGCCACCACGGGGTCGGTCAGCGGGCCTGCCCCGCTGCGAGCGCTGTCACGCCAGCAGGTCCTGGCCCAGCTGGGCCGCGCGACGCTGCCCGAAGACAAAGAGACCCCGTTCCCGGCGCCCGCAGTGGTCATCGGCGACGAGGACAGCGGCGGCGCATTCACCCGAGGCTGGCTGGACTCGCAGATCACCGCTTGGCAAGACCAGAAAATGGCGACCAAGATTCTCGGTACGGACGCCCAAGGACCCGAGACCGCAGACTCGCAGGTAACTGATCAGCCCGCCGCCGAGAGCGACCAGAACCAGGCACAGCCGGCCACGCCGACGGCTGTCACCACCGGTGAAGCAGACCGCGACGACCAGGGCAAGCCGAACTTCCCGAAAGGCACCCGCCAGTGGGAGGCCCCGGGCGCGGCCGACGAGCGCGTCGTCATCGTGACCTCACGCGGAATCACCACACCATCAGGGTGGGTGCTGACCGGGCCGCTTCCGGCACCGCAGAACGTGCCGCGGTTCGTGGCCTGGCACTGGCGCAAGAAACCCAGCGCATTGCCGCAGATGTGGTTCACCGCCGAAGCCATGGAACGCATCGGCATCCCCGTCGAAGACGCTGACCCGGGCACTGTCGCAGAGCTGGTGGCCGACATCTTCGGCTGCAAAGTCAGCTGGTCACAATCGGGATTCTTCACGTGCCGGTGGGGACCCGGCGACGACGCCGGCGGCGCCGAGGGCGCCTCGGTGGCCAATCGATCGGTGCAGCTGGTGTTTGTGCCGTGGCTGCCCCTGGATCCCTCCGAAGCCCGATCCAAAGATATGGGCGTCGCGGGCATCGAGGATACCGAGACCGAGCTGCCCGAAGACGAGGACCAGGCCGTGCCGATCCTGGCTGAACGCATCGCCTGGGTGGCAAGCCTGGGTGAGGGTTTGGCGCCGGCGTCGCGATGGAGCACTGTGGGCGCTGCGTTCGCCGACGTGGTTCGCCGCCGCAGCTCGATCAAAGGGGTCAAGGGGTGCCCCTGGCCCGGCGAAATCGTTGCCGCGCAGACAGATCTGGACCCCGACCTACATGAGGGCAGACTCGGGGCGCACAAGGCGCGCGGGGACACACTCAAGGTCGAGGTCGACCAACGCGCGGCATATCTGGCATCGGCGATCAAGCTGAACTTCGGCTACGGGGAGCCCAGCCGTGTCGACAATCCCGACCCGGATGTGCTGAACACCCAAGAGCCCCCGTTCGCGCTGTGGCGTGTGACGACGCCGCCGGCCAACACGATCGACGGCCTGGATCAGCGGCTGCCGCTGCCAGTCGGTTACATGGCCACCGATGAGCAGCGCACGTTTTGGACGACCACGCGCGGAGCTCAGCACCTGATGAGCCCCGTCGACCAAGGCGGTGCAGGCCTGACCCCGGCCGAGCTGGCGATCGACGCGGCCTGGGTGTGGCCGCATCAGGCGCGGCTGCTGCGGTCGTGGGCCGAAGCGATCCGGGTGCGGCTGAAAGCGGCCATCGCCGAGGGCCGCAAAGACCGTGAGGACATGCTCAAGGCGATGTACAAGGCGTATCTGGGGCGCATGCAGTCGTCGAAGTGGTCACCCCAGCAGTACCACCACCATCAGCCCGCCTGGTATGCGGCGATCCAGGCCGACACCCGCTTTCGCGCCATGACCTACGCGCGTCACATCGTCGACACGCACGGCTGGTATCCGGTTGCTGCCGATGTCGACGCCTGGAGCTACTGGCTGCCGCCCGACGCCGACCTGACGGTGCTGGAGGAGCCGTCGGAGAACAACGGCAAGTACCGCATCAAGACCGTCGAGCTGCCGCCGGCGAAGTCATGAGGAAAATCCGGCAGCGACGCAGCACGCCCGAACCGCCGCCACCGCCGATCCCGCCACCGGCACCGCCGGCGCCGGCGGCGCGCACGGCCGAGGACTTGACCGGCGGCCGGCGCGGCGCGGCGGCCGGCATGTGGGCGCTGGCTCGCCGCAAGCTGCGCGAGCTGCGGGGCCGGCGGTGGGAGGCCGCCACCGAGCGGCAGCGCCGCCGGGAAGCCGACCGGCGTGCTCGCGAGGAGTTGGCGCGGCGCATCGAACGCCAGACCGGTCGTCGGCCATCGGAGCGCACACTGCGCCGCCACGCAGCGGCCGGGACGGTGCCCCGTGGCGTCGACGCGGAGAAGCTGGGCCGCCAGGCCGCCATCGATGCGGCCGGAGGTATCGCCAAGTTCGCTCGCCAACAAGGCATGTCCGAGCGGGCGGTGGTGCGCTGGCGCGAGCGTGGCGGCCCGCTGCCTGAGGTGGTGCCGGAAAGTTTGCGGTTCTTCGTCGCCATGGTGGCCACGCTGATCAGCAAGGGGGAGCGGTACAAGACCGATCAGCTCTGGGCGACCGAAATCACGGTGGATGGCGTATCTGTGGCGCGGGTCGTGGAGGCGGCGCAGAGCGGCGATTTCAGCGGTGTGCGGACGCTGGTGGGTGAACTGGCCGCCGATCAGTTCCCATGGGTCGGTGCGGCCGAACGGCATTTTGAAGTGAGCGAAATCATTGAAATCAGCGTCGCCGAATAACTGTTAGCATCCGGCCTTATGTTGTGGCGATCGGAAATCGCGCGCACAGCAATTGCGCAGAATTATCAGCGCTACGTGTGGTTTGTGGCTTGGCCGTTGATTCTGCTTGCGGTGTTCGCCGGCTGCGTGCGCTCAGCACCCACCGATGGGCAGGCCGACCAGACGGAGCGCCAGCAGGTGACCGATTACGGGGCGGTGGCGATCCTGTCGTTTGTGACCGCCACGCCGGCGGATTCGGCCAAACTGAGCGCGATCTACGGCGAGCTGATCAAACCGCCGGAGGGCCAGCAGGGGATCCCGCTGCCGCGGCGCACCGTGCTGGCGTCGTTCGCCAGCGCGGAACCACCAGCGAGCAAGGATGATTCGTGGTGGGTGACGTTGAGCACCATCACTGCCGACGGCCAGGAGTCGTGGCAGGTGCCGGTGCAGGTTTTCCCCAGCGGTCCTCGAGTTCTGCAGCTGCCCGGGGTGGTCCCCGGGGTGTCTGCGGGGCCGGCGGTGGCGGTCAAGGCCGCGGCCCCGATCGACGTGACCTCGAAGGATGAAGCGATCGCGGTGACGTTGCGCGACTTCTTCGACGCCTGGCTGACCGGGCGCGGAGATCTGGGGCGGGTCGCCGACACCGCCACCGTGCCGGCGTTTTCCGCGCCGCCGTATACCCGCGCGCAACTCGTGCAGGCCTACGCCGGTTCGCAGATTCCCCAGCAACCCGAGGGAACCATCACCGCCGGGGTCACTGTGTGGGCGACGAAAACCTCGACCGACCAGCTGTCCTACACCGTCACCCTCACTGCGACCGCGGGCCGATGGGTGGTGTCGGATATCGCCGCGCACCCACTGGTCACCGAGACCAAGGGCGATACGCCGGCGGTGACGGCCGGCCCGTAACAACCGGCGGGCAGCGAGCGGTCCCGCCACGGCTGCGAAGCCTGTTAATCGCAGCGTGCTAAGGGTGAGTGGCCCAGGTCGGCTAACGGACGTAATGTCCCCGGCATGACGGAAAGTGGCTTTCGCTGTCGCCGTGTACGAAAACGGCGCGAATGTGGCCCTTCAGCGTCACAGCAACATTCCAGAAATTGCACGGAGGTGTATAAACCGTGAACCAAGCGCAAGACCTCCTGATGTCGATTCTGAACCTCGGATTAATGGCCGCTGGGGTGTTCTGCATGCTCAAAGGTGGATTCGCCGTACACGCGGCCAACAATGGCAATGACGACATCAACATCAGCGGCTGGAAGCGAATCACCTCCTGGTGGGCGCTGGGCGCGATCATGCTCATTCCGGGCGCCTGGAATCAGTTCGGCAGCCTGATTATGAACGTGTGGCAATCGCTGTTCTGAGCCGATGCACATCTACACAGCAATCCGGCGTGTGGCGCGGCTCGTCGGCACGACCGGACGCGGTGAGCCCCTGTTCGGTGGCCCCTTCCGCGCCGACCGCGACCTACCCGTCGCCGCGGTCGCGGTCTTTCTGGCGTGCTCGATCCTGGCCGTCGGATTCACCCTCGGCAAGGTCACCGGGCTGGGGGTCGGGATTCTCGGGGCCGGCGTCGTGCTCTACACCGGTGTGCGCATCATCCGCCGGCTGCGCCGGATGCCCGACGACGCCTCCCCGCAAGACTGGCTGACGTCGCGCGTCGACATGATCTTGGCGCGCCCAACGCACCTGGGCGGGCCGAACCCGTTTCACCCCGCCACCCCGCAGGTCAAAAAGCATCCGCTGCTGGCCACCACCCGCATCGTGGACGGCAACATCCGCGACGTCGGCGGCAAGTTCTGGGCCGAGTACCGGGTGCCCCACCCGCTGCCCAACGGCCGGGTGACCGAGCAACGCAGTCTGGAAGTGCTGGAGGAACACAAGCTGCTGTTCCGGGTCCTGCTGCGCCATGGCCACCACATCGGCATCAGCAAAGAACCGATCCCCTACGACGAACTGCTCGAAGATTCCTTCACCGACGATGACCCCACCGGCGAGGACATGGAGCAGATCGGCATGTACGTCCACGCCACCGTCGGCACACTCGACGAACTCGTGGCTAAGGCGAAGCAGGACCCGTCAGTGTGGCCGAGCCGAATGGTGTTCACCGTGGCCATCTACGTCGGCGACGACGAGGCGCGTGCCGCGGCACGCCGCGACGAAATCATCGCGCGCCTGCCGTTCACCTGGCACCTCGTGCCGGCCACCCCCGCACAGATGTACTGGGCGCTTTACGGGCACTGCATGCGCGGAGCTGAGCTGGTGCCCACCGCCGGTCGCACCGACATTCCCGAAACGTTGCCTGATCTGGAGTTCGATGACGGAGCGCGCAGCGACGTTTCGCTGCGGGGCCGGTTCAGCTTCGCAGGCGGTGACCTGTCGCCGGTGCTGAAAGTATCGACCGGAAACCGGCATGCGTATCAGGCAATACTCACCGCGAAGCTGCCCGACATTGTCGACTGGCCCGACACCGACATGTTCTCGCTGTTCGCGCATCTGGAAGCGCCCATAGACGTCGTGATTCGGTGCAGTCCGAAAGACCGGGGCGTGGTGGAGGAGGAGAACAAAAAGGCCGACACCATCATCACCGACAACCAGAAAGAAACAGAACACCTCAATTCGCAGGTCAAGGCGTTCAGCCGCGAGGAACAGCTGCTGCAAATCTATTCGGAGAAACTATCTGCAGACCCCGACGCCCACAGCGTCACGTTCACGATCTTCATCGCGATCGGCGGCCAGACGCCTAAAGAGGTAGCGGATCTGATCGAATCGCTCAAGACCACCTTTTCGCGGATGAATATCAAGTTCCGGGCGCCTCAGCCAGGCCAGCAGGAGCAGCTGTGGGCGGCCATGCAACCCGGCGCCCCGCGCAGCCCCGTGCTCGATCGCCTAGCCGATGAAACCACCATCGACGAGTTCGCCGAGTTCATCCCCTTCACCACCGCGTCGATCGGACACGCCACAGGCCCCATCTGGGCGCGAAACCTCACGTCGGGCCTGCGCGAGTTCGTGCGGGTGGCCGCCGAAAAGGTGCTGCAATCCAACCGGTCAGCAAGCATGGCCTTCATCTCCAGCCCCGGAGGCGGAAAGTCTGCTGCAGGAAAGACTTTGGCCTACCTCGCGCACGGTCGACGCCAGTCGTGGGGAGCGATCGACCGCAGCAACATCGAGGTCAGCGTGTCCCCGCCGCGGCGCACCGGTGAGTGGGTGAAGTTCACCGAGGCGCTGCCCGCCGGCGAGGTTCAGGTGATCGACGTCGCCGCCCCACCGGGGACGATGGATCCGCTGCGGGTGTGGGCGCACGATCCGCAACGCGCGTCGCTGCGCGCCTATGCGCTGCTGATGGAACTGCTCAACCTCGCCGACGATGAGCAGGAGCTGGCGCTGGCCGAGGCGCTGAATCCAGAGGGTCTGTCGGCCAACGGCATTGGCTCGATGATGGCCTTGTCACGCTACCTCAAGGCCCAACCGGATCGGGCGGCGGTGCTCGTCGGACGCAAAATCGCAGCGTGGGCCTATCGCCCGTTCGCGGCGGCCGTGTTCGACGAGGACCTGCCGGCACTGAAGCTGACAGCTCAAGGGACGGTGTTTCGCACCCACGGGTTCGCACTGCCCGGGGCTCAGAAGGTGTTCAACGAACATCTTTACAAAAAGCTGCAGCCCGAGGAGCGCTACGCGCTGGCCATCTATCCGCTTGTGGCGGCGTTCCTGTCGGCGGCGTTCGAGCAGCGCGGCGGAACGGCGTGGCTGTTCATCGACGAGGCATGGACCGTCACGAGAACCCCCGTGGGTCACGAGCTGATGGAGCCGCGGATGCGCGACTCCCGCAAGCACGATCTGATCCCGGTCTTCATGACCCACGCAGCGGCCATCGACCTGGCCGATGACATCTACAAGCTGATCACCATCAAGTTCCTCGGCAAGGCCGAGGACAGAGAGCTGGCAATCGCCAATCTTGGCTGGTTCCAATCGATGCCGATCACTGAGGACACGATCGCCGAAGTGATGGCGATGAAGAACGGGCGGTTCTTCATGTCCATGATCAACGACGACGACGACATCGAGGGCGACGGAGCCGGTGTCAGCCAGGTCACCGAGGTGCAATTCCTGCTGCCCGCCGATGAAACGGTGCGCGAAGCGATCAACACCAAACCGATGAGCCGCCGAGAGCGCGACCAGCGCAAGCGCAAAGACCAGGCGGCATGATCGCAACGGCGAAAAGGCTGGGCGGCAGCGCTGTCGCGATGCTGGCGGCGCTGACCGTCGCGACCGTTGCCGCGGCGCCGGCGGCGATGGCCGACACCGGCGACGGTGTCACCCCGGCCGATTCACACGGCATCCCTATCGGTGATTACCTGTTCGGATTCAACTACGGCGCAGGTGTTTTCGGCGTAGCGGCCACACCCGACACCACCTTTCCCGCCGGATTCGCCGCGATCATGTTCGGCGTCTGGATCGCCGGGTGGTGGCTGGTGTTCACCGTATTCAACCTCTTCCAGAAAATGGACTGGATCACCCCAATCGTCGGCGTGGCCGAGAACGTCTCGACCAGCATCAGCGACCAGTTCGGCGAGCAGTTCATCTACTGGGTGGTAACCGCGACCATGCTGATCACCATCACCGTGTACGCGCTGCGTAACCAGGCCAACAGAGCCTGGCATCACGTCGCATTGACCATCGTGGCCATTGGCATCGGTGTGTTGATGGTGTTGCCCGTCGGAGAGGCCGCGCACCTACTCAAGATGGGCCGCGATATCGCCGCCGAGACCGGCACCGCGGTCACCGGGCACCCGGCCGCCGTAAGCCCAAGTGCCGGCCTCATCGACGAATACGTGCGCAAACCCACCCAGCGCTGGCAGTACGGGCAGGACCTCGACTCGCTGGGGTGCGGGTGGGCCTGGGACGACAAGATCCGCGCCGGCGACGCCGACAAAATGAAGGACGCCCCCCTGGTCTGTCCTGGAGGTGACCTGGGTGCAAGGATGCACGCCCACGCGATGAACCCTGCGGGGGCGCTCACAGAAAGCATCCTGTACCCGCTGTTCATGGTCGTGGTTGCGGTGCTCATCGCGATGGCCGTGGTGAAGATGGGCTCGACCGCCGTCGGTGCGCTAATCCACGCCGCGTTCATCAAACCGGGTCTCATCGCTGTCGGCACACCTGTCGGGCAGCGGTTCCTCATTCGGAACGTGATCGACGGATTCACCGCGGCACTCGTGTTCGGCGGGTACCTGCTGATCCTGTTCATAACCGCGGCCCTGGTCGGAATCCTCGGCACAGTGGTGCCGTCCTCAGACGTCGGCATGCTGATCACACTGCTCGTGGTCGGGTTCGCGATCGGCGGCGTGCGCTACGCCGGGGCCAACATGCGTGGGTGGAAAGACGCTGCGGGACGGGCGATTCTGCCGGCGGGCAGCCCGGGAATGTACGGCCAGCCATCACGCGCGCCGGCAGTTGCACGGCATGCCGCGCTGTCGGCGGCGCATTACGCCGCTGACGGGATCCGGACCCGGCGCCAGATCGCTCGGGTGGCGACCAAGAGCGCTGCGGCCAAGGCCGGCGCCGGTGCGGTCGCCCCAGAAATCGCGATCCCCACCCAAGTGATGAACGCATTCGCCCATGAGGTGCTGCGCACCGCGCACCACTACCGCACGGTGCACCAGGGCGGCAGCGGCCGCGGTAGCGGGATCGGTGTGGCTGGGTCCGGTCGAGGTGGCGGCGCGCAGTCGGTCAACTACGGCGGGTCTGGTGGGGGAGCCGTTGGCAGCGCACGCGAGCTTGCCCGGCGCAGCAGTCAACGCCGAGCACAAACCCGCGCCGCGGAATCGGTGTCCGTCCCAGCCGCCGCCGGGACCTCGTCGGTGCGTCCGCCGAGCCGGCCGGCCCCGCTGCGCACTAGCTCCGGTGCCCGCAGCTCCAGCGTCGCCGAATCGCCGTCGGCTGTCGCGGTTGCCGCCCCACAGAGTCCGGTCAGCTCAGCAGGACCGGTCCAGCCCGCCGGGGGCAGTGACGGACGGTCGGCACCTCCACCCGCAGGCCCGGCGCGCTCCGGAGTGAACCAGGCATTGCGCCGATCCGGCGCGATCAACACCGCGCGTAACGCCGCACGCAATTTCCGTAAGGGCCGGCAATGATCAAGGTCCTGGCGATCGCGGTGGCCGCGGTCTTTCTGATTCCCGCTACGTTCATGGCTTTCCTGGGTGGCCCACAAGCTGCCACCGACGTCACCAACATCGTGGCGGCGTGCCGCACCGTGCTCGGTGTCGCGCCGCAGCCGGAATCCACCGTTGCGGAGTTCGGCGGCGCAGACGCCGAGCTGGTCGCCGCCGCGCCCATCACCACCACCACCACCACGGCAGGCGCCGAAGACCCCACAGTCGAGACCACCACGACCGCCCCGCCGCCTCCACCGCTGCTCGGTGCGCAAGCCTACGACTTCGTCACGTCGCTGAACACGATCGACAACTGGCGCACCCTGCCGGTCGATGAACTCAACCGCTGGGCGCGTAACCCGCCGGTGTCGCCGCTGCCTGTCGGCGCTCATACTCTGCCACCGCTGCCTGCCGACCAAACCAACGCTGCGCCAGCGCAATACCAGCCAAGCGGCAACTATGCCCGTGCCTGCGCGGCCGTCGTTAGTCGCGCGACGAAGACAGAACCGTCAACACCAGCAATCGATGCCGCACCGGCCCGGAGAGTGCCGGCGAACCTGGCCGGCCTGGAAGGTGCGGTGACCGACGCGCTGGGCCTGCTGCGTGCCGTTGACCCCGACGCCACACAGGCCGATCCGCGCCAGTTCTACCTCGACTACTGGCCAATTACGCAGATCCGGCCCGGCGACATCGTGCTCTACGACTTCACCACAGCCGGCGCCGCACACTTCGGTGTCGCCGTCAGCGAGCAAGCCATGCTCACCACCGGCAGCTGCTGCACACCTGCACGAGTGCAACTTTGGCCCATCCCCACCAACGCCAGCGCGCTGAGCATCACACAGGACAGCCAGCCAGAACACAGTGCCCCACAGGAGGATCGGCAACAATGAGCGCTCTCATCGGAACGGCGATCACTGCTGGTGCAGCGCTGGCGATCGCGACCGACTCCTGCACGCGCGATCATGCCGCTGCCAAGGTCACGCGCCACGGGTGGTCACGATGAGCCCCGGCGTCATCGCTCTCATCGTCGCCGCGGCCGGCGTCGTCGCGGTAGTGGTCAACGCGTCTCGACATAACGTGCCCGTCTCGCGGTTCGTGCCCTACCTGGTGCTGGCGTTCGTCGGCGGGTTCATCACCACCGCCGTGGCGTATCTGTTCGTTCCCGTCGTGTGGCTGCTGCTGGCGGTCGCCCCCGGCGCGGCGGCATGGTGGCTCAGTGAACATGTCGGAGCGCGCAACTACCACCGCCGGTCGCTGCGGCTGCTGCTGGCAGCCCGGCTCAACGAAGTGATTCCCGGATGGGAGGGCCGCTCGCTGCTCATCCAGTGGGACGGCGGCCACCTCCCCGCCGACGTCGTGGAGATCAAGATCGGGCTTCCCGCAAAAACGTCGCCTGCCAAGGTTGTTCCAAACATCAAGGCGGTCATCAACGAAACCGTCGGCGGGCAATGGTCGATCGCCACGAAAGGCACTGTTCTGACCTGCCGGCGGGCAGTGGTCGTCAACGACCCGCCGCCGCTGAAGCATCTCAAGGATGTGCTGTCGGATCGTGACTGCTTCGGCGACGGCTATCGGCTCAAGAAGTGCGATCTCACCGCGGACAACACTGCCGTTGAAAGCTATGTAGTGGGGTACAGCAACGGCAACGCGTTCGCCAAGACAGCGCAGAAGCGCTCCGGTGTGGAAACCGTGCTGCGCGAACGGGTCCCGGTGCCGTCAGGGTCATGGATGTTCGACTGGAAGCTGGCAGACGCCGAACTGGAGGCGGTGCGGTCTGCGTTTGAGCCCATCATGTACGCCAAGCCGATCAAACACTTTGTGCAGAGCCGCGAGGAGGCGATCGACTTATATCCCAAGGCCGAATTCGTGCTTGGCGTCTACGGTGACGGGTCTCCGGTCATCTGGAGTCCTGTTGCCGAGGGCACCCCGCACTGCAACACCTGCGGCGCCTCCGGCAAAGGTAAAACATCGTGGGCGCACACACTGATCGCCCAGGCCGCAGCGCTGGGCTGGTGTGTGATCATCGCAGATTTCAAGCTGGCCAAGAGTTTCCGCGGCTTTCTGGACTGGCCTAACGTGCACGTGGTCACCAACGGCGTCTACTCGAACATCAAGACCATCTACTACGTCGTCGAGATCCTCAACCGCCGCCGCGCCCAAAGTGGCGCCAGCAGCGTCATTAGCGATGACGTGCCCATCCTGTTCATCATGGATGAATACGCCGATTTCGCGATGCAGATGGTCAAGAACGTGTGGCCGCGATTCAAGGGCCAGGGCGACCCGAGCCAACCGCCGGTTCTCGGTGAGATGGACCAGCTGATCATCATGTGCCGTGAGTTCCGCATCCACATCGTGACAATGCTGCAGAAGCCCTCCGCCGACTTCATCAACACCAACATCATCTTCAACTCGGGCAAGAAATTTCAGGTCGGCAACATGGAAGGCCCGATGTCAAATACCTACTGGGGCAACTACGACATCGGCTCATCGTTTCCCGACGTACCCGGCCGGGGACTGGTGAAAGACGCCGACAGTCGATTGAAGGCGCGCGAGTTTCAGGCCTACTACACACCCGACCCGATCAAGGCCCGCAAACCAAAGGACTTGGCTATACTCGCCGAGCTCCTGCCCCAGAAGTCGCTATATCCGCGCGTCACGTTCGACTTACCGAGCCCCTATGACATCACCCAATGGGACCAAATCGTCACCGCACCATGGGAACTCGCCGACGAACGCCCTGACCTCGATCCGCTCTCCCCGTACTTCCGGCCACAACCCATCTTCACCTACGACACACTGGGAGACATGGACCCCGCATCAATGAGCGTGCAACGGTAGAGGGGAAACGATTCAACCGCGGCGAGAAAGGGAGCACCATGGCCGCAGACGCAGAACACCAGTGGGCGCCGGCTCAGCGCATGCAGCAGGCCCCGACCCAACTAGCACAGCCCATGCAGCAGCAGGTCCTCAGTCAGCTAGGTCAGCGCATGCAGCAGGCCCCGAGCCAGCTAGTGCACGAGATTGCGGCCCGGCCGATGCAGGGTCCTAAACGGTTCTTCGTCAGCGACGGCAGCGACGTCAGCGACGACAGCGACGTCAGCGACGACAGCGACGCATGAGCCCCATTCAGCAGATGCAAGCCCCCGCACCTCACAAGACTCGGCAGCGGTTGCAACCCGAGCACAGCCAGGCCGGGGACCATCCGCAATTGCGGGACCAGCCAGCTACCGTCATGGGCATGTCTGGCACAACCGGTGACAGCGACGCATCCACGGCTGGCCCGCCCTGGGAGCCTGCCGACGTCGACCTGCCACAGCGGGTGACTGCGAGGTGGTGCGCCGACAACCTCACCACCCCGACAGGCAACGCCGTAGTACGTGCACACCTGGAGCCGCGCAGCGAAGACCGCCGCTACCGGGCCGCATGGCAGGTGCTATGGCAAATGATCAGTTTTGACCCGCGGTGGCGGCGAACGACCATCGAGATGCTAAGCGCTGACCGTGAGCAAGCCCAACAGGCGCTGGCTGGTGGGCTCACCGGTAAGTCCGCCACCCGCGCCCGAACGTACATCCACGGCGTGGACAGCGCGCTGGCACGCATCGAACGTGAAGCGGCCGGACCGCTGGCATGGGCCTCGGCCTATTACGCTGACTTCCCCCCGCGCGCCCGCGAAGTGATCGAGACCCTAACGCTGGCCGTCGACGAGTTCCGCCGCGGCGAGCTGTCGCCAGCCGAGCTGGACGCCACGCTGTCCGGTCTGGACCTCAACCCGGCCACCCGCGACATTCCCGCGCAAGCGCGGCAGCGCGCCGCCCACAACCGGTCACTGCCCCCTCGGCGTCGGCGAGGCGCGCCCGGCTAACTGGTGACCGCCACGCGCGGCTGCGCCCGGCTGAACGCTGCTGCTGTGCGGTACAGAGTCTCCTGGGCAGCCGTCGTCGTCGGTCAATCATCTCTCGGGTGTACGAACCACCCGCCGGCCCGTCGCCGGCGTAGCCGCTCAGCCAAGCCCGGTAGGCGCCTCCCGGTCCTCATCAGCCACGGCAGGGGCAGCGCGCCGCCGAGTGCAGGTGCCACCGCATGGATCCGATACCACAGCTCCTCGTAGGAACTCACGATGCCGTTCAGCTCATCGCTACGCGCTGCCGCGGTTATCCACGACGGCGTGCTCGCCGACGGCGCCTGCGTATCAGGCCGTCGGCGATCACGCCGTTCCTGCTCCAGTTCTGCGTCAAAGGCCATCCGCAACCTATGAAACTGGCCCAATAGATCAAGAGCTTGCGCGACATCTTCGCTAAACGGCCGATCACGATTCGTCATGACAACATCTTGCGCAGACCGACCGACACAAGGTCCGTCGCGTTCCGACGGTCCTGGCGGGTGGTGCGGGCGCGTTAGAGCGGGTGGTCGTGGATACAGACCTCGGCGGGGGCGTCGGGAACCTCGATCATGTGCGGCAGCGCCGCCCAGCGGGAGCTGGCGGCGAAGCGGCCCGCCAACTGGTAGCGGTTCGTGCTGTCGTCGACGTCCACGGGGGCGAGATACCACGTCGTGCCTGTGGGTGTGCCGAATTCGCCCGAGCGGTATTCGCTTGTGGTTTCGCCAGTTTCGAGGTCGATGGTGGTGTACTGGGTTGCCCACTGCACCGCCACCAGCGCGTACTTCAATTCGGCGTTGGCAGGTTCGGCTCCGTCGGGGGCCGTGTCGAATGGCGTGACCGCTGTACCGGGCTGAGGGTGGCGGGGGAAGCCTCGCACGTAGCCGACAACAGCGACCGGGCCGGGGAGTGAGGCAGAAATCGCTTGGTATGTCATCGCGTCGACTCCTAGTTGGATGTTGCGGGTAGCGGATGATGAGGAACGGGACCCGGTGAACAACCCTTGATATTGTCAAGTGGTAATGCTACCGAAAAGGGTTGATGGCGTCAAGGCTATACGGACAGGGAGCGCACAATGTGCGCCGAGAGCGCGGCGCGCATCAAGGATGCATATGCGATCGGCATTCAGCTGCTACCATTCGACGCATTGGCCCGTATGGCGCAGTGGTTGACTTGCGCGCCAACCGGATTCATCAGCTGCGGTCGAAATGGAGAACGCGCTCAATGACAATTCTCGACGAGGCGCCCACGCGCAACGGATCGGAACACACCCAGACGCGCCTGTCCAGCCAGGCCGTCGCGGAGAGAGAGCCTGCAAGGCCCGCGGTGTCCCCCGCGGTGGACACCGATTACGCCGAGCAGCGGCGGCGCCCGATCGGCAACCAGCAGGACGCTGACACGCCCCAGGACGACGAGACGCAAACTGAAGCCGCGGAGCTAGCCGCTGCGCGGGAGGTGGCGAAGAAATTCGCGTGGGGCTGGCTGATCTTCGCCAGTGCGGTGTCTATCCTCGGAAATGGTGCGCACTCCTATCTGATCAACGAAGGAAAGCCGCTCGCCTTTCAGATTTGGGCGGTGTTTCTGGCGCTGTGCCCACCCATATTCTTGCTCGGCTCAACGCATCTCGTCGCGCTGCTGATACGGGCACGCCGACTGGGATGGGATTTCGGCGTCACCCTCACCGTCACCATACTGGTGGGTCTGACCGCGTTCTTGCTGTGCTTCTACAACCTCCGAGAGCTTGTGGAGATGATGGGTATGCGCCACTGGACTGGCTTCTATCCGATCATCATCGACTTGTCTATCGTCGGTTCCACACTGTCGCTGTTGACGTTGTCGCGGCCGCGTCGCGTGAAAAGGCAACCGGCTGAAGCGGAGCAGCTGCAGGAGCTGTTGGCAGGTGTTCCCGTGCGTTGGGAGGCGATCGCCGCCGTGGCCCACGAGCAGAACCCAGGGGTTCCGGCGATTCAGGAACGTTCCATCGAGGAGACCGCGGACATTCTCAAGCGGATCTACGAGCACCGCGAGAGCGTCCGCGCTGTCGGCCGAGTGCACAACAAACTGCACCACCGCAAGATCAACGCGATAACCGATGCCGGCGCGGAAGCGCTCAAGCAGTTCCGTCTGGCGGCCGAGCCGGTGGACACGGCTGCCTGACGGCGGCATGCACCGTCGACAACGCCGCCTTAAGAATTCGCATCGTGATCAGTAGTCGACAGGAGTACGAGTATGACCGAATTGCCGCCCGTTAGGTTCGCGTGTGAAGCTGCTGGGTGACGGACCCCGATGGTGGGATGTGCGCTGTGCCGACGGGCGATTCGCGATCCTCACCCGCCAGGCCGAGTTCAAGCCGAAGGGCGAGGTCTGCTATACGATCCTCGACGCGCAAGAGGGTGTGCGCGGCCCGTGCAACCTGATCGGCCAGGGCTGGGACAAGTACATGCCCGACGAAGCGTGTCAGGACTTGCTGACCGAGTTGCAGATCGGCGCGAAAGTCAACGCCTGGAATGCCGGTGACCGCAGCCTGAGCGAGGCCGGGATTGACCAGCTTCTCGTCGAGCGAGGCTCATGGGTTGAGATCAGCCATCGCAACCGGGTGCCACTCGACCTCGGCGAAGTAGGCGCAGCCTGACGTAGGGCAGGAATGACGGCATACCGATTCGTGACGCTGACGTGCAACTCCTGTGGCGAGGTTTTCGACACAGGGCAGGCACGGTCAGTTAGGGAGGCACGGACTGCCGCTTGCGCCGAGGGCTGGCGCTACTACCAGCGCGAAGACCTCTGCCCTCGCCACTTCGGCTACTGCTTCAGCGAAGTCGCTGGCTGGATTTACAACCCTCAGATTTCCGCTCAGAACGCCGAGCGCGCGGGTTATGCCTACTACCCCGCATCGACCTGACGAAGATATCAAATCCGTTCCAGCGCACTATTTATCGGAGACTCAGAGAACACAGTGAGCGCAAAGGCAGACGACCTGCTCTGCGATGGAACGTGTTCGGAGTTTCGGTACTTCGACGATGAGTGGAGCATCTGGATCTGCTCGCTCTGCGATCGACCACTGGCGGTCACCGATAGGGTATCGGAACGAGCCGCGAGCTGACCGTTTTCTTGGGGGCCACGATCGTCAGCGCTGAGTGCGGGCCAGGCGATCGAGTGCGGTGTGAATCTGCGTGTCGAGATCCGCGCGGATCTCGTTGCGGTCGAAGGGGACTGCTGCCAGCTGGTCGATTCCGAGCTCGACCATAACAAGAGCGTCCTCACCGTCGACGTCTAGCAGCGCCTTGCACATCAACAGGTGATCGATATTGCGCAGGGCC
The DNA here is from genome assembly GCF_001570485.1 of Mycolicibacterium novocastrense. Taxonomy (GTDB): domain Bacteria; phylum Actinomycetota; class Actinomycetes; order Mycobacteriales; family Mycobacteriaceae; genus Mycobacterium; species Mycobacterium novocastrense. Next base: position 62,849 of record NZ_BCTA01000012.1, read on the forward strand.
TTGCAGTAGTCGCTCAGCGTGTCGATGAGGTCGACCAGTTCGTGCCACGTACTTTCGGCTGCGTCGGCCGTCGTGGTGTTGGTCGCGTGGGCGCGCCAGCAGCGGTAGGCGGATAGCGCGATCTGGTGCACCGCCGCGTCAATGTCGATGCGGGCGCGGTGGGTATCTATCTGGGTGCAGGTCCAAGTTGTGGTGTCGCGTATGGAGTCGGCGATGAGTACAGCGACGGCGACGAGGTTGGGTTCAGCCCACACCAAGGCAGCGTCGCCGTCCGACACGCGGCGATCGCTGGCTAGGCGGCTGTCCCAGTCGTGGAGGAGGCGGGCGGCGTTCGGATGGCGGGTGAGATCTGCGCGGCTGGTCGGCCATTGCACGCGGGCGGCGTCGAGGTGGCGGCGTTCGGTGCGGGTGTAGGCCCCTCTCGGGTGGCGGCGGACTGTCGCTGTGGCGACCACCGAACACGCCAGCAGTGCGGCGGTGAGCGCGCTGATCAGCAGCGCGGAGGGGCCGGCGATGAGCATCGCGGCGGCCGGCGGTGCCGATAACCACGCCCCGAGCGTTGCGAGGCCGGCCGTGGCGCCGACGGTACGCCGCCAGTTCGGGACCGCAGCGAGTGCTCCGGCGCGGTTGAGGTCGCGGTGCTTAGCGGCTAGCGCCGGCGGTAACAGCGATGTGTCGATCATGCCGGCAGGGGCGGCATTGAATGCGGTGGTCATGTGGCGATCGCGATATGGCCAGTCGAGATCGAGAGAGCTGGGCGTGCGGCGGGTGTCGCGGCCTGTGCGTTTTGGCCAGCGCGGCGGATGTGGTGTCGGCATGCGGTCTTGGCTCCTCCTGCAAGGCAAGGATATCGGCGGCTGAGCGGCGCTCTGGCGGCTGGCGCCGCGCACGGCTTATCTGTAACAAAGGGGGCCTAGCTGAGCTATCCGACTGTTCAGGACGAGTGTTACATGTGTACCTGGTCTAATCGGGCGCCGGATTGTCCTGCACATGTGTAGGACGCGGGTTGGCGATTGCTGTCGCGGAGAACCAGAAGTGCTAGACCCTACGCTGGGGTGGCTTTGTCACTGCCGAGGACTCGACGCCTTGGGCGCCGCTACTCTGTGGCGCTATGACTGCGGCCGTACTTCGCCATCGCGCGTGCCCGGAAGCCCGCCGACTGGCACCGCGCGGCACGCGGCGAAATCTATTTCAGATCAGCAACAACCTGCGACAGCCACAATGACGCCCGTGGCTGTCAAGTGTCCGATTCGCCGATCAGCTCCGGGCGAGTTCGGCGCGGGCTCGGCGCTCGACGAACAGCGGAACGAAGTCCCGGATCCGGCTGTGTTCAAACTGGGCGTAGGCGCTCTGGACGATGGAGTTGATGCGCTCGGCTGGAATGTCTGCGTAGCTGTCGGCGAGCCGACGCTCGACTTCTTCAACCATGACGTGCTCATCGACCTCCGGCATGTCGATAGCATGCCTGGGCGGCCAGGTGCCGTCAACCGAGGAATTGACGTCCGTTCACCTCACATCGTGGCTATCGAACCCGTGAGGTTCGGGAAGTGTGAAGATCTGTTAGATGAGCAACGACGAGTCCGACCTGGCGCAGGCCTTCCGACTGTTGTCAGCGTTGCACGAGAACATCACTCATACGACGAGGGCGATCGAGAAGTTCGAGCGGCAACGCCGCTTGGGGTCGCCCGCAGGACCGCAAGAGCAACTACTACGCCGTGAACTCGCCGAAGCCCACGGGCACATCAACCGCATCTACGAACGGTTCCCCGAGACACGGCGGTAGCGCCTTGATGTGAAAGCTCACAGGTCGCGCCAGACCGACGTCATCAACACCGGTGAGCCAGGCGATGTCCCCTGGGGTTTAGGACTCCGGTCGAATAATCGTCATGCTCATGTTGGGTGGCGTCGCGCCGCGCGAGGGGGGTCGCCCGGCGCGACACCGGCCAGATGGCATATCCCGTTTCCGAGGCTAGTCCCGGCGTCCAGGACTTTGCGGTGATGCGCGGTTAACGAAGGCTAACGACTAACCGGATCGGCGGTACCGGTCTGGCGCTGCGTGCGGCCCAGGACCGGTTCGCTCGCGGGCGGCGGGCGTGTTTTGTGGCGACGCAGACGCGATGACCTTGGTGAGAAGGTGTCGCAGGCGTGGTTCGGCGCTCTGTCCGTGGTAGCAGTCCAGCCAGCTGGCGGTGGCGGCCATCAGTTCGTCGTCGAGAGGAATGTCGTTACATGCGATGGCGGTGATCAGGGCCTCGATCGCGGCGAACGTCTCGCCGATGCCCAGGGTGATGTAGATGCGGTCGGCGTCGATTCTGCTGAGATACGGGCGCGCGGTGGCGGCCAGCTCCCAGGCCAGGGCGGCATCATCGGGCGCCTTACGCACCGGCGGTTTGCGCGACGTGGACACCCGGCCCCCCTTTTCCGATGGTCTGGTCTTGTCCGGTGCCTACGGTAGAGGGTGGGCAGGCCTGCCGCGCAGTGTTCGACCCGGCTACCGCGCCGACCAGGCACACCACATCCGGCAACGCCGATCTGTTTGCCTGCCATTCACTTTCCGTACCATTCACTGGGCCGCCAGCGGGATCGAGAACGTGGCAGGTCGGCCTCGGCGCACGGGTGATCGCATCTGCCGTGCCATCCAACGCGACACACGTGCACCAGCTCCCCGGGCGACGAGACCTCATGCGTCACTATCTTCACTGTGGCCACAGTGAAGGAACACACCGTTCGACCCACACAGGCCGACTGCGGCCATTCGAGCCGCCGGGACGCGGAGCGGCATGCGCGCAACGCTCTTCATGGCCAGAAAGCAGCGCGACACGCATGATTTGTGCAGCTCACAACCATTTATACATGTATACTTGCAGGATGCTAAGCAACGCAGAATTGCTGACCCGACACACGGCGCGCCTCCGAAAGGGTGTAGGAAAAACCGTGCAGTATTTCCGCCATGGTGGTTCCGGTGGAACTGGCGAGACAGCTGGTGGCCTTGCATCGTCTCGCGTTGGCGAGGCTGCTCGGCGAGATCGGTGTGGCATTCGACGCCTCGCTGGCGCGGTGGTTCGGCGTGTTTCCCGACCCGATGCAGATTCAGGGCGGGACGTTGTGCCAGGACGTGCGCAGTCATGTGCTGGCGATGAACGGCATCGACGCGCAGAGCGCGAAGGCCCCGACCCCGCCAGCGGCGCCAGAGGGCGCCTCGTGCGGGCCGGGGTCGACGTTGCGGATGTCGACGGGCCCGAGTTCGTCGGTGCGTATCGGGGATGCGGGGATGGCGTGGGCGCGGGTGCGTCACATCAGCCCGCAGCGGGCCGCCGATATCGGTGCGCTACCCCCGCAGTCGATGCCGAAGTCCAAGCCGGGCAAGCAGATGGCGCTCGACGCCGGCGAGCCCGAGGATCAGCGGGTGTTCGGGCCGGCGGGGATCGGCGACGATTACGAGCTGGTTGTGTACTGGTGGGAGACCCCGGGCCGGTTGTCGGTGGGTGGTGGCATCTTGGCGGTGGTCGCCGATCTGGATACCAGCGAGGAGCGGATTTTGGGGTTCGAGCCGTTGCCGCTGGCGATTCGGCCGAAGACCGTTGCCGAGCGGCAGATCGTGGCCGAGGACGACGAGGACGTGCGCGAGGACTTCGAGCAGTTCTTGCCCAGGAATGCTTCCGAGACCGGGGACGCCGAGGCGTAGACGATGAGCTGGTACCGGCCGGGCGCGTGTGGGGACGAGGTGGTCGGTGATGGCGTCGGTAGAGGTGTTCGGCACACGGGTCCGCCAGGCCCGGGTGTTGCGACGACTGTCAGGCACCGCGGTGATGGAGCATCTGGGGTGGCGCTCTCCGCGCCAGACGCGGTTGGAGCAGTCCGAGACCGCGGTACTGGAGTCCACCGATTTCGATCGGCTGACAGCGTTGTTGCGTTTCCCGCCAGCATTTTTCACGACCGCACCGGCATCGCGGGTGACGGCGCGGGATCTGTTGTTCCGGGCGCCCAAGTCCACCACGGTCACCGAGAAGGAGTACCTGGCGGTGTTCGCCAACGTCGTCGGTGATCTGCTCGGGCAGCTCAATGCGGTGGCCAAGCTGCCCCCGGTGCTGCTGGAGCCGTTGCCGGCGGGCACCGATGTGGTGACCGCGGCCGCCCAGGCCCGGCGCTGGCTGGGGGTGGCGCCCGGGGTGCCGATCAAGTCGCTGACCTACGAGCTGGAAGCTGCCGGGGTGCCGGTGGTGATGCGGATGAAGCACTCACGTTCCACCGGAGTGGTGGACTGGGACACCGATGAGGACGGGCCGGCCGGGTTGTTGACCGAGAAGCATCTGGGGTGCTCGGCGCGGACCGGGGAGTATCGAGAACGTCCGTTGGTGTTGTTGCGGGCGTTGGATTCTTGGGAGCGCACCCGCTGGACAGTCGCCCACGAGATCGGGCACTTGTTGTTGCACCGCTATGGCGATGTCAGCGATGACCAGGAGCGCGAAGCCTCCCGGTTCGCCTCGGAGTTGTTGGCCCCGACCGAAGTGCTCGCCAAAGAGGTGCCGCCGGTTCCCACGCTCAGCGATCTGGTCGACGCGAAGGTGAAGTGGCGGATTTCGTTGGGGGCGTTGATCATTCACCTTCGCGAGTCGAAGCTGATCGATGAGGTCCGCGCCGATACGTTGCAGCGCCAGCTCTACACGCGGATCAACTCCGAGACCGGGCACACCTGGGGCAAGACCGAACCGGGCTGGAATGCCCGCACACCGGAGCGGCCCCGGCTGCTGCGCCGGTGGATGGAGGAATGCTACGGCTCGGTCAGCGTGGAGGCCTTGGCCGCCCACGACCTGATCTACCCCACAGACTTGTTGGCCGACATCCTCGCCGGCCAGCGCGGCGCCCCCGCGAAAGTTGCCGCGGCCCCGGACACCGTCTCGACGGTGCTCGACGAGGAGGCGATCCTGGACCGCGGGGACACGGTGGTGGCGCTGCGCCGGCCTCGCCGGCAGGCCTAACAGGGAATTGCGGGGGCGGATCGGGGATGGCACGGACACAACGGATCGCGCTGACCGGCGCCCCGGACACCTACACCGTGCTGGGCCCCGATCACCTGCCGATCGAGGCAGCCGAGCAATACCTGCAGTTCCTGCGCGATGACGGGGCCTCACCGAACACGGTGAAGGCGTATGCGGCCGGCCTGGCGGCGTGGTGGACGGTGCTAGAACACACCGGCACCGACTGGCAGGACATCAGTACGAGCCTGTTCGGGCAGTTTCTGGCCTACCTGCGCACCGGGGACCTGCCGGGCACCGCCCGGATCGGCGCACCAGAGGTTTGGCTGGCCCCGGCGAGCACCCAGCTGCGGGCCGCGGCGGTGCTGGCGTTCTACCGCTACCACGCGGACGCCCATGGGCTGGCCGGCCCGTATCAGCGGCTGTTCACCAGCCGCGGCAAGCGATCGCGGTCACGATATATCCCGATGCTGGCCGGAGTAGGCGCACGACGCTCCAAGGACCGGCCCATCTACACGGTGCGCAGCGGCAACAAGTCCGCCACTCCGGTGCTACTACCCGCCCAAGTGGCCGCGATTCTCGACGGCTGCGCCACCCAGGCCGGACAGGACTGGTCGGGGCCGCCCTCAGGGCTGCGGGACCGGCTGTTGTTCGCGGTGCTCGCCGAGACCGGGATGCGACTGGGTGAAGCGTTGTCGCTGCGCCACCACGATTTTCATATCGGCGCCGGCGGGACACCGTTCATCGACGTGGCCTCCCGACAAGACCATCCGCGCGGGGCCCGCGGCAAGACGCTACTGGCCCGACGCATCTACATCGGTGATGATCTGGAGGCGCTGTATTCGGCCTACGTGTGGCATCTGGTCGACCAGGGCGCCGATCTGGACGTGCCCGACCTGGACACTCACTTCGTGTTCGTCAATCTCACCCACGGGCAGCGTTTCCGGGCCATGCGTGCCGAAACGGTCTACGCCAAAATCGATTCGGTGACTAACCGCGCCGGCGGGGTGCTGCCCGATCGGTGGTCACCGCACTGGCTGCGCCACATTGTCCCCGCTTAGTTCCCGTGTTGCGATTAGCTTGAAAGGGTCAGGTGGCGCGTGCGTTTGGTTGTTGCGTGACGGCGTGTG
>NZ_BCTA01000013.1 GCF_001570485.1 Mycolicibacterium novocastrense
GCCGAGCCACGGGCGCCCGCCCAAGGGCGGGCAAAGGCTACCGGGCGCCCAAGGGCGCCCTATGTGGTTGGTGACTTCTGTTGTGTATCAATACTTTTCGTCTGTGTTGGATTTGGGTCGGGCTTTGCCCTCCCCGCATCGCTTCTGTTGTGATCGAATCTTGCGTTATTCCAACGGTTTTCGGCATCACGCGTACCGGCTTCGCCGTCCGCTTAGTATCCATGTATCTGATTGTATCCCAGTACTTTTCGCTGTTCGCCTTCCGCTTACGCTATCCAGCTAACACTAGCCCGGTTCGGCTCCGCCGAACCGAGCGCACCCGCATACACCCCACGCCTACGGCGTGAAACACCGAAACACACTGCACCACAACCGAATACCGCCATCCCCACACCCGGCGCACCGGCCGACCCGGGCACACCCCCACCTGTCACCCGCAGACTTTGCCACACATACCAACAGCCGTCATGCTTGAGACAACCACTACGCGCACCCACACCAGCCGGCCACCACACCACCCAGGCTCACACCCGCCCCTCCCGCGACGGATCACACCGCCACCGACCACCACCAACAAACACCCCCACCGCCGTACGCAACGCATTACGCCACAACACCAACCCCGCCTCAAACCCCGCCCAATCCACCACCCGCCACACCACCGGCCCCATCACCACATCAACCCAACACAACCCGCCGACGACGCAGCTCGTCGTAGTCCTCCTGAACGGCCACCGACCACTCCGGGGCGCGCGTCCACGTCACAGACACCGCCGAGAATCCCGGCCACAGCTCTGTGCAGCCTCCGTCGAGCACTTCGGTACCCACTGCTCCTCGCAGCGCTTGACGCACGGCTCCAAACGCCTCCAGGACGGTCCACACTTGCTCGGCGGAAGTGAACCGCATCAGCACCTCGCCCCACTGCACCGACAGCACGGTCCGTTCGGTACGCGCGTCTTCCACCGACACGTGGCCAGGCAGCGGCCTAACCATCACCAGTGTTCGCGTCACCACACCAGCAGGAACCCGCATGCTCACCACCCGCTCATTGCGACGTGGTGCTCGTCGCACGCGTCGTCGCTGCATCCCTGCTCGGCGATCACCGTGTCGGTCAACTCGCCAGCGGCGTCGAGCTCAACCCGCAGGGCCTGTGCCAGCTCCGCATTGCCCATCTGCAGGTAGCGCTCGGCGTGCTCGGGTGCGAAGTCAGCAAGCATGTTGACCACTTCGCGGCGGGTATAGCTCACGCGGTAGTGGGTCGTCTCGATTCGCTGCACTTCCAGCGTGATCGCGTCCGCGTAGTCGTCAAGCGTGGCGGGCCGTGCCGCGATCAGATCGCTCGCCGCGCAGCCACCGATAGGCACTCCGATAGGCCCGCCTGTGCGTTCGGACACCTGGCGAACAACGTGGTACTTGCGGCCCCGCGTGATGACCCGAAACAGCGTGCCGTCCTGTGGCGTGCCGATGTCGTCGGCGATTTCGACGTACTCGCCGACCTCGAATTGTGTTGCGCTCATGGGTTTCTCCTGTCTCACCATTGCGTTGGGTCTGTTAGTTCGCGCTGCGGTTGGGTGAACCATCGGCGCAGGCTGGCGTGCGCTTGGGCGCGGTCGCCGCCGTTTCCGACTCCGCGCCACACCGCCGTGCCAAGCTGCGGCTGGCCGGTGCGCTCATAGTCGGTGTAGTTGAACAGTCCGGCGTATTGCGGGCGCTGGGAAGAGACTGAGAACTTGGCCACGACCCGGTTGGCCCCGCGCGCCCACTCAAGCCCGCTGCCGCTGGCCTTGACCGTCCAGCCGTTGACTGCGGCGAGTGCGACGAGTTCGACCAACGGTGTCACGCTTTCCGTGGCGCTGATAGGTCCGCCCGCAGCCGCACCAGTCGTGTTGTCTGCCAGCATCATTCGGCTGCTCCGATCCACTCGTCGATTCGACATGCCAGCGCATCGGCGCTGTGCTCGATGTCCTCGCGAACGTCCGCGTTGTGTTCGTCGTGGTAGCGGTAGCCGCTGACTGTGGGCTCGTCGTCCTCGTCGTCGAACACGTGCAGCCGCGCGAAGTCCGCGCGCAGAGCGGTCACGCCCTCAAGCACACTTGGGATGCCCTCGGTGACGTGGCGGGCCAGCTCCAGCGCGGCATTGATCAGCCGGTCACGTGCGTCTTCGTGGTCGATCTCGTCGCCGTCGCAGTCGAACCACTCACCGTGTAGCCGAGTGACTTCGGCGGCCCGTTCAGTCAGCTTCATTGGTTCTCCCTGTTTTCGGTTGTGGTGGTCGTGTGCGAGCGGTTGCCTCGCTCGCGTTGCAGGTACATGGCGAGGTCAAAGAGCCGCACCGCGTACTGGCCGCGAATGTCGAGCCCCCAGCAGAACACTGCGTTGGGCAGGTGTCTGACCGCATCGGCCAGCGCTTCGTTGGTGTCGAGCGGGTAGTCGGGCAGTGATCGGCTCACATCCACCGCTAGCCACGAGCGCCCGGTGTCGATCAGCCACGCACTCACAACCTTGACGGCGGCCCGTGCGATCAGCTCGTCCAGTTCACGGCCCTGGGCCAGCAGCGCGGCCAGATGACTGTGTGCCGCGTCGGTTCGGGTTGCCGTGGGGGTGGGGCCGTTACCGGCCCCACCGTGGCTGCTGGCCGCCATCACTCGGCCTCCACGTCAACGATGTCGAAATCGCCGTCGCACAGCCCGTCCAGCTCGCCCCTCGACAGGTTGTAGATCGCCTCGACGACCTCGCTGGTTGTGACGTTCTCCGACGCCGAGTCGGCGTCGTGGCCGCTTGACGAGATGCGCACCCTCAGCCGCACGTCCACGAGCACCGAGTAGTCGCGCGACCGTGGGCGTAACCCCTGCTCGATCATGAAGTCGTCGAACCGGCTGCACAGATCGTTGTCGTTCGCGTAGTGGTGCGCCGCATCGACGATTGCCTCCAGCCGCGCCCGCTCACGCGACAAGGCGCTGCGCGCCTCACGTGCGGCAGCCTGGCCCCGCGCGGCCTGCCACGCCGAGTCAGCCAGCACCGGCACCCACGACGGCATCGCCCCGTCGGGGTCGGGCACCGACCACGCCCACAGCATGACGTCGGCGACCGGGCCAGCCGCCACCACCGCCACCGGATCAGCCGACACAATCGCGCACCACCGCTGGCCGCCGTCGATCGGCTCTTGCTCGACGACAAACCACCCCCCAGCTAACAGCTCCGGGTTGATCCGCACCGACACCCACGACCCCGAACCCAGCCCTGACGACGACCCCAACAGGTCTGCCGCCGACACCGCCACTCCCACCGCAGCGGGAACACTCAGATCAGACACAACGCCCTCCTACAGGCACTCCGCGCGATCCCCATGTCCCCCGCGTGGGGGACATCTGAACCGCTTTCCCATGTGTCTCAGTTACCTCCCCGAGACAACCCCAAGCATATCCGCACCGACCGACATATCCCCTCGCTACCAGCGCTATATCGCCTTGTCTCCACCCCACCCACAGTTACCGATAGCAAATCGGCCAAAATTTGCTGATGTGATGTCCATCACATCGCGTTTGGCTCCGCGTCGCTCGGATTGCATTGTGTCGCAATCTATTTCACTGCAACTAGTGACCGACTTTCGTTGTGGCGCAACGCTTTTCGTGGCGCGCATCTCCCGAATCGGGTTGTGGCACAGTCGTTTTCATCCCTACCCACTGGCGGGTGTGTAGCGTCGGGGCCGACTTGTCGGACCCCGGCGCTACCATCTAAGGGTGGGAGGGTGGGAACACCCGCCAGTGGGTATCGCCTGGCCGCCGGCCGGCCGCCAGGCCGCTAACGCTTGACGTCATCAATCATTATTAGATGCCGTTGCCTTGACGGCATCAAGCGTTATGGTTCGCATCGAATCGTTCGCAGCTACGCGGGAAGGGAGCCCATCGGACAATGGCCAGTAAGTCTGTCGCTCACTCGAACCGAGTCCGCGTGCAGCTGCACGGTGGCGCGTTCGCCACCGGCCACGTCGTCGGCCGCTACGACACGTTCGACCTGGTGGAGGTCGGCGGCCATGTGCTGCTGGCTCCTCATGTTCCGCAGTTCGGATACCCCCGCATCTGTGCGGCGGGCGCACGCTCAGAAAGGCCAACCGTTCGATGACCACACCAGCGCGCCACACCCCCGGCGAAACCGACTCCAGCCCCACAGCGTCCCGTGGCGCGCCCCCGACGCCGGTACTGGCCGGCACCACGGTGATCTATCGCGGCCGGCGCTACACCATCACCGAGGAACCCGAGCTGATCAACAAGGCCGGCTGCGCCTGGATGGTCAACTCGCGCGGCCACGAGAACGTGATCTTCATCGCCGTCGACGACGGCCGCATCGTGCGCGCCGCCACCCGCCACGAGCCGTGGGCCGACGTCACAACCGAGTCAGCCTCCGACACCTCCGACACCGCACTGAGAGCAGACGATGGAGCCGTTGAGTGAGGGCGGCTGCACTGCCACACCCGGATGCAACTCGAGGATTCACACCCGTACCAGACGAGCAATGCCGCGTTTCACGGGCGTGTTGGCGGCGGTATCGACCGCCGCCGCCACCGGACAGGGATGCGAGGGAGGCCTCTGATGACCACCGCCGCTACCAGCCCGGAGCGCGTGCGGTTTCGCCGCCAGTCCCCCCGGCTGCTACTGGGCCAATCCGAGCGCCACAGCATCCTCCTGCGCGGCGGCGGCCCCCCGGCTTCAGCCGGCGGATTCCAACCCGTATCCACCACCTATGCGGCAGGAGAGCAGAGATGAAGCAAGCGCAACGATCCGGCCGTCGGCCCACCGCGGCTGCACGAGCACTATCGGAGCTGTCACAGGCCTTCGCTGAGGCCTGGGCCTACCGCCACACCATCGAGGGACGATGGCAGCACATCGCCCGCGATACCGTGAGCGACGTCGTCGCGCACGGTCTATCGCCACGCCGCGCGCTGCTTCTGAACGGTTTTGCCCTCGACCCGTCGGCCACCGCGGCACAAAGCGCCCACTTGTCGGAGTCGACGACGACAATGAACCCACCAGCCGAGTTTGGAGCGCGCAAATGACCACCATCGAACAGACTCACCACATCGAAATCGACACCATCGAGTCACCGCCGCGCTTTGTGGCCCGCTGCACCGATCACCAAACCCAGGCGATGACCGCCGGTTTCGGCCACGATGACGCCGCGCGCCGCTTCACCTGCGACCCGAGTGGGCAGCGATTCATCATTTGTTCGGACGACGGTGCCGATCCGGTGCTAACCGACCTGGGAGGCCTTCGCCACAGCGTCCGCCGATGGATCGAAAACAGCCACTACAGCGACGTCGAAGCGTTGAAGTACTTCCGCTGGTCGGCCGCGGCTCCGCACCTACAGGCGCTGACCATCGCCCTGACCCACCCCAGCGAGTACGACGAGCACGACTACGCCCATCCGCGCTACGCCGTGCTCACCGACGCCGGCGAACACATCGCCGAAGTCATCTGCCGAATCGACGGCCGTGCCTGACCGCCCGACGGAAAAGACCAGACCAGTGAGTGCGATGGCACCAGATGCCCTCCTCCCCGACGAGTTCGACCAGGTGTACGTAAAGTCGGCCGACGGGACACGCTGCGTCATCACGACTACTGAATTGTGCTGCCAGAACGACCAATTCACGGCCTCGCCGGTCATCGACGGGATGCAGGCCAACGGCGTCCGCATCGACACCGACGCCGTCATGTCGTGGATCGTCGGCGACCTCGGCAACATCCCTGCGATCGAACTCGACAGCACCTACACCTACCGCGCGCTTGGCTGGACGATCACCACCCGGGCGGGCGGGGATCTGCGCTTCACCAACGACCAGACGGGATGCTCCGTCGTCGTTGGTGCTCACGCAATCCACGTCGCGCCATGAGCCGCAGACCATCAAAGCGCCAGCTCGAAGCGCTTGAGCTGGTGGCCGCCAGCCGAGTGCAGTACGGCGCGGAATACCCCGAGCGCAGCCGACGCGCCGCCAAGCGCGGCCACACCATTGTGCCAACGTTTCTCATCGACGGTGTGGCGCCGTACGGATCGGGTCATACAACGTGGTCAGCGGTGGAAAGCCGCGGCTGGATCGTCGTGCGGCATGACGAGGTGCCCAAACACAGTGTGGCCGAGCAGGTCCGCACGTACAGCACGGTTACTGGCTTCAAGACGACGACCATCCCCGCCCATGAGGAGCCGATCGGCTCCTCATGGGCCGGCAGGTACTGCAGCGCCACGTGCTGACAGGTGTCCCGTGACCTCAGCGCAGCTTTGTCGTCGGGCGCGCTGTTACGGCACCAATGCCGCCGGCGGGCCGGTGGCCATCACCGCCGACAGGTAGTCGGCTTCGCTGATGACATCGACAGTCGCGGGCGGCGCGACAGCGACTGTTCCCGTGTCGACCGGCGGTGCGATCGGCGGAATTTGTCGGGTGGCCAACCATGCCTGCCATTGGATCCGGGCCGCTTGATGTGCGGCGATACGGGCCGATCTGGCTTCGGCGAGGCGGTGTTGTTCGGCGATGTCGTCGAGTGTGGTCTCCCCTGGTGTGAGGCGGCCGGCCTGTCGGCGCAGCAGTCCGATGCGGGCTAGTTCGGCGATGCTGTTGTAGGTGCTGCTGATGGACGTGCGCGCGGCCCCCGCGAGATCCCTCGGGTTATCCAACCCCGTCGTGATGACGGTTTCGTAGAGGCGTCGATGCTGTAGCCCGATGACTGACCACGCATGATGCACGTCGGCAACCGCTGGCCGGCCGGGTGCATCGGGGTGTGGGTCGCAGACGTCAGGCGTGGTCAGCGCGTAGCGATCGGCGTGCAGGCCGGTGCCTTTGGCTACCAGCAGGATCGGTGCGCCGGGCATTTCGCGCAGCGCCCGCAGCACGGCCCAGGCGGTGGATTCGCTCAGCAACCCGGCCGCGATCGACAACGATCTACCGCCGACGGCCACGACGGGCACCCCCTGGACGAGCTCGCCGGCGCGTACGGAGCTGATCGCCAGGGCTTGGAGAACGGCAGCCGCCGCCCACCGCTGAGGGTGTGACCGTAGGGTGAGGTCGCACCACCACACCGCGTGGGCAAGCCACCGCCGATGCTGGGCGGGTACCTGCGCCCTACCCCCTGTGTGCTGTTTCTTGTGCGTGGCTGTCTGGAATCTGGGGATAGTAGCGACGAGCCATCGTTGAGCTGAGTCCCAATCCCGCTCAAGCGCTTTATGGCGCTGGGCGCCGTAGCGCTCATAGGCAGCCGACAGTCCAGTCCATGCTTGACCCGGGGCAGCGAGCCGGTGGATATCAGCGAGGGTGGCGCCGCGCCACATGGCGTGGGTGAGCACGGCCTGACGTGCTTCCGATCGAGATGGCCAGCGGCCGTCGGAGGGTAGGACGCCAGTGCGGGCGAAGGCTGTGACGGCGGCCGGCATCGGGCTGTGCAGCCGATGCCGCGGCGCCAGGGATTGGTGATGGCCGGAACCGGTGAAGTACTCGACGACTTGAGGCGGGGACGCCGGTGCGGTCGTGGTATTGGTGGCGGCGAGCTGCGCCGCGAGCAAGTCGAGCAGCTGCGGTGGGTTGCGTGTGCGTAGCAGCTGCTCGGCGTCGCCGAGGTCGCCGACTAAGACGCGGTAACCGCCTTCGCGACACGGCGATCCTGGTGCGGTGAGGCAGCCTTGGGCCGGGTTGAGCATAGGCGTGACGTCGAGGGTGCGACACACAGCGGCCAGCGCAGCCATGAGCGGTTTGATCTGCTCGACGGTCACCGCGACGGTGAGGGGCACCAGGATATGGGCGCCGCCGCTGGTTGAGGTGTCGACGATCGCGCGGGCGCCGCAGTCGGCGATCCAGGACAGCAGGCGGTCGCGGTCGTCTGAGACGCGTTCGCGCCCATGCTTTTTGGCATCGAGGTCCAGGGCCAGCAGCCGGGTGCGGCCACGGTTGTACAGGGGAACGGCAGCCGGGACTTCGGGCAGCTTGCGGGTCAGCGGGCGAACCTTGTCGAATCGGTGCTCGGCGCCCCATATCCGCATCGTGGGCCGGGCAGCCATCAAGGGCGCCAATGCCTTCCAGGTGCGTTGCGCGGTGTCACGCGCGCCCGCCGGTGGGGCGGAAGTGTTATCGCGGCGCGCGGTCATCGATCCGTGGCCGGCATGCAGGCATGCAGTATCGTGAGACCTGTCATTGGGACAGTCCCTTTCCTGGGGCAGGATGCATTACCACTAGGCCGAGTAGCAGCTCGGCTAGGCCGCAAACCCTCGGTGCCAGCCGGGGGTTTCGCCGTGTTTAGTGGCTTTCAGAGTGAGATCGACTGCGAGATAAGCCGATTGGCCCGATGGCGCACGACGCGTTCTCGCAGCGCAGTGGTTCGGCTATGGGTGGATGAAGTTTCCGCCACCTTTATGAGCGGCGTGGGGCCATGGAGTCCTCCCTGTCTGGATGCGTTACCCACAGGGATGTTCGCACGCCTATGCGCGCGTACGCGCGCAAGACACGCGCAACGCGTGCTGCAAACGTGAAGGATGTGACTAAGAGGCTGCTGCGGCGCCGCCGATCAGGGCTAGGTCGGGCTGCAGCTTGTCCATGATGTATGCCTGCACGTTCTGGTACCCACCGCGGTCGGCCAGCTGCTGGAGGCGTTGCCTTTCGGTTGGCAGCAGGTTCAGTTTCACCTGCTCGTTGCGCTGCCTGTTACTGGAGCCGCTACGGCTCTTGCGCGGCGCAGTGGACTCGCTCGCCATCGCCAGATCCCTCCTACGCTGCAGCAATGTCTGCTTAGTGAACATCTGCACGCATCGTATGTCCTCTTTGTGGACTGCGCGCGTACCCGCGCAGCGCGTGTCGCCCACTTAGTGCGCATCTTGTGATCAGTAAGCGGGCATCGCAGCTGGTCGCGGCAAGTCGCGGGCGGGGCCGGGCGTAGTACGATGTCGAAACCTGCGGCGGCGAAGGGGGCTTGTTGGATGGCGATCGAGAGCCACCCTCAGGCTGACCGACACGTCATCAGCGCCCGCCAGGCCGCACGCATTCTGCGCCGGGACGTACGCACTATCCGCCGCATGATCGAGTCCGGCGCACTGCAGGGCGGCGCCACCGCCGGCCCGAAACAGAAGCGCTGGTACGTCTACGTTGACCAGCTGCCCCCTGCTAGTTCGGAACAGCCGACACCCTCTGCTACTGGCAGCGATGAAGTGGCCGATTTGAAGGCCCAGATCGTGACGCTGCAGGAGACCAATCGGTTGTTGAGCGCATCGCATGCGTTGACCTTGGCCGCGATGGAGGACTACAAGGCAGGTGCCGAAGGCTTTCGGATCGCGGCTGAGGGGTACCGGCAAGCCGCCCTCAAGTATCAGTCCGCAGCTGAGGGCTTCCACGGTGCCCTGGAGCACCAGCGCGACGCGCTCGCACAGTTCACCACTCCGGGACATCTCGGCGACACGGCCGGCTGACGACGTCAGCTCCAACCGCGGCGTCGCGTCAGGAAGTCACAATCTCCCGCCGGCAGCGTCGCGGCTCAGCACATGAAGAAGATCAGCGGCCTGACCGGCGTGATGCTTTGCCTTGTCGCTAAGGATCAGCTCAGCCAACTCCCCATCGCAGGTGAAGGCGATCGAGTCGATGCCGTAGCCGCGAAGTGCGCGAGCCCACTTATCGCCGGGGCGCTTGCTGCCGGCCAGCGCCGGGGTCCTGTTGCGTACACGATCGGCGAGTGCGCGCAGGTCTGCGTACACCGCGGCGTTTGACGCGGCCGCGTGAGCCGCGCGGTTGATCAGCATGACGGTCAGCACCGCGCACGACCCGAGCGTCACGACCTTGCTCCACACCGCCGTATCGGAAAACGCCATCACGACTCCGCCGACAAAAAATCCCGCGGCCATAGTCAGCGCCTCAGCCGGGCGCATGTCGTCCCACAGGGCGGCGGTTACCAGCGCCTCGCGCCGCCGGCGGTACAGCATGACAACACAGGCGCCGCCGACCAGAACCACAGCGCAGATTGCACCGGCCTCAAGCATGGCCAGAGCCTACGGCTGGTCACCGACAGCGGCCACTCACTGCACGCTCGCCCAAGAGCGGAACATGCGACACATGGTCGATCACGCGCCGCACACCTCGACAGCGGCTGCGCCCCCCGGCGGCTCGTCGGCAGGGATCTCGGTCCAGTCGGTGTCGGCGGGTCGGCGCACGGCCACTGCATTGGCGCCGTGTTCTCGCTTGGCTTCGGCCACCGCGTCCGCCGCCGGCGAGCCGATCGGCACCCACACCGACGCGATCCAGCCGTTGGACAGCCGGACGAGCCAGGTTTCGACGTCAACGACGTTAGGGTGATTCATGCGACACCATCCTCTCGGGCCGATGACGGCGGCCTGCTCACTTCATAGAGCCTGACGACGCCGGCGAGGCTGCCCATCATCGCGCGGATCAGCTCGGCAACGGCGGGTTCCTCGGTATCGCAGAGGTTGGCATCCTCTGACCATTTGTCGACGAGCCGCAGTAGCGCCCTGTGTAGCTCGTCGACCCGGCCGGCGTCCAGTGTCTGCTCACTGTCGCTTGTACTCATTTTGCTCAGCCTGCTTCCCTTCTCGTGTTTTCAGTTCGGCATCGGTAGCCGCGTATCCCAGCGATCGCCGGGCAGCTTGGCGAGCCAGTTGGCGATGGTCTGCATGGCTTCGTCGTAATCGACGTCGGCCAGCTGCGGGTCTTGATCGACCAGCTCCGTCCAGAATTCGGCGAGGTCGGCGACGCGGGTGATCACGGCCAATGCCAAGGCCTGCTTTTGGCTGCGCTTCATCGGTCTCCTCGGACGCGGCGGACAGGACGTCTGCTGATCTGCCTGGATGGCTTAGAGTGTACCGCTAAACCATTGATGGCATCAAGAGTTATGTGATAACGTGAGACTTGACGGCATCAAGCGTTAGGGGAGACAATGGCAGATCGGATGGACCAGCTCGTCGCCGCCGCGGTGCGCCAGGGATTCAAGGTCTGGCAAACCAAGCGCGGGGCTTGGGTGTTCGCGAAGGGAAGCCTGAGCGTCATCGAGGCCAGCACGCCCACCAGGGCGGTGCAGTGGGTGCGCTTGATCGGCGCGCTGCGCGGCGTCGGGCTGGTCTTTCCGGAGGAGAACCAGGCCGAACCGAGCGAGGAGATCTAGCCGTGACGTGGACCGCGCAACTCACCTACACCGCGCCCGGCCTCACCCTGGAGCAGCGCGCGGACATCGCCGCCGAGCTCGACGCCAATGTGGCCTACGACGAGGCAGCCGGACACCTGAAGCTCACCTTCGAGACCGAGGGCGCGACCCTACGCCAAGCCAGCGACAGCGCTCTGCATGCGGCTGGCGCAGCGGTGAGCGCCGTGGCGCGCGGCGCCGTGCAGACCCGACGAGGCCGGCTGCTGGTGATGCCCACCGAGGAGTTCATTGCCGAAGCCGCCCATCCCACCCGGCTCGACCTGATTGGCCTGCGTGAGATCGCCGACCAGTTCGGCGTCTCCCGCCAGCGTGCCCACCAACTGACCCAGCTCAAAACCCTGCCCGGTGGTCAGCTCGGCTTTCCTGAGCCGGTCTCCACCCCGGCCTCCGGCCCGATCTTCACCCAGACCTCCGTCGATGAGTTCCGCCGGCGCTGGGAACGCACCAAGAAGCCGCAGGGCGGCCGGCCGCCGCGCGCGGCGCCCGGCACAGACGTGGAACACGGTGGCGCACCCGCCCAACCCACCCGCCGGCGCGACTCCGCGGCGGCACGATAGAAGCACCCGTAATTCGATAGTTCACAGGAGGCCCGTCAATCATGACCGGATCAATCATAGGAATAGTCACGGCCGTGATTGTCGTGGTATTTCTGGCAAAACTCGCGCTACGCCGTGCGGGCAGAACCAAGGTCGTTTTCAACGTCACGTTCCCGTCATTTCCGCCACCGCAGGCAATACCACCGTATGTTCCTCCGGCGCAGATAATGCCCCCGTATAGCCCGCAGGGGGCGATTCCACTGGAGGCAAATGATGAGCCGGCTCGTAGTGAGGCCCAGGTGTTTGACGATATTGTTCGCGACTTTTATCGCCGTTGATCAGCCGATAACACCAGAGAACGTGCGCGCATTTCGTCAGACACGGGAGGAGTAGATGACCGACGCAGCACCGCATGTGCTTCAGCTGTTGTTGTCGCGTGGTGTGCCACGTCCGTTGTCGGGGTTATCGACGGGGTCGTGTGCCGTCCTTTCCCAGGAGAACACGATCTCGGTGTTTGACAGCGAGGCGGCGGACTGGACACTGACCGCCCAGGCCCGCTGGCCTGAGGACATCGCGCTGGACTCCCATCCGTGGGCCGCGCTGGCTCCGCACGGATCCGGTGTGGTTCTGCTGAATATGACCGCCTGTGACATCAGCGCTCTGCCGGTCGAGGTGCGTATGTCGCTGGAGATGCAGCATCAGCGCTACTCCCCCGCATCCACGCCGGCCTCAACGCTGGCTCCGCGGTTTCGTGTCGTCACCGACTCTGGTCAGGTGCGTATCACTGCACCCACGGGAACCACCCGCGTGCTACCCATCGGCGCTGCATACACGGTGACCGAGGACGCCTATCGCCGCCACGAGGAACTAACGTTCTCGTATCTGTCGCCCTCTTTGCGGGTGGTCGCTCGCGCTATTTCGCTTTTCGGCCCGCTGTCGACCAACGACCTACTGCACCGGGTCTATCCGGCGCCCACGGACAAGAACAAGTCGGCGCTGAACATGACCCTGTCGCGGTTACGTCACCATCCCCGCGTCAACCTGGATCGCCTCGACGACGGTCGGCTGACGATCACCCACGGGGGCAGTGCTGAGCTTCCCTCAGGACAGGCCAGCTGAACCTGCCACCCTTGCCCGGCATAGCCACGCCGTATCCCAGGGCAACCACTGTTAGCACCCTCGTTATACCGCCTGAGCGGCCCATATGGGTACTAATAGCCCCATATACCCTGCTCGCGCGGTATAACGAGTTTTCACCGCTGTGGCCAGAGGGGGGCCTAGGCGTCCCATGACCGAGACCGCTCGGCTGTGCCCTAGTTCCCATATATCTGCTAACCCCTACCCCCCATATGGGCCATAGCCGCTGCTCGCTGGCTGTAACAGACGTTAGCGCGCGACGCTGCGGCCGATGATCTCGATGGAGCCGACGGCGAACGTGGCAGGCCCACTGCCCTGCCCCGGAGCCGCGACGGGGCTCGGCGCCAAACCCAGAGATCCGAGGTCGCCCAACAGGCCCGGCGCCGGAGCCGCCGAGCTGTCCGTGCCGGCGGTCGCCGCCTGCCCGGAGACGTCTTGGGTCTGCAGGATCACCATGCGGATGGTTTGGGTGACCGCGGGCTGATCGGCGCTTCCCAGCGGGGTGGTCTGGCGTTCCCGCTTGTTGGCGAAGTCGGCATAGACCGGGCCGCCGTAATCGAGGTAGTAGGCCACCTTGGTAACGATCCGGTGCTTTGCCCACTGCTCGGCGCCGTCTTTGTCCACGCCCGCAAATCCCGGGACGACACCGATTTCGGTGACGATCATCGGAGCGGGCAGTGTGATGGTCAGGACGGTGCCGGCCAGGCCGGCGCACACCCACGCTTTGTTGGTGTCGCCGGAGAACGCATCCGTCGGCGGGGTCAAAGAGATCGGGTACTCGGCAGCTTCAACCTTCGCCGGCGCGATCACGCCGTCGGGAACCACCGCCGGCGCCGTCGTGCTGGTCGGTTTGAGCGCACCGGCCGCGCTCTGTGACATGACTGAGGCGGCCGTGTCCGACGGTTCGGAGCCGCCGCCCAAGCCCGGAATGGCGACTCCAGCCACCAGCAGAATCGCCACGGGAACGCCGATCAGCAGCGCCTTGCGAGGCACCCGACTCGTCCCGCTGCTGCTGTTGTCGGCCGGTGACGAACCACCCCCGTTACGCTCCGGTTCGCCGGTCGATTCCTCGTGGGCGGAATCGTCGCGATCAAGGCCAGGAAACCCGGCACGGTCGGATTCACCGTCGCCGGTCTGCTCATCGGTGTCGTTGCCAGAATTGTGGCCGGAATCGTCACCGCCTATCGTCGGCGGCGAAAGTGTGCCCTCGCGGTATGCGCGGATCCGTTCGACGGCGGTCATTTCCCCGGCCGGCATATCGGGCTGATTGCCAGCAGCCATATCCGGTTGATGGTCTAAAGCGTCATCGTCCGGCGTGTCGAGATTTTGAGGAATTGCGTTTTCCTCAATCGACGTGGAAGCGTTAGTACCACTGCCGACGATCATTTCGCTAATGTCCATATCCGCCCCTAGCCTAGTCCTGTCTCTTTACCGTTAGTAACCGCCGCCGATCGACACCACATGAATGTGATCGAAGTGGTTTTCTGTGTCAGACCCCCGATCGCCCATAAGAGACGACGTGCCATTGGCGTTGATCTGGCGTTGACGCCACATCATGTGATCAAGACCCAGCGGTCCACGATTGCGGATCAGGAACTCCACGATCCGGTTACCGAGATCCCGCCCGGCGGGGGTGTCGTAGTTCGGGATCATGATGTCCAGCGCCAGACCGTCCGGATGCCAGTGCAGCCTGTCCTCGCGCCAGCCGCCAATCTCGCGGATCTGCGGGAAGGCCGCCGACACCGCGCGGTTCATCAACTTGGTGTAGTGCTGAAGCCCCTTCTCGTCGGCTCTGCCCGCCGCTGTGGTGTTGAGCGGCCCACGTGCGCCAGCGCCGCGCCGCCGTTGGTAGGCCAGCGCGCGCAGCAGCAGTAACCGCCGCAGCGCGCGGGCACGAGCGCCCGAGACGGTGCGCGACTGAGCGCGCAGTCGCGCTATCCGCCGGCGCATCAGCTCCCGCTGCCCCATCGGGGTATCTGCGGCCGGCGCCGAGTCCGCCCGGGCGGCATCGAGGATCACCCGCGTCTGGTGCCGCGCCGCGGCGTGATCGTCGACCGCGCCGCGCAGGATTGACAGCAGCTGCGCGTCGGTCGCGCCGCCGCTGCGCAGATCGAAATGTGCCTGCGCCGCCCGCTGCCGATACCGCTCGAACGCCGCGCCGCTCAGCGGCTGCCCATCGCGCAGCACCTGCTGCGCATCAACTGCCGGCCCACCACTACGCGCAACCCCGGGGCTGCCAGCAAACAATTCGTGAGCCCGGGCCAACACCGTGACCTCATCCGGCACCGTCATCGCCATCTCCGGCCCGGCCCGCTGCAACGAACGCCTGCACGAGTTCAACCGCCTCGCCGGGAATCGCACCTTGATTGCGCCACACCCACAGGTCCTCCGCGGTGGTGCCGAGCAGTTGGGCGATCACCGAATCAGGCAGTGGAGAATTCACGCACGCGATATCCAGTTTCGCGCCGAGACTGCGTGCCTGTAGACGTGCAAGCAGGCTTTGCCGGGTGGCTTCCAACGTCTCCAGATGTGCCATCAGTCGATCGGCATCGCCAGCGTCGGCGTGGGCGGCGACTCGCCAAGAATCCGCCGTTAATCCCTCCGTTTGAATACACCGATCGATCACAAACGCAATATACGTCTCATAATCGGTTGCTGTTTCCGGCGGCATTCTGTTGATGACGGCGTTGAGCGCTTCGATCTGAGCCTCGGCGTACCCACCCAATAGCGCGGTGGTGTCGGTGCGCCGGCCGAGCACCAGGCCACTAGACACCGCGGCCTTGGCCTGAGCCGACGCCGACTGCGAGGTCGCCACGATGGCCTCCAGCTCGGCGTGAGGATCTTCGGCGAACACCAACCGTTGGTAGCTCCCACTGGGTAGCCCCATCGCCAATTCCACCTTGCGCACGGTGTCTTTTCGCGGTTTGCGAATCCCGCGCTCCAGATAACTCAGCCCCATCTGACTCACGCCGCTAGACGCCGCCAGATCGGCCAGCGACAGATCACGCGCCTCCCGCAGTGCCCGGATCGCAGCACCAGCGGCTTCTCGATTCACCCGCACGCTCCTGCCATGCACGGCATCGTACACACCCCATACACACCTCACCTGCACATATACGTTACTTGCGGCGATCCTCTTGCGCGTGTCGCAATCTATGCCTACGCTTCCCTACACAACACCTAAACAGTCAAGGGGACCTTCACATGACCAATCCGTGCACTGCCGACCCGGAACTGTTCTTCGGCGGCCACACCGAATACGACGACAACGACCGCGATTCCCGCGGACACGGTCGCGGTGGCCCCACCCTGGAAATGCGCCAGCGCGCCGCACACCTGTCCGCAGTCGCCCGCACCGCCTGCCTGACCCGCTGCCCACTGGCCCAGCAGCGCACCTGCGCGCAGATCGCCCTGGACACCGGTGCCACCTACGGCGTGTGGGCCGGCGTGCAGCTGCCCGGCGGCCAGACCCGCAAGATCCCGGTCCTCAACGCCCAGCGCGAGATCCTGGCCGGTATTGCTGACGGCTCGATCAATCCACGCACCCATCCCAGCAACGCCAGGTTGATGCGCGCGGCGACCAGCAGCTCCGCGCCCACCCTGCTAGCACCGCGGCAGGGCCGCGCCGTCGCCGCGCCAGTGCCGACCGATGCACCCGCCGGCGCCACCGCCTAGTAGCCACAGTCCGTTTCGTCACTTGACAGGAGACCGAGCCATCATGGCCACCCATCGCGCTCCGCTCGTCACCGAGATCGCCTCCGAAAGCTCTGCAGAGATCCGCGCGGCCTACTGGGACGCACTCGCGCTCATCGACTCCGGCTGGCAGCTGCGCAAGCTGCGCTTCATCGCGCTCACCGGCGCCGGCGCCATCGATGTGCACACCCCCACCCACCGCGGCCTAACCATCACCAGCGCCGATCGTCACCTCCATCTCGAGCTACCCAACGCCCACATCGCCATCCGGCTGGCTGCAGCCGTCGGGGCGCTGGGCCGCAAGGGCGGCGACTGTCTCAGCGATCTAGCCTGGCTGCTCTCTGATCAAGTCGGCTCCCCGCGGCCCAGGCCGCCACGGCGCGACCCGATCCCCGATCCGACGCTGCTACGCCAGCCCTCGGCCAATCTGCGCACCGCCTTCTGGCTGCTGGTCACGCTGGTCTGCGACTACCAGTGGCGTATCAGCGATCTCGGCGAGACCGTCGCCGACGGCGGATTTATCGCCGAGATCCCCGCCGATGCCACCGTGATCTACCCGGGCACCTGCCAGCCCGACGGCACCACAGCCGCCGCGCTGGCCCGGCTGATCCCGACCCTCGATCACGCCAGCCTGGCCTACCTGCGACACGCCAACACCAATCCCGTCAACCTTGCTTTCGCTCGCGCCAAGCTGGCCACCCGCTCATGAACGCCAACGAGTTCCGCATCGGTCAGCGCGTCTACTTGGCGAGCGCCCCCGAGGTCATCGGTGTGGTCGCCGTCGCCGACACCATGATCGGAGCCGGCGGTCTGAGCTGGGAGCAAGCGCGCCGCTGGCCCGATTTAAGCCCGAACAGGGTGCCGGTGCATTGGCCGGGCTACGACTGGTGGGAAGACCCCACGTTCTTGCAGGGTGCAGCGTGACCGAGCGGCGCCACAACGGCCTGGCCGCCAATATGCGCCGTGCGCGCGAAACCGGGCAACGCACATCCGCCCAAGCCCAGCAGGTTCTCGCAGAGCTACTGGCCAGCGGGCGCTACCCCCACTGGGTAGCGGTCCTGCAGCACCGCGTCGACCACCCCACCGCCTCGCTGCGCGAGCTCGCCCAGACCATGGTGCCGCCCATGACCAAGGACGCCTACGCCGCCCAGCTGCGCCGAGCGCTACAGACAGCCCAGCACCACACCCGCGAGGTCACGACGTCATGACTCGTTGGCTCAGCCCCGAGCACGCGCAGCTGCGCCAGACGTTGCTTGCGTTGCTGTCCCACGGCCGCGCCGTCACCACCGCCGAGCTGCGCACCCGCATCGTCGATGACCACGGATTCAGCGACGTCACCCACGAAACCGTCTATCGCCACCTCGATGCCATGTCACGCACCGGTCACGTGCGCCGCATCACCCACCGCGGCCGCCGCCACATCTACTGGACACGCCGGTCGTCTGCCGTCTCGGCACTGCACGGGCAGGACCGCTGATGACCCTGACCCTCGACCACCGCCATCCGTGCCCTCCAGCGGAATTCTCACCCGACCGGCGCTACCGCTATCGGCTGACCCGGCGGTGGGGCGATGGACCAGCGCTGATGTTTATCTCGGACCGTCCCTCTGGAGCCGACGAACACCACGACGATCCGACCGTACGCCTCGACAAGCGCCTCGCGCGCCGCTTCGGCTACGACGCACTCACCACGTTGAGCCTGTACGCCGGCCAAGCTGCCGACCCAGCCGACCTTGCGGCAATGGACGATCCGATCGGCCCGGACAACGACTCCCACCTCAATCGCGCGGCCGCCGAGCATGACGTCATCGTGTTCGCCTGGGGCGACGCGGCTGCACCGCAGCGCGCCCGAGAGGTAGCCACCCGGCTCTGGCGGATATGCCGCCACACCGGAGGCACCGTCGCCGTGCTGGGCTGGACCCCCGCCCACCAGCCATGCCACCTGCGCGACGTCGCAGCCACCGCACAACTGCACTGCCTGACTGCCCGCGCTCACCTCGACCTGCTCGACGTCGACCCCCGATGGCCGCAGCTGCTCACCAACACCTGCGGCCTCGACGACACAGGCCCTACCGCCGCACACGTGGTTGGAGCACCTTAATGATCCACTGCGCCGACCCCACTGCGACCCAGCTCCGTCCCGTCGCCCCAGCGAGCCGCCTGCGCCCGATCCGCGGACTCGGCAACGAGTCCACCGTCACCACCGTCACCACCACAGATGGTGTGCAGCTCGCCGTGCGCGACTACGGCCCCCGCGATGCCGAGCACACTGTTGTGTTGCTGCATGGCTTTTGCCTCTCGGCTGATTCGTGGTCGGGCCAGATCGCCTATCTGCTGCGACGCTACGGCCAGCGCATCCGCATCGTCGCCTACGACCACCGTGGCCATGGCCAATCATCACAAGCACCGATCGGCACCTACGGCGTTGCCACACTGGCGGCTGACCTCGCCGAGGTTCTGACCTCACTCAACGTCACGGGCCGACTCACCTTGGTAGGCCACTCGATGGGCGGATTTACGGCGCTGGCCTACTACGCCCGCCCAGCCGCCGATCGCCCCGTCGAACCACAAGGCCTCGTGCTGGTGGCCACAGCTGCCGGCCGACTTGGCGAGCGTGGCCTGGGCCGACTGCTGGCCATCCCCGCCACCGCCGCCCTCGTCGGCCTGATCAACCACACCCCGGCACAAGCGCTCAAAGCCCTTTCCGGGCCGCTCTGCGCAGGCTTGGGCCGCTGGCGCGGCGCCGCCGGAGCACCCCGCGCCACACTGGCCGCCCTCGCGGCCGCAGCACTGGCCACCACACCCGTGCCCACCATCATC
This sequence comes from Mycolicibacterium novocastrense, assembly GCF_001570485.1. GTDB lineage: Bacteria > Actinomycetota > Actinomycetes > Mycobacteriales > Mycobacteriaceae > Mycobacterium > Mycobacterium novocastrense. Next base: position 19,360 of record NZ_BCTA01000013.1, read on the forward strand.
GGGTTCCTGCCAGCGCTGGCCAATTACGACACCTACCCCGTCCTGGCGGATATCCGCGCACACACGGTTGTCATCAGTGGTGGCGCCGACCTGCTGACACCACCGGCGCATGCGCGCGAGCTGGCCGCCGCCATCCCCGGAGCAACCCATATTCACCTGCACGACGCCGGCCACATGTTGCCCCAGGAGGCCCCTCACATCACCCACGAAGCCATCCGTCGGGCGATGTTCCCCACCGCCGCCGTGCACCTCGTCGACGCCAGCACATCACGACACCTAGGGAGGACCAGCCATGCCCGCTGACTGCAGCGATATCCGTATCGACAGCCACCACAGGCCTGGCCGAACCCAGCTGGGGACCCGACTGAGCTACCGAGGCTGGCTCGTCGACGTAGATCCGAGCCGGGGCACGGTCAGCCTGCCCAACCAGCCTGTACCCCCAGCGAGCTCCGTGGACGACCTGGCTGTCTGCATCGACGCCGCCCAAACCATGACCCGTCGCCGCGCCCGCCCAGTGCCCGCGGCCACCCCGACTCCCCCACCTCCAGCCCAGGCCCTGGCTACAGTCCTGCAGTCGGCCAAACACATCGCGCGTGAGCGGTGGCACCCAACCAGGTTCGACATCTACCAGTGCACCAGTCAGGCCTGGACCGACGCGGACATGCCCGTACCGCACACCGCCCTCATCAGAGTCCTACGCCGCGCACTGCCGCCCAACGTGCTGCTGATCGACTTCAACGACAACAGCACCCGCGCCCAGATCTGCGACCTCTATGACAACGCGATAGCGCTGCTGCTCCCCCGCTCTGCAAATCGATCCGCGCAGGGCGCAGCATGACCGCACCCGCACCCCTGACCTCCGCGCAAGCAGCCGGCCTGTCTCGCGCCGACCTGTACCGGATCGGCATCTGTCCGGACTGCCGCACCGAACCGCATTCACCAGGCCGGCCCCGCTGCGATGCCTGCCACGAGCTGTACCAAGCAGCGCTGACCTGCGGCGACGACCCCGCCACGCCGCGAGAGAGGAACCCAGCAGCATGACCACCTCCGTTGCCACCACCGCGGCCACGGCCGCGCGCGGCACCTACATCGACGCGATCGCCGTCGACGAGCTGTTCGTCGACAAGACCTACCAACGCGACCTCGACGAGCACCGCGCACGCAAGCTCGCCGCCAACTGGGACCGCCGCCTCGCCGGCGTCATCGAAGTCAGCGACCGCGGCCCCGACCACCAACCCCGCCGCTACGCCATCATTGACGGCCAACACCGATGGGCCGCAGGCCAACTCATCGACCCGCCGCCAATGATGGTCGCCACCATCCACGAAGGCCTGACTGTCGCCGACGAGGCCCGCCTGTTCGACCGGATTAACCGGGAACGGCGCCGCCCCTCCACCTGGGATCACTGGCATGCCCGCAAGGGCGCCGGCGACCCCGACGTCCTCGCGATCGAGCAGGTGGCCGCCGATCTCGAACTGACCATCGACTCGGCTCCTCGCGAAGGCAACGTGCGCTGCACGTCAACCCTCGAAAAACTGCGCGCGCTCGGCGGCGTCGAACTCGTCGGCGACACACTCAAACTCATCATCGACGTCTGGGACATCCGCCTGGATGCGTTCGACGCCCCCATCGTGCATGGCATCGGCCTGGTGCTGCACCACCTGCGCGACCGCATCGACCTAGAACGCCTCGCCGACACGCTGCTCGGCATCCCCGGCCCGCGCAATCTCAAGACCCGCGCCCTAGCGCTCGGCGAACACCAGGGCGGCACCCAGCCCGTGCTCACCGCGCTCATGATCATGTTCCTGTACAACAAGAACCGCAACGTGCCCGGCGAACGAATCTCAGTCACCGCCCGCACATTCGGCGGCGGCGCACGCAACGCGCGCTCCCTTCCACGGATCGCTCAGACCGCATGACCGCCACCACCGCGCCCGCCATGACGTCTGCCACCGCACCCTCGACGAGCGCGATTACCCGCCTAACCCCACCACGCGCGAACGATCACAGCCGAGCCTCTGACGACACCCGCTGTGCGCCCCTGAGAGCGTCGTTCACGCCGATGCGGCCTAGCGGCACGGTCTACGTCAGCGCCGCACCGCTACGGCGCGCCCAGGCCGCCTGCACGTGCAGCTGGAGGGGCCGCCGACGGCTCATCCGCGACATCGCGGTCCTCGACGCGCTCACCCATGCCGCAAAGACAGGATGTCAGCCGGCCAACCCGCTGATCTGGCCGGCGTCAAGACCCTTCAACCACACCGCGCCAGGCCGACCTTCGGGTCGGAACCAGCCCCGCACGCAACCACGTGCGACACAGCTGTCACAAACTTCGGCGCTGCTCACAGAGGCATACAAGCGATACGACAACCCCTCGAATCGCCGATTTTATGCCCCTGACCTCGCCCATATGGGGCGTATGGGGCCGTGTCCTTAAGAGTTCATCGACTAGCGCAGTGGTCCGATGGACATCACGACTAGGTAAAGGAGGCCTTCTCCCCCCACTTCTCAAAGCCGCTCATTCGAGCGGCCACCTGACAACTCCATAGCGGGACCGAACGAAGACAGATGTCCCCCACAAGGGGGGAACTGGGAGGAGTTCTAAGGCGAATCCTCGGGACGCGAACCCCGAGCTTCTGGTGAGACCGAAGTTAGCCGCTTCGTTCTCGCGGTCCCCGGAATTCCGAGGAGAACAACCGTGCAAGGTCGTTCTCAGGGTAACTCCTACCCTGAATACGGATCAACACACTCCGCCGGACTTCCACGAAAACGCGGCCTGACCTGCGGAAACACCCGCAGCTCTTGGGCGTGTCGCAAACGTGGAAACCGGCAGATACACATTCGCCATGCGCGGCCGCGCGTGCTCGCTTCCGACGCCGCACTAGTCCGCCAGCGCGTGGAAGCCCACGCAGCGCCACTACGCCTCCGTGGTGCCCGCCAGCGCGTGCTGGCCGCCGTCTTAGGGCTGCTCTGTGGCTGGTCACGCGTCACTGACGACGCTGTGCGGCTGCGCCAGATCGCCGAGGCTATCGTCGCCGATCACGGTCGCCTCTACGACCTCAAGACAGTCGGCCGCGCACTGGCATCGCTCGCCGATGACCAGCTGATTACCTACCGCCCCGCCCGCGGACGAGGCCAGCACGCCGAGATCGCCATCCACCCCCAGTTCCTGGCCGACGTAAGAATCCTTGCCCGCGACGCCGACGGCCGTGTGATTACCCATTCCGTCACCTTTTCTGACTCGCCACCTCTTATAAGCCAAGAACCTCACCCCCCTACCCCCCGCCACCATCGAGCCGTCCCCGACCCACGACCGACCGCGGTAAATGTCAATCCGGCAGAAGTCCGCACCGTGCTGCGCGAGCTGCCCGCGGTTTACCAAGGCCTTCCCGCTGGGCTGCGATGGCGGCTAGGCGGCGAGATCCGCAATCAACTCGCCGCCGGCTGGCTGCCCGAACAGATCCTGGCCGTTTTGAGCGCACCGATGCCCGCCGACGTGCACCGCCCGTGGCGCCTGGCGCTCTACCGACTCCGGCGAAACATCATCGGCGCAGGTCCACGCCTCAGGCCGCTGCAACAAGCCTGGGATGAACGGCACGCAGCGGCTGAACGCCAGGCCGCCCAGGAAACCACAAACCGGTGGTTGACGGCGGTGACCGCCGCCACGGACGAACGCCTCCGCGACCAAATCCTGCAGGCGACCGACCAACTCAAGCCGGCCTCATGGAGGCCCGTGGTCAACCCCAAGGCCGCACTCGCACACGCAGGCCGCATGGCGCTGCGCGAGTTCCCCACCGAACCGCTGGGATCAGCGCTGCGCCGCTGGACAGCCAACATCCTGGGCAACACGCAGTCGGCTGCGACCCCACCGCCGCCCACCGACGCCAACCTGACCAGCCTGATCGCGCCGGCATGTGGCGACAGCCACACCTGCGTGTCCTGCCAAAACGCGCCCGGCTCGATCCGGCCGCAACTTCCATTACCCACCCCCATCTGCGACGACTGCTGGATCCAAAACGCCGACCCCGAGCTGCTGGAGGACATTCCCGCATGACCGAGATCACCGAGCGCCCACCCCGAACCACACGGCCGAGACACCCCAGCCGCAGCGACGCAGCACCCCCCGACGACTACGGCCGCCAACCCCCGCACGACGCGGCCGCTGAGCAGTCCGTGCTGGGCGGGATGCTGCTCAGCAAGGACGCCATCGCCGACGTGGTGGAAAAGCTGCGGCCCGACGACTTCTATCGACCAGCCCACCGCAGCGTCTACGACGCCGTGCTTGACCTATACGGACGCGGTGAACCCGCCGACCCCGTCACCGTCGCTGCAGAACTGGACCGCCGAGGCATGCTCCAGCGCATCGGCGGTGCTCCGTACCTGCACACCCTCATCGCCACCGTCCCCACCGCCGCAAATTCCGGCTACTACGCGAGCATCGTCGCTGAAAAGGCTCTGCTGCGCCGCCTTGTCGAAGCCGGCACCCGCGTCGTGCAGTACGGGTACGCCGGAGCCGAAGGCGCCGAGGTAGAAGAGGTCGTCGACCGCGCCCAGGCCGAGGTCTACGACGCCACGCAGCGCCGCGCGAGCGACGACTTCGTAGCGCTCGATGACCTGCTGCAGCCGACGTTGGACGAGATCGACGCCATTTCAAGCGGCGGTGGACGTGGCAGCGGGGTGCCGACCGGCTTCCCAGAACTGGACGAAGTGACCACCGGTCTACACGGCGGTCAGATGGTGATCGTGGCCGCGCGCCCCGGCGTCGGCAAAGCCCTGGCACTGGACACCCCCCTCCCAACCCCGACCGGATGGACGACGATGGGCCGCGTTGAGCCTGGCGACGAACTGCTCGACGCCGCTGGCCGTCCCACCCGGGTTGTTGCCGCGACCGACGTGCTGCACGGGCGCCCGTGCTACGAGCTGACCTTCAGCGACGGCACCCGGATCGTCGCCGACGCCGAACACCAGTGGCCAACACCCTCCGGTGTGCGCACGACGGCGCAGATCTGGCGCGAGATGGCGCGTGCCGGCACAGTCCGGCTCATTAGCGGCGCACGTCTGCAGGACGCGACGCCCGCGTCGAACAGCTTGGCGCATGCCCCGATGGACCGCGCCGCATTACCGCCCCCAGCGAGCCCCCCTGCCCCCTATGGCCCATATGGGTCATTAGTACAGGTGCTGGCGTCGGTAACTGAGCAGGTAGCCGCACGGCGACAACGATGGCGCATCCCCGGCGCGGTGCGGCACGCCATCGTCGCTGTGCGCAGGGTCAGCAGCGTGCCCGTGCGCTGTGTCCAGGTCGCCAACGCAGACCATCTCTACCTCGCTGGACCAGGCGCGGTACCTACTCACAACTCCACTCTGGCACTGGACTTCATGCGGTCCTGCTCGATCAAACACGACCTCCCCAGCGTCGTGTTCTCGCTGGAAATGAGTAAGTCTGAGATCGTTATGCGGCTTCTGTCGGCAGAGGCGAAGGTGAAGCTCCAATCGATGCGGTCGGGCCGCATGAGCGATGACGACTGGGTACAGCTGGGCCACTGCATGGCGCGCTTAAACGAACGGCCACTGTTCATCGACGACTCGCCGAACCTGACCATGATGGAGATCCGCGCCAAAGCGCGCCGACTGCACCAGCGCGTCGGTCTGAAGCTGATCGTCGTCGATTACCTGCAGCTGCTGACGTCAGGCAAGCGCTACGAATCACGCCAGCAGGAGGTATCGGACTTCTCACGCAACCTGAAGCTGCTAGCCAAGGAACTCGACGTGCCGGTGGTGGCGATTAGTCAGCTCAATCGCGGCCCCGAACAGCGCTCCGATAAGAAGCCGATGCTCTCTGACCTGCGCGAATCCGGCAGCCAGGAACAAGATGCAGATATAGTCATCCTCCTGCATCGCCCAGATGCGTTCGAGCGCGACGACCCGCGCGGTGGCGAGGCGGACTTGATCCTGGCCAAGCACCGCAACGGTCCGACCAAGACCATCACGGTGGCGCACCAGCTGCACCTCTCGCGGTTCTCCCCTATGGCCCATATGGGCGACTATCAGTGATTAACTTATATAAGTACAGCTATGGCTAGCTGAGTAGGAGTATAGGAAGGTGAGATAATCCGCGGTATGCTACCCCTACATATAGGAAGCGCAGCGCAGCATAGTAGCTATTAGCCGAAATATGCTAAAGGGTGCTAGGTAGAGATGAGCTAACGATAGAGCTATATAGCAGGCATAGCTGTAGCGAAGGTCCACAAAGCACAGTGAATACGAGCAGAGATAACCATTGATAAGATCAAGCAAGCCAAGCTAGGGGAGACAGGTATATGACCACACCAGGTACATCAAGGAAAGCCCGGAAGTGCGTGCTGGCGAATCAAAAGGGCGGCGTGGGGAAGACGGTGATCACCGTCCAACTCGGCCATGCCGCCGCCGCGGCGGGCCTGCGCGTCCTCATAGTCGACGCGGATCCACAAGGGAACATCACGCGGTCGCTCACCCAGTACAACAACGCTGAGCCACCCCCGGTCTCTTTGGCAGACGTACTTGACCGCCGCGCACAGATCCGCGTGCAAGACGCCATCCTGCAGACCCGCCGAGAAGCGATCTCGCTACTCCCGTCCGGCTTCGACGAATTACAGGCAGTCCAAGACGCCCTCATTGGTAAGCCAGGGTCAGAGCACTCCATCACACGGGCACTACGAGAAGTCGAAGCCGAGTTCGACTTCGTCTTTATCGACACCAGGCCCGCCACCGACCTAATTACCCGCAACGCCCTGATGGCCGCTGACAAGCTCGTGATCGTGGTTCAGCCGGAGGACTGGGCCGTCGGCGGACTGCAGATGACCCTCAGCGCAGTCGAAGACCTGAAGGAGTATCTCGATAAGGACCTGGAGGTCGCCGGCTGGATCATCAACGCCGTCGACGGCCGCCGCAGCGACCATAAAGAAACCATCGAGCTACTTGAAGGCATGTCGGTCGAGGAGGGCATCACCATCCTCGGAGAGCACATCCCCGCGATCGCTGACCTCTCCCGTCTCAGCGCAATCGGATGGGGCTGCGACGAACACCCGAAACCGACACCACGAATCCGCAACATGGTGACCGTATTCGCCAAGATCCTCCAACAACTCTCCGACCAGGTCCCTGTGCCCCTGCCCGCGCCCGCGGCTGATGGATCCGACCGTGTGCCCGAAGGAGTTAGTGCATGAGCAGCGCCATTCCGAAGCCGCCGCCGCCCACAAGGCCCCGGCGCAGCTCGATCGCCCAAGCCGCGCAGAGCGAACCACCCGCACCCAGCCAGGCCTATGACGCCGCCACAACAGGGACAGAACCAGCGGCCCCATCGGTCGCGACAGTGCCACCACAGCCCGAACCGCCACGTCCGGCCCCCGAACCCCCACGTCCGGCCAGCACCCCGACCACGACGTCAGGCGCCAACTCCAAACGGCTCGGCGGCAACTCCAAGGATCTGCTGCTGACCTTGCCCGAGGAGGAAAAGGACCGCATGGTCAACACCGTTACCTGGACATCCCCACACACCGGTATCAAGCACCAGTCGAAGTTCATCCGATACGCGATCGCCAGGCTGTGCGAGGATCTAGAAACCAAATACAACAACGGCGAGGCATTCCCGCCGCCGGCCGTCTCCAGCATGTGAGCTGCCGCGCCGTGAGGCAGGATGACGAGAGCCGTCGCGCGGTGAACACGTCCAGGACGAACAGCCGCCGCAGCAGCAGCAGCGACCGGCCTCTGCGCTGCATACCCGGACTATCCGTCAGTGGAATACTGACGGGGTGGCGATCCGACCCAGGGTGAGTCGCGCAGAGCTATCGCGAGCAATCACCAGAATCGTCAATCGGCGCGTGAAAATCGACGACCCCAATCGCGAGAAGCTGCCGGACTCACCCGACGCCGATCCCCGCGAAGTCCTGGACTACCTGCTCAGATACAGCGGCCCCGAAATCCCCAGCGATGTCAAGCAGGCCGACGTAGCCGACATGCTCAAGCTCAACAACTGGCTGTGGTGGGAAACCCAGCGGCGCGAACTTCAAATCTTGAAGATCGGCCGCACCCGCGGCCTGTTCCTCAGCCAGCTCGGCGCCCAACTCGGCGTCAAAAAGCAGGGCATCCTCGACCGGATCGATCGAATGGAGGCGCTGCTGCGCCACGACCGCCCCGACGAGCAGATCAGCCGCGATGAGCGGCGTCGCAAAAGACAAGCGCGGCAACGCCATGACGCTGAGGAGGCATGGCTTGAGGCGCATCAAGACCAGCTGCTGACGCTTATCGAGCGCATGGTCAGCCACGCCAACCGGTACGGCGTCGACGGTGACGACCCAGAACTGGGCAGATGGGTCGACGAGCTCGCTGCCGACGCCCGCGACCACGCCCTGACGTCGACGACGATGGTCATTCTCGGCCTGGCCGTCGACGAGCTGCGCTCGGCGCCGGGGTCCTGGCCCTCGACGGCACCCGCCCGCATGCCGTGCACAGCGACATGGCGCGCGCCGAGCTGCTGCGCAGCAGGTTCGCAGAGCTGATTTCACCGCCAGCGACCCACGCGGCGTCCTGACGTGCACGTTGTGGCATTGAGTCAGAAGCTGGTGCATACCTACGATTAAGGTGTGGCTGGCGAAAAGGGCTCCGAGGAATCCGCGGCCGGTATTTCTGAGCGTGAAGAACAGTTAGTCGACCGCAATGCGCGGGCGATAGAGATTGACCGTGACCTTGACGCCATCGTCAAAGGTGCCCACGACAGCATGCTTGATTACCGAGAACGCCTAGATCGCATTTCCGCCGAGATTGAACAGCACGTATCGACGATGCAATCTCAGCTGAGTGACACGCCGATGGGAACGGCCGAACTGCATCGATTCCTACTTGCCAAACAGCAGCAGATAGCCACGATACTGGCTGAGGCGCAGGCCGATGCCAGCCGTCGTCGCGAGCAACTCGCACGGCTGAACTACCCCAATCGCCTCGATCGCTAAAGCCCAAAGCCACTGGTCAGCACCGCTTCAGTGTGCCAGTGCAGGCCATCGCAGGGTGAGTGGTGGCGGGGTGGTGACCTCGGTACAGTGACCGATCATGGAGCGTTCTTTGCTGCAGCAGCACCTCGACCAAGTGCGCGCTGATCTGCGTCGTGCGCGATCTCTATTCGGGGATTCGCCCCTTCCACCGCCGGCGGCTATTCCGCCCGACGAAACTATGGTCAAAAAGTGGGTCCGATAAAAACTGCCTAACGAGACACCGAACGGGGCGAAAGAATAGTGACGGTAAAGGAACTGAGTCAGGCGACGACCCACCCAAATACGGGGATGAGCGAGCCTGTGCCCACAACTTTCCTACCGAAGGCTCTCGCTCGCGTTCTCGATGCGCGAGTGCCGCGTTTGACGCGGCTCGCCGGGGGAGGCTGGTGAGGCATGGGTTCCTATGACGATCTGCGTCACATCATTAAGCACATCGCTGAGGAAACCGGCGACCCGAACGCTTGGCAACAGGGGTTGACCCCACAGCAGATCCGCGACGTCAACGGCTGGCTAAACAGCGACGGCGCCGGGTTCAGGGGTTACAGGGATCCCGAAACCGGAGTGGTCTACGAGGACCGTTCCCACCAGAACAGCTCCGTCAACCCTGCGGTACCCGACGATGCGCTCGACCGAATCCGCAATATGCATCCAGAACTGTTTAACCCGGAAACCAAGGCGGCAGTGATGCCTGCGCCACCTCCGGCCGCTCCTGCGCCACCTCCGGCCGCCCCCGCGCCGCCGGGGCCTTCCGGAGGCGACGCCGACGCCCAACAGGGCGAGGGCGCCGAGGCGATCAAGAAACTCGAGGATTCCCTGAAGGGCCAGAACTCGAAGGTCGCCGAGGCGGACCGCACCTTGGCCGCTGCGGTGCTCAATGCGTTCTCAAACACTGTGGAGGGCAAGCAGAAGCTCGCAGTGCTGCAGCAGTCCATCGAGGACGCCGTGAATCGGCAGACTGCGTTGGACACTCCGATGGGTGCGCGCGAATTTCAGAAGTTTCTGCTGTCCAAGCAGAAAGAGATCATCGACGTCGTGGCCGAGGCCGACCTCGATGACAAGTCCAAGCGCGAGATACTGGCCGGCCTCTACGCGCTCAACGCGGCCCCTCACCCCGAGAAGGCCGACGAGTCGGACCCGAACGCCAAGAACGCTGGCGAGCAAGCTGACGGTGCCGGCAACGGCGGCGGTGACAACGCCGGAGCCGGAGCCGGAGCCGGCACTACTCCTCCGGCTGGATCCAATGTCGGCGCCACCGGTGATCCACTGGCCGATCTTCTCGGAGATCCTCTGCTCAGCGATCCGGGCCTACTCGGCGGCGATCCTCTAGGCGGGATGGGGTCACAACTACCGCAGATGCCGATGCCGACGATGCCGTCCATGCCCGGCCTCGGCGGGGGAGGACTGCCCGGCCTGTTCGGCGGTGGCGGCGCTCCGGCCGCGTCGGGCCTGTCCGATCTGCTCAAACCCAAAGACAACACAGACGAACCAGACCCGGTCGCGTCACTGCTCGACGACCCTCTACTGGGCGCCCCGCCTGAAGGCAGTGAAGGCAGCGAGCAGCCACAGTCCCCGCTGGATCCGGACAAGCCCGAGGGGGAGAAGGCCGAAGACGACAAACCAAACAATGAACAGCCGACGTCTGGCGCGCCGGTGCCGGGACCGCTGGCGCCTCCCGTGCCGCCCGGCACCGGACCGACCGAGGTTCACCTACCCAACGGTCAGACAGTCACCGCCCCCAACCCGCAGCTGGCCAACGTGACCAAGGCGATCTCGGAGGGCACCCCGATAGCCGATGCGTTCCGCCAGAACGGCATGACGATCGCACCCCCAGGTGCAGCGGTGCCCAATCCCATGGATCCCTCGCGGCTGACCATGGGTGCCGTCGGTCAATTCACCGACCACCAGGTCTATGCGATCAACAAGGATCTGGCATTCATCGACGGCCAGATCCGCCCGATCTCGGATGTGAACGGCCGCCCCGGGTTCCTCGGATGGATGCCGCCACCGGAGCTGCCGGCCGCTCCGCTGGCACCACCGACGACCTCTACGCCGGCCGATCCAGCGGCACCGACCAGCACACCCACCGCGAACAACAACACCGGTACCGGAACGACGTTGCTAACCCCGACGGGTCAGCGATAGGAGGACATCATGACCGAGCCCATCCACGTCACCCCCGAGGTGCTCCGCGACGCCGCCGACGGGCACCAGGCCGCGGCCGAGTACCTGCGTACAGTGCCGGCCTCCAACGAGGACATCCAGGCAACTCTGGATTCCCTGGGACCGGTGTACGCCGAGCTGCGCGAGGAAGCCCGCATCAAACTCGATGAGCGGCGCCAGAACTACGAGGCCCAGGCCGCCGATCACGACGCCACCGCCGCCGGCCTGCGACAGGCTCACGCTCTGTGGGACAACCACGAGCGCAGCTCCACGACCGCATTCCGGGCGCTCACCGGCGACGCATGAACGACCAGCCCAACCCGGAGTTTGACGCTGTGCACCCCAGCGGCATGATCCTGTTCCGGTCATGCCGCGGCGGGTTCATGCACAGCGTCGCCCTCAGTGAAGACGTAATGAACACCGACTCCGCCAGCCTCGCTGAGGCGATCTTGCGTACCGCGCAGGTGTCGTTTGTAAAAGCAGCCCTGGAAGTACGCGCCGAGCTGATTGCTGGTAACCCTGACGAAGGACCATCAGCGGCCGTCCCTACCCCGCAGGACCTCGACGAGGCGCTCGTGGCGCTCAACGCGCACACGCTGCCAATGAATCAACACTGATCGACCACTGAAAGGCCTTGCTGCGGAAGGGTGAAACGCGACGAGGCGAAACCCGATATCCTCCTGGACCAGGGGCAGACCGCTACTCGAACCTCCCCCCTTGACAGCGGTCTGCCCCTCTCTCATCTCTCATGCCAGACCGGTTTGCCAGCGGCATACCATAGACGTCCGACACTAGGATGGACTATGATGAGTATGGAAAGAGGGACACGGCCGGTGAGAGGAGGAAAATCGTGACCAACACAATCACCTCCCTGGCAGCCGGCATCGCCGACAGCGCCCACGCGGGCCAGCGTGACAAAGCCGGACAGCCCTACATCGGGCACGTCCGACGCGTGGCCAGCTACATCGACGACCCGCACGACACCGCCGCGGTCGCAGCAGCCCTACTGCACGACACCCTCGAAGACACCCCGATCACCGCCGCCGACCTCGCCGACCGCGGCATCCCAGCGCAAGTGATCGCCGCCGTCGAACTGCTCACCCGCCGCGAGAACCAATCACCGGCCGACTACTACGCCCAAATCCGCCAACACCGGATAGCCCGCGAAGTCAAACTCGCCGACCTGGCCGACAACACCGACCCCGACCGGCTCGCGATGCTGCCCGAAACAAGACGAACCCGGCTGCTGCACAAGTACGCCAACGCCTACCGGGCGCTGGGAGCCAACCCCGCCGACGGCCACCGCCGCCGCGCAGCCCACCGCCGCCGTGTGCCGGGCTAAAAGCGAAGGGGGACGCCGATGCGATACACACTTGAAGAAACTCGCCGGCACCCAGCTACTGCCCCCTCCACGCGCCGACGCGCCGGCGCCGGCCTGGGCGGGCAAGCCCAGCGAGGAACCCGCCGAAATCTATGCGACCCACTCACGCCAGGTCGCCAACGCCGCACTCAACACCCTGCTAGAAGCGCTACGCCACGAGCCGGCGATGACCGAGCAACTTCAGGCCGCGATCGCCGGCAGCCGCGCCGAACTGGTCGGCCTGGAGCACCGCATCAAGGCACCTTCGTCGCTGGCGCGAAAGATCCGCAAGAAAGAGATCGAGAAGATGCAGACTCCCGAGCAGGCCGCGACCCGGCTCGACGACACCATCCGCTACACCGTGACCACGGAACGGGTCGCCGATCTGGTGCCCACCCTGACCGCCTCGATCACCACACTGACCGCCCACGGCTGGACAGTGCGCAGCGCCGAGCATTCGTTTGTAAAAGGCAACCCATACAAGGGAATTCACATCATCGTCGCCAACGAAGCCGGCCAGCGCTGCGAGATCCAGTACCACACCGAATCCGCGCTGGCGACCAAGAACCGCGGGCACAAGGAATACGAGCTATACCGCGACGTCGACCTGTCGCCAGAGGAGCGCAAACGAGCGTTCGAGCGCTGCGTGCGCCTGTGGGACGACGTGCCGACACCACCGGGCCTACGCAAGCTGACCACTCTGGGCGGGGTCGCCGTCGAACTCAAGGACTACCGCCCCAAGCCCGCACCCAAGCCGAAGTGAAGATTGGAGAGCAACACATGAGCGCGCTCTACCTGGTCAAGGACGGTGACCGCACCGTCGCGCTGACCGCCGAACGCGACGGCCGACTGCACTGCTACGTGCCCAACGTCGATGCGTTCGTCTACAACAAGCCAATGTCGGTCGATTTCCTCATCGACCGGGAGATGGACTACGAGCCGGTTACCGCACAGGACGCCGCCGCCATCATCAAAGAGGGCGCCATCGGCAAGATCAACGGCCGCACCAACAAGTCGCTGCTCGACTGGGCCAAAGGCGAGACCCGCCGCCTGGACCCTGCTGAGGTTCTGGGATCCAACACACTGGTCGACGACCCTCTGCCCACAGCGACCGAAGTCGCCAACGCCAAAGCGGCGGTGCTGCGCAAGACCCCGCTGGGCCGCTGGATCGTCTACAAGACCTACACCAACACCGGCAATCGACAGCCCGCCCTACAGATGGCCAGCGACCTGCGCAACCGCCGGATCAAGGCGTTCCGTGACATCCCGGTTCGCGCACGCGTCCTCGACAGCGAGGACGGCGCGAGTCTGGTCGTGCAGATCAGCCGCGCTGCCAGCAGGCGGAGCTCAGCCGCCGAGCCGATAAAGGCGCGGCCACGCGCGGCCGCCGCGGCAGCCCGCGCCAAGAAACGCTAAGCCCTGGTGCTCGACAGCGGGCCACGCCGTTACAGCGGAGCCTGGAGTGAACAGGGGAGTGGAGTGGCAAGCACGGCGAGTGGCCCATAGTGCCCCTATGGCCCATAGGGGCGCTATGGGAAGGGATTCGCCGGCGATTCCTGTCGGTGCCTGCCGCGATACTCCAAGCGAAACCCGCACCAAGAGAGGCGAATACGTGACTGTCCTGTTCCTCGACACCGAGACCACCGGAGTGCACGACGACCGCCGCGCTTGGGAAATAAGCATGATCCGCCGCGTCGCCGACGCCGATGACACCACCATCACAGTCTTCGTCCACATCGACGACATCGATCTCGACCACGCCGACCCCAAAGGACTCGACGTCGGCCGGTTCTATCAACGCCACCCCGCCTTCGGCGCCGCCCTCGGCCCCGACCAGCATCACCTCAGCGAGAGGGAAGCCGCAGAGATCGTCGACGAGTGGACCGCCGGCGCGGAGATCTTCGGCGTCCGACCCCGCTTCGACACCGTGACCCTGGCCAACGCGCTGCGCCGCCACCGCCGCGAGCCCCGGTGGTGGCGCGACCCCGTTGACATCACCGAGCTCGCCCGCGGCTGGATGCTTGCACATGGACAGCTCCCACGCCGCAACCCGGAAGCCCTCTCAGAGCAGTGCGGCATCGACATCCCCACGCCAGATCTGCGCCACACCGCCTACGGCGACGCCGAATGGGTTTTGCGCTGGTACGACCACCTACATGCGCCCGCGCTGACCGCCAACACCACATCTACCGGACTAGGACGACCGGGCCAACAGGGACATCCGGAGGTGGCCAGTTGCGCCAGCGGCGCGCCAGAACACCTGTCGGTGGCCATCGCCCAGTAGGGCGGGGGAATCGTCACGTGACACCGCCTGTCATTGCACCCCTACTCGCGACGTCGCTCGTGATCTGCATCGCCCGGCCGATCACGGCAACGATTTGCCGCATGTGGGCCACATCAACCTCTCGCAATCCACCCGAGCGTGATTGTCCAACGCGAGGCCGATTCGCATCACAGGCCGCCGACAGCAGCACGTAGGAAACACCGTTACGGATAAGGCTGGCGTTAGGTCGTTAGGTCGTGGCGTCGTCGACGTCGGCGGTGAGCGCATCAGGTGGCAGCCAAAGCTGCATGTTCACGCGGGAGCGGCCATTGGCGCTGGCGGCCTTTAGCTCGCACACGGCCAGCCAGCCCCCGTCGGCACGTCGTATCCACGCGATCTGCCGGCCCCGCATCGAAGGCTCCAGCAAGAGACCGCCGCTTTTCACAAACATCGGCAGCTCATCCTTGCGGATCCCACTCGGAGGAAAGATTCGCGCGGTGTCGATGCTCACCTCTCGGCAGACCCGGAACAGCGTCGGGTAGTCCGCCGAATCCTCCCAGCCATCGAACATGGCGATCGTGGGGAACATATGTTCGATAATGCCAGAACCGTGCTGCAGGCCTGGTGGTTCAGAAGATGACGGTGCCCTCGTCGTCATCAGGTGGGGGAGTGGCAGTCGTGAGGCCGCTGTCATCCCCGTCCTCCTCTGCCAGGGTCGCATGCAGGGCATCCCATCCTCGATCAGACAGTTGCCCGCGCCCGTTGCCGACCACCAGCATCGCCGCGGCGACGTCGGCGAGGGTGTCCCGATCCTCTGTGAACCGGTAATACAGGTTGGGCTCTGCGACGCAGACCTGATCCGGCGGCCCGCCGGCCAAGATGTCGTGCACCAGCGCGACCAGCTCCGCGTCACCGCCAAGGATCCCGCCGGCGACCACGCCGCCCTCCTCGGCGACCGGCCGCTCCAACTGGGTGTAGGCGATCACCCCGCGGTCGGTGGTGAACGTAAACGTCGCTAGCGCCATCACCGCCCACCCCCAGAAGGGGACAAGGAAACCGCACGCCACATCCCTTGCTGCGACATGCCCAGGGTGGCCAAGCGCGCTGCGGTCACCAACAGTAGATCCCGTGCCGGCACGCTGAGCCTGGCGACATCGACGTCGCGGATGCTCAACGTGACTGACCCGGCAGAGCCGAAGTCGAAGGTGCCTGTCCACGTCAGGCTGCCCGCACCCTCGGCCACCCGCGCCAGCAGCCCGCCCAGCACGCCGACATTGCCAGACGCGCCGACGACAACTGGGGGACTACCAGCGATCTCGGCGGGCTGCGGATTCATGGCGTTCAGGGTATCGCCGAAGGACCGCGGGCGTACTCATCTCGGCAGGGGACACGGAAAACGCAGATCAATGCTAGTTTCCAGGGGTGTGCCGGGCCATCGCCGAAGGGGGACGCCGCTGCCCGTGCACCCGCGGCGACCGACGCCGCGCCTACCAGCGACTGCGCTACGCCGTCGGCAAAGCCGCCACGGCCGCCGTGGCCACCACCGGACACGACACCGCCGACACAGCGGGCACCGGCACCGCGCTGCAGGAGCTACAACAGCGCCGCGTCGCCACCACCCGCGCCGTCAACGACGCGCTGGCACTCATCCGCGAGCCCAGCCGGACACTGACCGCCGAGGACCGCGCCACCTACACCTCAGCGGTTGTCGACCACGGCACCGTCCTACGCGACATCGCCACCCACAAGATCGAGCAAGCCTTCATCGACCACGGCGTCGACGACGCATCGGTGGTCGCTGAAGCGCACGACGTGGCCCAGCGCCTGGCGTCCATCGACGCCGACTACGACCAGATCCGCGCCCGCACCGACCGCTACCTGACCGCCGACGGCAAATCGTTCATCAGCGACGAGGCCGCCGCCGAGATCGACGCCACCCGCAACGCCTACATCGCCGCCAAGCGCGACGTCCTCCAGCAGGCCGCGAAACGCTCCGCCGAGATCAACGAACTACGCACCACCATCACCAAAAACGCCTACTACCAAGAACTATCGCAGGAACGCAGCTTCGGCGGCGCCCAGTTCACCCCCACCAACCACAGCAAAATGACCAAAGCCGACCGGGAAATGTGCACCACCAGCACAGCCCTATACCCCGACGAAATGGTCGAGCGCTCCGCCGCCCTGGGCGGCATGCTCGCCAAACGCTCGAAGGCCCGCGCGCACTACAGCGCCGCCAAGCGCCAAACCACGCGCCGAACCCGCGTCGAAGTCCTCGACCTGCGCCGCTCCCTTCAACAAGACCGACTCACCTCGATAACCAGCTACTACGTCGACTCACCGGAGGCCATGGCAACCGGGACCGGCACACTCACCGACACCTATGCGCGTCCCTACGCCACCGTGGAACGCACCCCCGAAAACGAACGCCGCATCACCGAGCTACTGGCACAGTTCAACGCCACTCGCAAGAAACCGGCCACTATGCACTTCGCCACCCACACCGACGCCGCCGGCCAGGCCCAAGAGGTGATCTACGTGCGCGGCGCCGGCAAGCGCGCCACCGTGCAACACGCCGGCACATCCGCCGAGATCACCTACAACGACACATCCTCGATGACCCACGAGCTAGCCCACCGAATGGAAGACCGCAACCCCGAAATCAGCATCGCCACAAAGCATTTTCTGAACCGCCGCACCGAGGGACTGCCCAAAGAGCGCTACCACCGCAAAGAACTGGTAGTGCCAGACGGCTTCGCTCACCGCTACATGGGCAAGGACTATCCCGGCAGCAACTACACCGAACTGTTCTCGTGCGGCATGGAAGCCGTCGCCCACGGCCGCTTCGGTGGGCTACGCGGCCACACCAAAGTCGACCTGACCGCACCTAGCGCAACGAGCAACCTCGACCAAGTCAACCCGCCGCGCGCCGACCCCGAGCATCTCGCGCTTGTGCTGGGTCTGCTTGCCACCGCGAACAAAAGGCTCAACTGAACGCCGCCCCACCTCGAACGCCGCCCCACCTCGCCCGGCGAGGAATAGCCCCTACCCGGATTTGCTGGACTATCGATCCACTGTCCCAGGGCGGAACTACCCTAGCGATCGTCACAAGGGATGCGCAGACAACGCTGACGGGAGGTAGCGATGGACGGTGAGACCCGAGGCAATGACATCACAGCGCTGACGGCACAACGCGACGCCCTCAAAAAGGAGCTGGCCGACCTGCAACACCAGATCGAGGCTGCCGAACGCGCAGCGGTCGACCGCAAGGTCCTAGCCGCCGCGATCGAACAGGCACAGCGCGACCGAGACGCATTGACCAGCCCCACGGTGGAGGACCTGCGAGAAACCGCCGAGAACCTGTGCGATGCGATCGAGCGCGCGTGGACAGGTCTGATCGACACCGTCGGCGCCTGCGAAACCATGGCCGCTAAGGCTCCCGAGGTACCTCCTCCGCCGGCGCTGCCCGCAGCCCTCAGCGCCACCGGTGCCGCCCGTACCCAGCTGATCGAACAGCTCCACGCGGCAGACATCGCTTACCTGACGCTGCCCGAGATACCTCCGTTCACCACCGTGGTTACCAGGAGCGCCGATGGCCCGCGGTAAGTACTCCCATCGCAAGGCCAACCGCGACCACAAGTCACTGGAGGCCGAGATCGACAGCCTCACAACACAAATCAGCGACGCACGTAAGCGCCTGGGGGCAGCGCAGACCGCGGCCCGCGACCGGTCGGAACTGGACGCCAAACTACGCAGCTGCCTCAATGAGCGTGACACCGCGGTCGCCGACGAACGACAACGCCTTACCGCTGATATCGAAGTGCTGCGCAACGTGTTGGCGCGCAGCCAAGAGGTGTCTGAACCCGTGAACACCGCATGGGTCACCTACCTAGAGACCTACATCGAACAACGAAAGGCCGGGTCGGCAGAACCCGTAGAGGCCATCGAGTCGGTAATGGGCCTGCTCAACGAGGGGATGGCGGGAGTCATCGACTTCGACGGCTGGGCCGTACGACGAAAGCTCGGAGCAGAGGCCACCGTCCGAATCGACCAAGCGCGCGGCGCCCGTTCAGCGAACTACAAAATGCCGCGCCGCGAGACGGTCGTCGACGCGTCCGCGCTGGCGCCACGCGCCCTGCGGCCGCAGTGGAAGGCCTGGCTGGCGTCACACACCGACAACGACCGCGCCCCGCAACCGCCTGAGCGCGTCAAGGAACTGATCGATCAATGGCAGCGGGCCACTCCGTATACCCTCACCCCGACCGCCGCACTCGCCGGCCACCCGCATCCGCGCGTCGACGCCACCATCGACACCGAGCACCCAGTGGCACGACTGCTAGGACTTGACCTCAACGGCCCCGAAACCGCATCACCTCGCCAACAACCACCGACCATCGACCCGCTGCTATCAGACCGCGCGTTCTACGCGCTGCGCGACCCCTGGGAGGTAGCCGACGGGCTCCTGCCGCTGTGGCGCCTGGGCCGCAACACGATTGGCGACACCGGTCGCCTGCCGACACCTCTGCACCCGCCGCCGCGCCACCCATCACCAGCCGACGCGGTCGCACTGCGCCACTGGTATAGCCTGGCCGCAGCCGGCGCATGGGCGCGCAGCGACGGCACCGAATCATCCCGTGGCTACGGGGAAACCGCCGTAGCACTGGCCGCGGCATCGAACTTCTGGATGCCGCCAGGACAAGTTCACGGCTACCTCGACTCCGATCCCATCACCAACGACGACCGCGCTCGAATCCGACTGGCCTACCCGAACGTGTTTCTGGCACTAGGCAAACCGATCGTGCTCGAAGCCAACCCTGCCGCCGAACCCGTCGACACCGAACGGCTCGAAGCCATCACCCTGCGTCTTGTTCAGGCCCGAAAATTCACCAATTCGAGCAACTGGGTTCTGTCGAACCTAACCGCAGTCAACCAAATCAACGTGCTGGACCTCATCGCGGCCCGCGGCGCCCTGATCGAGGGCGTCCTGCTACTCAGCGACTACCAGGGCATTCCCAACGGCCGACTTGCCTGGTGCGTCGCTGTGCCGGCGCGCACCGGTGTCCTGGGACGGTGGGCGCTGCCAGCCCAACGCGACCGCACGGCCTACGCAGACCAGGTCGATGCGCTCCTCGCCGTTGCGGCCTGGGCCGACTGGCATGAACCCGCCGACCCGGAGGCCACCACCACGAGTCACCGGCGTAGCGCCGCTCTGCAGCACGCCGCCGCCGCCGGCAAGGTGCATGTCCTTAACGCCACCCGCACAGCGTCGACTGCAGCGCGGCCCAATCCGACGGGCCGCACCGTGACGGCACACATCCGGCGCGGGCACTGGCGGCGCCAGCACGTCGGCGTCGGGCGCAGCCAGATCCGCATGGTCCGCGTGTCGCCGGCCATCGTCGGGGCTGGGAATCGGCCGCTCAGCACGCCGATCTATCGACTTCCGTCCAACCCTGCGGTGCCCGGATGACCGCAAGCTATGACGTCACCGAAATAGGACGTTAGAACTCTGAGGGCGCGACCCCCTGCCGACCGGCCTGCACACCGATGTGGCACAAACCGGATACCATGTGCTACATGCAGAGGATCGGTGTCCGCGAGCTGCGCCAATACGCCACCCGCTACCTCGAACGCGTGAGCGCCGGCGAAATCATCGAAGTCACCAACCAAGGCCGACCGGTCGCACGCCTGATGCCGATCGCCACCGACCCTGCCTGGGTCGAGCTGATCAACGCCGGCGAAGTAACCCCGGCCCAGCGGCCCCGCACCGACCTGCTCACCGCTGCGCCCATTCCATGATCTACCTCGACACCACCGCTGTAGCCAAACTCATTGCCGCGCAACCGGAAACAGAACCGCTGCGCGATTACCTCAGCCGACACTGCGACGTCCGCTGGTTTACCTGCGCGCTGACCCGCGTCGAGCTCGCCCACGACCTACCCGACGCCGGCGAGGCCATCCACACCGCCACCACCGCCCTGGACACCGTCAACGTCAGCGACCGTCTACTCGACGCCGCAATTCGAGTTCGAGCCACCGCGACCGTCGTCGACGCCCTACATATCGCCGCCGCTCAGACCGCCGCCACCCTGACCGCATTCATCACCTACGACCCCGACCGGGCCGCCGCCGCCCGCGCCGCAGGACTGCCCGTCGCCCATCCCGGATCAACGGAGGTGCCATGAAACGTCGATACCGACGCAAACTCGTCACCCTCAGCGCCGCGGCCCTGGCCGCGGGCGCGCTGGCCATCGGCGCCGCAGACCACACCCAATGGCCACTATCGCCGGCGCCGCCGGCCGCCCCCGCCCCACCACCCACTGCGGCCGCCGGCGACATCGCCCGGCTGCTCGCACAGATCCCCACAGCGACAACGATCACGCCGGTGGCCGGCTACGACCGAAGCTGCAAGAAAGGCCACAGCTGCGTGTTTGGCCCGGCGTGGAACGATCCACTGGACCACTCCGGCTGCGATACGAGATCGAGAGTCCTCGCCGCTCAACTGCACGACGTGCAATTCAAACCAGGCACCCGCACCTGCAAGGTCACCGCAGGATGGGTCCACGACCCCTACACCGGACAGCGAATCACCTTGGAGGACATCGCCGTTGACCATGTGGTCGCCTTACGCTACGCATGGGACGCCGGCGCCTGGCAGTGGACACCACAGCAGCGGGCCATCTTCGCCAACGACACCGATAACCTGCTGGCGGTCGACACACGGGAGAATTCCGCCAAGGGCGACTCCGGCCCCTCCGAATGGCTGCCCGCCACCGGCCAGTGCGCATATGTGATCCGGTTCCTCAGCGTCGCCGCGAAGTACCAACTCGCGATCGCGGACGCCGATCGCCACGCGGCCATGATCGCTTGCCCCGCCGGGGTCGCCTCCTAACCCCGCTCGGCGTAAATCAGTGAAACGGCGACCCCTCCCACCGAGATACACTCCGCTAGAAATGTGCTACATCGCCTGAGGGGTGGTATGAACACCAGATCTGCTTGGCTCTGCGAGCGCGACGTCGCACAGCGGTCCGGACTTCCCGGCCCCCTGGTCGCCGATCTGCTACCGCGCCTGCCCACCCCGATCGACGTCGACTACACCGACACCGCCCAGGTGTACGACGAGGACAGCGCATACCGTGCACGCCTGGCAGTCCACATGCTGCACAACGGGATTCGACTGCGCTTCATCCGCCTCGCCGTTCGTGAACCCATGACACTCGCTGAACTCAAGCGCGCTTGCCAGCAATGGGCAACGATGCCAACCAAAGCCCACCAACCGGTGCAACCGCTCGGTGCCCTGCCGCGCTGGGCGCTCTGGCACGTGACCGTCCTCGTCGTCGCGGTACTGCTGTGTGCCGCGGCCACCATCACCATCGGCTCGATACCCCCACTGAAACCATGACCAGAACTGACCTCGCCGGCGCGATCAGGCTCCCCGGGCTCCGAGACCGCGATCGCCCCCACTGAGCCGACCCGCAGTGACCAGACCGCAATACCAAACCCGGAAGGGAAACCCCGTTGACAGAGAACCGGCCCTACACCTTCCAGCTCGCAACGTTCCTGCTCGACGCCGACGGCAACGCCGAGCACACAGCCAACGTCCGAGAAACCGCTGCCCGCAACGGTGTTGACCTCGGCCAGCTCGACCGCGCGGCCGCGTTCATCAGACACCTGACGGCCGACGGCGAGGACGTCGACGAATTCGTGCGCCGCGAATACCTCATCGACGCATGTCTGCATGGCTACCTACCGCCCGACGCATCGTCCACCGATCCCACGCTGACGACCTGGGCACTGGCCCAGTTCGCCGAGGACTACTACCGCCGCGCACAGGAGAACCGGTGAGCCAGGACATGCCTGCCGGGGCCAGAACGAGGGAAGACCGGTTAGCGGGCCTAGCGGCGCTCGGCGCGGCCGAACTGGCTGACCGGCTCGATCACACGATGACCGTCGCCATGGTCCTGGGCGGCCATCTCGCAGATATCGCCGAGCTCGTCGGCCTCGATCGCGACGTCGAAGACCTGGCGATCACACCACGTGTGCGCGAGCTGGTCAGCGATCCGCGTGTCCGCCAGGTGCTCGATGAGTTCGAGGAGGCCCGACGACATGCACGCCACATCCGGTAACGGCGGTGTCCCAGACGGAAGGTCCCATAGTGCCGGGGCCGCGTCGTTAACGCACAAAGCCGCCCTATGACGGCATCACAGAAGGGGACAAGAGTGGTGACTGAGACACAGCAGTTCCGCGTCAAGCCGACCCTCGTCGAGGTCGTGCAGTGGACACACCCGGACCAGGGCCACGCGATCGCCGAATGGGCCGGCGGTGACTACGACCCGCGCACCGCCGGCGGCGTCGGCCCCGCCGGCGAGGACTGGGGCGACCTGACCATCGACACCCGCGAAGGCACAGTGACGGTCTCACCGTACAGCCCGGCGGTGTTCTCCCTAACCCACGAACCGGCCCCAGCACCACCAACCACTACGACGACCACAGAATAGGGACAGACCGCAATGAGAAATCCGCACGCAACGCGGTACCGTGCCGCTAATCTAAGGTGAGATCGTGGCTGCACAAACACAGTATTTGGTAGCCGATACAATCCCGTCCCTTCGCGACTGGGTGCACTCAGCCGGATTCGGCGGAACCGCCGCGGTCCTGGCCGCGCTGATCGTCCTGCTGGGCCTGCTGGCAACATCGCGCCGATCCGACAAACGCCGACAAAGCGAAATGGACCAGCGCGACCGCCACCACCAAGAAACCCACGAAGCACAACAACGCGCGGCAGCGATCAACCGATGCTGGGATCGCCTGACCTGGATAGTGCAGACAGCCGACATGGAGCTTGCCGCAACGGATCCAGCCAGTGCGAACATGGGACTGGGACCCGAACTTGCCGAAGAACTCTTACGCGGGCTCAAGCGCGACGCCGAAGAACTCGGCGACGAGACCCTAGCCAACGCCACCGCGGTGTACCTGACCCAGCTGGGCCTAGTCCTCACCCAGCAGATAGACCGCTTCGCCGAGGTGGCCGCAGCCCAGGCGCCGCCAGCCGACGACAGGCCGGCGGCCGCACGCTCGCCGTCATCATCAGGCGACGAAAACAACTCCACCCCAACAACTCCGGCCGCCGACGACAAGCCAGCGAAAGCCACCGACGGCGAAGGGCGCCGACGCCGATGACGCTGCAGGAACGCATCGCCGAACTCACCCCCGAAGCGTGGGCCACAATGACCCAGCGCATCGCCGCCGATGCAGTAGCAGCCGCACGACAAGCCGGACGACAGCCGCACCCCCAACTGGCAGCCGCCGCGGCCATGACCGTCCAGCAGCTCATCGAACACCGCCGACACTCCGCCCCGGCACCCCAACGGCCAACAGTGCGCCAGAAAATCGCCGAAGCCGACCGCCTACGCGCACGGGCAGACCGCGCAGCCCACGCCGCCCGCCAGGACATGCAAGACGCCACAACGGCAGCCGCAATTGCGCGCGCCGAGGCAACCCAACACGCCCAAGCCGCCCAAGCAGCGCACGCCGAAACCCTGGCCGCACAAGCAGAGATCGAGCGGCTGAACTCAGAAGTCAACCGCCTCCGCGCCAATGCCGACGCCCAGATCGCAAAAGTGCGCACCGACGCCGCCGCCGAGATCGCAGCCGCACGTGAACAATTCGCCGCTGCGCAGGCCCAAGCCGACGAGCGCGCCGCCGAACGCACAGCCGAGCGCGCAGAAGCACAAACAGAGATCGAGCAGCTGCGCGCCGAGATCGCCCGAGTCCGCTCCGACGCCGACGCCGAGATCGCCGCAGCCCATCGGCACGCCGACGGCCGGGTCGCAGAGGTCCGCCGCGCAGCCGATGCCGAAGTAGCGCGCACCCGCGCCGCCGCCGAGCGCTACATCGCCGAAGCCCACCAGTACGTCGACGACGCCAACCAGCGCTTCATGGAACTCCTCGGCGACGATGCGCACTCGCGCTTCCAACCACCGACAGCCAGCGATGACGACGTGACTGAAGTGACGCGCCGCCCACCACCCAGCTTCGCCCCAGACTGGGACAGATAGCGCAGGCTACCTCCACAGAGACCGGTAACGAGGCGATGCCATCAATGGACAGCTGCCCCGCAGCACCCTTCTCGCTCGGAGCGGTGCGCAAATGCCAACACGGCGAATGGATCACGTACAGCGCCACACTGGAAACGAGGGGAGCGGAAGCGGTTCATGCGCTTCTGGACCGGCTGGAGAACGCCGGCCTGTGCACGCCCCACTTACGGTTCGGTAGCCCCGATGTATACGCAGTTCTTGGCACCATCTATACCGACGAAGGCATGTTCAGCGGCGATCAGGCCATCCCGACCAAGGTCGAATTCGACCGGCTCAACGAGGCACTCTCACTTCGCATCAGATCATCGGACTGCGAACAGGGCTGCAAATAACGCCTGGAAACGGGACCGCACCTAAGGCCCGTGACTAGGACGCCGCCCAAAATGGGGACATCACCGCGAGGGGATGTCGGTGTGCCAGCGAAAGCCCGCTGCTGGGTCGTCGAGCCGGCGAATCAGGGTGGGGTAGCGGCGAGACTTGAGCTGTTTGGCCAGCTGCTGGTAGCGGACGTCGGACTGCACCGCGAGCCTGTACGGGCCGCCGACGGGACTGGCCGCATCGTCGGCGAGGATTGTGGCGGCAGCGGCGAGGCCGTCAGGACCGGCGCCGCTGTACCCGGCCTCGTGGGGGTCTTCCCCAGGCATCGGCCACGCGTAACCGTCGGTGTCGGTCCACCATGCGGAGAAATCGCCGACCACCACGCCGTCATCTTGTGTGACGTCGAGCTGCTGAAGTTCCCCCCTTGCGGTGGAAATCGCCTGCGGCACAGTGATATACACTGTGTTCCCGAACTGGGCGATCCACAGATCCTTGTTCAGCTCATGCTCAAGGCGCTGCGGCCGTGTCATCGACAACGGTTGGGTGATCCGCTGATCATCGCGGCCGAACGCACACACATGCAGGTAGCCGAGTTCATCGACGGGCGCAGCCGATTCCGACAGCTTGCTCAAGAACCGGCGCGCCAGCGGATTGGCGGTGCCGACCCTGATCGCAACGACTCGCTCGATCAGCGGAGACCAAATCGTGAAACCGTGGGCGAGCATGCGCACCACGTCGTCGAAGGCTTCCGGATCGACCCGCGTATGTAGAACTCGGGCGGTCTGCTCGGGCGTAGGACGGCCCCGCTCTGCGGCGACGTCCGCGCTCAGCGCGCTACCCGTGCCCGGAGCAACGGCCTTCACCGGAACACAGATCCCGGGAAACGTCTGGGCCGGGTGCGTGTCGGGTGGGCAGAACCCGCACGCCGCGCGCTCTGCCCACCACCAGAAGAACCGAGCCACCTCCTCCGATTCGTGATCGTCATCGACCTGCACTGTGGAACCCAGCCGCAGCAGCGCATGCGGATCGCCGAACACTGAGCTGCGTGGCACCACCGCATACGGCGCATCGCCGGGCTGCCAACGCAGCATGGCCTGGGCATCACGCAAGTAATGAGGCCACCACGGCAGGTCCACCTGCAACAGGTAGGCGACGTCAAACCAGGTGGCGTGTACCCACCCGCCGTTCATCGGGCTGGTGTCGGCATAGTCGATCTCCGGTGGCTCGATCACCCCGTCGGGGGCCACACCGCTGGATCCTGAGGGGATGACCACCGCCCCCACATCGGTGTGCCCGGCCTCGTGCAGCTCGGTGAGCAGCTCGCGCGCTGGGCGATGCCAGCCAGGGGAGTGCAGCTTGTACACGAGCGCCACCAGCGGCCCGCCGTCGCTGGGCTGCCACATGTGTGCGATGTACTCACGGTGGGTTTCCCCCGACCGCGCCTTGGACATGAATAGCCGCGATCCGCAGAACAACGCCGGAATCGGCCGGTCGACCCGGGGAAACAGCCGCGGCACCCGTTCGATCTGCTGGCGGCGCTGCTCGATCATGAAGCGCAGCACCGTGTCCAGCATCCAAATCTTGTCCCGCCCCTGAACCTGTCCCTCTGGAAACGCGTCGCGCAGAACGAGCTGGTACAGCGAGGTCGGCTTGATGCCCAGGAGTTGTGCGACCTCGTCGGTCCTGACGACACGGCTACCCCAATCGGTCGCCGAGTAGGGAACGTGGGGCGCGTCATCTGGTGCCGGCTGCATGGGCTCGAACCTACCTCATCACGTAGAACAAAACATCTCTACTCCGACCGATGTCGGACAACCCACCCGCGCCAGCCCACAGGCGGTCGACGACATCGGGGACTAGAAAACACCTGTAGAACCCCCATAAATCCCTCAGCCGAACACAGACCGCAACCGCGCTGTACACATCCGCGCGGCAAGCGCGTAGGTTGGGGGGGTGGCTGAACTCTGGACCACCGACCAAGCCGCCCGCTACTGGGGCGTCACCCCAGCACGCGCCCGCGGCATCCTGTCCGCGCGCCACATCCACCGCATCGCCGGCTACCCCGCCGAAGACATCTGGGCCGTCGACCGCCACCAGGGCGCCCGCACCGACCTCACCACACCCACCGCCGCACTCACCCTCGCCACCACCGCCGCCGCCCTCACCGACACCGCCGACGACCGCACCCGCTGGCGCCTATTCCTGGAATTCAACCGCGGCGCAGACGAAGCCGGCCGCGCCGCCCTCACCCTGATCCGCGACGAACCACCAACCACCGGCCAACCACGCTACGACGCGCTCCTCGCCGCGATCGCCGAACACATCGCCGCCCGCTACGCCCTGCCCGGCCCGCTATGGAGCATCACCACCGACCGATTCCTCGACACACCATGGTGGACCAGCGACCTGCCCTCAGCGCGCGCCTACGCCATGCTGTCCAGCCCCGCAGCGTTTCGCCGGCGCGGCATCTACCTCGACCGCCACGACCTCACCCACGACGGAGCCACCCCCATGCCCGAACCGCTGTTCGACCGCGCCGAGATCCACCGCGCGCTCACCGCCCTTGCCGCCGAACTCCAACGCCGCGGCGTCATCGGCCACGTCCACGTCATCGGCGGCGCCGCCATGCTCCTCGCCTACGACGAAACACGAGTAGCCACACGCGATATCGACGCCCTGTTCTCACCCGACGGCCCCATGGTTGACGCGATCCGCAAGGTCGCCACCGACAACGGCTGGCCTTCCACGTGGCTCAACAGCCAAGCCGCAAGCTATGTCTCCCGAACCCCTGGCACCGGCAGCCTCGTCTTTGACCATCCCTACCTGCAAGTGGCCGCCACACCACCGCGACATCTGCTCGCGATGAAAGTCCTGGCCGCCCGGCCCACCACCGACCGCCAAGACCTCGAATTCCTCCTCGACTACCTCAACATCACCTCAGAAACAGAAGTCTGGGCCATCGTGCAACGCTACTTCCCGGACTCGCCGATCCCCGAGCGGTCACGACTGCTCATCGCAGACCTCCTGCGCTAGGACGGCTCCACAGTGAGTTGCCCGTGCTGGAATAGGCCGATACCGTCATCGACGGTTCCTTTTTCTCGTGGGGCCAGGGATTGAGAGAGCGAAAAGGGCGGCCCCCCGTTGCAGCGGGGGACCGCCCGTCGTCTGTGGCGGGGGGCGAATCGCAACTTGCGTTCCCGCACACAACAATTGCCCGACCCGATCTAACGTGGTACTCGACCGCTGACACCCTCGCCATACTCTGACGCCGGGGACGTTCACGCGACAATGCGGCCATCTGCGTCGGGACTGCGCCCGGCAGTGGACGGGTCAAGGGAACAGGGCCACCTAGAATCAGGGTTGTGGTCGACGATAGGCTCTCGGTCCACGGTGTCGGCGCAGCACGCCCGCCCTGGAAACGCACCGGAGACAAGCACTTTCCTTTCGCCGCCATGCAGGCGTGCCGCTGGTGGGTGTTGCGGTTGAACCACGACTTTCCCGAGCACGACCTGTACACCCTCTTCGTCGACGGGCGCGCCGTCGTCGACGTCACCGGCGCGCCAGATAGTGAGATTCCGTTGGTCGCGAGCATCGGTGCACTCTCGCTGGCAGGGGAGCAGGAGCTGTCCGGAGACGTCGTCATAGAGGCCATCGGCGGTCTAGCCGGGCTTGTGGACTACGGCAGCGAGCACCGGTAGCCGGCGAGCGGCCAAGCAGGTCCCACCCAATCGCGCCGCCGCGCGTTTCGGCCCGGCAGGCGCAAAGGCCAAACAGCGCCCCGTACAACCGATTACGCCGTACACGATGCTACAGATGGTAGCCCTGACTCAGATAATGGGGCGACGAATCGCAACGGCATCGCCGAGGCTGCTGATCCGGATCGAGGCCCCAGAGTACGGAGCCTCCACAACCTGGCCGTTACCGATGTACATCTGCACATGGCCACGATTGGGAAACACCAGATCCCCGACCGCGATCATCGACCGCGGCACCGGAGCACCATCATGAATCTGCGTCCACGTCGTCCGTGAAATATCAACCCCGGCTTGACGATAGGCCCACTGCACCAACCCTGAGCAGTCAAACGCATTCGGCCCCGTCGCTCCCCACACGTACGGCCGCCCCAACTTCGACAACGCCGCCCGCACCGCCATCGCCGCCCGCGGATTCGGAGCCCCCGCCAACCGCGCCATATCAACCCGCCCATAGCGAAGCGCCCGAATCAACGCCAGCCGCCGCAGCGCGCGCAGCCGCGCACCCGACACGGTGCGATGCTGGGCGCGCAGCCGCGCCACACGCCGGCGTAAGAACTCCCGTTGGCCCATCGGCGTATCGGCCGCCGGCGCCGAATCCGCCCGGGCCGCATCCAAGATCACCCGTGTCTGCTGCCGGGCCGCGGCGTGCTCATCGGCCGCGCCGCGCAAGATCGTCGACAGCTGCGCATCGGTGGCCCCACTGGCGCGCAGATCACTGCGGCCCTGCGCCGCCCGCTGGTGGTAGCGCTCGAACGCCGCACCGCTCAACGACTGGCCGCCACGTAGCGACCGCTCAGCGTCGACAGCAGGCCCACCAGCAGCCGCAACCGCGGGACTGCCGGCAAAGAGGTCGTGCGCCCTCTGCAGCACCGTGATCTCATCCACCGTCAGCACCACCCTCGCAGCATGGCGCTGCAGTCGAGCATCAACCGGCGAATCACAAACCGAAATATACGGCCAACCGGCCTGCCGCCGTTTCGACCAGCAACGCACGCCCGCCCGACGAGCCAGGCCGGGCGGCCAGAAGCGTCCTCACCCGACACCGGTGGCCGCCGAATGACTGGTGTGCAAACACTGCCTGACTGTGCGCCGAAGCCGATCGCCGATGTCAACGGTGTCATGACACACCGTGCTATTTTGTCGAGACATTTTGGCGGTTGCAGGAACCCACGCCATCGCCGCCGACGACCACTCACGGAGGCCCCGTATGGAAATCGCCCCCCGCTCCTACCTGACAACCACGATGGCGCTGACCGCCGCCGGCGCGATCGCCCTAACGCCGCTGACGATCCCCAGCACCGCACCGGCCAACATCGCCGTTCCCCACGCCGCAGCGCCGCCCACGATCGAACTCGCCGCCGCCATCTCACCGGCCGACATCAAGGCCCTGATCAACAACCTCAACAGCGCCATGAACGCCGTCTCGGCCACAGTCACCACAGCGATCGGCGCACCGGGACAAACTCTTGCCGACGCGCTCAACTCCGCCGTCACACTGAACACCACCCTGTGGGACACGCTGATCACCGCCACCGACAACCCCACCCTGGGCGACGTGCTGAAGGCACTCAAAGCCACATCCAACAGCGGACTTACACGACTGGCCACCACAGCCGGATCGGCCAACACCACCTTCACCCTGGCCACAGGGCAGGTCACCGACCTATTGACCTCGACGCTGACCGGCTCACTGAGCGCCGCACTGCAAGCCGTAGCCGGCATCCTCAACAACCCTCTGTCTGCCGCCGCCTACACCGCCCTACTGACCGTCCCCCTCGACATCGCCGGCCTCACCATCAACAACGCGCTCACCACGGCCGGCCATGACCTCGCCCCGGCCGCCCTGAGGCTCGGCACCACGTTCGTCACCGGAATCACCGCACAGATCACCAACGCGCTGTCCGGATTCAACGATCTACTCGACGCCGTAGGGGACAACAGCGGAAACCGTCTCATCGACGGCGCCCTGACCGCGGTACAAGGCATCGTGTCCGCCCCAGTGACCGCAACCATCGCCGGCATCAACGGCGGCACCTCAGCACTGTCGAACGCTGCCACCACCGCGCTCACCCGGCTCACCACCCGGGCCTCCGCCGCGGTCACCACCTGGATCGGCAACGGCACCACCCCCGGAGCGCTGCAGGCGGCCATCGAAAGAATCGGCACAGCCCCCCTCGCCCCGGCCTCCTACGCCGACGCCCTCTCGATACTCGTCGGCGCCGGGTCCACCACACTCACAATCGCTGCCGGCACAGCCGGCACCCTGGCATCGATCCCGTTCTCAACCGCGGCAAAACTCACCACGACCGGCGCAGACGTCATCACCGCATTCACCAGCAGCGCGGCCACCGCCGCCAGCGGCATCCTGCAAATGGCAGGACAACCAGTGTTCGTCACCGGCCTGCCCCACGTCATCGCTGCCGGCGTCAACACCGCCGTGAATCTAGCCGCCTTCGCAACCGCGACGTCGCTGAACGCAGTCGCGCTCGCCCTCGACATCGGCTCAGCCATCAGCAATCTCACCACCCGGTCCGCGGCCGCACTGCCGCCGGCCGCGAGCATTCCCGACACATCGGCACTTTCAGCCCCCCGCACCGTGTCCCTCAGCATCACACCGACATCGACACCCGATGCCGCCGGAACCGACGCCGAAACCGGCACCGCCATCGTCGAGCCCACCCCACAAGACCCCGCCGCAGACGACCCGCAGGCGCCGCCGACAGCGCAGCCCACCGAAACGCCGGCAGCCGAGCACCTCACCGAGTCGCCACAGCCGCAGACGCAGCCCACCGATCCGGTCCTCGACCCCGACGCATCGACGGTCACCGCCCCGGACCCAACCCCGACAACCGAGACCACGACCGGCGCCGCGGACACGGAAGAGGGCACCACCACGACCCCGGCGACCGAGACAGACGAGCCGCGCACGACACGGCTGACAAAACCGACAGCCACCAAGAACGCATCTGAAACCGCCGCGGACACAGGCGAATCCACAAATGACGACGACGCCCGCGCCACCACCCGACCCTCGAGCCCCCGGCACGCACAAGGCACCAAAAAGAACGGCATCTCGGTCAACGACATCAAATCCAGGATCGACAACGACAAACCAACGGCCGGCGATACGGGCGCCTCAGACTCGTCGAGCCCCGCCGCAGCCTGACAAAACAGCTGAATCCGCAGCGGGCGCACAGAGCAAGCGCTGTGGATTCGCACGAGAACTGCGACATCCAGCCAGGCCGCCGATCGACGCGTCTACGGCGGTCTCACGGTCTCACGACCACGGTCTATCTCGGGAGCTGCTCTGGTGGGGCCGTCAAAATCACTTCGATTCTTCACAACTCTGCGTGTCGGGCTGGAAATCGGGGCCGATCGACAGATCGCTTTCCGAAACGGGATCCGATTTTGGCGTAAAGCCCTGCGGCCACTTGGTTGAAGACGTGTAAACGACTCCGTCGAACTTCGTTGCGCTGCTTATTATTGCGTGTGAGAAATCGGCCCCAGCTACTATTGCATCACTGAAGTCCGCCCCCGAAAGGTCGGCGCTCCAAAAACTCGCGTCCGTTAGCACTGCGTTTCGGAAGTTTACGCCATTTACAAAGGTTGCGTGATCGAAGTCGGCTCCCGCTCCATACGAATAGCTCATATCAGTGCCGTCGAACCAGGCCCGTCCGAACCACCCACCAGAAAGAGTAGTGGCACGCAAGGACGCATGTGTGAAATTTGCGAAGAACATAATAGAGTTGGTCAAATTGGCTCCGCACAGGTCTGCGCCATAAAAGTTCGCAGGGCCGAACTTGCTACTCGAAGAAACATCGATTTGCGTCAAGTCAGCAAGCTGCAGATTCGATTCGATGAAAGAGGCTCCAGTAAGGTTCAGCCCAATCATATTTTGATGAGCCAGGTCTAGCCCGCCGAAAGGGCGAACCACCGAATCATCGATCGACGAGCGATCTCGGACAAAGCGAAGATTCTCTAATCGCGCGCTCTGCCTCTCCTGCTGCGCCGCGAGCGAGCTTTCCCGCAACATTCTTTCGTCATCAATATCTTGTTGCGCGCGAACAGATCCCCACGCCACGACCCCACCCACAACGAGGGCGACTACAACGTCACGCAGAATCCATGGAGGATCCTTCATATGTCGTTTAATCCGCGCCGCCCGGGACAACTTTGGCCTCCGCGCCCAACTCGGAAGCGACGTCGGTACCGGCATCAACGGTGGCCGTGTCGGTGGCCTCCCGCGAAGGCAGGCGACGGCGTCACGTACGCGGTCAGCCACCTCACACGAGGCCCACCGATGCGACATCAAACCCCCGTGTGATGAGCGAAATTGTCGAGGCTGCAGTTTCGTTCTGAGCGCGGTTAACCGATTCGAGATCTGTATACAGCAAAAGCGCCAAATCCTAGCGAGATTCTTCGTGCGCTGTCACTGCATGAAGCGCTCGGGCTGATCCAGACGCAGCAGGTCAAACAACGGAAACGCCGGCACACCGAGAACGGCCGACAGCCGCTGCGCGTAACCGCGAGCGATACACAGACCTTGGTGTCCTTCATCGAACGTGCCCACGAGCTCCACGGCGATCCGGCACCCAAACGTGTCACCAATAAAGCGATCGTCGACAACGACATCAACCACTTCGTCTGGAACGGGCACAGCGGCCACCGCGGCGCGCACATCGGCCGCGCTGGCAGCCATATCGACGTAAACGGAGACGAACGCATCCACCACAACATGATCTCGCCATCCCCCTGGGAGTGCGGAACGCGATCCCCGGAGCTACGCAAAGTTCACAACCGCGCTACACGCCAGCGACACCGCGGCCGCATTGTCCGTACCCCGACGAGCGGCCTCACTGCCCAGAACGAGGGCGCGTGCGCTGGCGACCCGCCGGCCGATACCCGGAGACGGTTCGCTCCTCCAGAACCCACCGCCGCGCCGGGTACAGCCGCCGCACATCCTCATATGCGCCAACAATGTTCGTCACAGCATCGAAACGATCGTCTTTAGGTGTGGCCCGGTACTCAACCTCCGCGTCACCACCACCTTCGAGGGCATATCGGGCAAGCGCGCGACGAATGACAGCGGTAATCGTTTCTCCCGCGGCCGAGGCCGCAGCGACTGCAGGATCCCAAATCTCATCAGGCACCCGAACGCTGCGCCGCGGCGTATGGGCGTCGTCCCAACCGTCATCAGCCGAGCGCATACGCACCGCCGCGACGCACCCGCTCGGGGCCGGCAGCGACCCGCGCGGCCGCAAAGCTCACAAACCGCCCGCAGACACAACGTCC
This sequence comes from Mycolicibacterium novocastrense, assembly GCF_001570485.1. GTDB lineage: Bacteria > Actinomycetota > Actinomycetes > Mycobacteriales > Mycobacteriaceae > Mycobacterium > Mycobacterium novocastrense. The sequence goes on from NZ_BCTA01000013.1 coordinate 53,622, forward strand.
ACGCAGGCTAACGCCGCCGCAAACATGCTGCACCATCTGTTACCTCCCCAGGTGGTGCACACTGTAGACGCGAGGGCGCCGCCGACCGGCCAAGCCCTCGTGCGCCGCGCTGGCGACTTCGTCAACGGTTCCGCCGGCGCCGGCGCTCGGCGTCCAGATCGATCGCCTGATGCCGTGCGACCTCTTCGGCGATCCGCTGCGCCATCGCCTCGATCACCTCATCGGTGACATAGAACTTCGCAGCCTGCCGACCAACCCTCATGACCGTGGCCACGTGGTCGACATGATCGGAGATGTCCTGGCGCGCGGTGCCCTCGTCGACGACCAGGCCGTAGCGCTGCTGAAGCAGTCGCACAAGCAGCTCGGCTCGATCGTTCATCCACGGTGATCGGCGCGCCTTCGTCACGACGGCCGAGAGTACGCCGGCCACCCCGCAGGCCAGCACGCATTCGAGCGTGGTGTCGCATCCGCGTCGTATCGTGACCATCCATGGGAACAGTCTGGGTAGCAGTAGGGCTGGTATGTGCCGCGACAGCACTCATCATGCTGCACTGGCGAGGCCGCTGGCCCGAGTCATCGATCGGGGCCGCGATCACCGGAGCCACCGCGATCAGCGCGTCGTTCTTCATCGTCGGCAGCTGCATCGACGTGTCAGTGCGCAGACCCGAATGGTTTCAAGACCCGATGGCACTGTGGTCATCGATCATCACCGCGCTCGCACTGTTCATCATCGGCGCATTGATCGCCGGCCCGTGGTTCGTCACCCGAATGCTGGCCGACGCCCACCGCGACCACCCCGCCCACCAGACACCGACCCAACGTGACTGAGGAACCCCGCGAACATCGGCGCCCCAAACGCGACCGCGCCAGCCTCGCCGAACTGACGCTGCTCGTGCGCGTCCCCAGCCAACCCGGAGCCATCCGTGCGTTCACCAATGCCGAACGCGACGCCGCCGAGCATTACGCCAGCCGCTTTGACGACGCAATGATCGAGCCGCTGCCCTGACGACCTCGCCCGCTGCTGCCGCATTCGCCTATGACGACGTTCAAATAGGGACATTGCAGGCGCGCCGCTCGCCACTGCAACAGGGACCACCGCTGTGAGGCAAGAATAGGAGGGTGGATTCCATCTCGCTGGCCGACTTCACACGCGACCTCGACGCCTACACGCCAGCGACCAACGAGGGGGACACGCTCGAATTCGTCGCGCCGCGACTGCATTACGCCAGCCAGGATTCCAACCGCCAGTTGAGCTGCTGCCTGGACTGGCGCGCCGACGTCCAGCTCGCTGTGGCCGAAGCCCACGCCACCGCCCCCGACATCTCAGTGGGCTATGTCGACTTTCTGATCCTTCAGCTCGGCCAACAGCCCGCCGCCCAGGTCCTCGACGAGTACCCCGGTGCCGCGCGATTCGGCCAGCTGTTCGACGGTGAATGGCTGGCGCCCGACATCGACGAGCAGGGACCGTTCGCTGCGGCCGGCTCGATCGACGTGGTGCTCATCGTTGTCGATGTCTGCATTGATAGCGCGGCCCGCGGCCACAACATCGGCGCGTGGGCGGTGTCGGAAGTCATCGCCACCATGCTGCCCACCTCTGCCGGTATGGCCGTGATGAGCCCCGACGTCTCAAGGTCCACGGCCGAGACGGTCGAACGCGTGAACCGTTACTGGCGCCTGGCTGGCCTGCAACCCATCGACGGCCATCCCGGATTCCTCGGCCAGGCCACGGCATTCACCCACCTCGACGCCGCGCGACGCGCTCTCGCTGACGTACGAGACACGACTTTCCGGGTACCCGTGGCCGAGCTGCGGGCACGCGTGGAGCGAAACGACGTGCGGCGATGAAACTACTGCTGATCGCCGACACCGCCCCCGAAATGTCATCACCGCTGCCGCAGTACGTCTTGGACAACGGCATCGACGCAATCGTCACAGCCGGCGACCTGTACGCCCGAACCCTCACCGGCATCGACGGCTGCCACATTCCCGCCATGGGCGTGTACGGAAACCACTGCGACGGAACCTATCTCGACGAGCTGCACATGTGGAATCTGCACCTCAGCCACATTGAGGTGGACGGGATCTCGTTCGTCGGGATCGAAGGGTGCGTGCGTTACAAGGACAGCGCCCGCTCCATCGGTGCGGCCCGAGGGGACCGGCGGCTTGAGCCGTCGGGGGAATCGGGCCAGGTGAACAGTGTGTGATGGTGAGTTTTTGTCGGTGTCGTTTCGTAAGGTGTGTGGTATGTCTCAGCGCCGGTTTCGCGGCACCCCGGGTGGGGTGTGCTCGCTGGGCCTGCATCTGGTGTGGTGCCCGAAGTACCGGCGCCGGGTGCTTGGCGGCCGCGTAGCGGCGCGCTGCGGCGAGCTGCTGACCGAGGTCGCCGCCGAACGCGGATGGGAGATCGTGGCCTCCGAGGTGATGCCCGATCACGTGCACCTGTTCGTGCGGGTTGGCCCGACCGACGCGCCAGCGGCGGTGGTGCGGGCGTTCAAGGGCCGCACCGCGCGCGTGCTGCGCGCCGAGTTTCCCTACCTGCGGAGGTTCGCGAGGGTGTTGTGGTCGCCGTCGTATTTCGCCGCCTCGGTCGGGTATGTGTCGGAGTCGACGGTGCGCCGCTACATCGAGCACCAGTGGGACGCGGTGGCTTGATGCGGCGCGCGTATGTGTTTCGCCTGCGTCCGACTGCCCGCCAGCACGTCGCGTTGGCGCAGTGTCTGGACGCGCACCGTGAGCTCTACAACGCCGCCCTGCAGGAACGCCGGAATGCCTGGTCACACAACAAGACCCGCATCTACTACGGGGATCAATCCGCCCAACTGTCAGAGATCCGGGCGATACGGCCGGATCAGGCGGTGTGGTCGTTCTCCAGCCAGCAGGCCACCCTGCGCCGGTTGAGCAAGGCGTTCGATGGATTCTTCCGCCGGGTCAAACGCGGCGACAAGCCCGGCTATCCGCGGTTTAAGGGTAAGACCCGCTTCGACAGCGTGGAGTGGCCCAAAGACGGTGACGGGGCACGCTGGCTACCCGAGACCAAGCGGGTGTATCTGCAAGGTGTCGGTCAGGTGAAGGTGCATCTGCACCGCCAGGTGCAGGGCAGAGTGAAAACGATCCAGATCAAACGCCAAGGCCGGCGCTGGATGCTGGTGCTCTCGTGTGACGAGGTACCGACCAATCCGTTACCGGCCACGGGTGGTCAGGCCGGGATCGACGTCGGGGTGGTGACCTATGCGACGCTCTCTGATGGCACCGAGGTCGCCAATCCGCGGTGGGCACGTCAGGAGGCCGCCCGACTGGAGGCGGCTCAGCAACGATTGCAGCGCACAAAACGTGGCTCCAATAACCGGGTCGTGCGCCGGGAGACGGTGGCGGCGCGGCACCGTAAGATCGCCAACCGGCGCAAGGACTTTCACCACAAGCAGGCCCGTGCACTCGTCGCCCGGTACGACCTGCTGGTGGTGGAGGACCTCAAGATCTCGAACATGCTGCGCCGGGCGACGCCCAAACCTGATCCGAACAATCCTGGGCAGTTCCTCCCCAACGGCGCCCGGGCGAAGTCCGGGCTCAACCGATCAATCAGTGACGCTGGCTGGGGCCAGTTCGTCTCGATACTGCGCGCCAAAGCGGAAGATGCTGGGCGCACCTGGATCGAGGTCAACCCCCGGCACACCTCCGACAGGTGTGAGTGCTGCGGTCACGCAGCACCCGAAAATCGCGTCAGCCAAGCGGAATTCGTCTGCCAACGCTGCGGTCACAGCGCGCCGGCCGATGAACATGCCGCACGCAACATACTCAGGGCTGGACTGGCCCTACACACCGCAACCGCGGCGTAAAAGAAGCCGGTCGCTTCCAGCGGCCGGAGAAGTCACCGGAGTCGGATACAACGCCGGCCGGCTGGCGAAGTTCGCCAAGGTGCACAACGAGGACGGCGCCCGGATGGTGGTGTTCCCGACCGGCGGCGAACGCGGCCCCGGCGCGGCGGTGGTGCAGATCGGCGCCGATTTCATCGGCCTGGTAATGCCCCTGAGAGCACCAGGGGACGCCGAGCGGTACCAGCGCCCGCTGTGGGCTGCCGCAACGGGAGCCGACCAGTGAGGGCCGCAGAGAGCCAAGGTGGGGCCGCTGCGTGCGGCCCCACCGCCGAGCAACCGCCAACCAGAACGGTGGTCATCAGCTGGGGCGAGGAATGCCACCACGAGGTCCGAGTCCGCGTGCCCCTCGATTTCGAGCCAGATGAGCGCGACCTGGCCAACGGCCTTGCTGAACTGAGCAACGACGGCTACCAATGGCTGCAGCGCGCCGGCATCGCGGTAGACGACATCGACGACGACCCGTCGGCGGAGTACTTCGATCCGCCGATATGCGGAGAGGGGTTCTGATGGTGGAGCACAACAACCCGAATTCGTCTGGCGTCGCCTGCAGTTCGGAAGCGACAGGGTTCGTGGTGACTCCCACTGCCGGCCTGCGGCACTTCACGATTAACGTCGAGGCGTTTGATCGCTGGGTGGCAGCCAAGGGCGAGGAACTGGAATGCGACCTGCCTGACCGATCACACGAACGCCCGGGCGGTGCAATGTCAGAGCTGTACTACGAAGCGCTGGAGGCGCAGGCGATCGTCGCCGACCCGCGTGTCGAGCTGAGCGTCAACGGTGACGACGACTGGGAGTCGTCGGGCTACTACGTCGTGCTACACAACCGAAACGGCACTCAGCGGCGCGTAGGAATCACTAGCGGATGGAATGAGTTGACCTGGCTGGCGCCCGGAACATCGGCGCGTGACGGCGCGTACCAGTACCTGGACGAGGTCTACGCGGTCGCCAACGAGATCCTCGGGATGCTGACGCTGGCAGTATAAGGGAGGGGACACCGCCGGGTGTTCCCTCCCTGCCACCCTTTGATGGTAGCGCGAGGGGCCGACAAGTCGGCCCCTCGCGCTCAACACCCGCCAGTGGGTACAGGGGCGCTGCAAGCGCATGAAAAGCCAAGGGCCACAGCCTAGTGCGCGGACAGCGGTGCCGCGAAAGAGATTGACGCATAACACGTTTCACATCCGCGCAACAATACGAAATAGCAAAGGGTGCGCGGTTGTTCAGGCTGATGGAGTGAGGGCGCGACCGGGCCGCATGGTTGGTGGGGTACCGCCGGCACCCGCCGCGCTATGCCGCTCTGGAGGGATACAAGGTGCGAGTGCGCGGCGACTATCCTGCGGGACAGAGACCGAAAAGCACTGCGGCACTCCACGAGTAGCGATCAATGTAGGCGCGAAACGCTCTGCGGTGCAAAAGGGCTCGGCCAGGCGGGCGCCAGTGAACAAACAGCAGCGCACGCACCGATGATTTAACATGCAGACCGGAGTCGGGTGCTGCGATGCATCAACTAAGTCGTCCAACGCGGGTACGGGAGTACTCCGGCCGCAAGAACCGGGGCTGGTCCGCGGGGGCAGCGAACCCCGGTTGAACTGCGTAGTTGTCGGTGGTCGACGCTACGCTAAAGGTGTCTCGGGAGGAGTCGAGACACCTGGAAAGCGGTTCAAATGCCCCCGTCGCGGAGGCATCGGGATCGCGCGGAGTGCCTGTAGGAGGGCGTTGTGTCTGATATGAATGTTCCCGCTGCGTTTCAATTGAGCAGGCCAGGATCGCTGATCGCGGCTCTACCTTCGATTTTCGGATTTGTGCCGGAGAGATCGCTGATCGTCGTGGCCGTGGGCGGTGGTGAGTTGATATGCGCGGCGCGCGTGGATCTCTCGACCGACATGAGCGGCGCGGTCGCGCGCCTCACGGAGTCGACCGCCACGGCGGGGGCGGATGCGGCTATTGCCGTTGTGGTCGACGCCGAAGGTGCGCACTGCCGAATGTGCGCCGATGAATACCGCCAGCTGATCGACGAACTGACAACCGCTCTCAACGATCAGCGCGTGGAGATGCTGTCAGCCCACATCGTCGACCGGATAGAGGCAGGCGGTCGCTGGCACTGCGCAGACGGCTGCGGTAACGGCGGAGCCGTTGATGACCCGGCGGCTTCACCGCTGGCGATGGCGGCGGTTCTCGATGGGCGGCGTCTCTACGCCCGCCGCTCGGATCTGCACGAGGTAATCAGCACCCGCGACACTGAGCACACCGCGCGGCTGGGTCAACGCATCGACGAGATGCTCCAGCAGAGCGGTGAGCTCGACGTCGGGGCACGCGCCTGCCGCGACGTCGAGCACGCGATCACAGCAGCGGGTCGAGTCGCCGACGGCGCCACGCTCGACGACGACGATCTGGCGCGGCTGGCGCTGGCGCTGAGCGATCGGCAGGTCCGAGACGTGCTGTTTGGTCTCGCGGTCGGAAATCAGGCGGGGGCGGCCGAAACGCTGTGGGCGCTGCTGTCGCGCACGCTGCCTGATCCGCCGCGTGTCGACGCGCTAACGCTGCTTGCTTTCGCTGCCTACGTGCGTGGTGACGGTCCGTTGGCGGGGATTGCACTGGAGGAGGCGCTGCGGATTGATCCGGCGCATCGGATGGCTTCCATGCTCGATACCGCGCTGCAGTCGGGGCTGCGCCCCGAGAAGATTCGCCAGCTGGCGCTGGCGGGCTATCGGGTAGCGGCGAGGCTGGGGGTGGAACTGCCGCAGCCGACGTAAGGATTGCCGATCAAGTAGCAGATCAGGGGGCAGCCAGGGGAGTCACCCGGCTGCCCCTTCACTGCGTCGTCGGCGGGTTGTGTTGGGTTGATGTGGTGATGGGGCCGGTGGTGTGGCGGGTGGTGGA
>NZ_BCTA01000014.1 GCF_001570485.1 Mycolicibacterium novocastrense
TCGCTGCGCCTGAGGGGTTGCCGCATCAGGTGGTGGTGGCTGCTGAGGAGGCCGACTTCGGTTGGGAGGTCGTTGATGCCAGCGGCTGGTCTGGGGGCCGGCTGGAGGAGGCCATCGGCGCGGTGGTGGGTCACCTGTTCGACTTGGCGAACGAAATCCCCCTGCGGGCAAGGCTTTTCCGTGTCGATGAGTCGACTCATGTGTTGGTGGCCGTAGTCCACCATATTGCCGCTGATGGGTGGTCGATCACTCCGTTGGTCCAGGATCTGGGTGTGGCGTATGCCAGCCGGTGTGCCGGGCAGGCACCGGGGTGGGCACCGTTGGCGGTGCAGTATGTCGACTACACGATGTGGCAGCGCGCCCAGCTCGGCGATCTCGACGATGCCGGCAGTCCAATCGCCGCGCAGGTGGCGTATTGGGACGATGCGCTGGCTGGCTTGCCGGAGCGGTTGCAGTTGCCCACCGATCGTCCGTATCCCGCGGAGGCTGATTACCGGGGGTCGACGGTGGCGGTGGACTGGCCTGCGGAATTGCAGCGGCGGATGCGTGAGGTCGCCGGCGAGTACGACGCGACCAGCTTCATGGTGATGCAGGCTGCGTTGGCGGTGCTGTTGTCGAAGGTGAGCGCCAGTTCGGATGTGGCGGTGGGCTTCCCGATCGCCGGACGGCGTGATTCGGCACTGGACGAATTGGTCGGTTTCTTCGTAAACACGTTGGTGTTGCGGGTGGATCTTGATGGTGATCCGACGGTCGCCGAGGTGTTGGCTCAGGTGCGTCAGCGCAGCCTGGCGGCTTACGAGCATCAGGATGTGCCTTTCGAGGTGTTGGTCGAGCGGCTCAACCCGACCCGATCGTTGGCCCATCACCCGTTGGTTCAGGTGGTCTTGGCTTGGCAGAACTGGCAACTCGAGGATCCGACGGCGGGCCTGGCCTTGGGCGACGTCCAGGCCGCGCCACTTCCGGTCGATTCTCGGACCGCACGGATGGATCTGACATTCTCGTTGGCTGAGCGTTGGACTGAGATCGGTGAGCCGGCCGGCATCGGCGGCGGGGTGGAGTTCCGCACCGATGTGTTCGATGCGGCCAGTGTGGAGTCGTTGATCGCGCGGTTGCGGCGGGTGTTGGAGTCGATGGTCGCCGATCCGTCTCGGCGGTTGTCGTCGGTGGATGTGTTGGATGCTGGTGAGCGTTCGCGTCTGCAGGAGTGGGGTAATCGGGCGGTGTTGACGCGGCCGGGGTCGGCTGCGGTGTCGATTCCGGCGGTGTTCGCTGAGCAGGTGGCCCATACCCCGGAGGCGGTGGCGTTGACCTGTGATGGCCGGTCGATGACCTATCGCGAGCTGGATGCGGCGTCGAATCGGTTGGCGCGGTTG
>NZ_BCTA01000015.1 GCF_001570485.1 Mycolicibacterium novocastrense
GTTGATTGATCGGGGAGCGGGTCCGGGGCGGTCTGTGGCGCTGTTGGTGCCGCGGTCTGCTGAGGCGATCGTTTCAATTCTCGCGGTGCTCAAGACGGGGGCGGCCTATCTGCCGTTCGATCCGGCGGTGCCTGCGGCGCGGTTGGAGTTCATGCTTGCCGATGCCGAGCCGGTCGCGGCGGTCACGACAGCGGAGTTGCGCTCGCGGTTGGATGGGCCTGAGGTAGCGGTCATCGAAATAGATGATCCCGCCGTCGAACGCTATTCGGGTTCTGCATTGCCGGTGCCGAACGCTGATGACATTGCGTATCTGATCTATACCTCCGGTACGACGGGTGCGCCCAAGGGTGTGGCGGTCACGCACGGCAATGTGACTCAGGTATTGGAGTTGTTGCCCGTCGATCTGCCCGCAGGGCCGGGCGAGACTTGGTCGCAGTGGCATTCACACAGCTTCGACGTCTCGGTGTGGGAGATCTTCGGTGCTCTGTTGCACGGGAGCCGGTTGGTGATCGTGCCCGAGTCGGTGGCGGGGTCGCCCGACGATCTGCATCAGCTGCTGGTGGCCGAGAAAGTCAGCGTCGTGTATCAAACCCCCTCCGCGGCAAGGATGTTGTCGCCAAAGGGTCTGGAAGGCGCGGCGTTGGTGTTGGCTGGTGAGGCGTGTCCGGCTGATGTGGTGGATCGGTGGGCGCCGGGTCGGGTGATGATCAACGCCTACGGTCCGACCGAGACCACGATCTACGTATCGAAGAGTGTGCCGTTGGCTGCGGGCTCGGGTGCGCCGCCGATCGGTTCGCCGCTGCCGGCGGCGGCGTTGTTCGTCTTGGACAACTGGTTGCGTCCGGTGCCTGCCGGGGTGGTCGGCGAGTTGTACGTGGGAGGCGCCCACGTCGCGGACGGATATTGGCGGCGGGCTGGGTTGACGTCGTCGCGGTTTGTGGCGTGTCCGTTCGGCGGCCCGGGACAACGGATGTATCGCACCGGCGATCTGGTGTGTTGGGGC
>NZ_BCTA01000016.1 GCF_001570485.1 Mycolicibacterium novocastrense
TCTTAGACAGCTCCACTTCACAACCGGAGGCCTTCCCTGTCACACAGGCTCACCGATAACGGGAGGGACAACCTCCCTGGGCATCACAGCTAGCCGGCCAGGACGGCGGCGAACTGGTCGATGGCCCAATCGATCTCTTGCTCGGTGATCACCAGCGGGGGAGCGAATCTCAGGGTCGAACCGTGGGTGTCCTTGACGAGGACCCCGCGCCGCGCCAGGCGCAGGCTGACCTGTTTGGCGGTGCCCAACGCCGGATCGATGTCGACGCCGGCCCACAGCCCCTTGCCGCGGACCGCCACGACGCCGTGACCGGTCAACTGCCGCAATCTGTGGTGCATGTGCGCACCGAGTTGGGCTGAGCGGCATTGGAATTCGCCACGCTGTAAGATCGCCACCACGGTCGAGCCGATGGCCGCGGCCAGTGGATTCCCGCCGAAGGTGGAGCCGTGCTCACCAGGATGCAGCACGCCCAGGATCTCGGAGTCGGCCACCACCGCCGACAACGGCATCACCCCTCCGCCGAGCGCCTTTCCGAGCAGGTAGACATCGGGAACAACGCCCCAGTGCTCGCAGGCGAACGTCTTCCCGGTTCGGGCGAGCCCGGACTGAATTTCGTCGGCGATCAACAGCACGTTGCGCTGCGTGCACAACGCGCGAAGCCGCGGCAGGAAGTCGTCGGGCGGAACGATGATTCCCGCCTCACCCTGGATCGGTTCGACCAGCACCGCGACGGTGTTGTCGTCGATCGCGTCGGCGAAGGCGTCGGCGTCACCGAACGGCGCAGCACGAAATCCGGGGGTGTACGGACCGAAGCCGCGGCGGGCCGTCTCGTCGTCGGAGAAGCTGATGATCGTGGTCGTGCGGCCGTGGAAGTTGTTGTCCGCCACCACGATATTCGACGCACCGGCGGGAACACCCTTGACGTCGGTGCCCCATTTGCGGGCCACCTTGATCCCGGTCTCGACCGCTTCGGCGCCGCTGTTCATCGGCAGCACCATGTCCTTGCCGCAGAGTTCGGCCAGCGCCGCGCAGAAGGGTGCGAGCCGCTCGGAGTGGAAAGCGCGGCTGACCAACGTCACGGTGTCCAGCTGCGCGTGTGCGACGGCGGTGATCTCCGGGTTGCGGTGGCCGAAGTTGACCGCCGAGTATGCGGCCAGGCAGTCCAGGTAGCGGCGGCCCTCCACATCGGTGATCCACGCGCCCTCGGCGCTCGCTGCGACCACGGGAAGCGGTGCATAGTTGTGCGCCACACAGCGATCGTCGATCGCGATCGCGGCTCCCGTCGCTTCCAGCGTGGTCACGAATGTACCTCCAACGTGCAGCATTTGATGGAGCCGCCGCCCTTGAACAGCTCGGACAGGTCGACGCCGATGGGGTTGAATCCCGCGTCGCGCAGTTGGGCGGCGAAGCCGGTCGCCGCGGCAGGCAGCACGACATTGCACCCGTCGGACACCACGTTGAGGCCGAAGACGTAGGCGTCGGTGCTCGCCACCTCGATCGCGTCGGGGAACAGTGTCCGCAGGCTCACCCGCGAGGCGTTGCTGAACGCCGGCGGGTAATACGCGACCGTCGTGTCGTCGAGTACCGCAAGGGCGGTATCGAGATGGTAGAACCGCGGATCGACCAGTTCGAAGCTGTACGTCGGTCGGCCGACCAGTTGCGCGATTTCGCCGTGTGCACGGCGATCGGTCCGAAATCCATACCCTGCCAACAGGATCGAACCCGCGACCAGCAGGTCGCCCTGGCCTTCGTTGGTGTGGCGCGTCTGTACGGGTTCGTATCCGTGGCGGACCATCCAAGCGCCGTACGCGGCTGTTTCGCCTGCGCGCTGCGGGTAGGCGAACTTCGCAACCACTGCTGTACCGCCGACCACCAGGCCGCCGTTGGCGGCGTACACCATGTCAGGCAGTCCGGGGACAGGCTCGACGAGGTCGACGACGTGTCCGAGTTCCTGATATGTGCGCCGCAATCTCTCCCACTGAGCCAGGGCCAGTGCGGGGTCGACGGGCGCCTCGATATCCATCCACGGGTTGATCGAGTATTCGACGGCAAAGTACGTCGGCGGTGTCATGACGAAGTTGCGCAGTCGGACGTCGCGCCGGCGCCGGTGACCGGACCGGGAGGCGGCAGCCACACCGAAGGACGTCATGAATCAACGGTAGATACCGGTCCTGATGCAATCAATTTCCGTTCGTTGCGTGTCTAGCAGCGGTTTGTTGTGTACAGTGCGCGAAAGCGATGATCTATTGCGTGTGGAGGTGACGATGGACCGCCTCGACGCGACCGACGAGCAGATTCTCGCCGCACTCACCGATGACGCCCGCGCGACGTACGCCGAGATCGGGGAGCGGGTCAACCTGTCCGCCCCCGCGGTGAAACGCCGAGTCGACCGCATGCTCGACAACGGCGTCATCCGCGGCTTCACGACCGTTGTCGATCGGACGGCGCTCGGCTGGACCACCGAGGCGTACGTGCAAGTGTTCCGTCGCGGAACCATTGCCCCAGAACGCCTGCGGGCGGCATGGATCGACATCCCTGAAGTCATCAGCGCGGCCACCGTCACCGGCACCGCCGACGCGATCCTGCACGTCGTGGCGCGCGACATGCGCCACCTGGAGGAGGCGCTGGAACGTATCCGCTCGGCTGCCCAGGTAGAGCGCAGCGAGAGCATCGTCGTGCTGACCAACGTCATCGACCGCGATCGCGGCTGAGCACCATTGCCCGGGGTGGCGGACAAATGGCCGTAGGGATCGTGTAAGAAACTGCCCATGACCACATCAGCGGGCATCGTCATCGTCGGCGGCGGACTCGCGGCCGCCCGTACCGCCGAACAGTTGCGTCGGTCGGAGTACACCGGACCGGTCACGATCGTCAGCGACGAGGACCATCTGCCATACGACCGGCCTCCGCTGTCGAAGGAGGTGCTGCGCGCCGAGACCGACGACGTCACGCTCAAGCCCGCGGAGTTTTACGAGGAGAATGACATCGCCGTGCTGCTGGGCAACGGCGCGCGCTCTGTCGACACGGCCGCCCAGACGCTGACGCTCGCCGACGGCACCGAGTTGCCCTACGACGAACTCATCATCGCTACGGGCCTGGTGCCCAAGCGCATTCCGTCCTTTCCCGACCTCGCGGGCATCCACGTGCTTCGCAATTACGACGAGAGCGTGGCCCTTCGGCAGGAGGCCGATTCGGCTCGTCGCGCCGTCGTGATCGGTGCCGGGTTCATCGGCTGCGAGGTGGCGGCGAGCCTGCGCAAGCTCGGCGTCGAGGTCGCGTTGGTGGAGCCGCAACCGGCACCCTTGGCGTCGGTGCTCGGTGAGCAGATCGGTGAGCTCGTGGCCCGGGTGCATCGAGCCGAGGGTGTCGACGTGCGCTGCGGCGTCGGCGTTTCGGAAGTGCGTGGTTCGGATCGCGTGGAGACGGTGGTGCTCAGCGACGGCACCGAACTCGAAGCGGATCTGGTGGTTGTCGGCATCGGATCGCGTCCGACGACCGACTGGCTCGAAGGCAGCGGCATCAAGCTCGACAACGGGGTGGTCTGCGACGACCATGGCCGCGCCAGCGCGCCGCACGTCTGGGCCATCGGGGACGTCGCGTCATGGCGGCACAACCTCGGTCACCAAGTGCGCGTTGAGCATTGGAGCAATGTTGCCGACCAAGCCCGCGTGCTGGTGCCGACGATGCTGGGGCAGGAACCGCCGACGGCGGTCTCGGTGCCGTACTTCTGGAGCGACCAGTACGACGTCAAGATCCAGTGCCTCGGCGAACCGGAGGCCGAAGACGTCGTCCACGTCGTCGAGGACGACGGCCGCAAGTTCCTCGCCTACTACGAGCGTGACGGCGTGGTGGCCGGCGTCGTCGGTGGCGGCATGCCGGGCAAGGTGATGAAGGTGCGCGCCAAGATCGCGGCGCGCGCACCCATCACCGACCTTCTGGCCAAGTGATTCGGGTGTCCGAACAGTCGCTGAGCGAGGGTTCGGACACCGGAACCGCCGATTAGAGCTCGCCGAGGTAGAAACGGGTGCCCTGGTCGTCGGTGCACAGCGCGGACTTCCCGTAGGACTGCTGCGAGGGCTCCTCGATGACGGTGCCACCCGCCTCGCGCACCCGCGCGACTGCCGCGTCGATGTCGGCGACCGACCACATCGGCACGGTCACCGCATCGGCGTTACCCCCGGCGACGCCCGCCATCGGATGCGTCTCGCGCACCCCCCAGCCGTCGTCGATGCGTCCGGGCTCGAACGTCCAGAACAGGAACCTGCTGTAGAACTCCTTGAACGCACCGGAGCTCGGGACCTGATAGGTGATATACGAAAGTTCGCCCGGCCCAGTGCCATTGAGTGCTGGACGCGGTATGCCGGGGACCGGCCGGAAGACCGCGAACGCCGTCCCGGCGGGGTCGGTGGCGTCGAGCACGCTGCCGAAGTCGAACTCCTGGGACTGTCCCACAGTGCCGCCGCCGTCGATGATCGACTGTCGTGCCCCGTCGAGATCAGTGACCGCGTAGCAGCACAGCATGCCCTGGGGCCTGTCGGAACTGAAGATGCCGATTCGCTGATCGGTGTTGGTCACCTGGTGGGTCGCGGGGTCATAGGTCCAGCCGAGGACATGACCGTAGAAGACGGCGGCCCGGTCAGCGTCGGGCACCCACACCGACACGTAGCCGACGTCGCCGTGCTGGATCGGGACGGCCGTAGCCGTCACGGGCCCGGTGAGCATCCAGCGGTGGCCGAACGGATCGACGATTGCGGCGCTGCGCGCGCCGTAGTTCTCGTACGGTTCGCGTTGCACCTCCGCCCCAAGCCGGCGCGCCCGTTCCAGCGAAGCGTCCGTATCGGCCACACGCAGCATCAGGCTCACCGAAACAGACTGCCTTGCAGGCGCTCTCAGTCCGATCTCGGGATACTCGTCGGCGAGGTAGAGCACGCCGTCGCCGATCGCCAACTCGGCGTGACCGATGCGGCCGTCGTCCATCTCGAACGGCTCCCCGACCACCGTGGCGTCGAGCGCTTCGACGTACCACGCGATCGCATCGCGAGCATTGCGCACCGTGAGATACGGAAGTGCCGCTGACCGGGGGAGCGTCGACTCGACGCTCGGCTCGGACAGTTCGGCGATCGCGGTATCGGTTCCACTCATGACGACCTCCTCGGTTCGATTGGGTAGCGAAAGCGCCGACTCCAGTCGTGCGCGCAGCCCGGCGGCGAAAGCCGGGTCTGGGGTGACCGGAAGCTCGTCGCCGCGCAGCACGGCCAGCGGATCGTGGCTGTTGTTCACGACTTCCTCCCTTCCGGTTCCGGGTAGTGAGCGCGAAAAGCCCTGCGGGCCCGCACCAGCAGCGCCTCGGTCGCGTGCACCGTGCGGCCGATGAGCTCGGCGCACTCAGGCACCGAGCAGTCGTCCATGTAGCGCAGCGCCAGAACCGTGCGGTGCTGCTCGGGCAGCTTGGCGAGCACGCTTTCAGCGACGATGCGGTCCAGCTCGGCATCCCAGTCGTCGGGCGGCTCGATGGGTTCGGGCAGATCTGCGACCGGGGTGGTGAACCGGTCGTGGCGGCGCCGGTAGTGGTCGGCCAACTTGTGGCGCGCCACGCCGAGCAACCACGGCACGGTCATCGGTGGCGGAGCGGCCTTTCTCGCGGCATCCATCGCCGCCAGAAAGGTCTCCGACGTCAGGTCTTCGGCGGTTCCACGGTCACCACAGCGCCGGACGAAGTATCCGTACACCACCGGCAAGGATTCGTCGTACAAGGCCAGCAGCTCCCGTGGAGCGTCGGTGCCATTCGGTTCGGCGCTCACACCCATATCGTCGCCGTCGCGCGCCGAACTCCGACGGTCTTGCCGCAACTTTTTTCGGTGAGCGCTCACTTCTGTACAGATTCGGCGCCCGGACCGTACAAGGATGAGCGCTCGCGGACAGGGACGGAGGGTTCAGTCCCGGTATTGAGGAGTCCACCGCACGTCGACGATCCGCTGCGCCAACTCGTCGGGGGTGCGGGTGGGCGCGACGCCGTCGGCGACGGCTTGTGTCGCGACCGCCTGCGCAATGTGTCCGGCCACATCGGGGATGTCCGACCACGCCGGCAGCAGCGGTGCCCCGGGATCGGCGAGGGCGGGGGACGCGTCGCCGAGCGCGGCCGCCGCCGCGCGCATCATCTCGTCGGTCACCCGGGTCGCCTGCGCCGCCGTGACGGCCAGGCCCATCGCGGGGAAGATGTAGGCGTTGTTGCATTGCGCGATCGGCCGCTCGACGCCGTCGCGTTGCAACGGCGCGAACGGCGAGCCTGTCGCCACCAACGCCCGTCCACCGGTCCACGCGTCGAGTTCGGCGGGGTGGGCCTCGGCCCGGCTGGTGGGATTCGACAGCGGGAATATTATCGGGCGATCGACCTTGGTGGCCATCTCGCGCACGATGTCCTCGGTGAAAGCACCTGTGGCGGTTGACAATCCGAGTAGAACACCGGCATCGATGTGATGAATGACATCGGCCAGCTGAGCCGGCCCGGACAAACCCCAGCTCGCCACCCGCTCCGCGGGCTGGACGAACGCCCGCTGACCGGGGGACAGGTCCGTGCGGTCATCGGTGAGCAGACCGTTGACGTCGACGACCCAGATCTGCGCCGACGCCTGCTGCGCCGACAGGCCCTCGCTGACCATCTGACGGTGCACCATCTCGAGCACCCCGATGCCCGCCGAGCCGGCCCCCAGCATCACCACCTGCTGCTCGGACAGCGGGCGCCCCGCCACCTTGGCCGCACCGAGCAGCGCTCCCAACGTCACCGCGGCGGTGCCCTGGATGTCGTCGTTGAACGTGAGCAGTTTGTCGCGATAGCGCTGAAGGATCGGCAGCGCGTGCGCGGTGGCGAAATCCTCCCACTGCAGAAGGACGTCGGGCAGCTCGTCGTGCACCGTGGTGACGAAATCGTCGATGAACGAGTAATACTCGTCCTCACCGATGCGGCGATGGCGCCAGCCGAGGTATTGCGGGTCCTCGAGCAGTTCGACGTTGTCGGTACCGACGTCGAGCACGACGGGCAGCGTGCGGGCCGGGTCGATTCCGCCGATCAGTGTGTACAGCGAGAGCTTGCCGATGGGGATACCCATGCCGCCGATGCCCTGATCGCCCAGGCCCAGGATGCGCTGGCCGTCGGTGACGACGATGACGTCGACCTCCCGGCGCGGGCGGTTGCGCAGCATCTCGCGCAGGAAGTCGCGGTCGGGGTAGGAGACGAACAGGCCGCGTGGGCGCCGGTAGATCTCGCTGAAGCGCTGGCACGCCTCCCCGACGGTCGGTGTGTAGACGATCGGCATGGTTTCGGCGATATGGTCGCGCAGCACGCGATAGAAGAGCGTCTCGTTGCGGTCCTGCAGGTTTCGCAGATAGATGTGTCTGTCTAGCGGCTCACGACGCCTGCTGAACTCGCGCCACGAATGTTCGGTCTGCTGCTCGAGGCTCTTCTCTGCGGCAGGAAGCAGTCCCAGTAGACCGAATCGGCGACGCTCGGAGTGGGTGAAAGCCGTGCCCTTCGTCCACAGCGAGTCGTAGAGCAGATCATGACCCGTCTTCTGCTCAGCGCTTTGCTCGGCCATCGGCTTCCTTTCCGCGACCGCACCAAGCTATCGCGGTGGTCCAGTGCGACGAGGTGATTCAGCGATCGAGGGCCCACAGCCCGTCGGCGACGGTGTCGAATGCCGCGCCGAGCGCCGCGGCCAGCGGGACCGTCTCGTCGGCCAGCCAGTGTTCGTACGCGGATAGCGCGACCCCGAGCATCGTCCACGCCACTGTCTGCGGTACCAGGTCTGCTGCGGTGGCGTTGAGCCGTTTGGCCACGAACTCGGCGACCACGCCGCGCCAGCCGGCGTACATGGTCATCGAGTAGGCCTGTAGCGCGGCGGTCTCCAGGATGACCCGCATGCGCATCCGGTGGCGCGCCGTCTCGGCGGCATCGAAACTGTTGAACGCCAGCAACGCGGTGCGCAGCGCATCCCCGATCGGCACCTCGGGATCGAGATCGGCCAGCAGATCCCGCATGTGGGCGAGATGGGCGTCGAAATCCCCCCAGGGCAAGGCGTTCTTGGACGGGTAGTAGCGAAACAGCGTGCGCCGGGCGATCCCCGCGGCTTCGGCGATGTCGTCCACGCTGACGTCGTCGAAGCCGTGCGCGGCAAACAGGTCGATGGCCACGTTGCTGATGTGGTCCCACGTCGTCGAGCGCCGGCGGCCCACCCGGTGCTGGTCCGGCCCCATCGGGGGTCCCCTTTCCATTTAGGCACTCGATGCCATATTATTGCGACCTCGATCACAGTTGTCGAGAACCGGTGATATCGGAAGCAGAAGTCAATGGAGGGCCAAATGGAATCGAAGCAGCAGGTGGAGAACGACGAGCTGGTTTCCGAGACGCTCGTCGAAGAGGTGTCGATCGACGGGATGTGCGGGGTCTACTGACCGTGACCTCGTCGTCGGCGGCGCCCGAGGAAGGCACCGCATTCGACCCGGAACTCGGCTGGCGGCTGCACCACCAGGTGGCGGTGCGGCCGGAGCCGTTCGGGGCGCTGCTCTACCACTTCGGGACGCGCAAGCTGTCGTTCCTGAAGAACCGGACCATCGTCGACGTCGTCAACACCTTGTCCGACCATCCCGACGTCCGATCCGCCTGCCGTGCCGCCGGTATCGACGACACGCAGCAGGCGCCGTACCTGCAAGCACTCGGTGTGCTTGCTCGATCGAAAATGCTGGTGCCGCAATGACATCTACCGAAGCCGTCCGTGTGCCCCGGCTGGTCGAGCAGTTCGAGCACGGCCTCGACGCGCCGATCTGCCTGACCTGGGAACTGACCTACGCCTGCAACCTGGCGTGCGTGCACTGCCTGTCGTCGTCGGGTAAGCGCGACCCGCGCGAACTGACCACGCAGCAATGCAAGGACATCATCGACGAGCTCGAGCGCATGCAGGTCTTCTACGTCAACATCGGCGGCGGCGAGCCGACCGTGCGTTCGGACTTCTGGGAGCTCGTCGACTACGCCACCGCCCACCACGTCGGCGTGAAGTTCTCCACAAACGGTGTGCGCATCACGCCCGAGGTCGCGGCCCGGCTGGCGGCCAGCGACTACGTCGACGTGCAGATCTCCCTCGACGGCGCCACGGCGGAGATCAACGACGCCGTCCGCGGGGCGGGATCCTTCGCGATGGCGACCCGGGCCCTGCAGAACCTGGTCGACGCCGGTTTCAAGGACGCCAAGATCTCGGTGGTCGTCACCCGCCACAACGTCGACCAACTCGACGACTTCGCCGCTCTCGCAGCGCAATACGGTGCAACGCTGCGCATCACGCGGTTGCGTCCGTCGGGCCGGGGCGCCGACGTCTGGGACGACCTGCACCCCACCGCCGACCAACAGGTCCAGCTCTACGACTGGCTGGTCGCCAAGGGTGAGCGGGTGCTCACCGGGGACTCGTTCTTTCACCTCGCCGGGTTGGGTGAGCCCGGCGCGCT
This sequence comes from Mycolicibacterium novocastrense, assembly GCF_001570485.1. GTDB lineage: Bacteria > Actinomycetota > Actinomycetes > Mycobacteriales > Mycobacteriaceae > Mycobacterium > Mycobacterium novocastrense. The sequence continues at coordinate 9,493 of NZ_BCTA01000016.1, forward strand.
CGCCGGGCTGAACCTGTGCGGGGCCGGTCGCGTCGTCTGCCTCATCGATCCTGTCGGCGACGTCTACGCGTGCCCGTTCGCCATTCACGACCGGTTCCACGCCGGAAACATTCTGTCCGACGGTGGTTTCAAGAATGTCTGGCAGAACGCGCCGCTCTTCCGCGAGCTGCGCGAACCGCAGTCGGCCGGCGCGTGCGGCAGCTGTGGGCACTATGACAGCTGCCGCGGCGGGTGCATGGCCGCCAAGTTCTTCACCGGGCTGCCGATGGACGGCCCGGACCCCGAGTGCGTCCAGGGCTACGGCGCTCCGGCCCTGGCTCAAGAGCGGATCAAGCCGAAGTCCAGCGTCGACCACTCGCGATCGGGTCCGGTGATGCTCAAGCTGCTGACGACGCCTCCCCGATCGGATGTCGGCGCCGGAGCGCCTCCGAAACGCCTCTGCAACGAAAGTCCGGTGTGATCATGGCCGACACCTGGTTCGAAACGGTCGCCGCCGCCCAGGAGCGCGCGAGGCGCCGGCTCCCCAAGCCGGTGTACTCGGCGCTCATCGCCGCCAGCGAGAAGGGCGTGACGGTCTCCGACAACGTCGAGGCATTCGCCGAGTTGGGCTTCGCGCCGCACGTCGTCGGTGCGACGGAGAAGCGCGACCTCGCCACCACCGTGATGGGACAAGAGATTTCGCTGCCGGTGCTGATCTCACCGACAGGGGTGCAGGCGGTCCACCCGGACGGCGAGGTCGCGGTGGCGCGCGCGGCCGCCGCCCGCGGCACCGCGATGGGTCTGTCGTCGTTCGCCAGCAAGCCGATCGAAGAAGTGATCGCGGTCAACCCCAAGCTCTTCTTCCAGGTCTACTGGCTGGGCGGGCGGGACGCGATCGCGGCCCGGGTCGAGCGCGCTCGGCAGGCGGGTGCGGTCGGCCTGATCGTCACCACGGACTGGAGCTTCTCGCACGGCCGCGACTGGGGCAGCCCGAAGATCCCCGAGCAGATGGACCTGCGCACCACCGTGCGGATGCTCCCGACCGGGCTGACCAGACCGAGCTGGATGTGGCAGTGGGGTAAGACCCTGCGGCCGCCGAACCTGCGGGTCCCCAATCAGGCCGCGCGAGGCGAGGAGGGTCCGCCGTTCTTCGCCGCGTACGGCGAGTGGATGGGCACCCCGCCGCCGACCTGGGAGGACATCGCCTGGCTCCGTGAACTGTGGGGCGGTCCTTTCATGCTCAAGGGCGTGATGCGGGTGGACGATGCGAAACGTGCTGTGGACGCGGGTGTTTCAGCGATCTCAGTGTCCAATCACGGTGGCAACAACCTGGACGGGACGCCCGCGTCAATTCGCGCGCTGCCGCCGATCGTCGAGGCCGTCGGGAACGACATCGAGGTGGTGCTCGATGGTGGTATCCGACGGGGCAGCGACGTGGTCAAGGCGGTCGCGCTCGGTGCCCGCGCGGTCATGATCGGGCGGGCGTATCTGTGGGGTCTGGCGGCCAACGGGCAGGCCGGTGTCGAGAACGTGCTCGACGTTCTGCGGGGAGGCATCGATTCCGCATTGATGGGCCTCGGGCGCGCATCGGTGCACGATCTCGGGCCCGACGACGTGCTGGTCCCTCCCGGGTTCGTCCGGGCGCTCGGCGTGCCCGGAGGTTCGACCACCTGACAGCCGGCCCGGCGCCCGGGAACGTGCTGGTACAGGCGGGGCGCAGGGGACTGAGGGGGCGACGGCGCTGCCGGCGGCGAGAAATTCGGTGAATCAATTGCTGCGCATGCTTCAACAATTGGCGCACGACAGGTGAATTCGGCCTACCATCGGCGGGTGCCATCTGTCAGCGAGCTCGCGAATGCGACGTCGAAGCAGCTGCAGAGCAAGCCGTCAGCCCTCCTCGTACCCGTCGGATCCACCGAGCAGCACGGCCCCCATCTTCCTTTGGACACCGACACCCGGATCGCGACCGCCGTATGTAGGGCGGTTGCTGACCGGCTTGTCGGCACCGACGGCGTCAACTGGATGATCGCGCCGGCCATCGGCTACGGCGCGAGCGGTGAGCACGAGGAGTTCAGCGGCACCGTTTCGATCGGGACGTCCGCGCTGAGGCTGTTGCTGGTGGAGTACGGCCGGTCCGCATCCCGGTGGGCGTCGAGGCTGGTCTTCGTCAACGGTCATGGCGGCAACGTCGAAGCGCTGGCCGCCGCGACCGCTTTGCTGCGGTACGAGGGACGCGATGCGGGCTGGTGCTCGTGCACGGTCGCGGGCGCCGACGCGCACGCGGGCCATACCGAAACGTCTGTATTGCTACATATTTCGCCGCAGGATGTCCGCATCGACGAGCGTGTGCCCGGCAACAAGGCGCCCCTTCGCGAGCTGATCCCCGAGATGCGGCGGGGTGGGGTGGCCGCGGTCAGCGAGGTCGGCGTGCTCGGCGATCCGACCACCGCCACCGTCGAGGACGGCGCCCGCATCTTTCCCGATATGGTCGAGACATGCCTTCGGCGGATCGTGCGCTGGGCACCCGATCGCGACGGGATGCTGACATGACCGGACCGCGACTGCCCGACGGCTTCGCCGTACAGGTGGACCGCCGGGTGAAGGTGCTCGGCGACGGCTCGGCCCTGCTCGGCGGCTCCCCGACCCGCCTCCTTCGCTTGGCGCCGGCGGCGCAGACCATGCTCAACGGCGGCAGGCTCGAAGTGCACGACGCCGTCAGCGCTCAGTTGGCCCGGACCCTGCTCGACGCGACGGTCGCGCATCCCCGTCCCGCCAGCGGCCCGTCGCACCGGGACGTGACGGTGGTTATACCGGTGCGCGACAACGCTTCTGGTGTGAGCAGACTGCTCACCGCCGTGCGGGGCCTGCGGGTGATCGTCGTCGATGACGGCTCTGAGACACCACTGGACGCGGCCGACTTCGCTGACGTTCACGGCGGGGTGCAAGTGCTGCGCCACGAGCGCAGCCGCGGGCCCGCGGCGGCCCGCAACACCGGTCTGGCCGCATGCACGACCGACTTCGTGGCTTTCCTCGACAGCGACGTCGTACCGCGGCGCGGATGGCTCGAAGCGCTGCTGGGCCACTTCTGCGACCCGGCCGTGGGCCTGGTCGCACCGCGCATCGTCGGCCTCCGCGAACCCGACAATGTGGTCGCCCGCTACGAGGCGGTGCGCTCATCGCTGGACCTCGGGTTGCGGGAGGCCCCGGTGATGCCCTATGGAACGGTGTCCTATGTACCCAGTGCCGCGATCATCGGGCGGCGGGCGATGCTGGGCGAGGTCGGCGGCTTCGATGAGACGCTGACATCGGGTGAGGATGTCGATCTGTGCTGGCGACTCATCGAATCCGGCGCGCGACTGCGCTATGAGCCCATCGCGCTGGTGGCGCACGATCATCGGACGCAACTGCGAGAGTGGTTCTCGCGCAGGTCTTTCTACGGCGAAGCCGCCGCACCGCTCTCGGTCCGCCACCCCGGCAAGACCGCTCCGCTGGTGATCTCGGGCTGGACGCTGGTGGCGTGGATGCTGATGGCGATGGGATCGTCGATCGGCTATCTGGCCTCGATCGTGGTCGCAACCATCACCGGGCGCCGCATCGCCAAGTCCCTGTCGAGCGTCGAACCCGAACCCAAGGACGTCGCGGTGGTGGCCGCACACGGACTGTGGTCGGCGGCCATGCAGCTGGCGTCGGCGATCTGCCGGCACTACTGGCCGCTCGCGCTCGTCGCCGCGCTCTTGTCTCGACGATGCCGACAGGTCGTGCTCGTGGCCGCGGTGGTGGAGGGGGTCGTCGACTGGCTGACCCGGAGCCGGAACACCGAAGACGACACCCAACGGGTCGGCCTGCTCACCTACATCGTCCTCAAGCGCCTCGACGACATCGCCTACGGGGCAGGTCTGTGGACAGGGGTTGTCCGTGAGCGACACCTCGGTGCGCTCAAACCCCAGATCCGGACTTGAGGCCACCCTGGTTCGTCCGCAGTGACGTCCTGATCGTCGGTGCCGGCAGCGCCGGATCCGTTCTGGCCGAGCGGCTCTCCGCCGACCCCTCATGTCGCGTCACCGTCGTCGAATCGGGTCCCGGACCGTCCGACCCGCGGGTCGCGGCGCAGATCAACGACGGACTGCGGCTGCCCATCGGCGCCGCGAGTTCGGTGGTACGGCGGTACCCGACCACACTGACCGTCGACCCGCTTCGTCACGCGACGCTCATGCGCGGTGAGGTGGTCGGAGGATCGGGCGCCGTCAACGGAGGCTACTTCTGCCGCGGGCTGCCGTCGGACTTCGACGGCTGGGGACTGCCCGGCTGGACATGGCCGGAAGTGCTTCCGCACTTCCGGGCCATCGAGACCGACCTCGACTTCGACAATGCGGTACACGGCTCAGAAGGGCCGATACGGATTCAGCGGGTGTCCGAATTCGACGGTTGCACAGCATCGTTCGTGAAGGCAGCCACCGAAGCCGGACATCCGTGGGTAGCGGATCTGAACGGGTCGACGGCCGAGGCGCCGGTGGGTGCCGGAGTGGGGGCGGTGCCGCTGAACGTCTACCAGGGCGCCCGGATGGGCCCCGGTGGGGCGTACCTGCAACCAGCCTCGGACCGCGCGAACCTGACACTGCTCACCAGCACCCGGGTCCGCCGCATCCGGATCGCGGCCGGACGCGCGGTCGGCGCGGAGTGTACGGGCCCGGATGGTGCCGTTTATCTCGAGGCGGACCGGATCGTGTTGTGCGCCGGTGCAATCGGGTCGGCACACCTTCTGATGCTCTCTGGTGTGGGTCCGCCTGACGCCCTCGAGCGCGTCGGCATACCGGTGGCGGCGAACCTCCCCGTGGGAGCCGTGATGTCGGACCATCCCGAATGGGTGCTACCGGTGAACTGGACGGAAACACACGGGCTCCCACCTCTGGAGGCCGTGCTCACCACCGACGACGGGCTCGAGATTCGTCCGTACACAGCGGGTTTCGGGGCCATGGTGAGCGGACGGCGTGACGATCCAGCTGACCACCCCCATATCGGCGTGACGTTGATGCGCCCGAAGTCACGAGGGGTCGTCACGATCGTCAGCGCCGACCCCGATGTCCCCCCGGTCATCGAGCACCGTTACGACAGTGAGCCCGACGATGTGGAAAAGCTGCGTGCCGGAATCGCATTGTCCCGCGAACTCGTCGGCGGGGCGGCCGGGGTCGGTCCGGCGTCATGGTCGACGTCGCAGCATCTGTCGGGGACCGCGCCGATGGGGGGCGACGGCGACGACCTCGCCGTGGTCGACCCGCGGTGCCGGGTGCGCGGGGTCGAGGGGCTGTGGGTGGTCGACGGGTCGGTGCTACCGGTGATCCCGAGCCGGGGTCCGCACGCCACCATCGTCATGGTCGGGCACCGGGCGGCCGAGTTCATCGTCTGACCGCGAGACCATCCGCTCGATGAAGCGAAACTGCCTGCCGTCGCGGCCCGGCGCCCACAGCGCGATGAACGCCGCCGCGACGGCGCAGAGGACGCCCAGTGCGATCAGCGAGATGTGCATGGCCTCCAGGAAGGCCCGCTGCGCGAACTCCGAAAGCCAAGCGCCCTGGGGACCGAGCCGCGCGGCCACTTCAAGCGCCTCGGCCAACGAATTCGACGCGGCGGTGCGGAGCGATTCGGGTAGTGCGCTCAGATGGGGCTGCAGCCTGTCGCCGTACTGGGCGGCCAGCACGGAGCCCGCGACTGCGATGCCCAGGGCGGCCCCCACCTCGCGGGTGGTGTCGTTGACCGCCGACGCGACGCCCTGCTTCTCGTCCGGCACCGCCCCCATGATCGCCGAAGTCGCCGGCGCAGTACATAACCCGATACCCGTCGACATGATGAGCAGCGGCAGCGCCAGATCCAAGTACGGCGAGTCGACATCTAGTGTTCGCATGTAGAACAGCCCGACCGCAATCAGTGTCAGGCCGGTGGACAAGACGATCCGGAGACCCAGTCGAGGCAGATACCACGGCGTTGTGAGGCTCAGGACCAGCAGGGGGGCGATGAGGGGCGCCAGCGCGAACGCCGTCTGCAGCGGCGTGTAGCCGAGCAACAGCTGCATGTACTGCATCGAGACGAAGAAGAATCCGAAGTTGGCGAGGAAGAAGAACGTCACGACGACGGCACCGGTGGTGAAGTCGGCCTTGGCGAACAAGCGGACGTCGAGTAGTGGGTGCGCGCTGCGCAGTTCCCACACCGCGAAGGCGGCCGCCATGACAACCCCGGCGGCCATGCACCCGTATACGACCGGGTGTGTCCAGCCGCGCATGGGCGCCTCGAGCACGCCGTAGACGAAAACCGCGACGGCCCCGCCAACCAATACGGCTCCCGGCCAGTCCAGCGGTGTGGCTTGCTGATCACGAGACGAGGCCACCGTGCACGCGAGGCCGAACAGCCCCGCACCCGAGATCGCGAATGCCCAGAAGATCGATTGCCACGACCAGAAGTGCAGCAGCACACCGGATCCCAGGAAGCCGACCACTGCACTCGAACCCGCGACACCCGCCCAGATGCCGACGGCCTTGTTGCGTTCGGCCTTCGGGTATGCGGCCGTCAATAGCGACAGCGTGGCCGGCATGACGAACGCCGCACCGACGCCGGCCACGGCGCGAGCGATGATCAGCGCGACTGGACCGTCGAAAATCAGCGGCGCGGCCGAGGCCAGCGTGAAGATTCCGAGACCGGCGAGCAGAGCGCCGCGGCGACCGTACCGGTCGCCGATCGCGCCGGCAGGCAACAACAGGCACGCGAGCACCAAGGTGTAACCGTCGACGACCCATGTCAACTGTGCTTGTGTGGCCGTGGTTTCGATCGCGATGTCGGGCAGCGCGGCGTTGAGAGCCACCATCGAACTGATGGCCAGCGCGACGCCCAAGCAGGCCACGGTGAGTAACCAGACGCGCGCCCGAGGAGACAGGTGGGCGACGCTGGCGCCGATATCCTGTTCAGACCGGCTGAGGGTGTCGACCATGCGTCGCTCTCTTCCGAAGGAGATTTTTGAGACTAACAGTCTTGTTGCGAGACCGATAGTCTTGTTCCCGGCGAGGAGGTGGGTTAAACGATGAGCGGGGCAAGTACCGACCCGAGGCCGGCCCGGTCGCGTGCCCGCCTGCTCGACGCGGCGACAACGCTGCTGCGGGCGGGCGGCCCGAGCGCGGTCACCATCGACGCGGTCACCCGAACCGCCAACGTCGCGCGGGCCACGCTGTATCGCCACTTCCCCAGCGCCAACGACTTGATGGCGGCGGCGTTCATGAGCCTGCTCAACCCCGCGCCTATGCCGCCGTCGGAGGGCAGCCTGCGCGAGCGGCTGATCGCGGTCGTGGTCGGGTGGGCGGAGTCGATCGCCGAGGTGCCCGCGATGATGACCGCCATGACGTGGATGGCGTCCGGTCCCGACGTGGGGACGTATTCCGAAGTGCAGCAGTCGGATTCGGATGCCGTGGGCACCCTGAGGTCACGCATCATCGCGCTGTACTCGGCGCCCTTCGACGCGATCCTCGACGGTGCCCAGGCGGCCGAGGAACTCGACGAGGTGGACCGGATCCAGACCATCGCACTTTTGATCGGCCCGTTGATACTCGGGAAGCTGTCGACCGTGGCCGACTTCGACTACCGCGCGTGCGCGGAGGCCTCCGTCGACGGTTTCCTGGCCACCCACGCGAAGAAGCCGCGCGAGCTCACCTCAGCGAGTAGCGAATCGGAAGATGCTTGAGGCCCCCGACGAACACCGTCGCGGCTAGTTCGGGTTCGCCGGCCAGTTCGATCGAGTCCAGCCTCGGCAGCAGTTCGGTGAACAGGCTGTTCATCTCCATCCGTGCCAACGCGGCTCCCAGGCAGAAGTGCACCCCGTAGCCGAACGAGAGGTGCTTGTTGGGGTCGCGGGCCACGTCGAACGTGAACGGTTCGTCGAAAACCTCTTCGTCACGGTTGGCGGATACGTAAGCGAGATAGGCGGATTCGCCCTTGGCGATCGGTACGCCACGGACCTCGGTGTCTTCGGCTGCGGTGCGCATGAACTCTTTGACCGGGGTGGTCCAGCGGATCATCTCCTCGACCGCGGTCCCCATCAATTCCGGTTGGGCCTGTAGCCGTGCGAGTTGGTCGGGATTGTCGATCAGCGCGCGCAGACCGCCGGAGATCGCGTCCTTGGTGGTGTCGTGGCCCGCGGTGGCCACGATGACGTAGTACGACGCGGTGTCGACCTCCGACAACGGCTCACCGTTGATGGTTCCGTTGGCGATCGCCGAGGCGAGGTCATCGGTCGGGTTCGCCCGGCGCGAAGCGGTCAGTTCGCCGAAGTAGGCGAAGAACTCGACCACTGTCTGCAGCTTCTCCTCAGGGGTGGTGCCGCGCTGGTACTCCTCGTCGTCACCGCCGAAGATCTCCTGGGTGAGCTTGAGCATGCGCGGGAAGTCCTCCTCGGGCAGCCCGAGCAGCGAGAGGATCACATAGAGCGGGTAGTGCACCGCGATGTCCTCGACGAAGTCGCATTCGGGACCGATGTCGCGCATCTTGTCGACGTAGCGCTTGGCCAGCTCGTCGACACGAACCTTCAACTCGCGCATCGCCTTGGGGCGGAACCAATCCGCGCCGATCTTGCGGACATCGCGGTGGTGGGGATCGTCCATGTGGATGAGTGTTCGCAGGCCCATACCCGCTTCCAGTTGCGCCCTGGCGAGATCGTCGGCCTCGGCGGTCGCGAGCAGCGGCCGCGGCTCGCTCAGCCACAGGTTGTTGTCGCGCTCGATCGCCATGATGTCGGCGTGCTTGGTGATGGCGTAGAACGGCCGGTACGGCGGGTGGTCCACATAGGGGACCGGGTTGTGGGCCCGCAGATGAGCAAGCGCGGCGTGCAGCCGATCGTCGTCGGCATACGCCTTGGGATCGGCGAAGACCTTCGCGGCTTCCTGTGATTTCTGGTCCATCGTCGGCGTGCTCATGAAGCTCCTCGGGAACGACTTGACGGGTGTCAAGCGCAGTCTATGTGACCGACGCCACTTCGCGCCGCGAGGGTGGACGCCATCACCGCGGTGGACCGGTTGTCAGCGCAGCGAGTATCTGATCGGCAGGTGCTTGAGCCCGCCGACGAAGATCGTCGCGATGAACTCCGGGTCGCCGGCCAACTCGATCGAATCGAGCCGTGGCACCAACTCGGTGAAGAAGCTGTTGATCTCCATCCGTGCCAGAGCGGCGCCGAGACAGAAGTGCACGCCGTAGCCGAATGAGAGGTGCTTGTTCGGGTCTCGGCCGACATCGAAGCGGAACGGCTCGTCGAAGATGTCCTCGTCGCGGTTGGCCGAGACGTAGGACAGCAGCACCGACTCGCCCGCCTTCATCGGCACACCGCGCACCTCGGTCTCGGCCGTGGCGGTGCGCATGAACTCCTTGACCGGGGTGGTCCAGCGGATCATCTCCTCCACCGCGGTGCCCATCAGCTCCGGCTCGGCCTTCAATCGAGCGAGCTGGTCCTGGTTCTCGATCAGCGCCAGCAGGCCGCCCGAGATCGCCGCGCTCGTGGTGTCGTGGCCCGCGCTGGCGACGATGACGTAGTAGGACAGGCAGTCGACGTCGTTGAGGTACTCCCCGTCGATTTTGGCGTTGGCGATCGCCGAGGCCAGATCGTCGGTGGGGTTGGCCCGGCGTTCGGCGGTCAGCGCGGTGAAGTAGCGGAAGAAGTCGGTGATGACCTCGTGCAGTTCCTGCGCGCTCTTTCCGCGGGTGAACTCGTCGTCGTCGCCGCCGAACATCTCCTGGGTGAGCTTGAGCATGCGGCCGAAGTCGGACTCGGGCAGGCCGAGCAGCGACAGGATCACATAGAGCGGGAAGTTCACCGCGACCTCTTGGACGAAGTCGCATTCGGGACCCTTTTCGACCATCTTGTCCACGTAGATCTTGGCCAGCTCGTCGACGCGGGCCTTCAGCGCGCGCATCGCCTTGGGCCGGAACCAGTCCGCGCCGATCTTGCGGATGTCGCGGTGCAGCGGGTCGTCCATGTGGATCAACGTCCGCAGTCCGCCACCGGCGGCGAGGTTGGCCTGCGACAGATCGTCGGTCGCGGCCGTCACGAGCATCGGGCGCGGTGCATTGATCCAGAGCTCGTTGTCGCGCTCGATCGCCATGATGTCGGCGTGCTTGGCAACGGCCCAGAACGGCCGGTAGTCCGGCACGTCGACATAGGACACCGGGGCGTGCTTGCGCAGGTGGGTCAACGCGGCGTGCAGGCCCGCCTCGTCGGTGTAGGCCTTCGGGTCGGCCAGCACCTTGGCGGCGTCATCGATGATCGGCGTGCTCATGTTTCCCTCGCTCGGGGTCATACTTGACAGCTGTCAACTATGCACTCTAAGCGATGGTCCGGGCCGGGGGATTCGGGCCGCCTCAGTACGCTCGCGAGGTGGCGAGTGGAAGGGGCGGCCCGACTGTCCGGCGCGGCGTTTGTCGCGCGGCGGCGGCGCTCGCGCTGCTGGCGGCCGCGCTGTCCGGTTGCGCCCAGGGCGGGACCGCCGCGGTGAATGTGCCAGCCGACCCCGGGGTCGTGCGGACCGCCGCGGGCGCGGTCCGCGGTACCGTCGCCGACGACCATCGGTACTTTGCTGGAATCCCTTACGCCGCACCGCCTCTCGGTGCGCTGCGCTGGCAACCGCCAGCACCGGTCGCGGCGTGGCCGGGATTTCGCGACGCGACGCGCCCCGGTGCGCGCTGCATCCAGGACACCAGCTCCGACGTCGACCGACGCCCGCCCAGCGAGGACTGCCTGACCCTCAACGTCTGGACCCCGCCGCCGTCGGACGAACCGCGGCCGGTGATGGTGTGGATCCACGGCGGGAGCTTCCTGAACGGCAGCGGCGACATCTACCCCGCGCGGCGGTTGGCCGGCCGCGGCGTCGTCGTCGTCACGATCAACTATCGCCTCGGGGCGCTGGGCTTTCTCGCCCACCCGGCGTTCGGTTCGGGCGGCGATGTCGGCAACTACGGCCTCGCCGACCAGCAGGCGGCGCTGCGGTGGGTTCGCGACAACATCGCCGGATTCGGCGGGGACCCGGACAGGGTCACGATCGCGGGTGAATCGGCAGGCGGAATGGCGGTGTGTGACCACCTCGTGGCACCGGGGTCCCGGGGACTGTTCAGCGCGGCGATCATCCAGAGTGCGCCATGTCAAGCGCAGTACGACCTGCCGGCCGCCCAGCAGGCCAGCACCGCGTACGCAGCCGATATCGGATGCGGGGATCCTCATCTCGCCGCGGACTGCCTACGGTCTGTGCCCGCCGATCGGTTGCAGGCCCCGCTGATGTACGCGCGGTTCGGGACCGAACGCCTGAGCGGCCCGGTGGCGGGAACCGAGGCGCTGCCCGAGAACTCGTTCACTGCCATCACCGGCGGTAAGGCTGCCCGGGTGCCCGTGTTGATCGGCACCACACAAGACGAACACACGCTGTTCGCGGCGCTGCAGGCGTTGCGCGGGCGGCCATTCGATGCCGGGAGCTACCCCGAACTGCTCGCCGAGGCGTTCGGGCCGCACGGGCCGGCCGTCGCGGCGCGGTATCCGCCCGAACGGTATGGCGGAAGCGTTGCGCTGGCGTATTCGGCGGCGGTGACGGCGGCCGAATACGCCTGCGTGGCCGACCGGATGGCCGACGCCCTTGTCGACCAACCCGTCTATGCCTACGAGTTCGGCGACCGCGGCGCACCCGCGCCCGAACCGTTGCGCGAGGCGCCGTTCCCGGTCGGCGCGGCGCATTCCCTGGAGTTGCGCTACCTGTTCGACGTCGGCGGCGCGCCACCGCTGGATGCCGCCCAACAACGGTTGTCCGAGGAGATGGTCGACTACTGGTCGCGGTTCGTCGCGACCGGATCACCAGGCCCCGGCTGGCCGGAGTTGACCAGCGGACCGGCGGGTGAGCGGATGTGGCTGGAACCGGAGGGCAACCGCGTCGTCACCGATTTCGAGCGCAAACACCAATGTGCGTTCTGGGCCGGACTGGGAAGCTGAGGTACGCCTCGAGCGCGGGCTGAACCGAGCCCGGCGGCACCGCTTTCGTCACGGGTAGGGTGGGCCCGCAGGCTCAGCGCCGGGCAACCGGGTATCCCGTGGCCAGGGATTTGGAGCGTGCCGTTTTCTAGGGCATACTGTTCGGGTTGCCTTGAGCCGGGACGGTGCCTGTTCGGACCGCGTGGCCAGGGCATACGACCGGCGCCCAACCGGGCGCATCCGGTGCCAATCTCGATCGCGAAGATTTTCGGAGCGGACGAGCGTGTGCGGGCGACACACCCGACCGCGGGTACCGGTGGACCACAGACAGAAGAACAGCGGCGGCATAGCAGCGTGACTGCGCCGGTGAGAGCGGCCCATTTCCGGGCCCAGTATGAGTGAGGTAGGAGAAGCGTGGCGGGACAGAAGATCCGCATCAGGCTCAAGGCCTACGACCACGAGGCGATCGACGCCTCGGCGCGCAAGATCGTGGAAACGGTCACCAGAACCGGCGCCAGCGTGGTTGGTCCTGTGCCGCTGCCGACCGAGAAGAACGTGTACTGCGTCATCCGGTCCCCGCACAAGTACAAGGACTCGCGGGAGCACTTCGAGATGCGCACCCACAAGCGGCTGATCGACATCCTCGACCCGACGCCCAAGACCGTTGACGCCTTGATGCGCATCGATCTGCCGGCCAGCGTCGACGTCAACATCCAGTAGGAGACCCGGACATGGCTAGAAGAGGCATTCTGGGCACCAAGCTGGGCATGACGCAGGTGTTCGACGAGAACAACCGGGTCGTGCCGGTGACGGTCGTCAAGGCCGGGCCCAATGTTGTGACGCGCATCCGCACGCCGGAGCGCGACGGCTACAGCGCGGTGCAGTTGGCCTACGGTGAGATCAGCCCGCGCAAGGTCAATAAGCCTGTCACGGGCCAGTATTCGGCCGCCGGGGTCAACCCGCGCCGGCATCTGGCCGAGCTGCGGCTCGATGACGAGTCCGCCGCCGCCGAATACGAGGTCGGCCAGGAGCTGACCGCCGAGATCTTCGCCGACGGCACCTACGTCGACGTGACCGGCACCAGCAAGGGCAAGGGTTTCGCCGGCACGATGAAGCGGCACGGTTTCCGCGGCCAGGGCGCCAGCCACGGCGCACAGGCGGTGCACCGCCGCCCCGGTTCCATCGGTGGCTGCGCCACGCCCGGCCGGGTGTTCAAGGGCACGCGCATGTCGGGCCGGATGGGCAACGACCGCGTGACGACGCTGAACCTGTTGGTGCACAAGGTCGATGCCGAGAACGGTGTGCTGTTGATCAAGGGCGCAATCCCCGGCCGTAACGGCGGGCTCGTGATGGTCCGCAGCGCGATCAAGAGGAGCGAGAAGTAATGGCTCTCAAAGTAGATGTCCACACGCCTGCGGGGACGAAAGACGGCTCCGTCGAGCTGCCCGCCGAGCTGTTCGACGTCGAGGTGAACATCGCGTTGATGCACCAGGTGGTCACCGCGCAGCTGGCCGCGGCGCGGCAGGGCACGCATTCCACCAAGACACGCGGTGAAGTCCGCGGCGGCGGTAAGAAGCCCTACCGGCAGAAGGGCACCGGCCGTGCGCGCCAGGGCTCGATCCGGGCGCCGCAGTTCACCGGCGGTGGCACCGTGCACGGCCCCAAGCCGCGCGACTACAGCGAGCGGACGCCGAAGAAGATGATCCGGGCCGCTCTGCGCGGTGCGCTGTCGGACCGGGCCCGCAATGACCGGATCCACGCGGTCACCGAACTCGTCGAGGGCCAGGCGCCGTCGACCAAGAGCGCCAAGGCGTTCCTGACCACGCTGGTCGGCGACCGCAAGCTCGAGAAGAACAAGGTGCTCGTGGTGATCGGGCGCGCCGACGAGGTCAGCGCCAAGAGCGTGCGCAATCTCCCGGGCGTGCACGTGCTTTCGCCCGACCAGCTCAACACCTACGACGTGCTGAATGCTGACGACGTGATCTTCAGCGTCGAGGCGCTCAACGCCTACATCAGCGCCAACCAGACTGCGAAAGAGGAGGTGTCGGCCTGATGGCGACCGTCACTGACCCCCGCGACATCATCCTGTCGCCGGTCATCTCCGAGAAGTCGTACGGGCTGATCGAGGACAACGTCTACACGTTCATCGTGCATCCCGACTCGAACAAGACACAGATCAAGATCGCCATCGAGAAGATCTTCGGTGTCAAGGTCGACTCGGTGAACACCGCCAACCGGCAGGGCAAGCGCAAACGCACCCGCACCGGTTACGGGAAGCGCAAGAGCACCAAGCGCGCCATCGTGACGCTGGCCGCGGGTAGCAAGCCCATCGACCTGTTCGGAGCACCGGCTTGATTTCGTCAGGCCGGCGACGGAGGAAGACCTAGAGAATCATGGCAATTCGCAAGTACAAGCCGACGACCCCCGGTCGCCGCGGTGCCAGCGTCTCCGACTTCGCTGAGATCACCCGCGACCACCCGGAGAAGTCGCTGGTTCGACCGCTGCACGGCAAGGGTGGCCGAAACGCGCACGGCCGCATCACCACCCGGCACAAGGGCGGTGGGCACAAGCGCGCCTACCGGGTGATCGACTTCCGTCGCCACGACAAGGACGGCGTCAACGCCAAGGTCGCGCACATCGAGTACGACCCGAACCGCACGGCGAACATCGCACTGCTGCACTACTTCGACGGGGAGAAGCGCTACATCATCGCCCCCGAAGGGGTGAAGCAGGGCACCATCATCGAGTCGGGTCCCAACGCCGACATCAAACCGGGCAACAACCTGCCGCTGCGCAACATCCCCGCGGGCACCCTGGTGCACGCGGTGGAACTGCGGCCTGGTGGCGGTGCCAAGCTGGCGCGCTCGGCCGGCTCCAGCATCCAGTTGCTGGGCAAGGAAGGCACCTACGCGTCGTTGCGTATGCCCTCGGGTGAGATCCGCCGCGTCGACGTGCGCTGCCGCGCCACCGTCGGCGAGGTCGGCAACGCCGAGCAGGCGAACATCAACTGGGGCAAGGCCGGCCGCATGCGGTGGAAGGGCAAGCGCCCCACCGTCCGCGGTGTCGTGATGAACCCGGTCGACCACCCGCACGGCGGTGGTGAGGGTAAGACCTCCGGTGGTCGCCACCCGGTGAGCCCGTGGGGCAAGCCGGAAGGCCGCACCCGCAAGCCGAACAAAGCGAGCAACAAGCTCATCGTCCGTCGCCGGCGCACCGGCAAGAAGCGCTGAGACTAGGCAGGTACAAGGAATATGCCACGCAGCCTGAAGAAGGGTCCGTTCGTCGACGACCATCTGTTGAAGAAGGTCGACGCGCAGAACGAGAAGAACACCAAGCAGGTCATCAAGACCTGGTCGCGTCGGTCGACCATCATCCCTGACTTCATCGGGCACACCTTCGCGGTGCATGACGGCCGCAAGCATGTCCCGGTGTTCGTCACCGAGGCGATGGTCGGGCACAAGCTCGGCGAGTTCGCCCCCACCCGCACCTTCAAGGGTCACATCAAGGATGACCGGAAGGCGAAGAGGCGCTAATGACTACAGCGATCGAATATCCGTCCGCGACGGCGAAGGCGCGCTTTGTGCGCGTATCGCCGACGAAGGCCCGCCGCGTCATCGACCTGGTGCGCGGCAAGTCGGTGGCCGAAGCGCTGGACATCCTGCGGTGGGCTCCGCAGGCGGCCAGCGAGCCGGTCGCCAAGGTCATCGCGAGCGCGGCGGCCAATGCGCAGAACAACGAGGGCCTGGATCCGTCCACCCTCGTGGTCGCGACCGTCTACGCCGACGAGGGGCCGACCGCCAAGCGCATCCGGCCGCGGGCACAGGGCCGTGCGTTCCGGATTCGCAAGCGCACCAGCCACATCACGGTGATCGTGGAGAGCAGGGTGAGCCAGGAGCAGCGTGGCGGCGGTCAGTCGGCCAGCGCGGCCCGGGCGCGTCGCGCACAGGGCAGTAAGGCCAAGAGCGCTGAAGCAGCCAAGAAGGCTCCCGCCAACAAAGCCGCAGAGCAGGCGCCCGCGAAGAAGGCGCCCGCCAAGAAGGCGGCGCCCAAGAAATCGACTGCTGAAGCGTCCGATTCGAAGGAGGGCTCGGAGTAGTGGGCCAGAAAATCAATCCCCACGGCTTCCGGCTCGGTATCACCACCGACTGGAAGTCCCGGTGGTACGCCGACAAGCAGTACAAGGATTACGTCAAGGAAGACGTCGCGATCCGGCGGCTGCTGGCCACCGGTCTGGAGCGCGCCGGCATCGCCGACGTGGAGATCGAGCGCACCCGTGACCGCGTGCGCGTGGACATCCACACCGCGCGGCCGGGCATCGTGATCGGCCGCCGCGGCACGGAGGCCGACCGTATTCGCGCCGACTTGGAGAAGCTGACCGGCAAGCAGGTGCAGCTGAACATCCTCGAGGTGAAGAATCCCGAGTCGCAGGCGCAACTGGTGGCGCAAGGCGTTGCCGAGCAGCTGTCCAACCGCGTGGCCTTCCGCCGCGCCATGCGCAAGGCGATCCAGTCCGCGATGCGCCAGCCCAACGTCAAGGGAATTCGCGTGCAGTGCTCGGGGCGCCTCGGTGGCGCCGAGATGAGCCGCTCGGAGTTCTACCGCGAAGGCCGCGTGCCGCTGCACACGCTGCGTGCCGACATCGATTACGGCCTGTACGAGGCCAAGACCACCTTCGGCCGCATCGGCGTGAAGGTGTGGATCTACAAGGGCGACATCGTCGGTGGCAAGCGTGAGCTCGCCGCCGCCGTGCCCGCCGGTGCGGATCGTCCGCGTCGTGAGCGTCCTTCGGGCACCCGGCCCCGTCGCAGCGGCGCATCCGGCACCACCGCGACGAGCACCGAGGCCGGCCGGGCCGCCACCGGCGGTTCCGAGAGCGGCACGGCTCCGGCCGGCAGCGTGGCAGACAACGCCGCGGCTTCGCAGGCCGCAGCAGCGGTCGAGACGCCCACAGAAAAAACGGAGAGCTGAATCATGTTGATTCCCCGTAAGGTCAAGCACCGTAAGCAACACCACCCGAGGCAACGCGGCATCGCCAGCGGCGGCACGACGGTCAGCTTCGGCGACTACGGCATCCAGGCGCTCGAGCACGCCTACATCACCAACCGGCAGATCGAGTCCGCGCGTATCGCGATCAACCGGCACATCAAACGTGGCGGCAAGGTGTGGATCAACATCTTCCCGGACCGCCCGCTGACCAAGAAACCGGCCGAAACCCGCATGGGTTCGGGTAAGGGTTCACCCGAGTGGTGGGTGGCCAACGTCAAACCGGGCCGCGTGCTGTTCGAGTTGAGCTACCCCGATGAGGCGACCGCCCGGGCGGCGCTGACCCGTGCGATCCACAAGCTGCCGATCAAGGCACGCATCGTTACCCGAGAGGAGCACTTCTGATGGCAGTGGGAGTGACGCCGGGCGAGCTGCGCGAGCTGACCGACGACGAACTGAAGGAACGGCTGCGCGAGTCCAAGGAAGAGTTGTTCAACCTGCGCTTCCAGATGGCGACCGGCCAGTTGTCGAACAACCGCCGGCTTCGCACGGTGCGTCAGGAAATCGCGCGCGTGTACACCGTGCTGCGTGAACGTGAGTTGGGTCTGGCCTCCGGACCCGTGGGTGAGGATTCGTAAAAATGGCTGAGAACACTGCAAAAGGGCCCAAGTACACCCCGCGCAAGGACGAGGAGCGTGGCCGCCGCAAGACGGCCATCGGCTACGTGGTGTCGGACAAGATGCAGAAGACCATCGTGGTCGAGTTGGAAGATCGTAAGAGCCACCCGCTGTACGGCAAGATCATCCGCACCACCAAGAAGGTCAAGGCACACGACGAGGACGACATCGCAGGCATCGGCGACCGGGTGTCGCTGATGGAGACGCGTCCGCTGTCGGCGACCAAGCGCTGGCGGCTGGTCGAGATTCTCGAGAAGGCCAAATAGGCCGGACCGCAAGGAAAGCCCCCGAACACGAATGTGTCGGGGGTTTCTTGTTTTTCGTGCTCAGTCTTCTGCCGGCCGCAGGACCGCCAGCACGGTGAGGATCAGGATTTTGAAATCCAAGAGCAGGGACCAGTTGTCGATGTAGTAGTTGTCCCATTCGGCACGGTCTGCGATCGACGTCTGTCCCCGGAATCCGTGCACCTGGGCCCAGCCCGTCATGCCTGCCTTCACCCGGTGCCGCTGGCCGTAGCGGCGCACGTGCATCTCGAACAGTTCGACGAACTCCGGCCGCTCGGGGCGCGGCCCCACCAGGCTCATCTCACCGCGCAGCACGTTGATCAGTTGAGGCAGTTCGTCCAGCGATGCCTTGCGCATGATGCGCCCGATCCGGGTACGGCGATCCTCGCCCTCGACCCCGCCCGGCGCCGTGCCCTCCTCGGGTTCAAAACTCGCACCGGCCTTGTCGGGGAGACGCATGGTGCGGAACTTCAGGCACCCGAAGACCTTTCCGTCGCGTCCGATCCGCTCCTGAGCGAAGAAGATCGGGCCCGGTGAGCTGAACTTCACCGCCATCGCGAGCACAGCCAGCAACGGCGAGATGAGCACGAGTCCGACCAGCGCGGCGACGCGGTCACCACCATGCTTGACGGCGAATTGCCAGCCTTTCGGATTGACGTGGGTCAGCACCATGAGCGGGACGCCACCCATGTGCTCGATTCGGGTGCCGCTACCGACCGAGTCCATCAAGCGTGGCACCACCCGCACACGCAGCCCGAGTTCCTGGGCCAATTGCGCGGTGCGCGCAAGCTGTTCGTCGGGCAACGGCGAGGGAGCGATGATGAGCTCCTCGGCTCGCGTGGCGCGCGCGGCGCTCTCGAGATCGCTTGTACTGCCCAGGTACGGGACGTCGAACATCTCCGCGTCTTTGGGTCGCGTGTCGTCCAACAAGCCGACCGGGCACATGCCGTAGTCCCGGATCTGACGCATGCGGGAAATGAGCTGATGGGCGACCGGGCCGGAGCCGACGACCAAGGCCGGCCTGCCGACTTCGAACCTCCTTCGCAGCCAGCGGTTCACCAACGACCGGGCCAGGCGTACCACGGGAATGAGAATGGCGGCGAACACCCAGATCTTCAGGACGAGCTCGCTCGGGCGAACGTAGGGTGTGAGGACCTCTCCGACCGGGAGACGAGGCACCAGGATCACCATCAGGGTCAACGTCGCCAGGGCGGCCACCGCGATCGACGTTGCCACGGGCTCGAACTGGTCCAGGAACCCCTCATTCAGCTTCTGTCGATACATCGACCGGGTGGCCATCACCAACAGCAGCATCGGGACGAACAGCCACGAGAACAGGGCGATGTTGCGTTCGTGCTCCATCTCGCCGGGAATCCACCACTGGGCCAGTGCCACCGCGGCTGCGGCCAGGACGGCGTCGATCGCCACGGTGATCGCCGAATACCACGGATCGACGCGGAGAACCTCGACCCAGCGCGGTGCCGGATTGGGAGATGGAGCCGGCACGACCTGCAACCGCGGCACCGTCGGACGGCTACTAGGCTCGTGCTCCGAGGCATCCGCGGTAAGCTGCATTTATCACTCTCTCGGACAAAACTGGCAACTATGCTAGATGCACTGTACCGACCTGAATGTCAAAAAGCGCACTTAGGGCAACCGTTGACAATGCGCGCTTGCGAGCGGGTGAAACCCGGGTTTGCTGAACGTCTACTCTCAAGCGTTTGAAGTGGGGGGGGTTGGCGAAAATCCGCTCCACGGTCAGTTGCGCCAAATCGCTCAGAATCTGGACGTGACCGGTACTCCACTGTCTCGGCTTGCTGTCCGACACGCACAGCGTGCCGATCGCGAGGCCGTCCTGATCGATCAAGGGGATACCGAGGTAGGCGGCCATCGCGCCGCCACGGACCACCGGGTGGTTCATGAACACGGGGTCGGTTCGCGCATCTTCGATGACCAGCGCGGCTCCATCGGCCACGGTGTACTGACAGATGGATTGGTCGAAGGGCATCGCTCGTTCCTCGACGGAGAGCTTCCCCATCCCGGCGGTGCTCTTGTAGAACGTACGGTCGGCATCGACCAGGCTCACCGCCGCGAACGGGGTCCCCAGCGCCTCTGCGGCCGCTCGAGTGATCCGGTCGTAGGCCGGGTCCGGAGGTGAGTCGAGCAAGCCGGTCGAACGCAGTGAGTTCAGTCGATCGGGGTCGGTGACAATCGTCGACACATCCGGCATGGAATCGCTGACGAGCACCCCTGATTCGGACAGGTGGGTAAGCAGTTCTTTCGCGGAGACCTTGGTGCGCATCTGGTCGGCGACCATCTGTGCTGCGACAGCACGCGCGACATAGGTGTCCACGTCCGTGCCGGCATTGCGCGCGCACTCTTCGAGCTGGCGGTTGAGCCACTCATCGAAACGCCGAAACGAACGAGTCACGAGGCGAACGGTATACGAATTGGCTGATCTGCACGTGAGGGTCGAACATTCACCGAGGTGATGGCGTCGCCAACGCGCGACTGTGTGGTTCGAAATCCGTTGCGCAACGCGCCTTTGGTCGTCGACCGGTGCGCTAACCGATCCTGGTGGCGATGCCATCGAGCAGTTGGCTCAACCCGGAGCGGAAGTCGGTGTACGGGTCGTTGTCGGTGCGGTCGAAGACGCCCTCTCGTAACGCCGTGGCGAGCGCGGGGAACCTTTCCGGGTCGAGCAGCCGCCGGAGAAGCGCCGGATAGTCCGACCAACCGAAACGATCCGCCTCGATGTCCACTGCCGCTGCGCCGCGCACGAAGTGCAGAACCGCCATGACCGCCGCGAGTTTCCCGCGCTCGGTGAGCCCGGTGTCGGCCAGCGCGGCCAGCCCCGCGTCCAACCACGCCACCTGGCCCGGATCGGCCGGCGGCCCGGCGGACACGGCTTGCAACACCCATGGATGTCGGTGGTAGACCGCCCACAGCGCCTCTGCCCAATCCGTAAGTGCCTCAGCCCAATTGGTGGACTCTCCGGTTGGCGGACGGCCGACGGCGGCGGCCGACATGAAGATCACGAGCTCATCCTTGTTCGCGACATGCCGGTACAGCGACATCGTGCCGCAGCCCAGACGCTCGGCCAGTCGGGCCATGGACAGTGCGGGCAGACCTTCGGCGTCGGCCAGTTCGACGGCTGCCCGCACGATGCGCTCCCGGTTGAGCCCACTCGACCGTGCCAGCTCGCTCGGCTCTTGCCACAGGAGCTCCAGGGCGCGCGGGAGGGATTCGCTCATCGGTCCTCAGCCTAGCCACTGGACATCGAGGGCGTATGCCGTACGCTATATGCGTATGACATACGCATCGCGCCGGTCTTCTCCGCGGCCTGCGCTCGCACTCGCGGTCGTCGTTGCGCTTTTCCTGGGCTTCTCGGTGCCGCCGTATCTCGCCGGTGGCACACGGGTGCCCGCGACTTTTCCGTTGCACTACCCGTTGTTGGTGTCCCATGTGATGTTCGCGAGCGTGGCCATGGTCACCGCAGTGGTGCAGCTTTGGCCCCGGCTTCGTATCCGCCACCCCGCGTTGCACCGCCGCTGCGGTCGCGTCTACGTCGTCTGTGCGCTTCCGGCCGCCGCATCGGCGATAGTGATCGGGGCGGTCACTCCCTTCGGGCCGCTCCTCGCTGTCAGCAACGTGACGTTGGGTGCTCTGTGGCTGTGGTTCACCGCGAGGGGCTACGCCGCGGCCCGGAGGCGGCGCATCTCGGATCACCGCCGCGACATGGTGCGCAGCGCGGTGCTGGCGCTGTCGGTCATCACCAACCGGATCTGGACGCCCGTCATCTATCTGTCCCTTCACCCCTTGCAGGACAGGCTTTTTCGCGGCAGCGACGAGCACCTCCAGTGGTTCGCCGCGGGAGTGGGTGGATGGCTGGGGTGGACGGTTCCTCTCGGAATCGTTCAGTGGCGCCTGACCAGGCGAGCGGTGACGGCGTCGTCGTCGAATCGTCAGCCAATCGAGATACCCCGGGTGTAATCTCCGGGCCAAACTGCGACGCGACACCGGACAGGCGGGGTATGGCAACCGAATTCAACGGCAAGATCGAACTCGACATCCGAGACTCCGAACCGGACTGGGGGCCGTACGCCGCACCGACCGCCCCCGAAGGCGCCCCCAATGTGCTCTACCTCGTCTGGGACGACATCGGTATCGCCACATGGGACTGCTTCGGCGGCCTCGTCGAGATGCCCACGATGAGCCGAATAGCCGAACGCGGCGTTCGGCTGTCGCAGTTCCACACCACCGCGCTCTGCTCGCCGACCAGGGCCTCGCTGTTGACCGGCCGCAACCCGACGACGGTCGGCATGGCGACCATCGAGGAGTTCACCGAGGGCTTCCCGGGCTGCAACGGGCGGATCCCGTTCGACACTGCGCTGTTGTCCGAGGTGCTGGCCGAACGCGGATACAACACCTACTGCGTCGGCAAGTGGCATCTGACGCCGCTCGAGGAGTCCAATCTGGCTTCTACCAAACGGCATTGGCCTCTGTCGCGCGGTTTCGAGCGGTTCTACGGCTTCATGGGTGGCGAAACCGACCAGTGGTATCCGGAATTGATCTACGACAACCACCCCGTCGCGCCGCCTGCGGCGCCCGAAGAGGGATACCACCTGTCAAAGGACCTGGCGGACAAGACTATCGAGTTCATCCGCGATGCGAAGGTCATCGCGCCAGACAAGCCGTGGTTCTCCTACGTCTGCCCAGGAGCCGGGCACGCCCCACATCACATCTTCGCCGAATGGGCCGACCGTTACGCCGGCAAATTCGACATGGGCTACGAGCGGTACCGCGAGATCGTCCTGGAGAACCAGAAGAAGCTCGGTATCGTTCCCCCCGACACCGAGCTGTCGCCGATGAATCCGTATGCAGATGTCAAGGGGCCCAACGGTGAACCGTGGCCGACGCAGGACACGGTGCGACCGTGGAATGAGCTCGGGGACGACGAGAAGCGCCTGTTCTCGCGCATGGCCGAAGTGTTCGCCGGATTTCTGTCCTACACCGACGCGCAGATCGGTCGCATCCTCGACTATCTGGAGGAGTCGGGCCAGCTCGACAACACGATCATCGTCGTCATCTCCGACAACGGCGCGAGCGGTGAAGGGGGCCCGAACGGTTCGGTGAACGAGGTCAAGTTCTTCAACGGATACATCGACACCGTCGAGGACGGACTGCGTCTTCTCGACAACCTCGGTGGGCCGGAGACCTACAACCACTATCCGACCGGCTGGGCGATGGCGTTCAACGCCCCGTACAAACTCTTCAAGCGGTACGCATCGCACGAAGGAGGGATCGCGGATCCCGCAATCATCTCCTGGCCCAAGGGGATTGGCGCACACGGCGAGGTGCGAGACAGCTACATCAACGTCTGCGACGTCACACCGACGATCTATCAGCTCCTCGGGATCAACCCGCCCGAGACGGTCAGGGGAGTGCCGCAGAAGCCGCTGGACGGCGTGAGTTTCGAAGCTGTGCTGAGGGATTCGCCGGCGACAACCGACAAGCACACGCAGTTCTACACGATGCTCGGAACCCGGGGGATCTGGCATGACGGCTGGTTCGCCAACACCGTGCACGCCGCGTCCCCGGCTGGTTGGTCACATTTCGACAGCGACCGCTGGGAGTTGTTCCACATCGAAGCCGACCGCAGCCAGTGCCACGATCTGGCTGTCGAAAACCCCGACAAACTCGAAGAACTCAAGAAACTGTGGTTCGCCGAGGCCGATAAGTACAACGGGTTGCCGCTTGGCGACCTGAACATCTTCGACACGATCTCCCGGTGGCGGCCGAGTCTGGCGGGCCGGCGTGAGTCGTACCGCTACTACCCGGGCACAGCCGACGTCGGCATGGGAGCGGCGGTCGAGATACAAGGACGATCCTTCGCCGCCATGGCCGAGATGGTGATCGACACGTCAGGGGCTCAAGGCGTGATCTTCAAGCACGGTGGCGCGCACGGCGGCCACGCGATGTTCGTCCAGGACGGGCGGCTGCACTACGTATACAACTTCCTGGGCGAAGAGGAACAGCGGATGTCGTCATCGGAGGCGGTTCCGTCGGGGCGGCACTCGTTCGGGGTCGCGTATGTGCGGACCGGGACTGCCGAAGGCAGCCATACCCCTATCGGAGACGCCGCTTTGTACATCGACGATCAGCAGGTCGCGACATTCAGTGGAATGCGGGTCCACCCGGGAACGTTCGGGCTCGCCGGTGCGAGTCTGAGTATCGGCAGGAACGCCGGCTCGCCGGTTTCGCGTTCGTACAAGCCGCCGTTCGCGTTCACCGGTGGCACCATCGTTGCGGTGAACATCGACGTCTCGGGCAAGCCGTATCTGGACCTGGAAAGGGAGTTCGCGCGGGCATTCGCGAAAGACTGAGTAAAAGGACGAAAGCCACCAAGGGGCCGAGGCGGGACGGGATCATGAAGTACGCGGTGGGACAGGCGATCGCGCTGACGTGCCTGCTGACCGCGTGCGTCGACAACAGCGAAGGCGTCCCCATCGCAGAAGAGGCCGCGGTCTCCGACACGACGATCACCGCCACCACGACGCCGTCGTCGACCATGCCCTCGGACCCGGATGTCGATACCGCCCTGCCCGGCATCGTGCCGACCCCGCCACCGTCGGCGCCCGGCGGCGGTTGCACCTTGTCGGGCCCGCCTTCCGAGCAGGTGTCGGCCGCGGTGCCCGATCCGGCGGCGCCCACGATCACGGTGGCGCTACCGGCGGGCTGGTCAACGACGGCCGGGCAGGGCGATGTCGGGCTGCGGCTGACCGGACCGGATCAAATGTGGGCGACGGTCACCATCGCCAAGACGGCGCTACCGCCGGCCGAAGCGTTCGAACGCTATGCCGACGACGCCGTGGCGGCGTCCGACATCAGCACGCTGAGCGTGCTTCCGGCCGAACTGTGCGGCTACAGCGGTCAGAAGCTGCTCGGATCGTGGGCGGACGCCCCGGGATCCGCGGTGGAGTTCGGCGACAGGATCGCCCACATCCCGACGAGCACCGGCGACTACCTGGTGGCGGTGCACGTCCAAGCTCCTGCTCAGACGCCGGGCTTCGACCCGCTGGCCTCGCCGCTGCTGGGCGAGTTCGGCATCGTCATTCCCTGATCGCTCGCCTGCGCGCGAGGTTCGTGGGCTTTGCGGTCGCTCGGAGCCCAGCGAGCGTGCATGAAGTGTCGAGGATCCGCGGTGTGTCGTCGACAGACACGCCCGCTCGCGGTGCAGGGGGTGCGTGATCAGCGGCGATTTGGCTTCCTGCAGGTCCTCCCATAGAATCAGGCGGTTGCCTTGGGCAGACCTCGGTTCTCTTCGAGAAAACCCCGCGTGCCCTTCGGTGACAGCAAGACCGCGCACGTCCAGGTCGGTATCTGGCGTGCATACAAAAACCAGGTCGAGGAGATCGAGTGATTCAGCAGGAATCGCGGCTCAAGGTCGCCGACAACACGGGCGCCAGGGAGATCCTGTGCATCCGCGTGCTCGGCGGCTCGTCGCGGCGCTATGCCGGCATCGGCGATGTCATCGTGGCGACCGTCAAGGAAGCCATTCCCGGCGGCAACGTCAAGCGTGGCGAGATCGTGAAGGCCGTCATCGTGCGGACCGTCAAGGAGCGCCGTCGCGCCGACGGCAGCTACATCAAATTCGACGAGAACGCTGCCGTCATCATCAAGCCCGACAACGACCCGCGTGGTACCCGCATCTTCGGCCCCGTCGGCCGTGAACTGCGCGAGAAGCGCTTCATGAAGATCGTCTCGCTTGCTCCGGAGGTGTTGTAGATGAAGGTCCACAAGGGCGACACCGTGCTGGTCATCTCCGGCAAGGACAAGGGCGCCAAGGGCAAGGTGCTGGTCGCCTACCCCGCCCGCAACAAGGTGCTCGTCGAGGGCGTCAACCGGATCAAGAAGCACACGGCGGTGTCGAGCAACGAGCGCGGCGCACAGTCCGGCGGCATCGTCACCCAGGAGGCGCCGATCGACGTCTCGAACGTGATGGTCGTCGACTCCGACGGCAAGCCCACCCGCATCACCTACCGGGTTGACGAGGAGACCGGCAAGAAGGTCCGCATCGCCAAGACCAACGGCAAGGACATCAACTGACATGACCACCGTCGAAAACACCGCAAAGACCCTCCCGCGCCTCAAGCAGCGCTACCGCGAAGAGATCCGCGACGCGCTGTCCAAGGAGTTCGGCTACGCGAACGTCATGCAGATCCCCGGCGTGGTCAAGGTCGTCGTCAACATGGGCGTCGGCGACGCCGCTCGTGACGCGAAGCTGATCAACGGCGCGGTCAACGATCTCGCACTGATCACCGGCCAGAAGCCGGAGATCCGCCGGGCGCGTAAGTCCATCGCGCAGTTCAAGCTTCGCGAAGGCATGCCGATCGGCGCTCGCGTCACGCTGCGCGGTGACCGGATGTGGGAGTTCCTCGACCGGTTGATCTCGATCGCGCTGCCGCGTATCCGCGACTTCCGCGGCCTGTCGCCCAAGCAGTTCGACGGCACCGGCAACTACACCTTCGGACTCACCGAGCAGTCGGTGTTCCACGAGATCGATGTCGACTCCATCGACCGCCCCCGTGGCATGGACATCACCGTCGTCACCTCGGCGACGAACGACGACGAAGGACGAGCGCTGCTGCGGGCGCTGGGCTTTCCGTTCAAGGAGAACTGAGTAATGGCAAAGAAGGCACTGGTCAACAAGGCCAACAAGAAGCCGAAGTTCAAGGTGCGCGCCTACACCCGCTGCCAGCGGTGCGGGCGGCCGCACGCCGTCTTCCGCAAGTTCGGTTTGTGCCGGATCTGCCTGCGCGAGATGGCACATGCGGGCGAACTGCCCGGTGTGCAGAAGAGCAGCTGGTAATCCAGCCCCGACCAGTCCAACCAAACAGGTTGCGGCAGGCCCGGATACCGGGAACCACCGCGAGAAAGGTGAACCCGCTGTCATGACCGCGATGACGACGATGCGGAGCGCAGCGACGAAGAGGAGCAGCGCTCGATGACTATGACGGACCCGATCGCAGACTTCTTGACCCGTCTGCGCAACGCCAATTCGGCGTACCACGACGAGGTGACACTGCCTCATTCCAAGCTCAAGGCCAACATCGCCGAGATCTTGAAGAAAGAGGGCTACATCGCCGACTACCGCACCGAGGACGCGCGGGTCGGCAAGTCGCTTGTCGTGCAACTGAAGTACGGCCCAAGCCGGGAGCGAAGCATCGCCGGTCTGCGCCGCGTGTCCAAGCCCGGTCTGCGGGTGTACGCGAAATCCACCAACCTGCCGCGGGTTCTCGGCGGCCTCGGCGTGGCGATCATCTCCACGTCGTCGGGCCTGCGGACCGACCGCCAGGCAGCCCAAGAGGGCGTGGGCGGCGAAGTCCTCGCGTACGTGTGGTAGGCGAGAAGGAGTAGAGCTCAAATGTCGCGTATTGGAAAGCAGCCGGTCCCGGTCCCCAGCGGGGTCGATGTGTCGATCGACGGGCAGAACGTGTCGGTCAAGGGGCCCAAGGGCTCTCTGGAATTGGCGGTGGCCGACCCGATCCGAATCGCCCGTGACGACGACGGCGCCATCGTGGTGACGCGCCCCGACGACGAGCGGCGCAGCCGTTCGCTGCACGGTCTGTCACGCACCCTGGTGGCGAACCTGATCACCGGCGTCACCGAGGGTTACACCACCAAGATGGAGATCTTCGGTGTCGGCTACCGCGTGCAGCTCAAGGGTTCCAACCTCGAGTTCGCGTTGGGCTACAGCCACCCGGTGACGATCACCGCCCCCGAAGGGGTGACGTTCGCGGTGGAGACACCGACGAAGTTCTCGATCTCCGGCATCGACAAGCAGAAGGTCGGCCAGGTTGCGGCGAACATCCGCCGCCTGCGTAAGAGCGATCCCTACAAGGGCAAGGGCATCCGCTACGAGGGCGAGCAGATCCGCCGCAAGGTCGGAAAGACAGGTAAGTAAATGGCTTCGACAACAAATTCGGCAGCGCCGACGCGCAAGCCCGTGGGCCAGAACATCTCGCAGACCCGGCGGGCGGCGCGACTGCGTCGGCACGCTCGGTTGCGTAAGAAGATCTCGGGCACGGCAGAGGTGCCGCGGTTGGTGGTCAACCGTTCCTCGCGGCACATCCATGTGCAGCTGGTGAACGACCTGGAAGGGACGACGCTGGCAGCGGCATCCTCCATCGAGGCCGACGTGCGGGCGGTCGACGGTGACAAGAAAGCCCACAGCGTGCGGGTCGGTCAACTGATCGCCGAGCGCGCGAAGGCCGCAGGGATCGACAAGGTCGTGTTCGACCGCGGTGGCTACACCTACGGTGGACGGATCGCGGCGCTGGCCGATGCGGCGCGCGAAGGCGGGTTGAAATTCTGATGACTGACTTCAACACAATGGGAAGGACTGCATGATGGCCGAACAGGCAACAGCCGGCGGCCCCCAGGACGGCCGCGGGTCGCGGGGCGACCGCGACGGACGTGGCCGCCGCGACGATCGTGGCGGTCGTGGCCGCGACGGCGGCGACAAGAGCAACTACCTCGAGCGGGTCGTCTCGATCAACCGTGTCTCCAAGGTGGTCAAGGGCGGCCGCCGGTTCAGCTTCACCGCGCTGGTGATCGTCGGTGACGGCAAGGGCATGGTCGGCGTCGGATACGGCAAGGCCAAGGAAGTTCCCGCCGCCATCGCCAAGGGCGTCGAAGAGGCACGCAAGAATTTCTTCCGGGTTCCGCTGATCGGCGGCACCATCACCCACCCGGTGCAGGGCGAAGCCGCCGCCGGTGTGGTGATGTTGCGTCCGGCCAGCCCCGGTACGGGTGTGATCGCCGGCGGTGCGGCTCGCGCGGTGCTGGAATGCGCCGGCGTGCACGACATCCTGGCCAAGTCGCTGGGCAGCGACAACGCGATCAACGTGGTGCACGCCACCGTCGCCGCGCTCAAGCTGCTGCAGCGCCCCGAAGAGGTCGCGGCCCGACGCGGGCTGCCCATCGAAGACGTGGCGCCTGCGGGCATGCTGCGGGCGCGCCGGGAGGCCGAGGCGCTTGCCGCGTCGGCTGCGCGTGAAGGGTCGTAAATCATGGCAGAGCTGAGGATCACCCAGGTGCGCAGCACCATCGGTGCGCGCTGGAAGCAGCGGGAGAGCCTGCGGTCGTTGGGGCTGCGCAAGATTCGCCAGTCGGTCGTCCGTGAGGACAACGCGCAAACGCGCGGGTTGATCAAGACCGTGCATCACCTCGTAGAGGTGGAGGAAGTCAGATGAGCGTTATCAAACTGCATGACCTGAAACCCGCACCCGGTTCGAAGACCGCCAAGACCCGCGTGGGTCGCGGTGAGGGTTCGAAGGGTAAGACCGCGGGTCGCGGCACCAAGGGCACGAAGGCCCGTAAGAACGTCCCTGCGACGTTCGAGGGCGGCCAGATGCCGATCCACATGCGGCTGCCGAAACTCAAGGGTTTCCGCAACCGGTTCCGCACCGAGTACGAGGTCGTCAATGTCGGCGACATCAACAAGCTTTTCCCCAAGGGCGGCGACGTCGGTGTGGACGAGCTGGTGGCCGCGGGTGCGGTGCGCAAGAACGCGCTGGTGAAGGTGCTCGGCGACGGTAAGCTCACCGTGAAGGTGAACGTCACCGCGCACAAGTTCAGCGGCAGTGCTCGCGAAAAGATCACCTCCGCGGGCGGCTCGGCGACCGAGCTGTAAACCCCAAGCGACCGGAAGCCCCTGCCGTGAAGGTGGGGGCTTCTGTGTTGGGCGGTGGTAACGCCACGCGCCGTCCGCCGATATGGTGCGTAGGCGTGACACATCAGGAGCAGATATGACCTACCTCCGCCGGCTCACCGCCGTCGTTGGGGCCGCCGGTATCGCTTTGTTCGGCGCCACGGCGACCGCCCATGCCCAGGACAACGATGCGAAGTTCGCCGATCAGGTCGAGGCTTTGCAGATTCCGCTGGGCGAAACGGACCTGCCGGCGTTGGGACGGGGTATCTGCGACATGCTCACCGCGGGGCTCGAGGGCAGCGCCAACCCGGTTCCTGTCGTACGCGGGGTGGTCAACCGCCTTGCCGGCAGCGGGATGGATCGCGGGCAGGCCGCGGGGCTGATGCGTGCGGCGGTCGCCGTCTACTGCCCGCAGCACGGCCGCTTCATGGGCCGCTGACCGGACATCTTTGGAGTCGACGCAGCACCACCCCGGCTCACAATGAGAGCCCATGCAGCCCTTCGTTGTTCGGGGAGTTGCTGGCTCACCGCCCATCGACGTGACGAAACGGTTGTTGGGCGCCGAAGGCCGCGAACTCACGGTTCTCACCGGCGTGGGTACGCTCGAACCATGTCCGCTTTCCTGCCCGGCATGTCCGGACTTCCCGGTCTCGACGACGTGCGCGCGCTGGCCCGGCGCATCGACACCGCCCGCCACAACGGTGTCCCGAACGGGTGCGTGCTCGAACTCGATCTGACGTCGGTGCCGAATGAGACCGGTGGGTTCGACCCGCTCGCATTGATCTCTGGGACGGGCCGCCCGCTGTTGCTGAGGGAGGCCGTCGCAGCGATCCACCGGGCGGCTGAGGACGACCGGGTCGCCGGGCTGGTCGCCCGGGTGCAGCTGCCTGCCACGTCGCCGGGCCCGGTACAGGAACTGCGTTCGGCCGTCGCGGCGTTCAGCGAAGTCAAGCCGTCACTGGCGTGGGCCGAGACCTATCCCGGCACGCTGTCGTACTACCTGGCATCGGCGTTCCGCGAGGTGTGGATGCAGCCCGCGGGCACCGTGGCTTTGGTGGGGTTCGCGACGAACGCACTGTTCCTGCGCGGCGCCCTCGACAAGATCGGGATCGAAGCGCAATACATCGCGCGCGGTGAATACAAGTCTGCGGCAAACCGATTCACCGAAGACGGCTATACCGAGGCTCATCGGGAGGCCGACGAACGGTTGATCCACAGCCTGCACGCCCAGGTGCTCGAGGCGGTCGCGCAGTCGCGTCACCTCGATCCTGCGGAGATCGACGCCCTCGCCGACAAGGCGCCATTGCTCCGCGACGATGCCCTCGCCGCAAGGCTGATCGACCATGTCGGCTTCCGCGACGAGGCCTATGCGCGCATGGCCGAACTGGTCGGCGCGCCGGGCTTCAAGCCGGGGGCGGACCCGGACGCCGACAACGCGCCACCGCGGCTGTTCCTGTCGCGTTATGCGCGTGCGACCGCGGACCGCCCGGCTCTGTCGATGCCGTCCATCCCGGGACGCAAGAAGGCGACGATCGCCGTGGTGACCCTGCACGGGCCGATCGTGAGTGGTCGCGGCGGCACGCAGCCGCTGCCGCTGGGCAGTTCGAGCGCGGGCGGCGACACGATCGCCGCGGCGCTTCGCGAAGCCGCCGCCGACGACGACGTTTCGGCGATCGTGCTGCGCATCGAGAGCCCGGGTGGTACGGTCACCGGCTCGGAAACGGTTTGGCGAGAGGTCAATCGGGCCCGCGACAAGGGCAAACCGGTGGTCGCATCGATGGGTGCGGTCGCGGCATCGGGCGGCTACTACGTCGCGATGGCCGCCGATGAGATCGTTGCCAACCCCGGCACCATCACCGGATCGATTGGTGTGATGGCGGGAAAGATGGTGGCCCGCAACCTCAAGGACCGAATCGGTGTCGGCTCCGGAACAGTGCGTACCAACCGCAACGCCGACGCGTGGTCGCTCAACGAGCCGTTCACCGACGAGCAGCGCGCACAGGTGGAAGCCGAGGCGGACCTGCTCTACACCGATTTCATCGAGCGGGTCGCCGTGGGCCGCAGGATGAGCGTCGAGGCCGTCGACGCCGTTGCGCGCGGCCGGGTGTGGACCGGCGCGGACGCGCACGAGCGCGGGTTGGTCGATCACCTCGGCGGCCTACGCGCCGCGATCACGAGGGCCAAGGTGCTCGCGGGGATGGACACCGACGCCGAGGTCCGCATCGTCTCGTATCCCGGTTCGTCGCTGCTGGACCGGCTGCGGCCCAAGGCGTCCTCGCAGCCGGCGGCCTCGCTACCGGACGCCGTCGTCGGACTGCTCGGGCGCTCCATGGTGCAGTTGGCCGACCAGACGGAGCGCTCGCTCAGTGGCGTTAGCGCGCTGTTGTTCGGCGATTACCGATTCTGAGCGAACGGGTCAGCGCTTGATCGCCGACAGGTAGCTCATATCGCTGAACAAGCCGATCGTGCTGTCCTCGTCGAACGTGAAACCGTTGGCGGCGTACGCATCCGGCATCTTCTGCGTCGTGACGTCCCATCCCCGGTCGGTCAGATAGTCGACCACGTCGTTGCGCTCACCGTGGTAGATGAGCTCGCCCATCTCGATGTTTTGTCCGTACGCCTGAAGCTTCTCGGCGATCTCCCGGGACCGCACGTCGGAGAACATGCTGACGTCGGGGATGTGCTCGGTGGCCACCCGGCTACCGGGCGCACTCAGGTCATCGATCCGGTCGAACAGCAGGTCCTGAGCCTCGGGCGGCAGGTAGATCAGCAGCCCCTCGGCGATCCACGCGGTCGGTTGACTCGGATCGAAACCGTTGTCGCGCAGCGCCTTCGGCCAGTCGTCGCGCAAATCGATGGCCACCACGTGCCGGTCCGCGCTCGGTTCGGCACCCAAAGCCGCCAGGGTGTCACTCTTGAAGGCGATCACCTCGGGCTGGTCGAGTTCGAAAACGGTGGTGCCCGTCGGCCACCCCAGACGGTAGGCGCGGGCGTCGAGTCCGGCGGCCAGGATCACCGCCTGGCGGACACCTGCCGCCGCGGCGTCGGTGAACAGCCGGTCGAAATGGCGCGTGCGCACCGCCATTCCCTCGGCGGCGCGGCGGGTGTTGAAACGGGGGTCGATGGCGTCCAGTGATATCTCGCCGTCGAGCGCCCGGACGAAGAAGTCGAGGCCGACCGCGCGCACCAGGGGTTCGGCGTAGGGGTCGTCGATCAGACCCTCGCGGTGGCTCAGGACGCGCTGCGCTGCGACCATCGTCGCGGTCGAGCCGACGCTCGATGCAAGATCCCAGGTGTCGTTGTCGGTGCGGGCCATTGGCGCTCCTCAGTTGCGGGTTGCGATGATCGCGAGCGAATCACGCATCGGGGCAAGAAGTTCGGTGTCGGGAAATACTCGGCCGTACTCGGCGAACGCCTCGGGGCGGCTCTTGGTGGATACCGCCCACCCGTGTTCGGCCAGATACTCCACGACGTGGCGGCGCTCGCCCTCGTAGAACAGGTGCGAGATGTCGAGGTGGACGCCGTTCTCGCCCCACTGCTTGCTGATCGCCTTACTGCGTTCCCCGATTGTCGCCGCGGCGTCGGGGTGGTATTCGGTGGCGAGTCTGCTGCCCGGTGCGCTCTGCGCGCCGATGTCGTCGAACAGCTTGTCCTGCGCTTCGGGCGGCAAGTAGACGAGCAGTCCTTCCGCACTCCACGCGGTCGGTTGCGTCGGATCGAAACCGTTGTCGCGCAGCGCTTTCGGCCAGTCCTCGCGCAGATCGACACCGATGGTGCGCAGCTGGGCCGAAGGGGCCGCCCCCAGCGAGGACATCGTCGCGGTCTTGAACTCGATCACCTGCGGCTGGTCGAGCTCGTAGACGACGGTGCCATCGGGCCACGGCAGCCGGTAGGACCGCGAGTCCAATCCCGATGCCAGGATCACCGCCTGCCGGATCCCGCCTCCGGTGCAGGTCAGGAAGAAATCATCGAAGAACCGCGTGCGCACCGCGATCATCCGCGCCATGAAGTCGGCCCCGGCGCCGTCGATGTCGTCACCTTCGATGCCGCCGTCGACCAGGCTCGTGAAGAAGTCGATGCCGACCGCGCGCACCAACGGTGCGGCGTACGGATCGTCGAAGAGCGGGTCCTCCTCGCGGCTGGCGATCGCGCGGGCGGCCGCGACCATCGTGGCCGTGGTACCCACGCTCGATGCCGGATCCCAGCTGTCCGAATCCGTTCGGCTCATTTCTCGAGTATGCCGCTGATGTACTGCATCTCACCGAACCTGCCGGCCTCGTCGTCCTCGGGCAGCGGCGGCAGACCGTTCTCGGCCAGCAGATCGCCGACGGTTCGGCGAGTCAGCCGCCAGCCCCGATTCTCGACATAGGCACCGGCCTCGTTGCGGTCACCGATGTAGACGAGTTCGGAGAAGTCGAGTTCGAAGCCGTGTTCGCGCCACCGCTGGGCCGATTCCTGCATCCGGGCCAGCACCTTCTCGCGATCGTCCGGGTCGCTACTGGCGGGGCCGCTCTCGACGGCCACCCAGCTACCGGGAGCGCTCAATTCGGTGATGGTGTCGAGCAGCTTGTCCTGTGCTTCGGGCGGCAGATAGCCGAGCAGGCCCTCGGCGCTCCATGCGGTCGGCAGGGCCGGGTCGAAACCGGCGGCCCGCAACGCCGCCGGCCAGTCGAAGCGAAGGTCGATCGCCACCGCCCTGCGCTGTGCGGTCGGTTCGGCGCCGAGATCGGCCATTGCCTGGCTCTTGAACGCGATGACGTCGGGCTGGTCGATCTCGAAGACCGTCGTGCCGGCCGGCCAGGCCAACCGGTATGCGCGCGCATCGAGCCCCGACGCCAGGATCACCGCCTGCCGGACGCCCGCGACACCCGCGGCTTCGAAGAACTCATCGAAGAACTTCGTCCGCACCGCCATGTTGTCGGTCATCCGGGCCATTCCGACCGTGGCCCCATCCGAGGTGTCGCCGTCGAGCTCCTCGAGCGTGAGCTCGCCGCCGGCTAGTCGAGTGAAGAAGTCCACGCCCACGGCGCGCACCAACGGCTCGGCGTACGGATCGGAGATCAGCGCGCCGTCACCCGTGCTGGCGATCGCCCGCGCCGCCGCGACCATCGTCGCGGTCGCGCCGACGCTCGACGCGAGATCCCAGGTGTCTCCCTCATATCGCGGGCCGGTCCGTGCCATTTCAACTCCTGACGCTATTGATTAGTGGATATAACGAGATCGGTTCCACGGTATGTTCCCGGCCTGAGAGGTCGCTGTGAGGCGGGGACGATCAGCGGGATGCGGGCCAACGGGGCCCCAACTGTTACTCTCGTAGACTGTTTGACGGGTAACTCTGCAGGCTGCGCGCTTGACGGGGGTCCGCACACGACTTAACCAAGACGCTGGTCGAATCCAGCCCCATCCGCACGCCGCGATCAACAGGCCGGCTGCGCAGGAGGAAGAGTGCTTTCGGCTTTCATCTCTTCACTCAGGACGGTCGACCTGAGGCGAAAGATCCTGTTCACCCTGGGCATCGTGATCCTTTACCGGGTCGGCGCCGCCATCCCGTCTCCGGGAGTGAACTACCCGAACGTGCAGGAGTGCATCGCAGAGGTCACCGGGGGTGAGTCCGGACAGATCTACTCGCTGATCAACCTGTTCTCCGGCGGCGCCCTGCTGCAGTTGTCGGTGTTCGCCGTCGGTGTGATGCCCTACATCACCGCGAGCATCATCGTGCAGCTGCTGACCGTGGTGATCCCGCGGTTCGAGCAGCTGCGCAAAGAAGGACAGTCCGGCCAGGCCAAGATGACGCAGTACACGCGCTATCTGGCGATCGCGCTGGCCATCCTGCAGAGCACCAGCATCGTGGCGTTGGCGGCGAACGGCGGCCTGCTCCAAGGCTGCTCGCTGGACATCATCCAGGGCCAGAGCGAGGGGCTGAACATCTTCACCCTCGTCGTGATGGTGCTCGTGATGACCGCCGGCGCGGCGCTGGTGATGTGGATGGGTGAGCTGGTCACCGAGCGTGGCATCGGCAACGGCATGTCGCTGATCATCTTCGCGAGCATCGCCTCGGCGATTCCCGGTGAGGGTCAGACCATCCTCGAGAGCCGCGGCGGCCTGGTGTTCGCACTGGTCTGCGCCGGTGCGCTGGCGATCATCGTCGGCGTGGTGTTCGTCGAGCAGGGCCAGCGCCGGATCCCGGTCCAGTACGCCAAGCGAATGGTCGGCCGCAAGATGTACGGCGGCACGTCGACGTACCTGCCGCTGAAGGTGAACCAGGCCGGCGTCATCCCGGTGATCTTCGCCTCGTCGCTGATCTACATCCCGCAGCTCATCACGCAGCTCATCCAGAGCGGCAGTTCCAACCCGAACAGCACCAACTGGTGGAACACGTTCGTCGCGAACTACCTCACAGATCCCAGCAGCCTGGCCTACATCGGGGTCTACTTCGCATTGATCGTGTTCTTCACCTACTTCTACGTCTCCATCACGTTCAATCCCGATGAGCGGGCCGACGAGATGAAGAAGTTCGGCGGCTTCATTCCCGGCATCCGGCCGGGTAAGCCGACCGCGGACTACCTGCGTTACGTGCTGAGCCGGATCACCCTTCCAGGGTCGATCTACCTGGGTCTGATCGCTGTGCTGCCGAACCTGTTCCTCTCCGTCGGAAGCAGCGGGCCCGTGCAGAACCTGCCGTTCGGTGGTGTGGGCGTACTGATCCTCGTCGGGGTTGGCTTGGATACCGTCAAACAGATCGAGAGCCAGCTGATGCAGCGCAATTACGAAGGGTTCCTGAAGTGAGAGTCGTTCTGCTCGGACCGCCCGGCGCCGGCAAGGGCACACAGGCCCAGAAACTCTCCGAGAAGCTCGGCATTCCGCAGATCTCGACTGGCGATCTCTTCCGCAAGAACATCGGCGACGGCACGCCGTTGGGGCTGGAAGCCAAGAAGTATCTCGACGCCGGCGACCTGGTGCCCTCCGAGCTGACGAACAAGCTGGTCGAGGACCGCATCGAACAGCCGGATGCGGCCGACGGGTTCATTCTCGACGGCTACCCCCGCTCCGTGGAGCAGGCCAAGGCGCTCGACGACATGCTCAAGCGCCACGACACCAAGCTCGACGCGGTGCTGGAGTTCAAGGTCTCCGAGGACGAGCTGTTCAAGCGGCTCAAGTCCCGGGGCCGCGAAGACGACACCGAAGACGTGATCCGCAACCGGATGCAGGTCTATCGCGACGAGACCTACCCGCTGCTCGAGTACTACAGCAGCAACAACCTGCAGCAGGTCGACGCGGTCGGCGCCCTCGACGAGGTCTTCGCGCGCGCTCTGCAGGCCCTCGGTAAGTAGCGGATATGGGCCTGATGGGCCTGCGTGGACGCAAGGTCGTCCCGCAGCGCACCCCCGGTGAACTCGACGCGATGGCCGTCGCGGGAGCCCTGGTGGCGTCTGCCCTCGCCGCGGTCCGTCAGGCCGCCGCGCCCGGAGTGTCCACAGCGGCGCTCGACGAGGTCGCCGAATCGGTGATTCGCGACGGCGGAGGCATGCCGTCCTTCCTCGGCTATCACGGCTACCCGGCGAGCATCTGCGCTTCGGTCAATGACCGTGTCGTGCACGGCATTCCGTCTGCAGAAGAGATCCTGGCGCCCGGGGACCTGGTGTCCATCGACTGCGGGGCGATCGTCGACGGCTGGCACGGCGACTCGGCGATCACGTTCGGTGTCGGGACACTGATCCCCGTCGACGAGGCGTTGTCGCAGGCCACCAAGGAGGCCATGGAGGCCGGCGCTTCGGCGATGGTGCCCGGTAACCGGCTCACCGATGTCTCTCACGCCATCGAGACCGCGACGCGCGCCGCCGAGAAGCGGTACGGCCGCAAGTTCGGCATCGTCGACGGCTACGGCGGTCACGGCATCGGGCGGCAGATGCACATGGACCCGTTCCTGCCCAACGAGGGCGCTCCCGGCCGCGGACCCCATCTGGCGGTCGGCTCGGTGTTGGCCATCGAGCCGATGCTGACGTTGGGCACCACCAAGACGGTGGTTCTCGAAGACGAGTGGACCGTCGTCACCGCCGACGGCTCACGGGCGGCCCACTGGGAGCACACCGTGGCCGTCACCGAGGACGGGCCACGCATCCTCACTCAGTAAGCCGCCCGCCGAGTATCAGCCCTCACCCATGCCCTGGACCGGCTGGCTCACGGCCTCGGCCCGCACGGCCTTCTCGATGCGGGCCCCGAGGTCGTCGTCGACCTTGCGCCAGTAGTCCAGCGACCGGTCGAGCACCTCGCCGGTGACTCCTTCGAGGCTGCCCGCGATGGTTTCGACCGCCGCGGTGCGTTGCGCGTCGTTCCACACCTTGCGCACCATCGTGCCGGCCTGGCCGAAGTCGTCGTCCTCGGCGTGCAATGAGTACGCCGAGCGGACCAGTTCGGCGTCTGCCTCCCAGCCGTCCTCGGCCGGACCGGTGGTGTCCGACCACGGCCGGCCGCCGCTGTTGGGCGCGTACACCGGTGCGGCGCCCGAATGGTGGTAGGCCATCTGGCCGTCGAACATGTAGGAGTTCATCGGAACGCCGGCGCGCGGTTGGTTCACCGGCAGCTGGTGGAAGTTGGTGCCGATGCGGTTGCGCTGTGCGTCGCTGTAGGCGAACGCGCGACCGAGCAGCATCTTGTCCGGCGACAGCCCGATACCCGGCACGGTGTTGCCCGGGGAGAACGCCGCCTGTTCGATCTGGGCGAAGAAGTTCTCCGGGTTGCGGTTGAGCGTATAGGTGCCGACCGGGATGAGCGGGTAGTCCGCGTGCGGCCACACCTTGGTCAGGTCGAACGGGTTGAACCGGTAGTCGGCCGCCTCGGCGTAGGGCATCACCTGCACCGAGAGCCGCCAGCTCGGGTGCTCGCCGCGGTTGATCGCATCGAAGAGGTCCCGGCGGTGAAAGTCGCTGTCCTCACCGGCCAGGGCGGCGGCCTCGGCGTTGGTGAGGAACTCCAGACCCTGGTCAGTGTGGAAGTGGTACTTCACCCAGAACTTCTCGCCGGCGGCGTTGACCCACATGTAGGTGTGCGAGCCGTAGCCGTTCATGTGGCGCCAGGTCCGCGGCAGGCCGCGCTCACCCATCAGGTAGGTCACCTGGTGGGCGGACTCGGGGTTCAAACTCCAGAAATCCCACTGCATCTGCGACGACCGCAGACCGGAGTCCGGCAGCCGCTTCTGGCTACGGATGAAGTGGGGGAACTTCATCGGGTCGCGCACGAAGAAGATCGGTGTGTTGTTGCCGACCAGGTCGTAGTTGCCTTCGGTCGTGTAGAACTTCAGCGAGTAGCCGCGCACGTCGCGCCACGTGTCCGGGCTGCCCTGCTCGCCGGCCACGGTCGAAAACCGGATCAGCAGATCGGTTTTCGCGCCCTTCTGGAACAGCGCGGCCTTCGTGAACTGCGAGACGTCCTCGGTGGCCGTGAAAACGCCGAAGGCGCCCGACCCCTTGGCGTGCGGGCTGCGTTCGGGCACCCGTTCACGGTTGAAATGGGCCATCTGCTCCAGGAAATGCACGTCGTGCAGGACGAGTGGTCCGTTGGAGCCGACGCTGAGCGTGTTGCGGTCACTGGGGGCCGGTGCGCCGGTGCCGGTCGTGGAGCCGAATTTCGAAGCGGTCATGGGAATCTCCATTCAGGTGGGTTGTGTGCTGCCTCTGCAGTCGGGGCACAGGCCCCAGAAAGTCACTTCGGCCTCGTCGATCACGTAGCCGGTGGCGCCGTCGGCATGTAGGCACGGGGCTCGCCCGGTGGCGCAGTCGATGTCGTCGATGGCGCCGCAGGATCGACAGACCACGTGGTGATGGTTGTCGCCGGTCTGCAGTTCGAAGCGGGCGCGTGAGCCGGCCGGCTCGACGCGGCGTAACAGGCCCGCGCCGGTGAGGGCGTAGAGCACGTCGTAAACCGCTTGTGTCGACAGGGATCCGATGCGCCGGCGTGCTCCGGCGGCGATCTCTTCGACGTCGGCGTGCGGACGCTTCTGTACCTCGGCGAGCACCGCGAGACGGGGCTTGGTGACACGCAGCCCCGCGGCCCGCAGCTCCTCGTGCCAGCGAGTCACGGACATGCCGCCCTCCGAATACTTGAACCAGTCAAAATTCCAGTGTGCCCCAAACACTTGCATTATGCAAGGCTTGCAAAACGCAATACCTGGTGCTCGGCTGCGCTGAGTGGGACCGGCTGCGTGCGATACTTTCGGCATGCACGCGCGCGGAATACCGATGTGACCAAGACGCCGAAAGAAGAGCTGACGGCGTTCGAGGCCGCGGCCCGGGACCTGGTGGGTCTGGCGCTGCGCAGTGTCGACGAGGTCGACGTCTCGCTGCCGCAGTTCCGGTTGCTGGCCGTGTTGCAGCAGCAGGGCCGGTCGACGTCGACGGAATGCGCCAAGGCGCTCGGCGTGGTCGGGTCCACGGTGACGCGGTTGGCCGACCGGCTACATGCGTCGGGTCACCTGGTGCGCGGTTCGGACCCGTCCAACCGCAGCGTCGTCACCCTGGAACTGACCGCCCAGGGGCGCCGACTGGTACGACAGGTCACCGCTCGCCGTCGCCGCGAACTCGCCCGGGTGCTGGACCACATCGACCCGGCCGAGCGTGCGGCGTGCGCGGCGGTGCTGCGCACCCTGCATGAGCGGTTCGCCGACAGCCAAGCCGGCGCCCGGCGCAACTCCGTCCCGCTGTGAGGGCGCAGCGCCGATACTGAACCGGATGACCGCCAACCTCGTGTCTACAGCGGAGGTTGATATTGGACGATCCGGAAGCGACCGTCATGCGGGTGCTCTATGCGGAGCATGCCGCAGCAATCTGGCGCTATGCGGTCCGGCTGACCGGCGATACGGCCCGGGCGGAGGATGTGGTGCAAGAGACGCTATTGCGGGCGTGGCGACACCCCGAGGTGACGGCCGACGCCTCGAGGTCAGCGCGGGCATGGCTGTTCACCGTCGCCCGCAACCTCATCATCGACGAGACGCGCAGTGCACGCTTTCGCAGCGAATCCGGCACCGCCGACATGGAGACGACCGCGGACCGGGCCGGGCCCGACGAGGTGGAGGCTGCGTTGAACCGAATGATGCTCAGCGAAGCCATCGGTGAGCTCTCCGAGGAGCACCGCGCGGTCATCCGTCGCGCGTACTACCAGGGCTGGACCACGGCGCAGATCGCCGCCGATCTCCACATCGCCGAAGGCACCGTGAAGTCACGGCTGCACTACGGGGTACGTGCGCTCAAGCTCAGGTTGGAGGAGATGGGGGTGACGCGGTGACGGCATTCGAACCAGTCCTCGGCCACGTGGACGACCACCGGTACGCGACGTGGGACGCCGCCTACGTCCTTGGTTCGCTACCGGAACAGGAGCGTCGCGAGTACGAGGCACATCTTGCAACGTGTGGGCGCTGCACGGCCGCTGTCGCCGAACTGCGCGACATTCCCGTGCTGCTGAGCGGGGTGGAAGCCGCCGAGTTCGAGGGCCTCGCGCCGGCGCAGGCCGACCCTCCGCCGGAGCTGCTGGGCGGGCTGTTGGACACGGTGCGTGCACGACGCAGGCGGTCGCGGTGGATGGCCTCGGCCGCGATCGGTCTGGCCGCCGCGCTGTTGGCGATCGGCATCGTGGTCGCGGTCCGACCGGAGACGTTCGGGTTGCAGACCGGCGCACCGCCTCAGGCGACGGGACAGCAACTGGAGATGACGAAGGTTTCCGAGACGCCGATCAACGCGACCATCTCGATGACGGGATACGGC
Source organism: Mycolicibacterium novocastrense (assembly GCF_001570485.1). Taxonomy (GTDB): domain Bacteria; phylum Actinomycetota; class Actinomycetes; order Mycobacteriales; family Mycobacteriaceae; genus Mycobacterium; species Mycobacterium novocastrense. Next base: position 50,859 of record NZ_BCTA01000016.1, read on the forward strand.
TGGGGCACCCGAATCGACATGGCGTGCACCTACGGCGACTGGGGCCGACGCGATGCGCCGCCGCAGAACCTGGGGATGGTCGTCGTGGGTCATGACGGCAGCCGCAACCAGGTGGCGACGTGGCTGGGGGTGTCGGGCGCCACCGCACTGCCGAGCGCCACCACGCCGATGCAGATGAACGAAATCGCTGCCGTGCAACTGGTTTCACCCGACTCCGGCGAAGTGCTCCTCGAGCGTTCGCTGTGAATGTGCTGAGTCGATGAACCTCACACGCCCGCGCACCGTGTCACTCGTGAATTCCGAAAGCAGGTGAGCAATGGGCCATCGGGTCGTCGACCACATCGTCGAGTACCTCGCTGCGATCGGCGTGCGCTTCGTCTTCGGTGTCGACGGCGCCAACATCGAAGACCTCTACGACGCGGCGTACTTCCGCTCCGACATCGACGCCGTGCTCGCCAAACACGAGTTCTCCGCGGCCACCATGGCCGACGGATACAGCCGCAGCGGCTGCGGCATCGGCGTGGTGGCGGCGACATCGGGCGGCGGCGCGCTGAACACCGTTCCCGCGCTGGGGGAGGCCCTCGCCAGCCGGGTGCCGGTGCTGGCGCTGATCGGGCAGTCGCCGAGCGCGCTCGACGGGCGGGGTGCGTTCCAGGACACCAGCGGCCGCAACGGGGCACTGGACGCGCACGCACTGTTCTCGGCGGTGTCGGTGCACTGCCGGCGGGTACTGACGCCCGCGGACATCGTGACCGCACTTCCCGCCGCGATCGAGGCCGCGCGGGCCCGGCGGGGGCCGTCGGTGCTGTTGCTGCCCAAGGACATCCAACAAGCTGAGCTGCCCGCCAACGGCGGTGTGGTGGTCGGCGAGCGCACCGTTGTGCAACCGCCTACCCCGCACGCGATCGTGCGCGCGCTACGGCGGGTCGCGGGTCCCGTGACGATCATCGCGGGAGAACAGGTTGCCCGCGACGATGCACGCGTCGAACTCGAGGCACTGCGGGCGCTGCTGCGCGCCCGGGTGGCCACCGTGCCCGACGCGAAGGACGTGGCAGGCACACCGGGGATGGGATCGTCGTCAGCGCTGGGCGTGACGGGAGTCATGGGTCATCCGACCATCGCCTCGGCCCTCGCGGACAGTGGCATGTGCCTGCTGGTGGGCACCAGGATGACGGTCACGGCGCGGGCCGGCCTCCAGGATTCCCTGGCTGCGGTCCCCGTGTTCTCGATCGGTTCCGCCCCACCGTATCTCGCGTGCACACACGCGCACACCGACGATCTGCGGGCCTCGCTGCGAGTGCTCACCGATGCGCTGTCGGGTGCGGGCCGGCCTGCCCACCTGCGGGTTCCCGACGCGGTGACGCGTGACGAGTTACAGCCGCCGCCCCATCACGGGCCCGGAGTCCGGTATCGCGACGCGATGGCCGCGCTCGACGCGGCGCTGCCCGACGGAGTGGACATCGTGGTCGACGCGGGCAACATCGGGGCGGCGGCGATTCATCACCTGCCGGTGCGGCGCGACGGCCGATTCATCGTCGCCCTCGGCATGGGAGGCATGGGTTACAGCTTCGGTGCCGGAATCGGAATGGCCTTCGGCCGGGGCAGACGGACATTGGTGATAGCAGGCGATGGCAGTTTCCTCATGCACGGCATGGAGATTCACACCGCGCGAGAGTACGGGCTGCCGGTGACTTTCCTCCTGTTTGACAACCACGCGCATGCGATGTGCCTGACTCGCGAGCAGATGTTCTACGGCGATCGCTACAGCTACAACCGGTTCGGGCCCAGCCGGCTGGGCGCCGGGCTGGCCGCGATGTTCCCGGGACTGCCCACGACCGACATCGAGGACATCGGGAAGCTGCCCGCCGCGCTCACCGCCGCGCTCGAGACCGACGGCCCCGCCGTCATCGGTGTCGAATGTTCCGCCGACGAGATCCCCCCGTTCGCGGCGTTCCTCGACCGCACCACCATCAAACCGCCTGCCGTAGAGGAGATCCGGACCCATGTCGCTACCCGCCCTTGACGACATCACCGCCCACCGCGGCACTGTCGAGCCGCTGGACGGCCTCATTCGCATCGAGACATCACCTCGTGAGAAGGCCACACCGGTCATCATGGAGATGATGCGGTCGGTCTATCCGCACGACTACGTCTACGGCGAGTACTGCACCGTCAACGACTACATCGACTGTCCGCCAGACGAATTGTTCGAATACCTGTCGGACACGCGCTGCCTGGAGGAGTGGACGTACAGCTTGCGCGGTTTCACCCCCACCGAGGAACCAGGACTGTGGGTGGCCTATGACCGGCTGGGTTCGCAGACGCAGATCTTCACGCGCACGGTCGCCAACAAGGCGGCCATGACAGTGGATTACCACTGTGCGTGGGATCAGGGCAGGCACTTGTGGATGATCTACCTGATGCGGGTCGTCGATGCGCAGGTCGTGTTCGACAAGCCCGGTTCGGTGGTGCTGTGGACCAACTGTCATCACCCGTTCTACGACCGCAATCCGTATCCGGAGTCGGCCCCGCCCGAGCGACCGGTATGGGTCGGCGATTTCTGGGACATGTTCGGTCCCGGCCATCTGCTCGAGTTGCGCAATCTCAAGGCGATCGCCGAGTACCGGCACCGCAACGGCCTTGCCGTGACGCCCGATTGGATGAGGTGAGTTCGGTATGACCGTCAGCCTTCTCGACGTCTCGACATACCTGCCGGGTGAGCCGATCGGCGCCGAATACTATGCGCAGTTCGCCGAATCCGACGATCTGCGGGACAACATGATGTTTCGCGCGCCCAGATTCCGTCACCACGTCGCGCCCGACGAGACGGCCGTCGACATGGTCGAGCGCGCGGCCGCCGGCCTGATCGAGCGTCACGGCCAGGACGCCGTCGCCGGTGCCGATGTACTGATCACCCACACCCAGATGCCCGACGTGCCGTTCTACGGTGGCGGCGGCGCCATGGCGCACCGACTCGGCATGAAACCGACCTGGGTGCTCGATCTGCACAACGGCGGCTGTGCGGCGTTCGTATTGGGTCTGCAGGTGGCGCGGCAACTGCTGTCGTCGGGCGCGGGCCGCACGGCGCTGGTCGCCGTCGCGCAGAACGCCGCCGGACAGGTCTTCGACCAACCGGGGGTGCGGCGCAAGGCGCAGGCTTCGGTGCCGGGCGACGGAGCCGCCGTCGGATTGGTGGCGGTGTCCGAGCAATCACCCATCCTCGACGTGGAGTGTCGTACCTATGGTGAATTCGCCGGTGATATGACGATCGCTTCGGACCCGCCGCGCAAGTGGTGGCAGCCAGGTCCGGGGGAGGGCTACATCGGCTTCACCGAGAGCAAGATCACCAAGGTGCTGGCGCGGGGCAATCGGCAGGTTCCCGAGGTGTCCTACGCGGTGTGCGACCGCATCGGGATCAAACCCCCCGATCTGGACCTGCTGGTCACCAACCAGCCGAACCGGGTCTTCCTGCGCAACTGGCGCGAAGCGCTCGAACTCCCGCCCGAGCGTCACGTCGACACCTTCGACGCGTGTGGCAACCTGTTCGCCGCGGGTATTCCGGTCAACCTGGATCGTGCGATCGAGCGGGGCAGGCTCGAACCGGGTGGCGTTGTGTTGATGGCGGCGTTCGCCCATGCCGGTGATTTCGCCGGGGCGGCCGCGGTGCGGTGGGGCGGTCGCGGCTGATGACCGAACCGAGGCGCAGCGGAACCGAGGCGGTCGGTGCGTTACCCACCGCGCTGAACCCGATGGCGCTGTCGCTCAACGAGAATCCCTTTCCGCCGCTGCCGTCCGTGCGTTCGGCGCTGAGCGCCTCGATCGAGGTGGCCAACCGGTATCCGGAGTATCTTCCCGAGCGGCTGCGCTCGCTGATCGCCGCACACACGGGTCTGGGTGACGAGCAGGTCGTGGTGGGGGCCGGTGCAACCGGTGTGATCATGCAGGTGCTGCATGCGATGACAGATCCCGGCGACCGAATCGTCATGGCCTCGCCCACGTTCGATGGATATCCGATCTTCGCGCAGATGGCGCGGCTGGAATCCGTTCCGGTTCCATTGGACGCGCACGGTCACCATGATCTCGATGCGATGGCGTCGGCCGCGGCGGATGCGAGGGTCGTGGTGGTGTGCCGTCCGCACAACCCGACCGGCACCATCGAGCATGCGGCCGACCTCGAGCGGTTCATTCGCCACCTGTCGCCGGAGACCGTGGTCCTGCTCGACGAGGCCTACGCGGAGTTTCTGGCGCCGGAGTGCCGGATCGATGCCATCGGATTGGTGGCGCGATATCCCAATGTGGTGGTGTTGCGGACGTTTTCGAAGGCCTACGGGTTGGCCGGGCTCCGCATCGGATACGGCTTCTGCGCGCCCCGGCTGGCTCGCCGACTGTGGAGCATGCAACTGCCGTTCGGCGTCGCGATCACCGCGCTCGTCGCGGTGGCGGCATCGTTCGATGCGGAAGCCGAACTGCATCAACGCATCCGGATGATCACCAGCGAGCGTCTGTACCTGGGCATGCGGTTGCGGTCGATGGGTGTCTACAGCACCGAGAGCCACGCCAACTTCGTCTACGTGCCCGACTGCGGGACGGGCTGGGGGCAGTTCTTCTCGGCGAGCGGGGTCCGTGTCCGCCACTACGCCGACGGCGGCGTGCGCATCACCGTGGGAGACCGCAGATCCACCAGCGCCGTGGTGGCGGCGGTGGCCCAGGCCATGAGCTGAAATCTGCTGACCGCGTCGGCCGATGCGGTATGAAGAGGCGTGGCCTCCCAACCGCCGCGGCAGGACGACCGCGACCCGATCGCGCTCGCGCGGGCCAACTGGGAGCGCTGCGGGTGGGGCGAGGTAGCCGACGGCATGGTCGCGGTGACGTCGGTGATGCGGGCCCACCAGATCCTGCTGGCCCGCGTCGAAAGCGCCCTTCGGCCCTACGACCTGAGCTTCTCGCGGTTCGAGTTGCTCAGGCTGCTGGCGTTCAGCCGCGACGGGGCGCTGCCGATCACCAAGGCCTCCGACCGGCTGCAGGTGCACGTCACCAGCGTCACGCACGCGATCCGGCGGCTGGAGGGCGATGGTCTGGTCGAGCGGATTCCCCATCCGACCGACGGGCGTACCACGCTGGTGCGGATCACCGACCTCGGCCGCTCGACCGTCGAGGACGCCACGGTCACGCTGAACAACGAGGTCTTCGCCGACATCGGGATGTCGGCCGCCGAGTCACGGGCGCTGGCGGACTCGATCCAGACGCTGCGGCGCAACTCCGGAGACTTCTAGGTCCGGTCGGGGCGTGGATCATGCCGCTTTCTGCCGCGCCACCCATTCGCGGAATGACTGCAGATCGGGATTGAGCGTCCGCACGAACTCCAGATCGCGCACCGCGATGAACCGTTCGCAGTCTTCGGCGTAGTACTGGAACATGTTGGCTATCTCGACGGCGCCGGGGAAGCCCAGCGCGCGCAACTCGTCCCAGGCCTGCGGCCGATAGAGCACCGGTTCTCCGTGCAGGGTCGAGAGTTCCGCGGCGAACTGGTCGCCGGTCAAGTGGTCGCCGGCGATGCTCACCGTCTTGCCGATGAATTCGGTACCACGCTTGAAGATGCCCAGCGCGGTGCGGCCGATGTCCTCCACGGCGATCGCTGCCATCGGCCGGTCCGCCATCGGCAGGGTCAGCACGAGTTCGCCGCTGTCGACGCGCACCGGTTGCAGGTCGGCGAGAAACCCCTCGTAGAATCCGGCGGTGCGCAGAAACGTCGTCGGCACAGCGGAATCGGTGAAGAAGCCGTCCGCTTCTGCCTTGGCGTCGAAGTGCGGCACCTTGTACCGTCCCTCGACGGTCGGCACCCGGTCGTCGTCACCGAAGTGGTCCCGGGTGTCCTCGAGCGTCGACCAGACGACGTGTGCCACACCCGCCGACTTGGCCGCGCGCGCTGCCGTTTGGGCCTGGTGTAGTTCGGATTCGGCCCGGCTGCGTGCGGCCTCCTCCTGCGCCGTTCGGTCCGCCCAGTAATTCGTGACGACGAACGCCGCTGAGGCGCCGTCGAACGCGCGCTCCAGGCTGGCGGAGTCGTAGAGGTCGGCCTCGACCACTTCCGCGCCGGCGTCGGCCAGGCGCCTGGCCTGCGCCGACTGCGGGTTGCGCGTTATCGCGCGCACCCGGAACTGCCGGTCCGGATCGGTGAGGATGGCTCGTGCGAGCCCGCCGCCCTGCTTACCGGTGGCCCCCACAACGGCGATCACTTGCTGCGACATGGTCATCTCCTTTTGGGTTGATACGTCAACCCAACCCACGGTAGCGCGTCGGGTTGATATGTCAACCCAATGCGCTAGGATCGGTGACATGGCTGGAAAAGGGCGGCTGTCGCGGGAAGAACTGGACGCGTGGCGCGCGTTCGTGGCGATGCGGCACGGGCTGGAACGTCACCTGGTAGCCCACCTGCAGCGGGAATTCGGGCTGTCGGACTCCGATTTCGAGATCCTGGTCAACCTGTCGGAGGCACCGAAGGGCCGGATGCGCGCCTATGAACTGGGCAGGGCCACCCACTGGGAGAAGACCCGGTTGTCGCACCACCTGCGGCGGATGGAGAAGCGCGGAATGATCCGCCGCGAAGACTCAGGGGCCCGCTATCCGGACATCGTGCTGACCGAGACCGGGCGTGACGCGATCAAGGCGTCGGCACCCGCCAATGCCGCGCGGGTGCGGGAGTTGTTCATCGACGTGCTCGGCCCGAAACGCCTGGCGGCGCTTCGCGAAGTGTCCGAAGACGTGATCGCCGCGATCGAGGAACATCTGGCGACGGATTGCACCCTGAAGTGATCGGCACTAGTCCGGTACCGACGGCAACGGGATGGTCGCCGTCACCGCGGTCCCCGCTCCCGGGCGCGACCGGATGTTGAGTCGGCCGCCGACGATCTCGGCGCGCTCGGCCATCGACAGCAGGCCGTAGCCGCCCATGTCGTCACCGCCCAACGGATGCTCGAAGGTGTCGAAACCGACTCCGTCGTCGATGATTTCGAGTCGCGCAACGTCGCCGCTGTCGCCGGGGTCGACGGCGAACATCAGCCGGGCCGAGGTGGCCTTGGCGTGTTTGACGACGTTCTGCAGGCACTCCTGGGCGATGCGGTACAGCGCGAGCTCGATGTGGTCGGGCAGGCGGCGCTCGACCAGATCCACCTCGATGCCGATCTGCGGTATCGACCTGGCGAGGCTGGCCAATCCGCCGGCCAGCCCGAGGTCGTCGAGGACCGGCGGGCGCAGCCCGCTGATCGCCGCGCGGGCCTCCTGCAGTGTCAGGTCGACCAACTCGCGTGCCTTGCCGAGCTGTTCGGCGACGATCGCGGGGTCGTCGGATCGGGTCGCGGCGTCCAGTCGGTAGGACAACGTCACCAGCCGCTGCGAGATACCGTCGTGGATATCGCCTGCCAGCCTTCGCCGTTCGAGTTCCTGGGCCTCGATCACCTGCTCGACGAAGTTCTCGTGCGCCCGCTCGCGCGCCACCAGCTGCCGGTGCAGCCGGGCCTGGTGCATGGCCCCTGCGATCAGCCGCCCGATCACCACCAGCAGCTCGACGTCGCGCTCGGTGAACTCGCGGCGCTCGACGGTGTGCACGTTGAGCACGCCGACCAGGCCTCCGGGATCGGTCTCCATCGGCACCGACACCATCGATGTGAAATCGCTGCCCCGCAGCGACTGGAACGGCATGTAGCGCGGATCGGATTCCTTGTCCTGGGTGATCACCACCGGCTCGCGGTGGCTGGCGACCCAGCCCGAGATGCCTTGTCCCAGAGGAAGTCTGATCTTACCGATCGCGGCGTCGAAGGGTGGTGTGGCGCCCGCCAGCGTCAGCGACCGGTCGCTGTCGTCGAGGACGTGGACAAAGCACACGTCGCTGGCGGTGGCCGCGGTGATCATCCGCGCGGCCGCGGCGGCCAGGGGTTCGACACCCGGGCCCTTGGACGCGGCCTGGATCAGTTCGCGCAGCAGTGCCAGTTCGCGGTCGGCGGCCAGCGCGTACTGGCTCAGCTCCCGTACCGCGTCCGACGGACCCGATTCCGTGGTCACTTGAAGATTCCCTCACGCAGGGCCGTCGCGACGGCGCCGGTGCGGTCGCTGACACCGAGCTTGCGGTAGATCGAGCTGAGGTGGGTTTTGACCGTCTCGTCGCCGATCACCAGCTTGGCCGCGATCGCCCGATTCGACAGCCCGTTGACGACGAGCGAGAGGATCTCACTCTCGCGCTGGGTCAACCCCTGGCGCGCACCCGGCCAGAACTCGTCGCGCTGAAGCCGCGCCGCGGTGTCGACGGCCCTGGCCGCCATGCCGGGGTCGATCGCGGTCTCGCCACGATGGACGAACTCCAGCTGGCGCACCAGTTCGTCGCTGCTGATGCTCTTGAGCAGATATCCGGAAGCCCCGACGCGTAGGGCCTGGAACAGGTACTGCTCGTCGTCGTAGACCGACAGCATCACGATCTTGCGGGAGGCGTTGCGCTGGCGCAGTTCGGCGCACAGGTCCAGGCCGCTCGCGCCCTGCATCCGCACATCACACAGCACGATGTCGGGATCGAGATCGTCGATGACCGCGACCGCGCGCTCGGCGCCGACGGCCTGCCCGACGACCTGGACCCGGTCGGCGAACGCCGCCAGCATGGCCTTGAGGCCCTCGATGACCATCTCGTGGTCGTCGACCAGCACAAGACGCACCGGTGGGCTGCTCGGCATGCACCCACCTTAGAGGTGCCATTTCCCAGGTAACGCATGTCGGCGCGGCCCGGCGGGCCGAGTCGGCACCGACGATCCCCCGATTGGGGGAGGCCCGAGGCTGTGATGAGGGCCACCCTCTACATATGCCGAAAACGCAGGAGACGACGTGGCGCGCGGGCCGGTTCTGGTGGGAGGGTGCCCCTGCGGGTCCCGGGCCGGGTTCCGGCTGTGCAGTACGAGGTCTGGTGTTCGACCTCGACGCACTGACCGACATCGAATGTGATGGTCACCGGGTCGCCTACAACGCGGCCTTCACCACGCACGGCCTGGATTTCCAGTGGTCGGTACCGCGGTATCGGCAGTTGCTCGCGCTCACCGACGAGCGCCAGAGGGTCGCCGCCGAGCTTCGCAAGCGGTGCGTGGCCACCGAGGCCGACGTGCTCACCAAACTGCTGGCAGACGAGATCTACACCACCAAGACCATGCTGTTCGACGAGTTGATCCTCGAGCGCGACCTGTCTCCGCGCGCCGGGCTGGTGGACTTCGTGATGGATGCCGTCGGTGCCGGCGTGCAGGTGGCCGTCGTGGTGAACGGTCAACGCGGCTGGGCCGAGCCGCTGGTGCGCCAACTCGTCGGCGAGGGCCTCGTCGAGGTCGTGGTCGCCGCCGAGGACATCGTCAAGCCGATGCCCGATCCGGAGGCACACCGGCACGCGCTGTGGGAACTCGGCCTGTCGGCCGACGACGCGTTCGCCGTCACCGGATCGGCCTCGGGGCTGCGCGCGGCCAACTCCGCCGGGATGCCGACGCTGGTGATCACGGGGGAGGGCACCCCCGACATCCCGGCCGCGGTGGCCGTGCGCCCCGACTACGGCGGCGCTGACCCGCTGCGCCTCGCCGATTGCCAGCGCCTGCACGCCGGCTGGTCGCGTAGCCGTAAGCCGACGGCCGCGTAGTAGCGGCTGGCCCGGCCCGCGCCGGCCGGCGGTAGTTTCGACCCATGGCCGAGATTCCCAGCACCGAAGACGCGTTCGCCCGGCTCGACATGCCGCTGATCGACGCGATGATGACCCAGCGTACCGTGCGCCGCGTCCTTCCCGACCCGGTCGACGATGCCGTCGTCCTGAAATGCATCGAGCTGGCGCTGCGGGCCCCCACCGGGTCGAACGGGCAGAACTGGGAGTTCATCGTGGTGAAGGACCAGGCCGTCAAGGATCAGCTCGGCAAGCGTTATCGCCAAGCCTGGTCGCTGTACGGCGGGATCGGCCGGCGTCTCACCGCCGGCGACGAATCGATGCAGAAGATTCTGCGCGCCGTGCAGTGGCAGGTCGACCATTTCAGTGAGATTCCGGTGCTCGTCGTGCCCTGCCTGCGCGGCGGTGCGCGGTTGCCGTACCTGCCCTCGCCCTTCGTGGGCGAGTCGTCGTTCTTCGGGTCGATCTATCCCAGCGTGCAGAACCTGCTGCTCGCTGCCCGGGCGATGGGGCTGGGTGCGTCGCTGATCACCCTGCCGCTGTGGAGCGTGACATCGGCCCGGCGGACCCTGGGCCTGCCGTTGACCGTGACACCGGTCTGCGTCGTGCCCCTGGGCTGGCCGCGTGGGCGCTACGGGCCGACGACGCGTAAGCCGGTCGGACAGGTGGCTCACCTCGACAAGTACGGCGAGCGCGCCTGGCTCGACGCCGACGCTGGGTGACGTCGGGTCAGTTGCCCCGCAGCAGTTCGATCACCGCGCTGAAGTCCTTGTCGGCATGGTCGGCGGCGAACGTCCGGTAGATCTCGGCGGCGTGGCTGCCCAGTGGCGCGTTCGAACCCGTCGACTCGACCGCGGTCATGGCCAGGCCGAGGTCCTTGTTCATCAACGCTGTCGCGAAACCGGGTTTGAAGTCGTTGTTGGCCGGTGACGTCGGAACCGGGCCCGGGACAGGGCAATTGGTGTGCACAGCCCAGCAGTTGCCGGTGGCCCCGGTGATCACGTCGAATAGCGACTGTGCCGACAGGCCCAGCTTCTCGGCGAGGACGAATGCCTCGCCGATCGCGATCTGCTGCACCGCGAGCACCATGTTGTTGCACAGCTTTGCGGCCTGGCCGGTACCGGAGGCGCCGCAGTGAATGATCTTGCCTGCCAGCGGTTCGAGCACAGGCCGGGCGCGTTCCACCGCGGCGTCCTCACCGCCGACCATGAACGCCAGCGTGCCCGCGGTGGCGCCCTTCACCCCGCCCGACACCGGGGCGTCGAGTTGCGCGAATCCGCGCTCGAGGGCCTGTTGGTGGATGGTGCGCGCGTCGTCGACGGAGATGGTCGAGGTGTCGATGAACAGCGCGTTGCCCTTGGCCGCGGGAAGCACTTCGGCGTAGCAGGCTTTGACGATGTCGCCGTTGGGCAGCGAGGTGATCACGACCTCGGCGTCGCCGACCGCCTCGGCGCCGCTGTCGAATACCGACACACCCCGCTCGGCGGCGGCCGATTTCAGCGCGGGCTGGGGGTCGAAGCCGTGAACGGTCTGGCCGGCGGCGACCAGGTTCGCCGCCATCGGACCACCCATGTTGCCCAGGCCCAAGAACGCGATCGTCGTCATTGATGACCTCTCCTAAGCGGACGCCCGCACCTTGGCGGCCTGCGACCGCCCGATGACCACGCGCATGATTTCGTTGGTGCCCTCCAGGATCCGGTGTACCCGTAGGTCCCGGACGATCTTCTCCAACCCGTACTCGTTGAGGTAGCCGTAGCCCCCGTGCAACTGCAGTGCCTGGTCGGCGACCGCATAGCAGGCATCGGTGACGTAGAGCTTGGCCATCGCGCACAGCTCCACCTTGTCCGGGTGGTTGTCGTCCAGCGCAGTCGCGGCTCGCCACAACAGGTTTCGCGATGTCTCCAGCGCAGTAGCCATCTCGGCCAGGGTGAACCGGATGGTGGGCTCGTCGAGGAGTGGGCCGCCGAACGCTTCGCGGTCTCGCACATAGGCGATGGCCTTGTCGTATGCGGCCTGTGCACCGCCGAGCGAGCACGCGGCGATGTTGATCCGCCCGCCGTTGAGCCCGTTCATCGCGATCCCGAAGCCGGCGCCCTCGCCGTCGGCGCCGCCCAACATCGCATCGGCGGGCACACGGACCCCTTCGAAGATCACCTGGGCGGTGGGCTGGGCGTGCCAGCCCATCTTCTCCTCGTCGGCGCCGAAAGTGAGGCCGGGCGTGTCCTTTTCAACGAGGAACGTCGAGATGCCGCGCGGGCCTTCGCCACCGGTGCGCGCCATCACCACGTACACGTCGGACGACCCGGCGCCGGAGATGAACTGTTTGACCCCGTCGAGGACGTAGTGGTCGCCGTCCCGAACGGCCCTGGTGCGCAACGCGCTCGCGTCGGACCCCGCGCCGGGTTCGGTCAGGCAGTAGCTGGCGATCAGCTCCATCGACGCCAGCCGCGGCACCCAGCTCTTGCGTTGTTCAGGGGTGCCGTAGGTGTCGACCATCCACGTGCACATGTTGTGGATGGACAGGAACGCCGCCACCGTGGGATCGGCCGTCGCGAGTTGCTCGAAGATCCGCACGCCGTCGAGCCTGCGCAGCCCACTGCCACCGACGTCCTCGTTGCAATAGACCGCGGCCATTCCGAGCTCGGCGGCCGCACGTAGCACGTCGGTGGGAAAGTGGTGCGTCTTGTCCCACTCCAGCGCGAACGGCGCGAGCCGCTTCTCGGCGAACGCGGCCGCCGTCTCGGCGATCACGCGCTCGTCGTCGTCGAGCCCGAAGTAGTCCATGCTGCCGGTGTTCTCGTGCGCTACTTCATGGTCGGCAGGACGAACTCCGCGCCGTCCTTGATGCCCGACGGCCACCGCTGCGTGACGGTCTTGGTCTTGGTGTAGAACAGGATCGAATGCGGACCGTGCTGGTTGAGGTCCCCGAAACCGGACCGCTTCCAGCCGCCGAAGGTGTGGTAGGCCACCGGAACCGGGATCGGCACGTTGACGCCGACCATGCCGACCTGCACGCGTGACACGAAGTCGCGGGCCGCGTCGCCGTCGCGGGTGAAGATCGCGACGCCGTTGCCGTATTCGTGCTCGGAGGGCAGCGCCAGCGCCTCTTCGTAGTCCTTCGCGCGCACGATGCACAGCACCGGCCCGAAGATCTCATCGGTGTAGATCGACATGTCGGTGGTGACGTGGTCGAACAGGGTGGGGCCGATGAACCAGCCGTTCTCCAGGCTGTCGTCACCGAATTGCATTTCGTCGCTGGCGCGTTCGCGGCCGTCGACGACGATCTCGGCGCCCGCCTCGACGCCGGCGTCGATGTAGCCGCGTACCCGCTGAAGCGCCGCCTCGGTCACCAGCGGCCCGTAATCGGCCTTCGGGTCCAGGCTGTGGCCCACCCGCAGATTGTTGATTCGCTCGACGAGCCTGGCACGCAAGCGATCTGCGGTCTCATCCCCGACAGGTACCGCGACGCTGATCGCCATGCAGCGCTCGCCCGCACTGCCGTAGCCGGCGCCGATCAGCGCGTCGACGGCCTGGTCGAGGTCGGCATCGGGCATCACGATCATGTGGTTCTTCGCGCCGCCGAAGCACTGCGCGCGCTTGCCGTTTGCGGTCGCGCCCGAATAGATGTACTGCGCGATGTCCGAGCTGCCGACGAAGCCGACCGCCTGGATCGCCGGGTGTTCGAGGATCGCGTCGACGGCTTCCTTGTCGCCCTGCACGACCTGGAAGACGCCGGGGGGCAGACCGGCCTCGAGGAACAACTCCGCCAGCCGGACCGGCACCGAGGGATCGCGTTCGGAGGGCTTGAGGATGAATGCGTTGCCGCACGCCAGCGCGGGGCCGGCCTTCCACAGCGGGATCATCGCCGGGAAGTTGAACGGCGTGATGCCCGCGACCACGCCGAGCGGCTGGCGCAGCGAGTAGACGTCGATGCCCGTGCCCGCGCCCTCGGTGTGCTCGCCCTTGAGCAGGTGGGGGATACCGACCGAGAACTCGATCACCTCGAGGCCGCGCTGGATGTCGCCAAGAGAGTCGGCGTGGGTCTTGCCGTGCTCGAGGGAAAGCAGGGTGGCCAACTCGTCGGCGTTCTCGTTGACAAGAGCGATGAACTTCATCAGCACGCGGGCGCGGCGCTGCGGATTCCACGCCGCCCACGCCTTCTGGGCCTCGGCCGCACCGGCGACCGCCGCGTCGACGTCGGCGGCCGATGCCATCGCGACCTGCGCCTGCACCTCCCCCGTGCTGGGATTGAAGACGTCGGCGGTGCGGTTCGACTGTCCGTTCGTGCGCTTGCCGTCGATGAAATGCGGAACCTGGGTGGTCATGAACGTGCCCCTCACTACTGGATAGTTGGATATCCTAGTAATGCGGTGGCGGGCAACGCAAGGGACTCCGGCATGTGCGCGAGACGGTGCTAGAGCCCCAGTAACCGGATGCTCTCGGCCCGCATATCCACCTTGCGCACCTTTCCCGTCACCGTCATCGGAAACTCATCGACGATGTGGACGTAACGGGGAATCTTGTAGTGCGCGAGCCTGTCCGTCGCATACGCGCGCACCGCCGCGGCGTCCAGCGGAGCACAGCCCGAACGCATCCTGATCCAGGCGCAGATCTCCTCGCCGTACTTGTCGTCGGGCACGCCGACCACCTGGGCATCCTCGATATCCGGGTGGGAATGCAAGAACTCCTCGATCTCCCGGGGATAGACGTTCTCGCCTCCACGGATCACCATGTCCTTCATGCGCCCGACGATCTGGCAGTACCCGTCGTCGCGCATCACGGCGAGATCGCCGGTGTGCATCCAGCCGTCCGCGTCGACGGCCTCGCGGGTCTTGACCACGTCGTCCCAGTAGCCGGTCATCACCGAGTAGCCGCGGGTGCAGAACTCCCCGGGTACGCCGCGCTCGACCATCTCGCCGGTGTCGGTGTCGACGATCTTGATCTCGACGTGCGGATGGACTCGTCCAACGGTGGCGGTGCGCCGGTCGAGGTCGTCGTCGATCCGGGTCTGACACGACACAGGCGACGTCTCGGTCATGCCGTAGGCGATCGCCACCTCCGACATGTTCAGCTCGTTGATGCAGCGCTTCATGAGTTCCATCGGGCAGGTCGACCCCGCCATGATTCCGGTTCGTAGAGACGACAGATCTCGGTCGGCCACGTCAGGGTGGGCCAGCATCGCGACGAACATGGTCGGAACGCCGTACACACCGGTGCACCGTTCGGCCTCGATCGCCGCCAACGTCGCCGCGGGGTCGAAGCCGGGAGACGGGATCACCATGGTGGCACCGTGGGTGGTGCATCCCAGATTGCCCATCACCATGCCGAAGCAGTGATAGAACGGCACCGGTATACACAGCCGGTCGCTTTCTCTCAGATTTATCAGCTCGGTGACGAAGTATCCGTTGTTCAAGATGCTGCGGTGCGACAGCACAGCCCCCTTCGGGGATCCCGTTGTGCCCGAGGTGTATTGGATATTGATCGGATCGCTCTCAGCTAGGGCGCCCATCCGCGATCGGAGCTCGTCGTGCGACACTTCGTCCGCGCGCTGCTGGAGTCGCTGCCAGTCGTCGGTATCGAGGAACACCACGTCGGTCAGGTCGGGGGCCTCGGGCCGCACCTCTGTGACCATCGTTCGGTAATCAGAGGTCTTGAACTCGGTCGCCGACACCAGCATCCGCATGCTCGAATGTCGCAAGACGTACTCCAACTCGTGCGTGCGGTACGCGGGGTTGACGGTGACCAGGATCGCACCGACCTTCGCCGTGGCGTACTGCAGAATCGTCCATTCGGCACAGTTCGGTGCCCAGATACCGACCCGGTCGCCCCGCTCGATGCCACTGGCGATCAAACTTCGTGCAACGACGTCGATCTCGGAATTCAACTCGCCATAGGTCCAACGACGGCCAGAGCGAATGTCGACGAGGGCATCGACGTCGGAATGGGCCGCGGCTGTTCGCTCGAAGTTGTGTCCGATGGTCTCCTCGAGCAGCGGGACGTCGGTGGGCCCGGCCGCATAGGACAGTGGCGTGCCGTATGTGTCGCGCAACTTGTTCTTCAAGACCTTGCCTCCGGCGTTGCGGGGTAGTTCCTCGACGATCGTGATGCGCCGGGGTCGCTTGTACGCGGCCAGGTGCGCACGGCAGTGCGATTCCACGTCGGCCATGGTCGGCGGATCCGAGACGTCGCGCGGAACGATCACGGCCAGCGGTGTCTCGCCCCACTCCGGGTCGGGGGCTCCGATCACCGCTACCTCGGCGACCTTCGGGTGAGCCGCCAAGGCGTTCTCGACCTCGGCGCTGTAGATGTTCTCTCCGCCCGAGATGATCATGTCCTTTTTCCGGTCGACGACGAAAATGTAGCCGTCTTCGTCTTCCCGGACGAGGTCTCCCGAGTGGAACCACCCTCCGCGGAAGGCGTCCGCGGTCTCCTCCGGCTTGTTCCAGTATTCCTTCATCACCAGCGGGCCCAGATAAACGATCTCGCCGACGGTGCCGGGTGCGACGTCGTTCATGTCCTCGTCGACGATGCGCACCTCGACATTGAGCATCGGCGTGCCCACCGAGCCGATCTTGCGGATCGAGTCCTTCCCCCGCAGCAGACATGTGATGGGGCTGCACTCGGTCTGCCCGAACGCCGCGATGACCTCGGCCTGGGGGAATGCCTCGATCATCGTCTGTAACAACGTCGTCGAGGCCGGTGCCGCACCCCACCACACACGGCGAAGACCGGACAGGTCCCGCGCGGCGAGATCGTCCATCGCGCAAACGCTCTGCCACTGTGTCGGCGTCATGAAGCACGACGACACCCGCTCGTCGGCCATCGTGCGGATCGTGGTCTCGGCATCGAAGCCGCCCGACGGCGTGATCACGACCTTGCCGCCGGTCAGGAACGCCGGCAGCATTCCCGAGATGCCCGCGGTGTGGAAAAGCGGGGCCACTGCCATCCAGCAGTCGTCGTCATACCGGTGACCGAGAGTGGCGATCGAGCTGAACGCGTGCAGGTACAGGTTGCGGTGGGTGAGCACCGCGCCCTTCGGGAAACCCGTGGTACCCGAGGTGTAGACGAGGAATGCGGGATCCTCGTCGGCGACCGAGACCGCGATGTCTTGTGCCGGAGCGGCGGCGATGGCTTCCTCGCAGTCCGGCCCGATCGTCAGCACGGTGCGTACCGACGGTGCCGCGGCGCGGGCCCGTTCGGCCACGCCGCTCAGGGCCCGGTCCACCATCAGTGCCGCAGCACCGCTGTCGGAGAGCACGTAGCCGACCTCATCGGCGACGAGCCGGAAGTTCACCGGCACCACGATCGCGCCGACACGCAGTGCAGCGAACCAGGTTTCGACGATCTCCAGGCTGTTCAGCCCCAGCACGGCGACCCGATCGCCGGGGCCGATTCCCCGTGCGGACAGCGCATCGGCCCACCGAGTCACCCGACCGTCCAGCTCACCGAAGGTGCATCGGCGCCGGGAGTCGACGAACGCGACGTGGCTGGGACGCACCCGAGCGTGCCGGGTGAGAACGTCGCTGAGGGTGATTCCCGTGGACGGCGAGGGAACTGCCACGGTTGGCGTGCTGATCATCGTCGGCTCCTCCCGGATGCGGGGCTACAAACCGGCACGGTCGGCGAGCAGGGCGCGATGGTGGGTGCTGCTGCCGAACAGTGCCTCGGTGGTCTTGGCGCGCCGGTAGTACAGGTGGATGTCGTGTTCCCAGGTGAAGGCGATGCCACCGTGCACCTGGATCGCCGAACCGGCGCACAGCGCGAAGGTGTCGGCGGCCTGCGCCTTGACCAGGGGCGCGGTGATCGCCAGCTGGTTGGGGTCGGTGGCGCTCATCGCGGCGAACATGACGGCGACGCGCGTCGCATCGATCTCGATCATCATCTCGGCGCACGCGTGCTTCACCGCCTGAAACGAGCCGATCGAGCGGTCGAACTGTCTTCTGCTGCCGGCGTATTCGACGGACGTTTCGAGACATGCCTCGGCGCCGCCGAGCATTTCGGCGGCCAACAGCACCCGCGCCGTGTCGAGCACACGGTCCAGTTCCTGGGTACCGGTCAGTGCCTCCGCCGGGGTGTTCGTGAACGTCAGACGGGCCACCGGCCGAGTGGTGTCGAACGAGGGGAGCGGTTCGACCGTGACCCCGGGCGCGTCGGCGGCGACGACGTACGGGGTGACAGCGTCGCCGGTTTCGGCTGGAACCACGAGAACATCCGCGACGGTCCCATAGATCACCGGCGCGCATTCGCCATGCAGCACGGAACCGTGACCGGTGCGGTCGGCTCGCACGGTGGCCGTCGTGGGATCGGCGGCATCGGGTCCGACGGCGGTGAACGTTCCGATTCGCTCACCGCTGACCAATCCGGGCAGCAAGCGCTGCCGTTGCTCCGCATTGCCCATCCGCAGCACCGACTCAATCGCGAAGACACTGCCCGCCAGCGGAACCGGCGTCAGCGCCCGGCCGAGCTCCTCGAAGGCGATGGCGGCCTCCACCAGTGTGCCGCCGACCCCGCCGTGCTCAGGCGGAAGGTGTAGTGCGGGTAGTTCCAACTCGCCGCACAACCGCCGCCACAGGCGATGGTCGTGACCGCCGGCGATGGCCACCTCACGCACCCGCGCCATGGGCGCGGTCTCGGTGAGAAAGCCGCGCAGGGCGGCGCGGAAGTCGACCTGCTCGGTGCTGTAGCGGAAGTCCATGTCAGCGAGGTTCCTTGGGAAGTCCGAGCAGTTGCTCTCCGATCACGTTGCGCTGGATCTGCGAACTTCCTGCGTAGATGGTGGCGGCGCGCGAATACAGCAGCTCGTCCATCCAGCACGCCGCGGAGTTCGGCGTGCCTGCTGCCGGAACCAGCAGTGCCGCACCGTTTCCCGGCCCTTGTGGGCTCAGCGCTTCGAGACCGAGGATCTCCACCGCAAGCTCGGTGTAGCGCCGGAAGTATTCACTCCAGATCACTTTGTTGATCGCGGCTTGAGCACCGGGAAGCTCGCCCCGGAGCAATGCGGTCAGACCACGGTAGCCCTGATACCGCAGGATCTGGACGCGCGAGTAGCACCAGGCCAGTCCGTCACGGATGTGAGCATCGGTGTGCCGGCCGTGGTCGTGGGCCAGGGCTATCAGCCGCTGCAGGTCCCTGCCGAATTCCACCGCCGCAATGGTGATCTGCGATCCACGCTCGAAGCCGAGCAGCGTCATTGCGGTGTGCCAACCGCCACCGGCACCGCCGAGCACGTCGGCTGCCCGTGCACGGGCATCGGTGAAGAAGACCTCGCTGAAGGACGCGTGCCCCGCCGCGTTCACGATCGGCCGGACCGTGACGCCGGGTTGGTCGATCGGCACCAGCAGTACTGACAAGCCTTTGTGCTTGGCCGCAGCCGGATCGGTGCGCGCGAGCACGAAGATCCAGTTCGCCGTTGGTCCGGCCGACGTCCAGATCTTCTGTCCGTTGATCACCCACTCGTCGTCGTCGAGCGCCGCCTTCGTCCGTACCGACGCCAGATCCGAACCGGCTTCGGGTTCGGAGAAGCCCTGGCACCAGCGGTCCTCTCCGGACAGGATGCGCGGCAGGAATCGGCGCTTCTGCTCCTCGGAGCCCAACGCGATCATCGTGTTGCCCAGTAGGTCGATGCCGAGTAGGTCGTTTTCCGCGCGGTCCGGTGCACCTGCGCGGGCGAACTCTTCGGCGAGCACCGACTGTTCGATCGCCGAAAGCCCACCGCCGTCGTACTCCTTCGGCCAGGCCACCGCGATGAGGCCCCGGTCGGCGAGCACCTTGCGCCATCGAACCCCGAGTTGTTCACGTTCGTTCGGGGGCAGGGCGCCGGCGCCGCCCCACTCGGCGGGCAGGTGTTCGGCCAGAAATTCCCGAATCTGGTCGCGGAAGGCGATCGCCTCGGGCGGGTAGTCGACGTCCACTTCTGGTCTCCGGTCAGGGCCGCCGCTTGGCCGCGGGCAGGATCTCCGGTGTGAGCCGCCAGTCCTCGAGGCCGTACTCGACACTGCCGATGCCCAAAGGGTTGCCGGTCACGTCGGCCCAATGGGCGTGGTTGAGTTGGTGCAGCGAAAAGCAGGCGTCGAGCGCAGCGCCGAACCCCATGGCATCGACGGTCTGGTTCACCGACTCCTTGATCAGCAACGCCGTGAGTGGCGGCAGCTTGGCGATCCGGCGGGCGAATTCGACTGTGGCGTCCGATAGTTCGTCACCGTCGAACACCTTACTGACCATGCCGAGTGCATGCGCGTCGTCGGCAGTCAGGGCGTCCCCGGTGAGCAACAGCTCCTTGGCCTTGCGCGGACCGAACTCCCACGGATGGCCGAAGTACTCCACCCCGCACATTCCGAGGCGAGTGCCCACGACGTCGGCGAAGATCGTGTCGTCGGCGGCGACGATCAGGTCGCAGCACCATGCCAGCATCAGGCCGGCCGACAGCACCATCCCGTGCACCTCGGCGATGGTGATCTTGCGCAGGTTGCGCCAGCGTTTGGTGTTCTGGAAGAAGTAGTGCCACTCCTGGCGATGGCGCGTCGCCACCCCGCCCAACGTCCCGCCGTTGCAGTGATACGTCGGGTGCTGACCCGGGCCCGACGATCGCTCGCGGATGTCGTCGGCGGAACCCAGGTCATGGCCCGCCGAGAAGCATGGTCCCGCGCCGCGCAGGATGACCACCCGCACGGTGTCGTCCTCTTCGGCGAGTTCGAACGCCGCTCCGAGCTCGACGAGCAGGCCGCGGTTCTGCGCATTGCGCTGTTTCGGGCGATCGAGCGTGATCACGGCGATTCGGCCGCCATCGAGCAGTTCGTAGTCGATGTAGTCGAAATGCTGCACGAAGTGCTCCCTTCAGGTCGTCACCGCTCGGCGCGCGGTCACGCTGCTGAGCTGCAGGCTACGCGGCGCGAAACCAAAATGTCCATAGCCAGTACGTCAACAGTGAAACTTTTGTAGGAGTAAATTGCCAAGACAGTAGCCTACTTGCGCGCAATGAAGTATCTTGCTAGTACTGTGGTGCACATCGCAGCAAGCCGTCGGGCGAGCGACCACTACTGAGAGGGTTGAAGATGGAACTGGGACTTTTCCTGATGCCGGCGCACCCGCCGGAGCGCAGCCTGTACGACGCAACCCAGTGGGATCTGGAGCTGATCCAACTCGCCGACGAACTGGGTTACGTCGAGGCGTGGGTCGGCGAGCACTTCACCGTGCCCTGGGAGCCCATCTGCGCACCGGACCTGCTGCTCGCTCAGGCGCTACTGCGGACGAAGTCAATCAAGCTGGCGCCCGGGGCCCATCTGCTTCCGTACCACCATCCGGTGGAGCTGGCCCACCGCGTGGCCTATTTCGACCACCTTGCCCAAGGCCGCTTCATGCTCGGGGTGGGTGCCAGCGGCATCCCCGGCGACTGGGCTCTGTTCGATGTCGACGGACAGAACGGTGAGCACCGCGAGATGACCCGGGAAGCACTCGAGATCATGCTCAAGGTCTGGACCGAGGACGACCCGTGGGAGTACCGCGGAAAGTACTGGAATGCCAACGGGATCGCCCCGATGTTCGAAGGCCTGATGCATCGGCACATCAAGCCCTTCCAGGCGCCTCACCCGCCGATCGGGGTCACCGGGTTCAGCGCCGGCTCCGAAACGCTCAAGCTTGCCGGCGAGCGCGGTTATCTCCCGATGAGCCTCGATCTGAACGCCGAGTACGTCGCGACGCATTGGGACGCAGTGCTCGAGGGTGCCGCGCGCAGTGGCCGCACTCCGGACCGCCGTGACTGGCGACTGGTACGTGAGGTCGTCGTCGCCGAAACCGACGAACAGGCATTTCGGTACGCCGTCGACGGTATGATCGGCCGCTTCATGCGCTCCTATGTCCTGCCGACGTTCCGGATGTTCGGCATGACCAAGTTCTACAAGCACAACCCCTCGGTTCCCGATGAGGACGTAACACCGGAATACCTGGCGGAGAACACTTTTGTGGTCGGTTCCGTCGAGACGGTGGTCGACAAGCTGGAGGCCACCTATGACCAGGTCGGAGGCTTCGGCCACCTGCTGATCCTCGGCTGCGATTACAGCGACAACCCCGGACCTTGGAAGGAGTCGATGCGGCTGCTTGCCGAGGAGGTCATGCCCAAGCTCAACGCTCGGATCGCCAAGAAGTCCACGGTCGCCATCGCCTAGCGCTCAACCGAAGGACATCCCGATGGAGGCGCAGAAGATCACCGTCCGGTATTCGGATGGAACGTGCAAGACGATGACGGCGCAGCCCGACCAGTCCATTCTGGAGGCGGCCGAAGAAAACGGCATCGCAATCGTCAACGAGTGCCAGAGCGGGATCTGCGGCACCTGCGTGGCCACCTGCCGGTCGGGTGATTACGAGATGGGCCGTACCGAGGGACTGTCCGATGTCGAACGCGACGCACGAAAGGTATTGACCTGTCAGACCTTCGCCAACTCCGAATGCCTGATCGAACTTCAGTATCCGATGGACGGCAACGCGGCCAGCCTGGTGACGGGGCACGCGACGGTGATCGGGGTAGAACTGGTCTCGTCCACCACGGCACTTCTGCGGCTGGATGTTTCGGGTATGCCGCCGCTGACGTTCAAGGCCGGCCAGTTCGCGCAGTTACAGGTCCCCGGCAGCGGGGCATGGCGCAACTACTCCTACGCGCACCCCGCAGGCGGACGCGATGAACTCGAGTTCATCATCCGGTTGCTCCCCACCGGGGTGATGTCGGACTACCTGCGCGACCGGGCGAAGCCGGGCGACCGAATCGCGCTGCGGGGCAGCAAGGGCAGCTTTTATCTGAGGCCGGTGCAGCGGCCGGTGGTGCTGGTCGCCGGTGGCACCGGGTTGTCGGCGATCCTGGCGATGGCGCAGAGCATGGCACACAATGCCGGTCAGCCCGTCCACCTGCTGTACGGGGTGACCGACGTCGCGGACCTCTGCAAACTCGACGAACTCGACCGACTGCAGCGTGTGATCCCCGACCTGCATGTGCACACCATCGTGTCGCGCCCAGACGCCCACTGGTCCGGACCGGTGGGGCTGGTGACCGACCTGCTGGACGACGCCATGTTCGGCGGCGGCGATGCCGACGTGTACCTGTGCGGCCCGGCCGGGATGGTCGAGGCGGTCCGGAATTGGCTGGACGAACGCAATATTCATCGCGTCGGCCTCTACTACGAGAAGTTCGTGCCGAGCGGTGCCGCGCGGCGGCGGGCCCCGCTGCGGCTGGACTATGCCGATGTCGACATGGCCGACGTGCGGCGGCGCGGCAGCGGCACCGCAGTGGTCATCGGGGGCAGCATCGCTGGCATCACGGCCGCCAAGATGCTGACCGAGTTCTTCGAGCGGGTGATCGTGCTGGAGAAGGATGACCCGCACCGCCGCCGCGAGGGCCGGCCGGGCGCGGCGCAGGGCTGGCACCTGCACCATCTGCTCACTGCGGGACGCATCGAGTTGGAGCGCATCTTTCCCGGCATCATCGACGATATGGTGCGCGAAGGCGCATTCGACGTCGACATGGCCGCCCAGTACCGCATCCGCCTGGGCGGCACCTGGAAGAAGCCGGGAACCGGCGACATCCAGATCGTCTGCGCCGGTCGTCCGTTGCTCGAGTGGTGCGTGCGCCGTCGGTTGGACGACGAACCGCGCGTCGACTTCCACTACGAGGCAGAGGTCGCCGATCTGGTCTACGACAGCGACGCCAACACCGTGATCGGGGTCGCGGTGGACAGGCGTGGTGAATTAGAGGTCATACCGGCCGAATTCGTGGTGGACGCCTCGGGCAAGAACACCCGTGTTCCAGAGTTCCTCGACCAGGTGGGGATCGGGGCGCCCGAGGTCGAACAGGACATCATCAACTGCTTCTACTCGACCATGCACCACCGGGTGCCACCTGAACGACAGTGGCGGGACAGGGTGATGATGATCTGCTACGCGTACCGACCGTACGAGGACACCTATGCGGCGCAGTACTACACCGACAGCTCGCGCACGATCCTGTCCACCACACTCGTTGCCTACAACTGCTATTCGCCACCACGGACCGCCGAGGAGTTCCGCCGATTCGCCGATTTGATGCCCTCACCGGTTGTCGGCGAGAACATCGACGGGCTGGAGCCGGCGTCGCAGATCTACAACTTCCGCTATCCGAACATGTTGAGGCTGCGTTACGAGAAGAAGCGCAACCTGCCGCGCGGGCTGCTGGCGGTAGGTGACGCCTACACCAGCGCCGACCCGGTGTCGGGGCTCGGTATGACGCTGGCGCTCAAGGAAGTCCGCGAGATGCAGACGCTCCTCGCCAACCACGGTCCGGGTGATCCTGAGCTGCCACGGCGGTACTACCGCCGGATCGCAAAGCTGGCCGATACGGCGTGGTTCGTGATCAGGGAGCAGAACCTTCGGTTCGACTGGGTGAAAGATGTGGCCAAGAAGCGCCCCTTCTACTTCCGCGCGCTGACCTGGTACATGGATCGGGTGATGGAACTGGTTCACGACGACCCAGACACCTACCGGGAATTCTTGGCGGTCGTCCATTTGGTCAAGCCACCCGCGGCGTTGATGTCGCCGAGGGTCGCCGGGCGGGTCCTGGGCAAGTGGGCGCGGACCAGGCTCTCGGGCCAGCAGACGTTGATAGCCCGCAACTACCAGAACCGCACCATCCCGCCTCCCGACCATTTGGCGCAATCCGAAGAACCGGCAGTCGATTTCGCCGCAAGCCATACCCGCTAGAGAAGGGTCCCACATGTCGCAGATATCGCAGCTGTCGTCAATCCATCGGTTGCTCGACTGCCGCGGAACCCGCATCCACGCGGTGGAGCAGGGTGAGGGACCGCTGGTGATCCTGGTGCACGGCTTCCCGGAGTCGTGGTACTCGTGGCGCCACCAGATTCCCGCCCTGGCCAACGCGGGATACCGCGTGGTGGCGATCGACCAGCGTGGCTACGGGCGCTCGTCGAAGTACCGGGTGCAAAAGGCTTACCGCATCAAGGAATTGGTCGGCGACATCGTGGGTGTCATCGACGCCTACGGCGAGAAGCAGGCGGTCGTCGTCGGCCACGACTGGGGCGCCCCGGTGGCGTGGACGTCGGCCTGGCTGCATCCGGAGAGGTGCCGCGGCGTCGTCGGCATCAGTGTTCCGTTCGCCGGCCGTGGGGTGATCGGCCTGCCCGGTAGCCCATTCGGTGAGCGCAGGCCCAACGATTACCACCTCGAGCTGGCCGGTCCCGGGAAGCTGTGGTACCAGGATTACTTCTCCGAACAAGATGCCATCATCGCCGAGATCGAAGAGGATCTCCGCGGCTGGCTGCTCGGCCTGACCTATACCGTGTCGGGTCAGGGAATGATCGCGGCCACCCAGGCGGCGGTGGCCGCCGGCGTCGATCTGGCGTCGATGGATCCCGTCGAGGTGATCCGCTCCGGCCCGTTGTGCCTACCGGCAGGGGCGCGCCTGAAGGACGCGTTCATCTACCCGGAAACGATGCCGGACTGGTTCACCGATGCCGATCTCGACTTCTACACCGCAGAGTTCGAGCGATCCGGGTTCGCCGGGCCGTTGAGCTTCTACCACAACATCGACAACGACTGGTGCGACCTCGCCGAGCAGGACGGCACGCCGCTGACCCCGCCGGCGCTGTTCATCGGGGGCGAGTACGACGTCGGGACGACATGGGGGGCCGAGGCGGTCGAACGGGCCCACGAGGTGATGCCCAATTACTGCGGCACCCACATGATCGCCGATGTCGGGCACTGGATCCAACAAGAAGAGCCCAAGGAAACCAACCGGCTGTTGCTCGATTTCCTGGCGGGGCTGCACTAGCCTCGATCTTTCGTGAGTGAGGCAGTGACTGGTCGCTGGGGTTGTTGTCGTGTCGGTATTTCTTGGGCCATGGGTGGCCACCGGCGCTG
>NZ_BCTA01000017.1 GCF_001570485.1 Mycolicibacterium novocastrense
TCTTAGACAGCTCCACTTCACAACCGGAGGCCTTCCCTGTCACACAGGCTCACCGATAACGGGAGGGACAACCTCCCTGGGCATCACAGCTAGTCCGGTAGCGAGTTGCTCAGGCGTTCGGTCGCGGCGACGTAGTCCTCGATGAACTCGCGCACCACCTCGCGCGCGGGCTTGACCTTGTTCATCAGCCCGACCCCTTGTCCGACGAAGTACGTCGCCAACGCCTGCGCGCCGGGATGTCCCTGGGCGGCCAGCACGTCGATGCGACGCACGACGGGTTCGGCGAGCATCGACTGCAGCGGAAGCGGCAGCGGCTTTTGGCCGCCCTCGTTCGGCAACCACGCCTGCGTCCAGTCCGAAACGAGTTGGCGCGCAGGCTTTCCGGTCCTGCCGGCCGAACGGACGGTGTCACGCGACGAGGCGGCCAGGAACTTCTCCTTGGTGTAGGGCGCGGTCTCGGCCTCCTCGGTCGTCAGCCAGACCGAACCCGTCCAGGCGCCCGCGGCGCCCATCGCCACCGTCGCGGCCATCTGCCTGCCGGTGACGATCCCGCCCGCGGCGAGCACCGGGATGTCGCTGCCGATCGCCGCCAGCGCCTCCAACACCTCGGGCACCAGCACCAGCGTCGTCACCTCACCGCAGTGCCCACCGGCCTCGGTGCCCTGGGCCACGATCAGGTCGACTCCGGCCCGGGCCTGCTTGACCGCGTGCTCCTTGGCGCCGACCAGCGCGGCCACCGGCACGCCGTTCTCCTTACCCGCCTTGATCATGTAATCGGGCGGGACACCCAACGCGTTGGCGATCAACCGGATCGGGTGGTTCATCGCCACATCCAGCAGGTCCTTGCCGGTGTTGCCCGACAGGGCGGCGTTGCCGAACCGCGGCGCCTCCTCGGCCTCGATGTCGTGCGCGGCCAACAGCTCGGTGACGAAGCCGCGGTATTCGTCGGGGATCCGGCCCGCGAGGTCGCTCATCGTCAGGTCCTCGCCCTTGCCCTCGTAGCGGGCGGGAACGATCAGGTCGACGCCGTACGGCTTGCCCCCGACGTGGTCATCGATCCAGGACAACTCCTGGTCGAGCTGCTCGGGTGTGTACGCCGTCCCGCCCAGCACGCCGAAGCCGCCCGCGTTGGACACCGCCGCCACCACGTCGCGGCAATGGCTGAACGCGAACAACGGGAAGTCGATGCCGAACTGTTCACAAATCGCTGGTTTCACCCGGCCAGTATGGCCAGGCCGGTTCACGCCCGGGACAGGAGTCGCCGTATCGCGTCGAGCATCTGCTTGCCGACCAGCAACTCGAGGTCGTTGTGCCCGGCGCCGGGCACCAGCTCGTAGCTCTTCGGCTCGTTCGCCGCGTCGTAGAGCCGCCGGCTCATCGGCTCGGGGACGACGTCGTCGCGGTCTCCGGCGATCACCAGTAGCGGCACGTGCACCGACGGGATCCGGTCCAGCGACGGATAGCGGTCCAGCAGCAGCCACCGCACCGGCAGCCATGGATAGTGCACCGCCCCGACGTCGGGCAGCGAGGTGAACGGCGAACGCAGTATCAGCGCATGGGGCGGCCGCTCGACTGCCAGTCCGATAGCGACGGCGGCGCCGAGGGACTCGCCGAAGTAGACGATCTCCTGTTCCCGTGCGGCCAGCCACGATTGCGCGGCCCGCGCGTCGGCGGCCAGACCGTCCTCCGACGGGCGGCCCGGGTTGCCCCCGAAACCGCGGTAGTCCACCAGCAGCGCCGAGGAGCCCATCCGGTTGAGCGCCACGGCCAGCGGCGCGCGCATCGACCGGTCTCCGCCGTTGCCCGGCAGCACCAGCACGGCGGGCCCGTCGCCGTCCACCGGGAAATACCAGGCGTCCAAACGGATTCCGTCGTCGGTTTCGATCACGACGTCCTGTCCGTTGCGCGCCACCGTGGCGGCGGACGGCACGGGACCCGGCGACGGGAAGTACACCAACCGGCGTTGCTGCGACCACAGAAGACCCATCAGACCGGACGTCACGAGCGTGACGATAACGACGACGCGGACGGCCCGGCGCATCAGGCCCGCAACGGCGCGAACGCGAACTCGCGCAACCCGTCGAGGGGGTCCACCGCCGCGGAGAACCCGAGCACCTCGGCGGCGCGCGCGGGGTCGGCGACGATGTGGCGGACGTCGCCGCTGCGGTACTGGCCGGTGACCACCGGCGGTGCGTCGCCGCGCGTCTCGCACAGCGCGGTGGCGACCTCCAGGATCGAGATCGGCCGGCCCGAGCACACGTTGAACGCCTCGAACCCGCCGCGCTCGGACTCCACGGCCGCGACGTTGGCCGCCGCCACGTCATCGACGTGCACGAAGTCGCGCATCTGTCCACCATCCTCGAAAACGCGCGGCACATCGCCGGATTCGAGTTCGGAGCGGAAGATCGCGGCCACCCCCGAGTACGGGGTGTCGCGGGGCATGTAGGGGCCGTAGACGTTGTGGTAGCGCAGGGCGGTGACCGCGCCTCCGACGGCCTCCGTCCACGCGAGCGCGTAGTGCTCCTGCGCGGTCTTGCTGGCCGCGTACAGGCTGCGGGGCCGCAGCGGCGCGTCCTCGGTCACCAGTCGCCACCGGACGATCTCGCCGCACAGCGGGCACCGGTGCTCGAACACGCCGGCGTCGAGGTCGGCACGCGTACGCGGGTGGGGGTCGACCGGTCCGTGCTCGGCGCAGTCGTAGCGGCCCTGCCCGTAGACCACCATCGACGACGCCAACACCAGCCGTTGACAGCCCGCCGCGAACATCTCGGCCAGCACCACCGCCGTCCCGTAGTCATTGTGTGAGCCGTACGAGGGAGCGTCTGCGGCGTTGACACCCGCACCGACGACGGCGGCCTGATGGCACACCACGTCGACGTCCTTCATCAGCGGTGCCAGCGCAGACGCGTCGCGGACGTCGACCACCTCGCAGTCAGCAGGCGGTTCGGCCCCCGGGCCGTGGGCGGCGGGCAGCATCGCGTCGACGGCGATCACGTCGTGGCCCGCCTCGCGTAGCGCGTCGCGGATGCGGACCCCGATGAATCCGGCCGCGCCGGTCAGCAGGACTCTCACGGGAGTTCGAACGGCAGTCGGACACCGTCGTGCGCCAGGCAGTGCGTACAGGTCCGTTCGACCGTCGTCTGGTCGATCGCCTCGTGTACGAGCTTTTTGAACGGCACCAGGTTGCGTTGGAATTCGGCGAACACGTCGACGGTGCGCACTGCCGTGCCGCTGTCGATGCCGGCGTCCAGATCGGTCACCAACGCTATTGCGGCGTAGCACATTTCGAGTTCGCGGGCCAACACCGCCTCCGGATAGCCGGTCATGTTCACCAGGGTGAAGCCCTGATTCGCGAACCACCGGCTCTCGGCGCGGGTGGAGAACCGCGGCCCCTGGACCACCACCATGGTTCCGCCGTCGACGACGCCGGGCAGGTTGGTGGCCGCCGCACGCAGGCTCGGGCAGTACGGGTCGGCGAACGCGACATGGATGCCGCCGGAGTCGAAGTAGGTGTCGGCGCGTCCGCGGGTGCGGTCGACGAGTTGATCGGGCACCACCATCGCCCCGGGTCCGAGGGCGGGGGTGAGGCTGCCGACCGCACACGGCGCGAAGATGCGCCGCACCCCGAGGACACGCAGCGCCCACATGTTGGCTCGATACGGCACGGTGTGCGGGGAGTATTCGTGGTCGACCCCGTGACGCGGCAGGAACGCCACCTCGTGCGCGCCGACGGCGCCGACGGTGATCGGGGCGGCCGGGGCACCGTACGGGGTGTCGACGGTGACGCTGCGGGCGTCGGACCCGAAGAAGCTGTAGAAACCGCTTCCGCCGATGACTCCGAGCACGTCTAGGTGGGCGGTTGGTCGTCGGTCTCGTCGAGTCGCTGCGACGCGCGCCGCACGGTGTCGCGGATCTCGAAGGCGTCGGTGGCGAAACCGCCGATCGCGTTGGCGACGTCCTTGACCGCGGTGGTGATGATCGACGCCACCTCGCCGACGGTCGATACGCCGGAGTCGAAGATCTCCTGCACGGCGTCCTTGCGGATCTCCGCCTTGCTGAGTCGGTCCTCCATGCCGCTCAGTCTGCCACGGTCTGAAGCCGTGCGAGACTGGCGCTCGTGGCGACATTCGCGCAGTGGGTCGAGGGCGCGCGGCCGCGCACGCTGCCCAACGCGATCGCACCGGTGATCGCGGGCACGGGTGCGGCGGCATGGTTGCAGGCCGCGTGCTGGTGGAAGGCGCTGCTGGCATTGGTTGTCGCGGTCGCGATGATCGTCGGGGTCAACTACGCCAACGACTACTCCGACGGGATCCGCGGCACCGACGACGTGCGGGCGGGCCCGCTGCGGCTGGTGGGGTCGAAGGTCGCCAGCCCGCGAGCCGTGCTGACCGCCGCGGTGGTGAGCCTCGTGGTCGCCGCCGTCGCCGGTGTGGTGCTGGCGGCGGTGAGCGCGCCGTGGTTGATCGCGGTCGGAGCGGTGTGCATCGCCGGGGCGTGGCTGTACACCGGCGGATCGAAGCCGTACGGGTACCTCGGCTTGGGCGAGGTCGCGGTGTTCGTGTTCTTCGGGTTGGTCGCGGTGCTGGGCACGCAGTACACCCAGGCGCTGCGGATCGACTGGGTGGGCGTCGCGGTCGCGGTGGCGATGGGCTGCATGTCGTCGGCGGTGCTGGTCGCCAACAATCTGCGCGACATCCCGACCGACAAGGAGTCGGGGAAGATCACGCTCGCGGTGCGGCTCGGCGATGCCCGCACCCGGCTGCTGTACCAGGCGCTGCTGGTCGTGGCGTTCGCGTTGACATTGGTGCTGATGCTCGCGACGCCGTGGGCGGCGGTCGGCCTGGTGGCGCTGCCGCTCGCAGTCCGCGCGGCCGCGCCGGTGCGCCGAGGCCGCGGCGGCAAGGACCTGATTCCGGTGCTGCGCGATACGGGCTTGACGATGCTGGTGTGGGCCGTGGCGGTCGCGCTGGCGCTTGCGATTTCGGTGCTCTAACAGTCGATCAGCGACTGTTTGGACACCGAAATCGCTATTAGGTGACGGTGGTCGGGGCGTCGGCGACCTTGTTTCTCGCAACGGAGGTTACCGGACAGTCGAGTCGATCGCGTTGCACCGCAGTCTAACTCGGATATTCAGGCCTCATCTTCGTCGCTCTGCATGCTGGCGCAAACGCTCAGAAACTCGACCCAGCCACTCGCTATAGGTCTGGGGTCGGGGGTTGTAGGCGGAGAGCGCCTCCCGAGGCATCAAAATTTTCAGCTCCTCCTCGGCGTATGCCTCTCGCATAGCGTCGATTTCCCGAGCCAGAGCGTCGAGATCTACCGCATCTCCGCCAGCGGCATAGCTGTCGACGACACCCTGCCAGTCTCCAGCAGTAAGGTCCCAGTCTTGGTGGAAGTTTCCCCCGAAGAACTGCCGAATAGATTCGGACACTTTGTAATCACTCATGGAGTTACGTATCCCGTCAGCACATGCCAGTTACCCATTCCATCCCCTTTCAGCACGACGAGAGATGATGTACCCGGTGTCACTTCTGTTGCCCCTCTCATCAACACCGCTCCACCATCAAACGGAGCGGTGATAACCAACGTCCCCTTACTTCCGTTCGCCACCCAAGTTTCGATCGAGGATTGGTTGTGACGAAGCGCTGCGCCGACGGCTTCGGCGGCTTCCGTCTGTGTCGCGAAGGTCGACACTGCGTCGAGGCTCGGACGCGCCTCAAGCCGCGCGAACATGTCCCCCAGACTCTGGTCGACGTGCCGGGCGATTAGATGCCCACCACTGGCTTCGCTCGAGTCCAGCAATGCGTGTGTTTCCTCAAGACCGAAGTTTGGTAACACATCAGCGCTGCTACTTGGGTGGACGTCCGGCAGGTCTGGTGTATCAGGGACATGCGGAGGAGCGGCGTCAGCGACATTATCTGCCGCCGTAATCGGTACGTCGTCAAGGTGGCGGGTCGCGCCGAGAGCGTCTAACCCATGTTCGACTCCTTCAGCGAAGAACTTGCCGCCAGGGATTGGTGCCATGCCGGCAACATCGGCTACCGCACCGATCTTGTCGGTGGTGGAGTGTTCGTTCCAGTTGGTCAAGACATCTATATCGTGCGCGACATCGGGGATGAGACCGAAGCTCCCTTCGCTAAGCGCACGGCTACCCTCGGCGAATGCGGACGGTTCCGGTGGGAACGCCTGGACGTCGGCGTTCGGAGGCAATTGCGGTACCTGCGCAGTCGGTGCGCCGGTTTCGGCCGCTGCGCGGTTGAGGCCTTCCAGGATCTGCGTCTGCTCAACCAACTCGCGGCGCGCCTCAAACACGGCGTGCGTCAGCGGGACAGTCTCCCCCTTGCCGGTGCCGCCCCCAGCGCCCTGGGCGTAGGTCTGCCCGACGGCGTCGTCGAGTGCGGCCTGTGCGTCGTCGAGGTTCGCGCGCGCTTCCTCCACTCGGGAGCGCTGCTGATCAAGCACCGCCGGGTCCGCGTCCGCGACCGGAGCCTCCAGCGGAGACAGTGTGTAGCGCTTGTCATCAGCCTTGCCGGTACCGCTGTGCTGATTGAGGATTTGCTCCGACGCGGTCGGCGGTGCTGTTAGTTGCCCTCCGGCGATCTCGGTGAGCGCCTCGTCGAGATCGCCGGGTGCCTCCGGGTCGGCAGCCTTATCGGGGGCTAGCAGCTCGCCCATTGGCGAGTGGGCGACGCCGACAGCGCCTTCGGCGGCATCAGCTCCTCCACCCGCCGCAGCCGCATCCGAGGCTTCCGTCTCGGTTCTGTTGTCCACCAACTGGATCGTGGGATCACGAGGGTTTATCTCGCCGTCGGGCTCGAACTGGATACTTTTCAGCTCCGCGGCTTCGGCTTGTAGCTGTCGTCCGACGAGCCTGTCAGTGGCGGCGAGTTGTTCGGCACGCCATCGGATGTACTCGGCGTGCTCGGCCGCAGCCGTCGCGCGTGCCGCGACGGTGTCAACGTCGGAAGGACGGGTATCGGTGACCGACAGGTCTTTGCCGACTTCGAAACCTTCCGCTTCAGCTTCGGCGATGGCATCGAGTACCCGGCCGCGAGCGATCGCGATGTCCCGTGCGCCTTCCTCGGCGATGTCGGCGGCCTCGCGCTGCACATCGCCCTGGCGACGTGCCACAGCCAGGTCCGCCGTCACTCGGTCCAGTGCGGCGTCTTTGGCGTCACCCTCCCACGCCGTGCCGCCCGGCGTCACGATGTTCTGGCGATGCGTATCAAAAGCGTTCTCGCCCGTGGTCGCGGCCTCGCGCCACCGGGCGGCAGCATCATCGAGGTCGCGGGTGCCCCAAGCTTCTATTTCGGGGCGGGAGGGCACCGCCATGCCTGTGCCAGGCTGGGCCGCTGGGCTCACACCTCCACCGTGGCGATGGCGTCGGCGCTGCCCCCGTCCGTCCGGTCGTAGATCGCCCCCGCTGTGGACAACATATCGGCCTGAACCACTATGCGGTGCGCCTGCTGAGCGCGGACGTCAGCCGCAGCAGCATCCAACGCCGTGATACCCGCGCCGCTCGGGCGCGAGGCCACGACTGAACCGTCTTCACCACTGGAGAACACCTCGGAGGCGGCTCGCGCACTTGACGCCGCTGCGGAACGCAGCCCGCCCGAGTCCACCTCCAAATTCTTCGCCATCGCGTACCCCAACTGGCAGATTTGACCTGACGATACCGCACTGGCAGCGCGACTGGCGGCGGCAAACGCGCGCTCCGGCGGGTCAGTCCGTCACAGCGACTGTCTGGACACCGAAATCGCTATTAGGTGACGGTGGTCGGGGCGTCGGCGACCTTCACCAACGTGACCTCCGGCTTGGCGGGCACCGCGTCGGCGAGGAACCATCGGAACGCCAGATTGCCGCGCGGATAGTCCACCGTGGTAATCGAATTCGGGTGTGCGGTCATACCGCGGGAGATGACCGCGGTGACGGACCCGTCGGAGTTGGGCACCGCGCTGTAGCCGTTGATCGACGTCTTGGCGTCGGTGACACCCGCCATGAACTGGTTCCATACGACGAGGTTCCAGAACCGGCATGCAGGCGGACGGTGCGTGACGACCAGCGCCTCGTCGTCGGAGAGAACGAAGCTGCCGTAGGCATAGCACGCGTCGCGCGCCGACCAGCCGAAGTTGGCGTCGGGCACCTGGTACGGGTCCGCGAATTGGTTTGCCACCTGCGAGATTTCGTGGCCCAACGTATGCGTGTCGTCGACACGCACACCGACCGCCAGCGGCACGATCGCGAACATCGTGCGCAGCCACGCCGCACTCGCGCGCAACGCCGCGGCGGTTTCGGCGTCGCCGTGGCGGATCGGGTCGGGCTCGTCGAGCGCCTCGATGCGCCACGACACCGGGCGTCCGGTCAACGGGTCGGCCTGGTAGTCGCGCGTCACGAGCACCACACCGCCGTCGGTCGGGCCGTACTCGAAGGAGAAGTTGCCGTCGGGGTCGATGTCGAGGTCGTCGTCACGCACCAGCGCCACGATCCGATCCGACCACGCCCCCGGCGACGGCTCGTTGTAGGCGGTCACCGAGAAGTAGACGCTGTCGCCCTTGTTGCCGCTGATGCGGTAGCGGCGCTTCGGGTCGACCGGGCACATGAAGTAGTAGGCGTCGGTGTTGTCCCCGCCCCAGCGCCGGTCGCGGCGGAACGGCGTGTTGAGCTCGACCCACACGGGCCGGCTCGGCTCGGCGAACAGGTAGGTGTCGAACGCGACGCCGAGCGTGGTGGCCAGCATCCGGTAGCCGTCGGCGATGTGGCGGTCGTCGGTGACCGCGCGGTCCCCTTCGAGGAAGCTGCGGTCCAAGCCCCCGAGGGTGTCGAGCAGTTCTCGCCACGCTGTAGTTGATTCGCGGCTCGCCGCGGAAGTCGATTCGCCGCTCGCCGCGGAAGCCGCTTCGTCCGTCATGCGCTGATTCCTCTCGTGATGAAAGTGGCGGTTCGGTCCACCCATGCGTCGTCGAGGCGATCTGCGCGGGTGATCAGACACAGGAACGTCATACCGGCCATGGCCTCCACGACGTCGGCGGCCGACACCTCCGGCCGGACGTCGCCGCGAGTCACCGCCGCGTCGAGCCGTTCAGTCAGGCCGCGCGAGAGCACGTGCGAGAAGCGCTCCAGCAGCGCCGCGTGCAGCGCGGGATCGGCGGCCATCTCCGCGACCAGTCCGGGCAACGCGGCACGCGCGGCCGGGGTGGTCAGCACGCCGACCGTCCGGTGGACCATCTCCCGGATGTCGCCGGCCAGCGATCCGGTGTCGGGAAGTTCGGTCGCCGCACCGAGCGGAAACACCGCCTCGTGCACGAGGTGCGCCTTGCCAGGCCAACGGCGGTAGATGGCGGGCTTGCTCGTGCCCGCGCGCCGGGCGATCGCATCGACGGTGAGATCCGCGTAACCGGCGGACCCGAGCAGGTCGACCGTCGCGCTCAGCACTGCGTCATCGATGCGCTTGTCGCGAGGTCGGCCAATTTCCGTCGTCATTACGAAACTCACAGTAACATAACTGCCTGTGACCGACATCTCACCAGCGCCGCCAGTCGTTCTCGACGACCTCGCCGAGCCGCGCTTCCCAGCGGCGATCCAGCCGATTCGCGACATGATGGCGGCGATGGCACCCGAGTGCCCGCTCGATGCCGATGCCCTGCACGCCAAGGCCAGCGCGGAGACCGGGCTCGACGACTTCGGCCCCGATGACTACCGAGACCGACTCGACGTCTATCTCGCTGCGCTGCAGGAGATTCCGGGACTCAGTGACGCGGGAATCGTGAACTTCCACGCTCAGCTGGTGCAATTGCTGAAGAACCGTCTGCTGCTGACCGATCTGCTGGACAGGCATCCCGAGATCCACGACATCGAACTGGCGCCGCCGGTCGTCATCGCCGGCCTGCCCCGCACGGGCACCACTCACCTGCACAACCTGCTCGCCGCGGGACCGACCTTCCGCACGCTCCCGTACTGGGAGAGCAACGAGCCGTTCCCGCTGCCGGCCGAAGCCGGCATCGAACCGGACCCCCGGCGCGCCCGGATGGATGCCGCGGTCGAGTTCATGAACGCGGTCATGCCGCATTTCGCGCTCATGCACGAGATGACGACCGACCACGTGCACGAGGAGATCCAACTGCTGGCCAACGATTTCTCCTCGATGCTGTTCGAGACGTTGGCGCATGTGCCGCGGTGGCGCGACTACTACCTGTCACATGACCAGACACCTCACTACGAGCACCTGGCCCTGCAGTTGAAGGCGCTGCAATTCCTGCGTGGCGGCAGGCGGTGGCTGCTCAAATCCCCGCAGCACCTCGAGCAACTACCCGTGCTCGACCGGGTCTTTCCCGGCGTGGTGGTGATCACGACCCACCGCGATCCGGTACCGGTGGTGCTGTCGATGCTCGCGATGCTCACCTACTCCGCGCGCATGCACTGCTCCCCGGTTCCGGTCGAGGACATCGCGGCATGCTGGATCGACCGCCTGGAACTCATGCTGGCGGCGTTGATCCGCGATCGCGACGTCATCGGAGCCGAACGCTCGATCGACGTCAGGTTCGACGACTTCATGGCAGACGAAATGGGCACCGCGGCAGCGATTTACGCGCTCGCGGACGAGGTGATGACCGAGGACGCCCGCGCCGCCATGGCCGAATACCTCGCGGGCCACCAGCGGGGTCGGCTCGGGCGGGTGGCGACGTCGCCGGAGATGTTCGGTCTCGACCCGAACGAGTTGCAGGCCCGCTTCGCCCCGTACGTCGAACGCTTCCTGACGTAAGCCCTCTCGCGTTCTCCGCGGCTGTTCGCCGGATCGGCGGTGTGTGAATACCCTGGCCCGGGTATCCGCATCCGGCAGCCGGAGACGAGAGGTATCCATGACCGCAGCACGAACTCAACTCGACCAGCGCGATCTCGCGGAGGCGCGGCGGATCGTCGCCGCTGTCTCCGACGCGTTCTCGGCCAAGGTCGTCGGCCAGGAGAACCTGCGCGAGTCGTTGCTGATCGGCCTGCTCGCGGGCGGTCACATCCTCATCGAGAGCGTGCCGGGGCTGGCCAAGACGACCGCCGCGCGCGTCATCGCCGAAGCCATCGACGGGGGTTTCCGACGTATCCAGTGCACGCCCGACCTGCTGCCCAGCGACATCATCGGCACCCAGATCTACGAGTCCGCGACCAACTCGTTCGTCACCCAGCTCGGGCCGGTGCACACCAACATCGTGCTGCTCGACGAGATCAACCGGTCCAGCGCCAAGACGCAGAGCGCAATGCTCGAGGCGATGGAGGAACGTCAGACCACGATCGCGGGCACCGAGTATCCGATTCCCGAGCCGTTCCTGGTGATCGCCACGCAGAACCCCGTCGACCAGGAGGGCACCTATCCGCTGTCGGAGGCACAGACCGACCGGTTCATGCTCAAGGACATCGTGCACTACCCCACCCCCGAACAGGAGGTGGAGATGATGGCCCGGATGGATGCGGGACTCTACGACAAAGACCACCGCAGCCGGCCGGTCGCCGGCCTCGACGACATCCGCCGGCTGCGCGCCGTCGTGCGTCACGTCCACATGGACCGCGCACTGATGCACTACGCCAGCCAACTGGTCACCGTCACCCGTGAACCCGACCGGTATCTGCCGCGCCAACTGGCCCGGTTGATCGAGTACGGCGCCAGCCCCCGCGCGACCATCGCCTTCTGCAATGCCGCCCGCTCGCTGGCGCTGTTGTCTGGCCGCGGACACGTCATCCCCGGCGACATCGCCAAGCTCGCCCACCGGGTGCTGCGACACCGACTCATCCTCGGGTTCGAGGCCGCCAGCGCCAACGTCACGCCCGAGCTGATCATCGACGCTGTCCTGCAAGCGGTTCGAGTGCCGTAGGGCCGGTATGGGCAGACACCTCACCACGGCGAGGACGCACTTCGGCACCGACACCCGCGGCATGCTCGAAGGCGGTCGCTACGCGCTGTTGCACACCCGCAGCCTGGAATTCGACGACCTGCGGCCGTACGTACCCGGCGACGACGTCCGCGACATCGACTGGAAGGCCTCGGCGCGCTCAGGCCATGTGCTGATCAAGCGGTTCGTCTCCGAGAAGCACCACAAGCTCCTGCTGGTGGCAGATGCCGGTCGCAACATGGCCGCCCTGACCCCGAGTGGTGAAGTGAAACACGATGTCGCGGTGAACATCCTGGGTGCGTTCGGGCTCATCACGCTGGGGCGGTCCGATCAGATCGGCATGGTGTTCGGCGACACCCGGGGCTGCGTCAACATCCGGCAGCGTCGCGGCGAGACCCACATCGAAAGCCTGCTGCACAGGTACTACGGTCACGCCTGCCAAGGTTCTGGCCGCAGCGACATCGTCTGCCAACTCGACTACGTCGCAACGCATTACCGCCACCCCATGCTGGTCGTGGTGGTGTCCGACGAGCCGGAGGTCGACGACCGGCTGACCGACGCCGTCACCCGACTGACCGCCCGCCACGACGTGTTGTGGGCGACGGTCTCCGACATGCCCGCCATCGGCGCCAACGGCGATGACCGGGCCGGATTCGACGTGTCGAGCGGCCGGTTCATCCTCGACACCGCCACACTGGGCCCGCGGGTGGTTGCCGCGCACCGCAAGGCAGAGCAGGCGCGGGCGCACCGACTCGACGAGTTCATGACAGCTCGCGCGGTCCCGCACACCAGAATCGGCGCCAGCAGTGAGATCCGTGCCCGGCTCGTCGCATTGACCGAGGTGTTCGCCCGTGCCGGATGACCTGTTGCGGTTCGTCGGCGGGCCGATGCCGTACTCGTCGGGCTGGTTGTGGCTCGGCTTGGTGATCGTGCTACTGGTAATCGCCTGGTATGTTGGCGTTTTCGTGTGGACGCTGCCGGCGCAGCGGCTTCGGCGCCTTCCCGTGGCGCGTTCCCTGCATAGCCGGCTGCTGCGGCGTCGGTACTCGCGCAGCGTGCACCGCATCGCCGCCCGACACCGCGACGGTGAACTCACCGACGCCGAGGCCGGTGCGGCGATGAGCCGGATCCTGCGCAGTTTCCTGCACCAGGCGACCGGGACACGGGCGCAGTACATGCAGCTCGACGACATCGCCTCCGGGGAGCTGGCGCCTGCTGCGCCGACGCTCGCCGCGCTCGACGACGCGCAGTTCAACGCGGCCTCACCGGTGCGGGTGGGCGACGTCGGGGCGACAACCGAGGAGCTGATCCGCTCGTGGCCCTGACCTGGTGGCCGATCGCAGTCATCGGATTCGCCTGTCTGGCAGGCGCTGTGGCGCTCGCGGTGCTCGTGCCGACGAAGCAGCTGCGACGGCAGTTGCGGCCGTTGGCCAACACCGCCCGCCTGACCCGTCTGCCGGAGTACGCGCGGGTGGCGAGGGCACGAACGGTGTCGATGGTCGTCACGATCGCACTGCTCGTGCTGTTGTTCGGTGCTGCCGTGCTGGCCAGCGCCCGCCCCAGCGGATTGTGGTGGTCGCTACAGACCTCCGAGGTACCCGAAGACGTCATGTTGTGCGTCGCCGAACCCGTCGACAATCCCAGCACCGGCGCGTTCCTCTCGTATTTCGCGCAGCGCACGGGGGCGTTCGGCACACAGCGAATCGGATTGACCTCGACCAACCGCCGGGTGATACCGCTGACCCGCGATCATCAGTTCGCGGTCGAAAAGCTCGGGGAGGCAGCCGGTCTGGCCGGCCTGCCCGACGATGCCGCGCTCTCGCCCGCCCAGCGTTCGGCCAAACGGAACAGCCTCGCCTCATTCGCCGCGCCCGTGACGTATGTGGACTACGCGACGAGGGTCGCCGACGTCCTCGCGCTGTGCGTCGCGGGTTTCCCCGCCGACGAGCCACCCGGCGAGCGGCGCCGGTCGATCATCTATCTGGGGCCGGGCGAACTGCGGGCCCCGAACGAGACCCGTCCCTCGCTCTACACCGACCAGCAGGTCGTCGAGCTGGCCCAGGAGCGCGGAATCCAGGTCAACGCGCTGGTGTCGTCCCCGGGCCCCGTGCGGTCCGTCGTATCGGCCACGAGCGGGCGATACGCACCCGTCGGACCCGACCTGGAGGCTCAACTGGACGGGATCCGAGCGCATCCGCCGGACGCCGACCGTGCCGCCACGCTCGCAGGGTTCCGCGGCGACACCCCGACCGTCCCGTTGGCGATCGCGGTCGCGGTCTCGGCGCTGCTGTGTCTGTCGCTGGCGGTGCTGCGGCGATGACCTTCTCCCCCGTCGTACCGCCGGTCCTTTTGATCGCCGTCGCCCTGGCCGCGGTCGTGCTGCGGCTCATCACCATGCGCCAGCTGGCACGCACCGGTCAGCGGTGGACCACCGTGTGGCGGTGGTCGGCGCTGACGCTTGCGGTGATGCTGATGCTGATCGCCGCGGCCCGCCCGGCCCTCGGCGGCGGCGCCGAGGAGTCGGCCGCGACGAGCTCGGACGGCGACGCGACAGCCAACGTGTTTCTGATCGTCGACCGCTCCACCGACTCGACCATCGCCGACATCCGCGACGACGTCGCCGCGCTCATCGACCACTACCCGCAGGCGCGCTTCGCGCTCATCACGTTCACCGCGCGTTCCTCGGTGGAATGGCCGCTGTCCGAAGACAACTGGAGCCTCAAGCCGGTGGTCGCGGCCGTGACCGCCTCCTCCGAGATCGCCGCGGGCGAGGTGAACGCGGCAGCTGCCGCGAACGTCCTGCGCTACCAGTTGATCGCGGCGGGTCAGCGCAGCCCGGGCGCACAGAACCTGGTGTTCTACTTCGGCTCCGGCGCACCCGGATCCCAGGCCCCGCAGGGCGAGTTCGATCCGGTGCCCGGTTCGGTGGACGGCGGCGCGGTGTTCGGTTACGGAGAGACCCGAGACGATTCGCGTCTGCAGGCCGTCGCCGATCAGCTCGGTGTGCCGTTCGTCCCTCGCGATACCCCGCGCGCGGTCACCGATGACGCCCCCGATGTGGATGGTGTCTCGTCGGCGCAGGCCAGCGCCACCGCCGTCGACCGCACCGACCTGTACTGGGTCTTCACCATGGTGGCCGCGGTGCTGTTGCTGTTCGAGATCTACCTCACTTTGCGCGAGTTCCGCACCAGCCGCTCGGCCCGGCGGGACGAGGTGATCTGATGCGTCCCTCTCGGTTGCGGCTGCGCCGCCGGTTGCTGCTGTTCTCGGCGCCCGTCGTCATCGTGGCGCTGATGATCGCGCTGAAGCTCATCTCGGCTGTGGTGGCCGGTCACTCGGCGGTGTCGAGCTTCGCCGCGCGCGACGCCGACGCACTGCGCGGCGACGTCGCGGTGATGGGCCTGCTCAACGTCGTCGAACCCGCGAAGGCGCCGTTCGCGGCCGGCACGCTCGCGGTGCTCGACGACCGCCTCGCCGAGGCCGACGCGCACTTCTCGGAATCCCTCGGCCGCACCGCGCCGGATCGGTCGTGTCCCGTGCTGATCAACCTGGAACTCGTCCGCGAGCGCCAAGGCGACATCGACGCGTGGGAGAACCGGCCCGGCGCGGCGCGCGACCGATACCTCAGCGCACTCGACCTCGTCGAGAACGCGCCCGACGGCTGTTTTGCAGGCAACACCGATCCGGATCC
The DNA here is from genome assembly GCF_001570485.1 of Mycolicibacterium novocastrense. Taxonomy (GTDB): domain Bacteria; phylum Actinomycetota; class Actinomycetes; order Mycobacteriales; family Mycobacteriaceae; genus Mycobacterium; species Mycobacterium novocastrense. The sequence goes on from NZ_BCTA01000017.1 coordinate 15,568, forward strand.
CGAGCGGCGCGCCGTGCGCCACGACGCGGCAGCGCGGCTACAGGCCAAGCTGGCCGGTCTGGCCGCTCCGCCCCCGCCGCCGCCGGCGCCACCCCTGGCGCCGCCCCCACCACCGCAGGCGCCGGCCCCGGCGCCGGTGGTGCCCGATGCCGATACGCCCCGGGACGCGTTGCGGCTGGATCCCGGTTCCGGCGATCCCCTCGACAAGCTCGAGCAGGTGCTACGCGATGCGGCGGGTTAGCCGGTGCTCGTTCCGGTCCAGTACTCGGCGAAGCGGCCCTCTTCGATGCGCAGGATGTCGTTGCCGGTGAACCGCTTCGGCCCGTCCTGGGCCGCGCCCGTACCGATCCACCTGGCCGCCAGCATGTCGCCGTCGACGAACGGCTCCACTTCGATCACGAACTTCAGGTCGCTGAGCATCTGATGGGTCTCTCCGACGACCGCCTGCAGTTCGGCGGGCCCACGAACCTCCCGGCCCGGCCAATGTCCCTGGAATTCCTCGGTGACCAGCTCGGCCGCAACGGGATCTCCCGACCACAATTCGTCTATCCATCGTTTGTATAGCTCTTTCGGCGAAATCATGGTGGTGTCTTACCCGGCCCGGGGGCAGGTACGCAATCTACCGACGAGTACGACGGCGGGTCGGCGCATCAGCCCACCGTGTCGACCCGCACCGATGCGGTCATCCTCGGGCCGGTGGGTCTTCGCCTCGCAGCCTGGCCTGTAGTTGCTCCCGGTCGCGGCGCCTGCGTTCGTCGAAGGCCGCGATGCTCTCGGTGGCGCGGCGCCGGAGCGGGGCGAACAGCCAGATGCCCAGCGGCAGTGCGATCACCAACGCGAAGAGCAACGCGACGATGAGCGGGAATTCGCGCAGCCCGAGCAGATGTCCGGCGCCCAGAATCGCTGCCGCGACCGCCGCGACGAGCAGAAGCCGTGCCAGCACATAGGCCAGCACGTCGACCACGAGGCGAGTTCCCTGGCGACCGTCGGACACGAACCGAGCCTACCGATGACGCGTATATTCGAACCAAGGAGGTTTTGTTCTCGTGGCGTATCTGCTCCTGATTCTCGTGTTGGGCACGCTGGCGTATGTCGGCTGGCGACTGACGCGAGTCTCTTCGAGCCGTCCGCGCACCCGGGTGATCGGGCCGGACGACGATCCAGAATTCCTGCGTCGGCTCGGCCAGGAGGACAACCCGAGACCGTGACCGCGCGGTTCTAGCGTCGCGCGCCGGGGAATCCGGCCGCGACCTCGGCAGCGAGTTCGAGCAACGCCGCCCTGGTTTCCGGCTTGAGCCGGTCGAGGCTGATCTCGGCCCCTTCCTCGAGGTGTGGATCGAAGGGCACTTCGAACACCGCCCGGCACCGCCGGCTGAAATGGTCGACCACCTTCGTCATGTCGACCTTCCCCGACCGTGGGCGCACCGCGTTGATCACCGCGATCGAGTTGCGCACCATGTCCTGATGCCCGTGGGCGTCCAGCCAGTCCAACGTCGCCGACGCGCTGCGCGCCCCGTCAACCGAACCGGAACTGATCACCAGAAGCGTGTCGGCCTTGGACAGCACCGCCGCCATGGCCGAGTGCATCAGGCCCGTGCCGCAGTCGGTGAGCACCAGGCTGTAGAAGCGCTCGAGCACCTCGAGGGTGCGGCTGTAGTCGTCGGAGCTGAACGCCTCCGACACCGCGGGGTCGCTTTCGGAGGCGAGGACCTCCAGCCGGCTCGGCCCCTGAGAGGTGTAGGCGCGAACATCGCTGTAGGCCTTGACGCCTTGAGCGTCGCGCAGCAGATGGCGCACCGTGGCCGGCGTCTCCAGCGGCACCTTCTGACTCAGCGTGCCGCGGTCGGGGTTCGCGTCGACGGCGATGACGCGGTCGCCGCGAAGCGAAGCCAGCGTCGCGCCCAGCGTCGCGGTGATCGTCGTCTTGCCCACCCCACCCTTGAGCGACAACACCGCGATGCGGTGGCACCCGCGCAACGGGCGCTGAATTTCGGCGGTGAGCGCCTGGCGGCGCCGCACCTTCGGTCCGTCACCGAGGTTGACCAATCGAAACGACGCGTAATACAGCCACTTGCGCCAGCCCTCGGAAGGCGCACGTTTGGGTTGGCCGAGCAGCGCGACGGTCGAGAGATCGAGATACGGCGCCGGGTCGGGATCGGCGACGTGCGATGGCGGGGACAGCACCGGAAGGCCGTGGGGCGGTGTGGGCGCCGTCCATTCGGGAGGCGGATCGGCCGAGGGATCGCTGAACCGGCTCTGTGCGCGGAATCCTCCTGGCGCATAGGCGTTTTCGGGAATTATCGCGGGCGAAGCCGCGTCCTCACCGACACCATCCTGGGCGTGTTGCACCGGTTGCTCAGACACGCTGACGGTCCCCCAAGGCTTCGCAGGATATCGCCGCCGATCTTAGCCAAGCACAAGACTGCGACTCAGCCGACTCCGGCGTAGGAGTGCAGGCCCACGGTGACCAGGTTGATGAAGAACAGGTTGAACACCATCGCGACGAAGCCCGCGACGTTGATCCAGGCGGCCTTCTTGTCGCGCCACCCAGCGGTGGAGCGAGCGTGCAGATACGCGGCGTAGACGACCCACGCGATGAACGACACGGTCTCCTTGGGGTCCCAGCCCCAGTAGCGCCCCCATGCCTCCTCAGCCCAGATCGCGCCGAAAATGACGCCGAAGCCGAACACCGGGAAGGCGAAGATCGTGGTGCGGTAGGCGATTCGGTCCAAGGTCTGCGGATCGGGAAGCCTGTCCAGGGCGCGGGTGAGAATGCCGTCGCCCGAGCGACGGTCGGGGTCGGCGAAGCGTGACATCTTCAGCAGGAACAGGATGCTGGCGACACCGGCGACCAGGAACACTCCCGACCCGAGGCTGACCACCGACACGTGGATGGGCAGCCAGTACGACTGCAGGGCGGGCATCACCGGCGCGGCGTTGGTGTAGAGCCAGCGCCCTGAGACCGTCAGAAGGATCAGCACCGGAAGGAGCACGAACACCCACAGCGTCCGGTACTGGCGGCGCCGCAGCACCACCGCTGCCGCAACCAGCCCGCAGAAGCAGGTCAGGTTGATGAACTCGTACATGTTGCCCCATGGCACCCGCGAGGTGGCCGCACCGCGCAACACGATGCAGGCGAGCAACAAGCCGATGCCGAGGTAGGTCAGCGCAAGACCCGCTCCGCCGATGCGTTCGTCGACCGGTCGGCGCCGGGCTTCGGTGACGACGCCCGGTGCGGCGCTATCCGCGCGGACCCCGCCGGCTGCCGCGGCTCCCCGCTCCGATGTCGCCGCCGCCGCTCCCCGCTCCAATGTCGCCGCCGCCGCGGCTCCGACGAGCTCCCGGGCGTCGACCTTGCGGCTGCGGCTGTAAGCCAACTCGATCGCGAGCAACAGCAGCGCACCCACCAGAACAAGCACCGATGAGGTGAACGCCCAGTCCGAGTACCGGGCCAAACCGATGTCGATCTGCTCGGGATTCATGTGACCTTCTCTCCTGCGGCGTGCGCCGGCCTCGCGTCGGGAAGGAGGCGCTGCGTCAACCGCTCGAACTCGTCGCCCCACCCGGAGTTGTCGGTGCGCGCCAGCCCGCCCAGCTCGACGGTTACGGTACCCGGACCCGCGGGGCTGATCCGAATCCAGATCCTGCGCCGACGCACCACCAGCGACACCAGCAGGCCCGCCATCATGGTCATCGCGAACACCAGCACCCATACCTGCGCCGGGTCGTGTGAGACCTGCACGTTGATAAACGGCACGGCGCCGTCGAACCGCACCAGGGTGCCGTCGTCGAGTCGCGTCGATTCGCCGGCGCCGAGGTTGACCCGTGCCTTCTTGGTCAGCCGGCCCTGCTCGATGAGCCGCGGGTCCAGCGTGAACAGGGACTGCGGCCGTCCGCTGTCCAGGCCGGTGTCGCCGCGGTAGATGTCGATCGCGACGGCGGGGTCGTTGAGCGCCGGGAAGCTCGACGACAGCAGCGTGCCGTGCAACTGTTCGGTCGGGGCGAACAGGCCCTGGATCGCAAGCTGGTTCTTGCGACGGTCATCGGGATCCGGATAGGTGCCCGCGGGCGGGTCGAACCGCATCGCACCCGACGACAGGAACGTGATCTGGTCATCGGGTCGCCACTGCAATGTCTGCGTGCGCGTCTGCCCGTCGGGGAAGGTCACCGTGAAGGTGGGGGCGTAACCGTGGCCCTGCAGGTACACCCGGTCACCACCGACCCGCAGCGGATGGTTGACCTTCAGGTGGTAGGGCCGCCAGGTGCCCGACTCCAGGTCGGCACCCACCTGGTATTCGATGTCGGCGGCGAACGACGTCGCCTGACCCGTCGGCAGATAGTCTGCTTGGAAGTCGTTGACCCGCAGGCAGATCGGATACAGCGAGGTGCCGTCGACGGTGTTTCCGGCGCGGAACGAGTCGAAGGCCGCCGGCGAGGCTGAACAGAAGCCCGGACCGCCGTCGGCGATGACGATGACGTTGCCTTCGTAGCCGAACATCTTGCCTGCCGCCACCGCCACGAGCAGACCGAGCAGGGAGAAGTGGAACACGATGTTGCCGAACTCGCGCAGATAGCCCTTCTCCGCCGAGATCTCGACGGTTCCGTTCTCCGAGCGGCTGAGGGTGCGCCATCCGCGCAACCGCTCGTTCACCGTCGTCGCCACCTCGTCCGCCTCGCCGGACACCTCGGCGGTGTGGTGTTTGGGCAGCCGGCCCAGGTTGCGCGGGGCGGGCACGGGGTTGGCCCGCATGCTGCGGAAGTGTTCGATCAGGCGTGGGGTCAGGCAGCCCACCAGCGAGATGAACAGCAGCACATAGATCGCGGTGAACCAGAAGCTGGAGAACACGTCGAACGCCTGCAATCGGTCCAGCCAGGGCCCGATCGTCGGGTGTTCGGCGATGTACTGGTCGACCTTGGACTCGTTGAGGCTGCGCTGCGGCAGCAGTGCGCCCGGAATCGCCGCGAGCGCCAGCAGGAACAGCAACACCAGCGCGGTGCCCATCGACGTCAGGGTCCGCCAGGTGTTACGAACCAGCGCAAACACTTTCGTCATATCGGCAGCGTCACATCGCTGACAAAGGCGTCCCGCATCCAGGACACGAAGTCTCCCCACAGCCCCGTCACCAGCGCCACGCCCACCAGTATCAGCAGCACACCGCCGAAGATCTGGATCGCGCGGGTGTGCCTGCGCAACCACGCCAGACCCTGCACCGCGCGCGCCGATCCGAATGCCAACAGCACGAACGGAATTCCCAGGCCCAGACAGTAGGCGATGACGAGTGCGACGCCACGCGCGACGTTGGCGCCGTCGGTGGCCGAAGCGACCGCGATGACGCCGGTCAGGGTGGGACCGAGGCACGGTGTCCAGCCCAGCGCGAAGACCGCGCCGAGCAACGGGGCGCCGCCCAGCGTGGAGATCTGCCGCGGCGTGAACCGGGCCTCACGCTGTAACGCGGGGATGAAGCCGACGAACGCCAGCCCCATCACGATCGTCACTACGCCGCCGATGCGTTGCAGGAGAAGCTGGTTGGTGATCAGCGACGTCGTCATCCCGAGTACGGCAACGGTGCCGAGCACGAACACCACCGTGAACCCGGCGACGAACAATGCGGCCGCGCCGGCGACGCGGAGCCGGGTTGTTTTCGCCGAGACCGACGTCTTGGCGGGTTCTTCCCGAGTTTTTCCGCCAGAACGTCGGTCTGGGCGCACCAATACGGGGGTGTCCCCGGGGGTAGCCGCATCCTGCACCCCGACGACCGCGGCCAGATACGACAGGTAACCGGGCACCAGCGGCACCACGCACGGCGACGCGAACGACACCAGGCCGGCGAGCGCGCTGACCAGGAGGGCCAGCAGAACCGGACCGCCGGCGATCAGCTGGTCCACCTGGTCGAGACTCATGTTCCGGCCTTCTCGGGGTCCGCCCCATCGCTTTCGCGCGCAAGGCGTTCCACCACCGGCTGGAGGTCCTCGGCCAGCAGTTCACGCAGGAACACCGCGGCGACGCGGTGCTCGCGATCCAGGACCACCGTCGAGGGAATCACCGTCGTCGGATAGCGGCCCCCGAACGCGATCATGGTCCGCATCGGCGGATCGTAGATCGACGGGAACGTGATACCGCGGTCGATGATGAAGTCCCGCGCCGCAACCCGGTTGTTGTCGCGGACGTCGATGCCGAGGAATTGCACACCGAGGTCCTTGGTGGCGTCGTAAACCTGTTGGAGCTCGGTGATCTCGGTTCGGCACGGACCACACCACTGGCCCCACACGTTGAGCACCACCACCTTGCCCGCGAAGTCGTCGAGGGAGATGGTCTTGTCCGGGTCGATCAGATCCGGACCGCGCAGCGGACCCGGGCGGCCGCGATCTTGCGGGGGGTCGTAGAAGATGTCGGTCTGGCCGCCGGGGGCGACGAATTCGAAGGTGCCGCCCTGCGCGACGGCGTCGTCGCCGGTGGAGCAGCCGGTCAGCGCGATACATCCCGCGCAGGCCGCGATGAGCGCCCGCGCGAAGAGCCAACGGCCGCGCCCCACCCAGCGACTCACTGCCCGGCCAACTCCGCGTAACCCCAGCCGACGTAGGTGTCCCCGTGGAAGTAGAACGACGTCACCGACGCCAGGTTACACAGCCGTCGGGTCGGGAAGTGGTGCAGCGGTTGGCCGGTCATCGACCGGCGCAGGGTCTCCACGGGCAGTTGATGGCTGACGCACACCGCCTCGTGGCCGGCCGCCTTGGCCCTGGCCCGATGCACGGCGGCGGTCATCCGCTCGGCGATCTCGCGGTACGGCTCACCCCACGACGGTGTGCGCGGGTTGCGCAGATGCCACCAGTTGCGGGGGTCGCGCAGCGCGCCGTCCCCCGGCGATACCCGTTGTCCCTGGAAGATGTTCAGCGATTCGATGAGCTCGTCATCGGTGTCGACGGACAGCCCCAGACCCGCCGCGATCGGGGCCGCGGTCTCCTGCGCCCGCTCCAGCGGCGAGGCGACCACGTAGACGATGTCGCGCGTCGCCAGCCAGTCCGCGACGGCCTGGGCCTGCGCTCGACCCCGCTCGGAGAGGTGGTAGTCGGGAAGGCGGCCGTAGAGGATCTTGTCGGGATTGTGCACTTCACCGTGGCGCATCACGTGCACCACGGTCTTCACGGCCTCGCCGTCCTCCGACGCGTTTTCGGTCATGCCGGTTCGACCGCCTCCGCGGCGGCGCGGGCCGCGCCGGGCAGCGCGGCCGCGATACGGTCGAACGCCTCGTCATCCAAAGCCGTTGACACGAACCATGTCTCGAATGCGCTCGGCGGCGGGTAGACACCGGCGTCCAGCAGCGCATGGAAGAAGGCCGGAAATCGCCACGTCTCCGACGCCCGCGCCGAGGCGAAGTCGGTGACCGGCTGTTCGGTGAAGAACACGCTGAACATGTTGCCGGCCCGCGAAACGGTATGCGGCACACCGGCTTCGGTCAACGCCTGCTCGAGCAGTGCGGTGAGGCGGTCGGCGTTCGCGTCGAGTCTGGCGTAGGCGGAGTCGTCGGCCGCGCGCAGTGTCGCCAGACCGGCCGCCATCGCGACAGGGTTCCCGGACAACGTGCCGGCCTGATACACCGGCCCCAGCGGAGCCAGCCGCTCCATCACCTCGGCGCGCCCGCCGAACGCCGCCGCGGGCAGCCCGCCACTCATCACCTTGCCGAAGGTGAACAGATCGGCATCGACGGGATCGAGGCCGTACCACCCGGATCGGCTGACCCGGAATCCGGTCATCACCTCGTCGACGATCAGCAGGGCGCCGTGGTCGGCCGTGATGCGGCGCAGCGCGGCGTTGAAACCGTCCTGCGGCGGAACCGTGCCCATGTTGCCGGGGCTGGCCTCGGTGATCACGCAGGCGATCTCGTCGCCGAACCGGGAGAAGACCTCGTCGAGGGCGGCGGCGTTGTTGTAGGGCAGCACGATCGTGTCGGCTGCGGCCGCACCCGTCACACCCGGCGAGGACGGCAGCCCGAGCGTGGCGACGCCGGAACCGGCGTCGGCAAGTAGCGCGTCGCTGTGGCCGTGGTAGCAGCCGGAGAACTTCACGATCTTGGCCCGGCCGGTGTAGCCGCGCGCCAGCCGGATCGCGCTCATCGTGGACTCGGTGCCGGAGTTCACCAGCCGTAGCCGCTCGACCGGCGCGACCCGGCCGATGATCTCTGCGGCCAGCTCCGTTTCCGAGGGGGTGGGCGCACCGAAGGACAGGCCGTCGGTCACCACCTTCTGCACCGCCGCCACGACGTCGGGATGCGCGTGGCCCAGGATCATCGGCCCCCAGGAGCAGACCAGATCGACGTAGCGGTTGCCGTCGGCGTCGGTCAGCCAGTAGCCGTTGGCCGAGGTGATGAACCGGGGGGTGCCGCCGACCGAGGTGAACGCCCGTACGGGTGAGTTCACCCCGCCCGGGATGACGGCCGACGCCTCGGCGAACAACCGCGCCGACACCTCGGTGGTGATCTGGTCAGCACGCATGGCCACCAGTGTCCCAGCCCGGCGCAAACCGTCAACTACAGGGTGTAGTGGTCACACGGTTGAGCCACGGTGGGCTTCCGAGTTGGATGAGACCATGCAGCTTCCGCAATGGCTCGCGCGGTTCAACCGCCGCGTCACCAACCCGATCCAGCGGCTGTGGGCGGGGTGGGCTCCGTCGATGGGCATCCTCGAGCACACCGGGCGAAGGTCGGGCAAGCCGTACCGGACTCCGCTGACGGTGTTCCCGACCCATGACGGCGTGGCCATTCTGCTCACCTACGGCCCGGACCGGGACTGGCTGAAGAACATCACCGCGGCGGGCGGTGGGCGGATGAGAAGGTATGGCCGGACGTTCGGCGTCCGTGACCCCCGGGTGGTCACGAAAGCCGAGGCGGCGCCGTCGGTCACCGGGTGGATGCGGCCCCTGTTCGGGCTGCTGCCGTTCGATCAGGCCGTCCTGCTGACGCGGGGCTAAGCCCGCGGGCGCAGACGGGCCCGGATGGGCCCTTTGGCGATGGTGGTGAACGGCACGTCACACTCGAACGCGCTGTCCAACGATTCGATCCGGGCGGCCCGCACGATCGTGGCCAACGCCAGCGTCGTCTCCAGCCGTGCGAAGTGTTCGCCGATGCACGGGCGACCACCGGCGAGGAACGGCAGGAACTGCCAGCGCTCGCGGTTCGCGGTGTTCTCCGGGCTGAACCGCTCGGGATCGAAGACCATCGGGTCGGGCCAGAGCGCCGGATCGTGGTGCAGGCCGTAGAGCCCGAGCGCCACGAGGGTGCCCGCCTCGACGCGATAGCCGTCGACCGCGATGTCACGGGTGGCCAGCCGGGCCACCCCGGCCGCCGGTGGGCAGAGCCGGATCGCCTCGTGCAGCACCTGCACGGTGTATGTCAGCGAGGGCACGTCGGCGGGGGTCAGTTCCCGGTCACCGATGGCGGCGGCTTCCGCGGCGACGCGGTCCTGGATGTCGGGATGACGCCCCAGCGCCCACAGCGAGAAGGTGAGCGCGGTCGAGGTGGTGTCATGGCCGGCGAGCATGAAGATCAGCAGGTCGTTCGAGATGTCGTCGTCGGATAGCGGCAACCCGGTCTCGGGATCCCTGGCCGCCATCAGCGCCTGGACGAGCGGGGCGTCGCGCGTCGGGTCGTCGCGACATGCGCGCACCATCTCGTCGGTGATCTCCCGCATCTCGGCGACGGCGCGGCGCGCGCGGCGGCGGGCGGGTGTGGGCAGCCAGCGCGGTGCCCGCACCGGCCGCAGCGCGCGGTCGGCGGTGTAGGAGGACGCGACGTGCATGCAGCGGGCGATCGTGTCGGCGCGTTCGTTGAGGTCGACGCCGAGGACGGAATGGCCCAGCGATTGCATCGCGACGCGGCGGCATTCGACGTCGAGGTCGAGTTCGCCGCCGTCAGGCCAGCGGTCGACGAAGGCTTGGGCGGCCGCCGACATGTAGCCGCCGAAATTGCGCACGTTCTGTTTGGTGAACACCGGCTGCAGCGCTCGCTTGCGCGGCCGCCACAGCTCATTGGGCAGCACGAACAGGCTGTCGCCCGCCATGTTGCGGACTTCGTCGTGGTAGATGCATCGCTCAGAGGAGCCGTCGGGGCGCCCGAGTATGTCGCGCATGCCTGCGGGCGACATCACGGCGACGATCGGTTGATACAGCCACTTCGGCGCGACCTGGATGCGCGTGATCGGGCCGCCGGCGTCGCGGATGACGTCCTGGCCGGTGTCAAGCCTGCGGAGGAGTTTGACCAACCGCCAGATCGGCAGCGGATTCTTCGGCACCAGCGGCAACGCCGAGACGTCGAGCGTGGTGGTCATGTGCAGATCATCGCCCAGGTCATGTCGGGTCCGCACCGGTACGCGATATTCACGCGGACCAGGTGAGCGGCGCGCCTTCACCTTTCGTCATCACCGTCCCGGGCATGACCCGGATGCGGTACGGCGTCAACCGCAGCGCGGCGAACTGGTCTGAGGTCGGCCCGTCCTGCCACATCGGGATGATGCGCGGGTCGTAGCCGACCGGTGCGGGGGCGGTGGCGAACTTGTCCCACACCGTCGCCCTGGTTTCGTCGTCGACGTACCACTCGACCAGACACTCCGCGCTGCAGGTGTCGTGGTTGGTGGTCCAGTAGCTCACCGAGACCTGCGGGTGGACCGCGAGGTGGTTCTTCTTCACCGGAGACGGCACGGTGGCGATCCAACCGAGGAGATCGGTGCCGTCCCAGTCCCACAACGGATGCAGGATGCGGGTACGTGGTCGGCCGTTCGCGTCGACGGTGGCCACCGAGGCCCACACGATCGAGTGGGCCATCTCGACGAACGCCGGTGCGATCTGTTCCAGAGTGGTCACGGTTGCCTAGCGTAGGCACGCGCCCGCTCGGCCGGTCAGCTGCTGTTGCCCTCGGAGGTTTCGGTGCCCGCAGATTCCTTGCCGAACTTCGGGTTGCCGTCATCGTCGAGCCAGTCGTTGACCGCGGTACCCGCAACCGCACCGCCGGTGCCAGGCATTTTGGTGGTCGGCCTCTCTTCTTCGTAGGCCTTGTGCATCTCTTTGGCTTTTTCCCGATGCTCGTCGGTGACTTCGGGTTTCTCGGTGGGCGGCGGCGTTTCCTGTTCGCTGGTGACCTGGTGGTGTTCGTCGGTCTCCGGTTCGGCTTTCCGCTGCTCCTCGATGAACCCTGGGTCCTGCCCTTGTTCGCTGGTCATGGAACTACGACTGCCCGGAGAGCCGAAATACGAAACGCAGTTCGGCTAACCGGTGGGCACTGTCCGCAAAGCGGCGGGCAGGCTGGGAAGGAAGTGTTTGCGAGCGAAAGCGCGAATGTCGTCGGCGGACTCCAGCGGCTGGGAGCTGGGCAGCAGCAACACCATCACCGCATACCGCAGGATGGTGTCGGCCAGCTCCTCGACGGTCTGTTCGCCGATCCGCTCGGCGAACCCGGCGGGGAAGATGACCCGCAACGCTGCGGCCATCCGGGTGATCGCGGCGTCGTAGTGCGTGCGGGCGAGTTCGAGCAGCAGCGCGGGTTCGTCGGTCAGTATCCGGTACAGCACGCGGTGGCGACGGAACTTCAGGATCGACAGGGTGAACGCCTCGACGTAGTAGTTCGACTGCGGCCCAGCGCGTTTGACCTCTTCGGCGATGTCGGCGAACAGTGCGATGTTCTCGCGTTCGATCACCGCGGCCACGAGTTCGTCGCGGTTGGCGAACCGCCGGTAGATCGTGGTCCGGCTGACGCCTGCGCGGCGGGCGACGTCGTCGAGCGCGACCCGGCGGAAGCCGTGCCGCTCGAACTCGATGACGGCGGCGTCCAGGATGGCTTCCGTCGCGGGCGACGAATCGAGTCCAGTCGCGGGCGACGAATCAGGCCCAGTCGCGGGTGACGAATCGAGTCCAGTCGCGGGCGACGAATCAGGTCCAGTCGCGGGCGACGCCTCGGGCCCGTTGGCCGGGTCAGGCCCGGGCATAACCCTTTTGGGCGTAGCTGTTGTAGCGCCAACTCATGGGCAGACGATCCCACACCCAGTTGACCGGACGCGACCGCCACAACGCCGCGAAGCGTTGGTAGCGGCGCTCCTGGCGTTCACTCCACGGCAGTTGCAGCAGCTCGCGCGCGCGGGGCGGCAGGCCGCCGGTGGTCAGGAACGCCGCGAGCGGATTGAACACCGGCGCGATCAGCTTCCACGCCCATGCGGGAACACCTTTGGGGCACGGGAAGCCCTTCGTGACGTAGCCGACGCCGTACACCGCGGTCTTGTGCGCGACGACGATCTCGTCGAGCATGCGATCCCAGTACCGTTCGAATTCGTCGTAGGTGGCGGGCATCGGCCGGTCGCTCACACCGTAGCGGCGGTACCACGTCTTCGACTCGAGGTAGATCTGCTCCTTCTCCTCGCGGCTCAGCCGCTTGACGAAGGTGTCGGCGAAGTAGAGCACCTGCTCGACGAACGTCGCGTGTGCCCAGAAGTAGGTCTCCGGATCCAGGGCGTGGTACCGGGCGCCGTCGGGCATCTTGCCCTTGATGTCGGTGTGGAAGTCGCGCACCTGGGCGCCCGGGTTGTCTTCGTCAGAGCCGTAGACCGTGTTGAAGATCGGGGGCAGCGAGCGCTTGACCCGCGCGGCGGTGTCGTCGAAGAACACCGAGTGGTCCAGCACGCCTTGGCCGAGTTCGGCCAGCATGTTCTGCAGCACCGCGGGGCGCGGCCCGATCAGGTACATCCGGTTGTCCCCGAAATAGCGCCACACCAGCGACTGCGGGCCCAGCGGCAGCGCATCGTCGACGGGCCTGTCTGTCTCCACCAACTCGGTCATAGACACAGTGTTACAAGTTTTGCACTTTGTACCAAGCGGCTGTGAGGGGTCTCACGATGCTGGCGAGCGACCTGTTTTGTACGTGATGTGACGGCGTGTCACGGCGCAAACACGGTCACTCGCCAGATGGTGCGGTGGCAGATGGTGTGGTGCGGGATGCTGCGGAACGGCGAGCGCGGCGCGTGTGCGCGATGGCCAGCACCAGAAGCACCCCGGCGACCGCCGCCAACAGCAGCGCGAGCCCCAGCATCGGCGCGCTGTACTCGACCGAGGTGGTCCGGGGTTCACCTTCGAGCACCGGCGGGACCACGACCGTCGTCTTCGCCGCCAACCAGCTCAGCACGCTGCCCACCGCGGCGGCGACGGCCAGCACCATCTCGAGCGCGGCCCGGACGGTCATGCCGGCGGAATGCGCTCTTCGACGAGCTGGGTCAGCGTCTGCCGGAGCGTTTGATGCTTGCGGGCCCAGGCTTGGGCGGTGCGGTCGTTGGTCATCTTCAGCCCGATACCTGTGCGCCCGCGCGGAACACCGGTGAGCTCGCCGAGCGCCCGGGCCGACTGCCATTTCGGTGGCTCCGAACCGGTCGCCTCGGGGTAGATGCGCACGATCTCGTCGGTGCTGATGCGCTCGGTGCCCTGCCGCAGCGTCTCGGGTGTCAGCTCCACCGAGGTGTGGATGCGGGCGGCCTTGACCTGGATCGCGAGGAAGCCGCTGACCAGGACCAGGAACATCCCGGGAACCACCCACTGGAACCCGTAGCCGGCCGACGCCTGGATCAACCCCATGGCGATCGCCGCGGCGGGCCCGGCGGCCAACCACCACCAGCTGGCACCCTGTTCGTAGAACAGCACCTGCGGCGCGGTCTGCTTGTCGGTCACGTCGCTTCCCCTTGGGCGTTCGCGCTCGGCCGGGTGATCAGGACGGCGCCCGCGATCAGGGGCAGCACCGCGAGCAGCGTCACGATGTGAACGACGCCGCGCATCGCGAGCAGCGCGACGAACACGACGATGGTCAGCGCCAACGCGACGCCGGCCCGGCGGAACCGGACGTCACCCGCGCGGCTGCGGCCCGCGAGAAACGCCATTCCGGCGCCCGCGACTGCGGTGAGGACCCCAGCGCCGCGGAACAGCGGCGGCAGGTTCACCGAGGCGGCGATCAGCCCGCCCAGCATCAGCATCACCGCGGCGACGACCCAGCACCAGAAGGCGGCGGTGACGACGCTGGTTCGCGGCGCAGGAGCGGTCATGGTCGGGTCAGCCTATCGGGTCACCGGGTGAAGTAGTCGTTGGCGTCTTTTCGGTGCAGCAGGTACACCCCGCCGACGATCAGCACCGAGCCGAGGATCGCGGTGACGGCGTAGGCGAACGCGGCGGCGGGCGGCCGATCCTCGCCGAACAGGCTGCTCACGGCGTACACGACCGTGGCGACACCTGCGCCGGTCAATACGGTGCGAGCCCACCGGTAGCCCTGGCGCATCAAAACCTGGAAGGTCAGCGCCACGGCGCCGAGGATCACGATGAACACCACCGAGAGGGCCAACACCGGTGCGGGTAGCCCCTCGGCGCGTTCGCTGACCAGCAGGTCGACCACCTGGCCGACGACCATCAGGACAAGCGCGACCACCCAGAGCCAGAAGCCGGTGTCGACATCGTCGGGGCGGGCGCCCGGCTCCGGCGGCTGGCCGGCCGCATCCGGTCGGCCCTGTGGCTCCGGATTCACGCCAGCCAACCGGCGACGTCGGCCGCCCAGTAGGTCAGGACGATGTCGGCTCCGGCCCGCCGGATGCTGGTCAGCGTTTCCAGAGCCACCGTCTGCAAGTCGATCCAGTCGTTGGCGGCGGCGGCACTGATCATCGAGTACTCGCCGGAGACCTGATAGGCCGCCACCGGAACGGGTGACAGGTCGGCGGCCGCGCGCACCACGTCGAGGTAGCCCATCGCGGGCTTGACCATGACGATGTCGGCTCCTTCGTCGATGTCGAGTTCCACCTCGTGCAGTGCCTCGCGGGCGTTGCCCGGATTCTGTTGGTACGTGCGACGATCGCCGCGCAGGCTCGAGCCCACCGCTTCCCGGAACGGGCCGTAGAAGCCAGAGGCGAACTTCGCGGCGTACGCCAGGATCACCGTGTCGGTGTGTCCCGCGGCGTCCAGACCATCGCGGATCGCGGCGACCTGACCGTCCATCATTCCGCTCGGCCCGACGACGTGCGCCCCCGAATCTGCCTGCGCCACAGCCAGTTCCACGTAGCGCTTGTTGGTCAGGTCGTTGTCGACGCGACCGGCGGAGTCGAGCACCCCGCAGTGACCGTGGTCGGTGAACTCGTCGAGGCAGGTGTCGGCCATCAGCACGGTGTCGTCGCCGAGGTCACTCGCCAAATCGCGCAGGGCGACGTTGAGGATGCCGTCCTCGGCGACACCGACGGAGCCGGTGGGATCCTTGTCCTCGTCGCGCGGTACACCGAACAGCATCAGGCCGCCCACACCGGCGGCCACCGCGTCGGCGGCGGCGCGACGCAGCGAGTCGCGGGTGTGTTGGACGACGCCGGGCATGGAGGCGATCGGGCGCGATTCCGATATCCCGTCGGCGACGAACATCGGCAACACGAGTTGCCGTGGCTCCAAGGTTGTTTCGGCGACCAGTCGCCGCAGCGCCGGAGTCGTGCGCAGCCGGCGGGGGCGATGCCTAGGAAAGGCCATGCAAACCCACCTTCGGTCTCGCGGTCAGCGGCGGCGGCTCTTCTTACGCGGCGGGGGCAGTGCCCCCTCGGCGCGCAGCCGGGCGGCGTGCTCGGCGAGCGCCTCGACCAGCGGCCCGACGGCGGCCACCTCGGGCTGCACATCGACGCGCAGACCGAATTCCGCTGCGGTCTCGGCGGTCTTGGGCCCGATGCACGCGACGATGGTGCGCGCGTGCGGTTTGCCCGCGATACCGACCAGGTTGCGCACCGTGGAACTCGAGGTGAAGCAGACCGCGTCGAAGCCACCGGTCTTGATCATCTCGCGGGTGTGCGCGGGCGGCGGCGCGGCCCGCACCGTGCGGTACGCCGTGACGTCCTCGATCTCCCAACCGCGTTCGCGCAGACCCTCGGCCAGCGTCTCGGTGGCGATGTCGGCGCGCGGCAGCAGCACCCGGTTCACCGGGTCGAAAACGTCGTCGTACGGCGGGAACTCATCCAGCAGGCCCAGCGAGGACTGCTCGCCGGCGGGCACCAGCTCGGGATTGATGCCGAACGCCCGCACCCGGTCGGCGGTGGCCTGGCCGACGCAGGCGATCCTCACACCGGAGAACGCCCGGGCGTCCAGACCGAACTCGTTGAACTTCTCCCACACCGCACGCACAGCGTTGGTGGAGGTGAACACCACCCACTGGAACCGGCCGTCGACCAGTCCCTTGACCGCGCGCTCCATCTGAGCGGGGCTGCGCGGGGGCTCGACGGCGATGGTCGGGACCTCGATCGGCAGCGCACCGTGGCCCACCAGCTTCTCGCTCATCTCGCCGGCCTGGTCCTTGGTGCGGGGCACCAGCACGGTCCAGCCGTACAGTGCGCGGCTCTCCCACCAGTTCAGCTTGGTGCGGTTGGCCACGGTCTTGCCGATGGTCACGACCAGCGGTCCGGCCAACGGACCGGCCGGCTCGGTGCCCGCCAGGGTGGCCTTGTCGAGCAGCCCGGCCAACGTGGTCTCGACCGAACGCTGCTGGCACGTCGTGCCGTTCGCGGTGACCACCAGCGGCGTGGTGTCGGTCAGGCCGTACTCGATCAGCGTGCGCGCCGCATCGGGCAGATGGGACGCCGTCGCGTGCAGGATCAGCGGGCCGGGCGCGGCGGCCAGCGCGGCCCAATCGACATCGGGGTCGCGGACGTCGGCAACGGTGTGCGCCGAACCCAGCGGCAGACCCGCGTAGGTCGGCACCGCGGTGGTGTCCGGCAGGCCCGGCACGATCTCGAAGTTCAGGTGCGACTTGGCCAACGCCGACACCTCGGTGATCACGGCGTCCACCGACAGCGGATCGCCCGCCACCAGCCGGACCACGTCGACTCCGGTGCGGGCCTCGGTGATCAGCGTCTTGGCCACCTCGGCAGGATCGCCCACGGCCGACCGGATATCCGGCCCGCCGGGCAGGGCCGGCGCTTCCGTGCCCGACGCCTCGCCGTTGTCGGCGGCCTCGGCCGGTTCGGGACCCGACGGGGGCGGCAGCTCACAACCCACCAGGGCCAGCACCGCTTCGGGCACGTCGGGATCGGTGAACACCAAGGCAGCGTTGGCGAGCACCGTGTGGGCCCGCGTCGTCAGCAGTCCCGGGTCACCGGGACCCGAGCCGACGAACGTGATGCGGCCCGGCTTCGGCTTGCGCCCCCGCCCGCTGTTCTGGCCTGTCATCTCAGTCACTCCGCTCTACAGCTCAGTTGGCGTCCGCCATGAGTTCGCGCGCCCCGAGGTCGAACAGCTCCTCGGCCACCGAGAGCCCCAGCTCCCGGGCCCGGTCGGTCGTGCCGACGCCGGACGCGCGGATCACGTCGGATCCGTCCAGTGCCGCCACGCAGCCGCGCAGCGACACCTCTTCGAAGACGTTGCCGTCCTCATCGATGGACTCGACCACCTCAGCGATCGCGCCCACCGGTGCGTGACAACCCGCCTCCAGTCGGGCGAGCAGGGCCCGTTCAGCGGTGACCGCGGCGCGTGTGTCGGCGTCGTCCAACTCCGCCAGCAGCGCGGCGAGCTCGGTGTCGCCTGCGCGGCACTCGACCGCGAGCGCACCTTGAGCCGGTGCTGGCAACATCTGCACCGGCTCGAGAGTCTCGGTGACATCGGCCAGTCGCCCGATGCGAGCCAGTCCCGCCCGTGCGACTACGATGCCGTCGAGATCACCGTTGCTAACCCTGTTCAACCTGGTATCCAGGTTGCCTCTTAGGGGGCGGATTTCCAAACCGAGACCCAGTGCTCTAAGCTGTGCCGCCCTCCGCGGGCTCGACGTGCCGATCAGCGAACCCGGGGGCAATTCCCCCAGCACCAGGCCATCGCGTGCCACCAGGGCGTCCCGGGGGTCCTCGCGCGGAGGAGTCGCGGCGACGACGAAGCGGGCATCGGCCGCGGTCGGCAGATCCTTGAAGGAGTGCACGGCGGCGTCGACCCGGCCGTCGTCGATGGCCTCCCTCAGGGCGGCGGTGAACACGCCCACACCGATCTCGGCGATCGGGCCCTGGTTGCGGTCGCCCTCGGTGGAGATGGGGACGAGCTCGGCCTCATGCCCGTTCGCGATGAGCGCGTCACGGACCGTACCGGCCTGAGTGGTCGCCAGGAGACTGGCGCGAGTGCCTATCCGAATTGCAGTCAAGCGTTACTCGGCCTTATCGAGATCCGGTGTGATCAAAGGCAATTCGGGCCCCGCGACGGCGTCGACGGCCTGCTGGTCGAGTTCGAACAGCTCGCGCAGCGCCTCGGCGTAGCTGTCCCCGCCCGGCGCACTCGCCAATTGCTTGACGCGCACCGTCGGCGCGTGCAGGAGTTTGTCGACGACCCGTCGCACCGTCTTGGCGACCTCGTCGCGGTGGACGGCGTCCAGGCCCGGCAGCCGGTGATCGAGCCTCAGCAACTCCGCCTCGACCACGTCGGCGGCGCGCTGACGCAGTGCGGTGACGGTCGGGGTGACCTCGGCCATCCGCTGACCGGCCAGGTAGTTGGCGACCTCGGCGGCGACGATCGCGCGGGCGGCCTCGGCGTCGGAGGCCGCGGCGCGGGCGGCCGGTTCGCGCTGGATACGGTCCATGTCCACGACGTAGACGCCGGGCAGGCCGGCCACGGCGGGGTCGACGTCACGGGGCATGCCGAGGTCGCAGATGACCAGCTGCTTGGGCTCTTGACCGTGCGCCAGGCCGCGGTGCACATCGGCCAGCGAGACCACCGGGCGCACCGCTCCCGTGCAGCAGACAACCACGTCGGCGTCGGTCAGCAGCGGAGGCAGGTGGTCGAACGGGAACGCGTGTGCGTCGACGCCCAGCTCGCGGATGTTCGCGGCGAGCCGTTTGGCCCGCGGCTGGCTGCGGTTCACGACGTGGATCCGGTCGACGCCCGCCCGGGTCAGGTGCTTGGCGGCCAGCGAGCCCATCGAACCCGCCCCGATGACCACCGCGGTGCGACCGGCCAGCGAGCCGAGCTTGCCCTCGGCGGTGCCCAGCGCGACGGACACCACCGACGCGCCTGCGGCGTCGATGCCGGTTTCGGTGTGCACCCGCTTGCCGACGCCCAACGCGCGCTGCGACAGCTCGTGCAGGGTGCGGCCGACGGTGTGGTTGGCCTCGGCGGCGGCGTAGGCGCGGCGCACCTGGCCGAGCACCTGCTGTTCGCCGACGACCGCGGAATCCAGGCCCGACGCGACCGCGAACAGGTGCTCGACGGCCGCTTCGGCGTACCGCACATAGGCGTATTTGGTGAGGTCGTTGAGGCTCATGCCGGAGTGCTCGGAGAGCACCTGGCCGATCACCGACAACCCGCCGTGGAATGCGTCGACGACGGCGTAGATCTCGACCCGGTTGCACGTGGACAGCACCATGGCCTCGGTGACGAGCGAGGATTGCAGCACCTGATCGACGATCTTGGCCTGATCGGACTCGTCTGTGCTCAGCTGTTCGAGCACCGACACCGGCGCACTGCGGTGCGAAACCCCGAAAAGCAGCACGCTCACGGCTTCATCACCACGTCATCCAAGGTAGTCGCTGAACAGTTAGCTCACCAAATTCCACACCATTATCGCCGAAATTGCGTTCCAGCAGCCGAATCCCGAGTGGAGGGCTGCTGGAACGCATTTTCGCGCAGAAACAGAGGTCACCCGGCCAAGTCGGCGCGAAGGCGTGGCTCGTCGATCTCCCAGTAGCTGTGCTCGCTGCCGTCGAGCAGAACGACCGGAAGCCGGTCGCCGTACTCGGCACGCAGCGCCGAGTCGCCCGCGGCCGCGGCGGCGTCGACATCGGTGACGGCCAGCGTGAAGCCCAGTTCGTCGGCCAGAGCCGCGAGCCGGGCCGCCGCCGCGGTGCAGATCGTGCAACCGTCGCGCGTCAGCAACTCCACCTGGTGCTCCACCCCGCCAGTATCTCCACTTCCGTGACTTAGGGTTGATTCGTGTCTCGAAACGGCGACCGCGAAGCTGCTGAACAGCAACTTGCCGGTGAGGCCAGCGCGGAGGCGGCCGTCACCGACCTCGTGGCCGAAGCTGACGCGGCGCCGCCGGCGCCGCCCCCGGACCTGACCGCGGCGGCGTTCTTCGACGTCGACAACACCCTGGTGCATGGCTCATCGCTGCTGCACTTCGCCCGCGGCCTGGCCGCCCGCAAGTACTTCACCTACGGCGACATCGCGCGGTTCGTGTACGCGCAGGCCAAGTTCCAGCTGACCGGGCGCGAGAACAGCGACGACGTGGCCGCCGGCCGGCGCAAGGCGCTGGCCTTCATCGAGGGCCGCTCGACGGCCGAGTTGATGGCGGTCGGCGAGGAGATTTACGACGAGATCATCGCCGACAAGATCTGGCCGGGCACCCGCGCGCTCGCGCAGATGCATCTGGACGCCGGACAGCAGGTGTGGCTGGTCACGGCGACCCCGTACGAACTGGCCGCCACCATCGCCAAACGGCTGGGCCTGACCGGCGCGCTGGGCACCGTCGCCGAATCCATCGACGGGGTGTTCACGGGCCGCCTGGTCGGCGACATCCTGCACGGCACCGGCAAGGCGCACGCGGTGCGTTCGCTGGCCATCCGCGAGGGACTCAACCTGCGCCGCTGCACGGCCTACTCGGACAGCTTCAACGACGTGCCGATGCTCTCGCTGGTGGGGACGGCGGTGGCGATCAACCCCGACGCCGATCTGCGTGATCTGGCCCGTGAACGGGGCTGGGAGATCCGCGACTTCCGCACCGCCCGCAAGGCCGCGCGCATCGGTGTGCCGTCGGCGCTGGCGCTCGGCGCGGCCGGAGGGGCGCTGGCGGCGGTGGTCTCGCGCCGCCAGGAGGGCCGCTGACGAGCCGCTCTGGCCGAGCCGGTGGTCCGGACCCGCTGATAGGCTCGCGCCGCTCACTCCGACGAGAAGAGACGTTGCATGGGGATCGCAGAGAACATCATCGGGACCCACTACCGGTACCCCGATTACTTCGAGGTCGACCGGGAGAAGATCCGTGAGTTCGCCCGCGCGGTCAAGGACGAGCACCCGGCGCATTTCACCGAAGAGGCGGCCGCCGAGTACGGCTACGACACACTGATCGCCCCGCTGACCTTCCTCGCCGTTGCCGGCCGCCGGGTCCAGTTGGAGATCTTCAACCAGTTCGACGTGCCGATCAACATGGAGCGCGTGCTGCACCGAGACCAGAAGATCACCTTCCACCGCCCGATCGTGGCCGGCGACAAGCTGTTCTTCGACTCATACCTCGACTCGGTCACCGAATCGCACGGCGCCATCGTCACCGAGGTGCGCGGCGAGGTGACCGACGCCGACGGGAAGCCCGTGCTGACGAGCGTCGTCACGGTCATGGGCGAGGCGCAGTCGGACACCGAAGCCGACGAGGTGAGTCAGCGCATCGCCGCCGCCCGCGATGAGGCAATCGCGAAAATGATTGCCAAGCAAAGTAATTCGTAGAGCTAGCGGGTTTCGGCGCTCAGCCGAAGAAGGTGTTCCGACGCTGGGTGAGCAGTTGGTACAGCGTCTGCTGGATGGTCTCGCGCACCTGGTCGGTGAGTTCGAAGGTGACCATCGGATCGTCGGCGGCCGACTCGTCGTACTCGGCGGTCTCGATCGGTTCCCCGAACTGGATATGCCATTTCGACGGCAGCGGCACCATGCCCGCCGGACCCGCCAGCGGGAAGAACGGCGTGATCGGGAAATAGGGCAGCCCGAGCAGCCGGGCCAGCAGCTTGACGTCGGCGATCATCGGATAGATCTCCTCTGACCCGACAATCGAGCACGGCACGATGGGCGCCTTGGTGCGCAGCGCCGCGGACACGAAGCCGCCGCGGCCGAATCGCTGCAGCTTGTAGCGGTCCTTGAAGTGCTTGCCCAGACCCTTGTAACCCTCGGGGAACACCGCGGTCAGCTCACCCGCGGCCAGCAGTCGATGGGCGTCGGCCGTGCAGGCCATCGTGTGGCCGGCCTTGCGGGCGGCCTGACCGACCACCGGCAGGTCGAAGACCATGTCGGCAGCGAGCAGGCGCAGGTCGCGGTGCGCGGGATGGTGGTCGTGCACCGCCACCGACGTCATCAGCCCGTCGAACGGCAGCACACCGGCGTGGTTGGCGACCACGAGCGCGGCGCCCGTTTCGGGCAGATGCTCGATGCCGCTGACCTCGACGCGGAACCACGACTTGAAGAAGACTCTCAGCAAAGGCAAAAAGATTGCGTTGTTGAGGTGGGCATCGAACCCGAACTCGTCGACGGTGTACTCACCCGTCATCCGCTTGCGCACGAACTCGGCGACCGAAGCGATCTGCTTGGCCAGTTCGGTGGGCGTCTCGTCGACCGCCGGCGCGCCCGCGGCACCGCCGCGGTGCTCGTCGATCTCGCGGACGACGGCCGCGATCTCCTCGGCAGAAGCTCCGCCTACCGGATCCGACAGCTGCGAGGGATGTCGGCGCGAGCCCTGCGCTCGTGCGGCATTACGCCGCTGAGCCGCTGCACGGCTTGAATTACCATGCAGCGGAATGACTTTCGCCTTGGACTCGCCCGCCACGGTCGTTTCCTTCTCCCCACCCGATCAGTTGATGCGCCTAGCGCCCCCACCTTTGCGCCGCGGCAACGGCGCGACTCTCCATTGAGCGTACCCACCGCGGGTCGACGATCGGAGTCAATCCGCGACCTCGGACGTAATCGTCGAAGGCCTCCACCGTCGTCCACTTCGGGATGTAGCCGAGATCGTTGCGCATCCGCGATGTGTCCATCACTCTGCCATAACTGAGGTAGTTCAGCTGTTCACGATCGAGTTCAGTGTAACGAGTCGCACGCCTCAGCGAATCCACCGCCGCCAGCGCCGACCGCGGCACGGGCAGCGCGATCCGGCCGGCCCGCCGGATCGCCTGACTCATCATCACGATGCCGGACGCGCCGACGTTGTAGGTGCCCGCCTTGCCTGCCATCGTCGCGCGTTCGAGTGCCCCGAGCGCATCCTGTTCGTGCAGTAACTGCAACCGGGCGTCGTGCCCGATCACCGTCGGCACCACGGGCCCGGCGAGGTAGCGCGAGAGCGCCGTGTCCATGCCCGGTCCGATCATGTTGGCCAACCGCAGGATGGTGACCGCGATGTCGGGTCGACGCCGTCCCAGTCCCCGCGCATAGCCCTCGATGTCGATGCTGTCGCGGGCGAAGCCCTCCCCCGGTGGCCGTCGCGCGCTGGTGTCCTCGGTGAACATCACCGGGTCGCGCGCGGTCGAGCCGTACACCTCCGACGTCGACTTGAGCACCACGCGTCGCACCGACGGCGCCTTCTGACAGGCCGCGAACAGCTGGATCGCGCCCATCACGTTGAGTTCCTTGAGCGTCGCCCGGCCTCCGGAGCGCGGAGCGTAGGACGCGGCCGCGGCATGCACCACGGTGTCGACGTCGCCGTTGCGGATGACCTTCGCGATGAAGGGATTGCGAATGTCGGCGCGGACGAACTCCGCGCGGCCCATCCGCCGTAGAAGGTCTTTGCTCGGAGTGATCGCGTCGACGGCGATCACATGGTTGATCAACGGGTTCTGCGCCAGCCTGGCCGTCAGATAGCCGCCGAGGAACCGGCACGCCCCGGTGACCAGCACGACCTTCGGATACTGCACGGCGTCGCGCGGGTCAGTCCCGTTGACGTCTCCATTGGCGCGGCCCTCGGAATCCATGTCCGGTCAGCCTAGCGACGGCGGGCGGCGATTACTTGCCGAGTTTTCTGCGCTGGACCCGGGTGCGACGAAGCAGCTTGCGGTGCTTCTTCTTCGACATGCGCTTGCGCCGCTTCTTGATGACTGAACCCATGAACTCCGCTACCTACGCCTTACCTGCCCGATGAGCATCGTTGACTGACCCGGCCACTTTACCGGGCTGTGCAGGTAACCGCGAAACGCGCCCGACCGGCGATGGGCGCCCGGGACGCGGGTAGATCAGCCTGCGTCGAAGTACGAGCTCTCCAACATGTCGTGAACGGCCTTCGCATGCACGCGGAACGAGCGGCCGACCCGGACGGCAGGCAGCTCGCCGTTGTGCACCAGCCGGTACACCGTCATCTTGCTGACCCGCATCAGGCTCGCCACCTCGGCGACGGTGAGGAATTGTGCCCGTGGCTGTTGACCGTCGGATCCGGAGTCCCGAGCCGACTTCCCACTGGCCGAATCCCGCGAGGATGGCCCGTTCATAGACGTCATCGCAACCCAATCATTCAGGCACGGGCAGTTCCAGCGGCTTCCCCACCGCTGGCACCGACCCGTGCTTACACGAGGAGAATAGCGTGGCAGATGGTGTTACTGCGACGGGTGTGGGCAATTCAATGAATTACTCAGATGTAATTCCGAGCTGCTCAGAGCGCTTTTTCGCCGCCTCGACCGCCCTGGCTACTGCCGCCCGCAGACCGCCCCTCTCGAGTTCCCGCAGACCTGCTGCGGTGGTGCCACCCGGCGAGGTGACCGTGGCGCGCAGCTGAGCGGGCGTGGTGTCCATTCCCGCGCCCGACGGACCGCCGGCGGCACCGCCCGCGGTCCCGGCCCGGTCGAGGCGATCCAGCAACATCGCGGCCGACCCGGCCATGGTTTGTGCGACCAGTTCGGTGGCCGCCGATCGCGTCAGCCCGGCGTCGACGCCGGCGTCGACGAGCGCCTCCACCATCAGGAAGAAGTAGGCCGGGCCCGACCCGGAGATCGCGGTGACCGCATCGAGTTGGGACTCGGGCACCGTGAGCACCCCGCCGACCGCGTCGAAGATCGCCGAGACCTCCTTCATCTGTTCGGGGGTGGCGAAGCGCCCGGGCGCGAGCGCACTGACTCCCCCGCCGACGACCATCGGTGCGTTGGGCATGACGCGGATCACCGGCGCGCCGGCGGGCAGCTTGTTCTCGTAGTACCCGGTGGTGACGCCGGCCGCGACCGTCACGAAAACCTGTTCGGCCGTGTCGCTTTCGGCATTGGTCGCCGCGTCGACGATCTCGTCGACGAGTCCGGCCACGTCGGCGGGTTTGACGGCCACGATCACGTAGGTCGCGTGGTCCACGGCGTTGGCCACCGTCGTCACCAGCACCGAATAGGTGTCGGCCAGGTACTGGGCCCGGTCCGAATCCTTCTCCGCCACCACCAGGTCCTTGACCTGCCGCCCGGCCCGCAGCAGCCCGGACAGCAGCGCCTCACCGATACTTCCGCCGCCGACGATTGCGATTCTGGCCATGCCGGAAGCATTGCAGACGGCCGCCCATCGCGTGTGCGGCCACCCACCGCGGATCGCTTCAGGCCTGCGGAACCATCGCGAGTTGGCGGGACTGCACGACGATGTGGCCCTCGCAGTCGACGACGATGTGGTCCTCGTCGAACCAGTCCTGGCCGATCTGCACGGTCGTGCAGAGCACGCGCAGCCACCCGTCGGCGGGCAGGGTGCGCAGGTATGCCGTCAGCTGGACGGTGGGCGCCCATCCGTACCGGTTGACGCCGAACGTCACGGGGGCCGACACGTCGCCGCACAGCAGCGCGAAAAGCACGTCCGGGGCGCAGCCTTTGGGGCGCACCCAGTACTCGATCACCGGCGGCCCGCCGTCGGACCGCGGTTCCATCGTGGTCAGCGAGGGCCGGATGTCGCAGCCGTGCGCGAGGTGGACGATGTCGGCCATCGGATGGCCCTCGCCGATCGGCTCCAGACCGGGTGGCGGCTCCGGTTGCATCAACGGGATCACGGGATTGACCGAGAGCAGCGGCGCCACATGGTGTTCCGGCTCGCCGAGCGTGATCGCGGCCCGAAGAGCCGTGCGGTCACCCTGGTTGAGTTCGACGTCGATCAGGCTGACGCGACGCCCGCGCTTGCGCACCGTGGTGACCACCTGCATCGGTCCGGGATCGGGCGCCCACAGGAAGTTTCCCGACACCGCGATCGGTTGCACGTCTCCCGCGTGCTCCATCCGCGCGGCGTTCGCGCACAGCGCCAGCATCGCACCGCCGTGCACCTTCGGTCCGATCGTCCAATGTTCGTTCAGCTCACCGTGATACACGCCGTCACCGGCGGGTGTGAGCGCCATGGCGTCGGTGAACAGGGTGGAGCCGGCCATCTGGTGAATCCTTCTGGAAGCGAGTTCGAACGAGGTCAGGGTGTCAGCGCAGCAGATGCCTGCGGGCGAACTGCAACGACTCGACCAGCAGCGCCTCGCGTTCGGCGGCCGTGCGGGCGCCCGATGTGGTCACCTCAAGGATCACATGGCCGTTGAAGTCGCTTGCGGCCAGCATCTCGCACACCTCCACCGTCGGCTGAGTGCCGCGGCCGGGCACCAGGTGCTCGTCGGTCGGGGCGCCGCTGCCGTCACACAGGTGCAGGTGCACCAACCCCTCCCCCATGCGGCGCGCCATCTCGAGCGCGTCGGAGCCGGCGGTCGCGGTGTGCGACAGGTCGAGCGTGTAGTGGGCGTGCTCGCCGTCGAGCGGATCGTAGGACGGTGCGAACGCCGAGATGCCCGGGCCTGGCCGGCCGCCGCGTTTGCGCATGCGCTCGATCGAGCTCTGACCCGCGCCGAAGAAGCGGTCGGCGCGGAACGGGAACATGTTCTCGACGGCGACCATCACCTCGCTGGACGCTTCGAGCTCGGCGACCTGCTCGGAGAAGCCTTCGGCGTAGCGGCGCTGCCAGCGAAACGGCGGGTGCACCACCACGGTCTGGGCGCCCAGCTGCTCGGCCGCCCGCACGCTGCGTTCGAGCTTGGGGATCGGGTTGGCGCCCCACACCCGCTGGGTGATCAACAGGCACGGCGCGTGCACGGAGAGCACCGGAACGTGGTACTTCTCGGACAACCGCTCGATGGCGTCGATATCCTGGCTGACCGTCTCGGCCCACACCATGAGCTCGACCCCGTCGTAGCCGAGCTTGGCCGCGTATTCGAAGGCCGCCTCGGTTCTCAGCGGGTAGACCGAGGCCGTCGACAGACCGACCTTAATGGCTGGACGCACGGGTGATTGGGCGCCTCAAGCCGCCTGCATCAGTGCCAGCGGCCCGAAAGTCACCATCGCCCCGACCGCGACGGCGATCAGTGTGCTGCCGATGTCCTCGGTCTTGCGGACCACGCGCACCCCGACCACCAGGCCCAGGATGACCAGCACGCCGAGCACCAGCGCCACGATGCTGTTCCACTTCCACAGCTGGTCGAACGCGACGAACAGCCCGGCCCCGAACGCGACCGCGACGATGCACTGCCCGACGATCATGGCCCCGCGCAGGAACGACGACATCGCACCCGGACGCGCGGTGTCCTCCTCCTCGTCGAGGTCGAGGTCGCCCGGGCTCAGGCCGCTGTCGCGCCGAGCGACATCGTCGTCGACGTCGGGACCGCCGAACAAGGCGTCGTCGGGGGAACGCAGGTAGGACGGCAGATCCTCGCGCTCGTCGTCGTGCTTCGGCTCGGCCACGGCGACGGCGGCGTCGGCGGCCTCGTCCTCGTCGGCGTCCGGATCGGCCCAGTCGAGCGGGTCCGGGCTCATCTCCTCGGCGCCGACCTGGGCGTCGCTGCGCTCTGCCGACGCGCTGCGACCGAGCATGCCGAAGCGCCGGCGCGCGAAGGTCGAGCGCCGCGGCGGGGCGAAGAAGTCGAGGTCCTCGTCGGCGTCGCGCTGCTCGATGTGGGTCTGGTAGTCGGCGACCGCATCGGCGTAGTCCGTGTCCTCGCCCACGCCGGGCTCGGCTTCGTCGTCGGCCTCGACGTCCTCGACGTCCTCGACGTCCTCGACGTCGGGAGTATCCGCGTCGAGGGTCTCGACTTCGACCTCGGGCGCGTTCTCGTCAACCTCTTCGGCGCCGGGCTCGGTTTCCTCGACGGTCTCTTCGACGTGGTCGACTGCGCCGTTGGTGGATGCCGCGTCAGCAGTCTCGGCGGGGGCGGCCTGCGCAGTCTCGGCGGCGGGTTCGGTGTCCGCGGTTTCCGCGGGAGCGACGGGCTCGGCATCGGCGGGGGCCTCGACCACCGCGGCGGCCGAACGTCCCGTGGCGGGTGCGTCGTCGTCACGGACGATCGGGATCTCACCGGTCAGTTCGGCGACGGTGATGGAGTCGGCACCGCGGCGACGACGGCGCCGCCCGCCGACCGGCGGGGCACCGATCGTGCCGTTGCGCGCCAGCAACTCCGCGACCGAGATGGGTCGCGTGTTGCTGTGATCGTCTTCTGGTCCTGTCATCGTGTGTTGCCTTCGGGCCTCGTCATCTATCGTCCAGCATTACGCACAAATGCCTGCGCTGAGGCCGGATTGTCGGCACCGCCGGCGAAACCGCTGCCATCGGCTTCGCTGTCGAGTCTCCGCAGAATCAGCCCCTCCCGCAACGCCCAGGGGCAGATGTCGACGCTCTCGACACCGAGGGCATTCATGCTCGCCTCAGCGACCAACGCTCCTGCCACGATCTGTGGCGCCCGATCGGCACTCACCCCTTCCAGTTCGGCACGGTCAGCCGCGGTCATCCTAGAGATGAAATTTATGAGCTGCCTTAATCCGGTGGCGGTCAGCGTCCGTTTGACGCGCGGACCCGCCCCCGAGGGCGCCGCGCCGGTCAGCCTGGCCAGCGAGCGGAACGTCTTCGACGACGCGACCGCGAGGTCGGGGGCACCGGGCTTGAGCATCTGGGCCCCGGCGTCGGCCAGCTCGGTGGCCAGCCAGTCGCGCAGCATCGCCACCCGCCGCCTGCCCGGCGGATCGTCCGGGAGCCATTCGCGGGTGAGCCGGCCCGCCCCGAGCGGAAGCGACAGCGCGACCTCCGGCTCCTCGTCGACGCCGTTGGACAGTTCGAGCGAGCCGCCGCCGATGTCGATGTTGATGATGCGTCCCGCGCTCCAGCCGTACCACCGCCGCACCGCCAGAAACGTCAGCCGCGACTCGTCGACGCCGGCGAGCACGCGCAGCGCCACCCCCGTCTCGGCGAGCACCCGGGCGAGCAGTTCCTCGGAGTTCTTGGCGTCACGCACCGCGGAGGTGGCGAACGCCATCAGCTCCGCACAACCGGAACTCGTGGCGATCTTGGCGAATTCGTCGATGGTGCCGATGAGTTTGTCGGCACCCCTGCGGGTGATCTTGCCGTCGCTGTCGATGGCCTCGGCGAGGCGCAGCGAGGCCTTGGTCGAACTCATCGGTGTCGGGTGGCCACCGCGTCGCGCGTCCACCACCAGAAGGTGAACGGTATTGCTGCCCACGTCGAGCACGCCTAATCGCACTCATCCAACTTAATGGGTCTACCGTTGAGAATTGTGACTGCACCGCACCGTGGAGAGGTCGAACTCGATTTCGCCCGTGAGTGGGTCGAGTTCTACGACCCCGACAATCCCGAGCACTTGATCGCGGCCGATCTGACGTGGTTGCTCTCGCGGTGGACGTGCGTGTTCGGCACCCCGGCGTGCAAGGGCACGGTGGAGGGACGCCCGGATGACGGGTGTTGTTCGCACGGCGCGTTCATGTCCGACGACGACGACATCGCCCGCCTCGACGACGCGGTGAAAACGCTGACCGCCGAGGACTGGCAGTTCCGCGAGAAGGGGCTCGGCAAAAAGGGCTACCTCGAGATGGACGAGTACGACGACAAGCCCAACCTGCGCACCCGGAAGTACAAGGGCGCCTGCATCTTCCTCAACCGGCCCGGTTTCGCCGGCGGCATCGGGTGCGCGCTGCACAGCAAGGCGCTCAAGCTGGGCGTCGAACCTCTGACCATGAAACCCGACGTGTGCTGGCAGCTACCGATCCGCCGCACCCAGGAGTGGGTGGAGCGGCCCGACGGGACCGAGATCCTCAAGACGTGGATCACCGAATACGACCGACGCGGCTGGGGTGAAGGCGGCGCCGACCTGCACTGGTACTGCACCGGCGATCCGAACGCGCACGTCGGCAACAGGCGGGTGTGGGAATCCTACGGCCCCGAACTGACCGAACTGCTCGGCGAGAAGGCCTACGCGGAGCTCGCGGCGATGTGCAAGCGGCGCAGCGGATTAGGGCTCATCGCGGTGCACCCGGCGACCCGCTTGGCCGGATGACCGACCCTTCGGGCGCCGCATCGCTGTTCCTGTTCCGGCTGATCCCGCCGAGACCGGATTTCGCCCAGACCATGACGCCGGCCGAGCAGCAGGCGATGGCGGCGCACCAGCAGTACTGGGAGCAACTGCTCGCCGATGGTCGCGTCGTCGTCTACGGCCCGGTCGCCGACCCCGAAGGCGTGTGGGGAATGGGCGTGCTGCGCGCGCGCGACCGCGCCGAGGTGCTCGCGATCGCCGAGCGCGACCCGTCGGTCGCCGCCGGTGTCAACACGTTCGATGTCCTCGAAATCATGGGCGGCACCACGGGTTAGACCGGTGAGGCCACTAGCCCTCGAGTTTGTAGCCCAGGCCGCGGACGGTTACCAGATGTACGGGGTTGGCCGGATCGGCCTCGATCTTGGACCGCAGCCGCTTCACATGCACGTCAAGGGTTTTGGTGTCGCCGACGTAGTCGGCACCCCACACGCGGTCGATGAGCTGGCCGCGGGTCAGCACCCGGCCGCTGTTGCGCATCAGGTACTCGAGTAGGTCGAACTCCTTGAGCGGCATGGTCACCGGCTGTCCGTTCACCGAAACCACGTGGCGCTCGACGTCCATCCGGACCGGCCCGGCCTCCAGTACGCCGTCGCCGATCCCGGTGTCGTCGTTCTCGGCGCCGCGCCGCAGCACCGCACGGATACGAGCGATCAACTCGCGGGCCGAGTACGGCTTGGTGACGTAGTCGTCGGCGCCGAGTTCGAGACCGACGACCTTGTCGATCTCGCTGTCGCGAGCGGTCACCATGATCACCGGAACGCTTGAGCGCGAACGTAATTGCCGACAGACATCGGTACCGCTCATACCGGGCAGCATCAGGTCGAGCAGCACGATGTCGGCGCCGGAGCGCTCGAACTCGGCCAAGGCCGCGGGACCGTCGGTGACGACGGTGGCCTCGAAGCCCTCTTTGCGAAGAAGAAAGGCCAGGGGATCGGCCAAGGACTCCTCGTCCTCCACGATCAGCACACTGGTCATTGGTTTGGATGGTCCTCTCGTTCGTCCGATTCGTGATCGGGATAGGCCGGGATCGACAGGGTGAACGTCGATCCCGTTCCCGGCTGACTCCACAGCCGGATGCTTCCGTTGTGGTTGGCCGCAACGTGTTTGACGATGGCCAACCCGAGTCCGGTGCCGCCGGTGGCCCGGGACCGCGCCTTGTCGACGCGGAAGAATCGCTCGAACACCCGCTCCTGGTCCTCGCCCGCGATGCCGATACCGCGGTCGGTGACGGCGATCTCGATGTTGTCCCCGCGACGCCGCCGACTGATCGACACCGACGACCCGTGCGGCGAGTAGGCGATCGCGTTGGAGACCAGGTTCGCTATCGCGGTGACCAGCAGCGCCTGATCGCCCAGCGCGCGGAAACCGGTCGGCGCGTCGGTGGTGATCTTGATGTCTGCGTTGTCGGCGGGCACCTTGTGGCGCGACAGCGCCTCGGACACCACGGTGTCGACGTCGACGGCCGTGAGGTCGGGCAGGCGCTCGGCGCCCTGCAACCGGGACAGCTCGATCAGCTCGCCGATCATGTTGGCCAGCCGGTTGGACTCGGCGACCATCTTCTCGGCGAATCGGCGCACGGTCTCGGGGTCGTCGGCCGATGCGAGCAGCGCCTCGGCCAGCAGCCCCATCGCACCGACCGGCGTCTTGAGCTCGTGGCTGACGTTGGCGACGAAGTCCCGGCGAGTGGCTTCCATGCGGGCGTATTCGGAGTGGTCGTCGACGTAGACGACGGCGAAGCGGCGGTCCTGGTCGGTCAGCAGCTGAACGTGTCCGCGCACCGACAGGCCGGACCGGCCCGGATTGGCCCGCTTGTGTGCGGTGAGGTCGACGTCGCCGGGCTCGCCGGTGGACAGTGTGCGCTCGGCGGCCCGCCAGGCCCGCTCGTCGAGCAGCCGGTCGCGAACCAGTCCCAGCTCGCGGGCCCGGTCGTTGGCGTACACGACGTCACGGAAGTGGTCGACCACCACGATCCCCGTGGGCGCTCGCGATGCGATGTGGGAGAGCATCTGAGAGACGGTGATGCCGGTCTGCACGGTGGCGCGACGTCGTCTGCGATCCGTGAGACGGGGGCCCGAACGCGCCCCGAGCGCGATTCCGGCCCCCAGAGCGAGCAGTGCGACCACCGCTGCCAGCAGCAGTGCCCAAACGACACTCACGCCGAAATCGTACGCACACGGTGAACGTCATCCCAGCAGCGTGCGGCCAAAACGGGACAACTCACATACCGAAACACCGAAATTCGGGCTCCGGACCCCCGCTGTTCACCGCCCGTTCGCTTGGGACGGCTGACGGACTACTTGGCGCCCTGGGAGGCGACTGCTGCCGCACCGGCGGCGGCGGCCTCGGGATCCAGATAGGTGCCGCCGATGATCGTCGGCTTCAGATCGGAGTCCAGGTCGTAGCGCAGCGGGATGCCGGTCGGGATGTTGAGCCCGACGACGTCCTCGTCGGACATGCCGTCGAGGTGCTTGACCAGGGCGCGCAGCGAGTTGCCGTGCGCGGCGATCAGCACGGTCTTACCCGCGCGCAGGTCCGGTTCGATCGTCGAGGTGTAGTAGGGCACGAACCGCTCGACGACGTCCTTGAGGCATTCGGTGCGCGGCGGACCACCGGGCACGTCGGCGTATCGCGGGTCGCCGTCCTGACTGAAGGTGCTGCCCGGTTCGATCGGCGGCGGCGGCGTGTCATAGCTGCGCCGCCACGCCATGAACTGCTCGTCGCCGTAGCGCTCCTTGGTCTCGGCCTTGTTCAGGCCCTGCAGCGCGCCGTAGTGGCGCTCGTTGAGCCGCCAGTCGCGGTGCACCGGGATCCAGTGCCGGTCGGCCTTGTCCAGGGCCAGATTCGCGGTGGTGATGGCACGGCGCAGCAGCGAGGTGTAGAGCACGTCGGGCTGGCGATCGAGTTCCTTGATCAGTTCGCCGGCGCGCACCGCTTCGGCGCGGCCCTTCTCGGTGAGGTCGACGTCGACCCAGCCGGTGAACAGGTTCTTCTCGTTCCATTCGCTCTCGCCGTGGCGGAGCAGGATCAGCGTGCAGTCACCCATGACGAAATCCTCTCACGGCAGACGGATCGGCCACGCCCCGTCCCGGGTCCGACGAAATGGCGGGTTCTGAACGGCAACACCCGCCAAAACGTCGGTCTGAGTGAGAGGGTCAGTCGTCGTCGTCGATCAGGTGGGCGAATGCCTGCAGGTTCTTCAGCGACTCACCGCGAGACACCCGCCACTCCCACTCCTTCTGGATGGACGAGCGAAAGCCCAACTCCAACAAGGTGTTGAAGTCATTGTCGACGGCTTCGAGCACCTGACCGAGGATCCGGTCGACCTCGTCGGAGGTCACCGATTCCAGCGACATCCGCCCGACGAGGTAGATGTCACCGACGTTGTCGAGCGTGTACGCCACTCCGTAGAGACGGCGGTTGCGTTTGAGCAGGAACCGGTAGACGCCCTCGTGGTTCTCATCGGGTTTGCGGCAGACGAACGCCTCGATGCGCACCGAGTGCTCGCCGATCGACAGGATCGTGTTGGTCTTGAGCCGTCGCTCGCCGGGCAGTTCGACGATGATGCCGGGCAACCCGCCATGCGCACCTTCGTGATACGAGCAGACCAGGCCGTTCTCCTTGCACGCCTCCTCGATGACCTTCGCCGCATTGGAATTCACGCGCGCACCCCCCGCCGCCGCGTGAACCGCCGGCCGGTACGACGCACGCCGTCGCGCATCTGATGGCGCGCCCGGTAGTCGGCGATCGCGCGGCCGTAACTGGCCAGCAGCGCATCGACGGTGCGGGCCCACGAGAACGTCGCCGCGTGCGCCGCGGCCGCGGGCCTGAGGCTGTCGGCACGGCTCAGCACGTCGCCGATGGCGTGCGCCCAGTCGCCGTCGTCGTGCCCGTCGACCAGTGCCCCGGTGACACCGTCGCGCACCGCGACCGGTAACCCACCGACCGCGGCGGCCACCACCGGCGTTCCGCATGCCTGGGCTTCGACCGCGACCAGGCCGAACGACTCCGAGTAACTGGGCACGGCCACCAGATCGGCGGCGCGGTACACGTTGACCAGTTGTTCGCGCGATTGGGGCGGCAGGAATGTCACCCGGTCCGAGATACCCAGATCGTTGGCCAGTCGAACCAGCCCGTCGGGAGCCTGCAATCCGCTGCCGGAAGGACCGCCCGCCACCAGCACGCGAACTCCGGGCAGTTTGGCCGCGGCGCGAAGTGCGACGTCGGGCGCCTTGAGCGGCTGGATGCGCCCGACGAACGCGACCACCTGCTCGCCGGTGTCGAGTCCCAGCGCGGCACGCGCGGCCAGTCGGTCCCCGGGTGTGAACGTCTCGAGGTCGACGCCGGGATGCACCACGTCGATCCGCGACGCATCGGCGTTGTGCACCGAAACCAGTTGCTGTGCTTCGTGTTCGGTGTTGACGATCAACCGGTCGGCTTCGTCGACGACCTGCTGCTCCCCGACCGCGCGCAGCGGCGGTTCGGGTGAGTCGCCCTCGGCCAGCGCCGCGTTCTTGACCGCTGCCAGCGTGTGGGCGGTGTGCACCAGCGGCACCGCCCAGCGGTCGCGGGCCAGCCAGCCGACCTGACCGGACAGCCAATAGTGCGAATGCACGATGTCGTAGTAGCCCGGTTCATGCGTCGCCTCCGCGCGCAGCACCCCCGCGGTGAACGCGCACAACTGGGTGGGCAGGTCGTACTTGTCGAGCCCCTCGAACGGGCCGGCGACCACGTTGCGCACCAGCACACCGGGAGCGACCCGCACGGTCGGCTGGTCGGCCGAGGAGGTCGCTCGCGTGAAGATCTCCACTTCGACTCCGCGGCGAGCCATCTGCAGGGCGCTCTGGAGCACGTAGACGTTCATGCCGCCCGCGTCACCGGTGCCGGGCTGGGCCAACGGCGACGTGTGCACCGACAACACGGCGACGCGCCTGGGGACCGGAAGTCCGGCGGCATCAGAACGGGACGGATCCGTTGCTAGGCGCACACAGACATGTCTACACCGTCGGCCCGATGCGCCGGGCTACGCAGGGACCTCGGGCCTGGCTTCGGGTCTGCGCAGTTGCGCGCGCCGCATGGCCCCGATCGGATCGGCGTACAACCCGCCCAGCGACACCACGCCCGCGCCGGCCTCCTGGACGCGGTTGCCGAATACGGTGAGCCGGATCTCGCGGGCCGGCATCACCGACCGCTGCGCGAACGCGGCTTCCACTGTGGCCATACCTTCGGGGTACTCGGTGAACGCCTGACCGCCGACGACGAGGTCGTCGGGGTTGAGCATGTCGCGCAGCAGGGCCACGGCCTCACCCAACACCCGGGCGCGCTCGGCCAGCAGTTCCTGCGCCGGCCGGCTGCCCTGACGCGCGGCCTTGAGCAGCGCCTGCATCGTCGAGCCCGGCCCCTCGAGCGGGATGATGCGCGCCCTGCGAGCGGCGATCAGCACCGCCTCGTCGCTGACAGTCGACTCCAATTGGCCGGTGCCGCCGAGTAATTCGGAGTGTGCGGGCAGCGCGGCGATGGTGCCCGGACCGCTGGCCGGGGAGTGCACGCGCCCGTCGATGGACAGCGCGTAGCCGACGGTCTCCCTGGCGTAGACGTACAGGCTCGTGCCCGCTGGGGCGAGCAACGTTTCCGGCCACGTGGGCGACGGTTGCCTGCGCGCCCCCAGCAGGAGTTCGGCGCCCGCCATCGCGTCGACGTGCGAGGCCACCGACACCGGCAGTCCGATCGCCTCGGCGAGCACCGGCCCGATCGGTGCGTCCGACCATCCGAGCCGCGGGTGGTCCAGGTACCCCGTCGTGCTGTCGACGACGCCGCCGGCCGCCACACCGACCCACAGCGGGCGCCGGCGATGCCAGCGACTCAGGTAGCGACGGGCGCTGCCGGCCAGCGACGTCAGCGCCGCGGCCTGCGGGCCCCGCGGGGTGGGGGTCTCCACCACGTCGAGGGTGCGGCCGAACAGGTCGGTGGCGACGATGCTGGTGGTTTTCGCGCCGATGTGGACGCCGAGCGTGAGGTACGGCTCGTGATTCACCTCGACGGGCACCCGGGGCCTGCCGATCGCTCCGGAGACCGCGAGGTCTGCGCGTTCCCGCAGCACACCGGCCTCGAGCAGTGCGGTGACCTGTCGGTTGACGGTCGCGATGCTCAGCCCGGTGACCTGAGCGATGACATCACGGGCGATGGGTCCGCGCAGGCGGGCCGCACTGAACACCGAGGCGGCGGCCGCGTCGGCGACCTTCAGCGACGGTGCGACGATCCGCGTGCGGGCCTGGGGGTACCGGCCGGTGACGGGCGTCAGCGCGCGCTTGGCGTGTTGCGCGCTGCGCACGGGAGATTTCGCGGGGAGGGTGGTGGTGGAAGAAGTACGCATCTGCTTGTCCTTGGGGAGAATTCGGCCGGCGGGGGTGTTCGGGCCACACCGGGCGTTTTCGGCAGGACAGCGATGTCGTCTACGAAACAGTCAGGCGCGGCGA
This sequence comes from Mycolicibacterium novocastrense, assembly GCF_001570485.1. GTDB lineage: Bacteria > Actinomycetota > Actinomycetes > Mycobacteriales > Mycobacteriaceae > Mycobacterium > Mycobacterium novocastrense. Next base: position 52,073 of record NZ_BCTA01000017.1, read on the forward strand.
GGCGTGCAACAACCACACGCACACCGCGTACAGGCCTGACCGGACAACACGGGGTGAACTTAGCACGCCAATTAGAGTTGGGCAGATGACGACTTTCCAGGGCGACGGTCGTGTCGCAGTGGTTACCGGCGCGAGTGCCGGTATCGGTGAAGCGACCGCGAGAACCCTTGCCGCACAAGGCTTTCACGTGGTGTGCGTGGCCCGGCGCGAGGGGCCCATCAAGGCCCTCGCCGACGAGATCGGCGGCACCGCGATTGTGGCGGACATCACATCCGAGGAGGCGGTGTCGGCGTTGGCGGCAGCGGTGGACCGGGTGGACGTGCTGGTCAACAACGCCGGTGGGGCCCTCGGGCTCGATCCGGTCGCAGAGGCCGTCACCGAGCACTGGCGCTGGATGTGGGAGGTCAATGTGCTCGGCACGCTGCTGGTGACCCGCGCGCTGCTGCCGAAACTGATCGCCTCGGGCGACGGCCTGATCGTCACCGTCACCTCGATCGCGGCGGTGGAGATCTACGACAACGGCGGCGGTTACACCTCTGCCAAACACGCCCAGGGCGTGCTGCACCGCACGCTGCGCAGCGAGCTGCTCGGAAAACCGGTGCGCTTCACCGAAGTTGCGCCCGGCATGGTGAAGACGGACTTCTCGCTGAACCGGTTCGAGGGCGACGAGGACCGCGCTGCCAAGGTCTACGAAGGCGTCACTCCGCTGGTGGCCGAAGACATCGCCGAGATCATCGGCTTCGTCGCCAGCCGACCGTCGCATGTCGACCTGGACCTGATCGTGGTCCGGCCGCGCGATCAGGTCAGCGGGGCCAGCGGATCGCGGTTCAACCGAAGCGTCTGAAGAATTGCTTTGACGTTCGCGTGAATCATTGAGCCGCAGACGTTATCTTTCCACTCGACAAATCAATTCAACTGAACAGGGTGGATCACATGAAGAAGGCAATCGGGGCAGCTGCACTGGCATTCGCGGGCTTGATGGGCGCAACGGGAACGGCCCATGCCACTGATTACCTGGAGACCGACGCCAACGGAAACCCGTGGTTCTGGCCCACCGAGGCCGAATGTCAGTCGGACGCTCCCATCGTCTGGAACGATCCCAACTTCGACCGGGCCTACCCGTATTGGTTCTGCGCCCCGGGCGACGGCGGCTGGTACCTGTTCAGCACCGACGCTCGGTAGGCAGGTCGGCCGCCGGGCGTGCGATCAGGTCAGCGGGGCCAGCGGATCACGGTTCAACCGAAAGTCGCGTCCTGGCCGTCGCCCAGTGTGGGCTCGTGTCACGCCGCGCGCCCGCGAAGCGTGCGGGTAACCCACGTTCGGCCAACAATGTGATCAGCGGCCGGGACGGCCGTTCACCGCCTCCGGTGCACCCGACGGTGTTGCCGGCGCGGTGCTCGGCATATCGGGCGCCTCCTCGTCCGACAGCGCCGACATCGCCTTCCACTCCTCCCACGGCACGGCCCAGTCCCAGATGTCGCCGTCGGCGTAGGACAGCTGGATACGCGTGCCGGTGACCTCGACGGGATCTCCGTACATCACGCTGTTGTAGTACTGCTCGGCATCGGCCGGTGACAAGTTGATGCAGCCGTTGGTGACGTTGCTGCTGCCCTGTGCGCCCGCACTCGCGGGGTTGGCGTGGATGAACTCGCCGTTGTTGGAGATGCGCACCGCGTGGCGCATGTGCACGTTGGCGTAGCCCGCGGCCGGGTTGGTCATGTAGAAGTCCGCGTACTTCTCGGTGACAACGTGGATGCCGCTGCGGGTGACGTTGCGGTCCAGGTCGCCTTCGCCGTAGCTGCAGGGGAAGTCCATGATCACCGCGCCCGCCCCGTCGAGCACCTGGATTCGGTGCGACGGTGCGTCGGCCTTGACCACCTGACGGCGCCCGATCTCAATGTGCAGCGAGATGTCCTGCGCGCCATAGGCCCCGTCGCCGAACGGCACGCCGTAGAGCTTCGCGTCGACGTTCACCTTGGTGCCGGCCGGGTAGTACTCGCGGGTGCGGTAGTGCACACGGGATCCGCCGACCTCGTCGGGTAGCCACGCCCAGCTGCCCTCGACCGGCGGATCGGTGGTGACCTCGAGCGCCTTTTCGACCGAGGCCTTATCGCTGATCGGCCCGTCGAACTGGATGATGATCGGCGCCGCGACCCCGACGACCTGGCCGTCGGCGAGTTGGAAGCGGCCGCTCACCTGGGTGCTGGGATTGATCGTGGAGAAGGAGCCCTCGATGGGCACCGCCTTGCCGTCGCGGCCGACGGCCGAGCCCTTCCAGGTGTACTCCACGCCGTAGCCGAGCGGTTCGGTGATCGTGAACTCGGTGCGGTCGCGGTTGAGGGCGCCGGCGACGGCCCTTCCGTCCGCGTTCGTCAGCGAGACCCGCTGGAACCAGCCGTCCGTGACCTGGACACCGACGCGCCCGGTCGGCGATACGTCGGTCGCGGCGTTTGCGGGCTCGAAATTCAGCGAGGGGGCTGCGGGCGCGTCATCGCCCTGCGGCGCCGACCCGTCGTTCTTGGTGCTGCAGGCGGCCAGCACGCCCGGCGCGACAACACCGACCGCGAACGCGGCCAAGGCGCGCCGCCGGTTGAACCCCGGCGGTAGGGGTTCTGCAGTACTCACGTGAATCGAGCGTACCTACAGCGAGCACCCGATCAGGACAGGCTCGGCTGTGAGCTCGATCCCGAATTTCGTTCGGACGCCGTCGCGTACCGCCCTGGCCAGCGCGATCACCTCGGCGGTGGTGGCGCTGCCGCGGTTGGTCAGCGCCAGCGCATGCTTGGTCGACAGCCGGGCGGCGGCGCCGTCGCCGGGATATCCCTTACCGAACCCGGCCTGCTCGACCAGCCAGCCCGCGGCGAGTTTGACCCCGTCGGGGGCCGGATAGTTGGGCACCGGTACGTCGACCGAGGCGCGGACCCGCTCGAACTCCGCGGCCGTGACGACGGGATTGGTGAAGAACGAGCCCACGCTCCAGGTGTCGTGATCATCCGCGACGAGCACCATGCCCTTACTCGACCGCAAGGCCAGCACCGCCTCGCGAACCTCGAGCGGATCGGCGCGCGTGCCCTGCTCGGCGCCCAGCGCGGCAGCCAGTTCCCGGTAGCGCAGCGGCGCGCTGCGGCCGGCCGGATTCAACGCGAACTCCACCTCGAGCACGATCGCGTCGTGCGCGTGTTTGAGCACACTGGTGCGGTAGCCGAACCGCAGTGCCTCCGGCTCGACCCAGCGGTCGTCGCCGGTACGCCGGTCCAGCAGCCGCACCCGCCGGATGGTGTCGGCCACCTCGGCGCCGTACGCTCCGACGTTCTGCACCGGTGTGGCTCCGGCCGATCCCGGTATCCCCGAGAGGCACTCCAGACCACCCAAACCGTGGGCCAGCGAGGTGACCACGACGTCGTCCCAGACCGCACCGGCCTCGGCGCGCAGCACCTCGCCGTCGACGGTGATCTCGGTGTTGGCCAGATGGATCACCGACAGGTCGGTCAGCTCGTCGGACAACACCACGTTGGAGCCGCCCGCCAGAACCAGCGCGTCGTCACCGGGGCCGAGCGCGCGGACCACGTCGATGACCTTCTGCGTGGTGTCGCAGGTGATCAGCCGCCGCGCGACGGGTCCGATCCGCAGCGTGGTCAGGGGCGCAAGCGGCACCCGCTCCTCGACGGAGGCACCCCCTAGCTGCGAACCGACCACGGGCGGTAACGGTAGCCTGACCAGCTATGCCGCGCTCATTCGACATGGCCGCCGAATACGGGGGGACCGTCGAGCAGGTCCACCGGGCGTTCGGCGACGAGCGTTATTGGCTCGCGCGGCTGACGGATTCCGGCGCCGACATGTACTCGCTGGACTCGATGGTCCTCGACGACAGGGGCGGTATCGACGTCGTCACGACGCAGACGTTGCGCGCCGACCGGCTGCCTGGTGTGGTGACCCAGTTCCACCGCGGGGACCTGAGCTTCGTGCGCGAGGAGACGTGGAGCCCGGTGTTCGACGGAAAGGCCACCGCGACGGTCAAGGGGTCGATCCCCGGTGCGCCGGCGAACTTGACGGGCACGGCGGTGCTGGCCCCCGCGGGCGGCGGGTCGCGGCTGCAGTTCACCGTCGAGGTGGAGGTGCGGGTTCCGTTGGTGGGCGGCAAGATCGAGAACTTCATCGGCGGTCAGCTTGTCGACCTGCTGATCGCCGAACAGCACTTCACGACGCTGTGGATCGCCGAAAACGCTTGAGGCGTAACGTCAGGTGGCGGTGCCGCCGAGCGCGGTGACGCAGAACCGCCGGCGGACCATAGACTCGGAACCATGAGCGGGCCCATCGGTCAGCTGACACGGGGTACCACCGGCTACAACCGGTTGCGCCGCAGTGACCGCTGGCTCGTGCACGCGCCGCGCGTCCGGGCCGCGCTGGCCGCTGCCGAGGATCCGCTGGTCATTGATCTCGGTTACGGCGCCTTGCCGGTGACGACGCTCGAGCTCGCCGCACGGCTGCGGGTGGTGCGCAACGACATTCGCGTCGTGGGCCTGGAGATCGATCCCGACCGCGTGCAGACGGCGCAGGCGGCGGAGTCCCGGGTGGTGCAGTTCGGCCTCGGCGGTTTCGAATTGGCGGGGCTGCGGCCCGTCCTGGTGCGGGCGTTCAACGTGTTGCGGCAGTACCCGGTCGAAGCGGTGCACGAGGCGTGGTCGACGATGCAGCGACAGCTCGCGACCGGTGGCCTGATCGTCGACGGCACCTGCGACGAACTCGGCCGCCGAGCCTGTTGGATTCTGCTGGACGAGAACGGTCCGGTGAGCCTGACGCTGGCGTGCGACCCGTTCGCGATCGAACGGCCGTCCGATCTGGCCGAGCGGCTGCCGAAGGCACTGATCCACCACAACGTCGACGGTCAACCCGTGCACGCATTGCTGAGCGCCGCCGACCGCGCGTGGGCCAGCGTTGCGGGGCACGGGGTGTTCGGCCCGCGGGTGCGGTGGCGCGCGATGCTGGAACTGTTGCACGACAGCGGTTTTCCTGTCGTACCCGCGCGCCGGCGGATGCGCGACGGGGTGTTGACCGTACCCTGGCCGACCGTCGCACCGACCTGAGCCCGGCTACGCCGGTCCGGGCTTTCCTGCCAGCACCGGTACGCCGTGCTCGATCTCTTCTGCGGTCGCATCGAGCGCGTCGTCGACGTCCTTGGCCAACTGGATGTCCAGCCCCCGCAGATGCGCCGGTCGGGTCATCAGCGACACGGCGAGGTAGGTGACGATTGCCGCGGCGAACGCGATGAACGTCGGCCAACCGTCGAAACTTGCCGGCACGAGGTCGTTTCGGACGTACAGGATGGTGTTGTCGACGCCGTAGATCGTCGGCGTCAGCATGAACAGGACGAGACGGACAACCAATCCCACACCCATCGCGGCGATCGCCGCGGCGGTGGTGCCTCGCCGCCACACCAGCCCGAGGATGAAGGGCACGACCAAACAGGCCAGCAGCAGGTCGAACGCGAGGGTCAGCAGGATGCCCGTCTGTTTGACGTAGATCGCGAACGCGATCGAGAACACCGTCATCGGGACCATCGCGATACGGGTCGCACGCAGCAGCGGGTCGCGCTGGCCGGGCACGTGGACACGCCGGATACCGCCGAGGTTGCGAACGCAGACATTCGAGATCGCCAGGATCGCCCCGTTGGCGGTGCTCATCGACGCGCCGACCAGCCCGCACAACACGATCACGGTGAGCACCGTCGGAGCGTATTCGCCGAGAAGCACGAAAAGTGGTGGGCCGTCGATGTCTTCGGGCAGGAAGGTCTTGGCGGCCAACACCACCAGGCCGAACGGTACACAGATCGCGACCGTGCCGGTGGCCGCGACGAAGCACGCGCGGCGCGCGCTCGTGGGCGACTTGGCGGCGAACACCCGCTGCATGAAGTCGATCGCGACGATGTCGCCGATGCCGAGCGCGAGCAACGTGGCCCAGTTGATCACCGCGCCCTGGTCCGGGTCCGACAACTGCCCGAGGGCCAGCGGCCCGGTGCCGTCGGCGATTTCGAGGGTGTGCGTGTAAGCCATCCACACCAGCATCCCGATCGCACCGATCAGGATCAGCGACATCTGGATGATCGCGGTGTAGGCGTCGGCGATCAGGCCACCGGTGCCGGTGTAGGCCACCGCAATTCCCGCAATGAGCACGACACCCAGCCAGTACGGCATGCCCAGGAAGTAGTTGAACAGGAAGCCACCCGCGACCAGGTTGCCCGCCACCAGCATGCAGAATCCGACCGCCAGCAGCGCGGAGGCGCCGACCTCCACCGACCGGCCGAATCTCAGGCGGTAGTAATCGGGAAACGACGTCAACCCCATGCGGTTCATCGGTTTGGCGAAGAACACGCCCGTGATGGTCAGGCACAGTGCCAGGCCGAGCGGCAGGCTCGCACCCGCCCAGAAGCCGAACTCGTAGGCGAGGTCGGTGTTGCCCAGCGTGGCGTTGGTGTCGACGGCCGAGCCCATCAACGCCCCGCCGATCAGCCAGTAGGGCAACATTCGGCCGCCGACAAGGAAATTCGAGCTGTCGCCTTCGATGCGTTTGGACACGTAGAAACCGACGGCCACGACGACGACGATGCTGACCGCCACACCGAGAAGAATCATCTGGAGCTCCTATGCGCGATGGAGTCTCCCGGGCTTTTCTCCCGCCGTGGAACGGACGCCGCAGTCCGCCTGCACCTCTCGGACCAGACCCGCATGACTGCGGCGGAACCCTAGGCGCGCCTCACAGTCACCTGTGAGTCGTCGACCAGATAAACGTCGCGGCGTTACGGCCGACCGCGTCCGGTGTTAACGCTTTGTTTCGATTCGAGTAGCGCGTGGACCATTTCGGATCAACAATGCCCGCAGGAGCCGTGTCGGCTCCCCGGACGAGTGTGCCGTACCCGGTCAGCGACAAGACGGCACATCAGGAGCACCCGTGACCGAAAGCAACCAACCCCTCAACGCCGAGGGCGCCTGGGCTCAGCAGGCCGAGGCCCGCTTGTCCGACCGCCGCGAACGCGAGGAGATCGAACGCAGCCTGACGTTCGGGCTGGAGGCTGCCCCGACGATCAACGACCGTCGCATCTCGACGTTCGTCCGCGGCGAGTTGCCGCACTTCGCCGGCGAGCGCGGCACCTTCCTCAAGTGTCCGTTCGTCGAGGACGTGAACCAGGTCGACGACGCGGAGGTCGCGATCTTCGGCGTGCCCCTCGACGCCGGCGCCACGTACCGTCCCGGAACGCGCTTCGGCCCGCAGGGAATTCGGCGCTCCACCAACCTCTTCGGCACCTATAACTACGAGTCCGGCGTCGATCTGCGCGAGCAGCTCAACATGGTCGACATCGGCGACGTGTTCACGATTCCCGGAAATCTGGAGAAGTCCTTCGACCAGATCAGCCAGGCCATGGCGCATGTGGTGAGCAAGGGCGTGATGCCCGTCGTGCTGGGCGGCGACCATTCGATCGGTTTCCCCACCATCCGCGGGATGGCCCCGTACCTGGACGGCAACGTCGGGATCATCCATTTCGACCGCCACGTCGACACCCAGGAGACCGACCTCGACGAGCGCATGCACACCACGCCGTGGTTCCACGCGACCAACATCAAGAACGCGCCCGCCACCAACCTGGTGCAGATCGGTATCGGCGGGTGGCAGGCACCGCGGGCGGGGGTCAAGGTCGGGCGTGAGCGGCAGTCGACGGTGATCACGGTCGGCGACGTCGAGCGGGTCGGTGTCGAGAAGATCGCCGAGATGGCGCTGGAGATCGCGTGGAAGGACGCCAAGGCGGTGTACCTGTCCTTCGACATCGATGTGATCGACGCCGGGTTCGTTCCGGGCACCGGCTGGCCCGAGCCCGGCGGACTGTTGCCGCGCGAGGCGCTGAACCTCGTCAAGATGGTGTCCGAGCCGGGGCTGGCCGGTATCGAGGTGGTCGAATGCTCACCGCCGTACGACTGGGCCGAGCAGACCGCGTTGTTGAGTTCGCGGGTGATTCTCGACAGCCTCGCCGCGCAGGTGCGCTCCGGCAAGCTGGGCAACAAGGCCGCAGCGCTGCCCCGCCCGGCCTGGGGGCCATAGCCGCCTTTGAGCTCGCCGAGACTGCGCTATTTGACGAGATTCGCCCTGTTTCCGTCAGAAACCGTAGTTTCGGCGAAGCGCCGTAGGCTGGGGCCCATGCGGATTGCCCTCGCGCAGATCCTCAGCGGCACCGACCCGTCGGCGAACCTCGCGGTCGTGGCGGACTACACCCGCCGCGCCGCCGACGCCGGCGCCCGGATGGTGCTGTTCCCCGAGGCCACGATGTGCCGGTTCGGGGTGCCGCTGGCCCCGGTCGCCGAACCGCTCGACGGGCCGTGGGCCTCGGGCGTGCGGGCCATCGCCGAGCGGGCGGGCATCGTCGTCGTCGCGGGCATGTTCGTGCCTTCGGGCGACGGGCGGGTTCTCAACACGCTGATCGCCGCCGGCGACGGTGTTGACGCGCACTACGAGAAGATCCACCTCTACGACGCGTTCGGGTTCCAGGAGTCCAAGACGGTCGCGCCCGGCCGGGAGCCGGTCCTGATCGAGGTCGACGGTGTGAGTGTCGGGCTGACGCTGTGCTACGACGTCCGCTTTCCGGAGCTCTACGTCGAGCTGGCGGAACGGGGTGCGCAGCTGATCACCGTGCACGCGTCGTGGGGCAGCGGGCCGGGCAAGCTCGACCAGTGGACGTTGCTGGCGAGGGCCCGCGCGATCGACACGACCGGCTTCGTCGCCGCCGTCGACCAGGGCTGTCCGGAACCCGACATCGCGGCGCTCGGTCCGACCGGCGTGGGAAGCAGCCTGGTCGCGTCCCCGACCGGTGACGTGCTGGTCAGTGCGGGCGACGACCCGCAGTTGCTGGTGACGGACATCGACCTGGAGGACGGGCGCAAGGTGCGCGAGACGGTCGCGGTGTTGCGCAACCGCGCGGACTTTGCTCGTCGCGGTAAGGCAGAATCGCGCTCGTGACTGACCCGTGGGCCCGCCCGAACCAGCCGTCGCCGCCGCAGGGCCAGGTCCCCTCGCCACAGCAGGACCAGGCTCCGCCACCGCAGGGCTCGCCGCCGCAGGGCCCGCCGCCGCAGGGGCCGCCGCCCGGACCCCATGGAGCCAATGAACCGGGCCGAAGCGAGCCACCGCCCTCGGAGTCCAAGCTCAGGAGCCTGCTGCGCGATCCGCTGTCGATCGTGCTGGTGGTCGTCATCGTGGTGGCCCTGGTGCTGGCCGGCGTGCTCGCCGGCGAACTGTACGCACGTAAGCGCGCGAACGACGTCGTCGCAGGTGTCACGTCATGCGTGGTCGAAGACGAGGCGAGCGCATCGTTCGGCGTCATGCCGCCGTTCCTGATCCAGCACATGTCCGGCCACTACACGAACATCCACATCGAGACCGCAGGCAATCAGATCCGCGACGCCAAGGGTATGAAGGTCGAGTTGACCATCGAGGACGTCCGCCTCGAGGACACGGCCACCTCGGGCGGAACGATCGGTTCACTGGTCGCCGACATCAACTGGTCGTCGGAGGGCATTCGGCAGACCATCTCCGATTCGATCCCGCTCATCGGCGCGTTCGTCAGCGGTGTCACGACCAACCCGTCCGACGACACGATCGAGTTGGAAGGCGGGCTCGGCTCGATCAGGGCCCGGCCGGCGGTCGTCGACGGCGGGATCTCGCTACAGGTGATCGAACTGACCGGTCTGGGTTTCACGCTGCCCCGCGAAGCCGTGCAGCCGGCGTTGGACGCGTTCACTTCCGAGCTGACGAAGAACTACCCGATGAACATCAAGGCCGATTCGGTGGAGGTCACCGATGAGGGTGTGGTGAGCCGGTTCTCGACGCGTAACGCCGATATCCCGAAGGGTCAGCAGGATCCCTGCTTCGCCGAGCTGTGACCGTCAGTCGGTGACACCGGTCCAGCGGAAACTGTTGACGTACTTGCCCATATCGATCGCCAGCTGCAAGTTGGCACCCGACGGATGGCCCGTGCCGAAGTCGGGTGTGAATTCGCGGTAGGGGCCGATCGCCGAGGCCACCAGGGCGACATCGTTTTTGACGGCGACCATCACGATCAGCCGGAGCCGGGTGAAGCTGCCGCTGGCGTCCTGGGGATAGTCATCGGCGACGACGCCGTAGCCGGGTTCATAGCCGACCATCGCGTTGGGGATCTCGTATTCGGTTGCGGCGTCCGGGTAGTACTCGTTGATCAGGTCCTCGGCGACCTGCTTGGCGGTCCGGTTTGCGGCGGGCAGACCGAACAGCTCGAGCATGCCGGTGTCCCCGCCGGTGAACTCCAGCTCGACCCCATCGGGGAGCAGCGTAGCCTCGTACGCGCTACCGGGTCCCGGGTATTGGACGGAGAACGACCCGTCTGCGGCATAGAACCGCGGGTTGGATTCGATGGGCTCGCCGATCGGAGGCCGCCCACAATCGGGCGGGCACACGATCTTCGCGACGTCGGGGGTGGTGAGCACGGCCGTCACCGCACCGGCCGTGACCGCGATGGCCGCGCCCACACCCAGCGTCACGAGGACCCGCGCGCGGCCGGCCTCCCCCTCGGGGTTCGGCTCCTCTGGCAATGGGCCCGCGGCACGCTGCCCACCGCGCAGCGCAGCCAGTGCGACCACGGCGATGGCGGCATGCACGATCAGATGCACGATGTGCGGCGCCGGGGTGTACTCGGTGACACCCATGATCGTGTAAAGCACCAGCGTCACAATCACACTCGCGACGATCATCCTCCGACGCCCCGCCCACAGCGCGAGGCCCACGAGCCCGCCGAGCGTCAGCGCGGTCAACGGCAGGGTCAACCCCTGAATACCGGCCTGCACCAGAAGCGCGCTGACCCACAGGTCTTCGGCCCTGAAACCGGTCGCGAACTGCGGAACCAATCTGGTTGACGTCGCTGCCGACGTGAAGACGACGGCGCTCAACGCCCCGACCGCGTAACCGTCGAACGGCAGACGAGTCACCCCGCGGCGCAACCGCAGCACCGCCGCCGGAATCAGCATCGCGATCGCACCACCGACCGGTATCGCAATGCCTGTCAACAGCTTTTCGCGATCCAGCTCGCCGCCGCTGAGTGCGACATCGTGGGACTCGGCGACGATGCTGCCGGTCGCCAACGCCCACCCGACACCGAGCACCGCGGCCAGCGCAGCGGTCTGAATCAGCTGCCGTGCCGGTAGGTCGTGACCTGCCTGACGCAGATAGCCGATGAACACCAGCGCCACACCGACCGCTCCGATCGCGATCAGCGGCGCCTGCCAACGCAGTAGCGCGAACCCGACGAGCATCGTCGCCAGTGCTGCCAGCGCGAGCCCGAACGTCGCCCTCGAACGATCCGACACATGCGGAAACAACAAGCTCGTCAGGGGATCTCGCCACCGACGTCGGCGGCGCGGTGACGCTTCGGTCAACGCGACGTCTTCTGCAGGTCGAGGATGTTGCGCGCGAGGTTCTCGGTGTTCGGGCTGCCGAGGCCCGTCACCAAGTCGTACCCCGGCGACGCCAGATCGACGGCGTTGCCGCCCTTGGTCACATCACGGAAGCCGGGCAGACGCGACCCGGAGGCCACTTGGTAGAGCACGGGATTGAGGTTCCCGACCTGTCGCCCACCGTTGGCCAACAGGTACTGGTTCATCAGCACGGTGAGGGCCGCCCAGATCGGGGCCGATTGCGACGTGCCGCCGCCGACGACCTCGCGCTGGCCGAAGATGAACCGCACACCGGTGAAGGGATCGGCGACCGCGGAGACGTCGGGGAGCAGACGGCGGCGCTCGGTGTCACGCTCGACGTCCAATTTCTGCTGCCACGCCGGCCGGGCGAACAACTTCGCCACCCCGCCGCTACTGCCCTGCGACAGTGGGGAATCCACCCACGCGTGTTCGGCCAGCCACTGCCCGCGCGTACCTGTCGACAGCGTCGTGCCTCCGACCGACGTCATCGTGGGAAGCGAGGCGACCGCGTCGACACCGATGTCGTCCGGTCCCGGCGGAGCCGACCAGCGGTCGCCGCCTTTGCACTCCAGACCGGCGGAGTCCCCGCTGGCGTCGAACGCCGTGGTGCCGCGCCGCTGAGCGGCCATCAGGGCCGCCTCGACCGGAGCCAGATCGGCCGCGGTGACGAACGCCTCGCATCCCCATCCGATCGACAGGCTCCACACGGCCCCGGGGTAGTCACGGTCGACCTGTTCGAACAGTCGTCCGAGCTTCTCGTAGGTGCCGTCACCCTCGACCGTCGGCCTGGCGTTGACCACCACAAGCCGCGCATCGGGCGCAATCGCGTGCGCCACTTGCAGATCCATCGCCGTCTCACCGTGCACCTCGGACGGTTTGCCGCCCACGATCTCGGGTGTGAACCGCGGTAACCCGGATGTGTCGGCGAACAGGTCGAGGTCCTCCTGTTCGACGCTGTCGAACGCGAAGATGACAATCGTTGCGCCCTCACCGGTGAAACCGGCGTCGGCCAACGGCGTGGCGTTGTACGCCGACAACAATCCGTCGGGTGTCAGCCCGCCCTTGGGCACGTCGAGGGGAACGATGTCGGGCCGCTTCATGCGGTACGGGGTGTAGCTCATCACCCGTCCGACCGCGGTGACGTCGTCGCGCAGTGCCGCCGGTATCGCCGGCTGTTCGGGCGAGGCGTAGAACTCCTCGCCTTTCGGAGTCCGGTAGTCGCGCACCGGAATCCCGAACGCCCGCGCGAGATCCCCGGCCGCCCCCTCGACGATCGCCCATCCGTCACCGGGCCGCCAGCGCACCCAGAGGTCGCGGGCGTCCGCCCAGCCCATCAAGGCGGCCGGGCGTTCCGGTGCGCCGAGCGTGACGGTGACTTGCGCGTCCGCCGAACGTGACGGGCCCAGGTCTGTCGAACTCGCCAACAATGCCGCATAGGCGCCGGTGATCACCGCCGGGGTGCGCGATGCACACGCACCCGACGCCGCGATCAGCAGCGCGGCGGTGAGGACGGCCGCGACCCCGGGCCTACTGGCCGTAAGGACCGCGGTGCCGACCGGGCGTCGGACCGGGAGCAGGCGGCGCATGAACGGTGGGCGAGAACGGGTTCGGCTCATTGGGATCGATGCGCGGCGCCTTCTCCGTCGGCGTGGCGGGAGGAGGCGGCGCCGTAGTGGTGGTGGTCGTTGTCGTCGTCGTTGTCGACGTCTCGGGTGCCTGTCCCTCTTCGCTGGAGCAGCCGGCGGTGAATGCACCCATCGCCAGCACCGCGGTCACCCCCGCTCCGGCCAGCGTTCGACGTAGCAAACCGCTTTGAGTCATCATGATCAGATCCTATCCACGGTTTCCCGTGTGCGCAGATGGCGATGGTTCCAGCCGTCGGGGGCGGACGTCACTATACGGCAAATATCGGTTAGCGGCGTAAATTACTGTCGGCGGTCGGCTTTCGGGAAGCCCTCGAGTACCGCCCGCGTTCCCGACAGTCCCAGTCGGGTGGCACCGGCGTTGAGCATCGCGATCGCGTCGTCGGCGGTCCGGATACCGCCACTGGCCTTGACCTGTGGCCCCACCGTCGCCATCAATTCCACTGCGCGCACCGACGCCCCGCCTGCGGGATGAAATCCCGTGGAGGTCTTGATGAAATCGGCGCCCGCGTCCGCCGCGGCCCGGCAGGTGCCGAGCAAGGTCTGCTCGTCACCGAGCAGTAGAAGCGCGGCGGACTCGACGATCACTTTCAGCGTTGCGCGGGCACCGATCTCGGCACGCACCGCCTCGACATCGGCGCGCACCGCCGCGAGGTCGCCGTGCAGCGCCGCCCCCACATCGATCACCATGTCGATCTCGCCGGCGCCGTCTTCGACCGCGAGCCGCGCCTCGGAGGCTTTGATCACCGAAAGATGCTTACCCGAGGGGAATCCGACCACCGCACACACCACCTGCGACGGTGAACCGGACCGTCTGGCGACCGAAACCATCGACGGCGACACGCAGACCGCGTAAACCCCGAGCGCCGCAGCCTCCTCGGCGACCGCCGCGACGTCGGCCTCGGTCGCCTCGGGCTTGAGCAGTGTGTGATCGACCAGTCCGGCGACCTCGTCGCGTCGGTAGCTGCGAGTCATCAGAACGGCTCTTCGGTACCGCCGGGGTTGCAGCCGGTCTCCACCATCTCCTCGTAGGAGACCTCGGGACGCCACGGCTCGAGATTCCAACTGACCTTGCCGGGTTGGTAGTACTCGGCGAATTCCCAGTGACAGACGAATTGCGGCTTCATGCCCGGGATGTCCGCATCGGGCGCGAGCGTCAACACCTCGGCCCAGGCCGCCTCGCCCTGAGCGGGGGCGGACAGCCCGGAGGCCTGCCGTCCGGCCGCGGTCGGATACACCCGCAGACTCGACAGGTCGCCCCACTTGGCCCATTCGACGTGATCGACGAGCGGCGGGGCAGGAATGGTCGGGTTGGCAGGCGGCGCCGGATTCGCCGACGCCACGGGACCGGCCAGCGCGGGCACGATGAGGCCGGCCGCCATGATGACGACCGCGACGAGGCGATGCACTACCGGGACTTCCCCTGGACCTCGAGCAGCTTGGGTCGGACGTCGACCAGGTAGACGCCGGCCGCGACGGCTGCGATGGCGGGCCCCAGCACGGAACCGAGGACCAGCGCCAGCAGCCCGGCGACCCCGAGGATGACCAACCAGACCGGCTTGGTCAGTTTGTCGGCGGCCGGATAAGCGTCCGGCCGTTGCATCGCCGCATGAACGAACGCGTACACCGTCGTCGCGAGCACGGCGATCTGCAAAAAGAAGAGGACGTAACCCACCAAGCCTTGGAGCTGCACGCTTCAAGACTAAGCGGGTTACGTCCCCTCGGTCGACTTTGGGCCTTCAGACCCGCTGTCGAGTCCTTACTTCTGGGTGACCTTCTTGGCCGCAGCCTTCTTGGCGGGGGCCTTCTTGGCCGGGGTCTTCTTCGCCGGGGTCTTGGCCGGAGCCTTCTTGGCGGTGTTCTTGACCGGCGCGGCACCCTTTTCTGCCTTCTTCGGCAGCTCGACGCCGACCAGCTTGGCGGCACGCTCACCCACGGCGCGGGTCTGCGCGGCCACGTTGCCCAGCGCCTCCTGGGTCAGCTCGACGGCCTGGTCGGTGTAGCCCTCGACGCGGCCGGCGGCCTCGCTGAAGCCGGACTGGCTGCGCAGGCGCTCGAGTGCGGCCTCGCCGCGCTCGACGAGCTTGTTGTAGGTGGTCTGCGCCGCCTCGGCGTAGGTCTCGGCGAACTTGCGCAGCTCGTCGGAGCTCAGACGGTCGCGCAGCTCACCGAACTGCGTCGGCAGGTCCTCCTGCAACCGGTCGATCCGGGCGCGGGTCTCCTCGACGCGGCTACGCGAGTCGGTGCGGGCGTCGTCGGCGCGCTCACGAAGGGCGGCGACGATCTCGTTGACCCGCTCGAGCGCGAGGTCGGCGGCACCGACGGCGGCGAGCAACGGCGCCTTGAGGTCGTCGGGGGTGGGCTGGTTCTTGGCGGGGGTGTTCTTGGCCATGGTGTTCCTTTCTCAAAGTTTGTCGTTGGCTTGCGTTCTGTTCAGAAGGTGGAGTCTCTATTCAGTCGACGACTCCTGTTCTGTGTCGCTACCTGCTTCGTCAACTTCGGCCTCGTTCTGCTGACAGAACGAGGTGTAGATGTCGAGCAGCACCTGCTTCTGCCGCTCGGTGATCGCCGTGTCGTTGACGATGGCGTCGCGCACCTCGCTCTTTTCGCTGGGCTCGAGAATCCCGGCCCGCACGTAGAGCACCTCCGCCGACAAGCGCAACGCCTTGGCGATCTGGTTGAGCACGTCGGCGGAGGGTTTGCGCAATCCCCGCTCGATCTGGCTGAGGTAGGGATTGCTGACGCCGGCCTTCTCGGCCAACTGTCGTACGGATACCTGGGCGGCCTCGCGCTGCGTCCGGATGAAGGTGCCGATGTCCTGGGCGGCGGTCTGCGCAGCGTTGGACACGACGACGGCAAGATTGTCATCCTGCGACATACGAAGCCCTCCACGCGTCGGGTATCCAATAAGCGACAGCCCTACCGTACGACGGAGTGCTAACTTTTGCAAGCACTCGTTAGCGCAGGTCAGAATATAAGTTGGGCTACGGAATAGATGACCAGGCCCGCCAGCGCGCCGACCACGGTTCCGTTGATCCGGATGAATTGCAGATCGCGTCCGACGTGGAGTTCGATGCGGCGGCTGGCCTCGTCGGCGTCCCACCGCTCGATGGTTTCGGTGATGATCGCGGTGATCTCCACCCCGTACTGGGCGACCAGGTGCTGGGCCGCCCGGATGATCCAGTTGTCCACCTTGTCGCGCAGGTCGGCGTCGTCGCGCAACGACTCCCCGATGAGCATCACGGAGTCCGCGATCCGCGTGCGCAGCGTCGATGAGGGGTCGTCGATCGACTCGAACAGGATGCGCTTGGCCGCCGTCCAGGCCGTCTCCGCCGCGCGGGTGACTTCGTCGCGGGCCATGACCTGTTCCTTGACGTTCTCGGCGCGATCGATGGTCGCCTGATCGTGCTGGAGGTCGTCGGCGAACTCGAACAGGAACCGGGTCGCCGACCGCCGCAGTTCGTGGTCCGGGTTGCGGCGCACCTTGTCGGTGAAGTCCATCAACTCGCGATGGATGCGGTCGCCGACGAGGTGGTCCACCCAGCGGGGGGACCAGGTGGGCGAATCGCGTTCGATCACCCGGTCGATCACGGGCCCGGCGTTCAGCGACCACTGGAAGGCGCGGTCGGCCAGCAATTGCAACAGGGCCTCCTGCCGGTGTTCGGCCAGCAGCGTGGCCAGCACGCGACCGATCGGCGGACCCCACTGCGGTTCGGCGATGCGCTTGACGATCATCCGGTCGAGCACCTGCTGCACATCCTCGTCGCGCAGCATCTCCACGAGAACCCGCAGCACCGTGGCGGTCTCGGCGGCAACGCGTTCGGCGTGCGAGCGTTCGGAGAGCCACTTTCCCAGCCGCCCGGCCACCTCGGCGTTGCGCAGCTTGGCCGACACGACTTCGGGAGACAGGAAGTTCTCGCGGACGAAGGTGCCGAGGCCCTCGCCGAGTTGGTCCTTCTTGCGCTTGATGATCGCGGTGTGCGGGATCGGGATGCCGAGCGGGTGTTTGAACAGCGCGGTGACCGCGAACCAGTCCGCGAGCGCGCCGACCATGCCGGCCTCGGCGGCAGCGCGCACATAGCCCACCCAGGCCGGCGCATCACCGGTGGACTGGACCCATGTGCAGACCAGGAAGACGACCGAGGCGCCGATGAGGAAGCTCAGCGCGACGACCTTCATGCGCCGCAGCGAGCGGCGGCGCTCCGCATCGCCGACGGAATCCGCCCCGGCCAGGGACTCGGCGAAGCTTCTCCGCGGAGCGGATGTCGCCGCCGGGGCGCCTCGTCCGGCGCTCGGTCTGTGTGCCACTCCACCATCATCCGCTACGACGTGCGGCACCTCGGTCCGACAACCCGCGGTGTCAAGATCAGCCGTACTATCAAGGGGAACTACGGAACGGATCACGGGGATAGTGGCACAACAGTCCGAAGCGATCGCGGTCAAAACAGACGGCCGCAAGCGGCGTTGGCACAAGCACAAGGTGGAGCGCCGCAACGAGCTGGTGGATGGCACCCTGGAGGCGATCCGCCGCCTCGGTAGCGGCGTCAGCATGGACGAGATCGCGGCCGAGATCGGCGTCTCCAAGACCGTGTTGTATCGCTACTTCGTCGACAAGAACGACCTTACGACCGCGGTGATGATGCGGTTCGCGCAAACCACGCTGATCCCCAACATGGCCGCGGCGCTGTCGTCGAACCTGGACGGCTACGAGCTGACCCGCGAAGTCATCCGGGTCTACGTCGAGACGGTGGCTGCCGAACCCGAGCCCTATCAGTTTGTGATGGCCAACAACTCGGCGAGCAGGAGCCGCGCGGTCGCAACGTCCGAGCAGATCATCGCCCGCATGCTGGCGGTGATGCTGCGACGCCGGATGCAGGAGGCCGGTATGGACACCGGCGGTGTCGAGCCGTGGGCTTACCACACCGTCGGCGGTGTCCAGCTGGCCACGCACTCGTGGATGTCGAATCGGCGCATGAGCTCCGACGAGCTGATCGACTACCTGACCATGCTGTCGTGGAATGCGTTGTGCGGCATCGTCGAAGTGGGCGGCTCACTCGAGGCGTTCCGTAGCCGGCCACACCCGTCGCCGGTGCTGCCGCCGACGCAAGACGACCAGTGAGCTCGGAGCCGGCCACCTCAGCCATCGCCAATGCGGTGCGGTATCGGCACGGCGACAAGGTGGCCGATCTGAACACTTCTGCGACACCGGGTTTCGACGGCTCCAAGGCTGACGCGGCACCGGTGCAAGCGGCCCGCAGCAGCCGCCTCGCCGAACTGCAGGAGATGCTCTACGCCAGTTCCAAGGGCCGTGACGACGCCCGCTCGGTCCTGCTGGTGCTACAGGGCATGGATGCCGCGGGCAAGGGTGGGATCGTCAAACATGTTGTCGGCGCCGTCAATCCGATGGGCGTGCGCTACACCGCGTTCGGCAAGCCGACCCCGGAGGAATTGGCGCACCACTTCCTGTGGCGGATCAGGCGCGCATTGCCGCCGCCGGGACACATCGGCGTCTTCGACCGGTCGCATTATGAGGATGTGCTGATCGTTCGAGTGCACAACCTGGTGCCGCCGGAGGTGTGGGGGGCGCGCTACGACGAGATCAACACCTTCGAGCGCGAACTCGTCGATGGGGGAACGACTCTGGTGAAGGTCGCGATGTTCATCTCGCTCGAGGAGCAGAAAAAGCAGCTACTGGAACGGCTCGACGACCCCACGAAATACTGGAAGTACAACCCGGGCGACATCGACGAGCGGCTCGAGTGGCCCCGGTATCAGGAGGCCTACCAGGCGGTCCTGGACCGCACGTCGACGGACTACGCGCCCTGGCATGTGGTGCCCTGCGATCGGCGATGGTACGGACGGCTCGCTGTCACCGAACTGCTGATCGGGGCGCTCGAGGGTCTCGACTTGTCGTATCCGCCTGCCGATTTCGACGTCGACGCCGAGCGCAAGCGGCTCCTCTCGTCTTAGCGCCGAGACTGCGGTTTCTGACGAATTTCGGCCGATTCCTGTCATAAACCGCAGTCTCGTGGAACCGTTTGGGGGCTTGCCGCATCTAACGGGATATGGACCGTCTCATCGTGGGCAGCGACGCACTCGCAGCCGGCATCGTGACACGTCACGACCTGCGCACCAAATACTTCAAGGTGCACCACAACGTATACGCGCCGACGGGAATGGAACTCGACGCGAGAGACCGCGCCGTCGCAGCTTGGCTCTGGTCTCGCGGACAAGCGACACTATTCGGCCATTCGGCCGCGGCGATGTTCGGAACTCGCTGGCTACCGACCGACAGACCGGCGGAACTGGCACGTATACGGCATCGATCTCCGCGCGGAATCGTCATCTACAGTGGGACGCTCGCCGATGACGAGGTCTGCCTGCGAGGTGGTTTCGACTGTACGACACCCGCTCGCACGGCTTATGACCTAGGCCGGCGCGTGCCGGGGGATCTGGGGATCATGCGAATCGACGCCCTGCTCAACGCGACCGGGTGCACCATCGCCGAAGTGCAGGGCATCGCGAACCGCTATCCCGGAGCACGGGGCATCCGTGAACTGCGCGCGACGTTGGATCTCGTCGATGGCGGCGCGGAATCGCCGAGAGAGACCGAGCTTCGCCTGCTGCTCGTCGGTGCCGGGTTGCCTCGCCCGGCCACGCAGATTCGCGTTGGCAATCGCCGAATCGATATGGGCTGGCGCCATCCGAAAGTGGGCGTCGAGTACGACGGGGTGCAGCATTGGACGAGTCCCGACGTTCACGCCGGAGACATCGAACGGCTGGAGTTCTTGGCCGCGCAAGGCTGGCTGATCGTGCGGGTCAGCGCGCGTCACCTACGGTGTCGACGAGGAGAGATAGTGCGCCGGGTATGCGAGGCGCTCAGGAGCCACGGCTGCCCCGTTTGATGGGTGTGCGCTCGGCGCTAGTAGCTGTAGAAGCCCTGGCCTGACTTCTTGCCGAGCTGACCCGCCTCGACCATCCGCAGCAGCAGCGGCGGCGGCGCGTAGTGCGGATCCTTGAGTTCGTCGAACATCGAGTCGGCGATCAGCTTCATGGTGTCCAGGCCGATCAGATCCGAAAGCCGCAGCGGCCCCATCGGATGCGAGAGCCCGGCCACGATCGCCTTGTCGACGTCCTCGACGGTGGCCACGCCCGCCTCCACCATCCGGATCGCCGAGAGCAGGTAGGGCACCAGCAGCGCATTGACGACGAACCCGGAGCGGTCGCTGCACCGCACCACCTGCTTGCCGAGCACCTCGCCGGCGAACTGTTCGGTCCGTGCGAGCGCCTCCTCCGAGGTCACCAGCGTGTTGACGAGTTCGACCAGCGGCAGCACGGGCACCGGGTTGAAGAAGTGCAGGCCCAGTACCCGGCTCGGATTCTTCGTTGCCGCAGCGATTTTCATGATCGGGATGCTCGACGTGTTGGACGCGAGGACCGCATCGGGGTCGGTGATGATCTCGTCGAGCTGTGCGAAGATCTTGCCCTTGACCGTCTCGTCTTCGACGACGGCCTCGATCACGAGCTGACGGTCGGCCAGGTCGGCCATGGTGGTGGTGTAGGACAACCGCGCCAAGGTGGCGTCGCGGTCACTCTCGGAGAGCTTGCCCTTGTCGGCCGCCCGCTCCAACGATCCGGTGATCCGCTTGCGCCCCGCCTCGACGAGTTCCTCGGACGGCTCGTAGACGACGACGTTGGCGCCGGCTTTCGCGGCGACCTCCGCGATACCGCTGCCCATCTGCCCGGCGCCGACCACGCCGACTCGCTCAATGCTCACTTGTGTCCTCTCCACAACATCAGGCCCCGCCCAATATAAGGACGGGGCCTGATGACAAGCCGTTGGGCCTCGTGAGCCTACTGGGCTTGGTCTGGTGCGGCGATCAGTGGAACTGACCCTCTTCGGTCGAACCCTTCAGCGCGGTGGTCGAGCTGTTCGGGTCCACCGTCGTGGCGATCCGGTCGAAGTAGCCGGCGCCGACCTCACGCTGATGCTTGGTCGCCGTGTAACCGCGCTCCTCGGCGGCGAACTCGCGCTCCTGCAACTCGACGTAGGCCGACATCTGGTTGCGGGCGTAGCCGTAAGCCAGGTCGAACATCGAGTAGTTCAGCGCGTGGAAGCCGGCCAGGGTGATGAACTGGAACTTGAAGCCCATCGCGCCCAGCTCCTTCTGGAACTTCGCGATCGTCGCGTCGTCGAGGTGCTTTTTCCAGTTGAACGACGGCGAGCAGTTGTAGGCCAGCATCTGGTCCGGGAACTCGGCCTGCACGCCCTCGGCGAACTTCTTGGCCAGCTCGAGATCGGGGGTGCCGGTCTCCATCCAGATCAGGTCGGCGTACGGCGCGTACGCCTTGGCGCGCGCGATGCACGGCTCGATGCCGTTCTTCACGCGGTAGAAGCCTTCCTTGGTCCGCTCACCGGTGATGAACGGCTGGTCGCGCTCGTCGACGTCGGAGGTGATCAAGGTCGCCGCCTCGGCGTCGGTGCGGGCGATCACCACGGTCGGCACATCGGCGACGTCGGCGGCCAGGCGCGCCGAGGTCAGGGTGCGGATGTGCTGCTGGGTCGGGATCAGCACCTTGCCACCGAGGTGGCCGCACTTCTTCTCCGACGCCAGCTGATCCTCCCAGTGCGAACCCGCGACACCGGCGGCGATCATCGCCTTCTGCAGCTCGTAGACGTTGAGCGCACCGCCGAAGCCGGCCTCACCGTCGGCGACGATCGGCACCAGCCAGTTCTCCACCGAGGTGTCGCCCTCGACCTTGGCGATCTCGTCGGCGCGCAGCAGCGCGTTGTTGATGCGCCGCACCACCTGCGGCACCGAGTTGGCCGGGTACAGGCTCTGGTCGGGGTAGGTGTGGCCGGACAGGTTCGCGTCACCGGCGACCTGCCAGCCGGACAGGTAGATGGCCTTCAGCCCGGCGCGAACCTGCTGGACGGCCATGTTGCCGGTCAGCGCGCCGAGCGCGTTGACGAACTCCATGTCATGCAGCTGGTTCCACAGGATCTCCGCCCCGCGCTTGGCCAGCGTGGACTCCTCGACGACGGTGCCCTGCAGCGCGACGACGTCGGCTGCGGAGTAGTCGCGGGTCACGTTCTTCCAGCGGGGATTGGTGTCCCAGTCGCGCTGGATTTCTTCGGCGCTCTTCGGCTTGCCCACGGTTGACATGGCGCTCCTTCGATCTGTTCACTATCGCTGCGGCGCGGCCGGCATACCCGGCTTGTTAACGCCCAAACGGTTTGGCGGTTTGGCTACTACGAGAATGCCTCAGTCCATTAGCGCAGGTCCAGCCGTTTCGAGTGCCAACTTTCGCCAACTCACCCCCGGACTTTGCAAATTTTGCGAAGAATGGCGTCCGCTTGACCGGTTCAGAAGTTACTGAGGAGTAGCGGATAGCCGCAGGTCAGTACGCCCGTACTGTTAAACGGGCGATGATCAGAGATTGAAGATCGATGCGACGGCCTTGGCCTCGTCGCCGACCGCATATGTGAGCGTTGTAACAGTGCGGTCCGTCAGCTCCGGGCCGAATTTGTCCGTCGAACCCGGCGGATAGGTGTGGCTGAGGATCTCCATCTTGTCGCCCAGGGCCACCGCGGCGTCGTGTTCGATCGTCGCGCGCAACGGGTACCGAGCCAACTCCGGATGGTGGTGCAGGTAGTCCTCGATCACCGACCAGTACACCGCGTTGTTCATGTGGTCGACGATGTCGATGTCGCTGACCCGTGTGGGAAACTCGCGGATCTCGTCGGCGTCCTCGCGGCTGCCGGCCGACAGGTAGGCCTTCCACCGCAGCCGGTCGACGTCGGTCGTGCGCCGCAACCCCTCGAGGAAGTCATCGGATATGCGCGCCGGTCCCTGCGTCTCGCGATTGATGTTGATCCAGAACGCCTCGGATTCGATCAGGCCGCCCTTTCGCCCGTCGATGCGTACCCGCATCTCGCACCACCGGTTCGACGTGCCCGAACACCAACGGCGCAACCGCAGGATGTCCTGGAACTCGATCGGGCGGATCATGTCGATCATCGTGCGGCGAACGATCCACAGCGGATGGGTCTCCTGGAAACCCAGTTGGCGCAGCTGGTCGGATCCGATGTCCTGGATGTGACGCGTCGCGGCGTCGAATTTGAGCCGGCCTTCGCGGTCCACGTCGGCGACCCGCAGCGGCCACTCGATGTCGAAGACGTCGGGGTGCGGATCAGGGACGGGCATCATGGTCTTGGCCAGCCCGTGCGCTGAGCTCGCCCCCGATGCCCGCTTCGTACTCACGTCCGCCGATCCTGCCACAGCGGCCGATCTGCCAACAATGCGAAGACTACCTTTGCATCGTTGCTACGCTGGTTGACGTGGCGAAAACGTTTGTCGGCTCACGGGTTCGGCAACTTCGCAGCGAGCGCGGGTTCAGCCAGGCGGCGCTCGCCCAGATGCTCGACATCTCGCCGAGCTACCTCAACCAGATCGAGCACGACGTGCGGCCGCTGACCGTGGCCGTCCTGCTGCGCATCACCGAGGTGTTCGGGGTCGACGCGACATTCTTCGCCTCCGAGGACGACACCCGTCTGGTCGCGGAGCTTCGCGAAGTCACCCTCGACCGTGACCTCGATATCGACGTCGATCTGGCCGAAATCGCGGATATGGTGGCCGCGCACCCCAATCTGGCCCGCGCGATGGTCAACCTGCACCGGCGCTACCAGCTGACCACCACCCGGCTGGCGGCGGCCACCGAGGACAGGTTCGCCGCAGGCGGCGGCTTCAGTTCGGGTTCGGGCGCGATCACCATGCCGCACGAGGAAGTACGCGACTACTTCTACGAACGCCAGAACTATCTGCACGAACTCGATACCGCGGCCGAAGACCTCACCACCCGCATGCGGATGCAGCGCTCGGAGCTCGCGCGTCAACTGTCGGACCGACTGACGATGGTGCACGGCGTGCGCATCGTGCACCGCATGGACCTCGGGGAATCGGTTTTGCACCGCTACGACCCCGAGAGGAAGACCCTCGAGCTCAACAACCATCTCTCGTCCGGGCAGACCGTGTTCAAGATGGCCGTCGAACTGGCGTATCTGGAATTCGGCGGCCTCATCGACAAGCTCGTCGACGAGGGCAAGTTCACCAGCGACGAGTCGACGCGGCTGGCGCGACTGGGTCTCGCCAACTACTTCGCCGCCGCAATGGTGTTGCCGTACGCGCAGTTTCACGATGTCGCGGAGAACTTCCGCTACGACGTCGAGCGGCTCTCAGGGTTCTACTCGGTGAGCTACGAGACGATCGCCCACCGGCTCTCGACACTGCAGCGGCCGTCGATGCGCGGTGTGCCGCTGTCCTTCGTACGTGTCGATCGCGCGGGCAACATGTCAAAGCGCCAGTCCGCCACCGGTTTCCACTTCTCCTCCAGCGGAGGAACCTGCCCGCTCTGGAACGTCTACGAGACGTTCGCCAACCCCGGCAAGATCTTGGTGCAGGTCGCGCAGATGCCCGACGGGCGCAACTACCTGTGGGTGGCCCGCACCGTCGAGCGGCGCGCGCAGCGCTACGGCCAGCCCGGTAAGACGTTCGCGATCGGCCTGGGCTGCGAGCTGCGCCACGCGCATCGACTGGTGTATTCGGAGGGGCTCGACCTGTCCGGGGAGGTGTCGACGCCGATCGGCGCCGGTTGCCGGGTATGCGAACGCGACAACTGCCCGCAACGCGCCTTCCCCGCGCTCGGCCGTGCGCTCGACATCAACGAGCACCGCAGCACCGTCTCGCCCTACCTGGTACGTCGACCCTGATGACAGGTCCACACGTAGACTCGCTGTGATGAGCGCACCCGAGTCGGCACGTATCGCGCCAGGTGGATTCAAGGAACTCGGCCCGGTGAACTGGGCCATCGCCAAGCTCGGCGCCCGCGCGATCAGGGCACCCCGGTTCAGCCTCTTCAATGTGCTTGGCCAACACCGGCTTCTGTTCCTGGCGTGGTTGCCGTACAGCGGCGTGCTGCTCGGCATGCTGAGCAAACTGTCGGTGCAGGACGCCGAGACCGTCATCCTGCGCGTCGGGCATCTGCGCGACTGCGAGTACGAACTGCAGCAGCACCGCCGCCTGGCCCGTACCCGCGGGATCGGCCCGGACGTCCAGAAGAAGATCTTCGAGGGCCCCGACGCCGACGGGTTGACCGACCGCCAGCGCGCGCTGATCACCGCCACCGACGAGTTCGTCGTGACCCGCGGCGTCTCACCCGAGACGTGGGCCGTGTTGGCGCGGCACCTGACCAAACCGCAGCTGATCGAGTTCTGCATGCTGGCCGCGCAGTACGACGGGCTGGCGGCGACGATCACCACTTTGAAAGTGCCGCTGGACTTCCCGGACTAGAGGTACGTGATCCCCAGCACGATCAGCGACAGCAGCACCGGGGAGACCGGCAGCGCGCACAGGAACGCCGCCCACACCTCGCTCCTGCGCTGATACGCCCGCCAGCCCAGCCAGCCGACCGCGCCGCCCACGACGAACGACACCGCGGCCACCACCAGTACCCAGGTGCTGACGTTCGACGTCGAGGTGGCGAAGGAGATTCCGGCCAGCCAGAGGATATGGCCGATCACCAAGCCGCCGATGCCGGCGACCCACAATGCCCTCGCCGTGCTGGATGTCTGGACCACGCTGCTGTGTCGACCCCGGCTCAGAAGTTGATCATGTGGCCGAGCAGCCCGTGGAAGCACTCCTGCAGGGCTTCGGACATGGTCGGGTGCGTGTGCACGTTGCGCGCGAGTTCGGTTGCGGTGAGGTCCCACTTCTGGGCCAGCGTCAGCTCGGGCAGCAGTTCGGAGACGTCGTGGCCGATCAGGTGGCCGCCGATCAACTCGCCGTACTTGCCGTCGGCGATCAGCTTGACGAAGCCGCTCGGATCGCCCGCGCCGTGCGCCTTGGCGTTGGCGGTGAACGGGAACTTGGCGACCTTGACGTCGTAACCCTCTTCGCGGGCCTGCTCCTCGGTGAGCCCGAAGCTGGCGACCTGCGGCTGACAGAACGTCGCCCGCGGCAGCATCCGGTAGTCCCCGAGCGGCAGAGTCTCTGCGCCGGCGATGGTTTCGGCGGCGATGACACCCTGCGCCTCGGCCACGTGCGCCAACTGCAACTTACCGGTCACGTCGCCGATCGCGTAGATGTGCGGCACGCTGGTGCGCATGTAGTCGTCGATGTCGATCGCTTTGCGCTCGGTGATCCCGACGCCCGTGTTGTCCAGCCCGTAGCCCTCCAGGTTGGGCGCGAAACCGATTGCCTGGAGCACCTTTTCGGCCTTTATGTCCTCCGACTTGCCGTCCTTGCTGACGGACACGGTGACGTCGTCACCGCTGTCTTTGATCGACTCCACCTTGGTTCCGGTCAACACCTTGACGCCCAGTTTCTTGAACTGCTTCTCGATCTCCTTGGAGACCTCGGCGTCCTCGTTGGGCAGCGCGCGGGGCAGGAACTCGACGATCGTGACGTCGACGCCGTAGTTCTTCATCACGTAGCCGAACTCCATGCCGATGGCACCGGCGCCGGCGATGACGATCGAGGACGGCAGCTCGCGCGTCATGATGAGTTCTTCGTAGGTGACCACGTTTTCGGACAGCGACGTGCCGGGAACCAGACGGGTGCTGCTGCCGGTGGCGATGATGATGTTGTCGAATTCGACCGTCTCGGTGCCGCCTTCGTTCAGGTCGACCTCGAGCGTGTGATCGTCTTTGAACTTGCCGTAGCCGTGGATCTCGGTGATCTTGTTCTTCTTCATCAGATAGTGCACACCGGCGACGCGGCCGTCGGCGATCTTGCGGCTGCGGTCGAAGGCGGCGCCGTAGTCGAACGTCGCCTCCCCGTTGATGCCGAACTGCTTGGCTTCCTTGGTGAAGATGTGCGCGAGCTCGGCATTGCGCAGCAGCGCCTTGGACGGGATGCACCCGACGTTGAGGCAGACGCCGCCCCAGTACTTGGGTTCGACGATGGCGGTGTTCAGTCCGAGCTGCGCGGCACGGATGGCCGCGACGTACCCGCCGGGACCTGCTCCGAGAACGACGACGTCATAGTGGGTCACGCCCCCACACTAATGGGCGTCGGCGAACGGTCCGCCATGTCCTGCGGGATCGCGTTGGATCGGCTGGGGCCACGGCGCCGGGCGCGGACGTTGACGCACCTGCAGCGGCCACCAGAACCATCGTCCGAGCAGCGTGGCCACCGACGGCGTCATCAATCCCCTGATCACGAACGTGTCGAACATCAGGCCCAGGGCGATGGTGGTGCCGACCTGGCCGATGACGATCAGGTCGCTGACCGCCATCGTGGCCATGGTGAAGGCGAACACCAGCCCGGCGGCCGTGACGACGGGACCGCTGCCTGCCATGGCGCGGATGGTGCCGGTGCGCAGCCCCGCGTGCACTTCCTCCTTCATCCTCGACACCAGCAGCAGGTTGTAGTCCGCGCCGACGGCCACCAGCACGATGATCGCCATCGGCAGGACCATCCAGTGCAGGGGGATGCCGATGATGTGCTGCCACAGCACCACTGACATCCCGAATGCGGTGCCCAGGCTGAGCGCCACGGTTCCGACGATGACCAGGGCGGCGACCAGCGCTCGGGTGATGACCATCATGATGACGAGGATCAGCAGGAGCGCCGCCGTGACCGCGATCAGCAGGTCGTAGTCGGCGCCCTGCTGCATGTCGTCGAACATCGCCGCGGCGCCGCCGACGTAGATCCACGACCCTTCCAGCGGTGTGCCCTTGATCGCCGCGGCCGCGGCCTTCTTGAGCGGTTCGATCCGCGAAATGCCTTCCTCGGTCAGCGGATCGCCCTGGTGGATGATCGTGAACCGGACGGCGTGTCCGTCCGGCGACATCATCAGGTCCATACCGCGGATGAAGTCGGCGTTGGTGAACGCTTCCGGCGGGACGTAGAAGGAATCGTCGTTGAGGGCTTCGTCGAACGCCTCCCCCATCGCCGCGCTGTCCTCCTGCTGTTCCATCGTCTGGTCCTGCTGCGCCTTCTGGACCTGATATTGGTTCAGCATCATCTGGCGCTGGTTCTTCATCGACTGAATCATCCCGGGCATCACCGCGGTCATCTCCAGCGTCAGGTCGGCCATCCGGTTGATGTCAGGAACCATGGCCTGGAAGTCGTCGGACATGGTCGAGATGCCGTCGAGGCTATTGAAGATGGAACGCAGCGACCAGCAGACCGGGATGTTGAAACAGTGTGGCTCCCAGTAGAAGTAGTTGCGCATCGGGCGGAAGAAGTCATCGAAATTGGCGATGTTGTCGCGCACTTCCTGCACCGTCAGCGAGGTGTCGGTCATCTTGTCGGCCATACTTCGCGACACCACGGACAGCTCGCGGGTGATCGCGTTCATCTTCTCCATCGACTCGATGGTGTGCGCCATCTCGTCGGCCTGGGCCATGATGTTGTCGATGACGCCCTGTTGGTAGTCGTTGGACATCAGCTGGCCGACGCCCTGCTGGCCGATCATGTAGGGGATCGTCGTGTGTTCGATCGGTTTGCCGTCGGGTCGGGTGATGGCCTGCACCTGGGCGATTCCCTCAACCTTGGCCAGGGCCTTCGCGATCTTGTCGATCATCAGGAACCCCGCCGGGTTGCGCAGGTCCCGGTCGGTCTCGACCATCAGCACATCCGGGTTCATCCGGGCCTCGGAGAAGTGCCGGGTCGCGGCCGCGTAACCGATGTTGGCCGAGATGTCGTCGGGCAGATACAGCCGGTCGTTGTAGCTCGTGTGGTAGCTGGGCAGCGCGAGCAAGCCGACCAGGCACGCCGCGACAGCCACCACCACGAACGCACCCGGCCAGCGGACGGTCGAGGTGCCGATCCGCCGCCACGCCCGGGCCGAGGACTGGGTCCTGGGTTCGAGAATGCGGCCGAACCGGCTGACCACCGAGATCAGCGCGGGACCGAACGTCAAGGCCACCACGATGCCGAACACCATCGCCGCGCCCATCGGATAGCCCATGCTCTGGAAGTAGGGCAGTCGGGTGAAGTTCAGACAGAAGGTGGCTCCCGCGATGGTCAACCCGGACGCCGCCACGACGTGGGCGGTTCCGTGAAACATCGTGTAGTACGCCGATTCTCGGTCCTCACCGGATCGGCGTGCCTCCTGGTACCGGCCGACCAGGAAGATTCCGTAGTCGACCGCGGTGGCGATGGTCAAGGTGACCACCAGGTTCGTGGCGAAGGTCGTCAGGCCAAAGACGTTGTGGTAGCCCAAAAATGAGATCAACCCGCGCGCGCCCAGCAGGCCCATCGCCAGCATGCTGAGCAGCACCAGTGTCGTGGCGACGGACCGGTAGATCACCAACAGCATGACGACGATGACGCCGAACGTGAGCAACTCGATGGTCCGCATGCTCTTGTCGCCGACGGCGTTCTGATCTGTCGTCGTCGCCGCGGCCCCGGTGACGTAAACCCCGACACCGGGGGGTGTCGGGTGTTTTGCGACGATGTCGCGCACGGCGCGCACCGACTCGTTGGCCAATCTCTCGCCCTGATCGCCGGCGATGTACACCTGGGTGTAGGCGGCCTTACCGTCGACGCTTTGGGCGCCCGCCGCGGTGAACGAGTCAGACCACAGATCCTGCACATACTGCACATGTGCGGTGTCGGCGCGCAGGTCACGCACCATCTGTTCGTAGAACTCGAGCGCCTCGACGCCCAGCTTCTTCTCGCCCTCGAGCACGACCATGACCGAGCTGCTGGTGTCGTATTCCTCGAACGTGGTGCCGACGCGCTTCATTGCGATCATCGACGGCGCATCCTGCGGGCTCATCGACACCGCGCGCTGCTTGCCGACCACTTCCAGCTGCGGCACCGCAGTGTTGAGGAAGCCGATGATGACGACCCAACCCACGATGATCGGCAGAGCGAAAAGGCGGATCAACCGCGGAAGCCACGGACGTTTCGGCCGGGCGATCGGGCTGGGGTTCGTCGGCGCGTCGTCGACCGATGTGCTCATGCGGATTTCACCAGACAAAACGTCTGAGCGTTCACACCCTGAGCCGTCTTCTCATCCTTGAGCTCGTCGTCCACGGTGATCCGGCAGCCGATGGACTGGCCGTCGGTCTGGGCGATGACGTTCGGTGCTACCGACGGCGCTGTGGTCTGCAACGTCAGCGACCACGGCAGACTCACGCTTCCCGCGCGCACGGGCTTGCCGTCCAGGTCCAGGTAGTTGACCACGGCGGTGCCCGAACCGAACACCTCGTAGGTCACGACCTTCGGGATGAACTTCTCCGCGGTGTCGGCACCGATCGGAGTCTTCAGGGCGGGCTCGGCACCGAAGACACCCCGGAAGTTCGACACGGCGAGCACGCCCGCGGATACGGCGATCACGATCATGGTCGGGAGCCAGAGACGCGTGAGAAGCTTCATGACCGCAGCGCCAACGGGCCGGCACCAGCGCGTACCAGTAGTGCGGGAACTCGATCGACGGGAGTCAATGTGCGGGCCTTCCGGCGTTGTGACGACCCCGGGCTCAAGGGGCGCGATGCTCAGCCAAGCTAAACGAACGAAGCGGACAAGGTCAATCCGCTTTTCTGTGGAGCGCATTACACTCGGCCGATGGACGTGGGTGAGATGGAGTCGCGGGGCCTCGACCACCGCCCGCTGCGCAAAGACGCTGAACGCAACCGCACCCGCGTTCTGCAAGCGGCCCGGGAGTTGTTCGCCGCAAAGGGCTTGGATCCCAACCTCAATGACGTCGCCCGGCATGCAGGGGTGGGGGTGGGAACGGTGTACCGGCGGTTCGCCACCAAAGACGAACTGCTCGAGGCGATATTCGTCGACGGTCTGGACCAGATGACCGCCTTGGCCGAATCCGCGCTGCAGCATGACGATCCGTGGGACGGCTTCGTGTGGTTCGTCGAGCAGCTGTGCGCCATGACCGCTACCGACCGGGGCTTGCGCGAAATCGCGTTCAGCAAAGCCTACGGTGGTGAGCGCGTGGTGGCGGCACAGGAACGTCTTCACCCGGTCGCCGTGCAGGTCGTCGAGCGAGCGCAGAACGACGGCCGTCTACGGTCGGACATCTCCCATACCGACCTGCCTCTGCTCAGCCTGCTCGCCGGTATGGTCAGCGAGTTCGCCGGACACGTGAACACCGATCTGTGGCGTCGCTACGTCGGAATTCTGTTGGACGGTATGCGTTCCCACGCCGACAACGAACCGTTGCCCGTGCGCGCGCTGGACGATCAGGGCCTCGAGGCGGCGATGCGGACGTGGGAGCCGACCGGCCGCTGAAGCGCGGGTCAGTAGGGGATGACCCCCGCAAAACACCGAGCGGCCCACTCGCAGAAGTACAGACCGTGCAGGACCGCTGCACCCGCGACCGCTCCGAACGGCGCGGACATCACCGCGATCGCAAGCGCGGACACCGGTGGCCTGTCCGGCACCATCGCAAGGAGCAGGCCCGCCACCGTCGACGTGACCACGAAGACCAGCGCGACGAAGACCGGCGCCGTCTTGTCCATCGAGTGGTACCACCAGTGGTACAGACCCCATCCCGCCACCGCGGCGATCAGCCAGACCCCCGCGACGACGAGCACGAACATCCAGCGTTTGAGGTACTGGTAGTTGCCGGGAACCACCACGGGCTGCGCCGGGACAGGTACTGGCTCGGACGGGTGTTCGGCGACGGCCGTTGTGCCCAACACTGCCTGGAACTCACCCGTGGTGAACGTCGGGGTGTAGGGCTCCGTCGGATCGCCGGGCAGCGTCTCGGTGGTCTCAGGCACCGTGCACCGCCTGGATCGCCACCAGCACGCCGAACCAGCCGGGCGCAACGCCGAGTAGGAAGGCACCGGCGGTCGTCACCCACCGCCGACCCGACACCAGGATCGCCAGCATGCCGAGCGCGGCAGGTACGCCAACGACGAGCGCGACGACGACGTCGGGGCGGATGGGCGCGTCGATCACCAGCGTGGCGGCGACCCCCAGGATCAGCCCCACTGCCGTACCGACCAGCAACGCGCTGGTCAGTACCCATGCACGGGGAAGCGGTATCACGCCTGAAAGGCTACGCGGACAGCGCCTTCGGCCCGCTCACCCGCCCGGCGCGTCAGGTATCGGACAGGCATCGATTGGATTACCGACGATGTGCGATACAGACGGCGGCGGTCGAATACCCCGCGCAAATTCCGCCCCGGTCGCAGGCGGCGTGGCGGCCAGTGCCTGCATCTCTTCCTCCGTGAACGCCCGCCCTCGGCTCAGGAATCGCACCCCTTCGGGCGCTTCGACGCTGAAGCCCCCGCCGCGGCCTTCGACGACGTCGATCACGAGTTGGGTGTGCTTCCACGCCTCGAACTGCGAACCGGAGATCCACACCGGCACCCCGCCGCCGACGTCGAGGATTGCCAGAAGCACGTCGCGGTCGCCCACGATGAATTCTCCGTCGGGGTAGCACATCGGCGAGGACCCGTCGCAGCAGCCGCCGGACTGGTGAAACATCAGCGCGCCGTGCTTGTCCTGCAACTTGGCCAACAACTCGGCCGCGGCCGTGGTGATCAATGCCCGATGCGGCGGCGAGTGCGCCGAGTGCTGTCGCGCCGAGTGCGCCGAACGTGGGTTACCCGCACGTGAAAGTTCAGTTTGGTGTGCGGGTAATCCACGTTCGCGCCGGGGCATGATCAGAAGAAACCCTGCGCCTTGTCGCTGTAGGACACCAGCAGGTTCTTCGTCTGCTGGTAGTGGTCGAGCATCATCCTGTGGTTCTCGCGGCCGATACCGGACTGCTTGTAACCGCCGAACGCCGCGTGCGCCGGATACGCGTGGTAGCAATTCGTCCACACCCGGCCCGCCTTGATGTCGCGACCGGCACGGTAGGCGGTGTTGCCGTCGCGACTCCACACGCCGGCACCCAACCCGTACAGGGTGTCGTTGGCGATGGAGATCGCGTCGTCGTAATCGGTGAACGAGGTGACCGCGACGACGGGCCCGAAGATCTCCTCCTGGAAGATCCGCATCTTGTTGTTGCCCTCGAAGATCGTCGGTTGGACGTAAAAACCGCCGGACAGGTCGCCGCCGAGTTCGGCGCGCTCGCCGCCGGTGACGACGCGGGCACCTTCGTCCTTACCGATCGCGATGTAGGACAACACCTTTTCGAGCTGGTCGTTGGAGGCCTGCGATCCGATCATGGTCTCGGTATCCAGCGGATCGCCCTGCCGCACGGCCTTGGTGCGGATCGCGGCCAGTTCCAGGAACTCGTCGTAGATGTCGGCCTGGATCAGGCTGCGCGACGGACATGTGCACACCTCGCCCTGGTTGAGGGCGAACATCGTGAACCCTTCGAGCGCCTTGTCCTGGTAGTCGTCAGCGGCGGCCATCACGTCGGAGAAGAAGATGTTGGGGCTCTTGCCGCCGAGCTCGAGCGTGACGGGGATCAGGTTCTGCGAGGCGTACTGCATGATCAGCCGGCCGGTGGTGGTCTCGCCGGTGAACGCGATCTTGGCGATGCGATTGCTCGACGCCAGCGGCTTGCCGGCCTCGAACCCGAACCCGTTGACGACGTTGAGCACACCTGCGGGCAGCAGGTCGCCGATCAGGCTCATCAGATACAGGATCGACGCCGGCGTCTGCTCGGCCGGTTTGAGCACGACGGCGTTGCCGGCGGCCAACGCGGGGGCCAGCTTCCACGTCGCCATCAGGATCGGGAAGTTCCACGGAATGATCTGCCCGACCACGCCGAGCGGTTCGTGGAAGTGGTAGGCGACGGTGTCGTCGTCGATCTGGGACAGCGAACCCTCCTGCGCCCGGATCGCTCCCGCGAAGTAGCGGAAGTGGTCGACGGCCAGTGGCAGGTCGGCGTTCAGTGTCTCGCGGATGGGTTTGCCGTTGTCCCATGATTCCGCGAGCGCCAGGGATTCGAGATTGGCCTCGATGCGGTCGGCGATCTTGTTGAGGATGACGGCGCGCTCCCCCGCGGCTGTCTTGCCCCATGCGGTGGCCGCGCCGTGTGCGGCGTCCAGCGCCGCCTCGATATCGGTCTCGTTGGAGCGCGCGACCTCGCAGAACGGCTGGCCCGTCACCGGCGTCGGGTTCTCGAAGTACTCACCGGAGGCCGGCGCCACCCACTCTCCCCCGATGAAATTGCCGTAGCGCGACTCGAACGACATCAGGGCATCGGCGGCACCCGGGCGGGCGTAAACGGTCATCGTGTCCTCCTCGTTGAGACATCTGGCGAGACCTGTGACAGCCGGGCGCCGTCGGTGACGGGCGGCGGACCGTCGGTCTCTCGCATCATGGCCGATTGTGCTCGCGATCACATCGGTGCGCCAGCGTGCCCCTACCGTGCCTCGCGGCCTCCACAATGGTCGCGTGGATCCGTCATCGACGGTCGGGCACCGCGCGTCCGGTTCGCGGCCCTCGACAGGCTACGGATTCGTGTTGCTGGCGGTGACGTTGGCGATCAGCGATTTCACGATCGCCGACGCCGTCATCCCCTCGCTGGTACGGGATCTCGGTTTGTCCGTGGCCGATCTCGGCCTGGCGTTCACGGCATACTTCGCCGCCGCGGCGGCGTTCATGGTCCTGTTCGGCAGGCTCGGTGACGTCCTCGGACGACGCCTCGTGCTCCTCGTCTCCACCGCTCTGTTCATCGCGGGAAGCGTGCTCAGCGGCATCGCATGGGATCTACCGTCCTTCTTCGGCGGCCGGGTGCTGTCCGGGTTGGCGTTGGCGGCGACCCTGCCGAACGGTCTCGGCGTGCTCAACACCCTGTTTGCGCAACGCGGGCCGCAGCGCGAGCGCGCCTTCGGCTTGTGGGCGGCGGCGATCGGGCTGGCGGCGGTGATCGGACCTCTTGTCGGCGGCGCGGCCGCAGCCACCGCGATCAGTTGGCGCTGGGCCTTTTTCGGATCGGCGCTACTCGGCGCGCTGGCCGCCGCCGGTATCGCCGCCACCCTGGCCGAGAACCCCCGCAAGCGCCTTGCCGACATCGACGTCTCGGGTGCGTTCCTGCTGGCGGCAAGCGCGGGCAGCCTGGCATTGGCCGTGGACCTCGGAGGCGGCTACGACGACCAAGTGCAGACGGCTATCGGGCTTTTCGGTGTCACGATCGCTGCCGCAGCGGTCTTCGCCGCAGTGCAACGCAGACGCATTCGCCGGCGACAGCAAACCATCGCCCCGCCACAGTTGTTCCGGTACAAGTCTTTTCGGTTGGCCACGTTCAGTTCTGCGTTCATGTCCATCGGCGACACCGGATTCCAACTGGCCCTGCCGCTGGTCCTGGGGTTCGTTCTCGGGGTCGGCCAACTGGGTGTCGGCGTCGTCCTGGCCTGCTACGGCGCAGGGGCGGTACTCAGCGGCCCGGCGGCCGCGGCGCTTGCCAAGCGACTCGATGACCGCACGGTGGCCAGGTACGCCCTTGCTGCGCTGCCACTTCTGCTGATCGGGCTGATCGGGCTGCTCTCTGAAGAGACACCGCTGGTCGCCGTCGGAGCGGTGCTGGTCGCCTATGGAGTGGCTTGGGGTGTCGCCTACGCACGCCTGGTGAACATGTCGTACTACGAAGTGCCCGAACAGGACTCAGCGGTTGCGGGCGGCGTTCAGAGTGCGCTGCGGCTAATGGCCGGAGCCCTGGGCGCGGGTGTGTTGACGGCCGTCTTCAGCGGGGTGGCCGGCCGCTCGGCGCTGGACGCGGCCATGCCGTCGCATTCGCGCCTCACACCTTCGTCGGACACTTCTGCGCTCGCGACGGCACTGTCGACAGGAGCCCAGGCGACGATCGCCGTCGCAGCCGCCATCACGGCCGTCGCGCTCATCATCGCCTTTCGGCTGCCCGAACAGCCCACCGTCAGATCGTGAGCGGCCGCTCCAAACGGTCGCGAACCGAGTCGAGGAACGGATGCTCCTCCGAACCAAGGTAATCGGCGGGCGGACGCCAATCGATCCGACCCATCTTGCCCGCGAACAACCCGTAGCCGATGAGTTCGCCGAGTCGCGGATCCAGCCGTCGCACCAATTCCCGAGGAATGCTCAGCTGCTGATTGATCTGCTGCCGCAAAAACCCTGCGCAGTAGTTGACGGTGAGAGCGGGCCGCGGGCTGTTCGTCCGGTTGGCGCCGGCCGTATGCCACAGGCTGCCGTTCCACACCAGGGCGTCACCGGCCGCCATCTGCACCGGAGTGCTCGGCGGATATGGCTCCGAAGGCATCGCTGCCAGCCGGTGGGTGCCAGGGACGACGCGCGTCGCGCCGTTCTCATCGGTGAAGTCGCACAGCGCGATCAGCGCGTTGCAGAGCAGCGGTTGGTGTGGCCGCGGAATCGGATACATCTCGTCGTCGCAGTGCAGCCGCTGCTCGACCGCCCCTGGCAGCTGGTTGCTCGTCATGAACCACGACAGCAGGCAGTCCCGCCCGAGGACACCCTCGATGATCGGCAACAACCGCGGGTTGGTGGGCAGCGCTTCGTATCGGGCGCCGTGCAGCAGCAGGTTGTCGATCCGGACCCAGTCATGATCAGCGCCGTTGAGCGGCTTCTGTCCCGGGCGGGGAAAGCCCTTGACGACGGTGTTCGAGTTGGCGATCACCGTCGGTAGTTCACGCTCGAGCCGACGCGTATCGCTCAGATAACCGTCGACCGCGGCATCGTCGAGGACTCCCCTGACGACGGTGTAGCCGAGTTCTTCGATCTCACCGACGTGTCGAGCGGTCGATGAGTCGTCGGCCATCAGGACGGCAGCAGGTCGATTTCCTGCTGAACCTCTTCTTCTCGAACCTCATCGGTGTCGACGATCTGCGGGTCGGCCATGACGACCTCCTTCGGCAAGACGAAAGGTTGACCAGGTCATGATCACTCACGCTGGGCGCTGATGCGGCGCATTCGGACAGAAAATTGACTCTGCCGCAAGTCGGGATCCAGACGGCCGTCACACCCGGCACGGGAACACCGGCTGAATCGCTCGGACACCGGACCGCGACAATAGGTCGCGTGGATGAGGACCCCTATCTGTGGCTCGAGGACATCACCGGTGACGACGCGCTGAACTGGGTGCGCAAGCACAACGAGCCGACGATCGCGCGCTTCGGCGGTGAGCGCTTCGAGCAGATGCGACGCGAGGCGCTGGAGGTACTCGACACCGACGCGCGCATCCCCTATGTCCGCAGGCGGGGTGACCATCTGTACAACTTCTGGCGCGACGCGGACCACCCGCGAGGTCTGTGGCGGCGCACGACGCTGGACAGCTACCGCACCGAGCAGCCGGAGTGGGACGTCCTGATCGATCTCGACGCGCTCGCCGACGAAGACGACGAGAACTGGGTGTGGGCCGGCGCCGACGTGCTCGAGCCCGACTTCTCCCTCGCGCTCGTCGAACTGTCCCGCGGTGGCGCCGATGCCACCGTCGTTCGCGAATTCGACATGGACACACGGCAGTTCGGCACAGACGGCTTTGCGCTTCCCGAGGCGAAGTCGAGCGTCACCTGGCAGGACCGCGATACCGTGCTGGTGGGCACCGACTTCGGGCCGGGCTCGTTGACCGACTCCGGCTATCCCCGCATCGTGAAACGCTGGCGGCGCGGACAACCGCTCGCCGATGCTCAGACCCTGTTCGAGGGGGAGGCCGCCGACGTCAGCGTCGGTTGCGGCTACGACGCGACGCCGGGGTTCGAGCGGTTGCTGATCACACGATCGTTCGACTTCTTCAACCGCGAGCGTTACGAGTTGCGCGGCGAAACACTGATGCCCATCGACGTGCCCACCGACGCCGGGATCTCCGTACACCGCGAGTGGCTGTTGGTCCGGCCACGCACAGATTGGACCGTGGGCTCGACGACGTATCGCGCCGGCTCCCTGCTTGCCGCGAAGTACCTTGAATACCTCGACGGTGCAAGGGATCTGCAGGTGGTGTTCGAGCCCGACGAGCACTCCAGCCTGGAGGACTACGCGTGGACGCGGGACCGCCTGATCCTCGTCACGCTCGTCGATGTGGTCAGCCACGTCGAGGTCGTGACGCCCGGAGCCTGGCAGCGAGCCGCGATTCCGGGGATACCGCCCAACACCAACACGGTGCTGGTCGACGCCGACGAATACGGCGACGAGATCTTCGTCGACTCCAGCGGTTTCGACACCCCGTCGCGGCTGTTGTGGGGGGTGGCCGGCGGCACCGTCGCGGAGGTCAAACGCGCGCCGTCGTTCTTCGACGCGGCCGACCTGCAGGTGGAGCAGTTCTTCGTCGCCTCCGACGACGGCACCATGATCCCCTATTTCGTTGTGGGCCACCGCTACAACCAAGCACCGGGCCCCACACTGCTGGGTGGGTACGGCGGCTTCGAGGTGGCCAACACGCCAAGCTACGCCGGCGTGTTGGGCCGGCTGTGGTTGAGCCGTGGTGGCACGTACGTGTTGGCGAACATCCGCGGCGGAGGGGAGTACGGGCCGACGTGGCACACGCAGGCGATGCGTGAGAACCGGCACCTCGTCTACGAGGATTTCGCCGCTGTGGCACGCGATCTGGTCGCGCGCGGTATAACCACCGTCGAGCAACTCGGCGCACAAGGCGGAAGCAATGGCGGCCTGTTGATGGGCGTGATGCTGACGCGGTACCCGGAACTGTTCGGCGCGTTGGTGTGCAGTGTGCCGCTACTCGACATGCGACGGTTCCACCTTCTGCTCGCGGGCGCCTCCTGGATGGCCGAGTACGGAGATCCCGACGATCCCGACGATTGGGAGTTCATCTCGAAATACTCGCCATATCAGAATATTTCGGCGGACCGCCGGTACCCGCCCGTGCTGATCACCACGTCGACTCGGGACGACCGTGTGCACCCCGGACACGCCCGCAAGATGACTGCGGCCCTGGAGGATGCGGGCCATCCGGTCTACTACTACGAGAACATCGAGGGCGGTCACGCGGGCGCGGCCGACAACGCCCAGACCGCGTTCCGTTCGGCGTTGATCTACGAGTTCCTGTGGTCGATGCTCAGCTGAACAGCTGATCGCCGAGGAACCGGTCCGGTCCGGTGACTCCCGGCAGGATGAAGAAGAAACCTCCGCCCACCGGAAGGATGTATTCCTCGAGCGGTTCGCCGGCGAGGCGGCGCTGGACGGTCAAAAAGCCCTTCTCCAGGCTGCGCTGATAGGCGATGAAGGCCAAACCCTGGTCCAGCCGGCCCGCCCCGTCGAAACCGCGGGAGTAGTTGAAGCCTCTTCGCAGGATCAGGTTCTCATCCGTCTCCGGTGTTCGGGGGTTCGCCAGCCGAATGTGGGCCGTGAGCGGAATTCGCTTGCCGTCCGGGTCTTCTGGATAGTCGGGATCGGTGAATTCGCCGCTGAGCCCGAGTGGTGCGCCGCTGACCTTGCTGCGTCCGATCAGCGCCTCCTGCTCGACGAGCTGGGTGCGGTCCCAGAACTCGACGAACATGCGGATGATGCGGATCGCCTGATACGAGCCGCCGACGGCCCACTCCGGTTCGCCGTCCTGCGGGCCCACCCAGACGTGGCGGTCCATGACGGCGCCGTCGTCGACGTCGAGGTTGGACGTCCCATCCTTGAAGCCCAACAGGTTTCGCGGCGTAGCCGCTTCCGATGTCCGCCCGGCGCCGATGCCCCGGGCGTACCCGTCGATCATCCACCGCATCACCAGATCGCTGCGGGTGCGGCGCATCAGCTGGCGCAGCGCGAAGATGACGGTGTCGCTGTGCCCGGCCTCGATGACGATCGACAGATCACCGTACGACAGTTTGGGATCCAGCCGGTCGTTGGCCAGAAACGGCATCGTGACCAGTTCCCTGGGCTTGCGATCGGCCAGCCCGAACCGGTCGTCGAACAGCGACGCGCCCACCCCGACCACGACCGACAGGTTGTCGGCGGGAGGCTGCTCGCCGAGGATGCCGGAGTCGACGGGCGGGTACTCCGGGTCGCGCACTTCCGGCGGTCTGCCCGCCATCAGCCCGCGGATCTCTTCGGTGAGTTCCTGGAGGGTGCGCTTGAGGCCGTCGCGATCCTTCGACAACACGTTGAACGAGGCGATCAGCCCCTGTTCGGGGATGGGCAGTGCGGTGATGCCGGTTTGGTGGGTTCCTTCGAACGGGACGAGCGCACCCGCGGTCGCAGGCGGCGGAGCGTCGTCCTGCTTCGAGCACCCGGCGAGGGCCGCACCGGCACCCACCGCGGCACCCGTGCCCAGCGCGCCGGTGATGAAGCCCCGGCGCGAGAGACCCGAGTGACCTTCCGTCACTTCAGTTTCAGCACTCCCGACACCTGCGACAGGTTCTCCGACAGCCCGGCGAGTTCGGCCTTGAGCTTGTCGATGACGTCCGGTGTCACGGTGACCTCGGGGCAGCGCGGCGACGGGTAGGGGTCATTCTCGGTGCAGAACAACACCCAGCCGTCACCGCGACGCAGCGGACGCATCGTGTCGAACACCGAGTTGAGTCCCGCTTCGATCTTGCCCAGCAGCGCCGGATCGGCTTGTACCAGAGCAGCACTCAACGTGTTGACGGCGTCGCGCGAGCCCTGCAGGTTGGCGTCGAAGTCCCACAGATCGGTCTTGGAGTAGCGGTCCTCCTCGCCGGTGATCTTGCCTTCGGACACCTCTTCGATCAGCTCGGCCGCACCGTTGGAAACGTCGATCGGCTTCACCTCGACCGCCGGGAACTGCGCCTTCAGGTCGGCGACGTCCTTGTCGAGTTGGTCGGCGAACGGTGCCCCGCCCTCGGTGGTGTTCTTCTCGAACAGCAGGAACTCGAGGCGATGCCACCCGGTGAACTTCGGGTCGTCGACACCGGCGAAGTCGTCCACGCGGGCGTCTATCTTGCCGTCGATCTCCTCGACAAGGCCGGCGATGGGCTCGATGCGTTCCCACGGGAGGCGGGACGGCGCGTACGCGTCCTGGGCGGCCTTGAGGTCTCCGGCGCGCACGGCATCGGTGAAGACCTTGACCACGCGCTGAAGTTCGTCGATGTTGCTCTGTGCGTAGGCCTTGTAGTCGGCCGCGGCTTTGTCGAGGATCGCGGGATCGACCGCGGGAGCGGCGCTGGTGGTCTCGGCCGCGGTTTCAGCGGCAGATGTCGTACCACTGCCGGAAGACGAGCTCTCGTTCGAGCATCCGGACAAGATCAGGCCGACGATGGCGATGGGGGTTGCCCAGGCAAGATACCGGTTCATTAGCACCTCGAAGTTAGGAGAGGCTGAACATAGCACTTCTGGCTGGTCAGAGGGGAGGCAAGCCTAAATCGGGGGCGTCGGTGTCGGATGCGCCGACGGTCGCCGAACGCCTCGACGCGATAATCGGCGCGATGTGGTGTCGAACGAGCGCCGTGGGCGGTGTCTTGGCGGTCGTCGCCTCCAGCCTGATAGCTGGATGCGGCGACGCTACGGAACCGACGACTCAGCCAGGAACCGATCAGGCCGGCCCTCGGAGGCCTCTTTGACAAATGACACCGCACTGACGATCTACGAGTTATTGTTCTTCGGCGGCGTTGCCATCGGCCTTATCGGCATGCTCGCAACGGCTTTCGTTCGGAAGGTTCGGCATGCACGCCGCCTCTATTGGTGCAGTTGGTTGGCGGCGGGCACCCTTATGGCTCTGGCGACGTTGGACCGTGGGTTGGCTTCTGCATGCCTAGTCGCGGTGGCGGCAGGGGCGTTCGCGTTGATGTACGCATACCTTCGCACCCCTTATGTGAAGCTCGGTGACCGCATCGTCGCTTACACCATCCCCGATAGTCGGCCGGATCCTCTGGAGAACGGGAGTGAGCCACCGGCTGCACCCGTACCCCCCGATTCGTACAACAACTACCTCACGGCTGCGAAGCTGTGGTGGACGCTAGTCGTGATGACGTGCGCCGTCGGATACGCCGGCATCGCGCTTGGGCTGACCGCCGCCACGATCGGGCTGGGAGCGTTCACGGCGGTGATGTGCGCTCTCATCGGGCTTATGGATGCCCGACAGGGCTTTTCCCCCGCCCGACGCCAATTCGTTCAATTCTGCGTTCTAGTCATCGCGTCGTTTCCTATGTTCCTTATACCGCCGCTCGCCTATCTGGCGGCGTACTGGGCGGCGGGCGGATCCTTCCAGCTCACCTACCGCTCGGAAGACGACACGGACTGACTCGCACGCCGCGCGCCGAACTCCAGCGTCATCTGGTTCAACGTCATCGGCAGCGGTCGCTCGGGCACGGGCTTCGGCTCCGAGGTCAGGTCGAGCTCCAATGCCGAGAACATCTGCGCCAGCAGCGTGCTCGTCACCAGCAGAACGAGATTGCGTCCCGGGCACTCGGCCGGCCCCGCCGAGAATGGCACCAGCTGCGGATGGTTCTTCGCGGTCCCGTCGAGCCAGATCTGCGGTGAGAACGAATGCGCAAACGGCAGCAGTTCGTCGTCGCGGTGGAAGGCCGGCGTGACGATCATTAGTCCCGCACCTTTTGCGACGGTCGACCCGTCAGCCCACCGGGTCTCTTCGGTTGTGTCACGCAGGATCGTCGGCGTGGTCGGCCACAACCGCACCGACTCCAGCACGCAGCCGCGAAGATAGGGCCGCACCGCAACCCGGTCGGGTTCTGCTGCGTCCTCGACGGCGAGCGCCCGCTCGCTCGGATGCGTGGCCAACAGCGCCATCACCCTCAACGACGCCATACCTGCGGCGTCGAATGCGAAGATCCACTGCGGCATCTGACCGACCGGATCCACCGCTCCACTCGACGGTGTCTGGGCGACGACGGCTGCGAGGCTTCCCGGCTCGGGGTCTTCGACGTAGCGATACAGCCCCTCGAGGAATTTCGCGCGAGCGCGATAGTGCGGCAGCGACAGAAACGACCAGTTGCCCGCCTTCCGCAATCGCATCAGCGCGTCGGTGATCAGCTCGTCGTCTCGCGCGCGGTCGCCGAGCACCAGTCGGCGCACGATGCGCCACCACGTCGTCATGAACCGCGCTGAATCCAGGCTCCCGCGGGCGGCGGCGTCTGCGACCAGCTCGCGCGCTTCCTCGGCGACGACGCGCGTGAACGGCTCCGCGAGACGGTGCACCTCGACTCCGCTGTCGAGCGCGGCCTCATTGAATTCACGGCGCTGCTGTCGGATCGGCCCCTGCGAGATCAGCACGCCATGCGGCTGAAACCGCTGCAGCGCCTTACGCTTCTCGGTGTTCGCGGGGTGAAACGGTGTAGGCGCTTCCGCGAGCACCCTTCCCACGTCCTCCGGGTCCAAAATCACCACCATGCGCCGCCCCGGAAGCGCCAATTCCACGGGCCCACGCCCGAATTCGCGTCGTAGCCGTTGCATGCGCAGCAGGGCCCGCGAGTCGGCCTGCGCGGCTTCCAAGGCCCGGATGACCGGTCGGCGCCGGGAAATGACGCCGGCGGCGATGGATGCCGCACCGAGGTCGAGCAGCGTCGTGGCAGCACGAGCGCCGGTCACTCGTTTCGTCACCGCCCTCGTTTACCCGGCGCCTTCTCTGCCAAACTTAGGCCATGACGCCGCCAGAATCGGGGCAGCAGTTCGAGACCTTGCTGTATTCCGCCGAACCACCCGTTGCCACCATCACCCTCAACCGACCCGACCACCTCAACACCATCGTTCCGCCGATGCCGGACGAGATCGAGAAGGCCATCGGTGTGGCCGAGCGGGATCCCGCCGTCAAGGTGATCGTGCTGCGCGGTGCTGGGCGCGCGTTCTCTGGCGGCTACGACTTCGGCGGCGGCTTCACGCACTGGGGCGAAGCGATGAACACCGGCGGCCGTTGGGATCCGGGTAAGGACTTCGCCATGGTCAGTGCCCGCGAAACCGGGCCCACCCAGAAGTTCATGGCGATCTGGCGGGCATCCAAGCCGGTGATCGCCCAGGTGCACGGCTGGTGTGTGGGCGGCGCGAGCGACTACGCGCTGTGCGCCGACCTCGTTATCGCCAGCGACGACGCGGTCATAGGCACTCCCTACGCCCGCATGTGGGGTGCCTACCTCACCGGGATGTGGCTGTACCGGCTGAGCCTGGCGAAGGTGAAGTGGCACTCGTTGACCGGTGAGCCGCTGACCGGAAAGGAAGCCGCCGCAGTCGAACTCATCAACGAGTCGGTGCCGTTCGAGAACCTCGAGGCCCGCGTCAAAGAGATCGCGCTGAAGCTGGCCGCGATTCCGCTGTCGCAACTACAGGCGCAGAAGCTGATCGTCAACCAGGCTTACGAGAACATGGGCCTGGCCTCCACGCAGACCCTCGGCGGTATCCTCGACGGGCTGATGCGCAATACCCCCGACGCGCTGTCCTTCATCGAAACCGCTGCGGCGCAGGGGGTTCGGTCTGCCGTCGAGCAGCGCGACGGCCCATGGGGCGACTACAGCCAAGCCCCGCCGGACAAGCGGCCCGACCCGTCACACGTCATCGAGCCCTGAGCGCAGCTCGAACAGTGCCTCGAGGTCGCCGACCGCGCGCAGCGTGTCGTTGAGATGGGTGCATGTGCTGGTGCCGACGAACTCTGCCCGGACCCGGTCGCGAACCTCGAC
The DNA here is from genome assembly GCF_001570485.1 of Mycolicibacterium novocastrense. GTDB lineage: Bacteria > Actinomycetota > Actinomycetes > Mycobacteriales > Mycobacteriaceae > Mycobacterium > Mycobacterium novocastrense. The sequence continues at coordinate 96,649 of NZ_BCTA01000017.1, forward strand.
GAGCCGCATCCCCTGCGCCCGTTGCGCGCTCCCGATCGCGCCCGGGCATTCCTGCCACGGTAGGACGCGGACGTCGGCACTGATCGCGGCGATGGTGCGCGTCGCAACGTCGACCGCGCCGGCGAGCGTGTATTCGTGCACGATCGTCTCGACCCCGTCACCGTCGACATGGGAGTCGCGGAAGTGCGCATCGAAGCGGGCCACACCCTGGAGCTCCGGCAGCAGGTCGAGTCGCCGTAGCCGCCGCATCCCGTGTGCGCGAAGGGGTTCGACGGCGTGCATGCCATCGATGTCGATCGGCGGGGCCTGCGGCCCGTGCACCGAAGGGATGGTGCCGAGGCGTCGCCCGTAGCCCACGAGCGATGCCTCGGGCGCGAAACCCGCACAGATACCGGCCATGCGATCGGCGGTGCCGGGCGGCAACTTCTCCTCGGCACCGGCGACGATCGCCGCGTGCTGCAGCGCATAACCCGAGACCAGCGCCGCACCGACCCAGTCGTCGAGCAGCAGGTGCAGCAGGCTCGATCGCCGGACCTCCTCTCCCAGCAGTTCACCGACCGTGGACCGAAAGCCCGGACCGACCCGCTTACCGACGAGGTGATCGAGCCGGTCGTCGCCGGGAACGGCGGCGATCTTCGCGATGGTCCGGTCGGCCAGGTGGGCGCGCACAGCGATCTCGTCGAGCACGTCCACCCCACCGCGCCGGACGACGTCACGAGCCCTCAGGTCGACGTCGGAATCAGCGGCGCCATCGGGATGCGTGTCAATGGTGCTGGTCCGCCGCAGGGCGCCCGCCTCCAACGGTGGCCACGTCGTGACGGGACGCTGCGGGCCCACGATGTCGGTGACGAACGGCATGGCTCGACGGTAGCAATGCCGAGGTGGGCTAAACGTCGCGTCGCCGCAACCCGCCGAGCATCGCCACGAGCACGCCGAACACCACCAGCACTCCACCTGCGGCCAATGTCAGGTTCAGCCAGTGGTGCAGGCTGTCCTCGGCGTGGGCCACCATCACGTCGGCTACCACTCGGATGTCCCCGGACAGTCGGTTCAACGCGTCGTTGACAGAGCGACGCGCCACCTCCAGGCCCGCCCACCCGGCGGCACCCACCAGGAGCGCCGAAACACCCAGGGCGGCAAGGGCTCTGCCGCGGCTGCGGGCCGCCGCGAGCGTCAACAGCGCGAACACCCCGGTGAGGATGCTCGCGCCGATACCGACCCACGGTCCCCACGTCGACGCGCGCTTGAGTTGACCGGGCCGCCAGTCCTTCGAGATCGACACGGGGACCGGAAGCGATTCGGGGGTGGCGACGCCGACGTTGCCCAGCGTCTTTCGGAACGACTCGTCGGCGAGCATCGGGCCGAGGTCGAGGATCCACTGGTCGGTGCCCTCGACCTGCTGGGCCGCGTCGGTGAACATCCACCGGTGACCGACGGTGTTGGCCAGGGCGAACTGTTCGGGGAACGTCGGGTTCGCGGTGTAGGCCGAGGCCACCCCGCTGATGACGGTGTTGTCCACGTCGTAGCTGTTGTCGCCCAGGTACGACGTGACTTCGGTGGCCAGCACCCCCGCCATCGCCTTCTGCAGTTGCGGGTCCTCGGCGGCTGATTGCGCCAGCGCTGCGTATCCGCCCTCGTCGACCACATTGCGCTGCGCCCACATGGTCGGGACGGCGACGGCCAGCAACGCCGTCGTGACGAGCCACAAGAAGACCGTCACCACCACGCGCACGCGCATCCTCCTACCCGAAACTGCGGTTTCTGACACGAACCGCGAGGCGGTTTCAAGCGATCGATGCAATAGCGGGTGGTTTGGACGGATTCGAGAGTAGTTCGTCGAGCGCTTCTGCCGGGGTTTTCCAGCCCAGGG
>NZ_BCTA01000018.1 GCF_001570485.1 Mycolicibacterium novocastrense
GCTCCCTGCCGAGATCGCCGGGGATCCGACCAAGCACACGCCCGCGGAGATGGCGACCTTGCGCAACGTCTTCGTCATCGGACCGGACAAGAAAATCAAACTGGTCCTCGTCTACCCGATGGCGACCGGACGCAATTTTGATGAGATCCTGCGTGTGGTCGACTCGCTGCAGCTCACCGCCGAGCACAAGGTGGCCACCCCCGCGCAGTGGCGCCAAGGTGAGGACGTCATCATCGCCGGATCCGTCAGCGACGACGAGGCCCGGCAGATTTATCCGGACGGATGGAATGCCCCGCGGCCCTACCTGCGCATCGTCCCCAACCCGATCCGCAGCTGACGGCCCTTGTTAGCCGCGTCCATCTACTAATAGTTGTTGATATGTGCGAAAGGTTCTGCTGCAATGGCGCCCGTCACCCGCATCCTGCTAACTGCCTTTGCAGTCATCACTTTGATTATCGGCGCAGGTGTCTACCTCTCGGTCCGTGATCGAAACGCGCCTGCCGCAGCGCAGCCGCGGGTAGCCGACGCGGGACAGGTGGTCCGCGACAACAGTCACCGCCTGAACAACGTCCCCGACAGCGACGTCACGTTTGTCGAGTTTCTCGATTTCGAATGCGAGGGATGCCGTGCGGCATTTCCCATGGTCGAACAGCTGCGATCCGAATACGGCGATCGTGTCAACTTCGTCATCCGCTACTTTCCGCTGCAATCGCATTTCAACGCCGAGCGCGCCGCGCGTGCTGTCGAGGCGGCGGCCCAACAGGGCAAGCTAGAGCCCATGTACAAGAAGATGTATGAGATGCAAGCCGAATGGGGCGAGCAGCGAATTCCCGCCGACGACGTCTTCCGAGGTTTCGCGACTGAACTCGGACTCGACATGCTCGCCTTCGACGCGGCGTACAACAACCCCGCAACGCTTGAGCGAATCAACCAGGACGTCGCCGACGGCAACGCCCTTGGCGTACAGGGCACACCGACTTTCTTCCTCAACGGCGCCCGAATCCAGCCCAAGGGCTACGAGGACCTCGCTGCGGCAGTCGATCAGGCCCTCGCCGGGCAGTAAAGCCGCGAAACGCGTCACCGCGTCAAAAACGTTGTACTGTGGGGCAGGCTAGCAGGCAGCGCTTCGTCCAGCGGCGGACGCCGATTGCGGTCGCGGTCGCGGCCTGCACCCGCAATACCGAACCGGCGTCGCCAGGACCGTCGAGCGCCTGTGTCACGATGGGCTTAACATGCGCGCGACAGCTTCTTCGTGGGTAGTCACCCGCGTTGGTTCGCTGTGGTCGACGAGCGCGCGTCCGCATGTCCTGAGGCTTCGGAGATAAGTCGCGTCACCAACCGGTCAAACTCGTCGCCCCATCCGGCGTTGTCGGTGCGCGCCAACCCGCCCATTTCTACGGTCACGTCACCGGTGTCGTCGTCTTTGCGGATCTTCACCCAGACCCGTCGACGACGAACGGTAAGTGAAACCAGCAGACCCGCCATCATGGTGGCGGCGAACACCAAAACCCAGATTTGGGCTGGATCGTAGGAGACTTGCAGGCTGACGAAGTCTGTGACCGCGTCGAACCGGACGACAGTGCCGTCCGCGAGCCGCGTTTGTTCGCCGAGACGCAGATTCACCCGGGCCATTCGCTTGAGCCGTCCCTGCTCGATCATGCGCTTGTCCAACGCGAAGATTGATTGCGGACGACCCGAATCCAGTCCGGTGTCTCCCTTGTAGATGTCGACAGCCACTGCCGGGTTGTTTGGGGCGGGAAAGGCCGAGGACAACAGCCGGCCGTCAAGTTGTTCGGTCGGGGCGAGCAGTCCTTCGATGGCGATCTGATTGGTGCGCCGCTCGTCTGGGTCCGGGAAGCTGCCCGCCGGCGGATCGAACCGCATCGCCCCCGACGACAACAACGTCTGCAAGTCTGCGGGCTGCCACTGTAGCGTCTGAGTACGCGTCTGCCCGTCCGGGAACGTGACCGTGAACGTCGGTGCGTAGCCGTGACCGAGCAAATACACCCGATTCCCGCTAACGCGCAGCGGCTCGTTGACTTTCAACTGGTAGGACTTCCAGGTGTTGTTGATCAGGTCGTCGCCTGCCTGGTAGGCGATATCCGCGGCGAACGAGACAGCTTGTCCCGTGGGCAGAAACTCGGCGTCGAAGTTGTTGACCCGCAAGCAGATCGGATACAACCCGGTGCCATCGACGGTGCTGCCAGGGCGGAATACGTCGAACGCCGCCGGAGATGCCGAACAGAACCCCGACCCCTCGCCGGCGATTACGATCACATTGCCCTCGTAGCCAAACAGCTTGCCCGCCGCCACCGCGACAAGCAGCCCGATCAACGAGAAGTGAAACACCAGATTGCCCGCCTCACGCAGATAGCCCTTCTCTGCCGAGATCTCGAGCCCTTCACCGCTCGGGTGGCTGATCTTGCGCCAGCCGCGCAATTTCGCGACCACCGCATCGGCGACCGCCTGTGGATCTCCGCTGGCGCGCACGACCCGGTGTTTCGGCAGACGCGCGAGATTGCGCGGGGACCGCACCGGAGCCGCTCGCAGACTGCGGGCGTGCTCAATCAATCGTGGTATCAGACAACCGATAAGAGAGATGAACAGCAGGACGTAAATCGATGTGAACCAGACACTGGAGAACACGTCGAACACCTGAAGCCGGTCGAGCCACGGCCCGATCCGGGGATTGTCGGCGATGTATCGCGCGACGGTGCTGGGATTGACGTCGCGTTGTGGCCACAGTGCACCCGGAATCGCCGCCAGCGCCAGCAGGAACAGCAACGTCAGCGCCGTCCCCATCGAGGTAAGGGCACGCCATGTGTTGCGGGCGTAGGCGACGATGCGGGTCATATTGGCAACGTGGTGTTGGTGACGAAGGCGTCACGCACCCAGGCGACCAGTTCGCTCCACAATCCGGTCACCAACGCCAACCCCACAGCGACCAGCAGAACCCCGCCGAAAATCTGAATCGCCCTGGTGTTTCGGCGAAGCCAGCCCATCGCGTGCACCGCCCGAGCCGACCCCAACGCCAACAGAACAAACGGAATCCCAAGACCCAGGCAGTATGCGGTGACAAGCACCACCCCGCGGACCATGTTCTCGCCTTCGGTGGCGGAGGCCACCGCGATCACCCCGGTCAGCGTCGGACCCAGGCACGGCGTCCAGCCCAGTCCGAATACCGCCCCCAGCAGCGGGGCGCCCCCAATCGTCGACAGCGCTCTCGGCGCAAATCTGGCCTGGCGCTGCAGCCCCGGGATGAACCCCATGAACACCAAGCCCATCACAATGCTGATCACACCGCCGATCCGCTGCAGCACTAACTGATTGCCGATGACTGTCGTGGTCAAGCCCAAGATCGCAATGGTGCCCATCACGAACACGGCCGTGAAACCCGCGATGAACAACGCCGCCGCCCCAGCCACCCGCAGCCGAGCCGCGCGCCTCGATGCGTCGCCAACCCCCTCGTCGACCCCGACGAGAGCTGCCAGGTAGGAGAGGTATCCCGGCACCAGGGGCACCACACACGGCGAAGCGAACGACACCACCCCAGCCAGCACCGACACCAGCAGCGCCAGCATCATATGACCTGACATCGCAATCTCGGTGAAACCACTCATCGGCGATCGCTGACGACCATCACATCGCGCCGCCCACCACTACCGCTGGCCACCGCAAGCCACCCTCTCCAGGGTACTACACAAAGTAGTAACCGCACGCCGGGCCACCGCGTCTGGCGCTCTTCATTCATTAACGAGTGCGGGGGTGCTGCATCGTCGTAAACCGACCAGTAGCCGACGGACGGATCACCGCCGGACGAACCCAGTACGGATCTACCCGCGATCACCGGCGAATCGGTGCCCCGGAAGCCGGTCCCGGCAACGGTGCGCACGCCGCCACAGTCGGTGATGTCAGGCTGGCCAGCGACTGCTCAGCAGGTCGGCGTTGAGCTGCTGGTTGACCTCCAACGCGATCAACGCCACCAACAGAAAGCAAATCAAGGCGACGCGACGCGGCGCCACGGGCGTGACCCACCGCCCGCTAATCCGACCCACCACCGCGCGAGCCAGTACCGCCGCCGCACCGAGCGGAACCAGGGGCGCAGCCGGGTTGTACTGCAATGCGGCCCCTAGATGGCCGTGCAGTGTCAAATACACCGACCGGGTGCCGCCGCACAACGGGCACATAACACCGAGATCGTGCAGCGGTCCGCGCAGATCGATCGGGGGCAGTCCCGCGACCGCAAGCGCCACAAGCATCACCGCACTGACTAATCCCACCCAGGTCCACCACGAATACCGGTCCACCGGATCAACCTGCAGAAAACGCCAGCGCTGGTTGCCGGTCCGTGGGGCGCCGCTCACCGAATCAGAATTGCGACTCATGCGAGCGCTGGGGTCGGCGCCGCCTCGGTCATCGGTCAGCACCCTCTGAATCATACCTACCACTGCGGTCAGTAGGTATTCCGAGGAACGGCCAGGCCCCACCGAGACGACCAAGTTCCATACCTGGCTAGATGAAACCCATCACCGCACCGCGGCCACCCGCCGGCAGCAAGATATCGACGAGTGGTTAGTCGAGGTCTTCGCCGCCGCCGTGGTCATTTGGCAGCTGCGCGGCGGCGCGCACGCCCGCCAACGGCCCGCGCTGCGCGCCATCGCGGTAACCTTCTACGCCCTCGCCGCCTATGTGGCGTTCGAATCGATCCGTGATCTGGTCACGCAGGACAAGGCTGGCGAGTCGCTGATCGGCATCGTGCTCAACGTGGTCGCCCTGATCGTCATGATCCCGGTGGCCCTAACCCCAGCGGCGCACCGGGCGGGCGCTGAACAACCCCGTGCTGGTCGCCCAGTCCACCGAAACGTGGATGTCCAACGCCCTGTCCATCACTGTGCTGGCCGGGCTGGGACTCAACGCCGCGATCGGCTGGTGGTGGGCCGACCCCGTGGTCGCCCTGGTCGTTGCCCTGCTCGCAGCGCACTCGGGCCGAGAGGCCTGGCGCGAAGCAGACGAGGCGACGAACCCAGCGCGTGCCACCACACCCTCTGGGCCAGATCGGCTCGAGACCAATTGAGCTAACGGTGTTTGACGCGGTCGGCCAGCACAGCCTGAAAGCGCGGGCAGATAGCCAGGTCGCCATGTTCGCAGCCCAGCGCGGTGTCGATGAGATTGAGCGCGGCCTGTGCCTCGGCGACGCGCCGGGTGAGCGCGTCGTGCTGCTGCTGCAGCACCGCGTTGCGCTCGGCCGGGGTGGGTGCGGTCAGGATCGCCCGGATGTCATCGAGGCCCATGCCGGCTTCTTTGGCCTGCAGGATCGCCGCCACCCGGTAGCGGTCGGCGCGGCCGTACACCCGTTGCCCGGCCGATGAGCGGCGCGGGGTCAACAAACCCATCGACTCCCAATGGCGCAACACATGAGTGGCCAGCCCAAAACTCTCCGCCAGTTCGCCGATCGAAATCTCTCGACGCAGACCACTTGACTTCATGTCGACATTAAGGCGCACGCTCGCGTCCATGTCTACAACCCCTTCCTGTGACCACGACGCCGGTGTGACGCGCGAGGAGCTCGCATTCGATTCCGGTGGCCGGCGCTGCGACGGGTGGCTCTACCGGCCACCGGGCCCGGGGCCGCATCCGTGCGTGGTACTGGCCCATGGCATCGGCGGTATCCGCAGCGCCGCCCTTCCTTTGTTTGCGACGCGGTTCGCCGCCGCCGGCATTGCCGCCCTCACGTTCGACTACCGACATTTGGGCACTAGTGAGGGTGAACCGCGCGGCCTGATCGACATCAAGCGACAGCGCGCCGACTACCGGGCGGCCATCGACCTCGCCCGCCAACTCGACGGTATCGATCACGAGCGGATCGCTTTGTGGGGCACATCCTTTGGCGGCGGACATGTCCTGGCCACCGCCGCGCGGGATCAGCGCATCGCGGCCGCGATCATCCAGAACCCGTTCGTCGACGGCCACGCCGCGGCCGCTGCGGCTATCCGGTCAGCCGGGCGCGTGCACGCCTACCGGCTGGCGTGGCGAGCAGTCCGCGACACACTTGCTGCCCACCGCGGCGATCCGGTCCGGGTTGAGCTGGCAGGACCGCCCCTGTCGCTGGCGATGATGACCACACCCGATGCAGTCGCCGGATTCGCATCGATCCTTCCCGCCGACCCCGTGGGGTTCGAACCGGCGGTGCCGGCTCGGATCGTGCTGCAGATGCGCGCCGATCGCCCGGGACGGCGTGCCACCCTGGTGACATGCCCACTGCTGGTGTGCGTGTGCGAGCACGACGTCATCGCGCCACCGCAGCCCGCGATCACGGTGGCCGAACGGGCGCCACACAGCGAGCTGCGCCGCTATCCCATCGGCCACTTCGACCTGTTCCACACGCCGTGGTTCGACCGCGTCGTCGACGATCAGATCGCGTTTCTGCACCGCACACTGCTCGAACCCACCGCGACTGGAGGTGAATAGCCATGACCTCGACCAAGGACCGCACCGCCCGCTGGCATCGGTACTGGGACAAGAAATCCCGCAACTACGACAAGGAAATGAAGTTCTTCGACCGGCACCTGTTCGGCGACTCTCGCGCCTGGGCGTGCGGACAAGCCACCGGAAAGGTGCTGGAAGTCGCCGTCGGCACGGGCCTGAACCTCGAGGCCTACCCGCACGACATCACGCTCACGGGCATCGACCTCAGCGACGCCATGCTCGACATCGCCCGGCGCCGCGCCACCGACCTTGGGCGCACCGCCACCCTGCAGCAGGCCGACGCCCACCGCTTGCCCTTCGATGACGCCTCGTTCGACACCGTGGTCTGCACGTTCGGACTCTGCGCCATCCCCGACCACACTCGGGCCATCGCCGAGATGATCCGGGTGCTGCGGCCCGGCGGGCGACTCATCCTCGTCGACCACATCGCCAGCACTTCGCGAGTCGCGCGCGCCGCGCAGCGCGGCTTGGAGATCGTCACCGTGCCGCTGGGCGGGGAACACTTCCTGCGCCGACCGCTCAATCACGTGCGCGCAGCCGGGTTCGACATCGAACAAAGCCAGCGGTTCAAACTCGGCCTCGTCGAACGCCTGATCGCCCGGAAACCCAGCACAACGTGATCGGCCGCTTCCAATAAATCAAGCCTCGGAAATACCCACGTCGCAACGTGATCCGGTGCTGCGGACATCCGCCCGGGCCTCGCCGTGGGCCAGGTAGCGGGCGATCGCCAGCCGGGTCGGATCCGACAGGCTGTGAAACAGCGCCACCGCGCCGGCCAACTCATGGCGGGACGACGTATTGAGCGTCGCCGGTGAAAGACTTTCCATCACCATAACCCGATGATAGCCTAGTCTGACGATTGATCGGTGAAAGTCGGCGTAAGCGATAGGGGTTAATGGCGAGGTGCCTCGATGAAGCTGAACACCATCGAACGGGCCGCGATGAACACCGATCGGGCTGCCCATCAACACCACCGGGAAGCTCGTCGGATAGCGAGTTGCGTGAGATGGCCGATGGTTTCGTAGACAGGATCCGCCGGCTCTCACGAGCTTCCGATACCAACCCGGCCATGCCCATGGCCAGCGGCACTTGCGTCTCGGCGTTCGTGGATGAGGCGCACAGCTCGGCGACCGTGATGAATCTGCCCGAAACCACGCCGAGTGAGCTGCGCGCGATAAGTGCAGTGCAGAGCCGCGACGACAGACCGGATTGTTCATGCATATATGCGCATGGGTATGTTGAGTGGGGAGTCGACGTTGAGCTGCCGGAAGGCACTCATGCGAGATGAATCCAGAACGTGCGACGTCGTCGTCGCGGGTTCGGGCCTGGCGGGCCTAACCGCTGCCGACCGCCTCGCGCGCCAGGGCGTCGACGTGCGCGTGGTGGAGGCGCTTCCAGTAACCGGGGGGCGCGTCGTTGGAGTTGACGGCGGGCGCGATACCGGCGCCGAGTTCGTCGGAAAACCTCATACCGCGGTACGGGGCCTCATTGCCGACCTCGGACTGCGCACGGCATCAGCGGGTCTTGACCGTGGCCCCATCCTCTGGCGAGTAACCGGATCGACGCGAAGCTCCGTCCGCCCCCCGGGACGCGCCCGCCATCTCTGGTCGCTTGGCGTCGCGCTGTGGCGGCTGCGCACCCAGGCGCTGCGGCTTGATGCGGACGCTCCCTGGATGTCGGCCGGCATCGGTGAGCTGGACTCGACGACGCTGGCGGCATGGCTCTCCCACCACGGGGTCAGCGCACACGGTCTGGCCCTTGCCGACGCCCTCATCGGGGGCTTTGCGACCCGGCCGATCGACGACATGTCGGCCGCGCATGCAGCGTGGTGGATCGCCGCGGCCGATGGGCTCGTCGCCGCACTGCGCTCCGGGCAGCAATACGTGGTGCCGGGCGGCGCCCATCAGATTCCACAAAGACTCACGAGTCGACTTGGCGACCGCGTCCACTGCGACTCGCCGGTGCGCTCGATTCGTTCCGTTGATGGCACCTTGGAAATTCGCTGCCACGCATCGTCTTCGATCCCCCATTGCCGGCGCCGCTCCGGTCGGCATCAACACAACTGAGCTACGGCAATGCCGTCAAGATTGCCGCGACGGCCGCCGTTACACCGACGGTGCGCCATCGATCGGTCGTCGGCGGGCATCCGCTGACCGTCGCCTGGCGTCGAGGCCGCGCGATGGCCGGCATCAGCACCGGCACGCCAACGGCCGACGACCTGATTCGAGATCTGGCCGGGGCGTTCGGCGTTCCCCCGGGCGGTCTCACCGACGTGACGGTCACCGACTGGACTCATCGCGACTACATCGGCGGCAGCTATCTCGTATACCGCTCCGGCCAGATCGAGCAGTTTGCCCCCGTATTGCGGCTAGCGGCAACGAATTTGGTGCGATTCGCCGGATCTGATTTCAGTTCCTGGCCGAATTCCATGGAGGGTGCGGTGCGATCCGGCCACGACGCCGCGGATGCCCTGCTGCGCGTCGTTGCGTGAAAGGAGAAGAGCAGTGTTCGATTTCACCGAATCGATCGTCATCGACGCACCACACGAGCGGGTGTGGAAGATGTTGGGACATGTCGACCAATGGTGGCTACCCTCAAATCCGGAACACATCAGCCTGGAGCACCTCGATGACCGCCCGGCCACCGAAGTCGGTGCCAGACTGCGGATTCGCGAGAAAATCGGCGGCATTCCCGGCGAGGCGGTGGGCACCATCACCATGGTCGAACCCGGAGCCGCGGTGACGTGGGAAGCCGACGCGACCTACCGGTGGCTCGGAGTCTCGGTTGAGATCGGCGAGGGCGTCATCTGGCGGGTCGAACCCCAGAGCGCCTCGTCAGCTGTGGTCAGCGCCCGCGTGTGGGCCACCGCCCCGCGCGGAGTCCTCGGTCGCCTGGCGGCATTCATGTTCGTGCATCTGCTCAACGGAGAGGCCAAGGACCGCGAACACGCACGCACCGAGCTGCGATACCTCAAGCGCACCATCGGAGGCGCGCGCTACGGGTCCTCACGTCGATAACGTTCGCCGTGCAGTTGCGCGTAGTGTTCGTCGTCGCGGGGACAGGCATGATCGCCTTGCAGCGTGGTGTGTTTGATGCCGTGGCGATCGGCTGCATCTACAGCAGAGGGAAACAACTGCTGCTTGGGCGGGTGGTGTGAGGAAGGCGGCGGCTCGGCACAGCTGCTGCCGGGTGGTGGTCCGAGGAGCCAGCCAGGTGCTGTTGTCGAGATGCAGCGAAGATTGACAGGAAAAGGCCTGGCTACCTTGACAACACTTCGGCGTCTCGCGAATTCTAATCAGTCTTCACTGCATAAACGCAGTTCAGAACACTTCGATTGCCCGGCCGACGGTATGAGTCCCCAGCGCGGCTTCGGAGCCTGTCGGAATCGCCAAGCCGCCAGACGCTCCGCCATTGCCGAGGGCTGCAATTTGCAATAGTCATCTACTAGAAACGACAGGAGATGCGTTGCCAGTCTTGCCCTGTGGGGCGGGCTCGTGCGCAGCTCGCTTCTAGTCACGGTAGACCAAGCGGCGCTGGAAGATGACCTTTGGGCCGACGAGGGTTTCGGAGATGATCCGTCCTAGGCCGTCGAGGCCAAGTTCGACGAAGTAGCCGGCCGACGGGAAGCCCAGCAGTAGCCGGGTGGGATCCGACTCCCGGCGCACCACGACGGCCACGGGCGCGACGCCGGCGTTGTACGGCTCATTCGACAGCAATTGGGGACCGTCGGTGTCGATGATCATGGGGTCTGGAAAGCCCGCGGAGGTGTCGCTGGTGCCGGATTCGTAGATGGTGACGTCGTCCACTCGGTTCATGACCCGCACCGTGCGCTGAATCAAGTCACCCGCCGGCACACCGGGCCAGGGAACGACGATGGCGACCGTGCCGCCGGTCCATCCTTCAGCCGCCGCCCGAAGCGTGAGCACATTGTCACCGTCGCGCCAGCGGATCGAAGCGACGAAACACCCACCGCCGCACGGCCGGAAGCGCACATCCTCGGTCACGTCGCTCATGGTCAGCCGCCCCGACAACTCGTAGGTCTGGTCCTCGGGTGCGCCGATGTAGTCGGTGAGACGAGGGGTGAACAGGCGTACCACCACTTGTTGCTCGCTGGCGACGACGTTGACGCCGATCTGTCCCGCGAGCCCCCCGCCGGGAACGGCCACGCCGCGCGGCGGCGGTGGCGGCGCAGCGGCGCCGGTGTCAGCCCCGCCCGGGCTGGGCATCGACACCAGCACCGCGGTCACCGCGATGACTGCAAGCAGCGCCACGCCCTCCACGCGGGTGGTCTGGCGGAGCCGGTGCAGTCTGGCCATGCGCAGTGCGCGGCGGCCCACCACTGCCAGCCCAACGGCGACCGCTACCAGTGCGAGTTTCAGCAGCAGCGTTGTGCCATATGCCGTGGCGGTGAGCGTCGGCAGCGGTACCAGAATCAGCGCCAGCAGCAGACCTGCGACGGCCACATCCAGAAACAGTCACAGCGCCATCCGTGCATAAGACATCGCCATCCATCGCGCGGCGTGCGGCCAGGATCGCCATGCCAACACCGTGCGGCTGGTATGAACCAACGCGCCGACCCACAGTCCCGCGGCGCCGACATGGATCGCGGTCAGCCCTGCGCCCAGGACTGGGCTTTCGGCACCGGCATGCGACACCACGCCCTCGGCGATGGCCACAGCCGCAAGCGGCGCCAGCGCCCACATCGGCCGTCGCAGCCCCAGCAGCACAAGGGCGACGGCAAACCCGCCGGCCTCGGCGGTAATCGCGAGGCCGGCTCGGGATTCCCACAGCGCGGCGGGCGTGCCAAGGCCCGCGACGAGCGTCGCAGCACTAACTGCTGCCGTGGCAAACCCCAGCGTCGCAGCATATTTCGACCACGGACGCACCGGCGGCAGGGCAGGATTCTCGGTGCGCGCGGTGGCTGTGAAGCGTTCAGCGACGATGCCGCCGAAGGCGAGCGCGAATCCGGTCAGCATGAGCCACTTACGCAGTGCGGCGAACCAATCGGCGATCGGTTCGCCCTCCCCCGGTCCCGCACCTACTACCTCCGCTCCAACGGCGAAGCGGAACTCGTCCTCAACGAAGTGACCGTCAAGTCCGACGGCGGCCCAGTGCACCCGGTAGGTGCCTGGCTGCAGCGTTTCGGGCAGTTCGGCGCTGACGACGGTGTTGCCCTTGCTGGCACCGCCAAATCCGATTCGACCTCACCCGAATCAGACCCGGCCCCGTCGGTGCCGCTCCGCTGGGTGCGGCATTCGCCTTCAGCTGGACGCCGTGCGTGGGCCCGGTGCTCGCTTCGATTCTGACCGCCGCCGCGACGACGGCCACCATCACCCGAGGCGCCGTGTTGCTGCTGGCCTACTCGATCGGTCTCGGGCTGCCCTTCGTCGCCGTGGCTGCCGCGCTGGCACGCGGTGGCGGCCGGCTGGCATGGCTTCGCCGCAACGCTCGTCGAATCGAGATCGCCGGCGCGGTCATCCTCGTCTTGATGGGTATCGCGCTGATGACCGGGGGCTGGACGGTCGTGATGAGCAGGATGCTCGCCGTCTACGCGCGCCTGGGCTGGCCGCCGATCTGAAGGGACAGTAGTGACGAACACCGGACGATGGACCATCGTCGTCGTCATCTTGGCGGCGGCCGGAGTGGTGGCCCTCTGGCCGAGGACCGAGCCAGAAGCGCCCAACACAACCCCGTGGAGCACACAAGGACGGCCGACGCCCCCCGCCGAGGACGACGCCGCCCTGGCCCTGTTGCGCGAACGGGCCCGCGTGCCATCATGCCCACGCCCCCAGCCGGAGGCGCCCCCGCCCTCGGGCCCGTTGCGGTCAGTTTCGGCGCCCTGCCTGGGCGCACCAGGTGACGTGGACCTGGGCGCAGCGTTGGCTGGGCGCGCGACCCTGCTGAACGTCTGGGCATCGTGGTGCGGACCCTGTCGCGAAGAGATGCCGGTGCTCGACGCTTACGCGCGCCAGCCCGGCGCGATCGATGTGCTGGGAGTCAACGTCCTGGATCGCACCTCATCCGCCCTGGCGCTGGCCGCCGAACTGGGCGTCAAATTCCCGTCCGTGTATGACCCGGACAAATCCGTCCAGCGCGCTTTGGGTGTCCCACCGGTGCTACCGGTCAACTACCTTGTCACGCCCGACGGCAGGATCCGGCGCATCACCGACCCACCGATCTTCGGCGATCCACAGCAGGTCGACGCTGCGGTGCAACGATACCTAGGATCGACGAGTCAGGCTGGGTGACAGGCCATTCCATGGATTGACGAGGGACGGGTCATTGGTTCCTGCAGTGGGGGCAATTGTCCATCATCCCCATCGGCATCGGCATGTCCATCATCATGTCCATCGGCATCGCCATCATCGCCTCACCGCAACACCACATCATCGACGGGTGCGCGCCACCACCGGCGTAGGTAACTGCGACAGGATCGGCGCCGGTGGCATCGAAGTACAGCTTGCCCGTTGCGGTCTGCCCTTGTGTGATGGTTGCTCCCGGGATGCCCTCGGCACTTGATACTTGCCACAACACGGGGTAGCTGGCGCCGTCGGCCGCGTGCGCGCGGAAGTTCGGAATGATCGGCGTGACCGTCCCGGAAACCGCCTCCACCGACGCCGTAGCCTCCCAAAGCTGGCCCGCCAGTGGATACCCCGGCGCCGAGCCGGCGCTCTTCTTCAAATCCGTCACAGTCCATTCCTGCACGACGGCACCTCCCGCATCCACCAGCTGCTGGTTCGACCCGAAACGATGTGGGCACTCACCGACAGCGGAGGCAATCGCCGGATTGCCGAAACCAGCCATCACGATGGCTACCGATGCAATCGCTATCACACTAAACCTGCGCACTCCATGCTCCTTTCACAACAGCTCTGATATTCCTGCGATTGTCCAACCTGCCCCGACGCTGCCCTGGCAATATTCCGTCGGCACCGGGAATGTTGCGTCTGTTCCGTTCCCGTTCTGGACTTCTGACCCCCGCTGCAAGTCGTCGATGTTGTCGCCATCCCGCGGTGAGCGCCCACCACTTCCGGGCACACTCACCGGCCAGGCACGGCCGCGCGCCGCAGAAATACCGCCCACCGCACCGTAACCTACTGCCTATGTACGTACATCGTATATGCACTGTGGGCGATCCCAGGCCCGGCTTTCGGCCCCACACCCGCACCGGCTACGACCAGCGGGCCAGTGAGGGCCGACGACGACGAACCGGCACGATCGACGCAACCCACGGCGGAGCGCGCCGTCACACCCAGCAACTACCCTTCCAGACCATATGCACAGCTACTAAGTTGGCACGTAGACGTCGGCAGGGATGCTATTGCAGGCGTGATGTGCCACAACGCCGATCAGAGCCGCCGCTACGTTACAGGTGGCAACAGGAGATCAGATGATCCACGGACAGCCCGCACCGTCCCGGTCGGCACGCGGAGGTCTGGTTTGGTCCAACCACGATCGCTTCCGGTGGATGACGAGACTCGCGCTGGGGTTCGCGCCCGCCGCGGCCGCGCTGTGGGTATTCGGCATCCCGCCGGTCGACATTCACGGTCCACTGCATTACGCCGGCATCATGGATCCGCTGTGCGGTGCGACCAGGGCGACTTATCTGTTGCTTTCCGGTGATATCGGCGCCGCCGCCCTATACAACCCGGGTGTCTTCGTGATCGCCGCGGTCGTGCTGGCCATCCTGGTCCGCGGGGCGGTGGGCAAGCTAACCGGTCGGTGGTTCGGCCTCGTGGTAGGAGCGCGGTGGCGGCGCATCCTGCTGGTGGTCTTCGTCGCCGCGGTCCTGATGCTGTGGATCCGTCAACAGGTCAATGCCGATCTTCTGATGGCGCCTTGGCCGCCTGGCTAGGACGCAGCGGCTGAGACTAGGAGGGCCTACCGCCCATCATTCCGTCGCCCATCATTCCGTCGCCCATCATTCCGTCGCCCATCATTCCGTCGCCCATCATTCCGCGCATCATCGCCGGCATGCCGTCGACGACGAACCCGGTGACTTCGCGGCCATGCTCGCGGATCGCGCGGGTCACTTCGGGATCGGTGGCGGTTTCCTCGGCGATCACGCCGTTGGCGGTGAAGGTGAGCTGGCGCTGATAGTCGGGCGCGCGGCGGAACAGAGTCGGGAGGCTGGAGCTCATGCACATCATCTCGGCGCCCTGGTCGAGACGCGCGTACATCGCCGCCACATGCGACTGCAGTTCGGCAACCAGGTCGGCAGAGTCCGATTCTGTGACCGTGCGGATGCCTCCGGGAATGTCTTCTACGCTGCGCCTGAGCTCGCCGTGTCGCATGAACATGTTCATGTACTGGCTCATCTCGCCGCTCGAAGCGCCATCAAATCCCGGCCCCTGCGCGCGGCTGGCGGGCATGTCGATGATGTTGCGCAGCAGGTATCCCACACCAACGAGGCCGCCCCCGGTGGCGAGCACGCCCAGTGCCGCCCGCCTGGTCAACTTGGCCATATCCGATCATCTCCCGTTCTGACCTCAACGTACTCGTCAGCGCCGGTAGGAGTGCGGACAAAGCGAGGTGAATGCGGTCGGCAAGGCGCTGGGCCAGCAGCCGGGGAATCTGGTGTGCCCCGCCTGACACGAAGTATTGCTGGCCGGAGCGCATAGCGGCCAGTAGTCCGTTCGCTGCGGTTATCCACCAGGCGGCGTGGGCTGCCGAGATGTCGGTGATGGGACGTGTCGCGAATCCGCCGACCAGCGCGTCGCTGAGCTCGAGCGCGCGGTCGCTGGCTCCGGACGCGGCGAGCCAGTCGGCGAGGCTGACCTCGTCCAGTTTCCGAATGCCTGCGGAGTCCCACGGCCGGACGGGATCTAGTGCCAGCGCTCGTCGTCGCAGCCGCCACCACGCGGTAGCGAGACTGCAGAGATCGGCCAACGATCCCGGCGGTCGCCGCGACACACGGCTCACCGTTGGCAGCCTCCACAGGATCGGGCCCCGATCGATTCCGGCGGGACGAATCCGCAATCCCAACTCGCCCACCAGAGTCCGCAGCTGCGTGTGGGGCTTGCCGATGAACTCCGCCCCTGTGTCCGTGCCGCCGGACGTGCCGAAAACCCGCCCGCCCACGTCACTGCCAGCTTCGAGGACGCGAACATCGACGCCCCTGCGCGTCAGCTCGTCGGCCGCAACGAGACCGGCGAGGCCGGCACCGACAACTACGACGTCGCAGCGTCGCTCAGTCGAAGTCATTGTGGCACCTGCTGAGCTCAGGGATCATGTCGGCGGGTGGTGCGGGCGAGGAGGGGTCGTCGCGGCGCAGTGTGACTGACCGCGCGGCGATGGTGAGGATGGCATCGCTGTGACCCAGGCCGACCAGGGTAGGCGTCGGGATCAAACCCGGTCGCCGCGGGCGCCCTTAACCGCCCAGTCGCTGGTGACATGGCCGGGCGCGCGGCAGCGTCGCAACAGGTGCCCCCAAGGGTGCCGCCCGTATTGGGCGCAAACCGTTGGCGCGCTTGGAATTCCGCGCGGTATGTTGCTTGGAGGCTGTCATTGATATTTCTCCGCCGTTCCTAGTTGGGGTATCGGTTCACCACGCGCGCCAGGACGGGCGAGCAGCATGACCGCCGGTGCCGCTGCAGCGGAGGTGCTGGCGTTGTCGCATGGTTCTGCGGTGAGTACAAACAAGTTTCCTTCCTCCAGGCCCTGGTGACACCGCTGTCGGTCGTTGCATGCTGAAGCGATGACGCACAAGGAGTACCCGATGTACCCGCGGCTTCCCCTGCTGTCCCGCATGGCCCGCGATGTGTGTCAAGGCGGCTCCATGCGTCGATCTACCGCCCTCTACATGTGGAGTGCCTATGGCGCACACGCGGCTGTCAATGGGTGGGCGCTGGCATGCCCGGACCGCAGGCTGCCTGTTCCGCGCAAGGTGTCGTCCATCGGGTGGGTCGCGGTAATCGGCGGCATTGGTCTGTGTATCGCTGGCATGAGCCGCTTCGCCAACCTGGGCGAGGTTGAGGGGACCCGAAACGATGCACTGATTACCGGGGGCGTCTACCGCTACTCGCGCAACCCCCAGTACCTGGGTTACATCATGGCTCTCGGCGGCGCTGCCGTGGCCCGGCACAGTCTGACCTCAGCCGCTCTAGCCGTTGGGTGGGCTGGCGTTTGCGCGGCCTGGATTCCTATTGAGGAGCAACAACTCACCGCCCTCTACGGCCAGGCCTACGGGGACTATGCGGGCCAGGTGGGCAGGTGGTGGCGTCGCCCGTCGTGATTGTGTGGACGATGAGATCGCACCCACGAAAAGGAGCAAAACGTGGAGGGCTTTGGCCTCGTTCTTGCGCTGGCCGCCCTGCCGGCCGCAGGGAACTTCCTGGGCGGTGTCGTCGCCGAAATGTTCAGTGTGTCCAAACGAGCGTTGAGTCTTGCGCTTCATTTGGCCGCCGGAATCGTGCTAGCCGTGGTCGGCATCGAACTGATGCCCGAGGCCTTGAAGGGGTCGCCGGCCTGGGTGCCCATCGTCGCCTTCGTCGTCGGCGGTGCGGCGTTCATCGCACTTGAGCATGGCATCGGCTATGTGCAGGCACGACTCGGCGCGACCGAAAAAAGCGCCGGACCTTGGGCGATCTTCACGGGCGTGTCTCTGGACCTGTTCAGCGACGGCGTGATGATCGGAACCGGCACGGTGCTCAACCCAACGCTCGGGCTGCTGCTCGCATTGGGTCAGGTCCCCGCCGACGTTCCCGAAGGCTTCGCTGCAGTAGCGACACTTCGTCGAGCCGACATATCCCGCGTCAAGCGCATCCTCATGTCGCTGGCCTTCGCCATTCCGATCCTTGTCGGGGCTTCCCTGGGCTACTTCGCCCTCAGAGACGCGCCGGAAATGGTGACCCTCGCAATCTTGGCACTGACAGGAGGTGTACTGATCAGTGTCGTCGTCGAGGAGATGCTCACCGAAGCGCACGAAGCCGACACCAGTCGCTGGGAAGCACTGTTCCTCACAGCCGGCTTTGCTCTGTTTGCCTTGATCTCGGTGTACGTCGGTTGATCATGGCGTTGGCCTGAACGCAAACGCGCGGTGCGGGAGTGGGGACAAGGCGCCGACACGCCGTCTCCGATCATAGCGATGACCGGCGATCCTCATTGTTGGCCCCGGCGTCGCTCTTGCTTCGGCGAGTAGCTGGAACCGCTTGCTGGTTCTGTTGTGCGCGTTGTTGCGCCACGGAGCCCTCGACGTGGGCATTCGGCTAGCGGAGGTTGTCCGACCACGACGATCACGGCCCTGGGCCCGCTCTTTGCGCCAAGGTCGGCTGGTCGCAGCGCGGCCTTATGACATCGGCTGGTACAGGATTTGGCTGGAGCGACCTAGGGCCGACACACATGTCGCGACGCATCACCTAAACACGTTTCAACGGCGACTCGACCGGCAACCTACTCGTAAGTAGCTTTTGTCGCAATCGGATCAACGTGGCTTTGATCGGGGGCCGCGGTTGCCAGCTTGGATGACTGTGATCCCCCGCTCTTCGCTGTGAAGCCGTCCGCGTAGCTGGAGGAGTGACCCAATGCCCGAAGTGCAACTGCATCGCGACGGACACCCGGCCTATCGCCGCAAAGTCCGCTTCGACTGGTCGGATTTGCCGCTGCACTGGGTGCCCGGTGATCCGTTCTCGACGCACATGATGAACGTGCTGCATTTGCTGCTGCCGGAAGGTGAGCGACACTTCATCAAGGCCGTCCTCGAGGCCTCCTCGCTGGTCGACGACCCTGAGCTGGAGGCGGCCATCAAGCCGTTCATCCAGCAGGAGTCTTGGCACGCCTGGGCACACCAGGTGGTGCTGGACCACTTGGCCGAGCAGGGCATCGACACAACTGGATACACCGATCGGCTCGGCAGATATTTGTCGGTCGCCCTGGGCGATCCACCCAAGTTCTTCCCGCCGCCCCTGAAGCGGTGGTGGCTGTACCGGCGCTTGGCCGACGTGGCCGCCCTGGAACATTTCACGGCGGTGCTCGGTCAGTGGGTGCTACAGAACCGAGGTCTTGATTACGCGCGCACTAATCCGGTCATGCTTGATCTGCTCCGATGGCATGGAGCCGAGGAGGTCGAACACCGTTCGCTGGTCTACGACGTGTACCAACACGTCTGCGGGAGCTATTGGATCAGGGCATTCTCGATGCTGACGACTGCGCCGCAATTCTTGTTCTGGTGGCTTGTGGGTTTGCGGCACTTGATGAGGCATGACCCGACGATCGACGCCAGACCGCGGTGGCGAGACTGGTTCCGCGCGGCGCGTGAGTACCGGGTCCCCGGGCCGTGGCAACTCATCGTGACCGTCCCGCTCCGCTACCTGCGTCCTAGCCACCATCCCAGCACCGAAGCAAACACGCAGATGGCCATCGACTACCTGGCGTACTCGCCGGCGGCCCGCGACGCGCGTGAGCGCGCCGACGCCCACGAACGGTCGAAGGCCGTTCAGGCGGCCCACAGCTAGGCCGGATGTTCGACGAGCTTTTCAAGAGAATCGGGAGGGTCGATGAAGGTTCGGGTTGATTTGGACACCTGCGACGGAAACGGCGTTTGCATGAGTATTTGCCGCGAGGTCTTCGAAGTACGAGACGACGGTCTTCACCTGCTGCAGGAGCATCCGGGGGACGAACTGCGCAAGAAGCTGGTGGGTGCCGAAGTGTCCTGTCCCACCCAGGCAATCACGGTGAAGGACTGACCGCATGCCGTCGAATCAGCTGAAGCGGGTGGTTGTCATCGGTGCCGGCGTGGCGGGCACGATGGCCGCTCAAACGCTGCGGACCGAGGGCTACGACGGCGAGCTCACCATTGTGAGCGCCGAGCGGCATTCCCCGTACCACCGGCCGCCGTTGTCCAAGAAGTTGCTCACCGGCAAAGTGCATCGGGCGGGCATCGACATGGCGCCGCAGAATGAGCTCGCCGCGCGCGCGCTGCGAGGCGCCAGCGCGATCGGGCTGGACATGTCGTCGCGCACGGTTGAGGTGCGCGACGACAACCAAAACCGAGCCCTGACGTTCGACGGACTTGTCATTGCCAGCGGCGCCGTGGCGCGCCAATGGCCGGGCGGCCCGGTGCCCGGCGGCGTGATGGCGCTCCGCACGGTCGATGACTGCTTGGCCATTCGCGACAAGCTCGGCAAACGAACTCGCGTCGTGGTCGTCGGCGGCGGGTTCATCGGCACCGAAGTCGCCGCGAGTCTGCGCTCGTTGGGTCTGAAGGTGACGCTGCTGTCTCAGGCCGACACCTTGCTGCAGTCCGCGTTGGGCCACGAGATGGCGCAGTGCTGGACCGACTTGCATCGCCAGCATGGCGTCGACGTGCGAGTCGGTGTCAACGTCGACAGGTTGGTCGGCAACGGACATGTGAAGGCCGTTCAACTCAGCGATGGCTCGAGGCTGAAGGCCGACCTCGTGCTTATCGGCCTCGGGGTGGAGCCAGCCATCGAGTGGCTACGTGGCTCCGGATTGAAGGTCGACAAGGGTGTGATGTGTGACGCGACCGGGGCTGCAGAAGGTGCTACCGGTGTCGTCGCCGCGGGTGATGTCGCGCGCTGGTGGCATCCGCTGTATCAGCAGCATTTGCGTATCGAGCACTGGGACCACGCGTCGCGGCAGGGTGTCGCGGCGGCGAGGACTCTGTTGGCCGGGCCCGACAACGCCGAGCAGTACGATGCTGTGCCGTACTTCTGGTCCGATCAGTACGACGTGAAGCTCCAATTGGTCGGCGTGCCAACCGGCTACGACGTCGTCGAAATCATTGAGGGCAGTGCTGGCGATTGGGAGTTTGTCGCCGCATACGGGAAGAATGGACGGACCATCGCGGTACTCAGCACCGTCCCCGGCCGGGTGAACGACTACCGCAGCGCCATCGGCAATCAAGCCGAATTCCCTCCGCGGCTTCACACATAGCCCGCTTAAAACCTCAGCGAATCAGCTACACAACTACGCCAACGAGCCTGCCGGCCAGCAGCGCCCCCGCCGATGACAACGCGTAACGATTGAAGGTCGTCGGCACGGAGTCCGTGCCTCGTTTGAACGTGCATGGTCGTGATCGACCTTTGCTGGACCAACTTGCCTGCCATCGGGGGTGTGCCTGATTCGGTATCGGTCGGTCATTCGGTGTCGTTTCGCTGGCCGTGCGGCGCCTGGCCATCTCCCGTGTCGCAACGGTGCTGGTATTGACCAAGCGCGGTCAGCGCTCGGCGTTCCTGCTCGTGCGCTATGCGGGTGAGCTGTTCGTTCTCGCCGGGCGGGTCGGCGGTCAGCAGGCTGCCGGCGCCGGGTGCACCGGCTGCGCCGAGCTTATTGATCCGCTTGGGCACCGCAGCGCCCTGATACTGCAGCGGAATCGGGTGGCCGTCGTCGTCGACGGGTCCCAACGGTTGGTGTATCTCGATGTAGGCGCCATGCGGCAGTCGTTTGATGATGCCGGTCTCCACACCATGCTCGAGCACTTCGCGGTCGCTGCGTTGCAGCGCTACACACCACCGGTAGGTGATGTAGTAGACGATGGCGGGCAAGACCACCATGCCGATGCGCCCGATCCAGGTGGTGGCATTGAGCGAGACGTGGAACTTCAGCGCGATGATGTCGTTCATCCCACTTAGAGTCAGGACCATGTAGAACGCGATCGCCGACGCCCCGAGAGCGGTGCGCACCGGCACGTCGCGCGGGCGCTGCAGCAGGTTGTGGTGCACGTTGTCGCCGGTGAGTTTTTTCTCGATCCACGGATAGACGGTGAGCAGACCGAACACCACACCCATGATCAGCGCCACCCAGAACGCGGCGGGCACGGTGTGGCCCCAGAAATACAGCTCCCAGGCCGGCCACAACCGGGCCAGGCCCTCGGTCCACATCAGATAGAAATCGGGCTGCGAACCAGCCGAGACCTGCGCCGGGTTGTATGGGCCGAGCTGCCAGATCGGGTTGATCTGCAACAGTCCACCCATCAGACCCAGCACGCCGGTGACCATCGCGAAAAAGGCGCCGGACTTGGCGCCGAACACCGGCATCACCCGAACCCCGACCACGTTGTGCTCGGTGCGACCTGGGCCGGGGAACTGGGTGTGTTTCTGAAACCACACGAGCGACAAGTGGAGTCCGATCAGCGCAGCGAAGATCGCTGGAAAAATCAAGATGTGGATGGTGTACATGCGCGCGATGATGATCTCGCCGGGGAAATCGCCGCCGAACAAGGCCCAGTGCATCCAGGTGCCGATCACCGGGATGCTCATGGTGATCGAAGACAGCGCGATGCGCAGCCCGGTGCCCGAGAGTAGATCATCAGGCAGCGAGTAGCCGAAGTAGCCCTCGAACATGGCCAAGATCAGCAGCACAGACCCGATCACCCAGTTGGCCTCGCGCGGCCGGCGAAACGCGCCGGTGAAAAAGATCCGCGCCAAGTGCACCATGATCGACGCGGCGAACATCAACGCCGCCCAGTGATGAACCTGGCGCACAAACAATCCGCCGCGCACCTCGAAGCTGATGTCGAGCGTCGACTCGTAGGCTTTCGACATCTGCACGCCGCGCAGCGGCTGATACACCCCGTTGTAGGTGACTTCGGCCATCGACGGGTCGAAGAACAATGTCAGGTAGATCCCAGTGATGATCAGCACGATGAAGCTGTAGAGGGCGATCTCACCCAACAGAAACGACCAGTGCGTCGGGAATACCTTGTTGAGTTGGCGGCGTGCGGACGCCGAGGGGTGATAGCGCGAATCGATCGCATCGCCCTGCTCGGCGAGAAGCCGGTCAAGTTTTGGACTCACCACGACTCTTCTTGTCTTTTCTGCCATCTAGCCCGCCGCCTGGGTAACCCGCGACCACATGAGCTAAACAGGGTGCCAAGGACTTGATCCCTGAAGATTTCCGCGTGCCGGCACACTATCCGCCCGCAGCAGTGCTGCACCTGCGACTGGGCTCGGCGCGGCCGATCCGGATTTTCGATCAAAGCCTTCATTGCGAGCAGCGGCGGCGCAACGAAGAGAAGCGACCGCGACGCCGAATTGGACGCCTAACACCGTTTATGCAGCGCCTACACCAGATGCGGCCAACGACCGTGCTGCTCCGAGTTAGGCGAGCAATATTCGTCGCCGAGACCAGCCCATTGATCTGCAGCAAGCAGTCAATCAGCAGCGGCACCGCAGCGGCGTCAGCGATACGAACCCATGGGCCACTGAGCCTCTGGGCGAACGACTACGGCATCAGTCGGGTGCCCGGCGCATCATCAAGGTGTGGGCAGCTGGTTAACCAGTCACCATCCGAGAAACTTCAGTGCTGTTCTCCTGCACGATAATTGGGTCACCGACGTTGACCGTGTTGAAGTACCACTCGGCGTCCTCGGTGCTAAGGCCGACGCAGCCGTGGCTAACATTCTCATACCCGAGTACATTGACATTCCACGGAGCCGAGTGCACGAAGAGGCCGCGGCGAGTGAAACGGACGGCGTACTCCACGGTGACCAGGTAACCGTCGGGATCGTCGATGGGAATGCCGACACTGCTGGAATCCATGACCACGTCGCGTTCTTTGGCGAGAACCGTGTAGGTGCCCACAGGTGTTGGGTACTCGGGCCGGCCCATCGAGGCCGGAAATACCCCTGGCTTGCCCCAGTTTGGTCGGTGGTGCGGCGCCGGTAGTTCAATCGGCGGTCCCGTGTCGACGCCGTCGATGCTTACGGTGAACGTGTGCTCAGAGATGCTGGCCGTGCCGATCACGGCGCGACCGGTAACGAACTCCGTTTTCACGCCGCCCACCGAAAGCGCGATCGTACTGTGCGCGGGCCAGAATTGGTCGGGAATCCATTGCACGGCCGCGTTGTCGAGCCATTCGAACTTGCCCGTCATCGTGGGCACCGACGTGATGTCGATGGCACGCTCGGCGGCGCGCTTGTCGGCCACGGGCGCACTGAACGTCACCACCACCGGATGTCCCACCCCGACGACGTCCCCGCGCGCGGGCAGCACCGAAGCAATGGCGGGCTTGAACAACGGGCCAGCCGCCGTGGGCGGCACATACGACGGGTTAGCTGCCGTCCTACTGGCGACGGCCGGTGCTGCGCACACGATCGCATTGATTCCGATCGCAGCAAGAATCCCCAGAGCAACCCCACGCATGGCACCAAACTCCTCCGAAATGACAACGGCGTCAATTGGATTGTAGGAATGCTCGGCCTATCGATATGCAGACGCGCCTTGGCGATTCGGTCAAGGGTCAGTCACGCTTCGGACACAGAAAGAATCCGGCGTTGTTGTTGCCCTCGAGAAAGGCGGCCGCGTGGTCGGATCACGCCTCGGCGTTGGCCACGAAAACCTCGGTGGTCTAGAAGAGGGCGACGTCCTACGCCGCGAGCCCGAGTTCGACGGCTTTGGTGAACGAATCGTCTATGAGAACGACTGCCCGATTTCGGGAGTCGAGGATCGATGCCGCGATCGACGCCCGGTACCCGGACCCACAGTGCACCCAGATTTCCCCGGCAGGGACCTCGTCGAAGCGAGCGAGCAGTTCGTGCAGCGGAATGTTCACCGCACCCGGCACATGGCTGTCGGCGTACTCGTTGGCCTGTCGGACGTCCAAGATGGTGACCTCTGACGCAATCGTCCTCAGCTCGGAGAAATCGCTGACTCGGTAGGACCGCAACGCGGGTCCGGCACTTAGGTCGTCCATCGCTCCGGTAGCCGCACCACGAACCTCGTCGATCCCGATACGGACGAGTTCCCTTCGCGCATCGGCGATCTGATTTTCGTCATCACCGATGAGAGTCAGCGGCGCGCCCCACTGGTACAGCCATCCCAGGTAGGTGACGAACGAGTCCGAGAGCTCGAAGCCGAGCGTGCCGGCCAGATGGCCCGCCGCGAAGGCGGTTCGGCTGCGCAGATCCACGACCCACTCCCCCGCATCGATGCGCCGACGCAACTCTTGCGGGTCGACCGCCGCTGGCATGGACAAGTCAACGGGAGCCGGGCCAGCCGTGTTGATCACCCCCATGTGCGCGTAGTACGCCGGATATGCAGTCAGACCTGCGAGCAGATTCTCGACGTAGGTTTCCTCGTCAGAAGTCAGCGCGGGATTGGTGCGCCGCTGCTCGCCGATGGTCGACGAGTCCCCGCTGGCCGGCGACGCCGAGCAGAAGCTGCCGAATCCATGTGTGGGATACACCTGGGTGTCGTCGGGCAATTCGCCGGCCAGTCGGCGCACGGAGTGAAACTGCGCATGGGCGAGCGCTACGGTGTCGTCAGGGCCGACGAGATCAGTGCGTCCCGTCGTTCCGTGCAACATCGACCCACCGGTGAACACTGCCGTCCGGTCGCCGGTGCGCAGGATGTAGCTGACGTGGTGGTGTGTGTGGCCGGGGGTGTGCACCACCTCGAGTCGCATCGACCCTGCGTTGATGACGTCACCGTCGCGGACAGGCCGCCGCTCGTAGTCGACGTCATCGCCCGCAGGCACCACGTATTCGGCGCCGACGACACGGGACAGCTCCAGCCCGCCGGTGACGTAGTCGTTGTGAATGTGTGTTTCCACGACGTGGGTGATGGTCGCGCCGCGCTCGGCCGCCGACGCGAGGACGCGGTCAATGTCGCGCTGCGGGTCGACGACGACGGCGACACCATCATGGTCGATCAAATAGCTACGGTCACCAAGACTCGAAGTGTCGATAATGGATATCTGCATAGAGAAATTCGCCTTTCTAAGAGTTTGTTGCTGGCGCGTCAGCGCAGGAACACGATGTCGACCACCACATATGCGGCGACCGCGAACACCAGGTAGGCGAACCAGCGTTGAATTCGCCCGGTGTCCAACCGGGTACCGACCTGACCGGCAATCAACGATCCCGCGACGGCGGTTGCGACGAACGCCGCGGTGATGATCCAGTCGATGCTGCTTTGACTCGCGTGCGCGAGCGAACCGGCAACAGAGTTGGCGACGATGATCAACAGCGATGTGCCGATGGCGATGGGCATCTGCACACCGAGCAGCAACACCAACGCCGGGACGACGAGGAAGCCGCCACCCACGCCGAACAAGCCGGTGAGCACGCCGACTGCCAGTCCCACCGGGATTGACCGAGTCGCACAGCGACGCCAGTTGATGCCCGAATCGCCGACCGTGCAGGCGGTTCCGGTATCGGCGTTATCCATCACCATGCGTATGCCGGCGATCACCATGACAGCGGCGAACCCCAGCAGCAGCACCGACTCCGGCAGGTGCCGGCCGATCGAGCTTCCGACAAACGTCGCGGGGATACCGGCCGCGGCGAACACCCCTGCCAGTCGCCACTGCACCTGCCCGGCGCGGACCTTGGGCAGCGCGCCGACCGCAGAGGCTACGGCGACCACGACCAGCGACATCGGAATGGCCTGCTCCACCGGGACGGCCAGCACATAGACCAACGCCGGGACAGCCAGGATGGAGCCGCCGCCACCGAGCAAGCCCAAGAAGACGCCGATGACGGCGCCGAGGGCAAGCGTGATGGGCAGCGTCATGGCTAATGCGCCAGCGCCTCAATGACCGCATGCAACCGCGCGGCAGCCTCGTCGGCCACCTGCGCCAGTCGCGGCTGGTCCGCGACCTGCACTATAAG
The DNA here is from genome assembly GCF_001570485.1 of Mycolicibacterium novocastrense. Taxonomy (GTDB): domain Bacteria; phylum Actinomycetota; class Actinomycetes; order Mycobacteriales; family Mycobacteriaceae; genus Mycobacterium; species Mycobacterium novocastrense. Next base: position 26,057 of record NZ_BCTA01000018.1, read on the forward strand.
CTGCGGATCCATCGCATCAACGATCACCACTCCGTCGGTCGAACCCGTACGCACGACCACGTTGCAGGGCAGCAGCAATCCGATCTGGCGGTCCACGCCGATGGCACAGTGGGCCAGCGGCGGGTTGCATGCGCCGAGAACCAGGTAGTTCTCCATATCTTCGCCAAGTTTGGCTTTCAGGGTTGCCTTCATGTCGAACTCGGTCAGTACGCCGAAGCCGTGATCTGACAACGCTTTACGAGTCCGTTCGACTGCGTCGTCAAAGTATGTGTGGAGGGTGGTAGAGATGGCCAAGGTCATCTGATGTCCTTTCGTCAGGCCAGCGCGAGAAAGAGCTTCTCCAGCTCTGCCTCGGTCATTGGCTCCTCGTCTTCTGAAGTGTCACCGGAAAGACACTGCCGCAGGCCGGTGGCGACGATCTTGAATCCCGCCTTGTCGAGCGCTCTGGAGACTGCCGCCAGTTGCGTAACGACGTCCTTGCAGTCGCGCCCGTGCTCGATCATAGAAATCACGCCAGCAAGCTGGCCCTGAGCGCGGCGCAACCTGTTCAATACCAGCGCGATGCTTTGCTCATCGCCAATCACAGCGACTCCTCAGTACGGACGGGGTATTTGTCCGATTGCCTCCTAATATACCCCTAGGGGTATAGTCCGTGGAGGGGCGGCCCACCTCCCTCGCGCTTGCGCCGATGCGAGAAGTCAGCATCAAGTCGGCCCTCGAGGTGCAGGCGCAGTGGCTCCGCCACCTACGCGCTTGGTTCGCCACCGTCGTCGGGGGACGTGAACGCGCGCATCGCTGAACTCGGTGGGAGCAGAAGCGAATGTCATGATTGTCGTGACATAAGCGGCGACTGGTCGTGGGTGATCGATGTGGACGCAGCGGTGTGGGTCAGTCGATACCAGGTGGTGGTAGCGGCATGACTTACCGCCACGGAGACGTGATGTTGCGCAACGCGGTGGCCCGAACGGGTCTGCTATGAGGCCCATGCCGTCACACGCGGGCAGGACCGGTTCTGTGATCACGGTTTGGCCGGGCGCAGGTGAGTGCGGTGATCCGTGGCGGTGTTGACGACGTAACTGAAGAAGTCGAGCGCGTTAGATGGCGCTCCCGTGCTGCGTTCCGGCTCGCAGGCCGAGGAAGCCATTTTCGGCCGCGGCCCGTCAGCTAGGCTGCGATCGTCGCCATCATCTACTTAGGCCCGCTGGCGTGCAGCATCAAGGGCTGGTCCCATGCTGCTCACCAGGATGACACCGGCGACCAGTGAGTCTCGTGTGGTCGACCAGCCGCCCGGCGAGGTGAGCGGCTTCTGCGTCGCCGCACATCTCGGTTAGGACGGTGAAGCCGGAGATGTCGACGGCAGCTGAAATCGACCCCTGCCAGGTTACTCGGGTCTGTGACGATGTTCTGCCGGAACTTCGCGCCCTCGCTGCCTTAGATCCAGACCCCAAGGGCGTGTCTGCGGCCCTCCAGATCCACTTCGATGGCCAGATAAGCCACCTGGTTGGGTGATGACCACGTTCTCGCCGATGGGCCGCAGCCCGTCGATGTAGAGGGTCCATAGACTTCGTCGAGCGGGCGGGACTGCCAGGCTTGATTTCATCGACCACGACGCCTCGGTGAGCTGGCAATCAGTTCCCGCGACACCGACGCGCCGTACACTCGGCCATGTGCGCCTCGATATCGCCGGTAGACATGACGCGCGAATAAAGCTACAACTCAACGGAATTGGTGGGGTTAGGCCGACGGGTCTTTTTGGCACGATCGCTGGCTCAAACGGCTCGTTGCGGTTGCGGGGCCGTCAATCTTGACAGGACCGTTGACCGTTGACACCGTTTTCGGCATCGTGCCGTTGCGGGAGTTACCCGAGCGGCTGTTGCCACAATTCCTGTGCGCTCAGCTGCGCGGCGACATCAGCTATGGACGCCCCTCCGAGCAGATCCGATACCTCGAGATCGTGATTGAACTCGCTCTTAATGCGACGACGTAACTCTAGCGCCTGCAACGAATCCAGGCCGATCGCCACCATGGGGATATCGGTATCAATCGACTCGGCGCGATCGATACCGATGGATTCGGCGAACAGATCAATCAACCGTCGCGGGTGCATGTCCGGCTCAACGGGTCTGTCGGTTGTTGGGTCATCGACGTCGGGCTTGATCAGCTGTGAAACTAGCGGGCCGTAGCCGAACTCACCCAGCACCGATCGTGCTCGGGCGAAATCGAACGCCCCGACGATGGCATTCCTGCCCAGCCGGTTCATTCCCAAAGCGATTGCATCGCTCGGAGACATCGGGACGACCCCGATGGCCGCAAGCTGCGCCATACTCCTTTCATCGAGGTCGAAATGAACGGTCCACTGACCCCACTGCACCGAAACACAGTCCAAACCATCGGTGCGGAGTCGGTGCGCTATGGCGTCGAGCATCCGATTGGCAGCCGAGTAAACCACCTGCCCGCGTCCGCCGATTGTCGCTCTCGCTGAGGAGCACAGAATGACGCGACAGTTTTCCGCTCGCGGGAACGCCTCCAGTACCCGCGATATGCCGATAACCTTGGCCCGCAAGGCATCGTCTACCTTCGTGGCGGTAATGTCCTCGAGTTCGATAGCCGAATAGTTGACAGCGGCGTGGATTATCAGATCAGCCGGGGCGCCCTGGTTCTCCGCAGCCAGTTGCGATACTGCCGCCTGGTCGCCTACGTCGCACTTCATGACACAGATTTGCGTGGCTGTGGTCGAACGGATCCCCTGGAGTCGGTCCGCGACTGCAGCGGCCCCGCCCGATCTGCTCACCAGCGTGATTCGCCGAGCGCCGCAGTGTGCGAAGTGGTCGCAGAATTCGAGACCGAGTTTCCCCGTTCCCCCGACGATGAGCACATGTTCATAGGGCACGCAATCGGACTGGATTGCCGAGCTGTCGCAAGCAACGATCCGTTTGGCGTATAGACCCCCATTGCGGAAAGCCAATTCCGATTCTTCGGCGGTGTGCAGGGCCGCGACGACCGCACGCCCCGAGTCTGAGGCGGTGGATCCGCCCGGCAGGTCGAGGTGCCGGAATCCTACGCCCGGATAGTTGGCGCCAATGCTGCGGAACCCCGCACTTGCCGCTGCGTGCACCGGATCCGGTGGTGCGTCGTCAGCGACGACCGCCTCACCGCCCACCGTCACTAGCCAGCAGTCCGTACCTACATGAGTGACTCCCGGCCACCACGTGCGGTTGGAAAAGAATTCCGTGACTGCGGCCGCGGCGGCGACGTCGTCCATCTTCGGCGATTGCGGAAGCAGTATGACAAGTGTATTGAAATGACTTGCGACGCCGCCACTTTCATTGTCGATCATGCGAGCCGCGGCGCCAGCTTCACCGGCTGCAGCGCATATGGCAGTGGCCAAACCCGCGCAAGTTGTCGTGTGGTCGACGATTCCGATGTCACGCGGTGGGACAAGTGAGCGCTTCGACAGCCGAACCCATTCCTCGACGAGAAGGCGCGCCGGCGTGGTTTGCGCGCTCGACTCACGGGCTGAGTCTGCAGGCACTGGGACCGGATCGACGGCGGAGGTCTGAGCGGCGCGCCGGGGCAGCGCCTCGTCATATGGCAGCCACAGCGGTATCTCATTCATCCGGGTGTTGGGAAAAGCACGTAATGGAAGCGAGACGGTTTCGTCAGATCCAGTGCGCAGGCACTCCCATGAGTAGTCCAAGTCATGTACGGCGACGTTCGCGAGATTGCGTGTCAACACGTTGAGATCCGTGGCCGTTCGCTCTGACGAGCCGACCACGACGGCCGAGCTCGTGTCCCGAAGCCCGGCCATATTCTCTTGAATCGCCAGCTGTAGTGTCGGGTGCTCGGCCAACTCCACGAACGTGTCGACGTTGCGCCGCACCGCTTCCGTGATTGCCTTGTCGAACCGAACGGTGTTGCGGAGGTTCCAGAACCAATATTGGTCGACGGGCAATCCTTGGTCGACCGAGCTGCCAAGAGTTGCTCCGATCCAGTCGATTTCGGAGTCGACAAACACAAGATTCTGCAGTCGCCGTTGCACCGTGGCACGTACCTCGGCACTAAGGTCATGCATCAAACTGGTGTGTGCGGGATATTGGACGGGAATGACTCGAGCGAACGTGCCATTCTCGACAAAGGCGTCCACGATTGCCTGCACCGCTTCCCGTTCACCCGAAATACAATGCATCCCAGTCGAATTGACCACCGACAGCTGCGCCCAACCCGAGCAACGCGCGATCGAATCCTCACAGGCGTCCCGGTCGGCGGCGACGACTGCCATGGAGTAATCATCGGAGGCCCATGTGTCGGCGAAGTGTGCGCGGATCCCGACAACGACGACGGCATCAGCCAAAGTGATCTTACCCGAAACGTAGGCCGCGCTGATCTCACCTTGGCTGTGTCCGATAGTGGCATTCGGTGTCACGCCGAATGAACGCCACGTTGCGGCCAGGGCGGCCATTTGAGTAAATAATGCCGGCTGAACGGTCACCGCACTGTCATCGGACGGAAGGTGTTCGTCGAGAAGGTAATTGAGCGGACATTCACCGAACTGCCTCTGGAAAGCCTCGGTGCAGCGGTCCGCTTCGGCGCGAAATGCGGGAATCGATTCATAGAAGAGCCGCCCCATCCCTGGCCTTTGGTTGCCCTGCCCGGGAAAGACGTAGGCCACCTTACGGGTGGTGGCGGTCGTGTTGGTCTGGATCAACGACGGATGTTCTCGTCTATCAACCAGTGCCCGTAAGGCGCTGAGCAGATCATCGCGGCTGGTCACCATCGCCAGCGCGCGGCGCCGGCGAGCTATCCGTGTCCGAAACAACATTTCGGCTATCTGGTCAGGTGCCACGTCTGGATGATCTGCAGCATAAGAAAGAAGGCCCGCGGCCTCGTCGACGAGCAGATCGGCGGTATCCGCCGACAGCAGGACGGGGGTGGTGCCGTTCGGAAGTCTATAACTAGGAATCACTTTGCTCACTCGAGGACATGGCGATGATCGCGTGTGCATTGGCGCCTCCCGCACCAAACGAGGAAACGGCACCGTAGCGGACGCCGCCTTTGGGCTCCCAATGGTGCAGTTTTGTCGCTAGCCGCACGCCCGTCAGATCCCAATCCACTGTCTGAGTGGGGTTGTCCGAGAACAGGGTCGGCGGAATTTGACCGTGCTGACCGGCGAGCAACAGTTTGATCAGTCCGAGGATCCCGGATGCGGCCTGGGCATGGCCGGCATTCGCCTTTATCGAGCCTAAGAGCGCATGGGATCCCGCCGCGCCGTAAGTGTTGAAAAGGGCAATTAATTCCACTGGGTCGCCCACCGAGGTAGCGGTCCCGTGTCCTTCGATCATTCCCACATCGGCTGGGTCAATTCCCGCAGCGTCGAGCGTCTTACGGATGACCTGTTCCTGCGCGCGCACCCGAGGAACCAAGATCGGCTTACCTTTCCCGTTGTGATTGGTGCGGATGGCCAGGATTTGTCCATAGATCCGGTGTCTCATTTGACGCGCTCGGGATTCACGCTCGATGAGAACCATTCCGGCGCCTTCGCCCCAGACGGTCCCGGTTGCGTCGTCCGAATACGCGCGGCAGCGCCCGTCACTGGAAAGCGCGTTGAGTCTGGCGAATTCGTAGAACGCACCAGGGGACCCCATCACGCACACCGCGCCGGCAAGTGCCCATTCGCACTCGCCGTCTCGCACTGCTGTCGCGGCCAGGTGCAATGCGGTCAGTGAGGATGCACATGCGGTATCGACGCAGATCGATGGACCGGTCAGTCCCAGGCAATGCGAGATCCGGCCGGCGGCCCCCAGTTGTCCCAACGAGGCGATCCGATGTCCGCTGTAGGCGTCGGCGACCGCCGCGCGTGGGCCGTACTCCATCGGTGACATGCCGACGAAGCATCCACCGTCCGCGCCTTCAAGCGTGCCCGGATTAACGCCAGAATTCTCAAGTGCTTTCCATGCCACCCGCATCGCCACCCGCTGTTGGGGGTGCATCACGACGGCCTCGCGGTGGGTGACGCCGAAGAAGGACGGATCAAATGTCGTGGCACCGTCGAGAAAACCACCCGCGTCGCAAACGGGTCCCCACCCGTCTAGCTCGGATACCGACAGCAGATCATCGGTTGGCCAGCCGCGGTTGCGCGGGAAGGGGGTGAGCAACTCCCTTCCTTCGGCCAAGGCTGACCATAAGGCGTTGGGGCTGTCGATTCCTCCAGGCGCCTCGACAGCCATGCCGGAAATGACGATAGGGTCGACCGTTGTCGTGGAGGTAGATTCGCTGAGGCTCACGCGGTCTGCTCACATTGTGCGCTCGCCGCCAACAACTCCGCAACAGCGTCGATGTGCGATTTCAAATAGAAGTGTCCACCGTCAAACATTGTTACCTTGACCGTGTCGGTGTGCTTGCGCCACCCGTAGAGATCACCCAACGTGATATACGGGTCCGAATCACCGCCGATAGCATGAATCGGAGCCGCTACCTTGATGCCTTCGGCGCAGGAGTACGCGTCGAAGGCGTTGTAGTCCGCCTTTATCACGGGAAGTGCCAGCCTCATCACTTCTCGGCTTGCAAACACATCCGTGTCGGTGCCCTCGAGCGCCGCAAGATGATTCAAGATCTTCTCGTCGTCTTTGGGATGCGGTGGTTTGGTTGCGACGTTTGAGGGAGCTACCGCCGCCGAGACGGTAAGGTGCCGCACATCGATCCCGTTCGCTTCTGCAATCCGGACAAACTCGAAGGCCACCAAAGCTCCCATGCTGTGGCCGAATGCGATTAGCGGAGCTGCGCGATTGTGCTCCGACTTCGAGAAGTCACGGAATGCTCCGGCGGCGATCTCGGGAAGCGAGTTCAACGACGCCTCGGTCGCTCGATCCTGGCGCCCGGGATACTGAAAGACAACGACTCTGAACTCCGCGCTCAGAATCCTGGAGAATTCGCGGTAGGCCGACGCGCCAGCCCCGGCATGCGGAAACACCAGCAACGTCATGTTGTCGGGGGAATCCGGCTCGTGAAATTGTCTCAACCACCCCTCTATGCGCGGCATGCACTATAACCTCTCGCCCATCCGTCGCCGCCATTCTGCAACCCGGCTTGGTGGTTGTTATCGTTTCCCACGTTCGTGACTTAGCTGAGGCTAACATAAGCTTCCATCTTCCGTGGTCGGTTCCGGGCTGTTCGCCTCCCGGTTTGCTGCGCGAACCGAAGTGCTCATCCCCTCTCGGTCACGGACCATGAGCGCAGCGCGCTTATCCGGCAGATCGAGGTCCGTGATGCGTCGAAATCCGGCGCGTTCGAGAGCCCGGATCACTCGCGCGTTCTTGACGTCGGGTTCTGCGACCACTCGTGTGGCGCGAGAATCTGCTTCCAGTTGCCAAGTCGATACGGTCTGCAGCAAGTCAATGCCCAGTCGCCGTCCGCGGTACGGGGCCGGCCCCAGCAGCATGTGCATGCCGGCGTCGCGTTCGTGTGCGGCGTAGTACTCGGCGAGCGGATCGAGATCGGCGCGGTAGAGCTCCCAGTAACTAATCGGAACACCATCCAGCAGGCCCAGATATGGAGCCAGGTGGTCGCTGCCTTGCTGCCGGCGCAGATAGGACGCGATCCGGTGTCGCGCCCATGGCTTCCGCCAGAAACGGGCCACCTCAGGGTCATTCATCCATGAGTGCACCAGATCGAGGTCGCGGTCGAGGTCGAGCCGACGCAGCGTGAACTCTCCCGAGAACGCCTGATGATCCAGTGCTGCGCGGTATCGCCCTACGTTCAGCGCATCCACGACGTACCTCCAACCGAACGGCCCGCATGGTCGCCATGAGCGCATGGGGTAGGTGTCTCCAGCTCCCTCACGCGACAGCCGCAACAGCCGCGGGAGCCATCGACTTACTTTAGGCTAGCCTAAGGCAGCTCTACGAACGCTCGGAAGAGAGGACTTCCCATGATTCGGTTCGTGTCGATGGTGCTACAGCCCTGTGGTGCAGAACCGAGCAGAGTCTGAACGATCCAGCGAACTGAAATCAGGGGTGAGACGAGCGATGGTCGACGATGCCGAGACTTTGCAGGAACGTCGTCTCGAACTGCTGCGAAGGCGTATAGCCGAAAAGGGTCTGGCAGCGAAAAGGACGGCCGATCCGGCGCGCATCTGTGCGGGAGAGCGCTACCGGCTATCAGTTGGTCAGCGCCGGATGTGGTTCCTGCAGACCATGGACCCCGCCGACACCGCGTTGAACATTTGTGTTGCCTACCGACTGACAGGTGCCTTGGATGAGTCACGCTTGCGCGGCGCCTTCTATGATGTCGTGGCGCGCCACGCTATTCTGCGCACAACCTACGGCGTGGACAACCAGGGTGAGCCATATCAAGTCTTTCACGATGGTGCCGAACCCGGTTGGCGGACAGATGGTTTGACCGATCTTACCGACGAGGAACGCGAACGGCGAATCGAGGCTTTAGCGCGAGACGAGTTCGGCCGGCCATTCGATCTCACGAACGAGCCGCCGCTGCGCATCAACTTGATACGTATCGGTACGGAAGAGTTCGTACTGTTGCTTGTCGCGCATCACATCTGTTGGGATGAGGACTCCTGCGCTATCTTCCTCCGCGAACTCAACGATGCTTACAACGGTCGCCAGCTGGGTCGGCCCGCACCACAATTTATCGCGGTCGAGGTGCTCGAGACTTCAGAAGAACCCAGCACTAGCGACATCGGCTACTGGGCTGACACATTGCGGTCGTTACCCGAGGCGCTGGAGAGTCTCGACGCAGGTGGCGCGCATCCGTCTCGGCGGGCCGAACGTCACACTCGGGCGCTGCCCGCAGGCCTCTTCAACCGGATCGAAAACTTCGCCCGAAAGCGCTCCGGTTCCCCTTTTATGGTGCTACTGGCGGCCTTTGGTGTGCTGGTGCGTCGCCATACCGGCGCAGCGGATTTCTTGGTTTCCGTCCCTGTCACCGATCGCAGGCCCGGGACCGAGGCTGCCATCGGGTATTTCGGCAATACGCTCTTGCTACGAATCAGCCCACGAGCCCACGACACTTTCACCTCTTTGGTGGACGCCGTGCGCGAAACCTGTCTTAGCGGCTTCGCCCACAAGTCGGTCGGCATCGATCGAGTGGTCCGCGAAATAAACCCGGACCGGATGGGCCACGATGGCCTGGACCGCCTGGTCAGGGTGGGTTTCAGTATGCGCAAAAGCCATAGCGGATTCGCTTTGGGCGACGTCGCTGTACGACAGCTCGAACTGGGCGCGGTCGCCGCGCAGCTTCCGCTTGCCTTGGCGATCGTGTTGGACCCGCAGGGCGTGTTAGTCGAAGTCGAGTATCAGAGGGATGTGCTGAGCGGTGCGCTCGTCGAACAGATGGTGACTCACTACCTACAGCTGTTGGACAACGCGCTGGCCGAGCCGGAACGCCGTGTCACCCGTCTGGACATGCTCGACCCCAGGGAGCGAGAAACCATCCTGGCACGGTCGCACGGCGAACTCGTCGACACGCCCGCCATCACGATGGTCGCGATCCTCGAAGCGGCCGCAGCTGCCACACCGGACGCTGTGGCGCTTTCCTCGGACGAGACTGAGCTAAGCTATGCCGAACTCCATCGGCGCGCGAATCGCTTGGCACGCTGGTTCATCCAGCAGGGCCTCGGTGCTGACGACATCATCGGCCTGCGCATTGCGACATCGATCGAGTTCATCGTCGCCTCGCTCGCCGCACTCAAAGCCGGTGCGGCTTACCTGCCCATCGACCCGGCATTCCCTGCCGAACGCATTGATTACCTGGTCACCGATGCCCGCCCACAGACGGTTATCGGGCCCCGGGAGTTTCAGTCCGCTGAGATCGCCGCCGCGCAGCTGTCTGACGCAGCACTGACCGATGCCGATCGATCACTTCCGCTGCTCCCCGAGCACTTGGCTTACGTCATTTACACTTCCGGCTCCACCGGCCGACCCAAGGGCGTGGCGGTTTCACATCGGGCCATCTCCGAGCACGTCAAGGGTTTCATCGCCGAGTGCTCCATGACCGCCGAAGACCGCTGGCTGCAATCGTCGTCAGTGAGCTTTGATGCCTCATTGGCGGATATCTTCATCACGTTGTCGCTCGGCGCACAGTTGATCATGCCCACCCTCGCCGACGCCGGGGCTTCACGTGACGTCGACTACCTGGCCGATCTGGTCAGTCGCCGCGGCGTCACCGTGCTCCACGTGGTGCCGTCAATGCTGAGCACTCTCCTGATGCTGCCGCAGGTCAAACAATGGCGGTCGCTGCGTCATGTTCCGGTCGGCGGTGAAGCGCTTCCCGGCGAGTTAGCCGCGAAATTCGCCAGCCACTTCGACGCTCAGTTACACAACCATTACGGTCCAACGGAGGCCGTCGTCTGCTCGACGCACAAGCTGGTAGACGGGTCGCACGGCGCGCGCACAGTGCCCATCGGTGTGCCGAACCGCAACGTCTACGCCTACGTACTTGACGAAGAGTTGCAGCCGGTGCCGGCCGAGGTGATCGGTGAGTTGTACCTCGGTGGTGCTCAGTTGGCGCGTGGATATCTGGGCCGTCCGGGACTGACCGCACAGCGGTTTGTCGCCGACCCATTCAACCCCGGCATGCGGCTGTACCGGTCGGGAGACTTAGTCCGCCGCAATATAACCGGCGACCTGGAATTCGTTGGCCGGACCGATGAGCAGGTCAAGATTCGCGGCTTCCGTATCGAGCTTGGCGAGATTCGGTCCGTGATTGCGACGCATCCATCGGTGCGGCATTGCCTTGTCACCGTGGACAATGCCGAGGCCGGCCCCGCGCTCGTCGCATACCTGGTGCCTTCCGATGGCACTGCGCAATTGGATCTGGAGAGCATACGCGCACACACCCGCTCGGTACTGCCGGAGTACATGGTGCCGAGTGCCTTCGCGGTGATACCCGAGATTCCGCTGACCGTTGCCGGCAAATTGGATAAGCGGGCGCTGCCCGCACCAACGCCTATCGCGCTACCTGGCTACCGCGCGCCGAGGACGCCCACCGAGCGCCGAATGTGCTCAATCTTCGCCGGTCTGTTCGGTTCGCAACGAGTCGGCGCTGAGGATTCATTCTTCGGCCTGGGCGGCCACTCCCTGTTGGCGGCCCGTTTGGTCGCGCAAATCCGGGCCGAGTTCGGCGTTGAGCTAACCGTTCGCGCGGTGTTCGATGCTCCCACCCCGGCCGGATTGGCGGCTCAGCTCGTCGATCGGTTCCGCGCCGAATTCGACATTGATCTCGACGACATGGAGGCCGAAGAGCTATCTGACGATGCAATGCCAGGAGCGCAATCGAGCCGTCCCGCGCTAGTCGAATCCATTCGCCCGGAACGGCTCCCCCTATCCTACTCGCAGTTAGCTGCGTGGTTCCAATATCGAATCGAAGGCGCACATGACGGCTTCAACATGCCGTTCGCGCTTCGCGTCGAAGGCCCGCTGGACACCGCCGCACTTACCGAGGCGCTGAACGACGTGGTGGCCCGGCATGAGCCGTTACGAACGAATTTCAATGAACACGAAGGAGTCCCATACCAAACGGTGCACTCGAAAGTGCACGTGGATGTACCGATCTCCAAGATCACGGCCGATCGCTTCGACGAAACGGTGGCCGAGTTGCGTCGGCACGTCTTGACGCCGGAGCGCGGTCCATTGATTAGTGCGACCCTGCTGGTGCTCGACTCGGATAAGCATGTGTTGTTCTTGATCGTCCATCACATTGTCAGCGATCACGCCTCACTCGGCATCCTCTCCGAAGACCTAATCTGCGCCTACCGCGCGCGGATGAGGGGTAAGCCGCCCCAGTGGGCAACGCTCCCCCTTCAGTTCGCGGATTACGCGCTGTGGCAACGAAATGCTTTCGATGCATCCAGTGGATGGGGACGGGCTGAGCTGGCTCATTGGCGTGAAGCATTGGCCGGATCGCCCGATGTGATCTCGGTAGCGCCCGACCACTCACGGCCGCCAGTGCTCGGCAAGCGCGGCAAGGTGGCGAGCTTCACGGTGTCCGCGGCCCGTCGATCGGCGCTTACGCAGCTCGCCGAGCAGAATAGCGCCACTGAGTTCATGGTTTATCAGGCCGTTCTTGCAGCATTGCTGCACAAGCTCGGCGGCGGGACGGACATCGCAATTGGCAGCCCAGTCGCATCTCGCGTCGAATCCGCCACCGCGCATTTGATCGGGCTGTTCGCCAACGTGGTGGTCCTGCGCAACGATGTGTCCGGTGATCCAAGCCTGCGCACCTTGGTCGCGCGTAGCCGCGATACGGTGCTGGATGCCTTCGCGCATCAAGAACTACCCATCGAACGCTTGGTGGAAGCGTTGAACCCGCCGCGCTCGCGGTCCTGGAATCCGTTGTTCCAAGTCCTTATCCATTTTCGCGGTGAGGATTGGGCGCTCATGCCGCGCGACCTGACCGAGACCGGGGAAACCACGGTCTGTCCGCTGTCAATGGACTTCGATGTGTCACTCCTGGATCTGGACGTCGGCATGAACGTGACAGAGCGTGGAGAACTCGACGTGCGGATCGTCGCCAATGCCGACCTTTACGAGTCGCAAAGCGTCGCGCTTATCGCCGACGCTCTGAATGCCGCACTCGATGCATTCGCGACGACGCCGGATTGCAGGCTACCCGCGTTGGACTTGCTACCCGCAGCCGCCGTGGAGGAGCTTCTTGCTCCGCCAACCCCTAAGGTGGTCCAGCAATTGGAACCGGTCACAGGAGGTTCCGCGGAAACCGAGCGGGCCCTCATCACCCTGTTGGAGCAATTGCTCGACATCACCGGCGCAGAACCCGATGACAACTTCTTCGCGCTCGGCGGCGACAGCATCATCTCCATCAAGTGGTCGGCGCAGGCTACCGAGCGGGGACTGCCCTTGACCCCGGCAATGGTGTTTGAACACAGGACCATCGCCGAGTTGGCGGCGGCAGTCGACGCCGCAACTCTTCAGGCTGCTGCAGAAGAGACCGGTCCGGTAGCAGGACACGAGTACACGCCGATGAGCACATCCGGCCTGAGTCCCGATGCGCTGGCCGATCTCACTGCATCCTGGCTCAAGGAGTCGTGAATCGCGGCCATGACCCCGACTCCGCGGCCGATCGAGGACGTTCTTGCTCTGAGTCCTCTGCAGGAAGGGCTGTTTGCGTTATCCCGACTGGCCGAAGACCACCTCGACCTTTACAGCATGCAGTTTGTTGTGGATATCCACGGACCGGTTAACCTCGAGTTGCTTCGCCGCAGCGCTCAAGTCATGCTGGACCGGCACCCGAATCTACGCGCCGCCTTCTGGGATCGTGATGTACCGAAACCGGTGCAGGTCGTGCCCGCGCAGGCGACCCTGCCGTGGTTTGAACGGGTTGCCTCGCCAACGGAATTCGACGCTATCGCACGCTCGGAACGACGGCGCGCGTTTGACCTGAGTCGTGGGCCGGCACTGCGGGTCGCCCTACTTACCGTTCCCGGTGAGACCAGGCGACGGATGATCTTCACCGCGCACCACATTCTGGTGGACGGGTGGTCACTCGCCGTGTTCTTCATGGAGATGCTCGCCGTGTACCAGGCCGGGGCCTCAGCCAACGAGCTACCGACTCCACGTCCCTATCGGGACTACATCGCCTGGCTCGTCCAACAGGACCGCACCGCCGCGACTGCGAAATGGACTGAGTACTTGCGCGGCGTGTCCGGACCGCTCATGGTCGCCGATGGCACCGTCGTGGCGGGCGATCACGTGCCGGAAAAGAGGGAACTGCGGTTGCCTGAGGCCGACGCGGTAAGACTGCAGGAGTGGGCCGGGTGCAACGGTCTCACACTCAACACCGCAGTGCTTTTCGCGTGGGCGGTCGTGCTCAGCAGGCTCACCGACCGTCGCGACGTAGTGTTCGGCACCATCATCTCCGGTCGTCCAGAAAGCTTGCTCGGCGTGGAGACCATGGTCGGCTTGTTCATCAACGCCGTACCTGTTGTGCACCGCTTCAGCGGAACCGACTCGGTGGTCGAGCAATGCGCACGGTTGCAGCGCGAAACGTCGGCGATGCGGGACGTTGGTTATCTCAGCCTGTCAGAAATTCAGCGTGAACATGGCCGAGGGACTTTGTTTGATTCGTTGTTCGTCTTCGAGAACGCACCGATCGAGGATGCGATCCGCACGGTCGATACACCCGACGGAGTGCGCTTCTCTCCCATAGAGATGGAAAGCTTGACTCACTACCCGTTGACGGTGGTTTCGCACCTGCGAGATGGCGAACTCGTGGTGCTCGTCGAAGCGATTCGCGGAGCACTAGCGCATTTCCCAACCGCCGACCTCGGCGAGCGATTGCTCAGCGTATTGCGGCAACTGCCCGGTATTGGCGACGGCAGCGCCGACGCACTGGATATTCTTACGTCGGCGGAGCGCACAGGACTCCTTGCGGGGCAACCCGTTGCGGCCCCATCTACGACAGTGTGGGAAACGTTCGAGCGGCAAGTCAGAGCCACGCCTGACGCCGTTGCGCTGACCACCGACGGCGCCGAGGCATACACCTATGCCGAATTGCACGCCGAGGCAAGCCGGCTGGCAATGGAGCTTGCCGAATACGGCGTCGGACCGGAGAGCGTCGTTGCTCTGGTGTTGGCACGTTCCAGCAGATCCATCGTCGCCATCCTTGCGGTGCTTGCCGCAGGTGGCGCCTACCTGCCGGTCGACATCACGCTGCCCGAAGCTCGAATCGGATCCATTCTGCACCAAGCCAACCCGGTACTCGCTATCACCCAATTGTCCTTCTGCGAACTGGTCGGCACGCAGCTGCCCAGGCTGGTCCTCGACGACCCAGCTGTAGCCGAGCGCATTTTGCGCCGTCGCGCCGTCGCGCCAGCGGTGCGCCGTCATCCGGAGCACAGTGCATATGTGATCTTCACTTCTGGTTCTACCGGTGAACCCAAAGGAGTCATCGGGACCAATGCCGCATTACTCGGTTATTTCGCTGATCATCGGGAGCGCGTCTACCGAACCGCCTGGGAGCGCCTAGGCCGCCCGATGCGCATCGCGCACGCCTGGTCTTTGAGCTTCGACGCCTCATGGCAGCCGATGGTCGGTCTGCTCGATGGCCATGCGCTTCATCTATTCGACGCCGAACAAATGCGCGACGCCGATCGGCTGGTGAAAGGAATTGCTGCACACCGGATCGACATGATCGACACCACGCCCTCGATGCTTGTCCAGCTGCGTGCGGCAGGACTCCTCGATCATGGTCTTTCGGTACTGGCCCTAGGTGGCGAGGCGATCAACCCCACGCTGTGGGAACAGTTGCGCGACCTATCACCCACAGCGGTGTACAACTGCTATGGACCCACCGAAATGACCGTCGAGGCCGTGGTGGCGCCCGTCAATGACTACCAAGTACCGACGATCGGCACCACGAACGCTGGAACATTCGCCTACGTCCTGGATTCGAGGTTGCGGATGGTCCCCAACGGCGTCGTTGGGGAACTGTACCTGTCTGGGGTACAGCAGGCCCGCGGCTATGCCGGTAGATCTGCGATGACCGCCGCTCGGTTCGTCGCCGACCCACTGCGCCCGGGACAACGCATGTACCGCACCGGCGACTTGGTACGTCGCCTTGCGCACGGAGGCTATTCCTATGTGGGACGCGCCGACACCCAGGTCAAAATTCGAGGCTACCGCGTCGAGATAGCAGAGGTCGTAGCCGCGCTGCGCTGTCAGCCGAACGTACACGACGCGGCAGTTTCCGTCGTGCGTCGCGACGGCGCCACCAGCCTCGTCTGTTTCGTTGTGTGGCAGGAGGAATCGGATGGAGATCTCGCCCGACTGCGCTCTGCGCTCACCGACCGACTGCCGTCGTATATGGTCCCGGCCCGTATCCTGGCATTACCGACGCTGCCAGTGAACGCCAACGGAAAACTGGATATCCACGCGATCGACCAGCTAGCAGAAAACGCGCTCTCGCGCGTCGCTGAAAACGGGATGGAGTCGGCGTCCACCGATACTGAACGGTTGCTGTGTGAAACGTTCCAAGAACAGTTCAACGGCATTGTCCCGCACGTCGACGACGACCTCTTCTCGCTCGGACTAGACAGCATCGTGGCGATCTCGGTAACTCTCAAGGCTCGTCGGCGTGGCCTCACATTGAGTCCACGGATGCTGTTCACCGCCCCGACTATCCGTCAACTGGCGGCGACGATCGATGCGGCCGGCCCGGACAACGCCGTCGAGAGTGCTGCATACGGTGAGGTGATGCCACTGCCTATGGTGTGCTGGCTGTACGAGCACGGTAATTACCGCCGCTTCACCCATACTGTTTTGCTTCAATTGCCCGCCGAAATCGACCGCTCGTCGATCGAGTCGATGCTGCAGCTGCTGCTCGACGGGCACGACATGCTTCGATCCATCCTGGTCGATACTCCCAGTGGACCGCGCTTGGTTACTCGCGCACCCGGCGCGGTCGTCGCCGCCGACTTGCTTACCCGCGTGGAGTTGCCGAAATCGACCAATGCCGAATTCCGTTCGGCGATCACCCATTCCGCACGAACGATCATTGACGAGATTGATCCTCGGGCAGGTGCGGTGGTGCGAGCGGTTTGGTTCTCCGGCAGCGAACAGGACCAGGTGCTGCTGCTCACCGCGCACCATTTGGCGGTGGACGTGGTCTCCTGGCACATCATGCTGGGTGAGGTCGCAGAAGCCTGGCGCTCGGTGACTTCGGGAGAGGCGCCGAAGATCTTGCCAGAATTCACCTCCTACCGCCAGTGGTCGGAGCTGATGTGGCAACGAGCCACGACGCCCGAGGTAGCGGCCCAGCGCGAATACTGGGTCACGCAGGTACGCGAACCCGATCCCCCGTTGGGTGTGCGGCACCCCGACCCAACCCGTGATATCTGGTCCAGCCTGCGAGTCACCCCTGTGGTCACACCCGTTCATGTCACCGAGCGCCTGCTGGCCACACTCACCAGAGAGGAGGGGATGCGCGAATTGATGCTGGCCGCAATGACGATGACGATTGCGAGTTGGCGGAAGGAGCGTGGCGCCGATCCAGCTTCCGGCACGCTCATCGACCTGGAAGGCCACGGCCGCGCTGATGCCATTCTGGGCACCGACACCACGAACACCGTCGGCTGGTTCACCAGTGCATTTCCGATACGGCTGGGCGTCGGTGAGGCGGCCGTCGATGTCGAGCGGGCTGAAGAAGATCCAGGTGCGGCTCGGGCTCTACTCGACTCAGTGGCTACCCACCTTGCCGCGATCCCGAATGACGGTCTGGATTACGGCCTGCTTCGTTATGTCGAGCGCACGCCCGAGTTGCGGGCGGCCTCCGAACCCCAGGTCCAGTTCAACTATATGGGCCGGATGGACCTCGGCGGTGGCAAGGGCCAACCGTGGTCACTGATCACCGGAGCCCAAATCGATGCGCTCCCCATTGATCCCGAGCCCGATCTGCCGTTGCATTTCGCTCTCATCATCGGTGCGCTTGTAGGCGCCTCATCCGAAGGCCCTCAACTGATCACCAACTGGTGCTGGAATGAAGCCCTGTTCGCGCCTTCCGATATCGACCGGCTGACGGACCTCTGGCGGCGCGGCATCGACGTGCTGGCTGGCGAATAGGCCGGTCAAGGAAAGGAATGCGCCGCCACAGAATTCTGGCAGCGAGGAGACGCGAGTCGGCCGGGCATGAGGGACCAGGCTTGGGGCGGCGTCAGACGATTTCTTCGCGCTTGCGAGGTGATTCGGCACTGCCACCACCGTAACCGCGTGGGAGCGCGACTCACCGGAGCTCGATCGTGCGGTTGGCGCACATCA
Source organism: Mycolicibacterium novocastrense (assembly GCF_001570485.1). Taxonomy (GTDB): domain Bacteria; phylum Actinomycetota; class Actinomycetes; order Mycobacteriales; family Mycobacteriaceae; genus Mycobacterium; species Mycobacterium novocastrense. The sequence goes on from NZ_BCTA01000018.1 coordinate 43,837, forward strand.
ATGCCTCAGCCAACGCGGGCCGGTTTGCCGAGCGGCTGAATAACGGGAAAGCCCGGTCCGGCATGTCGCAACGACTATCTGTGGCCGCCCGCCACTACCCTCGAGGCCACAGCACAGACTGATGAGGAGCTTTTGTTTCAGGGACGGCTCGGCGGCCGACTTTTGGCACGCGAGCCGACAATGATGCTACCGACGCTGCACTCCTGTAACTCCTCAACCCCGGTGGCCGCGACAAACCCTGCGGTATCACTGAATCCCTGAGCGCAGGCACCAAGACCCATCGCGGTAGCAGCCAGATAAATCGTCTGCATGAGGACACCGACATTTTTCAGAATGAGCGCGTAAGAGACCTGCTCGTAGGTCCACATGATGCGACCGGTGCGCGCGGCAATGACGACGAGCACTTGCGGCTCGGCGCCTCCAGCCAGAGTCGCGGAAGCCGGTTTCAATAGCTGGGACACCGCCCGTGGATCCGCTGCGGCCAGTGGGCGCAGCACGTGGTCGAATGAATCGTAGTGGTACATGCCAGGTTCGAGTCCGGCGACATTTCGCACCACCGGATAGAGTTCCAGCTCATAGAGGCCGCCGGCGGAAGGATATGGCCGTGATAGGAGTTCCTCGCCCTCACCGACCGGCTGGACGCTCCGTGTTCGTGCTGTGCGGTATAGCAACTCCGCCAGCTGTTCAACGCTGATTGGGACGCCGTCGTCGAAGGACCTTGTGGAGACTCGATCTTCGATGACGGCCGTCAGGGACGGGTCTTGGCTCCGTTTCGCCGTCAAGTCGGGAACGGCCAGGACGATCGGTTCACCCGAATAGTTGGCACGGCGTGCCGGGGGCTGCGGGAATCGGCCCTTGGCCCATTTGGTCGGACCAAAACGCTCCCACGTGACGATGCGCTCACCGAGCGTGCTGCGGCGATGGAACCACACATCCGGTGCGCTCCAGCTGACGGTTTCAAATCTGGAGTCCTCGTGACCACAGGCCGCAAGGATGCCGCACCAGCGCAGGTCCTCGACGAATTGCGATGTCACTGCAGGAGAGAGGTCAGAAACGGACGTCGATGGTCCGTCGAGCAAAACGAGCAGACGTGGGTCATAGATGCACAGATCGCACCACGCCAAGGGATGCTCGACGATAAAGCCCTCTGTGGCCCGATGCAGCACAGCGTATTTCGACATTACAACGGATTGCGACGGCGCGCCCGGCCGCGGTGCGGGTTGTCCGAACGGCTGAATAGAGTATAGAAGCTTCCCCTCCTCGCGCACGTTGACCGTCAACCAGCCGCCGGCGATGAGGCGATCCAATAACGCGCCCATATCGCATGCATTTTTTGCCCCAAACAGCTCCGCCACCGTTGCCGCCCCGACGTTGAGTGCTTTCAGCGCCAGTATCTGATCAGCGGTCAAACGGGTAAGCCTCTCACTGCGCGGAGGATTCAACAGCACCGCCCCGGCGGAAGTGGTCACGCAGGTGACACCCGAAGCCAAGGCCAATGTCGTCTCATGGGGATATCTGATGTTGGGCAAACCGGAAGCCCTTCCGTTCTCGAACTGCATCACCGCGTCAAGCCTCAGCGTAAATCAAGCGCAACCAGCGATAACGACAAGTCCCTACCTGTGCACAACGTACGGCTGCCGACGGCAAAGAGGCTACCGCGGCACCATCCGGACGATGACGGCGTTTGGGCGCAACACCCCAGCACGTCGCCGAACCCCCGCGGTCGAGAATGCTTATATCCTAGCGGCCAGCCGAAGAGGTGCTTGATCATCCACCAGCCAAACCGCACCGCCTGACCGTCCCTGCGTGCTGCTGCTATCCAAGCAGTGCGTGGCCCCACGCCGCGTGCCGGCGAAGACCGGTGCGGTCGGTGATCGCCAGCTCAGCCATCGCCGCGATCGCCGCACTGTCGATGCTCGGCGGACCGGCGATAACGTTCGAGCCGGGCTCCGAGCGAGCCGCTAGACCTATAGACCAACGGGGATGGATTTGACTTAGGGTATCCGGATCGGTTCGATTTGCTGTGGGCGTGGACGGCGACCCGCGTGATCCCGCACTCGGGCCATTGAACGTCGGTGCGATCATCGATGGGTTGCCAAATCGTATAGCAACAGTGTAGTTACCGACCAACCCCTGGGGCTGGTGAATTCTGGGACAGGAAAACGATAGGTGATACACACCCTAGGCAGCAGTCACTTTGTCCGCCTACACGACGGGCGCAAGCTGCACTACATGACGGCAGGCACTGGCACCCCCACCGTGGTGTTCGAATCGGGTTTAGGCGCTTCACGATCGGAGTGGGGACTCGTGCAGCCCCTTGTGGCACAACGATTCCGGACCGTGGTTTATGACCGGGCCAACCTGGGCCGCAGTGACGACGACCCCGAACCACGCACGTTGGAGCGCATCGCCGATGACCTCACCCAGCTGCTGTCAGCGGTGGATGCCGCCCCGTACGTCCTAGCCGGGCACAGCTACGGCGGAACGATCGCCCTGGCTGCTGCAGCGGCGAATCCGTGTCTGAGTGCAGGGCTGGTGCTCATCGACCATGCTGACGAACATCTCGACGTCTGCTGCGGGTCGTCGCTTAAACATTTGCGGAGGATTGTGCTGGCCGGCCGGTGGGTGCTCGGCGTCCTGAGGCGCCTGCGCCTGCTACCGCTGGCCGTTCGGCGAGCCATGCCGGGCATGCCTGCGGACGTGGTGCACGATCTGGTTACCGAAGATCTCACCGTGCGTGCCGTCCAGGCGGCCGACGAAGAGGAACGGTTCTTCATCCAGGGTCTGCAGACTCTGCGGCGTAATCCGCCTGTTCTCGGGGACACCCCGATCACTGTCATCTCAGGGATGAAGTCGACGATCTTCGACAGGTCCATCCGTAAGGCGTTCTTGGGGGCGCACCGTCGGGCGGCTGTGCGATTGGGTGCGCGTCACGTCGAGGCGGCGCGGTCGAATCATCAAGTGGTCATCACCGAACCACTACTAGTCGCTGACGAGATCATCCGAATCGCCGGCCACCGGCGCGAGCTGGCACCCAACGATCCCCGCGGTGCACAGTAGCGATCGAACCCGCTGCTTCGATGACGTGTCACGCAATCCTGGGGTTGACTGTCAGCGGTCACGGATTTCCTCAGGTTTGAGGGGTTGTCCGCCACGTAATTCCGCACCCCGGCTGTCACGTAATTCCCCCCTGGGCGGTGTGTCTGTCCGGTGTTGGCCTCGTTGGAAGGTTCGCTCTGCATCTATCTGGTGATGGATGGAAGGCCGCTGATGGCGAGGAGAAATATCGTGATGTCGACCTGGTCGAGTCGTTCACCCACTGGCATGCGGGCCGTTCACAGGTCCAGTTATCGCAGTCACTGGGCATCGACCGCAAAACCATCCGCAAAAAATTCTGAGCCCGGCGATCGCCGACGATAGAACCCCGCGGCGAACCGTTGAGCCGAGGCGTGGGCGGAGTTGATCGGGGGCTGGTTCCCGGAATGTCTGATCCGGCGGCGCAGGCGTCGACGTGGCCGCTGATCGCGCCGCACCACGATCGGATCAAGGGCTGGCTTGACGACGATGTCACGGTGGCCACCATCGCCCAACGGTTGCGCGACGACCATGATGTGGGGGCCTCGGAATCGTCGGTGCGGCGCTGAAACGCCACGTATTTCGCCGAGGAGGTGGCCCGGGCGAAGGTGACGGTGCCACGGGGTCGATCCCGGCAGTGAGGCCCAGATCGCTGGGCATGTGGGTCGATCCGGCCGCGGCCAAGCGGGTGGCGGTGTGGGCGTTGGTGATGGTGCTGGCCAGCTCGCGGCACCTGTTCGTGCGCCCGGTGAGCCGGATGAACCAAACTACCTGGTGCGCATTCCATGTCGCGGCATTCGAATTCTTCGGCGGGGTGCCCGCGCGACTGGTGTGTGACAACCTCAAGACCGGGGTGGACAAGCTCGACCTGTACGACACGCAGATCAACCGCACCCACGCCGAACTCGCGGTGCACTACGGCACTCTGATCGACTCGACGCGAGCGTTCAAACCCGAAGACAAATCTCGGGTAGAACGTCCCATGACTTATGTGCGGAACTCGTTTTGGTGCGGCCGCCAGTTCGCCTCAGTCGCGGCGATGCAGGCCGACGGCGAACGCTGGAGTGTCGAGGTCGCCGACACCCGCAAGAGCCGGGCGTTGGAGGGAGCGGCACCCTGCGGGGGTTCGAGACCATCGAAGCTGAAGCGTTGATAGCGTTGCCGCTTACGTCCTTTGAGCTGTCCACATGGTCCATTGGCACCGTCGGCGTCGACGCGCACCTCAAGGCCGCCAAAGCCCTCTACAGTGTTTCGTGGCGGCTGATCGGGCAGCGTCTGCATGCCCGCACCGCCGGCGAAGTGGTGCAGATCTTTTCCGGGATGCGGTGGTGGCCGAGGTAGCCGTGGAGGCGGCTGGTGTTGTGCCAGTGCACCCAGCTCAACCTAGCCGGTCGACATCCTCGACGGTTGAGCATCCGGCTGCGGCTACGGATCTTTCACACAGAGCTGAGGGCGATCACCACCACAGCGAATAACACCACCCGCTCCGCAGCGAGTCGTCCTTCCTTCGCTCCGTGCAAGGCAAGGTCTAGGGTTCTACATCCGATCGCGGCAGTGTGGGCACGGCTTTTCCATAGTCGCACACATTGGGCAATTGTCCATCGGCATCTTCATCATTCCGTCGCAGCACCACATCATGTGGGTGCCGTTCCCGTCGGCATAGATCACTGCCATCGGCTCTGTACCCTCGATATCGAAATAGACTTTGCCGCTGGAGCTTTGGCCTTGCGCGAGGTTAGCGGCGGGCAAGCCTTGGGGGGTAGCGATCTGCCACAGCACGGGGTAGCGCTGGCCGGCTGCGGTAACTGCGTGCAGGTTGGGGATGATCGGGGTGAGGGTGCCTGTGGCTGCGCGTACTGTCGTCGATGCTTCCCAGAGCTGTCCGCGTGGACTGTATCCCGGTAGGACTGTCTCGGACTTCTGGAGGTCGGCAACGACCCACTCCTGGACCGCCGCGCCCCCAGCATCAACGATCTGTTGTGCGGAACCGAATTTGTGGGGGCAATGCTCGGTGGCATTGCTGGGTGCGGCGAACGCTGTTGCGGCGGCGACGAACGCAGCTGCGATCGTCGTGGTCAGCGTGGTCGTTAGTCGCATGACAACGTGTCCTTTCGGGCGATTGAGCGAACAGTCGACACTCGGTTCCGGCAGCTCGCCTCTCTACGTAGTCTGATAGTAGTTGAGATGAGTGTACCCGTGTTGTGGGGTATGGCCTTGGCGTTCGGCGGTCGTGCGGAATTGCGGAGGGCTTCTCGCCGCATGGGCGAAACGCACGGGCGGCGCGAATCCGGCTTACGTGCGCACACCGGTGGCTCTCGTCAAACCGACGCCGCACGAAGGGTGGGTTGGCCGCCTATGGACCGTTGTGCCCTCGGCGGCCTCCCCCGGCCTTCATCGGTCGTTGCGCGCCGCCACGGTCAGGCATGGCACTTGCATGACGACCCCTCACTCGTCGTGGATTCCTGCTGGCGTGCGTCACCGCCGTCGGGTCGCCAATCGAACGGAAAGTGCTTACTGGAACCGCCGCGGTACTCGTGCGACCACTGAAAGCCGACAGCATGATCGCGTTCGACGACGCCCCATGTGGCGATCTGACCGGGGCCAACCTCAGCTCCCGGCGCGTTGATTGTGGTGACCCGCCGGTTCGGATCCGACGTGGGCCCAGTCAGAGCGGCGACCCGCACATCGACCTTGGCCGGGATCTCGGCTCGCCAGTAGGTCAGATCGTCGGCGGCCTCGAAGGTGATCGGCGCGTACACGATGTCGCGCAAATCGGCGATGAGGCTTGCGAATTCGGCTGGCCAGCCGCCTTCCTTGCCGGTGAAGATGCGCTTCAATGCCTCACGCTGGGCGGTGTCGGCGTTGCCGTCGATGTAGAACATCAGCTTCATCATGGCGTTGGGGTCACCGACCCACATGTTGCCAGTGAACTCCCCGAGGGAGACGACGTTGAATCCCGCTAGATCCACCTGACCGAAGTGGCCATCGCGGATATGCCACACGAGGGTGAACAGGCAGTCCCCGTGGGTGGGCTCTTGAGCAAAGCTGCATGGGCAGGGCAGCTTGCAGCTACACACGTCGAACCAGTCGCCGCGCAGATGCCAGTCGACGGCCGTTGTAGCGGTCATCTTTCACTCTTATCTATACCCCTCGGGGGTATTACTACGGTGGGAACGTTAGCCCTCGATGGACTTGGGCGCAAGTACCCTTACCCTCCGGGGGTATATTGCGGACATGCGTGGATCGATCCGCCGCAGTCGTGTGGAAGCGTCGCGACCGCGGTATCAACAGCCGGAGCAGCCGGTACTTCCTGCGTCTTCATCGCGATTCGTTGTCGCGACTCTCACAGCCGCCGGCTTGCTCGTGTTGGCATCGTGCGCATCGGGAGGTCCGCCCCCGACGTCAACGTCGCAGACCCAGGTCTCGAGCGCCGCCCGGTTGGTCGATCCCGACGAATTCTCCGCAGTCATCGCCGAGCCGAATCGGGTGACGGTCAATGTTCATGTGCCCTTCGAAGGCGATATCGCGGGCACGGACCTGTCGATTCCGTTCGATCAGATCGCGGCGCAGGCTGGTCGACTCCCAGCCGATCGCTCTACCAGGTTGGCCATCTACTGCCGGTCTGGACCAATGAGTGCTATTGCAGCTGAGACACTTCGCGATCTCGGCTACACCGACATTGTCGAACTTCGCGGCGGCATGCGCGCCTGGCAGGCCGATGGCCGCCCGCTGACCGGTGTCTGACCAGCCTCTGCCACACATACGCTGCGGCGACGAGATTCACTGTCGGTAAAGTTGCGAGTCGACAGGCAAATCCTCGTCGCAGGGCCTATTCGGTTGCAGCGTCGACTTACGTGGTGGTGCAGACTTGAGAGGCACGTGAGCTGAAGTCGTCCGGCGCGGTCGAACCGGAATAGGGCGAATGCCGATATCCGGCGATGAGGCAGAAACCGATCCACGTCAGTGTCGGGCGCACCACCATCGGCAGCCCTTTGCACGAGCGTTTCCGTGGCGAGATAGCCGACGAGAATGCCGATTCCGACGACGGTGACCAACCGCGCCGCCCAGTCGGGCGACGCAGCATCGATCTTCTTCGGCGTGATGCGAAATCTTTCAACTCAATAGATGCGGCGGCCTACTTCGGGCCGCGCAGACCTCGGGCAGGTTTTAGAAGCAGACCGCGCGGCTAACCGTCATTGCTCGGGAGGTGCCGTTCACCGTATGTTCGCACCACTCGTAGAGCGGTTCTGGATATCGAGGCGGGAGGAAAACTTTCGTGTACGCGGCTGTGGCGTGGATGCTGGCGATATCGCTTGCGGGCGTTGCCGCGGCCTACGGTGCGAGCCGGGTCGTTTCCGGCGCGAACCGCGCACTGGTGTGCTTGCCGTTTCAGTCGGGATGGCTTCCCGCGGAGCACGCGCTGTCGCGCTACCACGTCCGCTGGTATCTGGCCACATTGGTCTTCCTAGCTTTCGATGTCGAAATGCTGTTCATGTATCCGTGGGCGGTGGTGGTCGCGCAGCTCGGTGTATCGGCGATTGTCGAGATGTTCGTCTTTCTCGGGGCGCTGCTCGTGGCGGTGGTGTGGGCGTGGCGAGAGGGCGCACTGCGATGGGTGTGACGGCGCTGGCGGCACGGTGGGCAGCCCGTCGGCCCCATGCCCTGCTGGTTGAGACTCCGGGGCAGTGGACGCTGCGGGCGGGGGTGGAACGGGAGCTGGCGGCACGCGGCTGGCAGATCGCGCCGTCGCCTGCAGGTGCCGACGTGCTGGCTGTGTGCGGAACGCCTGGGCCCGAGTTGTCTGCGGCCGTGGAGCGGGTGTGGGAGCAGTTGCCCGGTCCGCGCGTCCGAGCGGCGATCGCCGACGGCGGTGCCGTCGGTGCAGCGCTCGACGATGCCGTCACGGCACTCACAGACATCTACCGTCACCGTGACGACGCCCGCCAGCGCCGACAATCCGGCGTCGAGGAGGTAGCCGGTGGCGGTCGCCAAGCTATGGGCCACGACGGGATGGATCACGCGCACACCGACCACGACGGGATGGACCACGCGCACACCGACCACGACGGGATGGACCACGGACACATGGATCATGGCGACATGGACGTGGCGCCGGCGGGAATTGCGCTCGCGCAGGGCGCCGGCGACCGCGACGGCCTGGAAATGGACGTCTTGCACGCCAGGTTAGGTCCGATCTTGCCGCACTGGCCGGCGGGCCTGGTGCTGGCTTGCACGTTGCATGGTGACGTCATCGGCAAGCCCGAGGCGTTACGTGTGGATGCCGAGCATTTCCTGCGATCCAACGGCGGGGCCTCGTCGGTTGCCCGTCAGTGCGACCACATCGTAGATGTGCTGGCGCTGGCAGGCTGGCCGCGTGCGGCCGGGCAGGCCCGCCGGGCGCGCGATGCGCTGCTCGCTCACGCCGACAGTGACCGGGCCGCGGCATTGCTGGTCAAATTGCATGACATCGTGCGGCGATCTCGGGTATTGCGGTGGTCACTGCGCGACCTCGGTGCGCTGTCTGTTGAGGAGCTACGCAGTCAGGACTTACCCCTCGATTGGGCGGGCGATACCTATGACCGGCTGCTGAACCGAATCCACCACGCCTGCAGCGGTATTGGGCTGCCGCCGTCGAGCGCTGACGTGGTCGATGCCCTGCCCGGGATTGTGGCCGGCCTGGATGTGGCCGCGGCCCGGCTGGTGATCGCGAGTCTCGGAATCGACGGCGTCAGCGGCGGACAAGCCGGTCATCATGGCTGAACCGATCGCTGTGCTGGTGCCCGCGGCGTGGTCGCTGGCTGCTGCCGCACTGGTCGCCGTCCTCGCCTGCTACGCCGCAGCCCTGGACGCCACGCTCACCGCGCGCACCGCCGGTGCCGCCAAATTCCCTGTCGCTGCGCCGTTGTATGAGACGGTCCGGCTGCTGCGCCAACGCCGTCGCGTTACGGTGGCCGCCGATACGCTGTTGTGGCGCATCGGTGGTGCGGGCCTGCTCGCCGTGGCCTTGTTGATGGTCACCGTTGTTCCCCTGGGCCGGTGGACGCTGCTCGATTTGGATGTCGGTGTCGTGTGGTTCAACGCGATGGATGTCATGGTGTGGGCGTTGGTGTGGCTGGCGGGGTGGGGACCGAATTCGGTGCATTCGCTAATCGGTGGCTACCGGTTCCTGGCGCACGGCTTGGGGTATGAGTTGCCGTTGATGTTCGCTCTGGTTGCGCCGACCATCGCCGCCCAAAGCCTGCATGTCGGTTCGATCTCGGCCGCGCAGCATAACCTGTGGTTTGTGGTGTGGATGCCCGTCGCGTTTGTCGTGTATTGCGTTGGGGTGGCGGGGTTTTCGGTGTGGGGTCCGTTGCGTCCCGCGCTGGGTGTCGACATTGCCGGCGGGGTGGCGGACGAACTGTCCGGGGTGGACCGGCTGCTGTTCGGGGCCGGCCGGTATGCGTTGCTGGCCGCGGGCGCGGCGTTCGCGGTGCCGATGTTCCTCGGTGGCGGCGCCGGCCCGGTGCTTCCCGACTGGCTGTGGACGATCCTGAAAACCGCTGGGTTGCTGACGGTTCTGGTGTGGATCAAGCAGCGGCTGCCGGTGTTGCGGCCGGAAAAGTTCATGGAGATCGGCTGGATGGTACTGCTGCCGGCTGTCCTCGTACAAGACCTCGTCGTCGCCGTCGTCGCGGTCTGGAGAGGCTGACACATGATCACGCATATCGTCTTCTGGGCCACCGCCGTTGTCGCGGTGGCCGCCGGTGCCGCGGTGTTCTGGGTGGACTCGATGGCGCGCGCCACCTATGCCTTGGCTGCGTCGTTCATCGCGGTCGGTGTCGCCGTGCTGTTGATGCAGCAGAACTACATGGGAGTGATCGTCATCTTGATGATGGTGATGGAGATGGCCGTGATGGGCGTCTACATGGTCATGTTCATGGGTATGAACCCGGCGTTGATGCCGATGAGCATGGTGCACGGCAAGCGGCCCGCGCTCGCGATCGCCGTCGCGGCGTTCATGCTCCTGTCGGCCGGGATCCTGCTCGTCGACTGGCCCGCCCGCCGGGGTGCGCCCGCGCCGGATGTCACCGCCGCGCTCGGTGAGGCTCTGATGGGCCCGCAGATGTTGGCGATGATCGTCATCAGCCCGATCATGGTGGCCACCATCGTCGCGGGCGTGGTGCTGGCCGCGCACCGCACCCGCTACGACCGGTTCGGCGACGACCTGGACCAAAGACCGGCCCGCGATCCGCAACCCGGCGGGGTCGGCCGATGACTCTGCAGACCGTGCTGATCGTTGCTGCGGCAATCTTCGCCGTCGGCCTGTACGGGGCGCTGTCTCAGCAGGTCGTGGTGATGGTGATGATGGGCCTGGAATTGATGATCAACGCGGTCATCCTCGCCGGGGCCGCGTTCTGGTGGTTCCTGGCGCCCAACCCGACCGGACAGGTGCTGCTGCTGGTCGTCATTGCGGCGATGACGGTCGAGATGGCGATGGGATTCGCCGTCGCCACGCTGTTGCACCGCGACCGGCAGACCGACATGACCGACATGGCCACCGACCTGTCCGGGTGATGGCGACCATGACATCAGTGACGCAGCTGGCGCTCTGGGCGCTCATCGGGCTACCGGCGATCGTCGGCGCCGGGTTACTGCTGAGCCCGCTGTGGGGCCGCGGACTCAGACGGACCGCCGCGGCGATCTCGGTCACCGTTTCGGCGGCCGTGCTGGCGTTGTCGGGATGGGTGGCGGTGGCGCGGCCCGCGGTCGGCACACCGTTCGTCGCCGGTGCCGAATTCAGTTTGCGGATCGACGGACTGGCTGCGGCGGTGGTGCCCGCGGTCGCGGCGGTGACGTTGTTGGTGCTGGTGTTCGCCAGTGCAGACAGCGCCCTGGCGGGCGGCCGATTCCACGGCTTGATGCTGGTGTTCGCATCCGCCGCGGTGCTGACGGCGACGGCGTCGTCGATACCGGCGTTGCTGCTGGCCTGGGAGGTGATGGGGGCGGCGTCCTACGCACTGATCGGATTTCACTGGCGCGAGGAGCAACGGGTGTCGGCAGGGCTGACCGCGTTCGTCACCACCCGCAGCGCCGATCTGGGTTTGTATCTGGCCGCCGGCGCGGCGCTGGCCGGCGGTGCCGGCCTGGCGTTGGCCGACTTGCCCACCGCTGACGCCGGTTGGCGGCACGTGATCGCGCTCGGCGTACTGGTCGCCGCACTGGGAAAGGCCGCCCAGCTGCCGTTCTCGTTCTGGCTGTCGCGGGCGATGCAGGGTCCCAGCCCGGTCAGTGCGCTGCTGCACTCGGCGGCGATGGTGGCGATGGGCGCCTACCTGCTGCTGCGCACCGCACCGCTGCTGGCCGCCACCGGTTGGGCCGCCACCGCCGCGGTGTGGGCGGGTGCGGTGACCGCCGTGCTCCTCGGCGTCGTTGCGGTGGCCCAACGCGACCTCAAGCAACTGCTGGCCGCGTCGACGTCAGCGCAGCTGGGGTTCGTGGTGATGGCCGCCGGCCTGGCCACCGTCAGTGGCGGTGCGGCCCAACTGATTGCGCACGCTTGGACCAAGGCCGGGCTGTTCCTGGCCGCCGGGGCCTGGCTGTCGCTGCTGGGCAGCCAGCGGCTCGGCATGCTGCGCGGTGCGGCGCGGCGCTGGCCGCTCCTGCGCGCGACGGCCACCGTGTCGGCGCTGGCACTGGCCGGTGTTGCGCCGCTGTCGATGTGGGCCACCAAGGATGCGGTGCTCGCCGCCGCGCTCGAGCGCTCACCGTGGCTCTACGCGGCGGGCATGGTGGCCGCGGTCTTGTCGGCTGCCTACGCCGCCAAGATCGTCATGGTGTTGTGGCGCACGGACGTCGCACCGGACGAGCCGGTGCCGAGCGAAGGGCAGGCACGAAACCCCACCCACCTCAGTGCCTTCGAGCAGGTGCCGCTGGTGGCCTTGGCGGTGGGTGCGGTGCTCGCAGGGGCGCTGGTGCTGCCCCCGATCGGCACCTGGCTTGGCCGAGATCTCGACGGCGCCGAGGCCCCGCACGCCACCATCGTGGAGCTGACGGCGTCGGCGGTGCTGGCCGCCGCCGTCGTGCTGGCGGTGCTGCGCTGGGGTGTCCCCGAACCACGATGGGCCGCAGGGTGGTTGGGCCTGCAGCACGCGGCGGACACGGTGCTGGTACGTCCCACGCTGGCGCTCGCCGCCACGCTGGCACGCTTTGACGACCATCTTCTCGACCGTGCCGTCGACGCCGCCGCAACCGGCACGGTGAACGTGGCCCACTATGCCGGTCGGGCCGATACCCGCGGCGTCGACGCCGCGGTCGAGACAGTGGCGTCGCGGATGCGTCGCCTCGGTGAGCTGGCCCGAAAACCGCAGAGCGGCCAGTTGCACCAGTACTACGCCGTGGCCGTGATCCTCCTGGTGCTCGGTGTCCTGCTCCTCGTGGTGGTGAGGTGAACCGTGCTCAGTCTGATCGTCTTTCTGCCGCTGGCCGCCGCGGCCCTACTTGTTGCCGTGCCCCAGATCGGCGATGGCGCCGCGCGCTGGCTGTGGGTGTCGGTCACCGCGGCGGAGGTGGCGTTGACGCTCGTGCTGTGGGCGGGCTACGAGTCGCCGCCGCCCAATGCGTTGGCTTTCGAGGAGCAGGTGCCGTGGATTCCCGGCGTCAACAGCAGTTATCACGTCGGTGTGGACGGGCTGTCACTGCCGTTGGTGATCATGACCGCGGTCATCTTCCTGGCGTGCGCCGGGTACGCGGTGCGCAGCACCGATCGGACCCGCGCCCAGGCGGCGTTGTTCCTGTTCCTGCAGTGCGTCAGCCTGGGCCTGTTCGTCGCGGCCGACCTGATCGTGTTCTTCGTCTTCTTCGACCTGTCAATTGTGGCAATGTATTTCGTGATCGCGGGCTGGGGGCACGGCAACGCGGCCCGCTCGGCGTTGAAGTTCTTCCTCTACACCTTCCTGGGCTCGCTGGCACTGCTTGTCGGGTTCATCGGCCTCTACATCGCCGCCGATCCGCACACCTTCGACATGGTGGCACTGACAGCCGCCATGCCGCTGGCCGGCAGTTCGCTGACCGGCGGGCTGGTGCTGGGCGCGATCGTGTTGGGTCTGGCGGTCAAGACACCGACGTTCCCGTTTCACACCTGGCTGCCGCCCGCCCACACCGACGCGCCGGCGATCGGATCCGCGGTGCTGGCCGGCGTACTGCTGAAGATGGGCACCTACGGGTTCGTGCGGATCGCGATGCCGATGCTGCCGCAGGCCTGGCGAGATTGGGCTTGGCTGATCGTCGCCGTCGGGGTGGTCTCCGTACTGTACGGAGCGCTGGTGGCGTTGGCGCAGAACAACATCAAACGCATGATCGCCTACACCTCGGTCAACCACATGGGCTACATCGTGATGGCCGTCGGCGCAGCCGGCCTGGTCGCCGGCGACACCGCCGAAGCCCGTTCGGTGGCAGTCACCGGCGCAGTGACCCAGATGGTCAGCCACGGACTGATCACCGCCGCACTGTTCCTGCTCGCCGGGGTGCTCTACGACCGGGCCGGTAGCTACGACCTCGACGGCTACGGCGGACTGGCCGGGCCGGCGCCCAAACTGGCCGCGCTGTTCGCAGTCGGCGCCTTCGCGTCGTTGGGCCTGCCCGGGTTTTCCGGTTTCATCGCCGAATTCCAGATCTTCACCGGCAGCATCGCCGCCGCGCCGGTTACCGCCGTGGCGCTGCCCGGCATATTGATCACGGCGGCGCTGTTCCTGCGTGCCTTCCAACGGGTGTTCACCGGGCCCACGCGCGGCCACTCTGCAGGTTTCGCCGATCTACGGCCGAGTGAAACATTCTCGGTGGCAACGCTTCTCGCGCTGACGGTGGTCATCGGCGTGTTCCCACGGCCGCTGCTGGCGCTCATCGAGCCGGGCGCCGGTGCGCTCATCGGGCTGCTCGGGCGGTGACCGGTGCAGCCTGACGCCCAGATGCAGCCGCTGCTGATGCTGCCGGAAATCCTGGTGTTCGGCGGTGCGCTGGTGGTGTTGATCGGCGGCTCGTTCCTGCCCCGCCGACGGCTGTGGTGGACCCGCGTCACCGCGGGCGCTGCGCTGGCGGGCGCGGCCATCGTCGCTGTCGTGCAGCTGATGGGTACCGACTCGACCGCGTTCGACGCCACATTCAGCGTCGACACCGCTACCGGGGTGGCCAGGATCATCGCCGCCCTCGGCGCATTGCTGGTGGTGATCGTGGCCGGCGAGGAGATCGGCGGCAGCGCCCGGGAGAGCGAAACCTACGCCCTGCTGCTGTGTTCCACCGCCGGAGTGCTGGTGCTGGCCGGCGCCGACGACCTCCTCGTGCTGGCCACCGGGTACCTGCTCGCCGGCATCCCGTTGTACGCACTGATCGGGATGGTTCGCTCACCGCGTGGTGCCGAAGCGGCGATGAAGGCCTACCTGCTGGGGGCGCTGTCCGGGATCCTGCTGCTGCTCGGTATCACCGTCCTCTACGGCATCACCGGCGCAACCCGCTACGACGACCTCGCCGCCCGACTCACTGACGGCCCGACCGCGATCATCGCGGCCGGACTGGTGAGTGTCCTGACGGGCCTGATGTTCGAGGCCGGCGGAGTGCCGGCGCACTTCTGGATTCCCGACGCGGCCCAGGGCGCCAACGGGTCCACGGCCATGTTTCTGACCACGATCCCCAAGATCGGCGCCCTGATCGCGCTCTACCGACTGGCGACGGTGCTGCCCGATACCGTGGCCTGGCCACTGGTGGTCGCGCTATTCGCCGTCGCCAGCATGACATTGGGCAACCTCGCGGCGTTCTGGCAACACGATCCGCGGCGGCTGCTGGGCTGGTCTACCGTCAGCCAGGTCGGGTACCTGCTCGTTCCAGTCGCCGTGGTCGGCCGCAGCGACCTGGCGCTGCCGTCGCTGCTGTTCTACCTGGCCGGCTACACCGCCACGAACATCGCCGCGTTCGCCGTGACCACCGCACTGCCCGAGCGGCGCGAGATCGGAGACTACCGGGGGACGGCGCGAACCCACCCATGGTTGGCCGGTGCACTGGTCGTCGCCCTCCTCGGGCTGCTCGGTACTCCCCCGGCGGCAGTGTTCGTCGGCAAGCTGACCACCGCAAGCGCAGCATGGGACGGTGGCGCAGCGTGGCTGGCGGTCGCCGTCTTTATCAACACGTTGATCAGCCTGTTCTACTACCTGCGTTGGATCGTCCCGACCTTCACCCCGGCCCCCGCTGGCTTGCCGAGCACCGATGCACCCAGCGCCAGACGGTGGCCGACCGGCGTCGCCGTCGTTACGTCCGGCGTAAGCGTCGCGTTTGGCATCGCGGCGGGCATTATCTGGAATTAGTCAGGCCACCTGCGCCGGGCCCGTGCCCACGGGGACCGAACCCAACAGCGTGTCGGTGGCGGGATTGATCACATCGAGCGCACCGGCCATGGTGCGCGGTGTGACCGCTCCTTTCATGGCGCTCGCGCCACGCCTGCCTCTCACAGCTTGCCGGCTGCCAACTATTCAGATAAGAGGTTCGCTGCAGATCGGTGGCTGTTCACACTTGGGCCAGCGCGCCACCGGCGTCAGCCACTCGCCGTTGGGAGCCGAACATGCGCGGACATTTGGCCGCTGCAAAGGCGGCTGGTATGCCGGTGTCCCGCCAGCAGCACCATCGCTGCGCCTGCCGCCATCACCTTCACCACGTTTCGCACTGCCCGCCCCTTCTTTACACGGCCAGCGGCATACGCAGCTCCTACGTACTTCCACCACCCTACTTACCAGATGCGGCACTGCACGTGGAAGGCAGTCCGGGACCGGTTGCATGCACTTCGAGGCGAGGCGACCCGCACTACGGCACCCGAGTATTTGGCAATTCGTAGGCCTGGCGCCGTGTCGTTAACCAACACAATACTTCTCGCGGCCTCGACGGCCTTCGTAGCAACGCTGGTTTGCACGGAAGGAACGACTGAGGCGCCACCCGAGCTAGGGGTCGGACCGGCGCCCCAGCCGCCCCAGCACATACTATCTGAAATAGTAGATACCGGAAGTACTTCCCGAGATGGTAGATACCGAAAGTACGCGAATGGCCGTGTCTTTCTGCCGCGGCAGACTGCGATGCCTGCCGGCACCGAGGTGGCTTTTCGAAGGGGGCTCGAAAGCGCCGGGAGCGTCATTCACGTCCCGACGCGAGTCGGCCAGTTGCAGCTTGCGTGAATTCCATGAGGCGCGTGCCAAAGAGCTGTCCGCTGGCTGCGTTCGGCCGGAACCCTCAGCGGTACTGCGCTTCGCCTCGGCGGCGGGAATAGAGCACGACCGGCAAGGCTCTACAACCAGAAGGCGGCATCACTACCCGAGTCGGCAACTGGGCTGGTCCGACTGCGTGTAGTGGCGTCGACGTGGTGTGCCACCGGCCGTGGACCCGACCGGCACTCATGTCATCCGCACGGCGGTGTATCCGGCCTCATCTACGGCCGCCATTATGGCCGCATCGGCGATGGGCTCCTCACTGGTGACAACCAGCTTGCCGGTGGCAGCGCTCACCTCCACATGCGTGACACCGCCGAGGGAACTGACTTCCTCGCGGACCGACATCTCGCAGTGCCCACACGTCATCCCGGAGACCCGGTATTCCGCTGTGGCCATGGTGGGTTCCTCCTTCCCCTGAGGACGATCGGCCGGCTCACTCTGTCTGGGAATCCGGAGGTCGTCGCTTGGGCGAACGGCGCACTCCTGCTCAGATACGCCACTACTACGGAGGGTACCCCCTACCCCTATGCCGTATCCCGCCGATGTCATGGTCGGACAATCAGCGGCGTGTTGCGGTCAACGGTGCAGCCACTTCCGCCACAAAGGTGCGCTTGCGACCGCAACGGTCACGGTTTGCCGCCGGCCTCGGCGATGAAAGGCGGTGCAACGGGCACCGCGCAGCGTGGTCGCTGCAGCGCCGAGGATGTTGCTACTCAACGGCTTTGTGTCATGCGGCGCAGCGCCCCGGCAGGCGCCGGCGGTGAAGGTGCGCGGCGTGCAGGGAAAATGTCGGTGGCGAACAGTACTACGTCGATCTCTCGACCTCGAGCCGTGTAACCGACGGGTGCAGGATGTCGCACACGATCTACTCGACGGTCAGCTCGGGCTCTGTGTGGTCACGCCGCCGAAGCGAGCGGGCCCATCCTGAATCAGAAGCCAACGATTCCATCGGCTTGCCGGTGCTCGGGAGGCTTCGCAGCCATCAGCCCAGCGTTGCGAGCAGCTGGTCGCACGCCTGCCCGCAACGCCGACACACCTCTGCGCAGATTCGGCAGTGTTCGTGGTGCTCGGCATGCCTGGCGCATTCATCGCCACAGGACTGACACGCCGTGGCGCAGGCCTGCAACACCGAACGGGTCAGATTGGCATCGTAGCCAGTGTGGCGCGAAAGCACCCGACCTGTCGTCTCACACAGATCTGCACAATCGAGGTTGGTGCGAATGCAGGTGGTCAGCTCTTGGACCGATTGCTCACTTAGACAGGCATCGGCGCATGCAGTACATGCCTGCGCGCACTCGATGCACGCCTCGATACACTCCGTCAATGCCGCACGGTCGATGCCGCCGAGCTCCTGCGGGTAGGTTTCCAGCATTTCAGCTGCGGTGCTCATTTGCGTCACTCCATCACTGTCGTCAGTTGGTGCGCCGCGAAATTCAGCAAGACGCGACGATCCACGTGATTGCGGCCAGCCAAACCGCATAGCCACAACTCATGGACAAAAGGCGCGTACCCCACGCATCTACGGTCAAACCCCGTAGGCGAGGGTCGTGCAGTCGACGAGTACCCGAACGGCCATTCGGTCGAATCCGATACCGTGGCTTCTACTGACCGTCATAGTAGGATAACATCGGGTTCCGTAGAGTTCTGCCCTTGTTCGCGCCCGAGTTGGCGATCACGTCGGCCGAACAACGCTTGAGAGCTGAAACCGGTGGCGGGACTGCGTCGGACGGTCCGCACATGGTCGCCGGAGCAGCCACCGGTGTGCGGTTTTCACAATTGCGCGGTCAGCGGCCCGCGCCGGTCCTCGGGTCTTCTGCTTGCGCGACATTCGTGGAGCTAACCGCACATCAGCGTGCCCGATGCCATCAACGCAAGAATGAGCAACGGTCCGCCGGCCATCAGCGTCGATGCGCTGGCCAATGCTGCCCGCGCGCGTATCTGCGTCGGCGGTGTTGCAGGAACCGCCAGACGTTCGGCTCTGCTGAGCACCGCCACATCGGCCGCTCCCAATGATCCTGCCGGCGCTGCGCCGGCCAGTGACATCAATCCTGAAAGCAGCGTGCGGCGACCGAATCGACGGGCTGCGGCATCGTCGGCACACATCTCCAGTATCCGCGAAACCTCAGTGGCGCCCCGTGTCATCAGCGAGAGTTTCGGGAAGACCACCGCCAGACAGCGTAGGGCGGCTATCACTTGATGATGGCGCCCCGCCAGATGAGCGCGCTCGTGTGCGAGCACGGCGCCCAGTTGATCGTCGTCGAGGGCCGCCAGCGCACCGGTGGTCACCACGATGACCGGTGGGCGGCCCGATACGCAGTAGGCGGCACGTTCGGAAGCATCGATCACGAACACGTCCTGCCCGACCGGCCGACCCACCAACCGCACCCCGTCAGCGTGCTCGAGCGCTCCCGCCCGCAGGCGAGCAAGAGCGCGGGCAATTCGGGTACCGGCGAGCGAGGCCGTGATGACGCCGAGGGCTGCAGCGGCGAGCAACAGTACTTGCGGAATGCGACCGGCGTACCCAGTCAGCACGTCGCACAACACGGCAAGACACGACGCCACCACACCGTTGCGGTGTTCGCCGCCGGTGACAAGGTCCCCTACGATGAGCACCGCGGCCGTCAACCAGCTGATAAGCACACTGCCGATGGCAGTCAGC
>NZ_BCTA01000019.1 GCF_001570485.1 Mycolicibacterium novocastrense
ACCGTAGACAAGTCCAATTATTCCTTGCAGGACAGGCACTTTCGCGTATCTACACCCCGAAACTCACAACATTGCGCGAAAAATCTGGGCTAGAAGTCGGAGAAGTTCGCCTTGCGGCGCTGCTGGAACGCCGTGATGCCCTCGATGAAGTCCGGCGAGGTCAGCAGCTTCAGCTGACCCTCGCGTTCGCGTCCCAGTGCGGGTTCGAACTCGGTCAGCGTGGCCGCGTTGATCGCGTGCTTGGTCTTGCGCAGCGCGACCGCGGGACCGCTTTTCAGCCTGTCGAGCACCTTGTCGACCTCGGCGTCGAACTCATCTGCCGGATAGACCGCGGCGGCCAGGCCCCAGTCGTATGCCTCGCGCGCCGAGACCTTTTCGGCAAGCAGGGCCATCCGGGCCGCGCGGGTACGTCCGACCGCCGCCGCCACCAGCGCCGAGGCGCCGCCGTCGGGCATCAGCCCGATCTTGGTGAACGCCAGCATGAAATACGCGTTGTCCGAAGCCAATACGACATCCGAAGCCAGTGCCAGCGAGACGCCGACGCCGGCCGCCGCACCGTGCACGGCCGCGACCACAGGCTGGGGCAGGTTGACGATCGCGCGGACCGCATCGTTGGCGGCGTCGAGCACCGAGGCCGGGCCGTCGACACTCTTCTGCGCCTGGTCGTCGTCGCCGATGCCCGCGCCCGAACAGAAGCCGCGACCCGCGCCGCCGAGTCGCACGACCTTGACCCGCCGATCGGTGGCCGCCGTATTGAGAGTGTCGGCGATACGGACCAGCATCTCGCGGTTCAGCGAGTTGAGGCTGTCGGGCCGGTTCAGCGTCACCGAAAGCACACCGTCGGCGAGGTCGACCGTCAAAGCGTCGATGCCGGTATATGTGGGTGCGCCCGAATCCAGCGTTGTCATGGCTGCACCCTAGAACCGGACGACTTGGTTATACAAGTAAGCTATGTCGGCGATCCGGAAGCGATTGTCCAACGAAGGGCGGTAAGCATGGCGGGACCTCTGCACGGGCTGCGGGTGATCGAACTCGCGAGCATCGGACCCGGCCCGCACGCGGCGATGATCCTCGGTGATCTCGGCGCCGACGTCGTCCGCATCGAGCGACCGGGCAAGCTCGGGGGAATTCCGACGAGCAAGCGCGAGGCCGCCCTGCGCAATCGGCGTTCCGTCGCCGCCGACCTCAAGAGCGACGAGGGCCGCGAACTCGTGTTGCGGCTGGTCGCGAAGGCCGACGTGCTGATCGAGGGGCTGCGCCCCGGTGTCACCGAACGCCTGGGTCTCGGGCCGGAGGACTGCGCGAAGGTCAACGAGCGGCTGATCTACGGGCGCATGACGGGCTGGGGCCAGACCGGGCCGCGGCGCCTGCAGGCCGGCCACGACATCAACTACATCTCGCTCAACGGTGTGCTGCACTCGATCGGCCGGGCGGGGGAGCGACCGGTCCCACCGCTGAACCTGACCGGTGACTTCGGCGGCGGCTCGATGTTCCTGCTCGTCGGCATCCTTTCCGCGCTGTGGGAACGCCAGACGTCGGGCAAGGGTCAGGTGGTCGACGCGGCGATGATCGACGGCTCCAGCGTGCTGGCGCAGATGATCTGGGGCTTCCTGCAAGACGGGTTGTGGACCGACCAGCGCGGGGTCAACATCCTCGACGGCGGCGCGCCCTACTACGACACCTACACCTGCGCCGACGGCCGCTACATCGCGGTCGGGTGCATCGAACCGCAGTTCTACGCCGAGTTCCTCAAGGGCCTGGGCCTGGAGAACGCCGACCTGCCCGACCAGAACGACGCGAGCCGCTGGCCGGAGCTGCGAGCGAAGCTCAGCGAGGTCATCGCGAGCAAGGACCGCGACCACTGGGCCAAGGTGTTCGCCGACAGCGACGCCTGCGTGACCCCGGTGCTGTCGTTCAGCGAGGTCGAGTCCGAACCGCACGTCACCGAGCGCAACACCTTCTATCGCGACGGTGAGCACCTGCAACCGATGCCCGCGCCGCGGTTCTCCCGAAGCGTGCCGCCGGCACCGACACCACCCGGCCAAGCCGGAGCTGACACCGAAGCCGTCTTACGAGACTGGGCCTAGAGAAAGGAACACCCTCAAGTGGAGATCAAGGACGCCGTAGCCGTCGTCACCGGTGGTGCATCGGGCCTCGGCCTGGCCACCACCAAACGCCTGCTCGACAGGGGCGCATCGGTGGTCGTCATCGACCTCAAGGGCGAAGAGGCGGTCAAGGAACTCGGTGACCGCGCCCAGTTCGTCGAGACCAACGTGACCGATCCGGACGCCGTCAGCGCGGCGCTGGACGCGGCCGAGAAGATGGGCCCGCTGCGCATCAACGTCAACTGCGCGGGCATCGGCAACGCGATCAAGACGTTGAGCAAGGACGGGCCGTTCCCGCTCGACGGCTTCAAGAAGGTCATCGAGGTCAACCTGATCGGCACGTTCAACGTGCTGCGGCTGGCCGCCGAGCGGATCGCGAAGACCGAGCCCATCAACGGCGAGCGTGGCGTCATCATCAACACCGCGTCGGTCGCGGCGTTCGAGGGCCAGATCGGGCAGGCCGCCTACTCCGCGTCCAAGGGTGGGGTGGTCGGTATGACCTTGCCGATCGCGCGTGACCTGTCGCGTGAGTTCATCCGCGTCGTCACCATTGCGCCGGGTCTGTTCAAGACCCCGCTGCTGGGTTCGCTGCCGGAAGAGGCGCAGGCCTCGCTGGGCAAGCAGGTGCCGCATCCGGCGCGCCTGGGCGATCCCGACGAGTACGGCGCGCTGGCCGTGCACATCGTCGAGAATCCGATGCTCAACGGTGAAGTGATCCGCCTGGATGGCGCGATCCGGATGGCGCCCCGATGAGCGCTTGCGCGAAGAGAAAAGGACCGAGGTAGACGCGATGGGTATCAGGACGAAGTTCACCGAGACGTTCGGAATCGAGCATCCCATCGTGCAGGGCGGGATGCAGTGGGTCGGCCGCGCGGAACTCGTTGCGGCCGTGGCCAATGCGGGTGCGCTCGGCTTCATCACCGCGTTGACCCAGCCGACGCCGGCCGATCTGGCCAAGGAGATCGCCAAGTGCCGCGATCTGACCGACAAGCCGTTCGGGGTCAACCTGACGATTCTGCCGACGATCAACCCGCCGCCGTATGACGAGTACCGGCAGGTGATCGTCGACTCGGGCATCAAGATCGTCGAGACCGCGGGCTCCAACCCCGCGCCGCATCTGCCGATGTTCCACGACAACGGGATCAAGGTGCTGCACAAGTGCACCTCGGTGCGGCATGCGGTCAAGGCGCAGAGCCTCGGCGTCGACGGCATCAGCATCGACGGCTTCGAGTGCGCGGGCCATCCCGGCGAGGACGACATCCCGGGCCTGGTGCTGATCCCGGCGGCGTCGGCCAAGATCGAGATCCCGATGATCGCCTCCGGCGGGTTCGCCGACGCGCGCGGTCTGGTCGCCGCATTGGCGCTGGGCGCTGACGGCATCAACATGGGTTCGCGGTTCATGTGCACCGTCGAATCGGCGATCCACCAGAACGTCAAGGAAGCGATCGTGGCGGGCACCGAGCTCGACACCGAGCTGATCTTCCGGCCGCTGCGCAACACGGCCCGCGTGGCCAGCAACGCGGTGTCGCGTGAGGTCGTGGAGATCCTCAACCGCGGCGGTCAGTTCGAGGACGTCAAGGACCTGGTCGCCGGCTCGCGGGGCGTGAAGGTCTACGAGATCGGCGACCTCGACGCCGGCATCTGGAGCGTGGGCACCGCGATGGGCCTGATCAACGACATCCCGACCTGCGGGGATCTGGTCGCGCGCATCGTCGACGAGGCCGAGGAGATCATCAGCGGCCGGCTCAGCGACATGATCGCCGATGACGAAGAAGAGAACGTGGCTTAGGAACGGGATCGGATTTAGCGGGCGGGTTCAGCAAGAAAGCAGCAACAGAACCGGCTCGGGCGCTTGAGGGCCCGACCGTCGGAGCGAATGCGCGACCCCTCGGCGCGCGTTCGTTCAGACGGCGGTGCGCAGGGTGTGCTCGTCGTCGAGCTGCTCCGAGGTGTCGCCTTCTACCAGGACGTCGCCGTGGTAGAGCGCCTCGAAGTCGACCTTGATGACATCGGCACTGGTGTCGTCGATCCACATGTACTCGACAGTAAGTGTCACCTCTAAGGAATCTTTGAGTCACGATTCGGAATACTGTGGCAATTCTTACCGCCAAGTAGGGTCGCGGACTACTCGCCAGTAGTGATTTGCTGACCAGCTACGTGCCGGCGGTGAAGTGGATGGGGTTGGTGCCGAGCAGCGCCACCCAGGTCAGGATCGCCGCGGCGAACGCCACGACCAGCAGGCCGACGCCGACGCGCCGTCCCCACGACACCCGGCCCAACACCTTGGCGTCGAGCGAGTAGGCGCCGGCCCCGAGGAACAGCAGCGCTGCGGCACCGACGCCGATCAGGAACGGCGCGTTGAACGGTTCGGACCAGAAAGCCGACTGCGACACGTTGACGGCCCACGCGTCGACCATCGCCGCGATCACCGCACACGCGGCCAGCGGCGTCAGCGCACCGAAGATGAGGCCCAGGCCACCGAGCGTCTCGGCCGCCGTGACCATGAACGCGGCCAGTCCGGGCAACCGCCACCCGGCGGAGTCCATGAAGCCGACGGTGGTGCTGAAATCGAAGGCCTTGATGAGGCCCGCCTGAAGAATCGCCGCACCGATGCCGATTCTCAGGATGAGCAGGCCGATGTCCGTCGCGGTGTCGCGTGTGGTGGTGGCGGCGGTGGCCGCGTCCGTCGTGGTCATGCCGATTACGACTACCAGGAATGCCGCAACTCATCGCGAGAATCGCACTTGAACGCCGCGGGTTCGTGTTTCGTGTGTCCTGAAGGGGCGTTGACGGCGCTGACTTATCGTTGTTAAGTTATCGGCGTTAGTCCGAGCCGAGAGGACGCGGAGTGCTGCAAAGAGTCGCACACCTGGCCATAGCGGCGCCTCGGCGCATCATCGCGACAGCGGTCCTGGTGATGGTCGCGTGCGGCATATTCGGTATCCCCGTCGCCAAGCACCTTTCCGCCGGCGGGTTCCAGGACCCGACGTCGGAGTCGGCTGAGGCCACCCAGCTCTTGGTCGACACGTTCGGTCAGGGCGACATGGAGCTGATTCTCAGCGTGCACTCCGACGAGGGCGCGCAGAGCCCGCGGGCCCGTGCCGTCGGCGAGGAGCTTGCCGCCGAACTGCGGGCCTCGCCGTCGGTCGTCGGAATGACCTCGCTGTGGAGCGCACCGCCGACCGCGGCGCCCGCGCTGATCAGTGAGGACGGGAAGACCGGGCTGATCGTCGCCGGGATCACCGGCGGTGAGAGCGGCGCGCAGAAGCATGCGAAGGAACTCACCGAGCGACTCGTGCACGACCGCGACGGCGTCACCGTGCGCGCCGGCGGCGAGGCCATGATCTACGTGCAGATCAACGGGCAGAGCGAACGCGACCTCCTCAAGATGGAGGCGATCGCGATCCCGCTGTGCTTCGTGGCGCTGGTGTGGGTGTTCGGGGGTCTGCTCGCCGCCGCGTTGCCGTTGGCCATCGGTGGTTTCGCGATCCTGGGTTCGATGGCGGTGCTGCGCGGCGTCACCCACCTCACAGACGTTTCGATCTTCGCGCTGAACCTCACCGTCGCAATGGGTTTGGCGCTCGCTATCGATTACACGCTGTTGATCATCAGCAGGTACCGCGACGAGATCGCCGACGGGGCGCAACCTGATGCGGCGTTGGTGCGCACCATGGTGACCGCCGGGCGCACCGTGCTGTTCTCGGCGATGACGGTCGCGCTGTCCATGGTCGCGATGGTGTTGTTTCCGATGTACTTCCTGAAGTCGTTCGCGTACGCGGGAATCGCGGTGGTGACGTTTGCGGCCCTCGCCGCGGTGGTGGTGGCGCCCGCGGCGATCGTGCTGCTCGGGGATCGGTTGGACGCGCTTGATGTGCGGCGGTTCGGTCGCCGGCTCGTCGGCAGACCGGAGCCGGTGCGCAAACCCGTCGAGCAGACGTTCTGGTACCGCTGCACGAAAGTCGTGATGCGCCGGGCACTTCCGATCGGACTCGCGATCGTCACGTTGCTGCTGGTGCTCGGCGCGCCGTTCCTCAACGCGCGTTGGGGGTTCCCCGACGAGCGGGTGCTGCCTCAGTCCGCGTCGGCGCGGCAGGTCGGCGACGAGCTACGCAACAACTTCGCCGTCGACTCGGCCCGCAACGTCACGGTCGTCATACCGGACACCCGGGATCTCACGCCCGCGATGGTGGACCGCTACGCGGCAGACCTCTCGCGGGTCGGCGACGTGTCGTCGGTGTCGGCTCCCGGCGGCACGTTCGTCGACGGCAAGTCGATCGGCCCGCCGTCGGCCGCTACCGGCGTCAAGGACGACAGCGCGTTCCTCACCGTGGCCAGTGAGGCGCCGTTGTTCAGCGATGCCTCCGAAGCGCAGCTCGACCGGCTGGAGGCGGTGCGCACTCCCGGCGATGTTCCGGTGCTGCTGACGGGCACCGCACAGGTGAACCGCGACAGTGCCTCGGCGATCACGTCGCGCCTGCCGCTGGTGCTCGGGGTGATCGGGGCCATCACCTTCGTGCTGCTCTTCCTGCTCACCGGGAGCGTGGTGCTGCCGGTGAAGGCGTTGATACTCAACGTCTTGTCTTTGACGGCGGCGTTCGGTGCGCTGGTGTGGATCTTCCAAGAAGGCCATCTCGGCGCACTGGGCACCACACCGACCGGGACCCTGGTGGCGAACATGCCGGTGTTGCTGTTCTGCATCGCATTCGGGCTGTCGATGGATTACGAAGTCTTCTTGGTATCCCGCATCCGCGAGTTCTGGCTGCAGTCCGGCAACGACCCGGCGATGTCCGCTCGTGCGCGCAACGACGAGAGCGTGGCGCTCGGCCTGGCGAAGACCGGGCGTGTCGTGACGGCGGCGGCGCTGTTGATGTCGATCTCGTTCGCGGCGCTGATCGCGGCCGAGGTCGCGTTCATGCGGATGTTCGGCGTCGGGTTGACGCTGGCGGTGCTGGCCGATGCGACGCTGGTGCGGATGGGTTTGGTGCCGGCGTTCATGCATCTGCTCGGACGGTGGAACTGGTGGTCGCCCAAGCCGTTGACCAGACTGCACGAACGGATCGGCTTCAGCGAATCCGCTGAACCATCGCGCGCCGAAGGCTCGATCCAGCCGGCGGGTTCGCGATGAAACGGCGACGCGCCCCGCGGGGGTCCGGTGAGCAGCTGCGTGACGAGATCCTCGACGCCACCACCGATCTGCTGCTCGAGTCGGGCAATGCGAAAGAGGTGTCGATCCGGTCGGTGGCGCAGCGGGTGGGCGTGACCCCGCCGTCGATCTACCTGCACTTCGCCGACAAGGACGCGCTGCTTGACGCGGTGTGCGCACGGTACTTCGAGAAACTCGACGAGGAGATGCAAAGTGTGGCGGCCGGGCAGCCCTCGACCATCGAGGTGCTGCGCGCGCAGGGGTTGGCGTATGTGCGGTTCGCGATGAAAACCCCTGAGCTGTACCGCATTGCGACGATGGGGGAGAGCCGGCCGGGCAGCGACGTGGATGTGGCGTTGAACAGCTCGGCATTCGTGCACCTGCGCACCGCGGTCGAGGGACTGATGGCGGAGGGAACCTATCCGCCGGGCGACTCGACCGCGACGGCGCTGGAGTTGATGACCGTCGCGCACGGGGTGGCCGCCATGCTGATCTCCAAGCCGTACCTACCGTGGGGGGATGTCGAGGACTTCGCCGACCGGGTGCTGACGGCCGTGTGTCTCGGTCACATCACCCGGGGGGCGGTGGACCTCGACGCGCCACCACCGCAAACCGTCGCTCAGTTGAAGGGAATGCTTCATGTCGGACACGGTCGATAACCCGTTTTTCGCTCGGTTGTGGACGGTGATGTCCACCCACGAGACCGACGCCATCCGGCAACTCCGCCGGCAGAACCTCGCCGGCCTGTCGGGACGGGTTCTGGAGGTCGGTGCGGGTACCGGGACGAACTTCGAGTTCTACCCCGACACGGTGCGCGAGGTGGTGGCCGTCGAGCCCGAACGCCGTCTCGCCGAACAGGCCCATCGGACCGCGGTCGGAGCCCGCGTGCCCGTCACCGTCAGCACCGACACCGTGGAGCACTTCGTGGCCAACCGCAGCGAGGTCTTCGACGCGATCGTCTGCTCGCTGGTGCTGTGCTCGATCGATGATCCCGATACTGTTCTGCGCCAGCTGCTTTCGTTACTGCGGCCCGGCGGTGAGCTGCGCTATCTCGAGCACATCGCCAGCGAGGGCGGCCGCGGGCGGCTGCAGAGGATCGCCGACGCGACGGTGTGGCCGCGGCTGCTCGGGAACTGCCACACCCACCGCCACACCGAACAGAGCATCGTGGGTGCGGGGTTCGAGGTCGAGGGTGCTCGGCGGGAATGGACGATGCCGAGGTGGGTGCCGCTGCCGGTCGCCGAGTTCGCGATCGGCCGCGCGGTCAGGCCCTAACCGAGTAGGGCCGGGAGCCGCTGCAGCAGCTTCGGCAGCGCGCTGGCCGCCGTCTCGCGCACGGACGCCGTCGCGGAGTCGGACAGCGGTGTGCGTTCCGGGTTGACCTCGATGACCGGGATGCCATTGGCCAGTGCGATCTCGGGCAGGCCCGCCGCGGGATAGACGATCGACGAGGTGCCGACGACGATCACCAGGTCGGCGCCGCTGACCGCCTCAACCGATCGCTGCCACGCGTCCTCGGGCAGCGCCTCGCCGAACCAGACCACGTTGGGCCTGATGAGGCCGCCGCATTCGCACCGCGGCGGGTCGACGGTCTCCACCGGTTCGGGCATCGCCGGCAGCTCACCGGAATATGTCTGCCGGCAGCGATCGCAGTGGAACTCGAACAGGCTCCCGTGCACGTGGTAGACCTTCTTGCTGCCCGCTCGCTCATGCAGGTCGTCGACGTTCTGGGTGACGACGTGCACGTCGGCGTAATCCTGCCAGGCGGCGACGGCCCGGTGGCCGTCGTTCGGGTGTACAGCGCTCATCATGTAGTGACGCCACAGATACCACGCCCATACCTTCTCCGGGTGGGCCCGCCACCCTTCCGAGCTGGAGATTTCATAGGGGTCGACCTTCGCCCACAGCCCGGTTTCGGCGTCGCGGAAGGTCGGCACCCCGCTCTCGGCCGAGATGCCCGCACCGCTGAGGACCGTTACCTGCACATGACCAAACTAGCCGCTGTGGGCAATACTGAGCACGTGGCCGAGTTGGGGGATTGGGTACGCATCGACCATCGCGCGTCGGGTGCCTTGTTCGACCAGCTCAGGACGCAGGTCATCGACGGTGTGCGCGACGGCAGACTGCCGCCGGGTACGCGGTTGCCGACGGTGCGCGAGCTGGCCGGTCAGCTCGGTCTCGCGGTGAACACCGTGGCGCGTGCCTACCGCGAGTTGGAGTCGGCGGGAATACTCGAAACCCGCGGGCGTTTCGGCACATTCGTCGCTCATGCCGATCCCGTGGACGGAGCGATGGCCACGGCGGCGACCACGTTCGTATCGGCGGCCAAGGCCCTCGGCGTCGGCAAGGACGACGCGCTGCGATATGTGGAAGCGGCGTTCGGGTAGGCGGCGCGGAACGAGCCGTTCGGCTCAGCCGAATTCGAGCAGGGCGAAGACCGGACGCACGGAATCGAACCACGGAAGCCGCTGAGCCCCCCACATCAGCGCGTTGAGCACCTTGCCGCGCCCCGGCGGCAGCGCGATGTCGTGCACCGCCCGGATCCCGGGGATCTCGTTGACGAGGTTGGCGACCTGCGAGGGCGTCATGTGAAACGGCATGGGTGGGACGCGGTAGCCGAGCGAGGGGCGCAACACGCCCCGGCTGATCAGCCTGGCGAACCACGCCGGGGGCAGCTCGAACAGCATGCGTCCCCCGGGGAAGCGGGCCGCGCACTCGCCGATCAGGCCGAGCGCCTCCTCCGGCTGCAGGTACATCAGCAGACCTTCGGCGGTGATGAACACGCCGTGTTCGGTGTCGACGTGGTCCATCCAGCTGTAGTCGAGCGCCGACTGGGCCAGCATGCGCACCCGCTCCGATGCCGGCAACAGACGTCGGCGCAGTTCGATGACCGGGGGGAGATCGACGGTGAGCCAGGAGAATTCGTGTCCCACATCGGCGGCGTCGATTCGATAGAAGCTGGTCTGGAGCCCCTCGGCGAGCGCCACCACCGTGGCGCGAGGATGGTCGCCGAGGTAGCGCCGCGTCTCGCGGTCGAACGCCAGCGCCCGCACCGCCATGTCCTGGCGGCGTGAGAGGCCGAATTTGGAGAAGTCGAAGTCGATGGAGTCGGCGAGCTGGACGGCCATCGGGTCGTCGATCACTCCGTCCGGTCGACGCGCCTCCGTGGCCCGCACGTTGAGCGTCATCAGCGCGGTCTCGGACACACCGGTCAGCATGGTGGCATCGGCCTTGGCGGACGAGGCGTTCGGTTCGGGACTCACCTGCTCGAATCTACCTAGCGCAGGACTTTGTCCAACGTGCGCAGGTTCCTGGTGGTGGTCGACGACTTGTACCGCTTCTTGCCCATGGTCTTGCCGATGGTGCTGTCGAGCGTTGCGGCCTTGGGCACCTGCCAGTAGACGACGCCCTCGCCGCGCTCGATCTTCTCCCCGGGGGTGGCTTGCTCGGCCAGGCCGGCGAGCTCGTCGAGCACGTGTTCGTCGGTCACGAACGTGACGTAGGAGTGGTGGCCGGAGACCTCGCGCTCGAAGGGGTAGGCGCGCGAGATCGCGGCGACGGTGTCGATCGGGTACGCCAGCACCCAGGCGTCGTACCCGAAGGTGTCGCGCAAGGCCTTCTCGGCCTTCTTCCGCACCGTCTCGACTCCCGACCCGCTGTCGAACAGGATGTTTCCGCTGGCGAGAATCGTTCGTACCGAACGGAATCCGACTCCCTCGAAGGCCTTCGCGACGTCGGCCATCTTGAGATTGACGCCACCGACGTTGACGCCGCGTAGGAAAGCCGCATAGCGCGTCATCAGCCGAACTCCAGCAGGGTGTGGCTGGGTCGGCCCTTGCGCAGGAACCCGACGCGGTCCCACGCCGGCGAGGCCAGCACCTTGTACAGCCCACGCCCCGGCACCATGGCGAGGTCGTGTGCGGCGCGTACACCGGGAATGCGCCCGGCCAGCGCGACAGCCTCGTCGGGGGTCAGCGCGAAGGGCATCGGTGGGGTGACGTAACGGTCGGACAGCTTCAGTTTGCCGCGCACCGTGCGTCGACTGAACCAGGGCGGCACGGAGTCGAACATCATCCGCCCCCCGGGAAAGCGCGCCGCGCAGTCGCGGATCAGACCGAGTGCGTCGTCGGGGTCCAGATACATCAGCAGGCCCTCGGCGGTGATGAACACACCGTTCGACGCGTCGATGTGGTCCATCCAGCTGCGGTCCAGCGCTGACTGCGCCAGCGAAACGATCCGGTCATCGTGCGGCAACAGCTTCTCGCGCAGGGCCACGATGGGTGGGAGATCGACTGAATACCAGGTCAATTCGTCGGCGACGCCCTGTCTCTGCAGACGCCAGAAGCTGGTCTGCAGACCTTCGGCGAGCGCAACCACCGAAGCTTTCGGATGGGTGGTCAAATACTCGCGAGTGGCGGCGTCGAACGCGAGGGCCCGGACGGCGTGCGACTGGTTGGGCTTGCCGAATTTGCCGTAGTCGTAGTCGATGGCGTCGAACAGCGTGACGGCCCACGGGTCGCGGAGTATCCCGTCGGATCGCTTGGCCTCGCTGGCGCGGAAGTACAGCGTCCACAGCGCGGTCGCAGATACGCCTTCGAGCACGTTGCCGTCGATTCGGGGTGCAGGACCGGTCACATCTCGATGGTAGAGACGTAGGCTGACGAGCATGGGACGCCACGTGTTCGACGACAAGCTGCTCGCCTTGATCGGCGGAAACTCGCTGGGCGTCCTGGCGACCATCAAACGCGACGGCCGCCCGCAATTGTCGAACGTGTCGTACTACTTCGACTCGCGCGCGTTGACCATCCAGGTGTCGATCACCGAGCCGCGGGCCAAGACCCGCAACCTGCGACGCGACCCGCGCGCATCACTTCACGTCAGCTCGGACGACGGTTGGTCCTACGCGGTTGCCGAGGGCGACGCGACACTCACACCGCCGGCGGCGTCACCTGACGACGACACCGTCGAGGCGCTGATCGCGTTGTACCGCAACATCGCCGGCGAACATCCCGACTGGGACGACTACCGGCGCGCGATGGTCGACGACCGCCGGGTGGTGATGACGCTGCCGATCAGCCACGTCTACGGCATGCCGCCCGGCAAGCGATAAAGCAGGCGACGGGCGCCGGCTCTCGGGCTAGGCTGCCGTCATGTCTGAGACACCGGAAGATGACACCAAGCGCAAGTTCCGGGAGGCGCTGGAGCGCAAGAAGGCCAAGTCGGCCGGCGGCGGCAACCACAAGGACGGCGGCGCTAAGCAGTCGCGCGCGCATGGACCGGTTGAGCATCGCCGGGAGTTTCGGCGCAAGAGCGGCTAGGCGGACGACGATCTAGCGGCGAGGTACGAGCCGCGTTGTGGGGGTACCTCCCGCTTGCGGGGGAGAGTTCGCCATCAAATGCGAGGCCACGCGCGACGACAAGCGCGGTCAACATCACCACCACGCACAGCAGGCCCTGGTCCTTCAGTCCCCAACCCACCGAGGCCAGTGTGGCTGCGCCCGCGGTGCAGAGCAGGACACCGACTGTCGCGCTGCGCACACCGGGCTCGGCGAGGAATCCGCCGTCCCACAACGGTAACGGGTCGTTCTCCAGTGGGCGCAGCGTCACGAACATCAGCGCAACCACCGTGGCCATGATCAGCACCTGCAGAACCGACAACGGGATGAAGTTCGGGGCGGCCGGGTCGAAGCGCGGGTAGCCCAGATAGTCGAACGCCAGGTGCATCATCAGCAGCGCGGGCATGTGCCACAGGTACAGCGTCATGGCACCGGTGTTGCCGATCGCGGTCAGCCACCACACCCGCGGCCGCCGCGCCCAGCGCGCGATCGCCGGCATGGCAGCAATAACGAAGGCGCACATCATGATTGCGTGGCCAGCCAGGAGAAGCGACGGCGGCGTCATGTTCTTGAGCTGCTGGGTTTCGATACCGACCAGGCTCAGCTCGTAAGGTCCGAACATCACCAATGCCAGGTTGACCGCCAGCATCACGACACCCACGGCGACCGCCACCCGCGCGCTCAGCAGTGCGCGTCGATAGCCGACGGCGAGCATGCCCGGAATCAGCCAGGCGGTCAGATTCAGGTAGCCCAGCCCGGCCCAGCCGTCAACGTTGATCCGCATCGCGTCAACGACGGCTATGAACCCGTAGGCGGCGGCGACTGCGGCCACCAGCCGGCCTGCGGTGGTGATGCGGGCCAACACCGGCACCGCAGCGAGCACCAACACGTAGGCGCCCAGAAACCACAACAACTGGATCGAGATTCCGGCGACGGGTTCGTAGACGTGTTGGGGCAGCACGAGTCGCAGAGCGATCAGCGCGACGGCCCAGAAAGCGAGGTAATAGAACACGGGCCGGTAGAGCCGGGTGCAGCGGCGCAGCAGCCAGTTACCCCAACTGCTGCCGGGCTTCCAACTCTCGACGCTGGCGGCCACGCCCGCGAAGAAGAACAGCGGCATGATTTGAAACACCCAGGTGAGCGCCTGAAGAACGGGCGATGCGGTGAGCAGGTTGCTCCAGATGAACACGTCGTCGCGCAGGGTGCTGGTGGCCATCACGGTGTGGCCGATCACCACCCCGAGCAACGACACGATGCGGATGACG
Source organism: Mycolicibacterium novocastrense (assembly GCF_001570485.1). Taxonomy (GTDB): domain Bacteria; phylum Actinomycetota; class Actinomycetes; order Mycobacteriales; family Mycobacteriaceae; genus Mycobacterium; species Mycobacterium novocastrense. The sequence continues at coordinate 13,850 of NZ_BCTA01000019.1, forward strand.
TCGATCGCACGGTCACGGGACACCGGGGTTGCCGCCTCGACGTCGGCTGGGGTCGGAAACATCGTCATGTGATCGATCGTCGGGGCGGGGGTGGCGTCGCGCATGAGTAGAAGCACTCAAAGGGTTGCCGGCCGCGCATCTCCGCCGGAGCCAAGTCGATCGGCTGATTACGCGCCGGACGCCGCCGTGCGCGTTTCCCGTGCGTCTCTTGCCTCGCGCAGCAGGATCGCCACCAGGCAGATGCTCGACAGAACCGCGACCGCCACGGCGAAACTCACGCCCGCCGTGCGTAATCCCCAGGTGTCGGCGGCCAGACCCTCGCCGACAACGGGTAGCGAGATGGCCACGTAGCCGATGGCGAAGTAGGTCGAGTTGACCTCGGCGCGGCGTTCGGCCGGGCTGCGCTCGGAGATGGCGGCCAGGCCTCGGCTGAAGCTCATGCCTTGGCCCGCACCCGACACCACGGCGGCCGCGACGAGCCCGATCAGCGACGAGAGTTGAAGTGCGACTGCGAGAATCGCCATCCCGGCGACCAAGATTGCGCAGCCGATTGCGAGCGCCCGCTGCGGTCGCATGGTGTTGGTGACGATCTGCGTCAGGGCGGACGCGGCGAAGATCGAACCGGCGATGAGTCCGGCGACTGCCTGGTTGTCGATACCGACGACCTCGGTCACGAAGGAGGGCGCCACGGCGGCGAACAGGCCAGTGACCGCGAATCCGGCGAATCCCGCGATCGCGGCGAGGATGAACACCGAACGCACCTCGGGAGGTACCGCCAGACGCTGCAGTGCGATGCGTCCGGACCGTGGCGAGGTCTCCGGCACCAGCAGCACCGCCACGCCCGCCAGCGCCGCCAGCACGATGTGCACGATGAAGCTCAGGTGCAGCGGCATCGGGGCGTACTCGACCAGCACGCCGGCCAGCATCGGACCGGCCCCGAGCCCGCCGATGTTGGCGACGGTCGCGACCGCGGCGGCCCTGCTGCGCCAGTGCGGCGGCGCGGCCTCGATGACCGCCGCGGTGGCCGTCCCGGTGAAGACACCCGCGGACAGTCCGGAGAACACGCGCCCGACAACCAACAGCGGCACGGAATCAGCGACGACGAACACCCCGGCACTGATCAGCGCCGCGACGACCCCGCCGAGCAGCAGCGGACGCCTGCCGATCGCATCGGACCACCGTCCGAACGCCAGCAGTGCGAACAGCACACCGCCCGCATAGGCCGCGTAGACGACGGTGGTGGTCACCACCGAGAACTGCATCTGCTCGCCGTAGAGGGCATACATCGGTGTCGGCATCGTGGTGCCGAGCATGATCGCGGCGAACGCGTATGCCAGCAGCGGGAAAGCCAGGCGTTGGGCGGTCACGCGGGTCGGAGCCTCAGACACGTCGCGGGGTTGAAGTCAGTGTGTGACGGCCTTCTCGGCGCCGACGCCGGTCAGCGAGCGAACCTCGAACTCGGCGTTGATGTCCGGATCGCCGCGGTCGGCTGAGGTCAGCGTGCCGAGGGCGCCGAGCAGGAAGGCCAGCGGGATCGACACGATGCCGGGATTCGCCAGCGGGAACCATGCGAAGTCGAGGCTGGGCAGCATCGCGGTCTTCGATCCCGACACGGCGGGGGAGAACACGATCAGCAGGATCGTCGAGATCAGACCGCCGTACATGCTCCACAACGCGCCCCGGGTGTTGAACCGCGGCCAGTACAGCGAGTACAAGATGGTCGGCAGGTTGGCCGCGGCGGCCACCGCGAACGCGAGGGCGACCAGGAACGCGATGTTCTGCTCGGCCGCCAGGACGCCCAGGCCGATCGCGAAGACGCCCAGCACCACGACCGTGATGCGCGATACCCGCACTTGTTCGTCTTCGCTCACCCGGTCGCTCTTGAGCACGCTGGCATAGATGTCGTGCGCGAAAGACGTTGCCGCGGTGATGGTCAGGCCCGCGACGACGGCGAGGATCGTCGCGAACGCGACCGCCGAGATGATGCCGAGCAGGACGACCCCGCCGAGTTCGAACGCCAGAAGCGGTGCGGCCGAATTCTGCCCGCCGGGGGCGGCCAGGATGGTGTCGGGCCCGACGAGCGCCGCGGCGCCGTAACCGAGCGCGAGGGTGAACAGGTAGAACGCGCCGATGAGCGCGATCGCCCAGACCACCGAGCGGCGCGCCTCCTTGGCGGTCGGCACCGTGTAGAAGCGCATCAGCACGTGCGGCAGGCCAGCGGTGCCGAGCACCAGCGCCAGCGCCAAGGAGATGAAGTTGATCTGCGATGTCAACGAGGCGCCGTACTGCGCGCCGGGGGCCAGGACGTCGCGCCCGGCGACCGCCTCGTTCGACGAGCCCGACACGGCCGACTGGGCCGCGCCGAGAATCTCGGAGAAGTTCGCACCGAACTTGGCGAGCACCCACACCGTCATCAGCGCCGTGCCGCCGATCAACAGCACGGCCTTGATGATCTGCACCCAGGTGGTGCCCTTCATGCCGCCGATCAGCACGTAGACGATCATCAGGACACCGACGACGGCGATCACGACGGCCTGGCCGAAATCGCTGGTGACGTTGAGCAACAGCGCGACCAGCCCGCCGGCGCCTGCCATCTGCGCCAGCAGGTAGAACAGGCACACGGCCAGAGTCGTGGTGGCCGCCGCCAGCCGCACCGGGCGCTGCTTGAGCCGGAAGCTCAGCACGTCGGCCATCGTGAATTTGCCTGCGTTTCGCAGTAATTCGGCCACCAACAACAGCGCGACGAGCCAGGCCACCAGGAAGCCGATGGAATAGAGGAAGCCGTCATAGCCGTAGACCGCGATCGCACCCGCGATGCCGAGGAAGCTGGCCGCCGACAGATAATCACCGGAGATCGCGATGCCGTTCTGCGGACCGGTGAACGACCGCCCGGCCGTGAAGAACTCGGCGGCGGTGGCATTCTTCTTGCTCGCGCGGATCACGATGTACAGCGTCACCGCAACGAACAGCCCGAAGATGCCGATGTTGGCGGCGGGGTTGCCGACGGTCTCGTCGACGGCCAGCAGGGTGCTCATGCCGCACCGCCTTCCAGCTTGGTGCGGATGGCTTCGGCCCGCGGGTCGAGCTCGCGGTTGGCGAAGCGTACGTACAGGCCGGTGATCACGAACGTGGAGACGAACTGGCCGATGCCGATCAGCAGGCCGACATTGATGTTGCCCCACACCTTGATCGCCATGAAGTCGTGGGCGAACGCGCCGAGTATCACGTAGGCGGCATACCAGATGAGAAACAGCGCACTCATCGGGAAGACAAAGCGCCGCAGCCGGCTCCGCAGTTCCTGGAACTCCGGGCTGGCCTGCACGGCCCGAAATTCTTCGCCGCTGACCGCGGTGTCCGAGGATGATCGTTGCGTCTCGGGCACGGGCGACTCCTGATCTAGATGTCGATGCGCGTGCGCAGCCGGGAGACGCGCGTCACGTTCAGCTGATTGCCAGGCAACTCTAAGCCCAAACCTCGGATCTAAACTGGCGTCGTGGCCAAACTGCAGCTTGTCCAAGACCCCGCGGCCGACGCGCTGCTGGAATCCAACCCGTTCGCATTGCTGACCGGGATGCTGCTCGATCAGCAGTACCCGATGGAGGCGGCGTTCGCAGGTCCGAAGAAGATCGCCGACCGCCTCGGTGGCTTCGATGTCCGCGAGATCGCCGATTACGATCCCGAGAAGTTCGTCGAGTTGTGTTCGAAAACCCCTGCCATTCATCGCTTTCCGGGTTCGATGGCCAAACGGGTACAGGCGCTCGCGCAGTTGATCGTCGATCGCTACGGCGGTGATGCGGCTGCGCTGTGGACCGAGGGCGACCCGGACGGCGCCGAGGTGCTGCGTCGGCTCAAGGCCCTGCCCGGGTTCGGTGAGCAGAAGGCGAAGATCTTTTTGGCCTTGCTCGGCAAGCAGTACGGGGTGACACCCGAAGGCTGGCGCAAGGCCGCCGGGGACTACGGCAAGCCCGGCTCGTACCGGTCGGTGGCCGACGTGGTCGACGCCGGTTCGCTGGAGAAGGTGCGATCGTTCAAGAAGCAGGCGAAGGCAGCCGCCAAGGCCGCCAAGGGTTAGACCGCGGCGTCCTCGGAGTCCAACCGGGCCAGGGTCTTGATGACGGCTGCGACGACGCGGCCGGTGGAGGTGCCGGTGTCGAGGCCCTCTTTGAGGGTGCGAAGCCGCAGACCCCGTTCGCAGAGTTCGGCGATGGTGCGGGTGACCTCGGTGCCGGTGCGGCCGAGTCGGTCCAGCGCGACGACGACGATCGTGTCACCGGAGCGTGCGTAGCTCAGCATGGCGTGTAGTCCCGCACCGATGCGGTCGGCGGAGTCGGAGAGCCGGTCGGTGAACACTCGCCGGGGGTCGACGCCTGCAGCGTTGAGCGCCGCGAGCTGACCCTCGAGGCCCTGCTCGGCGGCGCTTGCTGTGGCGTAGCCCAGCGTGCAGGTCACGTTCCGAAGGTCTCACGAAACTCAGAAGAGCGGAATCGACGACGCCATTTCGAGTCTGGTTGCCGACCGAACTGTTATCGGACGTCCACATGGGTCATGCGCCGAGGGGCTCGCCGTCGAAGCGCTCCCTGGTGGCGATCTCGGCGAGGGGCCTGCGGGTCAACTTCGTCAGTTGACGGACCGGCTTGCCGAGCGGTAGCAGCGCGGCCACGGCGTAGTTGTCCGGGATGCCCAGCAGCTCACGAACCCGCGGCTCTGCGGCGACAGCGGCCGTCGTGAGGACACCGCCGTACCCCTCGTTGCGGGCGGCCAGCAGGATGTTCCAGACGAACGGGTACACCGATGCCCCCGCGATCAGCCCCACACGGTCGAGGTGTTGATCGAACGCGGCCACGACGCCCAGATCGACGCAGACCACGAGCACCACTTCGGCGGTGCGCAGCGGTGACTGGTTCGGCAGGTTCACCGCCGCGATGGTCTGTTCGTCAACCCCGCAGGGATGCAACGGATTCCACGGGCTTTCGCCGTTGCGCAGCTGCGCGATGTAGCGCTTCGTCCCGGGTCGCGCGTACTCGATCAGCGCCTCGCGCGTCGCCGGATCGCGCACGACGACGACCCGGTTGCCCTGGCGGTTTCCGCCGCTCGGCGCGAAGCGGGCATTGTCGAGAATGCGCTCGAGGACGTCGTCGGGCAGCGGGTCACCGGTGTACTCGCGCACTGCGGCCGTCGTGCGCATGACGTCGTAGAGATCCATGGCTATATCTTGGGCCTGTCGGTGGCGACCTATGCGAAGGTGGGGATATGAAGACGCACCTGAACTGCCCGTGTGGCGAAGCGATTGTCGGTAAGGACGAGGAGGACCTGGTCGAGAAGGCCCAGGCGCACCTGTCCGAGTCGCATCCCGGCCGCGATTACGACCGGGACGCGATCCTCTTCATGGCCTACTGATCTGATTCCAGACCGACGCAATGGTCGATCGCGGGCGGGCGGAGCAGCCAAAGCGTCGGTTTGACGACCACTGATTGCGGCGAGCGATCGCGTTTGCACGCGCCGCCGCGGCGTGTCGCGGGGCAAACACGGTCACTCGCGCAGGGGGGGTGGTGACGGTCGGTTACGGAACGACCGTCGAGCCGATCGTCGGCATGAACTGGCACTGCCGCTCAGTGGTCGTGACCTGTCCGAAAATCGTCGACAGGATGCTGCCCGAGCCGGTGTCGGCGATTGCCGTCAGAGTGGTCGGCCCCTCGGGGTTGATATCCGACCGCGGCTTGAGCGTGGCGCTACCCGACTTGCCGGTGGTCAGGTTCACCCAGGTGACGTTGAGCGGCAACTTCTGCTCGGCAGCTGGACCCGGCGTGCCGACCGCGGTGAACACGTAGGCGGTCTGGCCCGGGCCGGGGCCCGGAGTCGGGATCTTCGCGGGCCCGGCCACCGAAATCGCCGTGGCGAGCACGGTTCCGCCGTCGCCGAGGCAGCCGTTGCTGATCGACGGGTACATGAAGTCCTGCGTGGGCGGGGCGTCCGGGCCGAAGGCGGGACCGGGCGCGGCGGCAGGAGCCGGTGCGGGAGCCGGACCCGGCGCCGGGGCGGCCTCGGGTGCGGGTGCTGGCGCCGGGGCGGCCTCGGGAGCCGGTGCGGGTGCTGGTGCCGGGGCGGCCTCGGGTGCGGGTGCGCCAGCAACAGCGACCGGCGCGGCCTCGGGTGCCGGAGCGGGAGCGGCCGCCGGTGCGGGAGGCGCGTCCGCTGCCAGCGCCGCGTCGGGTACGGGTCCCACGGCGTGAGCCGGGTTGATCCCTGCAGGCAGGTGCGCCTGCTCACCCGGCACCGCACCGGGCGCGGGGTTGTGCGCGACGAACTGGTTGACCGCCGACGCGACATTTCGCGCCTCGGTGGGGGCGACCGCGTCACCGGCGAACACCGCGGCCGCGGCCATCAGCGTCGACGCGGCATTCGTCGGATCAGCGGCGGCCTGCTGGATCGCCGGGCTGATGCCCTGGACCGCCGTCAGGCCGGGCGCTTGCAGCCCGTCGATCGGCGCCGGCGGCGCGGGTTCGGCGACGGCCACACCGGTCACGCCGCTGACGAGCAGCGTGGCCGATGAGCCGATCGCAAGGGCGACGGTGGCGAACATCCTTCGAGCTGACATGGCTCCCTCAGAACGTGGTTGTAGTGGTCGTGTCTGCCAGTGCGTGTTTCGGCGTCGCCCCGTGGATCACGGAAGAGCCGACAGCGGCACCAGCAGCGGCGCCATACCCGCGCCGGGAAGTGCCGGCGCAGCGGCCGGTGCTGCGGCGGCCGGGGCCGCGGCGGCCGGTGCTGCGGCCGACGGCGTGGCCGCCTGTGCCGCGGCGGGCAGTAGGCCGGTCAACGGCGTCCCCTCGGGCAGCAGTGAGGCCAGCCCGGTCGGCAGGTTGGACAGCAGGTTGGCCGGGTTGGCCGGTGCGGCTGCAGGCGTCGCTGCGGGTGCCGCCGGTGCTGCGGGCATACCGGGCAGCGACGACGGCGGCTGCGGAAGGGTGACCGTCGCGGTCGCCGACGGCGGCGTCGCGGCGGGGGCGGCCGGGGTCTGAGCCGTGTTCAGCAGCGATGTGAAGCCCTGCATGAGCTGCGTCGCCGCGGCGGGGTTCGACGCCAACTGCTGGATGAGCGGCAAGCCCGGCACGCTGGGCGCGGGCGCCGGCGCCGCAGGCTGGGCGGTGGCGGTGGCGCTCAGCGCCAGCGCGGCCGAGACCGCTCCCGCAGCGGCGATCATGGTGGTCGCGAACAGTTTTCCGGTGCTGTGCATGGTTCTCCCAATCAGTTGTGTGGCACGCCTTGGGCCGAAGCTACGGAGTTACTGGTGTGACTCAAGTGACACGTGTGGCAGTGATTCAACCGTTACGCAAGCGAGGGGTTTCGGTGACCGGCCGATAGAGTCGGGCGGATAGACACCTCGACAAGCGCAGCCCCGTCAACGTCGCGGATGGCCGCCCGACTGGCCGCTGCGGCGCCGGTGCTGTTGATGGTCAGCATCGCGGCGCGACTCGCGTGGACCTATCTGGTGCCCAACGGTGCGAACTTCGTCGACCTGCACGTGTACGTCGGAGGTGCGTGCACCCTGGACCAACCCGGCGCACTCTATGACTACGTCTACGCCGAGCAGACGCCGGACTTCCCGCTGCCGTTCACCTATCCGCCGTTCGCGGCCGTGGTGTTCTATCCGCTTCACCTGCTGCCGTTCGGCCTCGTGGCGTTGTTGTGGCAACTCGGGATCGTCGCCGCCCTCTACGGCGTGGTGCGCATCAGCCAGCGCCTTCTGGGTTCCGGCGATCGGCGTGTGGCGATGCTGTGGACGGCCGTCGGCATCTGGCTCGAACCGCTCCGCAGCACCTTCGACTACGGGCAGATCAATGTGGTGCTCGTGCTGGGCGTCCTGTACGCGGTGTACAGCACGCGGTGGTGGTTGTCCGGCCTGCTGATCGGCGTCGCGGCCGGGCTGAAGCTGACGCCCGCGGTCTCCGGGTTGTACTTCCTGGGTGCGCGACGGTGGGGGGTGGTGGCGTTCTCCGCGGTGGTCTTCCTTGCGACCGTGGGGCTTTCGGCGTTGGTGGTCGGCGACGAGACGCGGCGCTACTTCACCGAACTGCTCGGTGACGCCAACCGTGTCGGTCCTGTCGGCACATCGTTCAACCAGTCGTGGCGCGGCGGCATATCCCGGATCCTCGGACACGACGCGGGTTACGGGCCCGCGGTGGTCGCGGGCATCGCGGTGACGGCAGTGCTGGCGGTCCTGGCGTGGCGGGCGATCGGCGGGGCCTCCGACCGGCTGGGGGGGATCGTCGTGGTGCAGCTGTTCGGCCTGCTGCTGTCTCCGATCTCGTGGACACATCACTGGGTGTGGCTGATCCCGTTGATGATCTGGTTGCTGCACGGGCCGCTGAGCGCCCGGCGGGGCGCACGGATATTGGGCTGGGGGTGGCTCATCCTGACCCTGATCGGGGTCCCCTGGCTGCTGAGCTTCGCGCAGCCCACGATCTGGGTGATCCCGCGACCGTGGTATCTGGCGTGGGCCGGGTTGATCTACATCGTCGCCACGCTGGCCACGCTGGCCTGGATCGCCTCTACTGGCCGACGATCTCGTTGATGTCCTTTGCCATTTCGACATCCTTGTCGGTGATGCCGCCCTCGGAGTGCGTCACCAACGCGAAAGTCACTGTCCGCCAGCGGATATCGATATCGGGATGGTGATCCTTGTTCTCCGCGTGCTCGCCGACCCGGCGAACGGCGTCGATGCCGTCGAGAAACGCCGGGAACTTGATCGAGCGGCGCAGGGCGCCGTCGGCGCGTTCCCAGCCGGGCAGATCGGGCAGTGCGGCGTCCACTTGTTCGTCCGTTAACACAGCCATGTCCTCGACCGTATACCGTCAGCCGCAGTGTCGAACCAGATGTCGAACCAGATCGTCGTCGCCGGTGCCCTCATCAACGAGGCCTCGCTGCTCGTCGCGCAGCGCGACCGGCCCGCAGAACTGGCGGGGCTGTGGGAACTGCCAGGCGGCAAGGTGGCCGCCGGTGAGACCGACCAAGCTGCACTGGCCCGCGAACTGCACGAGGAGCTGGGCGTCCTGGTCGACGTCGGTGCGCGGATCGGCGACGACGTCGCACTCACACCCACCATGGTTCTGCGGGCCTACCGCGTCACGCAGACCGGCGGGACCCTGCACCCCAACGACCACCGCGCCCTGCGCTGGATCGGCGTCGGCGAACTCGACGAGCTGGCGTGGGTGCCCGCCGACCGAGCATGGCTGCCCGCGCTGAGGCGAGAACTCGGCGGTTGACCGTTCGAAGCGAGGGCCCGCGACCGAACGGGACAGGGTTTTCCGATCGGCCGACCGGCGGGCGGTGCTCGCAATATTCTTGCCGTTCATGCGCGTGCTGCGGTTCATCTGGCGAGGAGTGCTCGCCTTTGACCGGATCGGTTCGCGCATCCCGCAACTCGTGCAGATGTGGCTCGTCGAATTCTTCTTCGCCATCCCGCTGACCTTCTTCATCGCCAAGATCATCGACATCCGCGGTGCGTTCGGCGTGCCGGGCACCGGTGAAGCCATGCCGGGCGTGTTCTGGGGTGCGCTGGTCGTGTCGATGGTCTGTGGATTCTTCTTCTTTCGCAGCCTGGTCAAGCCCCGGGTGAAGCAGGGATCGTGGACACCAATGGTGCGCGCCGACGTCGGAGACGTCACCGTGTTCGGCGGAAACCGCGCGTGGCGCGTCGAATACCAGTACCTGACAAGCCATCCGTCGTATTCACTGTTGCTTCTTCTGACCGCGCCCATCCCCGCCGTCATGGTCCTCATGACGATCAATCACGGCGACAGCACCTTCTACTGGCGCGTCGCGGGCATCGTCGGGCTCTGCGTGTTGGCGCTGATGGCGTTGGCGAGAGTGCTCAGTTGGTACGTCTTCCGCATCGGCCGGCGCGAGATTGGGGATCATGCTGCCGCGCAGGGGGTTTCGGAGCGCAAGCTCGGTTGGGAGATGGCGTGGAAGCCGCTGATCATGCTGATCGTGATGGTCTATGCGATCGTCGCGATTCCGCTCGCGTACATGTGGTGGGACGAACTGCGCACCATCGACAAGTTGCCCGTGGTGACCGTGGCGGACAGCGCCGACGCGGTCGGACAGTACCGGCGGGTCGAAGGCGACGTGACCGGTGAGCCGGTCTACTGGGCGCCGCGAGGGGCTGGCCGTGGCGGCAACAACTTCGCGGGAGCCGGTGTGCTGGTTGAACTTTCGTCCGGCGGGGAAGCGCTGCTGCTGGCCGAGTCGCTGTCGGTGCCCGACTTCGTCGGAGTGATGAAGGACGTGCGCGACCGCGAGATCCACACGCACGGCCGGGTGACCGACGAGATCACCGAAACACAGCGCGAGTACTACGGCTTCGACGAGAGCAGCTTTCCCGTCCCGCCACCCGATGGCCGGGTGATGGTGCTGCTGTCGTATCCCTGAAACTCCGATCGCGCGGTCAGCGTCGCCGTGCCCGCTTCATGACCTTCACAAGATCCTTGCCGCGGATGCCGTTGCGCTCTGCCTTGCGGACCTGGTGAACGACGACCGGGCAACGCTTGCAGCGCGGCTTGCTGCGGCAGCACTTCTTCTTCGGTTTGAGGTCGGCGAGCTTACTGGGCTTCACGTGACCTCTGGCTCCACTTCCGACGGCAAACGGGTGTGATACACCGCGACGTCGCCATCGTGGCACATCCGCCGACGTGCCTGATCAGGCGCCTGCGCCGAAAGCGACCGTAGTATCGACGGCTATGACCGACGAGCACCCCAGCGACCCGCAACCCAGGCGCCGGGGCCGTGCGGGCACCGTGGTGGCGGCATCCGTCGTCGGGTTGGCCGTCGCGGCGCTGCTCGTATTGGTGGCGGTAGTGGTCGTCGGCCGCGTGGACGGGCCCGGCGACACCCCGCCGGCCTACAACGTGCACCCGTCGTTCTCGGAGACCACGACCGGTCCTTGATCAGCACTTTCACGGCGAAGTCTCGAGTTTGTGTTTAGGATTGGCTAACTTATGGTGGCCTGCTCGCGGGCGCAAAGCTGAAGGCGGAGTGTGCGATGACCGTAGCGACCAGGCGCACCCTGGCCGACCTGCCCTCGGGCCGAACGGCTGAGATCATCGCACTCAGCGCGCAGGCCCCGCCCGACGTGGCACAGCGTTTGCGCCACCTCGGTTTTCGGTCCGGAACCACCGTGTCGAAGCTGCGGACCGCACCACTGGGCGACCCCTCGGTGTACCGGCTGCTCGGATACGAGACGGCGCTGCGCAGACACGAGGCCGCCTACATCGAGGTGTCCGAAGAGTCACCACGCTCATGACGACCGCCTGTCATCAGGGCGGCGGCTCCGTCGCCACCGACCCCGACCAGGTCCGCATCGCCCTTGTCGGCAGCCCCAACGCCGGTAAGACGAGCGTCTTCAATCAGCTCACCGGCCTGCGGGCCCGCACCGGCAACTATCCCGGCGTCACGGTCTCGCGTTACGTGGGTACGGGGCGGTTCGCCTGTGAAGAGCACGGCGTGCACAAGTACACCGTCGAAGACCTTCCCGGCGCCTACAGCCTGCACCCCGTCAGCCCGGACGAGCAGGTGGTCGCCGACCTGCTGGCCGGAAAGCTCGACGGGGTCACCCCGCCCGACGCGTTGGCCGTCGTGGTCGATGTGACCGTTCTCGAACGGTCGCTGTCGCTGGTGGCGCAGGTGTTGACTCTGGACCGCCCGACCATGGTCATCCTCACCATGACCGACGAGATGGCCGCCCGCGGCGGATACCTCGACATCGATCGGTTCGCCGCCGCGCTGGGCGTACCGGTCGTCGGTGTCATCGGCAGCCGCGGTAAAGGTTTCGAACCGTTGCGGGCCCTGCTGGCCTCACCGCAGAGTTGGCCGCGCATCCCCGTTCCTCCGCCGCGTGACGACGCGGAGTTCAACAGCTGGATCGCATCGCTTCTGGAGGCCGGACGCTACCGCCTGCCCGAACCCGACCGCCGCAGCGCACGCATCGACCGGGTGCTGCTTCATCCGGTGTTCGGGTCGCTGACGTTCGTCGCGGTCATGTTCCTGCTGTTTCAGGTGATCTTCACTTTCGCCGCACCGCTGCAGGACCTCATCGAACAGTTCTTCGGCTGGCTCGGCCCCGCGGTCGGCGACAGCATCCCCAACGCCACGCTGTCGGGGCTCTTCAGCGGCGGCATCGTCGGCGGCGTCGGCGCGGTGCTGGTCTTCATTCCGCAAATCGTGCTGCTGTTCTTGTTGATAGCGCTGTTGGAGAACATCGGTTACATGGCCAGGGCCGCGTTTCTGGTCGACCGCATCATGGCCACCACGGGGCTGGAGGGGCGCGCGTTCGTCGCGATGTTGTCGTCGGTGGCGTGCGCGGTGCCCGGGATCATGGCCACCCGCACGCTGCCGTCCTCGCGCGACCGGATCGCCACCACGATGGCGGCGCCGCTGATGACGTGTTCGGCGCGCCTTCCGGTCTACATCCTGTTGATCGGACTGCTCGTCGACTCCGAGGCTCGCGTCGGCCCGCTCTCGGTGCAGGGCCTGGTCATGTTCGGGCTCTACCTGTTGGGCGGCGCGTCGGCGATGTTCACCGCGTGGCTGTTCAAGTCGGTGCTCCTCGGCGGGGACATGCTGCCCTTCTACATGGAGATGCCGCCCTACCGCTTCCCGTCGGCCAAGTCGGTCGCGTTGGCGATGTGGGACTCGGCAAAAGCCTTCCTGCGCAAGGCCGGAACGATCATCCTCGCCACATCCATCCTGTTGTGGTTCCTGCTGAACCTGCCGCCGCGCACGGGCGAGGTCGCGGGCATGGACGCCTCGGCCGCGGCGGCACACGTGGTCGAGAACTCCTATGCGGCGGCGCTGGGCAAGTTCATCGAGCCGCTGTTCGCACCGCTGGGCTTCGACTGGCGCATCTGCGTCGGGTTGATCGGAGCGTTGGCCGCACGCGAGGTGTTCGTCGCGACCATGGGGCAGATCTTCGCCGCCGGCGATCCGGAGAGCCCTCTCGACGCGGTCCAGACGGCGGTCTACACGTCCGGGCCACACCAGGGTGAGCTGCTGTTCACCGCGCCGACCACGGTCTCGCTGCTGGTGTTCTTCGTCTACGCGTTGTTGTGCATGTCCACAGTTGCCACCATCCGTCGTGAGACGAACTCGTGGAGGTGGCCGGTGGTGGCCTGGGGGTACATGTTCGCCCTGGCGTGGGTGGCCGCGTTCATCGCGTTCCACGTCGCCAACTGGCTGACCGGCTGACATGTCGACCGCCAAGCTTCACCCCGAAGCCACCCCTGACCCGCGTCTGCTGCGATGGATCACCCCGGGTCGTGAAGTGCGCGCCGATTGCCCCGAGTTGGCCGACCTGGTCGCCGACGGCACCCTGCAACGGGTGCAGACTTCGCCCGGTGAGGTCCAAACCCTGCTGAGCGACGACCGCTCCTGGTCGGTCGACGGCCCGCGGGTTCGCTCGGCCCTGTTCGCGGCGTTGGCCTCGCCCGACGCCGAAGCGCCGATCTCGCCCGAGGAGATGCGCCGCCGGATCGAGCAGATCATCGACCGCGAGGTGGCACCGGTGGCCGGGTCGCATGGTGGCAGCATCACTGTCGAATCGGTGATCGACGGCGTGGTCACGGTCGACTTCGGCGGTGCCTGTGCGGGATGCACGCTGCGGGGGCGCACACTGCAGGATCTCCTCGGCAAAGCCGTGCAAGCGCGGTATCCGCAGATCCGCGCGGTGCGCGAGGCGCCGAAGCGGCGGGTGTGGTTGAGCTTTGCCCGGAACGGCAGACGGTAGGAAGGCGCTGATATGGGGCTGCTGGGGCTGCAGATCCGAGCCGTTCAGGCCGTTGCCGGCGTCGCCGCCGCCGGCGTGGCCGGTGCCGAGGCCGTCCTGCGAACCACCGCGGCCGTCGTGCTCGAGGCGGCAGGCGGTCGGCCGGCGCGTCGCAGTACCTCCGCCGGCGAGAGCCACTGGATCGAGGTGCGCGGGCTCGACGGCGACGACGGCCGGCGCGTCGGCGCCGAGGTGGTGACCGCACTCGCGTCGGCTCCCGGTGTCGACACCGCGACCCTGAACGTCGCCACCTCCCGTGTCGTGGTGACCGTGCGTCCCGGCGGCCCGGACGGCGCGCAGTTGTGTCGCATCGTCGATGCCGCCGAGGCCGGCGTCCGCTCCGACACCCGGGCTGCGCCGGCGTCGCTTCCCGGCGACGACGCACTGCTGGCGGGCAGGCTCATCGCCGCCGCCGTCGCCGCGGCGGGGGTGGGGCCGGCCGCGCTGGCAGCCGCGCTACGGCTCGGCGGGCTCACCCGGCCGCTGTCGGTTCCGGTGGTCTGGGCCGAGCATGTGCCGCGGGTGCGGGGGCAGATCGAACGGCATCTCGGCCGCGACGGGACCGACCTGGCGATCGCGGTCGTCGGCACCGGAACCGCTGTGCTGAGCGCGTCACCGGCGGCGGTGCTCAATCAGGCGATCACCCGCGCCATGCTGGCCGCCGAGGCGATCAACGGCCGGAGCAGATGGCGGCGGCTCGAAGCGGCTCTCACCGAACAGGCGATCAAATCCGCCGGGGCGTCCGGCGACATCCCGCGCCGCATCGACGAGCCCGCTCACGGGGTCGGCGAGCGCTACGCGGACCGGGCCGCCACCGTCGGATTGGGAGCGTCGGCCGTTGTCGGCTTGGCCGCGCGCAGTGTCCGTGCGGCCGGCGACACCGCGATCGTGGCGACGGCGCGGCCGGTGCGCAGCGTCAAGGAGTCTTTCGCGTGTGCGCTGAGCCGCGGCCTGGCCGCCCGTCACGAAGCCCTGGTGCTGCGCCCGGCAGCGCTTCGCCGACTCGACCAGATCGACACCGTGGTGATCGACCCGCGGGTGCTCTACACCGAGGAGCTGACCGTGACCCGCGTCCGCGGTGTCGAACCGGCGCGCCGCGCGGAGGCGTGGGAGGCGGCCCGCACCGCCCTCGTCGACGGCGGGTTGGCGCTCGGCTGGCACCGGCTGTCCGGTATCGCGGCTGCCGGCGACGAAACCGAGGCTGCGGAGGCGTTGGTCAGCGCCATCCGCGACCCGCTGGCCGCCGCGGTGGTCACCGAGGCACGCCGGGCCGGCGTCCAGGTGGTGTCGCTCGACGATGAGGGGCTGCGCTCGCTGGGCCAGGGCTTCGACGAGCTGCTGCCCGCGGCCGGAACGGTCGATGATGCGCTCGCCGAAGCCGTTGCGGCGCAACGGAACCGCGGCGCGCGGGTGATGCTGGTGACGACGGGTTCCGGACCCGCCGCTGCGGCCGCCGACGTCACCGTCGGGCTGTGGCGAAACGGCGCGTCGCCGCCGTGGGCGGCCGACGTGCTGCTGTCCGACCTCGCCGGTGTGTGGCGCATGCTGCATGCGCTGCCTGCCGCGCGGCACGCCGCCGCCAAGGGCGTCGAAGCCTCCGCCAGTTCGTCGGTGCTCGGTGCACTGATGCTGATGCCCGACGTGGTGGGCAACGGGCCGGCGGCGGGGAATCTCGCCGCGCTCGCGGCGCTGTGGACCGGTTACCGGATCGGCGACGGTGTGTTGGGCGAGCCGCTGCCGCACCCCGAGCCCGGCCACGAATGGCACGCGCTGCCCGTCGAGGAGGTGCGGCGACTGTTGCAGCGCCCGCAGCGCGCCGCCGCAACGTCGGATGTCCAGACCGCCGACGCTGCGCTCGGACCGCTACAACCGATCGCGACCGCGGCGACGCGAGCGTGGCGACAGGTCACCGATCTGCTCGACGCCATGCGCGAGGACCTGGCCGATCCGATGACCCCGTTCCTGGCCACCGGGGCCGCCGCGAGCGCGCTGTTGGGATCGCCGTTGGATGCGGCGTTGGTGGCCGGTGTGCTGCTGCTGAACACCGCGATATCCGCACAACAGTCGCTGCACGCCGAACGCGTGCTCGATCGGCTGTTGGCCGTGCAGGATCCGCTGGCGCGGCGGCTCATCGGCTCGACGTCCGAGGAACGATACGAGGACGTGCCCGCCGGTGCCCTGCTCCCGGGCGACCTGATCCGCGTCAAATCCGGTGAGGTCGTGCCTGCCGATGCCCGCGTGATCGCAGCCGATGCCGCCGAGGCCGACGAATCGGCGCTCACCGGCGAATCACTACCGGTCGCCAAGACCAGCGAGCCCACGCCCGGCGCCCCCCTCGCCGAGCGGGCCAGCATGCTCTACGCGGGCACCACGCTGCTCGCCGGCCGCGTGACCGCCGTCGTGACGGCGGTTGGTGCCAGTACCCAGATGAACCGGGTGGCCGCGATGAGCGGGCGCAAGACCCGCCAGGTGGGTCTGCAGGCCCAACTCGCGCACATCACCGGGCGCGCGTTGCCGTGGAGCCTCACCGGCGGCGCGGCCGTCGGGTTGCTCAGTTTGCTTCGCCGCACCCCGCTGCGGGACGCGGCATCCGGAGCCGTCGCGGTCGCGGTGGCCGCCGTTCCCGAAGGGTTGCCGCTGGTGGCCACGCTCGCGCAGCTGGCGGCCGCGCGTGAGCTGACGGACTCCTCGGTACTGATCCGCAATCCACGGGCCGTCGAGGCATTCGCCCGGCTCGACGTCGTGTGTTTCGACAAGACCGGCACGCTCAGCCAGAACCGGCTCCAGGTGAAATCCGTGCGACCGCTGGCCGGGGTCGAGGAGACGCAGGTACTCGCCGCGGCGGTGCACACGGTGCGCCCGACCACCAGCGAGCACTCCGACCACGCCACCGACGACGCCGTGCGCCTTGCCGCCGCCGAATGCGACGTCTTCCCCGGTGGCACCGACGCGCGTGTGCCGTTCCAATCCGATCGGCCCTTCGCGGGCGCGCTGATCGGTAACCGGGTCTCGGTCAAGGGTGCTCCCGAGGCCGTGATGGCGGCGCTGGCCGGGTCGCGCGACGAGCTGAGCGCGTTGATCGACGAGATGACCGCCGCCGGTCTTCGGGTGCTGGCCGTCGGCGAGCGCGAACTCACCCCCGAACAGGCCGCCGCCGCCGCATCCGACGCGGTGTTGCTGGCCGAATTGTGCGGCTCTGGGCTCACCCCATTGGGCGCCATCGGGATCGCCGACACGCCGCGGCCGGGTGCGCGTCCGCTGCTGGAGGCGCTGCAGTCGCGCGACATCGGCGTCCGCCTGATCACCGGCGACCACCCGGTGACCGCCGCGGTGGTGGCCAACGATCTCGGCCTGACCGTCGGCACGGACGCGGTCCTCACCGGTCCGGAGTGGGAGTCGCTCACCACCGAGGCCCGGATCGAGGCGGTACGCAACCACCGCGTGTTCGCGCGGATGGCGCCCGAACACAAGGTTCAGGTGGTCCAGGCGCTGGAGGCCGCCGACCTGGTGACGGCGATGGTCGGTGACGGCGCCAACGACGCGGGCGCGATCCGCGCGGCCACCGTCGGGGTGGGCGTCGTCTCGGCAGGAAGCGACCCGGCGCGAACGGCGGCCGACGTGATGCTGCTCGGCGGTGACATCGGCGCATTCGTCGACGCGCTCGACGAGGGCGACGAGTTGTGGCAGCGGGTGCGGTCCGCGGTGTCGATGTTGGTGGGCCACAACATCGGTGAGCTCAGCTTCGCCTTGCTCACCACGTTGGTGACGGGCCGCCCAGCGCTCAACGCGCGTCAGATCCTGCTCATCAACATGCTCACCGACGCGTTGCCCGCCGCCGCGCTGGCCGTCAGCCCGCAGACCGGCGAAGCGATATCCGGGCGGGACGAGGCCGAGCTGTGGCGGGCGATCTGGATCCGGGGTGCGTCGACGGCAACGGGTGGAACGCTGGCCTGGACGTTCGGACGATTCACCGGAACGCCGCGCCGGGCGGCGACCATGGGCCTGATCGGGCTGGTGCTGACCCAGATGGGCCAGACGGTCACCGACTCGCGTGGGCGCCTGGTGGTGCTGACGAACGTCGGAACGCTGGCCGCGATGGCCGCGATTATCAGCACCCCGGGGATCAGCCAGGTCTTCGGATGCACACCGGTCGGACCGTTCGGGTGGGCGCAGGCCGCGAGCGCCGCCGCGATCGCGGGCGCGTTACCGAGGGTCGCCCCGGGTCTGGCCGACAGGGCGGTGGCGGCCGTGCAGTCGCTGCCGGGTGTACTGGAGAAGGCTCAGTCGTCGATGGTGAGCACCCCGACGCGCACGAGCAGCGCGTAGATTTCGCGCAGCGGAGGCGTCAGCAGGCGGGCGCCGGTGTCGATCAGGGTGCCGGGCCCGATGGAGCGCGCGAAGTCAGACATGAAGGGAAGGCTAACCAATCTTGATCGGAATGTCAGTGGTTCACGCCGATGGAGGGCGAGATGTGGGATGCGGCACGGTCGTTCGTAGCTGAGCACCGCGATGTGTCGAAGCTGGTGGAGGAGGCCGAGCGGTTCTCGATCCGGCTTCCTGTCATCGGTCGGGTCGGCGTACCGCGCCCGGATCAGCTCGCCTTCTACGGTGCGTTGGGTTTGTTGGCTGCCATCGAGGTGATCGATTGGCCGGTGGCGCTGCTGCTCGGTGCCGGACATGCGGTGGCCGTGCGGCACCTCAACGGCGAGAGCGCCGAGGGCAGCGACGGCGCATCCGACGCAACGGCAGAAGGGACGAAAGACAGCCCTGCGCAGGGCTTTTCGGTACCGGCGCCCACTGCGCGCTGACGGCCGCTCGCCGGGCGTCACGTGACGGACGTCTCTCGTTTTCGCGATTGGCCGACCGCACTGGGATGATTCTGAAGTGAATTCGCGGCCTGATTTCAGAAACGTCGCCATCGTGGCGCATGTCGACCATGGGAAGACGACCCTGGTCGACGCCATGCTGCGTCAGTCGGGCGCGCTCACACACCGCGGGGACGACGCCACCGAACGCATCATGGACTCCGGTGACCTGGAGCGGGAAAAGGGCATCACGATCCTCGCCAAGAACACCGCCGTGCACCGCCACCACGCCGACGGCAGCGTGACCGTCATCAACGTGATCGACACTCCCGGACACGCCGACTTCGGCGGCGAGGTCGAGCGCGGGCTGTCCATGGTCGACGGTGTGCTGCTGCTGGTCGACGCGTCCGAGGGGCCGCTGCCGCAGACCCGCTTCGTCCTGCGCAAGGCGCTGGCCGCCCACCTGCCGGTCATCCTCGTCGTGAACAAGACCGACCGCCCGGACGCCCGCATCAGCGAGGTCGTCTCCGACAGCCACGACCTGCTGCTCGACGTGGCGTCCGATCTCGACGAGGAAGCACAGAAGGCCGCCGAGGAGGCGCTCGGTCTGCCGACGCTGTACGCGTCCGGCCGGGCCGGCATCGCCAGCACCACCGAGCCCGCCAACGGCGAGAACCCGGACGGCACCAACCTCGACCCGCTGTTCGACGTCCTCATGGAGCACATCCCGCCGCCCAGCGGCGACCCCGAAGCGCCACTGCAGGCCCTGGTCACCAACCTCGACGCCTCGGCGTTCCTGGGGCGCCTGGCGCTGATCCGCATCTACAACGGCAAGCTGCGCAAGGGACAGCAGGTCGCCTGGATGCGCGAGGTCGACGGCGTACCCGTCGTCACCAACGCCAAGATCACCGAACTGCTGGCCACCGTCGGCGTCGAACGTAATCCGACCGACGAGGCCATCGCCGGTGACATCGTCGCCGTCGCCGGCATGCCCGAGATCATGATCGGCGACACCCTCGCCGACCCGGACCACGCGCACGCGCTGCCGCGCATCAGCGTCGACGAGCCGGCCATCTCGGTCACCATCGGCACCAACACCTCACCGCTGGCGGGCAAGGTGTCGGGCCACAAGCTCACCGCGCGGATGGTGCGCAACCGACTGGACTCCGAACTGGTCGGCAACGTGTCGATCAAGGTCGTCGACATCGGCAGGCCCGACGCGTGGGAGGTGCAGGGCCGAGGCGAGCTGGCGCTGGCCGTGCTCGTCGAGCAGATGCGCCGTGAGGGTTTCGAGCTGACCGTCGGCAAGCCGCAGGTGGTCACCCGCACCATCGACGGCAAGCTGCACGAGCCGTACGAGGCGATGACCATCGACTGCCCCGAGGAGTTCGTCGGCGCGATCACGCAGCTGATGGCCGCGCGCAAGGGCCGCATGGAGGACATGACCAACCACGCCGCGGGCTGGGTGCGGATGGACTTCATCGTGCCGAGCCGCGGACTCATCGGTTTCCGCACCGACTTTTTGACCATCACCCGCGGCACCGGCATCGCCAACGCCGTCTTCGACGGCTACCGGCCGTGGGCGGGGGAGATCCGCGCCCGGCACAGCGGTTCGCTGGTGTCCGATCGCAGCGGTCAGATCACGCCGTTCGCGATGATCCAGCTCGCCGACCGCGGCCAGTTCTTCGTCGAGCCCGGCCAGGACACCTATGAAGGTCAGGTCGTCGGCATCAATCCGCGCGCCGAGGATCTCGACGTCAACGTCACCCGGGAGAAGAAGCTCACCAACATGCGCAGCTCGACGGCCGACGTCATCGAAACTTTGGCCCGGCCGCTCGAACTGACCCTGGAACAGGCCATGGAGTTCTGCGCCGAGGACGAATGCGTCGAGGTCACCCCCGAGGTCGTCCGCGTGCGCAAGGTGGAGCTGAACGCGAGCCTGCGCGCCAGGGCCAAGGCCCGCGCGAAGGCCCGGGGCTGAAACCGGCGCCCGCCGATCGCGCGGGCGCATCCACGCTGCCCGATACCCTGTCAGTCGTGCCCGGCCCCCGACGCGTCATCGCCACGTTGTCCGCGATGGTGACACTTGTGGCCGCGTGCACCGTCAGCCCGCCGCCCGCGCCGCAGAGCACCGACACAATGCAGCAGCCGCCGCCTCCTCCGTTGAAGGCGACGCAGATCATCATGGCGATCGATTGGATCGGCCCGGGTTTCAATCCGCATCTGCTGTCGGATCAGTCGCCGGTGAACGCGGCGATCAGCTCGCTGGTGCTGCCGAGTTCCTTCCGGCCCATCGCCGATCCGAAGACCCCGACCGGCTCGCGCTGGGAACTCGACACCACGCTGTTGGACTCGGCAGAGGTGACGAGCCAGGACCCGTTCACCGTCACCTACAAGATCCGCCCCGAGGCGTCGTGGACCGACAACGCTCCCATCGCCGCCGACGACTACTGGTATCTGTGGCAGCAGATGGTCAGCCAGCCCGGGGTCGTCGACCCGGCGGGCTACGACCTGATCACCGGCGTGCAGTCGGTCGAAGGCGGCAAGACCGCGGTCGTGACGTTCTCTCAGCCGTATCCGGCGTGGCGCGAGCTGTTCAACGACATCCTCCCGGCCCACATCGTCAAGGACGTGCCGGGCGGATTCGCCGCGGGCCTGGCGCGGGCCCTGCCGGTGACGGGCGGTCAGTTCCGCGTCGAGAACATCGATCCCCAGCGCGACGAGATCCTGCTGGCCCGCAACGACCGGTATTGGGGGCCTCCGGCGAAGCCCGATCAGGTGTTGTTCCGGCGGGGTGGTGACTCGGCGGCGCTGGCCGATTCGATCCGCAACGGCGACACGCAGGTCGCCCAGGTGCACGGCGGGTCGGCCGTGTTCGCCCAACTCTCGGCGATCCCCGATGTGCGCACCGCGCGGATCGTGACGCCGCGCGTGATGCGGTTGAGTCTGCGGGCCCAGCAGCCCGCGCTGCGGGATTCGCAAGTGCGCAAGGCGATCCTGGGGTTGCTCGACGTCGATCTTCTCGCCGCAGTGGGCGCAGGTGACGACAACACGGTGACGTTGGCACAGGCTCAGGTGCGCTCGCCGTCGGATCCCGGGTACGTCCCCACGGCACCGCCCGCGATGGCCAAGGAGGACGCCCTCGGGTTGCTGGCCGACGCGGGGTACGAGCTGGAACCGGTCGTGACCAGTGCGCCGCCCACCCCCGGGAACCCACCGCCGGACGGCGACCGCGGACGCATCACCAAGGACGGCGAGCCGTTGACGTTGGTGATCGGGGTGGCGGCCAACGACCCGACGTCGGTGGCCGTGGCCAACACCGCGGCCGACCAACTGCGCAACGTCGGCATCGCGGCATCGGTGTCAGCACTCGACCCAGTCGTGCTGTACGACGATGCGTTGCCCAACAACCGGGTCGACGCGGTGGTGGGCTGGAATCAGGCGGGCGGGGATCTGGCCACCTCGCTCGCGTCGCGCTATGGCTGCCGGGCGCTGGAGGCGACGCCGGTGGCGACGGCCCAACCGGGCCCCAGGACGACGGCTGCCGCCACCCCGACGCCGGGTACGACGCGGCCCACCCCCACCGCGACGACACCGAGCCCGCAACCCGACCCCGAACCCGACGAACTGGTCCAGGCGCCCAGCAACATCACCGGGATCTGTGATCGCAGCATTCAGCCGAAGATCGACGCCGCGCTCGACGGCACCGAAGACATCGCCGACGTCATCACGGCCGTCGAACCGCGCCTGTGGAACATGGCGACGGTGCTGCCGATCCTGCAGGACACCACGATCGTGGCGTCCGGGCCCAGTGTCCAGAACGTCAGCCTGTCCGGGGCGGTGCCCGTCGGCATCGTCGGCGACGCCGGCCAATGGGTGAAGACCAAGCAGTAGCGGCTCAACCAGCGAGCCGCTTGTCTCGCAGCCTGCGCAGGCCGTGTGACGCGAACGCCGCGATCGCGAACACCACCAGGAGCCAGTACGGCGGATGTGCGAGCTCCCACACGAACAACGCCGCGAAGGCCGGCGCCCGCTGGGTGATCGCCAGCACGCCTGCCGCGCACGTCAGCGACAAGGCCGAGACGGCGATGTCGGTGCCCGCCCACTGATTCAGCGCCAACGCGACGAGCGACCCGGCGGCCGCACCCGTCGCCAACGCGGGAGTGATCAGGCCACCGACCGCGCCTGCGCGCAGGAACACCGCGGTGAGAAGCGGCTTCAGTAGCAGGATCATGGCGGCCGCGCCGAGGGTGAGCCCGCTGTTGACGCTGACCGTGAGGATGCTTCTGCCGTTGCCCGGCAATTCGGGCCACCAGATCGAACACACGCCCGTCAGCAGGCCGGCCCCGGCGATCGCGGGGATCAGCGTCCATGAGCGCATCTGGATCCGCGGACGGGCGGCGGTCATGACGCGGTCGAACGCCAGGCCGACAGCGGCGGCCAGCGGCGAGATGGCCACGGCCAGGAACGCGAACAGCGGCGACAACTCGAAATCGGGCCACGTCAACGGATGCTCGAGATGGGTGACCGGAGCCGCCACCGCCACGGCGAGGCTCGACGTGATCAGCGCCGCCCCGACCGCGCGCGGATGCCAGGTCCTGAGCAGGATGCTCGCGGTGAAAAGAGCTCCGCCCAACGGCACGCTGTACACCGCGCCCAGCCCGGCGCCCGCGGCACAGGAGAGCAGGATCTCGCGATCGCGGGCCGTCAGAGCAAGGCGCGTGGTCCCGAAATCGCCCAGGGCAGCGGCGATTTGGCGGGGTGCACTCTCGCGCCCCAGCGATGCGCCCGACCCGACGAGCACCACCTGAAGTGTGGCGTCAATGCACAACGGCAGACGGGGCAGTCTGCGAGGTTCGCTGATCGCCGAGGACAGTGACGGGATCTCGGTGTGCCGCCGCAACAGCCACCATCCGCAACCGGCCAGCGCCCCGCCGATCATCGGGCCTGCGGCGCGCCGGATGGCGCTGCTTCCGCCGACAGCGGTCAGCAGGGTGCCGAACGAGTAGTGGTAGGTGAGGTGTTCGACGCCGTGTAGCAGCAGCGTCGTGGCTGCACCCGCGACGCCTGCCAGCAGGCCGATGATGACGATCGCGCAACCGAACTCCACGGTGCGCCGGGACACCTCGTGAATGTATGCCAGCCGGCAGGCAAGCTGGTGCGAATGGAACGCGATGCTGTTGACACCGGTGCGCGGCTGTTGTTCGTGCACGCCCATCCCGACGACGAGACGCTGACCACCGGCGCCACGATCGCCCACTATGTCGCCCGCGGTGCGCGGGTGCGCGTGGTGACGTGCACGCTCGGCGAGGAGGGTGAGGTGATCGGCGAGCGGTGGGCGCACCTGGCCGTGGACGAGGCCGATCAGCTCGGCGGGTACCGCATCGGCGAGCTGACCGCGGCCCTGAACGCCCTGGGCATCGACGAACCGGAGTACCTCGGCGGGGCCGGGCGCTGGCGCGACTCGGGGATGGCGGGCACTCCGCGGCGCCACCATCAGAGGTTCATCGACGCCGATCCCGCCGAGTCGGTCGGCGCGCTGGTCGAGGTCATCCGCGAACTGCGCCCGCACGTCGTGGTCACCTACGACCCGCAGGGTGGTTACGGGCATCCCGACCACATCCACACGCACGAGGTGACGATGGCCGCCGTGGCGGCCGCCGAAGGTACGGACTTTCCGGGTGAACCGTGGACGGTGCCGAAGGTCTACTGGGCGGTGGTGTCCAAGGACGCGATCGCCGAGGGGCTCGCGGGAATCGACGACGCACCCGCCCAGTGGACCCGGGTGACCGCGGACGAGGTGCCGTTCGGCTATCCCGACGACGAGATCGACGCGGTGATCGACGACCCCGCACAGTTGGGTGCCAAGGTCGCGGCGATGCGCGCGCACGCCACGCAGATCAGCGTCGCGCCGGACGGCCGCTCGTTTGCGCTGTCCAACAACATCGCGTTACCGATCGGCGCGGCTGAGCACTACATCCTGGCAGCGGGAACGGCCGGTGAACGCGATGCTCGAGGATGGGAAATCGACCTACTCGCCGGACTGGACCTTCATTAGCGGCGCCTGCAAGGAGTAAGCTCGCCCGCAGTCGGCGGCGCGACGAAGGGACGGCACATGGACCCAGATCTGGATCCCAACCTGCAGCACTGGCAGGACCGGTTCGACAGCCTGCAGTGGGTGATCGGTTCCCTGACCGGCATGCTGGACAGCATCCCGACCTGAGCTCTCTCACTTCTGCCACCACGCCTCGAAGCGTGGCGGTCCTGACGTTGCTGGCCATCGACGGCGTGCTCTGCGCCATCGCTTCGGCCATGTTCCTTCCGCTCCGCCTGGGGTCCACCCCGTTTCCGATCAGCGCGCTGATCGCCGGCCTGGTCAACGCCGCGCTGGTGTGGGCCGCGCTGCACTGGACCTCGTCGCCGCGGATCGCGGCCCTCCCGTTGTGGACCTGGTTGGTGACGGTCGCGCTGATGACGCTGGGTGGGCCGGGAGACGATCTGATCTTCGGCGGGGCTGGCGTGATGGAGTACGCGGCCTTGTTGCTCATCGTGCTCGGCACGCTGCCGCCCGCGGCGGTGCTGCGGGCGGCCGTGAAGAAGACCTGAGCTACGTCGTGCCGGCCGAGTCTTGATTCGAATCGGCCTGCGGGTTCGGATCGTCGCCTGCGTCATTCGAGGACGGCGCCTGCGTCGATGGCGCCTGGGGTGACAGCTCCTCGAGGTCATTTGCCGGATCCGGGGGAAGCGACCCGTCAGGCTTCTGCTCATTCGATGCGCCGGTTGGTGTGGCGATCGCCGACGCGCGGACCTCACCCTGCGCCTGAACGGTTGCGGCGCCCGTTGTCACGGTGACCGTGGTGTCCGTCGTGGTGGTGGTCGTCAACTCCTTCTCACCATCGAGCCCATCATCGAGTTCGAGTTCGCGTTCGGCCCCCTCGATGAGTCCGTCCGCGTTCGGCTCGAATTCGAGCTTTTCGGTCCCCGGCACCTGTTCGATCTGCGCCCCGTCGATATCGGAGAGTTCGCCGACGACCTCACCCTCGAATTCGCTGACGCCCTGTTGGACGATGCCCTGACGCTGGGTGAGCGTCTCGTCGACTTCCGTGGCGCCGTCGTCGAGGTCGCCCTCTGTTTCCGCGCGCAGGGTCGATTCGTTCAGCGCGGAAAGCTGGATCCCGGCTTCGGCGGCCTCGGCCGCGAACGGGCCGATGGGCGGGATCGGCGGGAGGGGCGGGAGCCAGAAGGCCAGCTGGTCGTTGGCGAGGAAAATGAACGAATTGATGGTGTCGACCGCAACGCGGACCAGCCCATCCCAGAAGCTGATGTTCCCGCCGAGCCAGTCGGCGATGTTGAACGTGATGCTGCGAACGATGCGTTCGCCGAAGTTGTAGAAGATCTCGATCTGCGGGGCGAGCCAGCCGACGTAGGGGATCCAGCCGACGGCGTATGCGGCCACGTCGAAGCCCCATTCCACCCACGGTTCGATTGCGTTGTAGACGTTCTTGATCGCGCTGTCGATCGAATTGCCGCCGACGACGTCCGGGAAATCGGGAGCAGGGAACGACGCGCCGGCACTCGGCGGGACAACGATTCGTTCCAGCCACCAGATCAGCAACTCGGGCAGCTCGAGAGCCGGGACTGAGGGCCCGGTTCGTATCGCCATCGGCGCGGGTTGCACGGACGCCACCAGTCGGACGGTGGCCGCCGGTTCGGGCGGCGGAGCGGGGCGTACGGGGGCGATCACGAGAGCGCTCACCGCCAGGGTGACCACGGCCATCGTCAACATCGAGTGGGCAGAGCGCTTCATTTCGTCCTCCAAAGCCCCGACCTACAGCAAGCTACGCCGATATTTGCTCACGCGTAATCAAATGGCGACGCGAGTTTGCTGCCGTCCGCCGATCCGACGGCAGCGTGCCGCCGATACCACCGTGCGGACTACTGTTGCCGATATGTCAGGCGCCGATGTTTCAGAAAGTGAGACGTGCGGATGATCCTCAACGAGCGCGGGGTTATACGGGAGTGGCTCTGAACCCCCAGCACGGCGCCGATCTGCCCAGCCCGGCGATACCACCGAAACCCGATCAGCCCAGTCCTGCGGCTCTGCGGCGGGTGCTGCGCCGCGCACGCGACGGGGTGGCGCTCAACGTCGAGGAAGCCGCGATCGCGATGACCGCCCGCGGCGACGACCTCGCCGACCTGTGCGCCAGCGCCTCACGGGTGCGTGATGCCGGACTCGAGGCGGCGGGGCGGCGCGGGCCCTCGGGACGGCTCCCGGTCAGCTACTCGCGCAAGGTGTTCATCCCCGTCACGCATCTGTGCCGCGACACCTGCCACTACTGCACGTTCGTCACCGTTCCGGGCCGGCTGCGTGCGCAGGGCAAGGGCATGTACATGGAGCCCGACGAGATCCTCGACGTCGCGCGGCGCGGGGCGCAAATGGGTTGTAAGGAAGCGTTGTTCACGCTTGGTGACCGCCCGGAGGCACGGTGGGACGAAGCCCGTCAGTGGCTCGACGAGCGAGGGTATGACTCGACGCTGGACTATGTGCGCGCGATGGCGATCCGCGTCCTCGAAGAGACCGGGCTGCTTCCGCATCTGAACCCCGGCGTGATGAGTTGGTCGGAGTTGTCCCGGCTCAAGCCGGTCGCGCCGTCGATGGGGATGATGCTCG
The DNA here is from genome assembly GCF_001570485.1 of Mycolicibacterium novocastrense. Classification (GTDB taxonomy): domain Bacteria; phylum Actinomycetota; class Actinomycetes; order Mycobacteriales; family Mycobacteriaceae; genus Mycobacterium; species Mycobacterium novocastrense. The sequence continues at coordinate 41,145 of NZ_BCTA01000019.1, forward strand.
AGACCACCTCGCGGCGGCTGTATGAGACGCGCGGTGCCGCTCATTACGGAAGCCCGGACAAGGACCCCGAAGTTCGGCTGCGGACGCTGGCCGACGCGGGCCGGTTGTCGATCCCGTTCACCACGGGCCTGCTGGTCGGGATCGGGGAGACGCTTGTCGAGCGGGCCGAGACCATCCACGCTATTCGCCGGTCACACAAGGAGTTCGGCCACGTTCAGGAAGTGATCGTGCAGAACTTCCGGGCCAAGGACCACACCGCGATGGCCTCGTCGCCCGATGCGGAGTTCGAGGACTTCCTGGCGACCATCGCCGTCACCCGGCTGGTGCTGGGGCCCAAGATGCGGGTTCAGGCGCCGCCGAACCTGGTGTCGCGCAACGAGTGCCTGGCCCTGGTCGGGGCCGGGGTCGACGACTGGGGCGGTGTCTCGCCGCTGACCCCCGACCACGTCAACCCCGAACGTCCGTGGCCTGCGCTCGACGAGTTGGCCGCGGTGACCGCCGACGCCGGATACGACCTGGTGCAGCGGCTCACCGCGCAGCCGCAGTACGTCCAGGCGGGTGCGGCGTGGATCGACCCGCGGGTGCGGGGCCACGTCGACGCGCTGGCCGACCCCGACACCGGTTTCGCGCTGGATGTCAACCCTGTCGGGCGCCCGTGGCAGGAGCCCGATGAGGCGTCGGAGTCGTTGGGCCGCACCGATCTTCACTCCGCAATCGATGATGCCGGCCGGCTCACCGAGACCCGCAGCGACCTCGATAGCGCATTCGGTGACTGGGAGTCGATCCGCGAGAAGATCTCCGAACTCGCGGCCAGGGCGCCCGAACGCATCGACACCGACGTGCTGGCGGCGTTGCGCGCCGCCGAGCGCGATCCAGCCGGGCTGTCGGACGACGAGTACCTGGCGCTGGCGTGCGCCGACGGTCCCGCATTGGATGCCGTTGCCGCGCTTGCCGATTCGTTGCGTCGCGACGCCGTCGGCGAGGACGTCACGTTCGTCGTCAACCGCAACATCAACTTCACCAACATCTGCTACACCGGCTGCCGGTTCTGCGCCTTCGCGCAGCGCAAGGGCGACGCCGACGCGTACTCGCTGTCGGTGGACGAGGTCGCCGACCGGGCGTGGGAGGCGCACGTCGCGGGCGCGACCGAGGTGTGCATGCAGGGCGGTATCGACCCCGAACTGCCCGTCACCGGATACGCCGATCTGGTGCGCGCGGTGCGTAAGCGGGTGCCGTCGATGCACGTACACGCGTTCTCGCCGATGGAGATCGCTAACGGCGTCACCCGCAGCGGGCTGTCGATCCGCGAGTGGTTGACGTCGTTGCGCGAGGCGGGGCTGGGCAGCATCCCGGGCACCGCGGCCGAGATTCTCGACGACGAAGTGCGTTGGGTGCTGACGAAGGGCAAGCTGCCGACATCGATGTGGATCGAGGTGGTGACCACCGCCCACGAGGTCGGGCTGCGATCCAGTTCGACGATGATGTACGGCCACGTCGACCAGCCGCGGCACTGGGTCGGCCACCTACGGGTGTTGCGCGAAATCCAGGATCGTACGGGCGGTTTCACGGAGTTCGTGCCGCTGCCATTCGTGCATCAGAGCTCGCCGCTGTACCTGGCGGGCGGTGCGCGGCCGGGCCCGACGCACAGAGACAACCGCGCCGTGCACGCGCTCGCGCGAATCATGCTGCACGGCCGGATCTCCAACATCCAGACCAGCTGGGTCAAACTCGGCGTCGAGCGCACCCAGGTGATGCTCACCGGCGGCGCCAACGACCTCGGCGGCACGCTGATGGAGGAGACGATCTCGCGGATGGCCGGTTCGGAGTTCGGTTCCTACAAGACCGTCGAGGAACTCGTCTCGATCGCCGAGGGTATTGGCCGCCCGGCGCGCCAGCGTTCCACGACGTACGCCCCCCTCGCCGCCTAGCCCTCATTCCCGCGCGAGCTTCCAGGCCGCGAGCTTCCAGGCCGCGAGCGACCGCGTCTGATCCCCGACACGCCGCGTTTCCGTGGTATTCGGCGGTCGCTCGCGGCTGGAGAGGGGCTAGGGGAATAAATACGGACTGTAGTCCGCTTACGCCTATGAAGGCCAAAACGAAACGAAGGAGCAACGAATATGACCACAGCAGTCAAGACCCCCCTTTCTGTCGGCACCTGGGCCATCGACCCCGTGCACTCGACCGTGGGGTTCTCCGTACGCCACATGATGGTGAGCAAGGTGCGCGGTACGTTCGACGACTTCAGCGGTGCGATCACGGTCGCCGAAGACGGGACCCCCTCGGTCACCGCCGAAATCAAGGTCGACTCTGTCAACACCCGCAACGAGCAACGCGACGGCCACCTCAAGTCGGGCGACTTTTTTGACACCGCCAAGTATCCGATCGCCACCTTCACCTCGACCGGTGTGCGGCCCAACGGTGACACCTACCTCGTCGATGGCGACTTCACACTCAAGGGCGTCACCAAACCGATCACCCTGGAAGTCGAGTTCAACGGTGTCAACCCCGGCGCGGGACAGGGCGAGGTCGCAGGCTTCGAGGGCTCAGTTGTGCTGAACCGCAGAGACTTCGGGATCGACATCGACATGCCGCTCGAGACCGGCGGCGCGGTTGTCGGTGACAAAGTGACCGTCACCCTCGAGATCGAGGCCCTCAAGCAGGCCTGACCCGTCAGGTCTTGAACTGCAGCGGTGGGGGTGCCTCGTCGGGCACCACCACCGCGATGGCCGACTCGAGAAGCCAGAACACCACCGTCGAGACCAGTATCGCGAGGGCGGGCAGGACGACGATCGGCGCCGCGACCAGCAGCACCAGCAGAACCGCACCCGGCACGTCCTTCCACCAGCCGGCGCCCCCCTTGCCCTGCAGGATCGCGGACAGTCGCACCGTCGCCCAGATGATCCAGCGCCGCAGCAGGCTCACGCCGTCACGCTGCATCTGGAGGCGGAAGCGATAGTCGGCGGTGCGACGGTCACATCCCGTGCGTTCTGGAAACCGCCACAAATAGTCGTGGAGGACGGCCGCGCGCGCATAGCGCCCGGCGCGGGGCACGAACCAGGCGACCACGCCCGGCACAGAAACCAGGTCGGTCGCGAAATCGGCCTGGACTTCGAACTGCTGGTTCGGCCCCTCGAAGCCGAGCGGTTGCGTGGTGCGCCATTCGTCCCACGCACTCTCCTTGAAGACGCGCTTGGTGGCGCGTACGGCGTCGACCTCGGCGGCCGTCAGTTGTCGGACATGGAGGACGGCGGTCGGGTCGACGGGCGGGGCGCAACGTTCCATCACGCAGGTATAGCAAGGCCGAGCCGCAGTGAGCGTGCGCAAAAGGCTGCTGAACGGCGGCATGTCGGCAACAAACACGCACCGTCGTCAAAGGTGGGTGGGCAGTGAGGGGTGTCCGCTAGGCAGTTGTATGTGCGACGTTTAGTATCAGTAACCACGCGCAACCCTTACAGGGATGCGCGTGAAGTTAGGGCACACTGAGACGACCGTCCAAGTATCGACCACGGATACTTGCGGCTGACCTTGGATGCCCACCCCGTACGGCAGCCCACCGGACAGGAGATCGAGGAGACCTTGAGGAGAACACGGTGACGTACGTCATTGCCGAACCTTGTGTCGACGTCAAAGACAAGGCGTGTATCGAGGAATGCCCAGTCGACTGCATCTACGAGGGCGCTCGCATGCTCTACATCCACCCGGATGAGTGCGTGGACTGCGGTGCCTGCGAACCGGTGTGCCCCGTCGAGGCCATCTACTACGAAGATGACGTGCCCGATCAGTGGAGCAGCTACACGCAGATCAACGCCGACTTCTTCAACGAGCTGGGTTCGCCCGGTGGCGCGTCGAAGGTGGGTCAGACCGACAACGACCCGGAGCCGGTCAAGAGCATGCCGCCGCAAGGTGAGGACTGATAACGACTCACGCAGGGCGCAGTGTGCAGCCGCCCGTGCAGCGCAGCCGAGCGGCGCGTCAGCCTCGTAGCGCGTCGCTGCCGGCGTTTCCCTGGGACACCCTGGCCGATGTGACCGCGCTGGCGCGCGCACACCCGGACGGCATCGTGGACCTTTCGGTAGGCACCCCGGTGGACCCGGTGGCACCGGCCATCCGCGATGCGCTCGCGGCGGCCAGTGCCTCGCCCGGCTACCCGACCACCGCCGGCACGGCCGCGCTGCGGGAGGCCGCCGTGAACGCGCTGGCGCGCCGCTACGGCATCACGGACCTCTCGCCCGACGCCGTGCTGCCGGTGATCGGAACCAAGGAGCTCATCGCCTGGCTGCCGACGTTGTTGGGGCTGGGTCCCGACGACGCTGTGGTCGCGCCCGAACTGGCGTATCCCACCTACGACGTCGGTGCGCGGCTGGCGGGCGCGCGGATCGTGCGAGCCGATTCCCTGACACAGCTCGGTCCGCAGAACCCGGCCCTGGTGTATTTGAACTCGCCGAGCAACCCGACGGGCAAGGTGCTCGGCGTCGACCATCTGCGCAAGGTGGTCGGCTGGGCGCGGGAGCGCGGCGTCCTGGTCGCCTCCGACGAGTGCTACCTCGGGCTGGGCTGGGACGCCCAACCGCTGTCGGTGCTGCATCCGTCGGTCTGCGACGGGGACCACACCGGGCTGCTGGCCGTACATTCGCTCTCGAAGACGTCGTCGCTGGCCGGATACCGGGCCGGCTTCGTCGCGGGAGACCCGAGCATCGTCTCGGAGCTGCTGGCCGTTCGCAAGCACGCCGGAATGATGGTGCCGACGCCGGTGCAGGGCGCGATGGTCGCCGCGCTCGACGACGACGAGCACGAACGCGAGCAACGGGCCCGCTACCAGAAACGGCGCGAGATCCTGCTTCCCGCCGTGCGTTCGGCCGGCTTGACCGTCGAAGACTCCGAGGCCGGGTTGTATCTGTGGGCGACGCGCGGTGAACCTTGCCGTGACACCGCCGCCTGGCTGGCCCAGCGCGGCATCCTCGTCGCTCCCGGCGAGTTCTACGGCGCCCGCGGGACCAAGCACGTGCGGATCGCGCTGACCGCGACCGACGAGCGTATTTCCGCTGCGGCACAGCGCCTTACGGCCTAGGACTCCGTCGCGCGTAAGCCGAGTGCGAGCACCAGCCGGTCGTCGGGGTCGTTCAGCGACGTCGACAACAGCTTCTCAACGCGACGGATGCGGTAGCGCACCGTGTTCGGATGCACGTGCAACCGCTGGGCGACCGCGGTGATGTCGCCGAACCCGTCGAGGTAGGCCCCCAGCGTTTCGGCGAGCACCGGATCCTGTTCGCGCAGTTGACGTATCCGAGGGTCGACGAGGCGTTGACCGATCCGGGACACGATCTCGTCGAGGAGCACGGTGGTACGCGCGTCATCGAGCGACGCGACGTGCCCGATCGCCCCGGGATGGCGCTGTGCACTGTCGAAGACGCGGTCCACCTCGGCGCGCGCGGTCGCGGTGGCCGCCAGCCCGGCGAGCGGGGCGGCGACGACGGCCCGCAGCGACAGCCCCAGTTCGCGATCGAGTGTCGCCACGACACCGCGCACCCAGGACATCACCGACGACGGCGCACCGATCTTGGGCAGCAGGACATAGACTCGCCCACTGCTCGACGTGACCTGCGCATCGGGCCGAAAAGCGCTGGCGCTCAGGGAGATCACGTTCGCCGGCGTGGTTCCGGCGGGATCGACGAACCCGATGAGTGCACTTCGTGCCTCGACTTCGATACCGAGTTCGCGTGCGACGGCCGCGACGTCGACCGAGTCGCCGGACAGCCCGAGCAGCTCCTGCACGTGTCTGGTGTGTGTGGACGGCGAGGCCGACAGTCGCGACATGATTCGTGCCGCCAATACGGCCCCGCCACGCAGCACCTCCTCGACATCATCGGCCAGCGGAGCCGAACCCTGTTGCAGCCAAACCGTTCCGGCGAATCGGCCGGCTTTCGCATCGGGAAGGTGGATGCCGACGGCCAGGCGTGGTCGCAGCCCCAACTCCGGTCGTTGGTCGACGCGCACGACGTCGGTGCCCGAACGCAGGGCGTCGAAGATCCCCCACTGGGCGAGCCAGGCCAGGTGCTCGGGCGGGCCGGCGCGGCCGAGGATGGTCAGCCTTCGTAGTTCGTCGGCCTCGTCGCTGGACGCCGAATACGCCAGCACATGGGAGTCTTCGTCTTCGATGCTGATCATGCCGCGGGTGCGGTCGGCCATCGACTGGGCCAACCCGAACAGGTCGGTGCCCGGATCGTGGTGCGGGTCGCCATGGTCGCCGTGATGGTCGAACGCATGGTTCACCAACTTGTACAGGGACTCCCAGCGGGCCTGGGGTTCGACGGCGACCACCGCGGTGCCCAGCGCGACCGCCCGCTCCACCGCGGCGGGCGACGGTTCCTTGACGAAGATCGCCGTGGGCACCCGGCCGGTGCCCGAGAACTGCCGCTCGAGCCAGCGCACCGCATCCACGTCGTCGACACCGAGCAGGAAGAACAGGTCCGCCGAACCGGGTCCGACGGCCAGGCCCAGCCGTACATCATCGGCGTCGACCAGCGCGACCGAGGCGACGGGCATGTCCAGGCCGCGCGGCGCCTCGACAAGCGTCACCATGGTTCGGTCCAACGCCAGCAGTAGCTGGCCGAGCCCGAGGCCGGCGGTCCGAGACTCCATGACATGCCCCTTTGTCTGATCCGACTATAGATCGGCGACAGCATTGTCGGATCAGCCATCGGATCACGTGTCGTGGCCGAGCATCATTCCGTCATGGATGCCATCACCGACGTGCCGCTGCCGGCGAACGAGCCGGTTCACGATTACGCGCCGGGCTCGGGTGAACGGACCCGGCTCATCGAGGCACTGACCTCCGTCGCCGCCGACCCCGTCGATCTGCCGCACGTGATCGGCGGCCGGCACCGGATGGGCGACGGCAACCGCATCGACGTGGTGCAGCCGCACCGTCACACCGACCCTGCCGGACGGCTGGGCACCCTCACCAACGCCACCCACGCCGACGCCGTCGCCGCCATCGAGGCCGCGACGGCCGCCAAGGCGCAATGGGAGGCCACCCCGTTCGACGAACGGGCCGCGGTATTGCTGAGGGCCGCCGACCTCCTCGCCGGCCCGTGGCGCGAAAAGCTCTGCGCGGCCACCATGCTCGGGCAATCCAAGTCGGCGTATCAGGCCGAGATCGACGCGGCCTGCGAGCTCGTCGACTTCTGGCGGTTCAACGTCTCGTTCGCACGAAAGATCCTTGCGCAACAACCGATCAGCGTGCGCGGGGTCTGGAACCGCACCGACTACCGGCCGCTCGACGGGTTCATCTACGCGATAACCCCGTTCAACTTCACCGCGATAGCAGGCAACCTGCCCACGGCACCTGCGCTGATGGGCAACACCGTGATCTGGAAGCCTTCGCCCACCCAGACCTTCGCGGCCTACCTCACGATGCAGCTGCTGGAGCAGGCCGGTCTGCCGCCCGGGGTCATCAACCTGCTCACCGGGGACGGCGTGGCGGTCTCGGAGGTGGCGTTGTCGGATCCACGGCTGGCCGGCATCCACTTCACCGGGTCGACCACGACGTTCCAGCATCTGTGGCGCGAGGTGGGCAACAACATCGACCGCTACCACGGCTACCCGCGCCTGGTCGGCGAGACGGGCGGCAAGGACTTCGTCGTCGCCCACGCCAGCGCGCAACCCGACGTGCTGCGCACCGCGCTGATCCGCGGCGCGTTCGACTATCAGGGCCAGAAGTGCTCGGCGGCGTCGCGGGCATTCATCGCGCGTTCGGTGTGGCAGCAGATGGGTGACGATTTTCTCTCGGCGACAGAGGAATTGCGCTACGGAGACGTGACCGACCTGAGCAACTTCGGTGGTGCGCTGATCGACGACCGGGCGTTCACCAAGAACGTCAAGGCGATCGAGAGAGCCAAGACCGCGCACGTGACCATCGCCGTTGGTGGTGAATACGACGACACGGAAGGTTATTTCGTCCGCCCGACCGTGCTGCTGTCTGACGACCCGACCGACGAGTCCTTCCGCACCGAGTATTTCGGGCCGATCCTCGCGGTTCACGTCTACCCGGACGACGAATACGACCGCATCCTCGACGTCGTCGACACCGGCGCGACGTACGCGTTGACCGGTGCGGTCATCGCCGACGACCGCTCGGCGGTGCTGCAGGCCCAACGGCGGCTGCGCCACGCCGCGGGCAACTTCTACATCAACGACAAGCCGACCAGCGCCGTGGTCGGGCAGCAGCCCTTCGGCGGGTCGCGGGCGTCGGGTACCAACGACAAGGCCGGGTCGGCGCTGAACCTGTTGCGCTGGACGTCGGCGCGGTCGATCAAGGAAACCCTGGTGCCTCCGACGGACCACAACTATCCACACATGGCGCAGTGATGGAGGTCTTCGCACGCGTCGCGCGACCGGCGATCATGGCCGCCGGCCGAAGGGACGGTCTGCGAAGAACCGCCGAGCGGTTTCCGCTGACACGGGATGTCGTCCACCGGTTCGTACCGGGGGAGAGCGTGGACGATGCGCTCGATGCGGTTGTGCGGTTGCGCGACTCGGGTCGCCTCGTGTCGATCGACCACCTCGGTGAGGACGTGACCGATGCCGACGCCGCGACCGAGAATGTGCACGCGTATCTGACGCTGCTCGACGGACTCGCGCGGCGCGACGAGGAACCGGCCATCGTGCGACCGCTGGAGGTCTCGTTGAAGTTGTCGGCGCTGGGGCAGGCGTTGGCCCGCGACGGTGAGAAGATCGCACTCGAGAACGCCCACACCATCTGTGAACGGGCGCAGCGCATCGGGGTGTGGGTGACGGTGGACGCCGAGGACCACACCACCACCGATTCGACCCTGTCGATCGTGCGCGATCTGCGCACCGAGTTCGGCTGGCTCGGAACGGTTTTGCAGGCACATCTCAAGCGCACGCACGCCGACTGCCGGGAGTTCGCGGCATCGGGCGCTGCGCGAATCCGCCTGTGCAAAGGGGCTTACCACGAACCGATGTCGGTGGCCTACCGAGACCGCGACGACATCACCGACTCCTACCTGCGCTGCCTTCGGGTGCTGATGGCTGGGGACACCTACCCGATGGTGGCCTCGCACGACCCGGCCGTCATCGCGGCCGTACCCGCGCTGGCCACCGAGAGCGGTCGCGGCCGAGACGATTTCGAATACCAGATGCTGTACGGCATCCGTGATGCCGAGCAGCGCAGGTTGGCCGATGCGGGCAACCATGTGCGGGTGTACGTGCCGTTCGGCGTCCAGTGGTACGGGTACTTCGTGCGCAGACTCGCAGAGCGGCCCGCCAACCTGATGTTCTTCCTGCGGGCGCTGGCCGAACGTCGCGGTGCTTAAAGTGCCACGCCGACTGGGATACCGGGCGAACCGACGGGACGGGCGGCGACCGGCATCACGACCGTCCCGCGGCATGCCCCGCCCATGATTTCGGTCTGCCAGGTCCCGAACAGCTGTCCGTCGATGTCGGGGGCGTAGAACACGCGTGACCGGGCCGGTGCGTACTCGCTGGGAACGCCGTCACCGCGGAAACACTCCCACTGCCAGTTGTAGGCGTACTGCCATCGCGCCCCGTCCCACGTGTACCGGACCGGTTGCGGGATGGTGGGATTGCTCGGCGCGGGCCCCGACACGACGGTTGCGACGCACAGTCCCGCCGAGCAGTCGGTCGCCAGGACGTACTGCGCGCTGAAGTCGGGTTCGGATTGAGCGGCGGCGATACTGGTGCCCATCTTGTCCGACGCATAGGTGACGATCTCGTAGCGCCCGTTCCACGCCGGGTTCGCTGCGCCGGCCGTCGGCAGTATCGAAAGGCTCCCGGCCGCAGCACATGTCAGCCCCAACAGCGCACTGCTCAGGGCACGGGCGGACATGTCGTGAACACTACTGAGCCCAATTCGCCCAACCCCTCGCGACACGGTTTGCCGAAGGCTACGACACCGTCACGGAATGGTCTCGATCCGCGGGCTCGCGCCGATCACCCGCACCGGTCGGTCACCGCGGTGGGTGGTTGCGGGTCTCGCCGCAGCCGGCGGAGGACACGAGGAAGTAGCCGGCGCCGCCGAACACCAACGGCATCATCGCCATCATCCCGTAGATTGCGGTCATCGTGTCACCTCCTCCGATCGCTCCTACTTGTTACACGAACCAGCAGGGCTCGCGGTTCGAAGTCGATCGGCACCGCATCCGTTACCGCCCCGACAGCACCAACAGCGTCCACGCCGCGATCGACTGCGCGTCGGTGATCACCCCGTCGCGCATCATCTGCTCGACCTCGCTGCGGGTGAACCATTCGCTGTGCATGTCCTGTTCCTCGTGCTCGCGGTCGTGCTCACCCTCGGTGATGCCCGTCGCCAGGAACACCCAGCCGCGCTGGCTGCTCATGCCCGGCGCCACGTCCAGCAATCCCAGTCGCACCAGCTCCGACGCGCGCAGACCCGTCTCCTCGCGCAGTTCGCGCGCCGCCAGGTCGGCGGGCGCGAGGTCCTTCTGGTCCGGTGCGGTGCCCTGCGGAAACTCCCAGCGCCGTAGCCCCAGCGGATAGCGGTACTGCTCGACCAGCCGGAACCGGTCGCCGTCACGCGCGATCACCAGGGCATACGTCGGCTTGTCCACGACCGCGTAGATCCCGTCGCTGCCGTCGGGTCGGCGGATGTCGTCCTCACGCAGCGCCATCCAGTTGTTCCGGTAGACCTCGCGCGAGGCCAGCCGCTCAATGTGGGTCACGCGCCCAGTATCGCCGAGCCGATATGGGTAACCTCGCTGCTTATGCTGCTGTCTTCGCTCAACCCCGCCGCGGTCGCCGGTGGTGCCGACATCGAGGACGCGGTCCGCATCGATGGGGCGCAGCTGTCGCGCAGCGATCTGCTGGGCGCCGCGACGTCGGTGGCCGAACGTGTCGCCGGAGCGCACCGAGTCGCCGTGTTGGCCACCCCGACCGTTCAGACCGTGCTGGCGGTGACGGGTTGCCTGATCGCCGGTGTGCCCGTCGTCCCGGTGCCCGCCGATGTCGGCGCCGCCGAGCGCAGGCACATCCTGGGTGACTCCGCTGCCCAAGCGTGGCTGGGGGAGAAGCCGGCGGAGACCGACGGGCTGCAGCACGTGCCGGTGCGGCTGCACGCACGCTCGTGGCACCGCTACGCCGAACCGCCGGCCGAGTCGCCGGCGCTGGTCATCTACACCTCCGGCACGACCGGCCCGCCCAAGGGTGTCATCGTCAGCCGCCGCGCGATCACCGCCGACATCGATGCGCTCGCCGAGGCGTGGCAGTGGACGTCCGATGACATCCTGGTGCACGGCCTGCCGCTGTATCACGTGCACGGGTTGATCCTCGGCCTGCTCGGATCCCTGCGCATCGGAAACCGGTTCGTGCACACGGGAAAACCCAGTCCACAGAACTACGCGGCGGCCGGCGGATCGCTGTATTTCGGGGTGCCGACGGTGTGGTCGCGGGTGGCCGACGACGCGGAGGCGGCAGCGGCGCTGGCGTCGGCGCGGATGCTGGTGTCGGGTAGCGCCCCGCTGCCGGTGCCGGTGTTCGACAAGTTGGTCGAACGGACCGGGCACCGGCCCATCGAACGTTACGGCTCGACGGAGTCCTTGATCACGATCAGCACCCGCGCCGACGGTGAGCGCAGGCCCGGGTGGGTGGGCCTGCCGCTGAGTGGTATCGAGACCCGTCTGGTCGACGAGCACGGTGGCGCGGTGCCACACGACGGCGAAACCATTGGGCAGCTTCATGTTCGGGGTGAGACATTGTTCGACGGTTACCTCAACCGACCCGATGCGACCGCCGAAGTGCTCGACGCCGACGGCTGGTATCGCACGGGCGACGTCGCGGTGATCGACGCCGACGGTATGCACCGCATCGTCGGACGAGAATCCGTCGACCTGATCAAGACCGGAGGCTTCCGGGTGGGTGCGGGCGAGATCGAGGCCGCGCTGCTCGGACATCCCGGCGTGCGGGAAGTCGCGGTCGTCGGTGTGCCCGATGAGGACCTCGGCCAGCGCATCGTCGCGTTCGTCGTCGGTGACGCCACCCCCGAGGAGCTCATCGAGTATGTGGCCGAACAGCTTTCGGTACACAAGCGGCCCCGCGAGGTGCGGCTGGTGGACTCGTTGCCGCGCAACGCGATGGGCAAGGTGCTCAAGAAGGAGTTGGCGCGGTGACACTCGAGTTCGACGAGATCTGCATCGACGCCCACGACGCCTCCGCGCTGGGCCGGTGGTGGTCGCAGGTGCTGGGCTGGCCCCACGACGTCGACGACGACGGTGACGTCGTGCTGCACGCGCCGCCCGGCGCGGGCCCGAACTGGCTGTTCCTCGCGGTGCCCGACGACAAGGTCGTCAAGAACCGCATCCACTTCGACTTCCGCCCCGACGATCAGCGGGCCGAAGTCGAGCGGGTCGTGGGCCTCGGCGCGCGGCACGTCGACATCGGCCAGGGCGACGACAGCTGGGTCGTGCTGGCCGATCCGGAGGGCAACGAATTCTGCATCCTGGCCGCCGACGCTTGACCGCCCCCGCTCCTGTGACGCGAGCGTGCGCCCCTGTGACGCGAGAGTGCGGGTCTGCACACGACACGCCGCGAAATCTCAGCATCTTGCGCACGCTCGTGGCGGCGTCAGTGTGCGCAATCGCCGCCTGTGGCGCACCGCCGCAGCCGCCGCCCCCGGCTCCCGTGGTCGGCCAGGAACCGCTGAGTATCGGGCCCGCCGCGCAGGACACCGTCGGCGGCTGGCTGCCCGACGGCCAGACGGTCAGCCCGTTCGACGCCGAGCACCCGATCGTGAAGTGGCTCGACCCGGCGCTGCGCGAGGCGGTGCAGAAGGCGGCGCGCAGAGCCGAGGCCGACGGCATAAAGATGCGCATCACGTCCGGTTGGCGATCGAAGGGTTTTCAGGAGCGGCTGTTCGACGACGGCGTCGTCAGGTACGGAAGTGTCCAAGCCACAAGGGAATTCGTGGCCTCACCGGAGAAGTCGAAGCACGTGACGGGCGAAGCCGTCGACATCGGGCCCGTCGAGGCGGACAAGTGGCTCATCGCCAACGGCCGAAGGTTCGGCCTGTGTCAGGTCTACGCCAACGAGATCTGGCACTTCGAGTTGGCTGTCGTCGACGGGCGCTGTCCTCCGCTCAAGCCCAACGCCGCGGCGGATTGAGCGCGAGCGACCGAGAAATGTACGCGCACGCCGGTGTGTCGCCGTACAGACGCGGGCGCTCGCGCCAGAGAAGGTACCTCAGTTCTGGTGCAGCGCCTCGTTCAGCGTGATGCCGGTGCCGTCGCGCTTGACCACCTCGACGGCGCCCGACAGCGAATTGCGCCGGAACAGCAGATTGTCGGCGCCCGACAGCTCGCGTGCCTTGACGGTCTTTCCGTCGGCGGTCTGCACCTTGGTGCCCGCCGTGACATACAAACCCGCCTCGACCACACAGTCGTCGCCCAGCGAGATCCCGATCCCTGCATTGGCGCCCAGCAGGCACCGCTTGCCCACCGAGATCACTTCCTTGCCGCCGCCCGAGAGCGTCCCCATGATCGACGCGCCACCGCCGAGATCCGTGCCGTCGTCGACGACCACGCCCGCCGAGATCCGGCCCTCGACCATCGAACTGCCCAACGTGCCCGCGTTGAAGTTGACGAAGCCCTCATGCATGACGGTCGTGCCCTCGGCCAGGTGCGCGCCGAGCCGAACCCGATCGGCGTCGGCGATGCGCACGCCGGTCGGCAGCACGTAGTCGACCATCCGCGGGAACTTGTCGACGCCGTAGACGGCCACCGGCCCCCGTGCGCGCAGGCGCGCCCGCACAGTCTCGAAACCGGCGACCGCGCACGGCCCGTGGTTGGTCCACACGACGTTGGTCAGCACGCCGAAGAGGCCGTCGGCGTTCAGGCCGTGCGGCGCGACGAGCCGGTGCGAGAGCAGGTGCAACCGCAGATAGCCGTCATAGGCGTCGGCGGCCTTCTCGTCCAGCGACGAGATCACCGTCCGGACCGCCACGATGTCGACACCGCGAGCCTCGTCGCGACCGGTCAGCACGCCCAGCTCCTCGGGCACCTCGGCCACCGACAGCCGCACCGTGCCCGACGGGCCGTCGGCCCCGATTTCGGGTGCCGGGAACCATGTGTCGAGGACCGATCCGTCGGCGGCGATCGTCGCCAGCCCAATACCTGCAGCAGAAGTCACGCGGTAAAGACTAACGTCAGCGTTGTGAGCCTCGATTTGCACGGTGATCCGATCGCGCTGACCGCCGCGCTGGTGGACATCCCCAGCGAGTCGCGTCACGAGCGGCGCATCGCCGACGAGGTCGAGGCCGCGCTGCGTGAGCAGACCTCCCTCGAGGTGATCCGCAACGCCGACGCGGTGCTGGCCCGCACCAACCTCGGGCTGCCGTCGCGGGTGCTGCTCGCCGGCCACCTCGACACCGTCCCCGTCGCCGACAACCTGCCCAGCCGGCTCGTCGACGGTGTCCTGCACGGCTGCGGCACGTCGGACATGAAGTCCGGCGATGCGGTGTTCCTGCACCTGGCCGCCACCGTCGCCGAGCCGACGCACGACATCACGCTGGTGATGTATGACTGCGAGGAGATCGAGGCGTCGGCCAACGGACTGAACCGCATCCAATCCGAACTGCCCGACTGGCTGCGGGCCGACGTCGCGATCCTCGGCGAGCCCTCCGACGGCTATATCGAAGCCGGCTGTCAGGGCACGCTGCGCGTGGTGATCAGCGCGAGCGGCACACGTGCCCACTCGGCGCGGTCGTGGTTGGGCGACAACGCGATTCACAAACTCGGCGCGGTGCTGGACCGGCTGTCGTCGTATCGGGCCCGCAACGTGGAGATCGACGGCTGCACCTACCGCGAAGGACTGTCCGCCGTGCGCGTCGACGGCGGTATCGCGGGCAACGTCATCCCCGATGCGGCCTCGGTGTCGGTGAACTTCCGGTTCGCTCCCGACCGCAGCGTCGACGAGGCGCTGAACCACGTGCGCGAGGTGTTCGACGGCCTCGACGTCAGAATCGAACTGACCGACGCAGCCGCCGGCGCGCTGCCCGGCTTGACCGAGCCCGCCGCGGCCGCGCTGGTGGCTGCCGCGGGCGGGCAGGTCCGGGCCAAGTACGGCTGGACCGACGTGTCGCGATTCGCCGCCCTCGGCGTTCCCGCGGTCAACTACGGCCCCGGTGACCCCAACCTCGCGCACCGTGTCGACGAGCATGTCGACGTCGACAAGATCACCGCGACGACCGACGTGTTGCGCCGGTATTTAACCGCTTGACCGCGCACCTACGCTGAACGCATGTGAGTTGACGTCTCCGGGTGCCGCCCGGATCCGGCCGTCCCCTTTTTCCGTGCGAAACACGAAGCGATCACTCACATGTCTTCCATCGTCTGTTCCGAATTGTCTTTCGCGTGGCCCGACGACACACCGCTGTTCGACGGGTTGTCCTTCACCGTCGGCGACGGGCGAACCGGTCTGGTCGCCCCCAACGGCGAAGGAAAAAGCGCGCTGCTCAAGCTGATCGCCGGTGAGTTGACGCCGACGGCGGGTTCGGTCACCATCGACGGCAGGCTCGGGTATCTGCCGCAGACGCTGCCGTACATCGCGCATCACACCGTCGCCGAACTGCTCGGTGTCGCATCGGTCATCGAAGCGCTCGACGCGCTGGCAGACGGCAACGCCGAACCAGACGTCTTTGCCGCGATCGGCGACGACTGGGACGTCGAGGAGCGCACGCGGGCGCAACTGGATCGGCTCGGACTGAGCCACATCACGCTCGACCGTCGGCTCGGCACGCTGTCGGGTGGGGAGATCATCAGCATCGGCATCGCCGGTCAGCTGCTGGACCGGCCCGACGTATTGCTGCTCGACGAGCCGACGAACAACCTCGACGTCGACGCCCGCCACCGGCTCTACGATGTGCTCGACGACTTCGCGGGCTGCCTGCTGGTGGTCAGCCACGATCGGCTGCTGCTCGACCGGATGGACCGCATCGCCGAGCTGCACCGCAGCGAGATCCGCTCCTACGGTGGCAATTTCACGCTATACACCGAGGCCGTGAGTCTCGAGCAGCGCGTCGCCGAGAACAATGTCCGCAGCGCTCAACAGCTGCTCAGGCGCGAGAAGCGCGAAATGCAGCAGGCCCGTGAGCGCGCGGCGCGACGGGCAGGCGCGGCGGCACGCAACCTCAAGGACGCCGGGCTGCCGAAAATCGTTGCGGGCGCCCGCAAACGGCGGGCACAAGAGTCCGCGGGCCACGTCGACGGCGTGAACGCCGAGCGAGTCGCGGAGGCCAGGGCCCGCCTGAACGACGCGGAGCGGGCGGTGCGTGACGACGACGCGCTTGTACTCGACCTGCCCGACACCGACGTGCCTTCCGGCCGGGATGTGCTCGACGCCAAGGGGTTACGCGTCTCGACCGGTGAGGCGCTGCTTCTCGACGAAGTCGACCTGTCGGTGCGTGGGCCCGAGCGTATCGCGCTGACCGGACGCAACGGGGCGGGAAAATCGACGCTGCTGCGCATCCTTGCCGGAGAGCTGGCACCGGACGCCGGCACCGTGCAGCGCAGTGACGGCCGCGTGGCGTATCTGTCGCAGCGGCTCGACCTGCTCGATGCGCACCACACGGTCGCCGAGAGCCTCGCCGCATACGCGCCGGGCCTTTCTCACACCCGCCGCATGCACCTGCTGGCGCAGTTTCTCTTTCAGGGCGACGGCCTCCAGCTCCCGGTGGGTGCACTGTCCGGCGGTGAGCGGTTGCGCGCGACGCTGGCCTGCGTGCTTTTCGCCGAACCGGCACCCGAGTTGCTTCTGCTCGACGAGCCCACCAACAACCTCGACCTCGTCAGCGTCGGGCAGCTTCAGGCGGCGCTGAACGCGTACCGGGGCGCGTTCATCGTCGTCAGCCACGACGAGCGCTTCCTCACCGACATCGGCGTGCAACGGCGGCTCCGGCTATCCGGCGGGCATCTCGACGAGGAGCGGATGCCCTGATCGGGCGTCACGCCGCTCGAAATCGGCGCACGGGCAGCTACCGGGGGCACGGTAAGTTTGAGACCCGTAGCGTGTCGTCAAGGGGGTCGCGCCATGGGCATCGCGCCCGATTCCAGCCCGTACGGTGGTCAGACCGTGACCGGCCCGGGCTGGCCGAACGTCGACGAGGAGACGTTGGCCGCCGCGGCGGCGTCATACGAGGCGTTGGCGTCCACGATCAGCGGAAACGTCGTGCCCGAACAGCAGGGTCAGCTGATGCAGCTGTCCGATTCCTGGGAGGGAGTCGGCGCGGTCGCCGCGGCGGGGGAGGCCACCACCATCATCGGCGGGCACGAAGCCAACGCGGCGCAGGCCGCCGCGATCGCGGCCAAGCTGCGCGCGATGGAGGCCACCGTCGTGAAGACCAAGATGCTGGCGAACACGATCGCCCAAGAGGTTCAGCACGAGTGTGAGGGCATCGCGGCGATGCCGTTTCCCAACGCCCAGGAGCTGGTGCAGAGCCGGATCAAGATGGGGTTGTCGCAGAACATCGCCAACGTCACGACCAACACCACCGAACTCGCCAACACCCTCGGCGTGCCGCCGAGCATCCCCCTTTTCGGCGCTCCGCCCGTGCCCGGTGCCAAAGAGGCGCAGGACAGCGGGGAGGAAGCCGCCAAGCAGGCCGGTGACGGCTCGCAGCAGGCCATGCAGATGGCCGGCCAGATGGGAGCCATGGCCGCACAGCTGCCGATGCAGATCGGCCAGTCGCTGATGGCTGTGCCGCAGCAGCTGGGCCAGCAGCTCTCACAGCCGCTGCAACAGCTGACGTCGATGTTCGGTCAGGGCGGTAAGGCCGATTCTCTGGGCGCCGCGGGGCTGCCGTTCTCGTCGTTCTCCAACCATCCGCTCGCCGGCGGCTCCGGCGCCGGCGGCGGCTCCGGCATGGTCCGGGCGGCGTCGTTGCCGGGCTCCGGCGGTGCGCCACTGCAGACACCGCAGATGGCCAACCTCGTCGGCAGCAAGCCGGTCAGCACCGCGCCCGCACCGGAGGGCGCGACCGCGGGAGCCGCGGCGGTCGGCGGGGCCGCCCCGATGGCTGCGGGCGGCGGCATGGGCGGGACGGCCCCGATGATGGGTCAGCGCGGCGCCAGCGGGGGCACCGCACCAGGATTGGCCGTGCCCGCGCCGCTGGAACACGATCTAGACGATGACGACGATGACGACTGGTGACGAGGAGCGCGCATGGGTAGCCCACTGAGAAAGCCCGACGCCATCAGCTGGAACGCGGCGGCGGTCAAGCTGCCCGAGATACCGATGATCCCGGCGGGACAGGACGCGATGAGCGCCACCATTTCGGCGGTGCTGCCTACCTTGGCCGCCCAGCTGACCGCGAACGTCGCCGCGCTGTCGGCCAAGGAGAACACGTTCTCGGGAAAGGTGGTCGCCGCGCAGGCCGCTTATGAGAACTCCGACGACGCCGGCTCTCAGTCGGTTGGCCAGATCGTCGGGATGCTCGGCCAGGTGGGGCAGCAGGCCGGTCAGATGGGGCAGATGGCCGGAGCGCCCGCCCAAGCCCTCGGCGGGCAGACCGGAATGTTCGGCTCGCTGATGCAACAGGCCATGCAAGGAGCCCAGTCGCCAGGCGGCCCGTCCGCCACCGGTGCGGGCGGCGGGGGTGCGGCACCGAGCGGTGGTGCCGCCGCGACGGCCGGGCCGGCGGGGCACAGCCCAGGTGCCGGCGCGCCGCAGCCACGCGACGACGCCGGGCCCCAGGCCGGCGAATCCGACGATCGGGAGGACCGCCAGCCGTTACACCGCGCCGACGACCGCCCGTGGGACGCCGCCTCCGGTCCGCAGGGCGGCGAATCGGGCGCGGCCCCTGTCCCCGTCACGCCGCCGGAGGCGCGGCGCGGCGACGACGAGGTCGCCCGCAACCTGTAGCGCCCGTTATTGCGTCCAGGGTCGTGATCGCGCTCGACCAGCGACCCTCAGTGCAATATTCAGCGGCTACCCGACCTGAGGACGTGTCTGCGCGGGCCGGGGCGGCTCCGCACCTGTCGGCATCTCGGGAGCGCGAACCGCGCCCGTCGAACCACTCGGTGCGGCTTCGGCTTTCGGTTCGGCACGACCCGGCTCGGACGGTTCCTCGGCGTCTTCCTCGGTTCGTTCACCGGTACGTTCGGACTCGTCACCGCCGTCCTCGTGCGCAAGGGTCTCGTCTTTTCGGCCGGCCTGCTGAACGCCTTGCGCGACCATCTGCGGAACCTGTTGCAGCCCTTGGGCAAGACCCAGCAGCGGCGCCGTCATCGAGCTGAGCAGCTGCCCGACCTGCTGTCCGACCTGGCCGAGCATCTGGCCGACCATCTGATCACCGCCGGGCGGGCCTACGGCGCCGTTCGCCGGCGCGCCGCCAACCGCACCACCGACGCTAGCCGCCGGACCGTCTTCCCCTTGCGTATCCCGTTGACCGTCAAGCGCTTCGGCGGCCGCTCGCAACGTCTCGGCCCCTTCGTGATCACCGTCCTCATACATCTGCGCGGCCTTCCGCAGCAGTTCGGAGATCGTTTCGCCCACGTCGGCGGTGGTCTGCACGGTGCCGACCCGGGCGTCGAGCGCGTTCGACAGCGCGGCGCTCACCCCGGCCGCGATCTGGCCGTGGCTGGTCTGTACTCCGGCCAGCCCCGGCGCGTCCGCGCTGAGCACGTGCGACAGGTCCGTCGCGACCCGGTCGTGGAGCGAGGCGGATGACCGCAACCCGTCGGTCTGCGCGAACAATCGGCTCATGCCAATCAAGCCTAGGGTCGCGACAGAGCCCGTCCCGACACGAATTTTCAGCGGTGGGCTTCGGCGTGGGCTGCGGCGTCCGCGGCGGCACCGTGCCACCCGCACGCCGCATAACCCTGAGACGCCTCGGCCAGCGCGGCGGCATCCCGCGCGGTGAGCGCCCGGGCGTGTGCCAGCGCCAGCCGCCCTGTGTCGCAGTCACATTCGACGCTTATCCGCTCGATCGCGTCGACCGCTCGGATGTCGCCGAGCCGTACCGCGTCCACCAGAGACCGCAGCGCGACGGCCGTCTGCCCACCGCGCTCCGCATTACGCACCGCCTCACGGGCGGCGGCGACGGCACCGTGCTCGTCGCGGCGTGCCCACATCGTCCACGCCCGTGCGAGTGCCAACTCCGGGGCGAACAACATCGACTTCAACCCGTGCCGAGACTCGGCGCGCGCCAACGCCTTTCCCGCCTCGACTCCTGCGCCGAGCTGACCGAGCGCCTGGGCCAGCAGCATCCACGCCAACGGACCCCACGAATAGCCGGTCGGCGCCAGCGCGGCGGCGGCACGACGCAGCAGGCGCACCGCCTCCTCGAGCTCTCCCTTGGCGATCAGCACGTCGGCCACCAGCACCTCACCGATCGCGCGCCCCGGTTGTTGCAGTTGCGCGAAGTCGGTGAGCCGCCGGGCAAGCTGCTGGGCCCGGTCCAGTTCACCCGCCATCACCAACGCCGTCGTCTGCCCGAATCCGCTGGTGAACCGCAGAAGCCCCGGATGTCCGGCGGCCATCGCCCGCTCGGCCAATGCGTCGACATCGGCGAAACGGCCCGTCCGCGCCGAACTCAGCGCCGCGGCCGCCGCCGCCCAGCCGACCGCGGTGTCATCGGCCTCCGGCGACGACAGCACGTCGGCGGCCACCTCCATCGCGCGCGACACGCTCCCGGCGTTCATCGCGAACGTCGCCGACAACGCATCGAGCGTGATGCGTGCGGCCGGCGACGACACCCGGTTGCGCGTCGCGCGCAGGAACGCCGTCGCGCGCTCAGGCTCGGACAGCATCCAGAACTGATTGGCGGCCCGCGGCAGCGCCCACGCCATCAACTCCGTCTCGGACAGCGCGGCGCCGTCCACACCGTCGAGCACCGCGTCCGCGTCGCGGCCCCGCCCCTGCCACGCCAGCGCGTACGCCAGCGTCAGCCGTGTCGGGAGGTCGTCGGGTGCGCCCTGCAGCGCGGCGCGGCCGAGCCGTTCGCTGAGCACCAGATCGCCGAGGCGCAACGCCTCCGCGGCCGCCGCGGACAACTCTGGCGGCCCTTGCGGGCTGTCGCTGTCGAGCGCCAGCACCGCGCGGCGCAACCTGTCGACAGCGCCCCGGCCGGGCCGCCCGGCCAGCCGGTCGACCAGTTCACCGCGCAGCCTGCGCAGCTCCGGACCGCCCGACGCCTCGCGAACCGAGTCGGCGAACAGCGGGTGCGCCGGGTGCACCCAGCCGTCCTCGACCACCACGGCACCCGACGCCGCTGCGGCCTCGACCGATTCCGGGCCCACCAAGGCTTCGAGCTCGTCGAGTGCCAGCGGGTCGTCGACGGCCAGGTACTCCAGGACGCGTTGGGCGGGGCCCGGTAGCGCGCCGACGAACTCGCCGACCGAAGCGGCCACCCGACGGTCGTCGTGACCCGGCGGCTCGAGGTCGATGCGCTCGACGAGCCCGTCGTCCCACAACGCCGAGACACCGTCGGCCATCACCCCGGCCGGTGCCACCGTCACGATCAGCGCGGCCGCCCCACTGACCGCGAGCTGGTAGATCAGTGCCGCCGACAACGGGTCCAGCAGATGAGCGTCGTCGACCACCAGCAGGCGTCCGTCGCCCAATGTCTCACGCGCGCCGCGCAGAACGTCTGCGGTCTTGCCGGTGTCGGCGACGTCGATGAGGCGACTGACCGCCGCGAACGGGACAGCGGCCATGGGCGCGGTGGCGGTGACCCAGTCGACGCGGTGGTAGGCCCCCGCGAGCCGGTCGGCCGCCGCTCGCGCCAGCGTCGTCTTACCCACTCCGGCGGGACCGATCAGCACAGCGCCGGAACGCTTCTGCAGACCGGCTTCGATCGAATCGAGTGCCGGTCCGGGCGGCGAGGTGACCCACTCAATCGGCACCGCCGGAGTCTATGGCCAAAACGACCGCCGCACTCCTGAACGCGGCCGGGGGCCGCTTGATCGTCGTGCGGCTGAATCGACGGCCGCACTCCTCAACGCGGCCGGGGGCCGCTTGATCGTCGTGCGGCTAGGGTCTGCTCGTGTCCGCAGAACCCACTCCCCGCGAATCCGATCGCCAGTGGGCGGTGTGTGTCTACTGCGCGTCGGGTCCGACGCACGCCGAGCTCATCGAGCTTGCGGAAGAAGTCGGGCGGGCGATCGCCGAGCGGGGCTGGAGCCTGGTCTCCGGTGGCGGGAACGTCTCGGCGATGGGTGCGTTGGCGACGGCGGCCAGGTCGCGCGGGGGCCACACCGTGGGTGTCATCCCGAAGGCGCTGGTGCATCGCGAGGTCGCCGACGTCGACGCCGACGAACTCGTCGTCACCGACACCATGCGTCAACGCAAGGAAGTGATGGAGGGGCGGGCGGACGCGTTCATCGCCCTGCCCGGAGGCATCGGCACGCTCGAGGAATTCTTCGAGGCCTGGACAGCGGGCTATTTGGGTATGCATGACAAACCGGTCGTGCTGCTCGACCCCATCGGGCACTACGACGGACTGTTGGCATGGCTGCACGGTTTGCGCGACAGCGGGTACGTCGCGCAGGGGGCACTGGATCGACTGGTCGTCGTCGTC
Organism: Mycolicibacterium novocastrense; assembly: GCF_001570485.1. Taxonomy (GTDB): domain Bacteria; phylum Actinomycetota; class Actinomycetes; order Mycobacteriales; family Mycobacteriaceae; genus Mycobacterium; species Mycobacterium novocastrense. Next base: position 63,709 of record NZ_BCTA01000019.1, read on the forward strand.
GACGTCGAGTCGGCCATGACGGCGTGTGCGCCACCGACATGAACACGGTCACTAGGGTGTGCGACAAACGAACAGGGAGGGACGAAGGCGCATGACCGAGAAGTCGGGGACTCGCCGCAGCGTTGGTTTATTGGACATCGCCGCCCGCGCACCGGGCCTGATCGCGGACTTGCCGACGATCCTGCGCGGCGTCGTCACCGGTTTCGGTGCCCGGCCCTCGGCCAAGACCTCGATCGGCAAGGTGTTCCAGGACCGCGCCGCACGCTACGGCGACAAGGTGTTCCTCCGGTTCGGTGACGAACAGATCACCTATCGCGAGGCCAACGAGACCGTCAACCGCTACGCCGCGATTCTGGCTGCCCGCGGCGTCGGCCACGGCGATGTCGTCGGCATCATGCTGCGCAACTCCCCGGAGCCGGTGCTGCTGATGCTGGCCTCGGTCAAATGCGGCGCGGTCGCCGGCATGCTCAACTACAACCAGCGAGGCGACGTGCTCAAGCACAGCTTCGGCCTGCTGGGCGCCAAGGCCGTCGTGGCCGATACCGACTTCGTCGAGCCGATCACCGAGTCCGGCGCCGACACCGACGGCCTACTCACCATCGATGACCTCAAACGCCTGGCCGCGTCGGCACCTACCGGCAACCCGCCGACCACCGCGGCCGTGCTCGCGAAGGACGATGCTTTCTACATCTTCACGTCCGGCACCACCGGCATGCCGAAGGCCAGCGTGATGACCCATTACCGCTGGCTGCGGGCGCTCGCCGGGTTCGGTGGCCTCGGAATGCGGCTGACCAGCAAGGACACGCTGTACTGCTGCCTGCCGCTGTATCACAACAACGCGCTGACGGTCGCGTTGTCGTCGGTGCTGAACTCCGGGGCGACGCTGGCGATCGGCAAGCAGTTCTCGGCCTCCAAGTTCTGGGACGAGGTGATCCGCTACGACGCGACCGCGTTCGTCTACATCGGCGAGATCTGCTCGTACCTGCTCAGCCAGCCGCCCAAGGACACCGACCGCAAGCACAAGGTGCGGGTGATCTGTGGCAACGGGCTGCGCCCGGCGATCTGGGAGGATTTCACCAAGCGGTTCGGCATCGAGCGGGTGTGCGAGTTCTACGGCGCCAGCGAGGGCAACACCGCCTTCGTCAACGTCTTCAACATTCCGCAGTCCACCGGTATCTGCCCGTCGCCGGTGGCGTTCGTCGAATACGACCCCGAGACCGGCGATCCGCTGCGCGACGACAAAGGCCGGGTCAAGAAGGTGCCCACCGGTGAACCGGGCCTGCTGCTGTCCAAGGTCAGCAACTTCCAGCCCTTCGATGGCTACACCGACCGCGAAGAGACGGAAAAGAAGTTGGTGCGCAACGCTTTCCGCGACGATGACGTGTGGTTCAACACCGGCGACCTGATGCGCTCGCAGGGGTTCGGGCACGCGTCGTTCACCGACCGGCTCGGCGACACCTTCCGGTGGAAGGGCGAGAACGTCGCCACCACCGAGGTGGAGGCGGCGCTGTCCGCCGACCCGCAGGTCGAGGAGTGCACGGTGTTCGGCGTCGAGGTCGAGGGCGCGGGCGGGCGCGCGGGTATGGCCGCGATCCAGCTCAAGGAAGGCGAGAAGTTCGACGGCAAGGCGCTGGCCAAGGCCGCGTACGACAAGTTGCCCGGCTATGCGGTGCCGCTATTCGTGCGCGTGGTCGACGAACTCGCGTACACGTCGACGTTCAAGAGCCAGAAGGTCGACCTGCGCAAGGAGGGCTTCAACGTCGAGGAGATCGAGGACCCGATCTACGTGCTCTCCGGGCGCGACGAGGGTTACGTCGAGTTCTACGACGACTACCCCAAAGAGGTCGCCGACGGAAAGAAGCCCAAGAACTAGCGACTTGTGAGTGAAAACGTTCGCTGACCGATCGAAATCACGCACGAACCGCGCCGCCGTAGCCTGGAAGGCGTGACCACGCACCCCGGCCGGTTCTCAGGTCGTTTCCTGGGCCGACCCGTCGCCGCTGATCGAGCGCTGATCATGGCGATCGTGAACCGGACGCCGGACTCCTTCTACGACCGCGGCGCCGCCTTCACCGACGAGGCGGCCAAGGCGGCCGCGCACCGGGTGATCGAGGACGGTGCCGACGTCGTCGACGTGGGCGGAGTCAAGGCGGGCCCCGGCAGCACCGTCGACACCGATGAGGAGATTGCGCGCGTCGTTCCGTTCATCGAATGGCTGCGCGGCACCTATCCCGACCAGCTGATCAGCGTCGACACCTGGCGTTCGGCGGTCGCCAAACAGGCGTGCGCGGCCGGCGCCGACCTGATCAACGACACCTGGGCGGGCCACGACCCGGCGCTACCGGAGGTGGCCGCGGAGTTCGGCGCGGGGCTGGTGTGTTCGCACACCGGCGGCGCCCAACCGCGGACCAGGCCGTTCCGCGTCAACTACGGCATCACCGAACGCGGCGTCGTCGACGATGTGATCGCCGAGGTGACCGCGGCGGCCGAACGCGCGGTCGCGGCGGGGGTGACCCGCGATGCCATCCTGATCGATCCGACGCACGATTTCGGCAAGAACACTCACCACGGTCTTACTTTGTTGCGCCATGTGAAAGAGCTTGTAAACACTGGATGGCCCGTCCTGATGGCGCTGAGCAACAAAGATTTCGTCGGGGAGACTCTGGGTGTGGGTTTGACCGAACGCCTGGAGGGCACCCTGGCAGCCACCGCCTTGGCGGCCGCAGACGGAGCCGCGATGTTCCGGGTGCACGAGGTCGGACCCACACGGCGCGTTCTGGAGATGGTCGCGTCGATCCAGGGCGGCCGGCCGCCGACGCGCACGGTGAGGGGACTGGCATGACACTCACACCCGAACTTCCCGCTACCGACGTCGTCACCGCGCGGTGGCTCAACGACCACAGCTGGAACCGGCCGACGTGGACGATCGCCGACCTCGAGGCGGCCAAACGTGGCCGCACCGTCTCGGTCGTCTTGCCCGCCCTCAATGAGGAAGAGACGGTCGGCAGCGTCGTGGAGACCATCACCCCGCTGCTCGGCGGGCTGGTCGACGAGCTGATCGTGCTGGACTCCGGCTCGACCGACGACACCGAGATCCGCGCCCTGGCCGCCGGCGCGCGGGTGATCAGCCGCGAGGCGGCGCTGCCGGAGGTGACTCCGCAACCCGGCAAGGGTGAGGTGCTGTGGCGCTCGCTGGCCGCCACGACCGGCGACGTCGTGGTGTTCGTCGACTCGGACCTGATCGACCCCGATCCGATGTTCGTGCCCAAGCTGGTCGGACCGCTGCTCACCACCGACGGTGTCCACCTGGTCAAGGGCTTCTACCGCAGGCCCCTGAAGGTCAGCGGCAGCGAGGACGCCAACGGCGGCGGGCGGGTGACTGAGCTGGTGGCCCGGCCGCTTCTCGCCTCATTGCGGCCGGAGCTCAGTTGCATCCTGCAACCGCTGGGCGGTGAGTACGCCGGCACCCGCGAGCTGTTGACGTCCGTACCGTTCGCGCCGGGCTACGGGGTCGAGATCGGCCTGCTGATCGACGCCTACGACCGCCTCGGCCTCGACGGGATAGCCCAGGTCAACCTTGGTGTCCGCACGCATCGCAACCGTCCGCTGACCGAGCTGGCCAGCATGAGTCGTCAGGTCATCGCGACGCTGCTGTCACGCTGCGGGGTGCCGGACTCCGGCGTAGGGCTGACGCAGTTCTTCGCCGACGGCGAGGGCTACACGCCGCGGACGTCGTCGGTGTCGCTGGCCGACCGCCCCCCGATGGTGACGTTCCGCCCGCGCGGTTGATTTCCGGCGCGCGCCGCCGAACGTGGGTTACCCGCACATTTTTTCCGTCCGAAGTCAAGTGGTGAGTGCAACATCGGGGTTCATGCTGCTGCTTGGGTGATCAGTGCGTTGAGGCGGTCTGCGGGGGTGTCGAGGTTCAGGGTGGGTCGGGGCCGAGTGTTGAGGGTGTCTTGGATGCGTTGCAGATCGGCCTTGGAA
>NZ_BCTA01000020.1 GCF_001570485.1 Mycolicibacterium novocastrense
GCTCCCTGCCGAGATCGCCGGGGATCCGACCAAGCACACGCCCGCGGAGATGGCGACCTTGCGCAACGTCTTCGTCATCGGACCGGACAAGAAGATCAAACTGGTCCTCGTCTACCCGATGACGACCGGACGCAATTTTGATGAGATCCTGCGTGTGGTCGACTCGCTGCAGCTCACCGCCGAGCATAAGGTGGCCACTCCCGCGCAGTGGCGCCAAGGTGAGGACGTCATCATCGCCGGATCCGTCAGCGACGACGAGGCCCGGCAGATTTATCCGGACGGATGGAATGCCCCGCGACCCTACCTGCGCATCGTCCCCAACCCGATCCGCAGCTGAGTCTGGTCGGGATGTTCACAGGTTCCGTTCGGCGTGCCGGTATTGAGGCGCAGTCGCTGGTCGCGCTCGCGCGCGCCGGCGTGATCGGGATCGAGCCCCCGAGCCGGATCGTGCAAATACTCAAGGCGCTCGCCGGCCACGGCGAATACCCGGCCATCGCCGACGAACGCGGCGCTCGGGCTGGCCGCCGTGGTGCTCGTCCACGAACTCGCCGAAATCGTCGTCATCGCCAACGGTGTGCGCGCCCGGCGCACCACACCCTTGGCCCGCCGCGCCCAGCAACCAGTCCCACTCGCGCGGCGCCGGTGAGCGTGCCGTCGTGACCGCCGCCCACACCGGCGTTGGGTGGAGTTGGCGGGCAGGCGACACCGCAGACACGGGGGCAGGCCCATGATCCTGTCGTCAGTCCTACCCGCAATCGGCCTATTCATCGTCACCAACATCGACGACATCATCGTGCTCTCGTTGTTCTTCGCCCGCGGCGCGGGACAACGCGGGACAACGGCCCGGATCACCGCAGGCCAATACCTAGGATTTGCGGGCATCTTAGGCGCGGCTGTGCTCGTGACCCTGGGTGCCGGAGCGTTCCTTCCCCCCCAGGTCATCCCGTACTTTGGGCTCATACCCTTGGTCCTGGGATTGTGGGCCGCATGGGGAGCCTGGCGTGGGAACGACGACGATGATGACAATGGCAAGATTGCCGGCAAAAAGGTCGCTGTCTGGACCGTCGCAGCAGTCACGTTCGCCAATGGCGGGGACAACATCGGCGTTTACGTTCCGGTCTTCTTGAGCGTGGGTTCCGCGGCCGTGGTGGCCTATTGTGTCGTCTTCCTCGTGCTCGTTGCGGTCCTCGTCATCGCCGCCAGATTTGTCGCCACCCGTCGTCCGATCGCCGAAGTCCTCGAACGCTGGGACCACGTCCTCTTCCCGATCGTTTTGATCGGCTTGGGCATCTTCATCCTGGTCAGCGGCCTCGCCTTTGAGGACTAAGCAGCAACGACCACCGGCGGTGGAATCCGCGTCAACATGGTCATCGGGAGGAGTTCTTCTTGCCTAGCGTTAGGCGAACTGTCGCCGTCCTGGCAGCCCTTGTCGTCGCTACCGCTTCGGTCACCGGCTGTACCACAGGCGAGGGTGCCGTCGCCCAAGGCGGCACCTTCGACTTCGTGTCGCCCGGCGGCCAAACCGCGATCTTCTATGACCCACCCGCGACACGCGGCACCATCGGCGATCTGAGCGGACCCGACCTGTTCACCGACGAACCGATCCGTCTGTCGCATTTCACCGGAAAGGTGGTCCTCATCAACGTGTGGGGCTCCTGGTGTGCGCCGTGCCGCACTGAAACTCCGGAGCTCGAAACGGTGTATGCAGAATACCGCGACCGGGGCGTGCAATTCCTCGGCATCAACGTACGCGACAACCGCGACACTGCACGCGATTTCGTCACCGACCGCAATGTGCAGTATCCCTCCATCTTCGACCCCTCGCTGCGCAGCCTCATCACCCTAGGACGCAACTATCCGACCAGCGTGGTGCCCACCACGATGGTCCTCGACCGCCAACACAGAGTCGCGGCGGTGTACCTCATGGCACTACTCGCCGAAGATCTACGGCCACTACTGGATCGGCTGACCACCGAGAGCTGACACGTCACAGGACAGCAGCTTCGCGTTCCCGGTCGCCGTGCCGATTGTTCACCTGCTGGTCACGGCTGCGGCGAGATCGTCGGGCATGGGCATCGGAGTCATCAGCCCTGCCGTGACGCGGCGGTGTTGCCGACAGGATACCGACCGGTTATCGACCCAGAGGTGGCGACACGGAGGCGCAGCACCTGCCGAGTGCTGGTAGTGGGAGTGGCCGAAGCCATCAGGATGGCGGTGGAGTCGCCCCTTGCGACGCCCGCCACCGTGTACTAGGTGGCGCGGACGGTCGAGATTCTGAATGCGACCTGGCTGATTTCCGCCTCGACGTGGTCATTCTGAGTGCTGCCCCGGCGCCATAAGCTCTCGTTATTGCAGAGGGTGCGGTCGTGCTGGCAGGCAGGCGCCCTATTTGATGGATAATAACGATTATCCATGAAATATGTTGGCGGGCGGTTCGATTGGGGCCGTACCACGTCAAGGTGAATTGTCGACCTTGCACCTTGCTGGCAACGTCGAGAACGGTATTGTCCGTCTATGTGTAAGGCCAATCAAGATCGATGTCGGCTGGTGTTGATGACCACGAATCGTCCGCGACCACCTTACTGGGCATTGGTATGTAGAGCGGCTGCCTACTTCGTCGGCAGGTAGAGGGCGACCTATGTCGCGAAAAGCGTCAAATTCGCCCGATGGGTTAGCGCCCACGCGGAAGCTTTTGCAGGACATCATTGACGCGGGCGGCGTCCTGGAGCGCGATATCCGCGGCGACCATCGCAACTATCGAACCATGGTCGGCGCTATCAATAGACGTCAGATGGCACCGGACGGCCAGCAGGTAATCATGATCGAACGCGTCAAGCCGTTCCGTATCAGGCTGCGGCTGTCGGCGGTGTCGGAATGGAGGACCAAGCCGCCCGCTGACATAGTGTCCGCCCAGCGCAACCCACGCTGGCATCCGGTGGTAGCCGCACTGCACAGTGATGACTGGCTCAGTTCGATCGATGCGGCACTGCGCCAGCGAGCATTTCGCTTGCTCCACGCGCTCGCCAGTGAAGCTGAAGCCCGCGGCCATACGGTGCGGAAACCGAAGTTGAAGCATCGCGGACACATCGCCGAACCCGGTTGTCTAGGCGGATGCCTCATCGTCACCATTGAACCCATCAGCTGCTCACTCGCGATCGCGCAAAAGCAGGACGCCGTACCCCGCCCTTCCACGCGCACAGAGCTCGAGAAGTCAACGCGCGAGTCCTCCCAGCCCAGGATTCCTCCTCGCGTCGATGTTTCATCGCACCGGCTCACTACTACCCTGGACACGTCCAGCCGTTTTTCTTCGAAAGTTGCATGGTCAGATACGAATACACGCTCCCTTGAGGCGCGACTTCCGGATGTCCTGACCACGTTTGAACGATGGGCGCTCGTCGACGCGGAAAGTACTGAGGCGGCGCGGCTCGTGGAGATTGAAGCGCAGAAGCGACACGAGCATGAAGACGAACTTGCTCGCGAAGCATATGCGCAACAGGCGCTTGCGGATCAGCTGATGGCCCGCCTCGAGGCATGGGAACATGCCGGCAGGCTACGAAACTACTTGGCTGCAATGGCGGAACAGATCGAGCACATCGCCGACGATGACGAGCGGTCCGCGGCGATCAAGTGGCTCGAATGGTGCGAGCACTATACGACCGAGCAGGATCCTTTGAATAAGCCGATTAGGACGCCGACCGTCAGACCTCCCGGCTATAGCGACATTGCGCAATTCCGAAAGCGCCTCGGGTTTGGTACCCGCTTGTGGTGATGGCCCAGCAGGCAAGTCGTCGACGTTGCCCGCAACTGGCGGGCGCAGGAGCATCACTCCGCAGCCGATTGTCGGCGGGCATTGCGCCGAGTCCGCGCTATGGCGCTTTCAGCCTCCGATTCATATGGGTTGCAGGGATTGTCTGCCATGCCGCTGTGTAGGCGGCGAGGCCTTCTTGGCGAAGCTGCTCCCAGAGCCTATTGATCGCGAGTCATGTTGGCGACCTGCTGTCAGGGGTGCTCGTTACGTTAGGTGAGGGCCAATAGATGAAGGGTGGCAGTGGGCCTGCGGGTCGACGCTGACGAGTTGCCACGGCGCCGGCACTCGCACGGCCGCAGCATTGTCGTCGCATGGTGGGCTGCTGGCCGATGCGGCGACTGAGCGCTTCGCAGCTTGTCGTAGCCGACGGATACCGTTCGAAATCGAATAGCGTTGCGGTGAGTCGCGACAACACGGAGGTCAGCATTGGCCTGACGGCCGTGCATGGTGGCCTACAGTGAACGCAACTTGATTCGTAGAGGTGAAGCATGGCTGACCGATCGGCGATCGAATGGACCGAAGCCACGTGGAATCCCGTCACCGGCTGTGATCGCATCTCCGCGGGTTGCGATCATTGCCATGCCATGACGTTGGCAAAGCGCCTTAAGGCCATGGGATCCCCGAAGTACCAAGTCGACGGTGACCCACGCACATCCGGGCCTGGCTTCGGCATCACCATCCATCCTCAGGCGCTCGATGAGCCTCGCCGATGGCGCCAACCACGAGTCGTATTCGTCAACTCGATGTCCGACCTTTTCCATGCTCGGGTTCCGGTCAGCTTCATTCGAGACGTGTTCGACGTCTGCCGTGATACCCCGCAGCATACCTACCAAGTGCTCACCAAACGCAGTCTGCGGCTGCGCCGACTCGGTGAAAGTCTCGAGTGGCCAAGTAATCTGTGGATGGGCGTCTCCGTCGAGAATTCAGAAGCGTTGCTTCGGGTCGACCATCTGCGCGACGTTCCCGCGGCCGTCCGGTTCCTGTCTTGTGAGCCGCTGATCGGGCCGCTCGACGGGCTGAATCTCGATGGGATCCACTGGGTGATCGCCGGCGGCGAGTCCGGCGCGAACCACCGCCGCGTCGACGAGGAATGGGTTCGTGGAATCCGCGACGCGTGCCAAAACGCTGGCGTCGCATTCTTTTTCAAGCAATGGGGCGGGCGCACTCCGAAGGCGTTCGGCCGCGAGCTCGACGGGCGGCGCTGGGACGAAATGCCTACCGCCGTCTAGCGGTTCTCGTCAAGGTAGTCCTCGTAACTCCACCAGTCCGCATTTGTCGGATCCCAGCATGGCTCTGGGCGCCACAACTCTTGGCCGGCGTTCTGGTCGTCGCCGCCGGCGTCGAAGAGTGCAAACTGTCCCGACTTGGCATCCTTGGCCTGGCGCATCATCTCGGGCTCGCGTAGCGCCGCCTGGTTGTAAAGGTGGCGCATGATGCGGTCGCCCGCGTCGTGATCGGTGGCGAAAACCATGTCGTAGATCTCGACCTTGTTGTGCATCTGCATCGGGATGCGGTGCGTGATCCTGTATCCGGAGTTCGTGTTCGAGTTTCCAGCGCATCAGGTTGACCATCTGCTTGCGGTAGTCACGGGCGGTGGTCCTCCGCTGATCGAGTGCACGCAGGATCTGGCGCCATTCACCGCCGCCGTACAGTCGATCGACCTGCTCTCGATATGGCTCGTACGGTATTCCGTCCCTGCCGCGTACACCTTTGATAATCATGGTGGGCGACATCAGGATCCAAACTTCGGTTTTCCAGCCCTGCTTGTTCTTCCGGAACACGGCGAGCTTGTTGATCGTCTCCCAGTGGACCTCGGCGGCTTGCTGATCGACGAACGCAAACGTGGGCGCCCACGCGATATCGGCGAGACCGGCCAGTATCCCGTCGATGGTCTCGTTGCAGTCTCCCTGGACAACTTGGTAGCGGTCGTCCCCAGGGAATGCCTCGCGCAGGTGCGTGTCCAATCCCGCGGCACGGGTGGCATTGAGTTCTCCGAAGCGAAGCCGGGTGAACGGCGGTTGGGTTTTCATGGCGACGATGGGCGATCCATCGAACTCGGCGCCGGTGTGCCGTTCGACGTTCTTGGGTTGGCCGGCCATGAGGTCGAGGTAGATACATTCTGGCGACCTGCCACCGACCGCTGTCGTGAACGCCGGCAGGTAGCCGGTGAGGATCTCCAGCTTGTTGCGGGTCCAGTAGGACCACTCGCGAATCTTCGTGCTGATCGCGGTCTCCATCGCTTGACCGAGTGTTGCGTGTCGATCACTGTAGGACTGGGCAGCGACGAAACCCGGACAGGCGTGCCGTGTGTTGACTTACGGGTGTTCGGCGAGCACTTCGTCGCTGTAGGTGAGCTGGTTATTCCGCACGTGCGGGTTATTCGACGGCGGTTCCAGACCGCGGCAATCGGCCCACTCTTGCCGTACGTCAACTGATGTCGGCCCGGCTGGATTTCGGGCGGCCTCCGTAGCCGGGCGGATGGGCAAGGTACTCAGCGATCTCCGGTACCACGGTTAGATCCTCGCACAGTCCCACCAGGTGGGTGGCGACGTCGTAGCAGTACGCGAGAGCGTCAAGGCGCACATCGGGACTGACTGGTACGCGCTTCTTGTCTTCCGGGCTTTCCAGCAGCGCAACCGATGCGCCCCACCTGCCGCTGAATCGGCTCATCCAACAGACGCCACTTGCAGACAAGGCGCCGGTGTGGGCAACATAGTTCCGGTAATGCGCGAGCTTCACGCCGTACGCGTTCCAACTGCTCACTACGGGTGTAGCGATCTGCGCCGGCACTTTCGTCGAGCCCGACTCAATAGCAGCCGCGGTCTTGCGCATGGAGCTCCAGCGTCCCTTCCCGTCGGGTGAGTCGTTGTAGTGCTTCCACAAGACCTTCGAGATGGCTTCGTATACGCGGCGCGCGGCGCCGAGATACGCGTCGACCTCAAATAGGACGCGGTAATCGCCCGTGTTTCCGCTCTGAGGGCCTTCCCAGTATCCGTGCAAGTCGTCGAACAACCGACATGCTTTGACGTAGTTGTTGATGACGCTGTTGAGGTGGTATAGCGATTCACGGAGGAAGAACCGGACGTCACTCTCCTCGTAGTAGTCCGCGACCGCATGTGCGCCTGGTACGTCCAAAGCGTGGATCGCCCGTTCGTTGAGCGACGTTCCGTTTCGATCCACAAGTGTCAACGAGAACTCAGAGTAGATGGGCAGTCGTGTCGTGGCGACGATCGCCAGGCCAGCCGGCGGCCGCTCACCATCGGGCACCACAATTCCGTGCCCGTACACGTCGATGTTCGCGGGATACGTCACACCGTCAAGCATTTCAGCGAGCGGTTTGATGTGCACGTCGTTATCCATGAAGTCGATCCTCCGATGGAGAATCAAGGCGGCCCTGGTAAACAATCGTTTCCGGCTCAGGGTCTCACGTCTGTCGAACCTCCCACTAGGCCGCGATTAGGCGTACGGCTCACGGCGGCGGCAAGCGCAGATCGGCAACCGTTAAGTCCTCGCGGTCACCCCACTCGGGGAGCCGCCAGGGCCTGTACCAGCCTGGCCCGGTGATGGGATGGTCGTCGCGTAGGTCGGGGCTCTCCTGCAGAATCCCGCCGAGGCGGCGCACCGCACGCGGCACCTGGATCAGCCAATACTCCTTGTCTAGCGTCTGCCACAGTTCCTGCTCGGTGACCGAGTCGCGATGTCGAGACTGTTGCGCCCATTCGTCGTCGCGCCACCTAAGGCCGAGCGAGTCACCACGCCCCCGGCGCTGTTCGCCCTCGCGACCGAGCCGCGTGAAATGCAGAGTTCGGTGCGGAATTTCACCCTCGACGTCATCGAGGTACAGCATGTGCCCGAATTTGTGGCGGACGTTGCTCACCTCGGTAGCCACGCGAGCCCATTCGTCGTGCGGGTGTCGAATCCTGGCTGCTATGGCCATCTCTCGCAGCGTCTTGGCCAACTTGTCCGAACCGGCCCACTCGGCGTCCGGTCCGGCGTCGGTGAAGCTGTTGAAGTTGACCTGTGCGCGCACCATCTCCCAGCCGCCGATCACCGTGAGCACCGTCCGCTCAAGGTTCTCCGATGGTCGGAGTATCTCGCGTTCGTCGTAACGTCGTCGTTCGCCTGCCACGTCGGGCAGCCTAGGTGTTGATCGGGACAGGTGAGGCTGAGTGTCGCCGACACCTCGGGACCGACCCGGCAGCGCATCACCCGCCGACGCCAGCGCGTCGTCATACACGTGTCGGTACACCCGCAGCGTAGATCGCCCGGTCATGGCCCACCCACTGCGCTGGCCCGCTCCCCGGCGCTGCTGCAGGGCCTGGAAACCGCCCGCATCGCCAGGCACCTGTCCGACCTCGAACAGGCGGCGGTCACCTGGCAGGCCGGACAGCACCAGCCCGACAGCCTCGCCGTCGTCGTCGCGGCTCACGACGTGCTGGTGCACTCGATCGGGCAGCAGTGGGCTTCGCGTCGCCGCTGGAGGCCAACGGCGGATGCGCGACCGCCCGATCACGTCGATTCCCGAGTACCTGCGCCGCCGCGTCGGCGGATAGCTCACATACCCATCGTCGTCGGGGTGCGGAGGCATACTCGCCCCATGATCGCCGACACATGGACGACGCGGGATTTGCCCGTCCTGCGGGCAGCCGTCGAGATATACGACCGCACGGGCCGCAATCCGAGCGCGGCGGAACTGGGGGCTGCGTGCGAGTTCGATGAGGACACCGTGCAGCGGGCACTGCGCGCCCTATATCGAGAGCCGTTCTTCGAAAAGGGCATGGACACATGGGGCGGTGGCATCCTCGCGGTCGGCCCACCCACCAGCGCAGCGCTGCGGATCGCTGGACAATGGCCCACTCCCGAGGGCCAATTGGATCGGCTGATCGCTGCGTTCGAAGCCGTCGCCGCCGATGACTCGCGCACGGACGAAGAACGGAGCCGCGCCGCGAAGATCGGACTCTGGCTCAGTGGCGCGCTCCAACAGGTGGCCATTGGTGCCCTGGGAGGTGCAGGCGGAAACATGCTGTCCGGCTAACACGCGGCGATCTACCTTGTCGGAGGGTCCGGCGCATACTGACGACCATGACGACACCCGACAAATTAACTGCCCTCACAGCTGCAATCGAACTATGGGACCAGAACGATCGCGGCGTCACGTCCGACGACATGGCCGCCAGATTCGGACTGGACAAGGAGATCGTTGAGCTAAAGGTGTTGCCCCTAATCAAGGAGTATTTCGAGGACAGCCTGCCGGGTGACGACGGGATCGCAGTGGTCCGACAGCCGACCGCCGAGGCGCGCCGATTCGTTGGCCCTGGACAGTCATGACACGCGGCATTTAGCGCCGGTCAGTCGTCGTCCTCATCGCTCAGTGACTCATGGCTTCCGCCCGGTCCACGGAGGGGGATCGACAACGCGCGCTGAAAGCCGTGTGCCGCTGGGTCTGCACCCTGCGGGAGGTCGGCGAGGTATTCGTTGACCCTGACCACCGCGTCGGCGAACTTCTCGTCCGTCGCGCTGATGAGGTCGTCATCGCCCCTCTCGGGGTCGGCGGGCGTCAGGTTCTTAAGTTCTTCGCCGAGACTGTGAATCTCGGCGTTCGCCTGCCCCCATGCCAACTCGTCGCGGGTCCACCGGACCAGGCGGTCTACCCTCGGTTCGTCGTTCACGGCTCCGTTTTGCTGACCAGCACGCCGACCCGAGGGGTTACGCGCCGACGTCAGTCGCCGTCGTTGTCGTCGGCCCTGGCAGATCGGCAAAGCTCTCGACAATGCGCGCTACGTGGTCGATCAGGTCGCTCAGCGTGGTCAGGCTGACCTCGGAGCCGCTGTTGGCCCGGAAACTGAAGTCGACATCGGGCGGAGCTGGCTGCTCGAATCTGATACCTGACGTCCACAGCATCGCGGCGTCGTCGTAGGGCACGCCTTCGGGATAGACAAATACTCGGGCCACCGGTACTGACGTTCCGGGGCGGATTGGAACCACCGGCCCTTTGTCGAAGTCGTCGCCTGGTGCCCGGTAGAGAAATACGTCAACGCCGACGCCCTTGCCGGTGGGCCAAATCCAGTTGGCCGAACGCGCTGCTGTCGCGCAAAGTACGAGGTTGCGGTGCTTGTCGGTGCCACCAAGCCCCCGCAGTGTTGGGAGGACTTTGGCATCGTCGCCGGCCTGGGCGAAGGGCTGCGCGGCCTTCATCAGATCGGCGGCCTCCGGCCAGACACCTGGCACCTTCTTCTTGACCACCGAGTTCCATGGCCCGGCAGTGTTGATGATGGGGAATGCGACCTTGTCCGCTAGCTTGCCGTCGGGTTCACCCCCGGCGACCAAATAGACCTGGAAGGCAACATATTCGAGCGCCGAGCGGACGTTGTTGATGATCTGTCCAGCCATCAGCGATAAGTTCTTCGCTGGCTCCGTGGTCACCGCGACCTCCCAGCGGTACATGGCGAATCGCGGGTCTCGGATGGTTCGGACGCCAATGCCCCCGCCCTCCATCCAGCCCAGGAACACGCTCATCAGCTCGCCGTGCTGGGCCTTAGATTCTGCGAGGCGAGTACGGGAGTCAGAGAGATCGAGAACGCCGGTCATCGTGCCGACAAGGGTAAGGCTGCGGTCCGACAAATCCACCACTGAAAATAGGCCCGCATACCGCTCAGCCTCCTCAAGGCACACGGTGGCGCGCTCGGCTCCCGCGGTGCCCTTGTTGCCGTGAATGTGGACACCGAGCGGACCCCACGGTCGAACGCTTGAACGAACCGACCACCGCTAGGCCGAAAAATGGCCCTAGACGCGGCGCAACGGGCCGATACACGGCGAAACGACAAAGACGAAAGCTGCTGTGTCGCTAGCGATCTCGGAGACTCGATCAAACGGTGCCAGACGCCTTAGACATACCGATATAGCTTTACACGCCGGCGGTCGGCGGTTCGATCCCTCCACCGGGCCGAAGCTTGATCGACTAACCGCGTCACCACCTGGCCACCGAAAGGGTCGGGCGGGACGGCGGTGGCGCGGTGGCCCGGTCGGCAGCGCCGCGGCAGGACCTCGAAACCAGCACCACCCGCATCGCTGGCCACCTACCCGACCTGGAGGATCGCTGCGACCAGCGCCCGCTGCCACGAACTGGTCAGGAACGCCTGAGTTGTCGTGGTGGCCGGCGGCGATTTATGCCGGAGGTTGTGAACGGATTTGTGAACGAAACGGAGTGCAACGGCCGTGATGATGTGAGACGCACCGTGATGGTTGAGACGAGCAGTTGATCGTGACCTGTACGTATGAGACCCGCGACGCCATGCGAGACCGGAACCGGTTGGCTCATAACCCAGAGGTCGCAGGTTCGAATCCTGTCCCCGCTACGAAAGTGGAACGGCCCCCGGAGGACACTCCGGGGGCCGTTTCCGTTGGCTTTTGGAACGCGTCTCGAGTTCTCACCGCTCAGCCGGCCGCTTCGGCCTTCGCCTTGAGACGCTGCAGCGTGAGCTTGATGTGTTCGGCGTTGGCGGTGTCGCGGTCGCGTACGCCGATCGCCATCCCCGCGACCGTCTTGAACCACCCCGGCCGCCTGTCCCACGTGCGTTCGGTGACCGTGCAGCCGCTGTCGGTGGGTGTGATGTCGTAGCGCCAATGCGCCACCGGAATGACGAAGCTCTTGACGTCGAAGGCAAACGTCCGGCCTGGCTCCGCGTCTGTCACGGTGCAGGTGGTGGTCCACTCCTTGCCGCGGTTGCTGTTGTGGCCCCTGAAGACGGCGCCTACAGCGACGCGGTCGCCCTTGCGCCACTCCATCCGGTCGGCTTCCTCGGCCAGCGACCCCAGCGTCGGAAGGTCGGTGATCAGCGCGTAGACCGCGGCTGGGTCGGCAGCGATGGACGTCGACGCTTCGGCAGAGGCAGGCCCGTGTTCACTCATGCCGCGATCGTAATCAGCGGTGCAGCGATCCCGGGCGGTGCTTCAGCGGCCGGGTGCTTGCCGCCGCCTCACCCCGCACCGCAGACTGCTCTGGAGTTCACACGAAGGAGTCCGCGATGGCGTTGGTGGTTGATCCGCTCGACGACATCGGGGTCATCCGCCTCTCCCGGTGGATCTTCAACTGCTACCTGATCTGTGGCGAACATTCCTATGTGGTGGTCGATGCGGGGATGCCCGGCAGCGCCGACGACGTCGCGGGTGCGCTGCTGGTCCACGAAGGCACCGTCGGAGCGGTCGTGGCCACCCACGGCCACAGCGACCACGCTGCCGGGGCGCCGCGACTGGCCGCCGAGTACGGGGCGGCGCTGCATCTTCCCGAGGTCACTCTCGGCTACCTCGACGGCACGCGGAGGCCTCGGACCCCTGCGCTGAGCAAGGTCGCCCAGATCTGGCCCACCCTGATCAGCCAGCCGCTGGACCTGACCGGGCTGCGCGGCTTTGTCGACGGCGCCCGCATCGCCGGTTACGGCGGAGCCAAGGGGATGGTCGGCGACGCCCTGGGCGGAGCACAGCCGCTGGCCGACGGTCAGCCACTACCCGGTGCGACGAGCTGGGAGGTGCTGCACGTGCCCGGCCACACCGACGACTCGACCGCGTTCTGGCATGCCGACAGCCGGACCCTGATCTCCGGTGACGCGGTTCTCAGTGCCGGCGGGCGCGCGTGGTTCACCCCGGAGACCGTCGACGACGCCGCGGCGGCACGCAGTGAGCAGCGCATGCGGGCGCTGCCCGTCGAGCACCTGCTACCGGGCCACGGTCTGCCGGTGCACCGCGCCGACGTGTGGGCCGATACACGCTGAAATACGCAGATGCACAACAGCTTAGGAACGTGGTCCCTCGAGTTGCCGCTTCCGGGTTGTGCGGCCGCGACGCGACGCAGCATCGGCATGGTTCACCCGTAGGTGATCGATCAGCAGCTGCGCCATGGCTTGTCGTTGCGGCTCCGTCGGTAGCGGCGCGTCTGTCACCATTTGGCCGACCATGAGCCCGATGGGCGCCGCCCACAGAAGATCGGCGATCGCGCGGGCGTGCGGGGAGGGCGCCCCGATGAGTGAAGCGATGCGTCCGAGGCCTGGCTGAAGCTCGGCAAGCTGCTCGACGCCGAGGCTGGATCGAAGCGACCTCGTGGCGATCAGTATTTCCATCGCGGTCATGCTGGCCGGGTCGAGAAAGACCTTCCACGCGGCGTCCGCGAGCGTCTTCATCCGCTCCTCGAGGCCGTCAATTCCTTCGACCTCGTCCGCGAGCTCGTCGACTGCAGAGGTCAGGGTCGAAATGGCATGGTCGATGACGGCGTTGAGGAGCCCGTCGCGATCGCCGAAATGGTACTGGACGACTCCGGTGCTGACGCCGGCTCGTTCGATGATGTGTCGGGTGCTGGCCGCGGAAAAGCCTTCTTCGCGAATGCATCTGATGGTCTCTTCGATGACCAATTCGCGTGTGCGGTCCGCGCGTTCTTGGCTTCTGCGCCGGTTGCGTCGTGGCATGGCGCCGCGGGGTTCTTTGGCCGTCATCGATTCGCGGTTCTAGGCCGTCAATGGCGGGTCGATGTGGCGGTCAGCATCTCAAAACGTCCATCGGTCAAGACCCAACGGTGCTCTGAAGACGGGGTGGGGCACAGGAACCGCACGTGTCGATCCTATTCGTGCGTGGCGCGCAGAGGTCGGCGGGTGACTTCCTGACGCCTCTTTCCGGACCAAAAACTATCGGCCGTTATAACATCACGCATGCTATGAAAACGGCGTCCAGTGACACCGCGCCGTGCACCCCACCCCTTTTCCATTCGTCACCGGAACGGTCCGGTCGGCCACAACCTCAATGCGGAGGACATCGCTCATGACAGAGGTGATCAGACACGGCAGGCCAGAACAGACACCTGCACAGCACGGATTCTCCTCACTGCAGAAGAATCTCTTCGGAGTTCTCGCCTTCTTCTTCGCGATCCACCCGGTGTTCTGGTACCTGGAAACTCGTGCGGGAGTCCCGCAGCCCGTCGCTTCGACGGTGATGGTGGTAGTCGTGGTCGGCTGCTTCGTGACGGCGCTTGCGTTGCCTTGGCTCCGAGTCGGAGACCGCCGGGACTGGACACGGTCCGACCGTCTGGGGGCGATGGTGATCGTGTGGGTCTTCATCGCACTCATCCCTCGCTTCATATGGGAGCTTCCATGGCTGCTCTTCTTCGATCAGATCGTCGAGGGCGTCGAGAACGGCGCGCTGTGGACGTATATGTGGGCGCCCATCCTGCTTGGCGGCGACGCCCGTTACCTCACCGGTGATCCGCTGATCGTCTGCATGGAATGGATCGCTCTCTTCGTTGGACTGTTCGAGGCATACGCCCTTTTTCAGTTCTTCCGAAATGGCAGGCGGTTCACCAGTTTTCAGCTGTCACTCATCATGGCCGGCATGATCGTCGAGGTGACCCTGCCTGCGGTCTACTTCGGCACCGAGATCGCGAACAATCTGGAAAGCATGTCGTCCCCTGTGGAGATGTGGGTGAAGTTCGTTCTCATCAATGTGCTCTGGTGCACGATGCCGCTGATCACCTACTTCTGGGGAGTCCGCAGACTCGTCAGCAACGACCTACACGTGCGGTTCTGACGCAATCTGCGTCCCAGGCTCTCTCGCCGACCGGTGAGCACGCAACTGCCGGTGTAGGTTCTGTCGGGGAGAAGCCGACGTCAGCGCCCGACGGACCATCATCGCGGCTTTTCGCCGTCATGGTGCGCTTCGACCAGAGCCGATGGGAGACCTTTGTGAGTGCGCAGTCGGGTGCGTCGCCGTTCGAAGACATCGTGTCGCTGCTGGACTATCCGATGTTCATCGTCACCACCCATGCCGACGACGAGCGGTCCGGCTGCCTCGTGGGCTTCGCGAGCCAGACGAGCATTAGTCCGCCGCGCTTCCTCGTCGGCTTGTCCCGGCGCAACCGGACTTTCCGGATAGCGCAATCCGCCACGCACCTCGCGGTCCATCTGGTGGCGCGCGAACACCTTGAACTGGCGAAGTTGTTCGGCGGGGAAACCGGCGACCGCACCGACAAATTCGGTCAGTGCGCGTGGCACACCGGCCCCGAAGAGATGCCGATTCTCGACGACGCCGCCGCGTGGTTCGTCGGCGAGGTGGTGCGCCGGTTCGACGTCGGAGACCACGTCGGTCATCTGCTCGAACCGGTCGCCGGTGCCCCGCCCCAAGACCTCGACGAGTGGGTGACCTTCGCCGACGTGCGCGACATCGAGCCGGGGCACGAGGCGTGAGCGAAGAGCTTCCTCTGCGCGCGGTCTCCGGCCTCGATGAGCTGATCGACTACTACCGCGCCGCACCCGTCGGCGTGCGCGCCAACATGATCTTCAGCGCCGACGGAGCAGCCGCGTTCGCCGGGCGGGTGGGCCCGCTGTCCGATCCCACCGACCAACAACTGCTGGTCGCCCTGCGCGGGTTCGCCGATGTCGTCCTGGTCGGCGCCGCGACGGCGCGCGCCGAGAGCTATGGCCCCGTGAAACCATCAGCTACGGCCGGGCGCACCGCCCGGATCGCCGTGGTGAGCCGATCCGGCCGACTGCCGGACTCGCTGCTCGCCGATCCCGCGCAACGTCCGATCCTGGTGACCAGCGCACGCGCGGTATCCGAACATGGATTGGATCGCGACAAGCGTTGGGAACTACTGATCGCCGGTACCGACACCGTGGATGTCAGGGCCATGGTCATCGAGCTTGCTCAGCGCGGAATGGGTCGGGTCTTGTGCGAAGGCGGACCCACTCTGCTCGACGAACTCGTGGGCGCCGACCTCGTCGACGAGATCTGCGTGACGTTGGCGCCCAAGCTCGCCGGCGCCCGCCTCCCCGGTGGGGGAGACGGTCTGCTTTCCGCGCCGACCGCGCTTCGGCTGGACCACGTCCTGAACCACCGGGACTATCTCTACCTGAAGTACTCCCGACGGTGAGGAAGCCCGTCTGACCCTCTGACCGGGCGGCCGCCGCTCGCAAACTGTCTTCGGTTAGCTTAGACGGAATTGACCTGACCGAAAATCGCTCGTTCGAGCGAGTAAGCAGTGCGAGGGTGTCCATGAAAACGTTGGCGGCGGCATTTGCCGAGCGGCTGACCAGCACCGACAACAGCCTCTACGTCTTCGGCGACGGGACCTGGGCTCGCCACCCCTGGCCAGAGGTGCACGCCCGCTCGGAGAACGTCGCCGACTGGCTGCTCAACGAGGAGGTCGCCGCACTCGGCCTGGCCAACGAGCCCACCGTCGAACTCATCGCGGCCATCCTCGGCGCCTTCCAGGCCGGCGTCCCGGTGACGATCGCCCCCGGCCCCGTCCGGGGCGCCGACGCCGACAAGTGGGCGCATTCGACGGTGGCCCGGTTCGCGGGCATGGGCGTCAGCCACGTGCTCAGCCGGGGGCGGCAACTGGAGCAACTCGGACTCGTCGACAGCGGCCCGACGGTCAAGGAATTGGATTCGGTTGCGCCACTGACCCAATCGACGAACTTCCGGCGGCCCGACCGGGCGCCCGACGTCGCGATCCTGCAGGGCACGGCCGGTTCGACGGGCGTGCCGCGCGCCGTGCAGCTGTCGCCGGATGCGGTGCTTGCCAACCTCGACGGCCTGAACACGCGAATCGGGGTCAAAGCGGGCGACGTCGGCTGTTCCTGGCTGCCGCTGTATCACGACATGGGCCTGAGCTTCGTGCTCGCCGGAGCGCTGGGCGGCATCGACGTGTGGCAGGCGCCGACCGCGGCGTTTCAGGCGTCGCCGTTTCGGTGGCTGAACTGGCTCACCGAGAGTCGGGCCACGATCACCGCCGCGCCGAACATGGCCTACGGCTTGATCGGCAAGTACTCGCGACGCGTCACCGACGTCGACCTTTCTGACCTGCGGTTCGCGCTCAACGGTGGCGAACCCGTCGACTGTGCGCTCACCGCGCGGTTCGCCGAGGAGATGGCCCGTTTCGGATTCTCCGCCGGTGCCCTCGCGCCCTCTTACGGCTTGGCCGAATCCACTTGTGCGGTCACGGTTCCCGAGCCAGGACGCGGCCTGATCGTCGACGACGACGGTCAAGCACTGCTCGGCGAACCCATACCCGGAATGTCGGTGCGCATAGAACCGCGCGACAACGACGAGGTCGGCGAGATACACATCCGCGGGACCTCGATGATGTCGGGATACCGCGGCGACGCACCGTTGAAATATAGACGATTGGTTCGCCACAGGCGATCTGGGCTACTTCGTCGACGGCAGCCTCGTGGTGTGCGGTCGCGCCAAGGAACTGATCACCGTCGCCGGCCGCAACATTTTTCCCGCGGAGGTCGAGCGGGTGGCCGCGGGCGCAGCCGGTGTGCGCGAAGGCGCCGTGGTGGCCGTCGGCGTGGGGGAGCGGTCGATCCGTCCGGGTGTCGCGATCGTCGCCGAGTTCCGAGGACCCGACGAGGCGACCTCCCGCGCCGACCTCATCGAGCGCGTCGCATCCGAATGCGGCGTGGTGCCCAGCGAGGTGGTCTTCGTCCGGCCGGGCGCGTTGCCGCGTACCTCGTCGGGCAAGCTGCGCAGGCTCGAGGTGAAACGCGACCTGCTGCAGCAGCAGTGAGCCCGTCGGCCGCGTGACAGGATGACGCGCGTGGGTGAACGCGTCAGCTTCCCGAGCACCAGCGGACCCGCGCTCGCGGGCGTGATCGACGTTCCCGACGGTGACGTGCGCGGTTGGGGTGTGTTCGCACACGGGTTCACGCTCGGCAAGGACTCGCCGGCGGCCAGCCGGATCTGCAAGCAACTCGCCGCCGAGGGCATCGGCATGCTGCGGTTCGACAACCTCGGGCTTGGCGACTCGGAGGGCGACTGGAGCGACGGGTCGTTCTCGCACAAGGTCGCCGATACCGTGCGCGCCGTGGAGTTCATGAACTCCGAAGGCCGCGAGGTGTGCCTGCTGGTCGGGCATTCCTTCGGCGGCTCGGCCGTCATCGCCGCCGCCCACGACTGCCCGACCGTGAAGGCGGTCGCGACCGTCGCGGCGCCCTACGAGCCCGCGCACGTGGAGCGGATCTACGACGCGGTCGACGAGCGCATCGAGGAAGAGGGGGAGGCGCAGTTTCGCATCGGCGGCAAGGCGCTGACGCTCAAGCGGCACTTCCTCGAAGACGTCCGCGACGCCGACCTGCGCGAGCGCATCCACACCCTGCGCCGCGCGCTGCTGGTGATGCATTCGCCGACCGACAACACCGTCGGCATCGCCAACGCCAGCGAGATCTTCCAGGCCGCGCGTCACCCGCGCAGCTTCGTCTCACTCGAAGGCGCCGATCACCTGCTGACCGGAAAAGACCAGGCGGCGCGGGCGGCGAGGATCGTCAGCGCCTGGGCCGATCCGTACCTCTAGTCAGCGAGGGCCTACCGGACGGCGACGACGACCTTGCCCTTCGCCGAGCGATCCTCCAGCGCGGCAATCGCGTCCGCGGCCCGCTCGAACGGAAAAACCTGCGGTTGCGGCGCGGACACCTTGCCCGAGGCCAGCAGCGGCTCGAGTTCGGCCCACTGCTCGGAGAGGTAATTGGGATGAACGAAAGTCCAAGCGCCCCAACCCACTCCGACCGCGTCGACATTGTTGAGCAGCAGCCGGTTCACCTTCACAGTGGGAATCTCGCCGCCGGTGAACCCGACCACCAACAGCCGTCCCCCCGGGGCCAGCGAACGCAGCGAGTCGGTGAACCGATCCCCGCCGACCGGGTCGACGACGATGTCCACACCGCGGCCCTCGGTCAACTCCTTCACCTTGTCCTTGAACCCGTCGACCGGTACGACGTCCGTCGCGCCCGCCGCCCTGGCCACCGCGCCCTTCTCCTCGGTGCTCACCACCGCGATCACCCGAGACGCACCCCATGCCGGGGCCAACCGCAGCGTCGACGTTCCGATACCGCCCGCCGCCCCGTGCACCAGCACGGTCTCGCCCTCGGCCAGCCGCCCCCGGGTGCGCAGCGCGTGGTGCATCGTGAGGTCGTTGAAGAGCAGCCCCGCGCCGGCCTCGAAGGAGACGTTGTCGGGCAGCTTGAAGACGCGTTCGGCGGGCAGGGCGACGACCTCGGCCATCGCGCCGCACAACATCGTCAGCGCCGCGACGCGATCGCCCGCCTGCACATGTGCGCCGTCGGGCGCACTGCGCACCACACCGGCGACCTCACTGCCGGGCGTATAAGGCATCTCCGGCTTGTACTGATAGAGCCCGCGCGACTGCAACACATCGGGAAACGCGACCCCGGCCGCGTGCACATCGATGACGACGGCGCCGTCGCCGTCGGGCTCGTCGACCTCGACGATCTTGGCGGCTTGCGGTCCGTCGAGGCTGGCAATCTGAATCGCGCGCATGCCGCCATTTAACTCGACTTGAACGCCGGAGCCTCCGCCGCTGCACCGATAGTCACCAAAACCCGGCGGGGGGTGCCGCCGGAAGCGCACACTATTAGATAAGCTCACTTATCCGGCAACGTTGCCGAGTTCGAACGGAGCGCACATGACCAGTGGTCCCCGTAGCCGGTCGAGGGTTTCGTCCTTCGCTCCCGCTCAGTCCCTCCCGTCCGGACGCGCCGTCGAGGTGCGCTCGAGGGACGGCATTCGCCTGCACGCCGAGGTCTTCGGTCGCGAGGACGGCTATCCGATCGTGCTGGCGCACGGCATCACGTGCGCGCTGCGGGTGTGGGCCCATCAGATCGCCGACCTGTCTCGCGACTACCGCGTCATCGCGTTCGACCACCGCGGCCACGGCCGCAGCGCGGTCCCGGTCCGCCGCGGCGCCTACAGCCTCGATCATCTGGCCGCCGACCTCGACTCTGTGCTGGAAACGACGCTGGCCCCCGGTGAACGGGCGGTCATCGCCGGCCATTCGATGGGTGGCATCGCGATCACCTCCTGGGCGGAGCGCTACTCCGAGCGGGTGACCGAACGCGCCGACGGCGTCGCGCTCATCAACACCACCACCGGCGACCTGTTGCGCAACGTCAAATTGCTGCCCGTGCCCGCGCCGCTGGCCAATGTCCGCGTCCGCACCGCGGGGACCTTTCTGAAGACGTTCGGCGCGGCGCCCCTGCCGCGCGCCATCCACGGCCCGAATCAGCGCTTCGTGTCGATGCTGGCGGTGGGCCGCGACGCCGATCCGGCGATCGCCTCGTTCGTGCACGAACTGTTCGCCGCGACCTCGCCGGTTGGTCGCGGCGGCTGGGCCCGTACGCTCGTCGACCATCTCGGTCCCCGGCACATCGAGCTGCACAACCTGGTCGTGCCGACGCTGGTGATCGGCAGCCAGAAGGACCGGCTGCTGCCGTTGACGTCGTCTCGCCGGATCGCCGAGGCGGCGCCCAACCTGCGCGATTTCGTGGAGTTGGCCGGCGGTCACTGCGCCATCCTGGAACGCCCCGACGAGGTGAACAGGCACCTGCGTGGGCTGGTCGAGTCGGTGACCGCCGAGCGCCGCATCAGCTCCTAGTCACCCGCGAGCGCGCGGTGCACCTCGTCGGCCGCGCGCCGACCGGACCGGACCGCGCCGTCGAGGAAACCCGTCCACGCGTCAGCGGTTTCGGTTCCCGCCCAATAGATCCCGTCGATCGGCTTGCGCAGCCACGGACCATACGTCGTCCACGAGCCGGGTGGCACGGCCGCCGTCGGCCCTCCCGGCGCGAAATCCTCTGCGCCCCAGCAATGGTCGAGATAGTCGATCGGGCTGAGTGCGGCGTCGCCGAACAGCCCCGCGAAACCCGAAAGCGCCCGCTCCCGACGCTGCGCGGCCGGCAGCGCGTCGAACGAGCGGGCGTCGACGAAGCCCAGCAGGATGCCGGGGCCGGCCGAGTCGGACGGGCTGACGTCGAACGTGATGAACACCGGGCCCTCGTCGGAAAGCGCCTCTCCGGAAAGCCCTTTGGCGCGCCAGAACGGCTTGTCGTAGGCGGCGTAAGCCTTGCTCAGGTTGCCTTGGGGCCAGTGCTGCGCGAGCTTGCCGTACTCGGCGGGCAGCTCGGGTGAGAACTCGATCGCCTGGCGGTGTTCGGGAGGGATGGCGACGACGACGGCCTTGGCGCGCACCGCACCTCGATCGGATGTCACGGTGAGCGTGCCGTCGCTGTGGCGTTCGATGCTGCGCACCGCGGCGTCGAGCACGACGCGCGAGCCCAGCGCCTCGGCCATCCGGATCGCGATCTGCTGGGTGCCGCCCGGGAATCGGCTCTGCTGTGCACCGCCTTCGACGTCGAGCATGCGGTCGAGCCCGCCCGCGGCCCGCACATAGCGCACGGCGTGCAGCATCGACACCGCGTCGGGCTCACAACCCCACGTCACCCGCGACATGATCGCCATCAGGTCCCGTGTGCCGGCGCTGGCGTGCACCGACTTCAGCCAGCCGTCGAGCGACAGGGAGTCCAGGGCGTGGGCGTGCGGGGCGGTCCAGGGCGCCTCGACGGCGACCCGCCGACACGCCCGCTCGAAGCGCCACTGGATGCGCGACACGTCGAGCAGTTCGATGATCGACAACCGGGGAATCGTGCTGCGGTACGAGCGGACCCGGCCCCGCCACCGGATCAGGTTCTTACCGCCGCTGAACGTGGGCACTGTCGCACAGCCCAATTCGGCTGCCAGTTCTTCGACGGCGTCCTGCGTCGGTCCGATGAAGGTGCCGCCGAGGTCGACGGGAACACCGGCGATCGTCGCCGTGGAGGACCGTCCGCCGACCCGGTCGCGACCTTCGAGGACGACGACGTCATAACCGAGCCGATCCAACTCGCGCGCCGCCGCCAACCCGGCGAACCCGGCGCCCACCACCACCGCGTCGGCACTGCCTTGCAACCCCACGCGATTAGGCTCTCACGCCGTGAAGGTCATGACAGCGTTGTTCGGCCCAACCGATGCGATCGAGCGGGCGCGACTGCTGCGCGACGCGGGCGCCAGCGGGGTGTTCACCTTCGAAGGACCGCACGACGTGTTCGCGCCGCTGACGCTGGCGTCGACGGTGGGCGGCCTGGACCTGATGACCAACGTCGCCATTGCGTTTCCGCGCAACCCTGTTCAGCTTGCCCACCAGGCCTATGACCATCAGGTGCTCGCCGAGGGCCGCTTCACCCTCGGACTGGGAACGCAGGTGCGCGCGCAGGTCGAGAAGCGATACGGCGCGGCGTTCGACCGCCCGGTCGCCCGCATGACGGAGATGGTCGCGGCGTTACGGGCGGTGTTCACCGCGTGGGAGACCGGCGAACGTCTCGACTTCCGCGGCGAGTACTTCCGGCACACGCTGATGACCCCGACGTTCAACCCCGGCCCGAACCCGTACGGCCCACCGCCGATCTATCTCGGCGCGCTCGGCCCGAGGCTGACGCGGGCGACCGCAGCCGTCGCCGACGGCCTGCTGGTCATGCCGTTCGGCTCGAAGCGATTCCTGCACGAGGCGACGATGCCGCAGGTGCGCGCCGGCCTGTCGGAGGCGGGGCGGTCCCTCGACGACTTCGCGTTGGTGCCCGAGATCATCGTGTCGGTCGGTACGCACGACGCGGCCCACGACGCCACCCGCCGGCTGCTGGCGTTCTACGGGTCCACCCCGGCCTACCGCCCGGTTCTCGACGTGCACGGCTGGGGCGAGCTGCAGCCTGAGCTCAACGCACTGTCCAAACAGGGCCGCTGGCAGGAGATGGGCACCCTGATCGACGACGAGGTTCTGCACACCATCGCCGCGTGCGGCACTCCGGCCGAGATCGCCGCCCACATCCGCGACCGCGTGGCCGGGGCGTCCGACCGCGTCTGCCTATACCAGCCCGGACCCATCGCCATCGACGCGTTGGCCGAGATCGTCGACGCGCTGGCAGCTTGACTCCTATGGTGGTACTCAGCGGGACCAAGGGAGGTTGCGGATGAGTGGCAATGAGCAGAACGGCGACTACACCGATGTGCTGATCATCGGGGCGGGGATCTCGGGGATCGGCGCGGCATACCGACTGCAGGAGAAGAACCCGCACACGTCCTACACGCTGCTCGAGCGGCGGGCCCGCATCGGCGGCACCTGGGATCTGCACCGCTATCCGGGCATCCGGTCCGACAGCGACATCTTCACGCTGAGCTACCCGTTCGAGCCCTGGACGCGGCCGGAGAACGTGGCCGACGGCCCCGACATCCGCGACTACCTGGTTCAGACCGCCCGCAAGCACGGCATCGACGAACACATCCGGTTCAACACCCGCGTGCTCTCGGCCGACTGGGACTCGTCCACCGACACGTGGACGGTGCACACCGAACAGGACGGGGCACCCAAGACGTACCGCAGTCGCTTCCTGTTCTTCGGGACCGGCTATTACAACTACGACGAGCCCTACCGTCCGGAATTCCCCGGCCTCGACGAGTTCAGCGGCGAGGTCGTACACCCGCAGCATTGGCCGGAGTCGCTGGACTACACCGGCAAACGCATGGTGGTCATCGGCAGCGGCGCGACGGCGGTCAGCATGATCCCGTCGCTGACCGAGAAGGCCGGCCACGTGACGATGCTGCAGCGCTCGCCCACGTACATGCTGTCGGGGCCGCGGATCAATCCCATCGTGCAGGCGCTGCGCAAGGTGCTGCCCGGCCGGGCCGGTTACTGGGGTGCGCGCATCTACAACACCATCTTCACGGTGTTCATCTACGCGTTCGCCAAGGCGGCGCCCAAACTCAGCAGGCGCTACATCCGCAATTACGCCAAACGCAATCTGCCCAAGGGCTATCCGGTCGACGTGCACTTCAAGCCGCGTTACGACCCGTGGGACCAACGGTTGTGCGCGATGCTCGACAACGACTTCTACGACGCGATCAACACGGGCCGCCTCGACGTGGTGACCGACCGGATCGACCACATTGATGCGTCCGGTGTGGTGCTGCAGTCCGGTCAGCGCATCGACGCCGACGTGATCATCACCGCGACGGGCATCCAATTGCAGGCGCTGGGCGGGGTTTTGATCAGCATCGACGGCGAGGAGGTCAAACCGCAGGACCGGTTCGTCTACAAGGAGCACATGCTCGAGGACGTGCCCAACCTGGCCTGGTGCGTCGGCTACATCAACGCGTCGTGGACGTTGCGCGCCGACCTGACCGCTCGGGCATTCGCAAAGCTGATCTCCTACATGGACTCTCACGGCTATACGCACGCATACCCGCACCTCGGGGACAAGCCCATGGCGGAGAAGCCGGCGTGGAACATCAACGCCGGCTACGTACAACGCGCGGGGCATGTGCTGCCGAAGTCAGGCACGCACCGGCCGTGGAACGTCCGGCACAACTATGTGCTCGACGCGATCGACCACCGTCTCGACCGGATCGAGGAGTCGATGGTGTTCGGGCGGGCACCGGTGCGGGTGACCGCCTGACGGCGCGTATCCGCTCAGCCGCCTCAATCGGCGACGGTCAACCAGTCCTTGAAGCCCGACGGGTCATGGCGGCCGAGCGCACCGTGTTCGAATAGGCCCCAACCCTCGCTGGTCTTGCCGCCTTCCTTGCACTCGGCGCGGCCGACGTGGTCGATGACGCCGAACATGGCGCGGCCGTTGACCGCAGGATCGGTCATGTCGTAGGTGAGGCGTTCGCTGAACTTGTCGCCCTTCCACACGCCGTGCAGCCAGTCCGAGTCGCCGCCGTATCCGCCGCCGATGTGGATCGGCACGCCCAGCTTCGACTCGACCTCGAACACCACCGGTGAGCCGTCCGGGGTGGTGGCTTCGATGGTGGCGCCGTAGGGGATTCGGGTGCCCGAGGTGTAGTGGATCTTCACGCGCGGCCAGCCCAGTTGTTCGACGCGGCCGTCGCGCCAGATCCGGGTGCAGTCGTTGAGGCTGCGGAACCCGGTCGGATCCTCCTGGATGATCAGGCAGATCCCGAAGTCGTCGAACGCCATCGGCACGTACAGCCACCACATGCCCTCGAACGGGGGATCGGCGGGTCGGCCGGCGGGCTCGGCCTCACCGATCGGGCGAATGCCCCATGACCGGTCGCGGCTGCCGATCCACACGTCCGGGTCCACCGTGATCTCTTCACCGTCGATCGCGATCGTGCCGCTCCAGGACCCGACCTGGGCAAACCGCTGGGCGTCCAACGTGATTCGGGTGCCGGTGCGTAGTACGTGGCGCTGCTCCTGGATGGGGTCGAACAGGCCGTTCCAGGTCAGGTCGACGGCGATGCCGTCGGTCTCCTCGAGCACGATGCGCAGCTTGTGCAGCGGTTCGGTGACCTCGACGCGGTAGCCGAGCACGTGCTGGTTGAGCCGGTCGGAGTCGATGCCGTCGGACAGATGCACCGCGGTCTGGGTATCGCCTCTCCTGACCAACACGAACGCGTCCTTCACGCCGAGGTTCGGGTAGTAGCCGATCCCGGTGATCACGAAGATGTCGCCGGTGCGGTCGTGGGCGTTGAAGTAGGACCGGTCGTAGAAGTTGCGGTCGGACGATCCCGGCCACGCGATCGGTTGGGGGATCTGGTGAATCGGGAATTCGTCTGTGGGACCGAGCATCAGGAGTCATCTCCAATGAGTCGTTTCAGCAGTGCACCGTGATAGAACAGCGATTCGACGTCCTCGGGCTGTTCGATCTCACCGAACCGCACCCGCCGCGCGCTGGTGCGCATGAACACACACGCCCAGATCACGCCGGAATAAACGTAGAACCAGTGCAGGTCACCGAGTTCGACCCCGGTCAGCGCCGCATAGGTGGTCTTGACGTCCTCCTCGCGCATGAAGTCGGGCAGCCCCGGCAATCCCGCGAGGCCGGCCAACTCCTGGAAGACATTGTGCGCGAAGATCATCCACGCCGCGTCCATCTCGCGCGGCCCGAGTGTGGCCATCTCCCAGTCCAACACGGCCACCGGCTGGTAACCGGAGTACAGCACGTTGCCGACGCGCGAGTCCCCCCAGATCAGGACGGGGTCGTTGCCCGCGGCGTCGGCGGGCCAGTTGGCCTCCAGCCAGTCGAGGGCACGTTCGACCAGCGACGACCGCCCGATGTCGGGGACGGCGAACTGATACCAGTCCTGTAGCCAATTTAGGTTGCGCCGCAACGCATTGCGATCGGATCCGTCGTCGAGAAATCCGAACACCTTCTCGGGTTCGGGAATCGAATGCAGTTTGGCGATCACGCCGACGGTGGCGTCCTGCAGTTCGCGCCGCTGTTCGGCGGGGGAGTCGGCGAACCAGTTCCCGCCGAACGTGTAGGGCATGACATCGGGGGGGACCCGACCGTCGACGTAGTCCATCAGGAAGAACGGCGTACCGAGCACGTCGCCGCTGTTCTCCAGCCACCGCACCTGCGGCACCGGCACGTCGGTCTTCTCCTGCACCAACCGGATCACGTCGAACTGGTGGTCCATGCGGTAGGACGAGAAGACCGGAACGTCCTCGGTGGTGGGCGCCACCCGGGCCACCCACTTCTGGGCCTGCGACTGCCCGTCGGCGGACCATCGTCCCGTCAGGATGATCGTCTCCGAGGACATCCCGTTGGCGTCGACGCCACTTTCCACGGTGATCTCCGGCGCCGCCGCGCCCGGCAGAACGGTCGACAGCCACCGAGACATCACACCGGGGAGGGTGGACAGGTCGCGACTTGAATGTTCGAGGCGGCTGACGTCTTCGACAGCCGGTTCGTTGGCCACAGTCTCTTCTTTCGCCGATAATTACGATACGGTGGGTAGCGTTATGAAACCAGACGCGTCATCGGTTGACAAGACCCCGGGCGCCGGGCGGCCCCGGGATCCACGCATCGACGCTGCCATATTGCGCGCGACGGCGGATCTCCTTGCAGAGATCGGATATTCGAATCTGACGATCGCGGCGGTGGCCGAGCGAGCGGGGACCACCAAGACCGCGCTCTACCGCCGGTGGTCGAGTAAGGCCGAACTGGTCCACGAGGCGGCGTTCCCCGCCGCGCCGACTGCGATCGCCACCCCACCGGGGGATATCGCCGCCGATATCCGCGCCATGCTCACCGCCAGCCGAGACGTGTTCGCCTCTCCGGTCGTGCGGGCGGCGTTACCCGGCCTGATCGCCGACATGGTCGCCGACGACGAGCTCAACGTCCGCGTCATGGACCGGTTCACCGGTGTGTTCGCGGCGGTGCGCAACCGGGTGGCCGACGCGGTTCGGCGGGGCGAGGTCTATCCCGATGTCGACCCGGACCGGCTGGTGGAGGTGATCGGCGGTGCCACTCTGCTGCGGATGCTGCTGTCGCCGGGCGAGCCGCTCGGGGACGACTGGGTTGAGCAGACCACCGCCATCGTGGTGCACGGTGTGGTGGCATAGAGGACGTGTTTGACACGTTCCCCTCTGACTGGCGTTCCGCGCTCGTATTGGTGCCGCATCCCGACGACCCCGAATACGGGTGCGCCGCGGCGGTGGCGAAATGGACATCCCAGGGCAGGAGGGTCCATTACGCGCTGGCCAGTCGGGGTGAAGCCGGCATCGCGGGTATGGCGCTCGAACAGGCCGGCCCGCTGCGGGAGCACGAGCAGCTGCGGTCGGCCGCCGTCGTCGGCGTGGCCGGTGTGCGGTTCTGGGAGTTCCCGGACGGCGAG
This sequence comes from Mycolicibacterium novocastrense, assembly GCF_001570485.1. Taxonomy (GTDB): domain Bacteria; phylum Actinomycetota; class Actinomycetes; order Mycobacteriales; family Mycobacteriaceae; genus Mycobacterium; species Mycobacterium novocastrense. The sequence goes on from NZ_BCTA01000020.1 coordinate 27,314, forward strand.
ATTCGCAACAGCCCGGAACTGCGGGCCAGGATCGTCGAGACGATCAGCGAACTGGAGCCCGATGTGGTGATCAGCATCTACGGCGGCCGCGAATGGTCGCCCGGCGCACCCAACCAGCGCGACCACATGGAGTTCGCCGCGGCCGTCGTCGAGGCCTACGACAGCCTGCCCCACCCGCCGCGCTGGCTGTTTCAGAACGGGCCGGAGGCAACGCACGTCGAGGTGATCGACGACGGCAGCTTCGAGCGCGCGGTCACGTCACTGGCCGAGCACAGGGTCTATCTGTCGGTGCTCGATCCGCACACTCCCATCACGGTGCATGCGCGCAAGCAGGTGGAGATGACGACGACCCCGCGGCCCGAGTTCGGCGGAAGTCGCACAGTCGAATTCATTCTGCTGCGTCAGCGCTAGCACTTTCGTCCGCCAGCGCTAGCCCGGATTTTTCGTGGAATGTTGACTGTGGGGGTGTGTAGATAAGCGAAAGTGCCTGTCCTGCAAGGAATAATTGGACTTCTCTACGGTT